>NZ_JAHTKU010000005.1 GCF_019192965.1 Nocardioides daeguensis
CTCGTCCCCCCGATCGTTCGATCGAACGGTTCGGGGGATCTGCGGCCCGAGAATCCCCCCGAACCGTTCGATCGAACGATTCGGGGGGATGGCGGAGCGAGGGTCAGACCGCCGCGCCCTCGAGGGCGGCCTCGCGCTCGGCGACGATGGTCAGCGCGATGTCGACGATCATGTCCTCCTGACCACCGACGAGACGCCGGCGGCCGCACTCCATGAGGATGTCGCGGACGTCGACGTCGTACTGCTCGGCGGCGCGCTCGGCGTGCCGCAGGAACGAGGAGTAGACACCCGCGTAGCCGAGGGTGAGCGTCTCGCGGTCGACCCGCACCGGGCGGTCCTGGAGGGGGCGGACGATGTCGTCGGCGGCGTCCTGCAGCTTGAAGACGTCGCAGCCGTGCTCGAAGCCCATCAGGTCGGCGACCGCGATGAAGGGCTCGATCGGGCAGTTGCCGGCTCCCGCGCCGTGCCCGGCGAGGGAGGCGTCGACCCGGTAGACGCCGTTCTGGACGGCGACCACGGAGTTGGCGACCGACAGCGAGAGGTTCTCGTGGGCGTGGATGCCGATCTCGGTCTCCGCGTCCAGCACGCGACGGTAGGCCTGCACGCGGGCGGCGACGTCGTCCATGGTGAGGCGGCCGCCGGAGTCGGTGACGTAGACGCAGTGGGCGCCGTACGACTCCATCAGCTTGGCCTGCTGGGCGAGCTGCTCGGGCTCGGCCATGTGGGAGAGCATCAGGAAGCCGGAGACGTCCATGCCGAGCTCGCGAGCGGCCGCGATGTGCTGGGCGGAGACGTCGGCCTCGGTGCAGTGGGTGGCGATCCGGACCGAGCGGACGCCGAGGTCGTAGGCGCGCTTGAGCTCGTGGACGGTGCCGACACCGGGCAGCAACAGGGTGGTCAGCCGAGCGTTCTTCAGCACCGATGCGGCGGCCTCGAGCCACTCCCAGTCGGTGTGCGAGCCGGGGCCGTAGTTGACCGAGCCGCCGGCGAGGCCGTCGCCGTGGGCGACCTCGAGGGCGTCGACGCCGGCCTCGTCGAGGGCCACGACGATCCGCTTCACGTCGGCCGGCGAGATCCGGTGCCGGATCGCGTGCATGCCGTCGCGCAGGGTGACGTCCTGGACGAAGATCTTGGTCTTCTCGGCGGTCGTGCTCACAGCGCAGCCTCCTTGGCAGCAGCGATCCGCTCGGCGACCTGCAGGCCGGCCGAGGTCATGATGTCGAGGTTGCCGGCGTACGCCGGGAGGTAGTGGCCGGCCCCGGTGACCTGGAGGAACACCGACACCTGGTGGGTCGGGCGCTCGGAGCCGTCGACCAGCAGGGTCTCGACAGGCTGGTCGGCGGGGATCTCGGCGATCTGGACCTTCTGGACCAGCCGGTAGCCGGGAACGTACGCCGCCACGTCGGCGACCATCTTCTCGACGCTCGCGCGGATCTCGTCGTGCACGGCCGGGTCGGGCGCGTGGACGAGGGCGAAGACGGTGTCGCGCATCATCAGCGGCGGCTCGGCCGGGTTGAGGATGATGACGGCCTTGCCGCGCTTGGCCCCACCGACCTGCGCGATCGCACCCGACGTGGTCTCGGTGAACTCGTCGATGTTGGCGCGGGTGCCCGGGCCGGCGGACTTCGAGGAGATCGAGGCGACGATCTCGGCGTACTCGACCGGGACGACGCGGGAGATCGCGGCCACGATCGGGATGGTGGCCTGGCCGCCGCAGGTGACCATGTTGAGGTTGGCCGCGTCGAGGTGCTCGTCGATGTTGACGGCCGGGACCACGAACGGGCCGATCGCGGCCGGCGTGAGGTCGATCAGCCGCTTGCCGAGCGGGCGCAGCAGGGCGTCGTTGTGCAGGTGCGCCTTGGCCGAGGTCGCGTCGAAGACGATCTCGATGTCGTCGAACCCGGGCAGGGCCATCAGGCCCTCGACGCCCTCGTGGGTGGTCGCGACACCGAGGTCGCGGGCACGGGCGAGGCCGTCGGAGTCGGGGTCGATGCCGACCAGGGCCCCCATCTCCACGTGCTGCCCGGTCTGGAGGATCTTGATCATCAGGTCGGTTCCGATGTTGCCGGACCCGATGATGGCCACCTTCGTCTTGGCAGTCTTGGTCATGGTCATACCTCCGACTTGTTGAAGCTGATGGCGACGGAGCCGAGTCCGTCGATGCTGAGCTCGACGTCGGCGCCGGGGGCGGCGGGACGCATCGGGCCGAGGGCGCCGGAGAGCACGACCTGGCCGGCCCGCAGCGGGTCACCGAGGTCGCGAGCCTGGCGGGCCAGCCACTGCAGGGCGACGAGCGGGTCGCCGAGCGAGGCGGCGCCGGTGCCGACCGAGTCGTCCTGGCCGGTCACGGTCATCGCCATGGCGGCGTCCTTCGGCGAGAAGTCGTCGAGGGTACGGCGCTCGGTGCCGAGCACGTAGCCGCCGGCCGAGGCGTTGTCGGCGACGGTGTCGGCGAAGCTGATGTCCCAGCCCTCGATCCGGCTGTCGCACACCTCGATGGCGGCGACGGCGTAGTCGACGGCCGCGGCGACCTGGTCGAGGTCGAGGTCGCCCTCGGCGAGGTCGGCCTTGAGGACGAAGGCGATCTCGCCCTCGACCTTCGGCTGCAGCAGGCCGCTGATGTCGATGGGGGCGGAGGCGTCGTACTCCATGTCGTCGAAGAGCACGCCGAGATCGGGGGTGTCGACGCCCAGCTGCTTCTGCACGGCCTCGGAGGTCGCGCCGATCTTGCGGCCGACGACACTCGCGCCGGCGGCGATGCGGTGCGCGTTGAGCTGCTGCTGCACGGCATAGGCGAGGTTGATGTCGCGCTCGCCGATCAGGTCGCGGATCGGGGCGCACGGCTGGTTGCGGACCAGCGCGGTGTGCAGCCGCTCGGCGGCGGCACCGACGGCGGCGTCGGTGTCGAGGGTTTCGGTCATGGCCCTACTCTCGGCCCGCCCGGTGTCCCGCGGCCAACCGGGCGTTCCACTCAGCGGTACGCTGTGCGGGTGGCGGAGCACGCGGGCGACGGGGACCTCGACACCGTCCTCGGCAAGGCGGTGGCCCTGCTGCGCGCCTTCGGCCCGGAGGACCGGCTGCTCCCCCTCGCCGAGCTGGTCCGGCGTACCGGTCTGCCGAAGGGCACCGTCCACCGGGTCGCGGGCGACCTGGTGCACCACCGGCTGCTGGAGAAGACCGACCACGGCTACCGACTCGCCGGCGGGCTGTTCGAGCTCGGCATGCGCGCCGCCACCGAGCGGACCCTGCTCGAGGTCGCGATGCCCTTCCTGCAGGACCTCTACGAGCGCACCCACGAGACCGTCCACCTCGGCGTCCGCGACGGCACCGAGGTCGTCTACGTCGCGAAGATCGGCGGACACCGGCAGGCCCGCAGCCCCTCGCGCACCGGTGGCCGGATGCCGATGCACTGCACCGCCATCGGCAAGGTGCTGCTCGCGCACACCAAGCCCGCGGTCCGCGCGGCGGTGCTGTCCGGCCCGCTCCCCCGGCGTACGCCGCACACGGTGGTGGCGCCCGGGCTGTTGGAGCAGCAGCTGGGGCGGGCCCTGGAGACCGGGCTGGCGTTCGAGCGCGAGGAGTCGACCCCGGGCCTGCTCTGCGTGGCCGCGCCGGTGCTCGACACCGACGGGGCGAGTGCGCTGGCCGCGATCAGCGTGACCGGGCCGGTCGGCCGGTTCCGTCCCGAGGCCCACCAAAACGCGGTCCGGGCGGCGGCCACGGCGCTCGCGAGCACCCTGGCCCGCCGCCCGGGCGGGTTGTAGGACGGCAGGGTCAGCGCACCGCCATCGTCAGCACCGACGGGTACTGCGGGCCGGTGTGCACGGTGACCGGCACCAGCTGGCCGAGCAGGTCGGGGGCCGGCGAGAGCAGGTGCGGTACGTCGAACGCCTGCACCGCGATCCGCAGCCGGTGCCCCTTCGCGACCACCGCACCGGTCGGGAAGACCTCGACGTCGACGGGCGCGATCTCGCCGGCCGGCAGCTTGGCCTTCGCCGCCCGGGTGAACGGGTGGTACGGCTGGAGCAGCTGGCCGTCGAGGTAGCGCGAGCGGCTCTCGTCGAGCTTGCGGTGGGCGATGGTCTGCCAGCCGCCGCTGATCCGGGTGACCGTGCCGTCGGGCGCGACGTCCTCGACCGCGACCGACAGCATCCCGTCGCCGGTCGGTGTCGAGACGTAGAGCCGGGCGTTGAGCGGACCCTGGAAGTGCACGTCGGCGGCCTGCGGTGCGGTGTCGAAGGTGACGCCGCCGAGGTCGTTGAGCTGGTTGTCCTTGAAGCAGGGCAGGTCCTCGAGCAGCACGTTCGGCAGGCCCGCGGTCCACTGGTTGGCCGAGCGGGTGCACAGCCCGGTGACCGGGACCGGCGGGACGACCGCGGACCCGGCGCTCGCCGTACCCGTGGTGAGCACGCCGGCCTTGCCGCCGACCGCCGCATCGCCGGAGAGCCGGTAGCTGCGGGCGGACAGGTCGCTGTCGATCCACTTCGCCTTGCGCACCCACGTCCCGGAGCCCTGCTCGAAGTAGGTGAGCGGCGCGATCTGGTCGAGCCGGCCGTCGATGCCGCCCAGGTACTGGTCGAACCAGCGCAGCTGCAGCTCGGCGAGCGAGCCGTAGCCCGCCTTGCCGACCTCGGCGCCGGCCGAGCCCTGGAGGTGGTCCCACGGGCCGAGGATCAGCTTCGTCGGGATGCCGCGCTGCTGGAGCCGCTCGAAGACGAGCGGGGTGCCGCGCTGGAAGAGGTCGAACTCGCCGCCGACGAGGAAGGTCGGCACGGTGACGTCGTCGAGCACCTCGATCGGTGAGCGCTCGCGGTAGAACGCACCGTCGTACGCCGGGTCGCCACCGAGCACCGCCTGGGTCATCAGCGGCAGGGTGAAGCCCAGCGCACCCTGCAGGTGGTCGAGGGCCGTCTTGAAGCCGGCCTGCGGCTCCTGGAGGCCGTACACCGGCGGCAGCACGCCGGTCGCCGTGACGAGCCCGAGCCACAGCGGGATGAACCCGACGTCGATCTGGCCTCCGGAGGCGACGACGTCGCGGTACACGTCGGCCGCCGGGACCTGCGGGAAGATCGCCTTGAGGCCCTTCGGCTTGCGGGCCGCGGCGAAGAGCTGGGAGATGCCCATGTACGACGCGCCGGTCATCCCGACCTTGCCGTTGCTCCACGGCTGGGAGGCCGCCCACTCGACGATCGCGCCGGCGTCCTTGCCCTCGCGGGCGCTGAACGCGGCCCACTGGCCCTGCGAGCTGCCGGTGCCGCGGGCGTCGACGGTGAGCTGCGCGTAGCCGCGCCGGACCAGGTAGCCCGGGTCGGCACCGGCGAGGGTCGCGCCCGCACCGGCCGAGAGGACCGTCTTGTTGTAGGCGGTGATCGTGACGATGACCGGGAGCGGCGTGGTCACCGGCTTGCCGTCGGCGCCGGCCGGGCGCTGCAGGTCGCCGCGCAGGACCACGCCGTCGTCCATGGTGATCGGGAGGTCGCGGGTGGTGACGCTCGCGTCGTAGACCGCCGGGCGCGGGCTCCACGCAGCGGCCGCGGGAGCGGGGCCCGGGGCCGGGGCGGTGTTGCCTGCGGAACCGCTGCCGGTCGGGGCGGCGGTCGCTGCCGCGGCCTGCTGCGCCCTGACGCACCTGCGCTTCTTCTTGGCCTGCTTCTTCTTGGCCTGCTTCGCCTTCGCGCACTTCTTCGGCTTCTGCGCGACCGGGGCGCTCGCGGCGCTCGCGGCGCCTCGCGCGGCGGAGTGCTGCGCGGCGGTGGTCCCCGTCGCACCGAGCGCGCCCCCGGCGACCGGGAGCACCAGGGCGGCGGCGAGGCCGGCGCCGGCGAGGGCAGCAGTGAGCCGGCGCCGCCGCCGGGGGTCGATGGCGAGGCGGCGCGTGTCGAGGTCGGTCATCCGGATTCCCTCCCGTGGGTGTACCCACGGGTAACGAGCCGGTCGTGGCGTCGGTCACGCGTCACCGTTCCTCGGGGGTGGTCCCTCTGCGGGGGGCGGGTTGTCCACAGGACGTCAGCCCCCGGGATTGCCGCGTCACGGGCCTGGACAAGCACAGGTGCATGAACGGACTCGCCGAGCTCATGGAGCGACAAGACGGCGTCATCAGCCGGCGCCAGGCCAGGGCCTGCGGCCTCGAGAACCACGAGATCGCCCGACGGGTCCGCCGGCGGGAATGGACACCGGTCCACCCCGGTGTGTACGTCCACCACACCGGTCCCCTCACCTGGCGCCAACGCGCGTGGGCCGCCGTCCTCGCGTGCGGACCGTCGGCGCTGGGCGGGATCTCGGCACTGCGGGCCCATGAGGGCCCGGGCCGACGCGGCGTCGACGGGCTCCCGATCGAGGTGGTGGTCCCGCACCGGCGAAGGGTGGTCGCGCCGACCGGCGTCGTCGTGACCCGCCTGCGCCGCTTCGACGTCGCGGTGCAGCGGAACCTCTCTCCGCCGCGGATGCGCTACGACGACGCCCTCCTCGCCGTGGCCGACGCGGCATCGACCGACCTCGCGGCGATCGCCGTGATCGCCGACGCGTGCGGGGGCCGGCGGACCACCGCCGCTCGCCTCCTGGCCAGCCTGGAGGCAACCGCGCGTCTGCACCGACGGGCGTGGCTGCGCGACGTGCTCGCGGACGTGGCGCTCGGCACCTGCTCAGTCCTGGAGCACGGCTACCTGACCCGGGTCGAGCGCCCCCATGGCCTCCCGCGAGGCCTGCGTCAGGTGGCCGACACCGGCGGGAACGGTCGTCGGGTGTTCCGCGACGTCCGGTACGGCGGCGAGCAGCCCCGGTGGCGTCAGATCGTCGAGCTGGACGGACGCCTGTTCCACTCGGCGCTCGCCGACCGCGACCGCGACCTCGACCGGGACCTCGACGCCGCCCTCACCCTGCAGGACACCGTGCGTCTCGGCTACGGCCAGGTGTTCGAGCGAGGCTGTGCCACGGCGTGGCGCCTGGCCCGACTGTTCCAGGGCCGCGGATGGCGCGGCCAGCCGCACCCCTGTCCCGCGTGTCCACCGGCCGTCATCGGCGGAATGGGGAAGTCCGGGTGAAGCAGGTGCATCGGGACTTCCCCGTTCCGGGCGGCGTCAGCCCAGGCCGAGGATCTCGGTGGACCGCTCCCGCATCTCCACCTTGCGGATCTTGCCGGTGACGGTCATCGGGAACTCGTCGACGAGCAGGACGTAGCGCGGGATCTTGTAGTGCGCGAGCCTGCCGGTCGCGAAGGCGCGCACGGCGTCGGCGTCGAGGGGATCGGCGCCGGCCCGGAGGCGGACCCAGGCGCAGAGCTCCTCGCCGTACTTCTCGTCGGGGACGCCGACGACCTGGACGTCCTCGACGTCGGGGTGGGTGTAGAGGAACTCCTCGATCTCGCGCGGGTAGATGTTCTCGCCGCCGCGGATGACCATGTCCTTGATCCGGCCGACGATGTTGCAGTAGCCGTCCTCGCGCATGACCGCGAGGTCGCCGGTGTGCATCCAGCCGTCGGCGTCGATCGCCTCGGCGGTCTTGGCGTCGTCGTTCCAGTAGCCGAGCATCACCGAGTAGCCACGGGTGCAGAACTCGCCCGGCTCGCCGCGCGGCACGGTCTCCCCCGTCGCCGGGTCGACGATCCGGATCTCGACGTGGGGAGCGGCGCGGCCGATCGTCGACGTACGACGGTCGAGGTCGTCGTCCGCGCGGGTCTGGCAGCTGACCGGGCTGGTCTCGGTCATGCCGTAGGCGATCGACACCTCGGCCATGTGCATGTCGTTGATGCAGCGCTTCATCACCTCGACCGGGCAGATCGAGCCGGCCATGATGCCGGTGCGCAGGGTGGTGAGGTCGTAGGCGTCGAAGTCGGGGGTGTTCTGCATCGCGATGAACATCGTCGGGACGCCGTAGACCGCGGTGCAGCGCTCGTCCTGGACCGCCTTCAGCGTGACGGCGGGATCGAAGCCGGGAGCCGGGATGACCATGGTCGCGCCGTGCGTGACGCAGCCGAGGTTGGCCATCACCATGCCGAAGCAGTGGTAGAAGGGCACCGGGATGCAGAGCCGGTCCTGCTCGCTGAACCCGATCAGCTCGGTGACGAAGTAACCGTTGTTGAGGATGTTGCGGTGACTCAGCGTCGCGCCCTTGGGGAACCCGGTGGTGCCGCTCGTGTACTGGATGTTGATCGGGTCGTCGGGGGTGAGCGCGCGCTGGCGCTCGACCAGGGCGTCGGCGGGCAGGTCCGCGCCGGCGGAGACCAGACGCTGCCAGTCGTCGCTGTCGACGTACAGGGTCTGCTCGAGGCCCGGCACCTCGCCCTTGCCGACGACCTCCTCGACCATGCCCCGGTAGTCGCTGGTCTTGAAGCCGGTCGCGGCGAGCAGCAGACGCAGGCCGGACTGGTTGACGGCGTACGCGAACTCGTGGGTGCGGTACGACGGGTTCACGTTGACCAGGACCGCGCCGGCCTTGGCCGCGGCGAACTGGACGATCGTCCACTCGGCGCAGTTCGGCGCCCACATCCCGACCCGGTCGCCCTTCGCGATCCCGAGCCCGATCAGACCCCGCGCCGCCTCGTCGACCGCGTGGTCGAACTCGCGCCAGGTCCACCGGCGACCACTCGCCACCTCGACCAGCGCCTCCCGGTCCGGCCACTGGGCGACCGTGCGCTCGAGGTTGGCCCCGATGGTCTCGTCCAGCAGGGGGGTCGTGGTCTCACCGGCGGCGTACGAGAACTCCGTCATGCCCCCATGGTGACGCGCCGGTGACCGCCGTCACACCCCCCGAAAGGAGGTGGGCGGCCGCGCTGCAGGGATCCCCGGACATCCGGGGATCCATGCGCTTGTCAGGGGTTGCAACCCCTGACAAGCGCAGGAAAGCCCCACCCGCGGTGACGGATGGGGCTCCTGGGACCCGCTCAGAGGTCGAAGAGGGACTCCGCGGCATTGATGTCGACGTCCGTACGCGGCTGGTGGGCCGCGCCGGAGTACGACGCCGGGACGGCCGGGGCCGCGGGGGCTGCCGGGGCGGGGGTCGCCTCGACCACGGGCTCCGCCTCGACCACGGGCTCCGGCTCGACCACGGGCTCCGGCTCGGGCTCGGGCTGAGCCTCGGGCTCCGGGGCCGGCTCGGGCTCGGCGACGACCTCGGGCTCCGCGGCGACCGGGGCGGCCGGGGCGGCCGGGGCGGGAGCCGGGGCCGCGGGGGCGGCGATGTCGAACAGCGAGCCCATGGCGTTGATGTCCACGTCCGTGGCCGGTGCCGCGGCAGGCGCGGCGGGAGCGGCCTGCGCCGCCGGCTCGGCGAGCGTCGGCTCGGGCTCGGCGGCGACGGGCTCGGCTGCCGGCGCCGGCGCAGCCGGGGTCTCGGCGGGGGCGGCGATGTCGAACAGCGAGCCACCGGCGTTGAGGTCGACGGACGGCGCAGGCGCAGCCGGGGCGGGAGCCTCCGCCTTCGGAGCCTCCGCCTTCGGAGCCTCCGCCTTCGGAGCCTCCGCCTTCGGAGCGTCCGCCTTCGGAGCCTCGGCGGGAGCGGCCAGGTCGAACAGCGAGCCGCCGGCGCCGAGGTCGGTGGTCGGCGCGGGCGCCGGCTCGGCCTTCGGGGTCTCCGCGGCGGGGGCTGCCGGAGCAGGCGCCGGGGTGTCGAACAGCGAACCGCCCTCGTCGAACAGCGAGCCACCGCCCGCGGGAGCGGCCGGCTTGTCCTCGGCCGGAGCCGCAGCAGCCGCAGCAGCCGGAGCCGGAGCCGGCGTGTCGAACAGCGAGCCAGGGTCGTCGAAGAGCGAACCGCTCTCGGCCGGAGCCGCCTTCGCCTCGGGCGCAGCCGGAGCGGCAGCCGGGGCCGGGGTGTCGAACATCGAGCCCGGGTCGTCGAACATCGATGAACCACCCGACGCCTTCGCGGCGGGACCGACGTCCTCGGTGGCGACGACGGTGTCCTCGGTGATCGTGACGTCGCCGGCCTCCGGCTCCGCCTTGGTCTCCACCGGAGCGGCCGGCGCCGCCTTGGCGACGGGCTGCAGCGGGGCGCCCTCGCCGGGCAGCAGCTTGGTGGCCTGCTCGCCCTTGACCGACGCGAGCAGCATCTGCGCGACGTCGAGGACCTCGACCTCCTCGCGCGCCTCGCCGTCGGCCTGCATCTTGGTCAGGCCGTCGGAGAGCATCACGCGGCAGAAGGGGCAGCCGACGGCGACCTGGTCGGCGCCGGTGCCGACCGCCTCGGCGGTGCGGTTCAGGTTGATCCGCTCACCGATGGTCTCCTCCATCCACATGCGGGCACCGCCGGCGCCGCAGCAGAAGGACCGCTCGGCCGACCGCTCCATCTCGGCGAGCTCGGCGCCGGGGAGGATCTGCAGCAGGTCGCGCGGGGGCGTGTAGACCTGGTTGTGACGACCGAGGAAGCACGGGTCGTGGTAGGTGATCTTGCGCTGGTGCGCGCCGGCACCGGTGGCCACCGGGGTCAGCTTGCCCTCGCGCACGAGGCGGTTGAGCAGCTGGGTGTGGTGGATGACCTCGAGCTCGAGACCCAGCTGGCGGTACTCGTTCTTGAGGGTGTTCATGCAGTGCGGGCAGGTCGAGACGACCTTCTTCGCCTTGGCGTCGGTGAGCGTCTCGATGTTCTGCTGGGCCAGGCCCTGGAACACGAACTCGTTGCCGGCGCGGCGCGCGGAGTCACCGGTGCAGGTCTCACCGTTGCCGAGGACGCCGAAGGAGACGCCGGCGAGGTCGAGCAGCTCGGCCACGGCACGGGTGGTCTTCTTCGCCCGGTCCTCGTAGGCGCCGGCGCAGCCGACCCAGAACAGCCAGTCGACGGACTCGAGGTCCTCGATCGCGTCGCCGACGACCTTGACCTCGAACGGCAGGTCCTTGGCCCAGTCGAGGCGCGCCGTGGGCGACATGTTCCACGGGTTGCCCTTGTTCTCCAGGCCCTTGAACAGGCCGTTGAGCTCGGAGGGGAAGTTCGACTCGACGAGCACCTGGTAGCGGCGCATGTCGACGAAGTGGTCGACGTGCTCGATGTCGACGGGGCACTGCTGGACGCAGGCACCGCAGTTGGTGCAGGCCCACAGGGCGTCCTCGTCGACGACGAAGTCGCCGCCCTCGGGGTTGTAGAACCACTCGCCGGCGTCGACGTCGGCCTTGCCGACGAGTGCCTTCTCGGCGGCGCCCTCGACGCCACCGGCGGCGGCGTACGCGTGCTCGCGCATCGCCATCATCATCAGCTTGGGCGAGAGCGGCTTCTCGGTGTTCCACGCGGGGCACTGCGACTGGCAGCGACCGCACTCGGTGCAGGTCGTGAAGTCGAGGATGTCCTTCCAGGAGAAGTCCCAGATGGAGCCCACGCCGAGGACGGCGTCCTCGTCGAGGTCGTCGACGTCGTCGAGGGTGACCGGCTTGCCGCCGGAGGTCAGCGGCTTGACCGCGCCGAGCGCCGTACGACCGCTCTCCTCACGCTTGAACCAGATGTTGAACCAGGCGGTGAAGCGGTGCCAGGCGACGCCCATCGTGAGGTTGGTCGAGATGACCATCAGCCAGACCATCGCGGAGACGATCTTCACCATCGCGATGAAGAAGATGATGTTCTCCAACGTGCCGATCGAGTCGTGGCCGGTGGGGAACAGGTTGCCGAAGGCCTGCGAGATCGGGAAGTGGGCACCGGTCGCGTGCTCGGCGTGCTCGCCGCCGTGCGCCTGCGCGAGGTTGTACTCGGCGCCGCGGATGAACAGGATCGCCGAGCTCTCGAGGAGGACCATCGCCTCGACGAAGTACGCCTGCCACATGGTGGAGCCGAAGAACCGGCTGCGGCGACCGAGCTGCGAGGGCTTGTGGGTGAGCCGGTAGATGATCAGCGGGATGATCGCGACCGTGCCGAGGAGGCCGAGCAGCTCCGCGGTCCACTCGTAGCCGACCCACTTGCCGATGACCGGGATCGTCCAGTCCGGCTTGAACAGCTGCGGGAACGCGGCCGCGACGGCGGTGGAGAGCGCGATGAACGCGGCGAAGGCGAACCAGTGCAGGATGCCGACCCAGGTCCACTGCAGCATGCGCGTGTGGCCGAAGGTCTCCTTGAGCATCGTCAGCGTGCGACCGACCGGGTTGCCGGTGCGCCCGGGCGCCGGCTGGCCGCGCTTGATCACGCCGAGCATGGCGCTGACGGCACGTGCCGTCAGTACGACGGCGACGACCGAGACGGCCAGGGAGACGACGATCGCAACGATCTGCATGGTGTCCAACAGCTCCTCATCCGGGAGGGAGTCAAGGGGCGCGCACAGGAGTGCGCCCGACGAGCCTAGTGCCGACGGGCGGTTCCGATCGGCATAGGCAAGCCTTACCCACGTGCGCGGACACGGCGGGCGGGTCGGATACTACCGGTAGGTAACTTCCGGTCGCCGTGATCCGCGCCTCACCGGCGGAACCTGATCCTCTTCACGGTCCCGTTGGCCCGGAGCTTCACGACCACGCTCACCTTGACCGTCTTCCGGGTCCCGTTGCCCCGGACCTTCGTCGCCTTCGCGCAGAAGGTGAACTGCCGGTCGAGGCGCTGGTAGGGCTGTCCGACCCGGGCGATCACCTGGTCGGTGGTCAGACGCTTGCGGACCATCCGCTTGCCGAGCTTCTTCGCCTGCGCCAGCGACATCCGCAGGTCGGGGTTGCGGCAGGAGTCGGGCTGGACGCCGTACGCCCGCTCCCACATCTGCAGGTAGGCCTCGGCGCCGCGGGACATGTCGTCGACGATCCGGGCGCCGTCGCCGGGGTGCTGCGCCTCGGCGACCTGGCGCAGGTCCTCGACCCAGTCGGGGTAGAGGCCGTACTGCGCGACGCCGTCGGTGTTGATGTCCCAGACCCGCTGCCCCGCCCGCTGCTGGTCGACCCGCACCCCGCCGAGGCCGGTGAACGGGTAGCGCACCGGGTTCGGTACGTCGGCCCCGCGCGGGTTGCCCTGCGCGCCGAGGCCGTTGATGTCGGCGCCGAAGCCGAACCCGAAGTAGTAGCGCGGGTCGGCCCAGCCGAGGTGGCGACGCCACTTCGCGACGAAGCCGGTCGAGTCGCCGGCGTACGGCGTGATGAACCCGCCCGCCTTGTAGATCCGCGGGTAGGTGTCGGGCGTCGACCAGGAGTGGCTGGAGATCACGCCGGGGTACCTCAGCCCCTCGACGACGTCCATCGACGCCGCGCGCGCCTTGACCGAGAGGTGGTCGGGGTCGAAGACCATCTTCCGCTTGGCCAGGCCCTCGATCGTGTGCACGCCGAGGTCGGTCAGGCCGCGCTTGTTGCAGTGCGCGGGCTGCGGGTAGAGCGGCACCGCCGGGAGCAGGCCGAGCACCTTGCCGAGCGCGCCGAAGAGCGCGTCCTGCTGGCCGGCGGTGATGTCGGGCAGGGTGATCTGGGGGTTGTCGGCCGACTCGCCGTCGGCGGGCTCGCAGTGCTCCATCGCCCAGAAGGTGCCGGTCTCGAGGAAGTTCGCGGCGTTGACCAGCGGGCCGATCGCACCGGCGTCGCCGGCGACACCGGCGAGCGCGTTGTCGAACTTGTTGACCAGCTCCATCTGGCGTACGCCGAGCGCCTGCATCTCGTCGAGGTTCGCGTCGATCTCGGCGCTGGTGCAGGCCGGGAAGTCCCGGCCGAGCAGGGTCTTGTACGTGCAGCCGAAGGGGATCGAGGTCTCGATTCCCATGACGACCGCCATCTTGCCGGCGTTGATGACGCGGCGGGCCTCGAACGGGTCCTTCACGATCCGGTAGAAGCCACGGCCCGGGCCGCCGAACTGCGCGTCGATGTAATCCTGCATCGTGCGCATGTCCTTGGCCTGGAGCCGGATCGAGGTCATGTCGTCGCACGAGTTCTTCTTCAGCGGGTACAGCTGGCAGAGCTTGTTGTTCTCGACGAGCAGGTTGACGAACAGCCGCTGGCCACCGCGCCAGGCCCGCTCGAGCCACCGGTAGTAGGTGCCCTCGTGGGTCAGCGACTCCGGCGCCGGCCAGTCCTTGAAGGTCGGCCAGCCCACCGGGTCGTGGGACGGCTTGCCGGACAACACCGACTCGAGCAGCGCACCCTTGCCACCGGTCACGGTGTGGTCGGCGCAGTCGACGAGGGCGTACGGCGCGCCGTACTCGTGCCAGGGGCGACCGCAGTGCACCTTGCCGCCGAGGAACTCGAAGGCCATGCCGTGGGTGTGGGCGTCGACGAACCCGCGCACCTCCTGGTACGGCGCCGCGCCGCCGAACGGCTCCCCGGTCACGTTGATGTCGGCCTCGGGGTACTCCGGGCAGCCGCCCGCGAGCGCGACTCGGAAGACGGTGCCGGAGGCGCCGGTGGTCAGCGTGCCGCCCTGGGCGACGAGCGCGCCGGCGCCGTCGATCTGCAGGGTGAAGCTGCCGTTGCCGCCGGTGACGGTCCAGTCCGCCTGGGGGCTGGGCTTGGCGGCGACGCTCACGGCACCGGTACCACCACGGGTGAGCTCGCCGGCCTGGGTGTGCAGCAGGTAGCCGCCCAGCCGGGTGGCCTTGAAGTAGTAGGGGCCGAAGGAGGCGCCGTCGGCGTTGAGCGTGTAGCAGCCGCCGGCCATCGCGTACCGGTCGGCGGGCACGGCACTCCGGGCCGGGTAGGCCGGGGTCGGCACCAGCTTCGGGTCGGGCAGCGCGCGCTCGGTGTCGACGTACGCCGCCGCGGCCCGGCGCTCGCGGGCGGTGGTGGGGTCGACGACGTCCTCGCCGACCGCGAGGCCGCGCGCGACCTCGTTCTTGGTCCGCGGGTCGTTGTGGTCGTGGGCCGGGAGGAGGCCGTCGTCGTGGGGCACACCGAGATCGGACTTGCGCTGCTCGGCCGCCGCGGCGAACGACGCGGTGCCGTCGCCCGAGCCGGTCGCGGGTACGGCGAGCGCGACCCCGACCACGGACAGCGCGACCACCGCGGCGAGCCCGACCCGCTGCCACCCGCGCGGGCCTGCCGGTGCTGCGTCCTGCGCTGTGACCTGTGCTGCGTCCACCACTCCACCTCCCCGTTCCGGGGCGCACGGCAGTGACCCCGATCACGGGTCCAACGAAGGTCCGGGCCCGAGGTGACGGCAAAGATGAATCGCTGTCAGATTTCGGGGGACGGCATGATGCGCCCATGCGGAAGTCTGCGGGTGTCCTGGGAGTGGCGGCCTGCTGCCTGGCGCTCGCGGCCTGCGCCGGCACAGCCCCGGACCGCCCGGCCGGTGCGGGCCGGACCGCCTCCGCCGCGCCAACCAACTCCCCCAGCAACACCGCCGCCGCCGGGGACCTCGCGATCGCCCGCAGCGACACCCGCAGGGACACGGTCTACCCCGAGATCGGCGACCCGCTCGTCGACGCCCTGCACTACGACCTCGACCTCACCTGGGCACCCGGCCACGACCGGCTGAGCGCGCGCGAGACCCTCACCTTCCGCGCGGCCGGCGACGCGGACCGGATCCCGCTCGACTTCAACGAGCGGCTCGCGATCTCGCGTGCGACGCTCGACGGCGCGCCCGCCGAGGTGAGCGTCCGCGGCAACGACCTCACGATCGCGCACCCGATCACCGCCGACCAGCAGTACGAACTCGTCCTCGAGTACGCCGGCACGCCGGCCACGGCCCCCGCCCCGAGCCAGCGCGGCGACTTCGCCCAGGGGGTCGGGTGGAGCATCACCGCGGAGCACGAAACCTGGACCCTGCAGGAGCCGTACGGCGCGTTCACCTGGTACGCCGTCAACGACCACCCCTCCGACAAGGCGCTCTACGACTTCACCCTGACCGTGCCCGCACCGATGGCCGGCGTCGCCAACGGGGTGCTCGCCTCCACGACCACGCAGGACGGGCAGAGCATCAACCGCTGGCACCTCGCGGAGCCGGCGGCGTCGTACCTCGTGACGGTGGCGTTCGGCGACTTCCAGCGCACGGACCTGGCGTCGGCGAGCGGCGTACCGATCCAGGTCTGGACCGACGCCGACGGCGACCCGCTGCCCGGCGACACCGGCTCCGCCCCGGACGCGGTCGACTGGCTGGAGCAGCTGCTCGGCCCGTACCCGTTCGACAGCTTCGGGGTGGTCGTGGTCGACAACGACAGCGGCATGGAGACGCAGACCATGGTGACGCTGGGCGACACGCCATACAGCCTCTCGGAGGCGGTCCTGGTCCACGAGGCCGCGCACCACTGGTACGGCGACACGGTGACCCCCGCCGACTGGTCGGACGTGTGGATGAACGAGGGCATGGCGATGTACCTCCAAGGCATGTGGGAGGCGGAGCAGGAGGGCATCACCGTCGTGCGGAAGCTCGACCAGTGGGCCGACTTCGAGTCCGACCTGCGCGCGGCCTCCGGCCCCCCGGGCGCCTTCGACCCGAACCGGTTCGGCGACGGCAACATCTACTACGGGCCGGCGCTGATGTGGCAGGAGCTGCGCGAGCGGATCGGCGAGAAGAGGTTCTTCGAGGTGCTGCGCGAGTGGCCGGCCCGGGAGGCCAACGGCACCGCCGACCGGCGCGAGTACGTCGACTGGATCGAGGAGACGACCGGCGAGGAGCTGTCGAGCTTCTTCGACCGGTGGCTGCTCGATCCCGACACCCCGCCGCGCGACTAGGGCGGGCCCGGTCGGCGGGACGCTTCCTTGTTGCAAAATATGTAGACCGGTCTATTCTGGGGTCATGACATCCAAGGGCGCCCTGACGAAGGCGCGGCTCGCCGAGTCCATGCTCGAGCTCATCCAGACCAGCGGCTACAGCGGCACGGGACTCAACGCGGTGATCGACCATGCCGCGGCGCCCAAGGGGTCGATCTACTTCCACTACCCCGAGGGGAAGGAAGGCCTGGGCGTCGCGGCGGTCGAGCTCGCGGCCCAGCGGTTCGAGGCGCTCATCACCGAGGCCGCCGCCGCTGCGGACGGCCCGGCCGGGGCTGTCCGCAGCGCGGTCGAGGCCCTGACGAGGATCGTCAGCGAGAGCGACTTCCGGCTGGGCTGCCCGGTCTCGGTGGTCACCTTGGAGATGGGTGCCGAGAGCGAGCGACTGCGACACGCGTGCGCGACCGCCTTCGAGTCGTGGATCGCGCCGACGGCGGCGTTCCTCGAAGCCAGCGGCGTCGCCGCGAACGAGGCCCGGTCGCTGGCGACGGTCGTCGTCTCGACCATCGAGGGGGCGGTCATCGTCTCGCGCGCCCTGCACAGCACCCAGCCGCTGACGTCCGCCGCCGACGTCGTCGCCGAGCTCATCGACCTGCGCTGCCACCCCGCGGGAGGGACACGGTGACGCCGCGCGCAGACCCCCGCCACGCCCTGGTCTTCGGGGCCTCAGGGCTGGTCGGCCGGCATCTCGTGCTGACCCTCGCCGAGGCCGGCGCGGAGGTGACCGCGGCGGTGCGGACCGCCGAGTCCGGAGCGCGGCTGGAGCAGTGGCTCGGTGAGCACGGCCTGACCCGGACCATCCGGACCACAGTCGTCGACTTCGAGGCTGCCGAGATCGTCGCCGGCGGCCCGGCGGCCTTTGCGGACGTGACCGAGATCCACAACTGTGCCGGCTCCTACCGGTTCGGGATGACCGCCCGCGAGGCACGCAGCGCGAACGTCGGCATCGTCGAGAGGCTGATCGACCTCGCCGGCGACCTCCCCGCCCTCCAGCGGCTCGTGCACGTCTCGGGCTACCGCGTCGGCGGGCAGGACCCGTCCTCGATCCCGTGGTCCGACGAGCACCGCACAGCGGTCTACGAGGAGCTCGGCGCCTACGAGGCCTCGAAGGTCGAGTCCGATGCGATCCTCCAGGCCCGAGCCCGGGAGCGCGGCGTCCCCTGGACCATCGTCAACCCGTCCAGCGTGATCGGCGACAGCGTGACCGGTGAGTCCGACCAGCACATCGGCCTGGCCACCACCATCGAGCAGATCTGGGACGGCTCGGCATCCGCGCTGCCCGGCAACGAGTCGACGTTCCTCCCGGTCGTGACGGTCGACCACCTCGCGGCATTCATGGCAGCGGCGGCCGTCGACCCGGCAGCAGCGGAGCGGGCCTACTGGGTCCTCGACGACGACACCCCGCCGCTGGCAGACCTGCTCACCCACGTGGGCCGCCACCTCGGCGCGAAGGTCCCCCGCCTGCGGATGCCGGTCGGCGTGATCAAGCGGCTGCCGCGGTGGATCACCCAGGCAGATCCCGAGACACTCACCTTCCTCTCCCCCGACCGCTACCCGACCGAGCCCGCCCGCGAGCTCGCCGACCGGCACGGGATCCGGATGCCTGACGTACTGGTGTCCCTCGAACGGTGGGCCGACCATCTCGCTGCCCATCGCTTCGGCGCCGCCCCGGCCGGGAGCCGTCGGTTCGTCACCGCCGGCGGCCTGCGGACGTTCGAGCTCGGCGTACCCGGATCGAGCCGGCTGATCCTGCCGGGCCTGCCCGCGAACGCCGACACCTGGGCCGACACCGCGGCCGGAATCGGCGCCCGCGTCGTCGACCTGCCCGGCCTCGGCCTCAGCGACGGGGCCGGCATCCAGGACTGGGAACAGTGGCTGCCGGCCGTGCTGGCGGACGCAACGGACCTGATCGGCCATTCCCTCGGCGCGGCTGCGGCAGTCGTCGCCGCCGACCGCTTCCCGGAGCAGGTGGAGTCCCTCACGCTGGTCGCGCCGTTCTTCCTCCAGGCGCCCAGCGGCGCCGCGACCAGGCTTCGCCCGCTCGTCCGGACCTACCTGCGCCACACCGACCCGGTGCGGCTGTCCCGCCAGCTGACCGGCGCGAAGGTGAACGCGGGCGCGCTCCGGTCCAGCGTCAAGGACCTACGGCGACGCAGCGCCCCCCGGGTGGCCGAGCAGCTCGCTCGCGCGGGATCGGAGCAGTGGCGCACCGAGCTGCGCGACGCGCTGGGACGATTCAGCGGCCCGGTCCGCATCGTCACGGGAAGCGAAGACCCCCTCTCCCCGGCCGCGGTCGAGCAGCTCGCGTCCCTTCCGAACGTGGAGCTGATCTCGGTGCCGGGCGCCGGGCACCATCCGCAGCTGACCCACGGCGCTGCCCTCGTCGACCTCGTCCAGGGATCCATCGTGTGACGGCGGACCCGGCGACCGAGCCTCGCGCACCCCCTTCCCCCGCACTTGGAACGCGTTCTACCCTCCCCGGGTGCGCATGCTCCGCGTCGCGGCCGAGGTGTTCGCCGCTGCCCTCGCCCTGTCCCTCGGCGCCCTGCCCTCCGCGCCGGCCCATGCCGACCTCGATCTGCCCGGCCTGCCGGCCCTGCCGACGATCCCCGGCCTGCCCATCCCGTCGCTGCCGACCGACCTGCTCGCGCCACGCTTCACCGGCGCTCCGGTCACGGCGCAGCCCCTCGCGGTGGCGCCGGTCCCCCAGAACCCGCACCTGGCGCCCAACGGGCGCAGCAGCATGCACAACGACCCCTACAGCTCCGACGCCTACGCCGTGTCGGGGCCGCTCGGGCGCAACCTGCAGGTGCGCACCGCGTCGTACGGGATCCGGGAGTGCGCGACGATGGCGTTCGACTCGCACGACCGGATCGTCGGGCTGTGCGGCGGGCTCGAGGGCTTCACCCTGATGGTGATCGACCCGGTCACGCTGCACGCGGTCTCCCAGCTGCGGCTCTCGCGGCGCGACCTGCTCTCGGGTGCGAACCCGCTGACCGACATCTGTGGCGGGACCTACTTCTTCCTCGACGGCCAGGACCGCGCGTACGCCACGACGACCGACTCCTCGATCGCCGAGGTCGCCGTCAACGCCGACGGCTCCCTCACCCGGGGGCGGACCTGGCCGCTCGCCGCGCACCTCGCCGCCGACGACTGCCTGGTGGCGACCGGCGTCGACTGGGCCGGCCGGGTCTGGTGGTTCAGCCAGCAAGGGACGGTCGGCACCCTCGACCGCACCACCGGCGCCGTCAAGGCGCGCGAGCTGCCGGACGGCGAGGGGATCTTCAACTCGGTCTCCACCGACGAGACCGGCGGCGTCTACTTCGTGTCGACCCACCAGTCGTACCGGCTCGACGCGACCGCCGACGGCACCCCCGAGATCACCTGGGCGATCCCGTACGACCGCGGCAGCGCGAAGAAGCCGGGCATGCTCTCGCAGGGCTCCGGTACGTCACCGACCCTGATCGGCGAGCGCTGGATCGCGATCGCCGACAACGCCGAGCCGCGCAGCCACGTCCTCGTCTACGACCGCCGCAAGGGGGTCACCGACCGCGAGCACTGCTCGATCCCGGTGCTGGCGCCGGGTGCGAGCACCACCGAGAACAGCCTGGTCGCCGCGGGCGAGTCGCTGATCATCGAGAACAACTACGGGTACGCCGGCGTGCAGTCCACGCTGCTCGGCAGGTCCACGACGCCCGGCGTCTCGCGGGTGATGATCGACCCCGACGGCTGCCACGTCGCCTGGACCAACCCGACCACCGCGCCGACGTCGGTGCCGAAGGCCTCCCTCGGCAACGGCCTCCTCTACGTGTACTCCAAGCCGCAGGGCAACCCGGTCGACCCGTGGTACGTCACGGCCATCGACATCCGCACGGGTGAGACCCGCTGGAACCGACTGACCGGCACGGGCATCCAGTGGAACAACCACTACGCGTCGATCTACCTCGGCCCCGACGGAGCGCTGTACGTCGCCACGATCGTCGGGCTGATCCGGCTCACCGACGGGTAGGGCGCCACAGGCAGGCGGCGGCCGCGCCGAGGACGTCGTCGACGGGGAGGTCCTCGAGCTCCTCGGTGCGGTGCGTGGCCGCGAGCGACCGGGCGGTGCAGCGGGCGGTCGCCGGGTCGAGACCGGCCTCCTGCTCGAGGCTGCGAGCGAGCGCGGCGACGGGGTCCTGCTCGGGTGGCCGGCGGTCGACCATCCCGGCGACCGGAGCCAGCGCACAGGCGACGCCGGCCGCGCAGGCAACTGCCAGCCACCGGCGCGACCAGCGGCGCGGCCAGCGACGCGACGGCCGGGCCGGCTCACCGGCCCGCAGGGCGTCGCGGAGGGCTGCTGCGGTGGTCGGCGGCTCACGCAGCACCCGCGCGAGACGCGGCGGGCCGGCGCCGGGCGCGTCGGCGATCACCTCCCGCAGCAGCTGGACCAGGGCCCGGACGTCGTCGACGGCCGCGTCGCCCCGCGCCGGGACGGCGATGCCGAAGTCCGCGAGGTAGGCGACGGTGTGGGTGCCGCGACGGCGCAGCAGCACGTTGGACGCCTTGATGTCGCGGTGGACCAGGCCCGCCCGGTGGGCCTCGGCCAGCCCGTCGGCCACCTGCGCGACCACGTCGACCGCCTCGGCGACGGGCAGCCTGCCGTGCCGGCGCAGCGCCGCTCCCAGGTCACCGTCGGGCACCAGCTGGGTGGCGAGGTAGAGCCGCCCGTCGATCTCCCCGTGGGCGAACACCTGGACGACGTGGGGAGAGTCGAGCGACGCCTGGGCCTGGGCCTCGCGCACGAACCGCGCGCGGAAGTCCGGGTCGTCGGCGAGCTCGGGGACGATCAGCTTGAGCGCGACGTGGCGGCCGAGCGAGGTGTCGAGGGCGTCGTACACCGTGCCCATGCCGCCGCGCCCGAGGCACCGCACCATCCGGTAGGGACCGAGCCGGTCAGGATGGTCAGCCGGGTCAGCCGGGTCAGCCGGGTCGGGCGGCAGGGGCACCTCGTCGTTCTACCCGCCGGGTCCGACGCTGGCGAACGGTTCTCCCCACCCCTGTTGAGTCGTCACTTTCTCCCGTTGAGTCGTCACGACCTTCAGTTGAGTGGCCACCTGGTGGCAGCTCAAGGGGAGAAAGTGACGACTCAACGGGAGAAAGTGACGACTCAACGAGCTAGAAGACCAGCGCCGTGGCGGGGTCGCTGACCAGGTCGGCGACGTCGGCGAGGAACTGGGAGCCGGTGGCGCCGTCGATGTGGCGGTGGTCGAAGGACAGCGACAGGGTCATCACCTGGCGCGGCACGACCTGGTCGCCGACGACCCACGGCTGCGCCTTGATCGCACCGAGGCACAGGATCGCCGACTCGCCGGGGTTGATGATCGGCGTACCGCCGTCGACCCCGAACACCCCCACGTTGGTGATCGTGAACGAGCCGCCGGTCAGGTCGGCCGGCTGGCTGCGGCCCTCACGGGCGGTGGCGGTCAGCGCCTCCAGCGCCTGGGCGAGCTCGACGAGGGAGAGGGCGTGGGCGTCCTTGACGTTGGGGACGACCAGGCCGCGTGGGGTGGCGGCGGCGATGCCGAGGTTGACGTAGTGCTTGACCACGACCTCCTGGGCGGCCTCGTCCCAGGTCGAGTTGATCAGCGGGGTACGCCGCAGCGCGAGCAGGCACGCGCGGGCGACGACGAGCAGCGGGCTGACCTTGACGCCGGCGAGCTCGCGGCGCTCGCGCAGCCGGTCGACCAGCTCGACGGTGGCGGTGGCGTCGATGGTGACCCACTCGGTGACGTGGGGCGCTGTGGAGGCGGAGGCGACCATCGCGGCGGCCATGTTCTTGCGGACCCCCTTGATCGGCTCGCGGGTCTCGCGGCCGGCGGGGTCGACGGCGACCGGCGACGCAGCATGGGCGCGGCCGGGCGCGGTGGGCGCGGCCGAGCCGGCGGCGGCGAGCACGTCCTCCTTGCTGACCGTGCCCTTGGGCCCGGTCGGCACCAGCGCGGTCAGGTCGACGCCGAGGTCGCGCGCCAGGCGCCGGACCAGCGGCTTGGCGAGGGCCCGGACCGGGCGCGGGTCTCGCGACGGTTGCGGCGCGGCCTCCTCGACCACGGGGTTCGAGCCCGACTTGCGGGCGCGCCGCTTGAGGGCGCGCTGCTTGGGGCCGTAGCCGACCAGGGTGGCATTGCCCTCGGGCGGGATGTTGGTGTCGATGGGCTCCGCCGACACCGTCACCGCCGGCGTGGTCGGCGCGGTCGGCACCTCGGAGGCCGGCGGCGGGGCCGCGGGCGCCGCGCCCGGCTCACCGATCCGGATGATCGGCGTCCCGACCGCGACCGTGTCGCCCTCGGCGGCGAGCAGCGCGAGCACGTGACCGGCGTACGGCGAGGGCAGCTCGACGATTGACTTGGCGGTCTCGATCTCGACGACGACGTCGTTGACGGCGACGACGTCGCCCACCTTGACCCGCCAGGCGACGATGTCGGCCTCGGTGAGGCCCTCGCCGACGTCGGGGAGCTTGAACTCGCGGGCAGCCAGGTCAGCCAGGTCAGCCATGTCAGTTCAGACTCCTCAGAACCCGAAGGTCCGGTCGACGGCGTCGAGGACCCGGTCGAGGTCGGGCAGGAAGGCCTCCTCGATCCGGGCGGGCGGGTAGGGGGTGTCGAAGCCGCCGACGCGCAGCACCGGCGCCTCGAGCGAGTGGAAGCACTCCTCGGTGACCCGGGCGGCGATCTCGGCCCCCAGACCGAGGGTCACGTGGGCCTCGTGGACCACGACCAGGCGTCCGGTACGACGCACCGACTCGTGGACCGGGACCAGGTCGAGCGGGGAGAGGGTGCGCAGGTCGATGACCTCGAGCGAGCGGCCCTCCTCGGCCGCGACCGTCGCGGCATCGAGGCACGTGGAGACCGTCGGCCCGTAGGCGACGAGGGTCGCGTCGGAGCCGGGCCGCACGACCCGCGACTGCCACAGCGGCGCGGCCGGCGCCGACTCGTCGACGTCGGCCTTCGCGGAGTGGTAGAGCCGCTTGGGCTCGAGGAAGACGACCGGGTCGTCGGCGTGGATCGCCTGCTGGATCATCGCGTAGCCGTCGGCCGGGTTGGAGCAGGCGACCACCTTGAGGCCGGGCGTGTGCACGAACTGCGCCTCGGGAGACTCGCTGTGGTGCTCGACGGCGCCGATGCCGCCGCCGAACGGGATCCGGATGACCATCGGGATCCTCACCCGGCCCAGGCTGCGGAAGTGCAGCTTGGCGACCTGGCACACGATCTGGTCGTAGGCCGGGTAGACGAAGCCGTCGAACTGGATCTCGACGACCGGGCGGTAGCCGCGCATCGCGAGGCCGACGGCGGTGCCGACGATGCCGGACTCGGCCAGCGGGGTGTCGATGACCCGGGCGTCGCCGAAGTCCTTCTGCAGGCCGTCGGTGATCCGGAAGACGCCGCCGAGGGTGCCGACGTCCTCCCCCATGATCACGACCTTGTCGTCGGCCTCCATCGCCTTGCGCAGGCCGGCGTTGAGCGCCTTGGCCAGGGTCATCGTGGTCATGACGAGACCTCCTCGAACGAGGCGGCGTGCGCGTCGTACTCCGCCTGCTGGGCCGCGAGCTCGGCCGTCTTCTCGGCGTGGACCAGGTCCCACAGGTCGTGGGGCGAGGGGTCCGGCAGGGCGTGGCACTCGCGGCGCATCCGCTCGCCGAGGGCGTCGGCCTGGGCGGCGACGTCGGCGAGGAACGCGTCGTCGGCCAGGCCGTTGCGGCGCAGGTAGACCTCCAGCCGCGCGATCGGGTCCTTGAGCTTCCAGTGCTCGACGTCGTCGCTGAGCCGGTAGCGGGTCGGGTCGTCGGTGGTGGTGTGGGCACCCATCCGGTACGTGTAGGCCTCGATCAGGATCGGCCCCTGGCCCTCCCGGGCCCGTTGCAGCGCGGCCTTGGTGACGGCGTACGTCGCCAGCACGTCGTTGCCGTCGACCCGGATGCCGGGGAAGCCGAACCCGTGGGCGCGGCGGTAGAGGGGGATCCGGGACTGCCGCTCGAACGGCTCCGAGATCGCCCACTGGTTGTTCTGGCAGAAGAAGACGACCGGCGCGTTGAAGGACGCGGCGAAGACGAACGCCTCGTTGACGTCGCCCTGCGAGGAGGCGCCGTCGCCGAAGTGGGCGACGACCGCGGTGTCGCGCTCGGGTTCACCGGTGCCGACCAGGCCGTCGCGCTGGACGCCCATGGCGTAGCCGGTGGCGTGCAGCGTCTGCGCGCCGATGACGATCGTGTAGAGGCCGAAGTTGTGCTCGGCCGGGTCCCAGCTGCCCTGGTCGACGCCCCGGAACAGGGCGAGCAGCCGGACCGGGTCGACCCCGCGGCACCAGGCGACGCCGTGCTCGCGGTAGGTCGGGAAGACGAAGTCCTGCGGGGCGAGGGCACGGCCGGCCCCGATCTGCGCGGCCTCCTGACCGAGCAGCTGGGCCCACAGGCCGAGCTCCCCGTGGCGCTGCAGCGCGGTCGCCTCGATGTCCAGGCGCCGCACCAGCACCATGTCGCGGTAGAACCCGCACAGCTCGTCGGCCGTGAAGTCGACGTCGAAGCCGGGATGGTGGACGCGCTCGCCCTCGGGGGTGAGGAGCTGGACGAGCTCGGGGTCAGGTACGCGCTCGGGGGCCGGTCCGAAGACGGGGTCGGTCATTCGCCACTCCTTGCCTCCGCCGCCTGCGGGATCGCCGCGGCCCGGGTCGGTTCGGTCCGTGTTCCGGGTCCGTCACAGGGGTGGCGTGACGTGTGATCCGGAGCACACCATCGCCTGCCACGATACCCGCCTCCCTGTCCGGTCCGTGGTCTCCGGCACCGGGGTGGCGCCGGGGTGGCGAACCGGACGGCGGTCCGGGCGCCCGGTCCTCCCAGCGGTACGACGGCACGGGGAGCCGCGCCGTCGTACCCCCGCGTCACTTCTCGACGTAGCTGTAGCCGCTGACCAGCCAGGAGCCGGTGCTGCCGTCGAGTGCCCAGGTCGAGACGAGCGTCTTGCCCGTGCTCGGCGCGTAGACGTCGCCGTAGACGTTGACGACGAAGGCGTCGGCGGTCGTCTCCGGGTCCTTGAAGTCGTACTCGGCGTTGGACATCTCCAGGTTGCCGGCCACGGCCTCGCAACCCGCCTGGTCGGTGAACTCCGAGGCGAAGTAGGCCGGCGTGCTCAGGCCCTCGACCGCGAGGCAGTCGCCCTCGAGCAGCGAGTCGAGGAAGGCCCGCGCGGTGATGGTGGGGTCGTCGGTCGGCACCGCGTCGAGGTCGCCGCCGTCGGTGTCCTCGGTCGTCGGCTCGTCGGTCGGCTCGTCCGGATCATCGGTCTCGTCGGTCGCCTCGGTCGTCTCGGAGGTCTCGTCGTCCTTGGCGGACGGCTTGTCGTCGTCACCGCCGAAGACGGTGAAGGCGAGCACCGCCACCACACCGAGGACGAGGACCACGACGCCTGCGACGATCGCGACGACCAGGCCCTTCTTGCCCCCGCCCCCGCCGGTCGGCGGGGCCGGGAAGCCACCGCCGGGCCCACCGGGGTAGCCCGGTCCGCCGGGATAGCCGGCTCCCGGGTACCCGGGAGCGGGCGGCTGCGCGGGGTAGCCGGGCTGCGGGTAGCCCTGCGCCGGTGGTTGCTGCGGGTAGCCGGGGGCCGGAGGCTGTGGGGGGTAGCCCGGCTGGGCCGGCTGGCCCGGGGCACCGTAGGGAGGCACAGGAGCGCCACCCGCGGGCGGCGCCATCTGGGTCGGGGGCTGTTCGCCCGGCTGCCCAGGTGGGGGGAACTGGTCACTCACGCGCGTGAGCCTAGTGGTAGACGGGCTCCGGGAAGGGCGATTCGCGCCGACGGCGCGACCAGAGCCCGAGGGCCACGAGGACCAGCCCGGCGGGAGCCGCCACGAGGAACCCGCGGGCGTAGGGCTCGAGCGAGTCCAGCACCGCGTCGAGCAGCACCCCGGCAAGCTCACGACGCCCCACCGCGACCCGGTCGAGCACCGCGGAGGACAGGGGGCCCGCGGCGGCGAGCAGCGCCACCGCGCCGAGGGCCACGCCCAGCAGTGCGAAGCCGGCGGCCCGGGCGCGCCCGCGCCAGCCCGGGGCGGCGAGCAGGGCGATGAGGACGAGGCCGGCCCACACGAGGGGCAGCAGGCGGGTCGTGCCGTCGACGGCGCGGTACGCCGGCCCGGCCTCCGCGACCCTCGACTCCCGCTCGACCGGGACCCGCAGGGCGACGTCGGGCAGCAGCCCGACCGGGATGCCGCGGTCCTCCAGCTGCAACAGCACCTGCGCGACCAGTGGCCCGGCGTCGACCGTGATCGAGCCGTCGGCCGGGGCGTCCGGGTCGTCGAGGACGGCGAGCGCCTGGTCGTGCAGGTCGGCGTTGGCCGTGCGCCAGAACGAGGGGAACTCGGGGCTCTCCACCGCCATCGTCGCCGCGCCCTGGGCCCACTCGCGCACGGCGACCGGCAGCCCGACCGGGATGTGCTGCTGCAGCGCGAGCACCGCGGCGTCCGCGGCCGCGTCGGCGAGGACCGCCTGCACGTTCGGGTCGTCGGCGAGGTCGGCGACGGTGTCGACGTACGCCTCCCGGTCGTCGACGCGGGCGGTCAGCCAGGTGCCCGCGATCGCGAACGGGGCGACGAGGGTGGCGAGCAGGACCGCGACGGCTGCGGAGAAGGAGCGCACCGGGTCAGGATGCCGCAGAGGGGCACAGCGCCCGATGAGCGACTCAGCCGCGTCGGCGAAGCCGGATCAGTTGGTGGTGGTGATGATCGCGACCAGTACCACGAACAGCAGCAGGGCGATCGTGGTCATCAGACCCACCCGGAAGCCGATGGTCCGCTTCACGCTCGGCGGCGGGGGCGGCAGGGCGGGCCCGGCCTGGGCCGGAGGTCCGCCGGCATAGGCCGGTGGTCCACCGGCGTAGGCCGGTGGACCTCCGAGGTACGGCGGGGGCGGCGGGCCCGGGGGCGGCGGCGGAGCACCGTACGGCGGCTGGCTCATGCGGGCAGCCTAGGGCGTTTCTCCCAAGTGAGCGCCGTCGCGAGCGGCGTTTCCGGCCGATCTGGCAAGGCGGCGGAGCGAAGTCGTGCCGGATCGCCCTTCGAGCGACGCCAACGCCGCCAGATCGAGTCGGAAACGTCGCGGAGCAGGCGGGGACTTGGGAGACACGCCCTCGTCAGGAAGGTGCCGCTGTGGGGCCGGTCAGCCGGCGTCGCTCACCTTCCACCGACCGCTCTCGCGGACCAGGTGGAACAGCGACTTCTCGGTCGAGCCGTAGATCGTGAGCTCGACCGGCACGCTGGCCTTCGCCGCCTCGACGCTCGGCTTCCCGACCTTCCAGGTCACCGCCTCACCCAGCTCGGTGGGGATCTCCTGTGCGTCACAGCTGCCCTCGTCGGCGAGGTAGGCCGCCGTGACGAGGTCCTCGGCGGTCGCGCAGTCGCCGGAGAAGGCCGCATCGAGGAAGGCCTCCACGACCGCCGCCGGCTCGTCCGGCACCGCGCCGGCACTGCTCGAGCCCTGTGCGGTCGGGCTGGCCGGATCGGTCGGGGTCGTGACGCCGCCGCTCGGCTCGCCGCTCGCCCCATCGCTGGGGCTCGCGGAGGTGGCGCTGCGCATGGCGTCGTAGGACGCCACCCGCCAGGCGCCGTCGACCTTCTCGAGCAGGAAGGTGTAGGTGGCGCTGCCGGCGGGGCTGGTGAAGTCGGCCGGGACGCTCGCGGTCGAGCCGTCGATGCTGGCGTCGTGGACCTCGGAGTCGACGTCCTCGGTCGCGAGCAGGCGGAACGCCTCCGACTCACAGGGCTCGCTCGCCCTCGCCTCCACGGTCAACAGCCTCTCGGCGGCCGCGCAGTCGCCGTCCTCGGCCGCGTCGACCAGCTCCTCGACGACGTCCTCGGGCGCGCCGGCGGTGGGGGCGTCCGCGTCGTCGGCATCGCCGTCGTCACCGGTGAGCGCGAGGACCAGCCCGACCGCGACCCCGATGAGGAGGACCACCCCGACCACGGCGAGCACGATCCACAGCCGCTTGCCCTGCTCCTTGCCCGGGGCCCTGACCGGACCGCCCGGGGGCGGCGGGAGGGGCGCCCCGGGCGGCGGGAACGGCGGCGGGCCTGCGGGCGGAGGAGGCGGCGGGAACGACGGCGGGCCAGTGGGGGGCGGCTGGCTCATCAGGGGCTCACCTGCTCGAGGTAGTCGGAGAACCACGACTCCAGGTCGGCCGGGTCCGTCGGGAACGGGGGGATGTCGTCCGGGATGCCCGACGGGACACCGCTGGGGACCTTCGTCGGCAGGTCCGGCAGGCTCGGGCCGCCGCCGGGCAGGCCGGGCAGGCCCTCGGTCGGCAGGTCGCTCGGGAAGTCCGAGGCGTCGATCGTCGGCAGGTCGAGCGTCGGCTCCGTCGCGGGCGCGCCGGGCGTCGTACTGCTGCTGGAGTCCTCGCTGACCGGGTCGGTGTCGCCGTCGTCGCGTCCGACGAGGAGGAACGCGGCGAGCGCCACGACGGCGATGGCCAGGAGCACACCGCCGACGGCGACGACGGCCCTCAGGCCGCGGCCGCCGCCCACCTCGAGGGAGGGACCGCCGGTCGGGAGCTCGGGAGACACGGCCTCACCCTAGACGAGCCGGGCTTGCAGAATGGGGGCATGGCCGGAGCGTCCACGCCACCGAAGAGCCCGTTCACCCCGCTCAGCGTCGAGAACGAGTCGACGGTGTCGCGGGTCGCGGCGCAGGTGCGGCGCGCGATCTTCGAGGGCGACCTGGAGAGCGGTACGGCGCTGCGCGAGGTCGCGCTCGCCGAGGCGCTCGGGGTCTCGCGGCCGACCGTGCGGGAGGCACTGACGGTCCTGGTGGCCGAGGGGCTCGCGACCCGGGAGCCGCACCGCGGGGTCACGGTCGCCACGCCGCGCGCCGACTCGGTCCGCGACGTGTGCCGGGCGCGGTGGGTGCTCGAGGGAGCCGGGGTCCAGGCATGGCCGGCCGCGGACGCCGTACGACGGGCGCGGGTGCGCAGCACCCTCGACGCCTACACGGCGGCGATCCGGAGCGGCGACGCGTCGTACGAGGAGCTCAACGAGCGCCACCTCTCCTTCCACGTCTCGCTCGTCGAGCTGACCGGCAGCCCCCGGCTGGTGCAGATGGCCGAGGCGCTGATGGACGAGCTGAGGCTGGCGCTCGCCCAGGTCGAGCGGATGCACCGCAACGCGCACGACGAGGCGGAGTCCCACCAAGGCCTGGTCGCACTGCTGGAGGCGGACCGGATCGACGGTCCGGACGGGGCCCACGCGTTCTTGCGCAGGCACATCGACGACGCCGAGGTCGAGATCATCGAGGCGCTCGGTCTCGAATGACACACTGACCCCATGCTGGCCTTCCTGTCCCGTTGGGTGATCACGATCGCCGCGCTCGCCGTGGCCGCGCAGCTCATCGGCGGCATCTGGTTCGAGGGCGCGAGCGAAGGTCGCGCCGAGCTCGACGACAAGGTCCTTCCGCTGGTGCTGGTCGCGCTGATCTCGTGCGTGGTGACCGCGTGGGTGAAGCCGTTGCTGACCTTCTTGTCGATCCCGTTCATCCTGGTCACGCTGGGCCTGTTCCTCATCGTGCTCAACGCGCTGCTGCTGCGGTTCACCGCATGGCTGGCCGACGCGGTCGACATCGGCTTCCACGTCGACGGCTTCTGGCCGGCGGTGTGGGGCTCGATCATCATCAGCATCACGACCTGGTTCCTCGACGCGATGATCGGCGTCGACGACTGATGACCGCCGCTCCCCCGCCCCGCACGCCGGGGCGCTACCGCGTCGCGCTCGTCTGCCTCGGGAACATCTGCCGCTCCCCGATGGCCGACGTCGTGCTCGCCGCCCGCGTGGCCGACGCGGGCCTCGACGACCGCGTCGAGGTGGTCAGTGCCGGCACCGGGACCTGGCACGTCGGCGAGCCGATGGACCGCCGGGCCGCGGCCCTGCTCACCGCCGAGGGCTACGACGCCAGCCGGCACCGCGCCCAGCAGGTGCTCGCGTCCTGGCTGGTGGAGCAGGACCTGGTCCTGGCCATGGACCACGACAACCTGCGCGACCTGCGCGACCTCGGCGAGGCCGACCCCGACCGGGTGCGGCTGTTCCGCGACTTCGACCCCGCCGGGCCGGGCGGCGAGGTGCCGGATCCCTACTTCGGCGGCGACGACGGCTTCGGCACCGTGCTCGCCATGGTGGAGCGGACCTCGGCGGCGCTGGTGGCCGCGGTGGCCGACGTCGTCGGCTGAGGGGCAGCGAGCCGGCCCGACTGGCCCTACTCACCGGTCACCCTTACGTTTACTAGGACGTCCTAGTAAACGAGCAAGGGGAACCAGATGACGAGCATCGAGCGTGTGGGAGTGGTCGGCGGCGGCCTGATGGGGTCGGGCATCGCGGAGGTCAACGCCCGCGCCGGCAAGGACGTGATCGTGGTCGAGTCCACCCCCGCCGCCGTCGAGGCCGCCCGCCAGCGCCTGGAGACCTCCCTCAAGCGCGCCGAGAGCCGCGGCAAGATCGAGTCGGCCGACGCCGTCCTGGCCCGGATCCGGGTGGTGGAGGACCTCACCGCCCTCGCCGACCGCGACATCGTGATCGAGGCGATCATCGAGGACGAGCAGGCCAAGACCGAGCTCTTCCGCCGCCTCGACGAGATCGTGACCAGCCCCGACGCGATCCTCGCCTCGAACACCTCCTCCATCCCGATCATGAAGCTGGCGGTCGCCACCAAGCGACCCAGCCACGTCCTCGGCGTGCACTTCTTCAACCCGGTCCCGGTGCTCAAGCTGGTCGAGCTGGTGCCGTCGCTGATGACCGACGAGGCCACCACCGAGCAGGCCCGCGCGTACGTCCAGGACGACCTCGGCAAGACCGCGATCGACTGCCAGGACCGCGCCGGCTTCGTCGTGAACGCCCTGCTGATCCCGTTCATCTTGTCGGCGATCCGGATGTTCGAGTCCGGCTTCGCCTCCGCGGAGGACATCGACCACGGCCTGGTCCTCGGCGCCGCCCACCCCCAGGGCCCGCTCGCCCTCGCCGACCTGATCGGCCTCGACACGGTCAAGGCCGTCGCCGAGTCGCTGTACGAGGAGTTCAAGGAGCCCCTGTACGCCGCCCCGCCGCTGCTCGCCCGGATGGTCGAGGCGCGGCTGCTGGGTCGCAAGACCGGCCGCGGCTTCTACACCTACGGCTGAGGTCTCGGCGCGCGGACAAGTAACACGCCGTCCGCCCGACTACCTGGCGGTTCTCAGCACGACACACCGGCCGACTCGCCGGCGAACTGCTGAGAACCGGCGACCAGTCGGGTGGACGGCGTGTTACAGCGGTACCGGTCAGCCGGCGAAGTCGCCCGAGGCCTGGCGGACCTGGCGGAGCAGGTCGTAGGCGTCGGCCTGCTGGTCGCCGTCCAGTCCGGTGACGGCGAAGTCGATCGCGGTGACCGCCTTGGTCGCCTCGCGGACCGTGGCGCGCCCCTGCGGAGTCAGCCGGGCGAGGGTACGGCGACGGTCGGCGTCGTCGGGCACCCGGATGACGTAGCCCTGCGCCTCCAGGCGGTCGATCGCGCTGGTCACCGAGGTGGGGTGGACCATCAGCCGCTCGCCGATCTTGCTCAACGGCAGCGAGCCGTGCTGGCTGAACAGCAGCAGCACGAGCACCTCGTAGCGGGAGAAGGTCAGCCCGAACGGCTTCAGCGCGGCGTCGAGCGCCCCGATCATCAACTGTTGGACCCGCATCACCGACGTCGCCAGCCGCATCGCGGTCGCGTCGCCGAAGTGCTCCTCCCACAAGACGCCGGCACGGTCGATCGGGTCGAACGGCAGGCGGGACTCAGACACGGATCGAACCCTAGGGCATCCGAGGACTTTTCCAGATTACTTGGACGTCCTACTATCGGAGATCCAACGAGTTTGGAGGACCGATGCCCGAGCACGCCCTGCACGTCCCGCAGCACCCCGTCCGCCTGGTCACGGCGTCCAGCCTGTTCGACGGCCACGACGCCTCGATCAACATCATGCGGCGGATCTTCCAGAGCCAGGGCTGCGAGGTGATCCACCTCGGGCACAACCGCTCGGTGGCCGAGGTGGTCGAGGCCGCGATCGAGGAGGACGTGCAGGGCATCGCCGTGTCGTCGTACCAGGGCGGGCACGTGGAGTACTTCGAGTACCTCACCCAGCTGCTCCGCGAGCGCGGCGCCGGGCACATCAAGGTCGTCGGCGGCGGTGGCGGCGTCATCGTCCACGACGAGATCACCCGGCTGCGCGAGTCCGGCGTCACCATCTTCTCCCCCGAGGACGGCCAGCGACTCGGCCTCCCGGGCATGGTCAACACCGTCGTCGAGGCGTGCGACACCGACCTGTGGGAGACCGGCAGCGTCACCGCCGAGCAGGTCCTCAGCGGCGACCGCGCGGCCCTCGCCCGCGCCATCACCGGCGCCGAGCTCGGCCGGCTCGACCGCGACCTGCTCGACCAGCTCTCCGCCGCGGCCGCCGCGCACGCGGTGCCGGTGCTCGGCATCACCGGAACCGGCGGCTCCGGCAAGTCCAGCCTCACCGACGAGCTCGTCCGCCGGCTGCGGGTCGACCAGCAGGACAAGGTGCGGGTCGCGGTGCTCGCCGTCGACCCGACCCGGCGCAAGGGCGGCGGCGCGCTGCTCGGCGACCGGATCCGGATGAACAGCCTCGACCTGACCGGCCACGGGCTGGACCGCAACCAGGTCTACTTCCGCAGCCTCGCCACCCGCGGCGCGCACGAGGTGCCCGAGCACCTGACCGACGTGCTCACCGTGATCAAGGCCGCCGGCTTCGACCTCGTCGTCGTCGAGACGCCCGGCATCGGCCAGGGCGACGCCGCGATCGTTCCGTTCGTCGACACCTCGCTGTACGTGATGACGCCCGAGTTCGGCGCCGCGTCGCAGCTGGAGAAGATCGACATGCTCGACTTCGCCGACGCGGTCGCGATCAACAAGTTCGAGCGCCGCGGCGCCGAGGACGCGCTGCGCGACGTCGGCCGCCAGATGGTCCGCAACCGCGAGGCGTTCACCAAGCTGCCCTCCGACATGCCGGTGTTCGGCACCTCCGCCGCCACCTTCGACGACGACGGCGTCACCGCGCTCTACCAGCACCTGCGCGGCCTCCTCGCCGGCAAGGGCCTCGCCGTGGGCGAAGGCCTGCTCGCCCCGGTCGCGGGCAAGCAGTCGACCCGGATCCAGACCGTGCTGCCCGCCGACCGGGTCCGCTACCTCGCCGAGATCGCCGAGACCGTCCGCGACTACCACGCCGAGACCGAGGTGCTCGTCGAGAAGGCGCGCCGTGCGCAGCGCTTCGCCGCCGTCGCCGAGGAGCTCGCCGAGATCGAGGACCTCGCCGCCGCGGCCGCCCGCGCCAACGACGACCTCCCGCTCGACGTCCGCGACCGGCTCGCGGCCTGGCCCGCGACGGTCGCGCAGTACGACGAGGACACCGCCACCCACGGCCGCGAGTCCCTCTCCGGCAACCGGGTCCCGCGGGTCGCCGTACCCCGGTTCGCCGACCACGGCGAGCTGGTCCGCTTCTGGCGCGGCGAGAACCTGCCCGGCCACTTCCCCTTCACCGCGGGCGTCTTCCCCTTCAAGCGCGCCGACGAGGACCCCGCCCGAATGTTCGCGGGCGAGGGCGACCCGTTCCGCACCAACAAGCGGTTCCGGCTGCTCTCCGAGGGGCAGCCGGCGACCCGCCTGTCGACCGCCTTCGACTCGGTCACCCTCTACGGCCGCGACCCCGACGAGCGCCCCGACATCTACGGCAAGGTCGGCACGTCCGGCGTCTCCGTCGCGACGCTCGAGGACATGAAGGCGCTCTACGACGGCTTCGACCTGCTCTCGCCGACCACCTCGGTCTCGATGACGATCAACGGCCCCGCCCCGACGGTGCTGGCCTTCTACCTCAACACCGCGATGGACCAGGCGCGCGAGCGCGGCATCGACCCGTACGAGGCGATCAAGTCGATCCGCGGCACCGTCCAGGCCGACATCCTCAAGGAGGACCAGGGCCAGAACACCTGCCTGTTCTCCACGGAGTTCTCGCTGCGCTGCATGGCTGACATCCAGGAGTGGTTCATCCAGCAGCAGGTCCGCAACTTCTACTCGGTGTCGATCTCCGGCTACCACATCGCCGAGGCCGGGGCGAACCCGATCAGCCAGCTCGCGTTCACCCTCGCCAACGGCTTCACCTACGTCGAGTCGTACCTCGCCCGCGGCATGGACATCGACGACTTCGCGCCGAACCTGTCGTTCTTCTTCTCCAACGGCATGGACCCCGAGTACACCGTGATCGGCCGGGTCGCCCGCCGGATCTGGGCGATCGCCATGCGTGACAAGTACGGCGCCAACGAGCGCTCGCAGAAGCTGAAGTACCACGTCCAGACGTCGGGCCGCTCCCTGCACGCGCAGGAGATGGACTTCAACGACATCCGCACCACGCTGCAGGCGCTGATCGCGATCTACGACAACGCGAACTCGCTGCACACCAATGCCTACGACGAGGCCGTCACCACCCCGTCGACCGAGTCGGTGCGCCGCGCCCTGGCGATCCAGCTGATCATCAACCGCGAGTGGGGCCTGGCCGCCAACGAGAACCCGCTGCAGGGCTCCTACGTGGTCGACGAGCTCACCGACCTGGTCGAGAAGGCCGTGCTGACCGAGTTCGACCGGATCTCCGAGCGGGGCGGTGTCCTCGGCGCCATGGAGACCGGCTACCAGCGCGGCCGGATCCAGGACGAGTCGATGCTCTACGAGCACCGCAAGCACGACGGCACCCTGCCCATCATCGGCGTGAACACCTTCCGCGCCCCCGACGCCGGCGACGGGACCCCCGACGAGATCGAGCTCGCGCGCGCCACCACCGAGGAGAAGGACTCCCAGCTGGTCCGGCTCCGCGACTTCCAGGCCCGCCACCAGGACGACGCCACCGCCGCCCTGGCCCGCCTCAGGGCGGCGGCGACGAGCGGGGAGAACATCTTCGCCGTCCTCATGGACGCAGCGCGGGTGTGCTCGCTCGGCCAGGTGACCGAGGCGTTCTTCGAGGTGGGCGGGCAGTACCGCAGGAACGTCTGACCTCCGGGGCGTCCCCGCACAGCCGTCGACGCGGGCGGGCCAGCACTGCTGGCCCGCCCGCGTTGTTCGTACCCGGCCTTGCTAGTGCCCGGCCTTGACCATGCGCATGATCCGCAGGCTGAACGAGACGAAGCGGAACAGCTGGGTCGGGATGCTGCGCCGGCGGCGCAGGGTGCGCGCGGTGGGGAGCGGCGCGGCGCCGAGGTCGAGGACGGGCTGGTCGCAGCCGGGTCGCACGGCGGTGAAGGTCGGCAGGGATGCGGTCATCGTGATCACTCCGGGATGAGGTGCCAGCCGAAGCGGGCCTTGGCCTTGTGGATGAACAGGTAGTGGAGCATCAGCTTGACCCAGTGGCCGCTCAGCCCCACCTCCCCCTTGGTCCCCTTGAGGTCGCGCCCGGTGACGTAGCGGGAGTAGTCCGGGACCACCGGCATCATCGTCATCGACGCGGCCGACCCCTCCCGCAGGGAGGACCCCACCGAGGCCACGCACGCGGCGCCCATCCGCGCCATGGAGGCCGTGTGGGGGTGGGCGTCCGGACCGCGGCGGATCCGGTCGGCGATGGTCAGCGCGGCGGTCTTGCCCATCACGCCGCTCGGCATGCCGGTGCGCGGCGGTGCCGGCGCGATGGGAGTTCCGTTCGGGCTCGTCCGGGGGCGCGAGATCTGGTGCGGCGGAGCGAAGGCGATCCCGACCGCGAAGATGTTGGGATAGCCGGGCGCCAGATAGGTCTCGGGCCAGTCGGCAGCGCTCCACTCCTCGAAGGGCTTGGCTCCGTAGTCGGCGTCGACCTTCATGAAGCCGCTCGGCGCGAACATCCGCTCGGTGATGTCCTGCCCGGCACGGTCGTAGGCCTTCAGCGGCACCCCGCCGAAGGGCGGCAGCAGCATCGCGAAGTCGAACGGCAGGCTGTGGTGCTCACCGTCGAGCGTCTCGTAGTTCACCACCCCCGGCTCGACCCGCTCGACGTGCGCACCGAGGATGGCCTCGACGTTGCGCTCCCGGAACAGCGACGCGGTCCACAGCTCGCTGCTCGTCTGGAAGCCCCTCTCCTCGAAGGTCATGCCGCCGACGCCGAAGTCGCCGAGCGCCGCCTCGTTGGTGAGGTAGATCAGGCGGGCGAGGTCGCGGACCCCCGCCTCGCGCAGCTCGTGGTCGACGTTGAAGACGTACTCGAAGGCAGCACCCTCGCAGGTGCAGGTGCCGTGCCCCATGCCGACGACCAGGGTCTGCGGGACGCCACCGCGCATGACCTCGATGGCCTCGGCGAGGGAGCGCGCCGCCTCGACGGCGTGGTCCGCGGTGCACACCGAGACCGTGTGCCCGCCGTCGGGCCCGAGGCCCTCGGTCGCGCCGAACTTCAGCTGGGGACCGGTGGCGTTGATCAGGTAGTCGAAGCGGACCCGCTCCTCCTTGCCCTGCTGCCCGGCGCCGGTGTGCACGATGTCGACGGCACCGCGCGGGTCGTCCAGGTCGCCGTCGGGACGGATCGCCACCGCCTTCGCCTGCAAGAACTTGATCCCCTTGCGCCGGTAGACGGGAGCGAGCGGGAAGACGACGGACTTCTTCTTCATCTTGCCGACCCCGACCCAGATGTTGGACGGGATCCAGTTCCAGTTCGAGTTCGGGGACACGACGGTGATCGTGTCGCCCTTGCCGAGCAGGCGGGTCAGGTGCAGGGCCGCCGTGTGGCCGGACACCCCCGCTCCGAGTACTACGACGTCAGCCACAGCTCCTCCTAGGTCGAGATGGCACTTCCACGATACCCCCGGGGGTATACCCTGACCATATACCCCAGGGGGTATAGGCTCGGCCGAGCACGGACCGTGGTCGACAGCTAGCAGGAGGACGAACCGATGGAGCTTGACTCCGAGGCGATGAAGCCCGTGTTGAACCGGATCAAGCGCGCCCAGGGGCAGCTCGCCGGCGTGGTGCGCATGCTGGAGGACGGCCGCGACTGCGAGGACGTCGTCACCCAGCTCGCGGCCGTGTCCAAGGCTCTCGACCGGGCCGGGTTCGCGATCGTGGCCAACGGGCTGCAGCAGTGCGTCCTCGAGGGCGGGACCGACGGCTTGGACACCAAGAAGATGGAGAAGCTGTTCTTGTCCCTCGCCTAGACGCGCCCGCGGCCCCGCGACGCCGCGGAACCGCTCGAAGAATCTCCGGGGGCGATGTCGAAGGTCCGGCCGGTCGTTCGACGTAGGTTCGTAAGTCACCCACCAACGAACCGAAGGACTGATCAAGATGCCGCGTTTCATGGGACTCGTGCGGATGGAAGAGGGACAGGGCAACCCGCCGCAGGCACTGTTCGACGCGATGGACAGCTACATCGGGGAGCAGGCCCAGCAGGGCCACTTCCTCGACGGCGGCGGGCTGTTCGGGCTCGAGGACGCCGTCAACTTCGTGGTCCGCACCGGTGAGGTCACCCGGGTCGACGGCCCCTACGCGGAGGCTCGCGAGGCCGTGGGCGGCTGGGCGCTGCTGCAGTACGACACCCTCGAGGAGGCGATCGCCAACCAGGAGGAGTTCGCCGCCCTCCACGCCAAGCACTGGCCCGAGTGCACGATGGTCGCCACCCTGCGCCAGATCTCGGACGCTCCCCCGGAGGCCTGAGCGACCCGCGGGCGCGGAGTCGTGTGCCTGAGCACCCGGCACTGCGGGTTCTCGGGCACACGACCCGACGGCGTCGACGCCAGCCCTAGGCTGGCCGCATGCCCGAGCCCACCACCGCCGAGGCGATCACCGCCGCCTGGCGGCTCGAGTCGGCGCGCCTGGTCGGGGCGCTCGCCCGGATGACCCGGGACGTCGACCTCGCCGAGGACCTCGCCCAGGACGCCCTGGTCGCCGCCCTCGAGCAGTGGCCGGTCCACGGCGTGCCCGACAACCCCGGCGCCTGGCTGATGACCACGGCGAAGCGCCGTGGCATCGACCACATCCGGCGCGCCGAGACGCTGCGTCGCAAGACCCAGGAGCTCGGCCACGCCACGAGGGCGGCGGAGGAGGTGAGCGCGATGCCCGACCTCGAGTCCCAGGTGGACCACATCGAGGACGACGTCCTGCGCCTGATCTTCTTGTGCTGCCACCCCGCGCTGACCGCCGAGTCCCGTGCCGCGCTGACCCTGCGCCTGGTCGGCGGCCTCACCACCGACGAGATCGCCCGCGGCTTCCTGGTGCCCAGCACCACGATGGGCCAGCGGATCTCGCGGGCCAAGAAGACCCTCACCGAGGCCGGCGCCCAGCTCGAGCTGCCGACGGGAGCCGAGCGCACCCAGCGCCTCGACGACGTGATGGCGGTGATCTACCTCGTCTTCACGGAGGGGTACGTCGCCACCTCCGGCGACGACTGGACCCGGCCCGACCTCGTCGCGGAGGCGATCCGGCTCGCCCGGCTGCTGGCCGGGCAGGCGCCGGACGAGCCGGAGGTCCACGGGTTGCAGGCGCTGCTCGAGCTGCAGGGCTCCCGGCTGCCGGCCCGCACCGACGCCGACGGTGCGCCGGTGCTGCTCGACGACCAGGACCGCAGCCGCTGGGACGAGCTGCTGATCCGCCGCGGCCTCGCCGCCCTGCGCCGCGCGGAGGAGATCGCCGCGCGCGGCGTACCCGTCGGCCGCTACTACCTCCAGGCCGCGATCGCCGCCGAGCACACGAAGACCGCTACAGCAGCGGCCACCGACTGGCCCCGCATCGCCCGTCTGTACGACGTCCTGGCGGATGCCGCCCCCGGCCCGGTGGTCGAGGTCAACCGTGCGGTGGCCCACGGCCGGGCGTCCGGCCCGGACGCGGGGCTCGCGATCCTGGCGCGCCTGCCGGCCGACGCGCTGCGCGACTCCCCGCTGCTGCCGAGCGTCCGCGGCGACCTGCTCGAGCGGGCCGGGAGGCACGCCGAGGCCGCCGACGCGTTCGACGACGCCGCTCGTCGTACCCGCAACGGGGATGAGCGGACCCTCCTCGAGCGCCGCGCGGCCTCGGCGCGCAGCAGCTGACCCGCCTGCGAGTGACCGTGGGTGGCGGGCCGGCACCCGGCGCCTGAGAGCATCACTGCGTGCCGTCCACGACCACCGACCGGGGAACCCGCGCGCAGTTCGCGACCCTGGCCGCGATCACCATCGTGACGGGTGTGGTGAGCAGCCTCGGCGCGCCGCTCGTGCCGACGGTGGCCACGGAGCAGCACGTGTCCCTCAGCACCGCGCAGTGGGTGCTGACGGCGGCCCTGCTGGCCGGCGCGGTCGTGACGCCGGTCGTCGGCCGGCTCGGCACCGGCCGGCTGCGGCGCCCCGTCCTGCTGGGCGGGCTCGGCGTCGTCCTCGTCGGAACGGTGCTGAGCGCACTCCCCCTCGGCATCGGGCCGATGGTCGCGGGCCGGGCCCTGCAGGGCGTCGGGATGGCGCTGGCGCCGCTCGCCTTCGCCGTCGCCCGCGACCTGTGGTCCGGCCCGGAGCTGTTGTCACGGCTGTCCCTGCTCTCGGTGGCGACGGTGAGCGGCGCGGGTCTCGGCTACCCCGTCTCCTCGCTCGTCGCCGAGCACCTCGGAATCAGCGGCGCCTACCTGTTCGGCGCGGTGCTGATCGGCACCGCCACCGTGCTCGCGGTGCGCCACCTGCCGGCGGCGCCGGACGGCGCTCCCCAGCCCGTCGACGTGGTCGGCGCGGTCCTGCTGTGCACGGGCACGCTCGGGTTCCTGCTGGCGCTGAGCCAGGGCGAACGGTGGGGCTGGACCGACGCACCGACGGTCGCGACCGGTGGCAGCGGCCTGCTCCTCGTCGCCACATGGGTGCGCTGGAGCGTGGCCCGCAGCCGGAGAGGACGACCGACGCTCGTCGACCTGCAGCTGGCGCTGAGACCCGGCGTCCGGGCGCCGAACGCCGTCACGGTGGCGATCAGCGTCAGCCTCTACGGGCTGTTCACCCTCGTCGTAGTCCTGGTCCAGGCCGACGGCTCCGCCGGGTTCGGCCTGGACGCCGGGCTGGCCGTGACCGGGCTCGCCCTGGTCCCGTACGCCGTCGCCAGCATCGCCTCCAACCGGCTCGCGCTGGTGATGGCCCGCGGCGTCGGGGCCCGGCTGCTGCTGCCCCTGGGCTGCCTGGTCTTCGGATCCTCGCTCCTGCTCCTGCTCGGATGGCACGACACACTCGGGCAGGCGTTCCTCGCCATGACGCTCGGCGGGCTCGGCGGCGGGCTCACCTTCTCCGCGATGGCGATGCTGATCGTGCCCCACGTGACCCCGGAGGAGACGGCCAGCGCGATGGCGTTCAACCAGCTGCTGCGCTACCTCGGGTTCTCGGTCGGCTCGGCGCTGACTGTCGCACTGCTCGCGGCGTACGGCGGCGACGCGGCCGCCTTCCGCGCCACGGCGCTGACCATGGCGGGGATCTGCCTCGTCGCGGGCGCGCTCGCGACGCTGGAGCGGACCGGCGCTGCCGGCCGCGCACGGTGACCGACGGCGCCACGCCGTAGCGCGCCCGGCGCGAAGGCGGCGAACCGGCCGAGGCGGGCGAACCGGACCCGTTCACGTCGGATCGCGAACCGCTGCCGGGTCGGGGACGCAGGCGAGAGGACCGCGTTCACGGCGCCCGCCCCGACCACCACGACAGCAGCCATGATCGGCACGAACAGCGCGACCTCGGTGCCGACGCGGTCGGCCAGGCTGCCGGTCACGGCCGAGGCCAGCGACTGGCCGACGATGACGGCCGAACCGAGGATCGTCATCACGGTCGCGGACCGGCCGACCGGGCTGCGCAGCGCACCGAGGCTGTACTGGGTCACCATCGTCGGCCCGATGCCGCAGCCGATGAGCAACAGCACGCCGCACATCGCGGCGACCGACGAGACCAACGGCAGCAACGAGGCGCCGACGAGCATCGTGGCGCCGAAGACGAGCCAGCGGGCCCGCAGCGAGAAGGTGGCCGGGAACAGTGCCACGCCCAGGGCCAGCGCCGCGGAGCCGATCCCCATCACGCCGTACACGAGGCCGGCGGAGGCGGGCTCGCCGTGGTCGGCCATGAACGCGGTCAGCGAGGTGAGCATCGAGCCGAAGAACAGCCCGACGCCGAAGATGCCCGCGACCACGGCCAGCAGCGCCGGCCGGGCGATCTCCCGCACCGGGGCGGGCGGCGTGGCCCGCTCGTCGGCACCCGCCGCCGCGAGGGCTGAGGGGTGCAGCGCGAAGGCGGTGACGAACACCAGCGTCAGCAGGGCCGCGCCGGCGACCGGCGCCCACGGGTCGAGCGCCGTGGCGAGCAGGCCGACCACGAACGGGCCGATGATGAACACGATCTCGTCCGCGGCCGACTCGTAGGCCATCGTGGCGTCGAAGGTCCGGGAACGACGGCTCGGCGCGATCCGGGCACCGATGATCTGCACCAGCCGGCTGCGCGACATCGGCGCGATCTGCGGGGCACTCGCGCCGACGAGGTAGGCCACCGCGAGCACCGCGGCGGCGGGCAGCGGACTGTGGACCACCCACGCCATCAGGCCGAGCGCGCTGGTCGACACGATGCCGCTGGCCAGCAGCACCCGGCGCTGGCCGAACCGGTCGGCGGCGGCGCCGAGCAGCGGCCCGACGCTCGCGGCGCCGAGACCGACGACGGCCGAGTTGAGGCCACCGAAGGCGAGCGAGTCGCGGCCGTCGACGACCAGGGTGAGCACCCCGACGACCATCATCGCGTAGGGCATCCGGGCGACGAGCGCGATCGGGAAGTACGACGCGCCGGCGGCACGCACCAGCGTCGCGGAGTGAGCAGGCATGTCCTTCGTCCAAGGGGTTCGGGTGCCGCCTTGGACCGCCGGTCGAGCCGACGCGAGGTAGATACACGCAGTGGATCTGTCAGCCCAGCCTACGCGCGCGTGTCGGGGCCGCCCAATCAACGCCGGGACTCGCTAGGGTCCCGACCATGAGCACGCAGCCGACGTACGACCAGCTCGTCACCCTGCCGGCCTTCGCGGTCCAGCCGGTCCCCAGCGCGTTCGAGGACAGCAACGGCTTCCTCAACGTCCGGCACTACCTCGGCATCGGCAGCGAGGGCCTCGACGAGTCGCTCTACGACATCGGGATCCCCTTCAACTGGCCCGTGCTCAGCGGCTTCGCCTGCCTCTCCGCGGAGCACCACCTGACCTACCTGCACGAGCTGCGGACCGGCGACGAGATGTCGGTCCGCGTGCGCCTGCTCGGACGCTCGGAGCGCGCGGCGCACGCCCTGGTCTTCGTCCTCGACGACACCTTCCAGCGGGTCGCCTGCGTGTTCGAGGAGATCTTCTTGTGCGTCGAGATCGCCGATCGCCGGACCGCGCCGTGGCCGGCCGACATCGCCGCAGGCCTCGACAAGCGGATCGCCGAGCACGCGGTCATGGACTGGGAGCCGGTCACCTCGGGCTGCCTCGCCCTGCGCTGATCCGTTCCAGGTCCCGGTCCGGCAGCAGCTCGCCGGTCCCGTGACCGCGCCTTCCTTGCTCAGCCGGGGACCTCGACGAGCACCCGGATGCCGGGCAGCTGCGCGAGCGCGTTGACCACCACCGAGAAGACGAGCAACGCGACCGCCCACCCCTCGTGACCGGCGTCCCAGAGCGCAGCGCTGGCAAGGGTGAACACCAGCACCTTCGTCAGCGGGCGCACCAGCCGGCCGCCGTACGGCGCCTTGGGCGAGGCGAGGAGGAACCACACCGTCATCGCGGCGAGCGGGAGCAGCCAGACCAGCAACCAGCGTGGGTCGCGGTCCCAGCCCCAGGTCCCGAACGCCGCCATGGCCAGCAGCTCGTCGAGGAACACCAGGGCCAGGACCGACCACCCGAAGATCGCGTTCACACGCCGATCATGCCCGCCCAGCCCGGTCTCGCCTGCGCAGGCGCAGGCTCGGGCGCGGCGGCCTCACTTCCAGACGCGGACCCAGTCGACGGTCGTGGTGGCCGAGGTCGGGGTGCTCGGGGTGATGGAGTTCCAACCACCGCCGAAGACCTGGGTGAGGACCACGTAGAACGGCTGGTCGAACGGCTGCGGCGCCACCAGCGGCGCGTCCGGCGTCCACGAGTGGGTGAAGCAGACCCGGTTGTCGTAGAGGAACCGCATCGAGGTCGGCGTCCACTCCACGGCGTAGCGGTGGAACTGGGTACCCGAGTTCGCGACCAGGCAGTTGTAGCCGCTGCTCAGCTTGGTGTCCTCGCCGGCGTAGTGGACCGACGGGTAGACCTTCTGGGGCGTGCCGCTGAACCACTCGGCGACGTCGATCTCGCCGGAGCTCGGCCAGGCGCCGTAGGTGTGCTTCTGCGGGTAGAGCCACAGCGCGGAGTGGATGCCCTGGATCGTCGTGTTCGGCAGCTTGGCGCGGAACTCGAAGCGGCCGTAGGTCTGGGTGAACAGGCCGTAGCTGCCGATGGTGGCCGCGGTGCGGTCGGCGGTGTAGGAGCCGAACGGGCCCGAGCACGTGAAGGGCGCCGCCTCCTTGCGCGCGGTCAGGAAGAGCTGGCCCGAGCCGACCCGGATGTTGTCGGGGTCGTCGACGTAGCAGCCGGAGCCGAGCGCGCTGATCCCCGTCACGGCCGTCTCCTGCACCACCCACTTCGAGCGGTCGAGCGCCGAGCCGTTGAAGTCGTCCTCGAACGAGCAGGTGTAGCGCCCGCCGCCCGGCTTCGCGGGCCGCTCACCGCCACAGCCGGTCTTGGTGATCGCCGAGGCGACGGTCACCGGCGCGGCCGCGGTCGGGCTGGCGGTCACCGGCGCGAGCGCTGCCACGGAGGCCGTGGCCGCGCCCAGGGCGCACAGAAGTCGGAAACGGAGCATGGTGGACCTTCTCTCTCCCCCACCGCGATCCGGACAGCCCCATCTGGCTTCCCCGTGTAGGCCGGACCGCGAGGTCGAGACCGATCCTGACGCATGGAACGTGTTACTGGCTAGGGGCGAGGGCCCGGACGCCGGTGACCCGATCGAGCCATCCCGGATCGCCGAGTGACCCACCGGCTACGGTGGGGGACGTGGCCGTCCGCACCGTCGACGACCTCGGTGCCGAGGTCCCCCTGACCGGTCCGGCGCGCCGGATCGTCTCCCTGGTCCCCTCCATCACCGAGGCCCTCGCGGCCGACGTCCCCGACCGGCTCGTCGGCGCCACCCAGTGGTGCACGCACCCCGCCGACCTCGCCGTCGTCCGGGTGCGCGGCACCAAGAACCCCGACCTCGCCGCGATCCGCGCGCTCGCCCCGGACCTGGTCGTCGCCAACCAGGAGGAGAACCGCGAGCTCGACGTCCGCCGCCTCCGCGACGCCGGCGTGGCCGTGTGGGTGACCGCGATCGAGACGGTGCCGCAGGCGCTGACCTCCCTCGCCCGGTTGTACGACGAGGCGCTCGGCCACCCCGCCCCGCCCTGGCTGGAGCAGGCGCGCGCCCGCTGGTCGGGGCCGCTGCCCGCGGAGCGGGGCCGGGTCGCCGTACCGGTGTGGCGGGACCCGTGGATGGTCGTCGGCCCGCGGACCTACACCAGCGACCTGCTGCACCGGCTCGGCTGGAACAACGCCTACGACACGGGAGGAGCCGGCGCCGACCGGTACCCGAAGGTCGACCTCGCCGAGCTGGACACCGCCGGCCTCGACCTGGTGCTGCTGCCCGACGAGCCGTACGTGTTCACGGCCGAGGACGGCCCGGAGGCCTTCCGGCAGGTGCCGACGCGGCTGGTCTCCGGCCGGCTGCTGACCTGGTACGGCCCGGCGATGGTCGAGGCGTACGACGCCCTGCTCCTCGCCGACGCCTGACTGTCGCGCGGCTCACAGCCCGGGTCACCAACTCGTAACCGGCGAGCGGCCGGGGTGAAACCTGCGGCCAGCAGGCTGGGTGCATGACCAAGACGACCTCTCCTGAGACCCAGACCACAGGGCGTCACCTCGAGCCTGTCGAGGACCTCGACGCCGTGGACCGCACCCTCCTGCGCCGTGCGGCGCTGCGTGATCGCCACGCCCAGGGCCTCGCCCGCCTGATGGACGAGCGCACCGACCTGCGCGGCGTGCACCCCCTCGCCGACTTCGTCGACGACGCGATCCGCTGGTCCGCCTGACCCACCGACCACCTTCCCCCCTTGACCGCCGGGCGGCTCCTCACGCAGGAGCCGCCCGGCGGTGTCGTCGGGGCGGGGGGCCGCCCCGGCTAACGGCGCCGGCGCGCCGTGCCGAACATGCCGCGGGCGATCTCGGCGGCCGCGGTGCGCATGAACTGCTTGAACGCCGAGGACCTCACGACGTCCTTGACGATCTCGCCCGCCGCGCCGCCCTCGTCCTTCTTCGCCTTCGGCGCGGCCTTGCCCTTCGCGGCGGGCTTCTCGGACTTCTCGACCTTCTCCTCGGCCTCGGCCTTCGCGCCCTCCTCGAGCTTCTTCGCGAGGATCTCGCGGGCCGACTCGCGGTCGACGACCTCGGCGTACTTCGCCCGCCGGGGGCTGGCCGCGACGGTGGCCTCCATCGACTCGGTGCTGCTGGGCGCCATCAGCGACTGGGGCGCGCGCAGCCGGGTCCACGCGACCGGTGTCGGCGCGCCCTTCTCGCCCATCACGGTCACGATCGCCTCGCCGATGCCGAGCGTCATGATGACCTCGCCGAGGTCGGCGTACGCACTCCTCGGGTAGGTGTCGACGGTCGCCTTGAGCGCCTTGGCGTCGTTGGGGGTGTGGGCGCGGAGCTGGTGCTGGATGCGGGAGCCGAGCTGGGCGAGGACGTCGTCGGGTACGTCGGTCGGGCTCTGCGTCACGAAGAAGACGCCGACGCCCTTCGACCGGATCAGCCGCACCGTCTGGGCGATCGACTCCAAGAACGGCTTCGACGCGTCCTTGAACAGCAGATGGGCCTCGTCGAAGAAGAACACCAGCTTGGGCTGGTCGACGTCGCCCACCTCGGGCAGGTCGTGGAACAGGTCGGCGAGCAGCCACATCAAGAAGGTGGAGAAGATCGCCGGCCGGTCCTGCAGGTGGGGCAGCTCGACCAGGTTGACCAGGCCGCGGCCGTCGGGGGCCCGCTGGAGCAGGTCGGCGGAGTCGAACTCCGGCTCGCCGAAGAACGCCTCGGCGCCCTGGTCGGCGAAGGTGATCAGCTCGCGCAGGATCACGCCCGCGGTCGCCGACGACAGGCCACCGAGCTCCTTGAGGTCGGCCTTGCCCTCGTCGCTGGTGAGGTGCTGGACCACGGCGCGCAGGTCCTGCAGGTCGAGCAACGGCAGGCCCTGCTTGTCGGCGTAGTGGAACACCAGGCCCAGGCTCGACTCCTGGGTGTCGTTGAGCCCCAGCACCCGGCTGAGCAGGATCGGCCCGAACGACGAGACCGTCACCCGGATCGGGATGCCGGTGCCCTGCCCGCCGAGCGCGTAGTACTCCACCGGGAAGGCGGTCGCCTGCCAGTCCTGCCCGACCGACCGGGTGCGCGCGAGGAGCTTGTCGCTGGCCTGGCCCGCGGTCGCGATGCCGGACAGGTCGCCCTTGATGTCGGCGGCGAACACCGGGACGCCGGCCGCGCTGAGCTGCTCCGCGAGCAGCTGCAGGGTCTTGGTCTTTCCGGTGCCGGTCGCACCTGCGACCAGGCCGTGCCGGTTGAGCATCGCCAGCGGGATCCGGACGGTGCTGGCGCAGAGCCGGTCGGGTCCGGTCATCAGCCCGCCGAGCTCGAGCGCCGGGCCCTCGAAGGCGTACCCGGGGGCGATCGCCTCCTCGACGGGGTCCGCAGCGGCAGGGGACGTCTGCTCCTGGGTCATGCCCGGAACTCTAGGCGGAACATGCCGTCGCAGGCGGGTGCGGCACCGCCCCGTAGACTCCGAAGCCGTGATCTTCAAGCGCGTGGGGGACGGGCGTCCCTACCCCGACCACGGCCTCACCTCGAAGGGGTGGGCGGCCGTGCCTCCGCGCCAGGTGCGTCTCGACCAGCTGGTCACGACCAAGGACACGCTGCAGCTGTCGTCGCTGCTCGACGAGGACTCCACGTTCTTCGGCGACCTGTTCGCCCACGTCGTGCTGTGGCGCGGCGACTACTACCTCGAGGACGGGCTGCACCGCGCGCTGCGGGCGGCCCTGCAGCAGCGCCACGTCCTCCACGCCCGCGTGATCCGGATGGAGGGCTGAGACCGGCATGGTGGGCCTCGACGTCAAGGCAGGCAGCCGCTCGGCGATCACGCTGGGCGCGCTGGCGGTGGTGTTCGTCGCCAGTGCCGCCTGGGGCTGGTCCAGGGTGGCCCAGCCGTTCCCGGAGAAGGTGGAGGCGGCGCCCTGCACCGACACCCTGATCCCGAAGGGCGACGACCTCGCACCGCCCCAGGTGATGGTGACCGTGCTCAACGGCGGCGGCGCCAACGGTCTGGCGACCAAGACCATGGACCAGCTGATGGCACACGGCTTCGCGCAGGGCGAGACGGGCAACGCCCCCGACACCGGCGGTCCGGTGGCGGCGCAGGTGTGGTCCGACGACCCCGACTCCCCCGCGACGATGCTGCTGGCGTCGTACCTCGGCGACGACGTGGACGTCGTCGACCAGCCCTCGGGCTACCCGGGGGTGACAATCGTGGTCGGCAAGAGGTTCCGGGGCGTCGTCCAGGGGAACCCGACGGTGACCGCGCGCCAGGACAGCTACGTCTGCACGCCGCCGCTCAGCAGCGGGCCCACCGACCAGGGCTGACCGGCCGAGGGACCGGACGGGTCAGTCCTCGAGCCACTGCGCGAGGCGGCCGCCGGTGCTGACCTGGCGCAGCCGCTGCTCGGTGGCCTCCCGCAGCCTGCGGGGGGTGACGACGATGAGGTCGTCGCCGTGGCGCAGGACGGTACGACGCTCCGGCACCATGGTCTGGCCCTCCCGGACGACCATCGACACGTTGGCTCCCACGGGCAGCCGCAGCTCGCCGACCTCGACGCCGTGCAGCTTCGAGACGGGGCTGATCGTGACCAGGAGCAGGTCGGCGGCGACGCGTTCGAGCGGGGCGGCCTCGACCTCGATGCCGCGCGGCTCCGAGCGGCGGGCGACCCGCAGCAGGCGCGCGGTCAGCGGGAGCGACGGGGCGGTGATGAGGGTGTCGAGGACGACCAGCACGAAGACGATGTCGAAGAGCCGGGCGGCGCCCGCGACGCCCTCGGCGAGCGGGATCGTCGCGAGCACGATGGGGACGGCGCCGCGCAGGCCGGCCCACGAGATGAAGGCCAGCTCCGCCCACTTCATCGGCCTTACGACGGCGCTCACCACGACCGAGACCGGCCGTGCGACGAAGGTGAGGAGGCCGCCCACGACCACGGCCATGCCGATGGTGTCCCACGACAGCCGGCCCGGCGAGAGCAGCAGGCCGAGCATGACGAACAGCCCGATCTGGGCGAGCCAGGCGAGGCCCTCGACGAAGGAGCGGGTGGCGGTGCGGTGGGGCAGCTCGGCGTTGCCGAGGACGAGCGCGGCGACGTAGACCGCGGCGAACCCGCTGGCGTGCACGGCAGCCGCGCCGCCGTACCCGATCAGGGTCAGGCAGAGCACGGCGATCGGGTAGAGACCCGACGACGGCAGCGCGACGCGGCGCATCACCCAGGCGCCTCCGAAGCCCGCGGCGAGACCGAACGCGACGCCGGCGACCAGCTCGTAGATCACGATCCCGGTGGTGCCGAGCAGGCCGTACTCGCCGACGGCACCCGACGCGACCAGGCTCACCAGCACGACGGTGGGCGCGTCGTTGAGGCCGGACTCCGCCTCGAGGGTGCCGGTGATCCGCTTCGGCAGCGGGACGACCCGGAGCACGGAGAACACCGCCGCCGCGTCGGTCGGCGAGCAGACCGCGCCGAGCAGGATGGAGAACTGCCACGACAGGCCGAGCACGAAGTGCGCTCCCACGGCGACGACGCCGACCGACAGGAGCACCCCGATCGTCGCCAGGGACAGGCCCATCCGCATCGCCGGGCGGGCGTCAGTCCAGCTCGTGGTGAGACCGCCCTCGGCGAGGATGATCGCGAGGGCGCCGAACCCGATCGCGTGGGCGAGCTGCGCGTCGTCGAAGCCGATCCCGAGCCCCGACTCGCCCAGGACGACGCCCATGAGCAGGTAGACGAGCAGACTGGGCAGCCCCGCTCCCGACGACATCCGCACGGCCAGGACGGCCAGGAACGTGACTCCGGCGCCGATCAGCAGGAACGTGTCGAGCTGGTGGACATCGAAGGTCAAGAGTCACTCGGCTTCCGTCGGGTGGCGGGTCAGTAGTCTATCGCTAGAACATGTTCTAGATTTCATCCATGACGACCTCCCAGCCCGCCGGGCTCGCCCTCCCCGACGCCCTCCCGGCCAGCGACGTGGCCGACGACGCCGAGCACTACGACGTGGTCGTGGTGGGCTTCGGCATCGCCGGCGGCTGTGCCGCCCTCGAGGCCGCGCGCACCGGCGCCCGGGTGCTCCTGCTGGAGAAGGCCGCGATCCACGGCGGTACCTCGTCCATGTCGGGCGGGCACTTCTACCTCGGCGGCGGTACGGCGGTCCAGCGGGCCACCGGCCACGAGGACACGGTCGAGGCGATGGTCGGCTACCTGATGGCGTCGACGAAGGACCCCGACGAGACCAAGATCCGCGCCTACTGCGAGGGATCGGTCGCCCACTTCGACTGGCTCGAGGACCTCGGCTTCCAGTTCGAGCGCTCCTACTTCCCCGGCAAGGCCGTGATCCAGCCCGGCACCGAGGGCCTGATGTACACCGGCAACGAGAAGGTCTGGCCGTTCCGCGACCAGGTGCCGCCCGCGCCCCGCGGCCACAAGGTGCCGGTGCCCGGCGACACCGAGGGCACGAAGATCGTGATGGACCTGCTGCGCACCCACGTCGAGAAGGCCGGCGTCGAGGTCCGCTACGAGACCGGCGTGACCAACCTCGTCGTCGACGGCTCCCCCACGTCGGGGCGGGTGGTCGGCGTGGCCTGGCGCTCCTTCGACGAGACCGGCGTGATCGGCGCCGACGGCGTCGTGCTCGCCGCCGGCGGGTTCGTGATGAACCCCGACATGGTCGCCCGCTACACCCCCGCGCTCGGGTCCAAGCTGTTCACCCTCGGGTCGACGTACGACGACGGGCTCGGCATCCGCCTCGGCGAGTCCGTCGGCGCGGCCCTGGAGAACATGGAGGAGCCGTTCATCACCGCCCCCTTCTACCCGCCGTCGTCGCGGTGCAAGGGGATCATCGTCAACCGGGACGGCGAGCGGTTCGTCGCCGAGGACAGCTACCACGCCCGGACGTCGTACCACGTGCTGCAGCAGCCCGACGCGGTCGCGTACCTCATCGTCGACAGCGAGCACCTCGGTGAGGACCACATGCCGCTCGTGCCGCTCAAGGACGGCTTCGAGACGCTCGAGGAGATGGAGGCCGGCCTCGGCATGCCCGCCGGCGCCCTGGTGGCGACGGTCAACCGCTACAACGAGTACGCCGCCCGGGGTGAGGACCCCGACCTCCACAAGCACCCCGACTGGCTCGCCCCGCAGACCGCCGGCCCCTGGGCGGTGCTGGACCTGTCGCTCGGCGTCGCGCTGTACGCGGGCTTCACCATCGGCGGCATGGCGACCACGGTGGACGGCGAGGTGCGGCGTACCGACGGCTCGGTCGTCCCGGGCCTGTACGCCGCCGGCGCCTGCGCCTCCAACATCGCCCAGGACGGCGCGGGCTACTGCTCGGGCACCCAGCTCGGGGAGGGCTCGTTCTTCGGCCGGCGCGCGGGCAAGGCCGCCGCGGCCGAGCCGGCGAGGACGCGGGTCACGGCCGCGGATTGAGGAGCGTCGGCTCGGTCCGAGATCGGAGCGGCGCGCCGAGGTAGTTTCACCGGCCGGCCGGTGAAACTCATTTCCCACCGTCCTAGGGTCGGAGCGTGACCGCCCGCCTCGCCGCCGCCACCCGCGCGAACGTCCCGCCCTTCCACGTGATGGACCTGCTCGCCGCGGCGGCCGAGCGACAGCGCACCCACGGCGACCTGGTCAACCTGGTGGCCGGCCAGCCGAGCACGGGTGCACCGGCCACGGTCACCGCTGCGGCGATCCGGCTGCTCGGCAGCGGCGACCCGCTCGGCTACACGACCGCGACCGGCATCCTCGAGCTGCGGACGGCGATCGCCGGCCACTATCGGCGTACCTACGACCTCGCCGTGCACCCCGACGACGTCGTCGTCACCACAGGGTCGAGCGGCGGTTTCCTGCTGGCCTTCCTCGCGGCCTTCGACGCAGGTGCGCGGGTGGCGATCGCCCGGCCGGGCTACCCCTGCTACCGCAACGTGCTGGCGGCCCTCGGCTGCGCGGTGGTCGAGATCCCCACCGGTCCGCAGGCCCGCTTCCAGCCCACCGTCGAGCAGCTCGCGCACGCGCATGCACGCGAGCCGTTCGACGGCCTCGTCGTCGCGAGTCCGGCGAACCCGACCGGCACCATGCTGTTGCCCGAGGAGCTCGCCGCGATCGCGCGCTGGTGCGAGGACAACGGCGTCCAGCTGGTCTCCGACGAGATCTACCACGGCATCCAGTACGCCGGCTCCCGCGCCGGCTGCGCCTGGGAGACCTCGCGCGAGGCGGTCGTGTTCGGGTCGTTCTCGAAGTACTTCTCGATGACCGGCTGGCGGCTGGGCTGGATGCTCGCCCCCGAGCGGCTGCGCCGGCCGGTCGACGTGCTGACCGGCAACTTCTCGATCTGCCCTCCGGTGCTCGCCCAGCACGCCGCGCTGGCGGCGTTCGAGGACACGGCGTACGCCGAGCTCGACGGGCACGTCCAGCGCTACGCCCACAACCGCGGCCTGCTCCTCGAGGGCCTGCAGCGGCTCGGCATCACCCGGCTGGCGCCCGCCGACGGCGCCTTCTACGCGTACGCCGACGTCGGGCACCTCACCACCGACTCGATGGCCTACTGTCGCGACCTGCTGGCGCGCACCGGTGTCGCCGTCGCCACCGGCATCGACTTCGACACCGTCGAGGGCGGCCGGTTCCTGCGGTTCAGCTTCGCCGGCGCCGCGGACGACATCACCACCGCGCTCGACCGGCTCGACGGCAACCTCTGATCTGGCGAACCCTCGCCGATCGTTAGGGTCGAAGGCGGGGTTTGACCCGAGCGGGAACAGGGAAGGGCGCGTCTCATGTACGGCGACAGCGAGGTCATCCGGCGTCGTGCCACCCAGCTACGGGACCAGGGGGCCGACGTGCGCGCCCTCGCCGACGAGCTGGTCGCCCGGGTCGAGAGCCTCGGCTGGACCGGTCGGGCCGCCGACGCGATGCGGGAGCGGGTGACCGAGCGGGCCAGCCACCTGCGGGTGGCGGCCCAGCGGCACACCGGTGCCGCCGACGCCCTGGCCGACCACGCCGAGAGCGTCGACGCGGTGCGCGAGGAGATCGCCACCACCGAGGCCCGAGTGGCGGCGCTCGTCGCCGACGCGCACGCCCGGATCTCCGCCATCGCCCGTCGCAACGAGTCCGGCGACAGTCCGCAGGTCATGCCCGACCCTCTCGACGAGGCGCTCGCCGCGTTCACGCCGCCGCCTTCCGGGCACCGCGACTGGCTCGCCATCGACCTTCCCGGCCTGGAGCGCTGATCCGCGGATGCCGACCGTCGACCTCACCTCCGTCTCACCGCCGCGCCCCGGCGGCGACGCCCTGGCCGCCGCGCCGCGCCGGATCGGCCTCACCCTCGCCGAGCTGCAGCACGCCGCCCGTCTCGCCGGCGACGCGCCGCTGCCGTTCGAGGTCTCGGCGCCGTCCACCGCCGACGCCATGCAGGCCCGGCTCGGGCAGAGCCCGGCGACCCTCGACGACCAGGCGTTCCGCGCCGTCGTCGACGCCCTGCACGACCCGGCCGACTCGCTCGAGCGTCGCGGCCTGACCGTGGACGGGGTCCTCGACGCCGGGCTCGCCGGCGCGATCGGCCTGCTCGCGTCCCCGCGCCTCGCCCTCGACGCCGACGTGGCGATGGGCGGCGCGCAGGCCAAGGTCTGGCACCGCCAGGACGGCGACGCGGTGGCCTCGCTCGCCACCGTCGATGGGATCGTCCACGAGATCGGCTGGTTCGGCACCGACGCGTGGGCCGCCGAGCTCGCGCGGGTCGCCGCGGTCTCCGCGGAGGTCACCCTCGCGCGGTCCGCCGTGCCGTCGTACGTCGACCTGCCGTTCGAGCTCGCCGACGCGGCCGCCGAGGCGAGCGGCTCGGGCCGGGGCGACCTGCTGCCCGTGCTCGCGGCCCGCCACCACGGCGCGGTGCGAGGCCCGGACGGCGCGCTCGACGACCCGTCGGCGGTCGCCCTGCTCGCGGCGCTGGCCGGCGAGGCCCGCGGACGGCTGCGGGCCCTGGTCGCCGACGTCTCCGGGCCCCGGGTCGACACCGTGGGCGTCGTGTCCTGGACGCTGCTCGCCGACGGCTGGCGGGCGCTGCGCCCGCACCACGAGGAGGGCGTGCTGCGCCTGGAGCTGCGCTCCGTCGTGCCCGACGAGCTGGCAGCGGTCGTCGCCCCCGTCCTCGGGGAGGCGGCCCGATGACCCACCCCGACCCCAGCATCGGGGAGCAGCAGCCGCGCACGGCGGTCGAGGTCGCCGACCTGGCCGACAAGTACGACCAGATGCTGCGCCTGGCCGACCTGTTCGACGACGCCGGCGCGCAGATGCGGGAGTGGTCGCAGCTCGGCAGCGACGTGCTGACCGACCCCGAGGTCACCGACTCCGCGTCGCTCTCCCCCACCACGTGGCGCACCGCCGAGGACGAGGTGCGCGCCGCGACCACCGGCAAGGGCAGCCTGCTGAGCCGGTCGATCGAGCTCGACGCGGACGCGCTCGTCCTGCGCGCGACCGTGCTGACCTATCGCTGGATCGACGAGCTCCAGGCGGCGGCGTACCAGACCCTCGGCTCGATCGCGGGGCGGGCGATCGGCTACCTCGCGCCCGAGGTCAACCTCGGCGGCGCGATCGTCGCGGCCGGCCTGATCGAGACCGATGCACTCGACCGCGACGGCGTGGCGGCGTACCTCGGCGAGCTGGCCGAGGCCCACCCCGAGCTGATGGAGCACGTCACCACCGGCGGCGGCGTGCTCGACAGCCTGCAGATGCGCGGGCTGCTGACCGCGGGCGTGCTGTCCGGCGAGGCTGGGCGCTCGGCACGGGCCGGGGGCCTACGCGCCACCGGCATCGCCCCCCTGCCCGACGACTGGGCTGCCGCGCTCCGCGACGTCGCGGTCGGCCTGACCGAGGGCGGCACCGAGGGCGGCACCGAGGCCGGCACCGAGGCCGGCACCGAGACGGCGCAGGCCCCGGGGCGGGGAGCGGGGGACGCGGCGAGCGTCGACGGCGCCGAGGTGCCGTCGGGGCTGGGGGATCTCATGACGATCCTGGCCGAGGAGCAGCGCGGTCCGGTCCGGGTCCTGCGGGCCGCGCCCGGCCGTCTGGTCGCCTTCCTCCCCGACGCCGCCCCCGACACCGCCCCCGCGCCGGCTGCCGGCCGGCTCCGGCTGGTCTCCGGCGACGCCTCCAGCGAGGCCTCGGCGCTCGTCCGTGCGCTGGCCGCCGCCGTGGAGCCGGGCGACGAGCCGACCCGGGTGCTCCTCGTCGGTCGCGGCAGCGGCGGCGCGGCCGCCCTCGAGGTCGCCACCCGGACCGACCTGCCCGGCTTCGTCGTCGACCAGGTCGTGACCGCCGACGCCCCCGCGACCCAGCTCGCGCTGCTGCCGGCCGACGTGCAGGTGCTCTCGCTCGAGGACCGCAGCAACCCGGTCGCCCTTCTCGGCTCGCTCATCAACGCCGGCGCGCCCAACCGCCTCACGGTCGTGTACGACGCCGGCGCGGACCCCGACGTCCCGCCCCTCGTCGCCGGTGGGCGGGCGGCCGACCGTGCCGACCACCCCGACCTCCTCGCGGCGCTCGCCCGCTGGCGCACCCTCGGCTTCCTGCGCCCCTGAACCGCACCCCATGCGAACTGGTCGCCGATCGGGGTGATCCGCGACCGATTCGCATGGGGCGCGGTGCACCGGCGACGCGATCCACGTCACACCTTCCGTCGCTCCCGGCCGTCTCGCGCGCCGTTTCCGGTCGATTTCCTTGACAAAACCCCGGTCAATGTATGCAACATGTTGTTGCGCTAACAGCGTGCATGCTCCCGATTTCGATGATGAGAACGGACCGAGGACCCATGACTGCGACTGCCGACGCCCCGATCGACACCCCCACCGCGCACGACCTGGCGGGCCTCAGCTACCAAGACACGCTGCGCGTGCTGTCCGAGGCGTCGGTCCACCAGCACTTCGACGCGTTCCTCGACATCGCCTGGGACAGCCCGGAGTTCGAGGTCGTCCCGGACGACCCGCGCTGGGTGCTCCCCGAGATCGACTCGCTCGGCGGCACGGACTGGTACAAGTCGCTTCCCCTGGAGCGGCAGATCGAGATCGGCCAGTACCGCCTCGCCAACATCATGAAGGTCGGCCTGCAGTTCGAGCAGGTGCTGATCGGCGGCATCATGAGCCACCTCATCCCGATGGGCAACAACCGTGCGGAGTTCCGCTACTCCACCCACGAGGTGACCGAGGAGTGCCACCACACCCAGATGTTCCAGGAGGGCGTGAACCGGATCGGCGTCGACGTGAAGGGCGGCCCGGGCTGGTTCATCAAGGTCGCGCCGTTCCTGTGCCTGGCCGGGGGCCCGCTGCCCAACCTCTTCTTCTTCGGCATCCTCGCCGGTGAGGAGCCGATCGACTACCTGCAGAAGTCGGTACTGCGCTCGGGCCACGAGCTGCACCCGATCGTCACCCGCGTGATGCAGATCCACGTCGCCGAGGAGGCCCGCCACATCGGCTTCGCGCACACCTACCTGGTCGAGCGCTCCAAGGACTACGGCCGGCTGCAGCGCTTCGGCCTCTCCCTGGCCTACCCCGTCGTCATGCGGGTGCTGTGCGACGTGATCATGAAGCCGACCAAGCAGATGCAGAAGGACCTCGACATCCCCAAGGACGTGATGCGGGAGGTCTACTGGAAGTCCGAGAAGTCCCAGAAGCTGCTGCGTGACACCTTCGGCGACGTGCGGATGCTCGCCGAGGAGCTCGGCCTGATGAACAAGGTCTCCCGGCTCGTGTGGCGCGCGCTCGGCATCCACGGCAGCCCCTCGCGCTTCCGCAGCGAGCCCAAGTCCGCCGCGGTCTGACCGTCCGGAGCTGACATGGCCTACGTCGTCACGCAGTCGTGCTGCGCCGACGCCTCGTGCGTCGTCGCCTGCCCGGTCAACTGCATCCACCCCGCGCCGGGCGAGCCCGGCTTCGGCACCACCGAGATGGTGTACGTCGACGCGACCGCGTGCGTCGGCTGCGGCGCCTGCGCGACGGCCTGCCCGGTCGGGGCGATGGTGCCGGACGCCGCCCTGACGACCAAGCAGCTGCCCTTCCTCGAGCTCAACGCCGCCTACTACGACGCGTTCCCGCACGCCGACCGGACGCCGGTCGCGCTGGTCCCGCCGCAGCGCCGGCTCACGCGCACCGGTCCGTTCCGGGTCGCGGTGATCGGCGCCGGCCCGGCCGGGCTCTACACGGCCGACGAGCTGCTCAAGCACCCCGAGGTCGGTGGCGTCGACGTCTACGACCGGCTGCGGACGCCGTACGGCCTGGTCCGGCACGGCGTCGCGCCCGACCATGCCTCCACCAAGCTGGTCACCCGGCTGTTCGAGGCGATCGAGCGGCAGCCGCGGTTCCGCTACTTCCTCGACGTCGAGGTGGGGACGGACGGCGGCGTGACGCTGGCCGACCTGCGGGCCCACTACGACGCCGTCGTGTACGCCGTCGGCGCCTCCGCCGACCGCAGCCTCGACATCCCCGGCGAGGACCTGGCCGGTTCCGTGCCCGCGACCGCGCTGGTCGGCTGGTACAACGGCCACCCGGAGCAGCAGGACCTCGACGTCCCGCTCGGCCCGGTGTCCAACCCGTCGGGTCGTGCGGTCGTCGTCGGCAACGGCAACGTCGCGCTCGACGTGGCGCGGATCCTGGCCCGGCCGCTCGAGGTCCTCGAGCGCACCGACCTGGCACCCGGACCGCTCGACCAGCTGCGAACGAGCAACGTGCGCGAGGTGGTCGTCCTCGGCCGTCGCGGCCCGGCGCAGGCGGCGTTCACCGTTCCCGAGCTGATCGGCCTCGCCGCGCTCGACGACGTCGACGTGGTCGTCGACGCCGACCCCGCGCTGCTCACCGGCCACGACCAGCGCAGCGCGCTGCTCCGCGAGCTCGCCGAGCGCCCGGTCGCGGCCGACAGCGCCAGGCGCCGGATCGTGCTCAGCTTCGCGGTCTCCCCCGTCGAGGTCCTCGGCGCCGACGGACGGGTCACCGGCGTCCGGGTCGCCCGCAACCGCCTCGTCGAGACCGCCGACGGCAGCGTCCGCGCCGAGGCCACCGACGACACCTTCGTCCTCGACGCCGGCCTGGTCGTCCGCTCGGTCGGCCACCGTGGCACCCCGGTCCCCGGGCTGCCGTTCGACGAACGCACCGCCACCGTCCCCCACCACGAGGGCCGGGTCGAGCCGGGCGTCTACGTCGTGGGCTGGATCAAGCGCGGTCCGGTCGGCTTCATCGGCACCAACAAGACCGACGCCCAGGAGACCGTCCAGACCCTCCTCGACGACCTCGACGCCGGCCTGCCCGCGCCCACCGGCTCGGCCGACGCCCTCGCGGCACTGGTGGCCGAGCGGCACCCCGGCGCCGGCGACCTCGCCAGCTGGCAGCGCCTCGACGCCGCCGAGCGCGAGCGCGGCGCGCGGACCGGGCGGCCCCGCGCCAAGATCACCGACCTCGCCGAGCAGCGCTCGGTCGCGGAGCCGCCGGCCGCCGTACGCCGCCGGGGACTGCTGCGGCGTACCGTGTCGCTCACGTCGTGACAGCGGCGTGACGATGCGAGGAGTGGTCATGGGGACGGCGCGGCGCGACGAGACCGACGGGCGCAAGCGGCGCTGGCAGCAGCACAACGCCGACCGCCGCCAGGCCGTCATCGAGGCCGCGCTGACCGTGCTGGAGCGCGACCTGGCGCCCGGCGCCGAGCTGAGCGTGCAGCAGATCGCCGAGGAGGCGTCGGTGCACCGCACCGTGCTCTACCGCTACTTCGAGGACCGCACCGACCTCGACGTCGCCATCCAGCAGGAGATCTGCAACCGTGCCGGCGAGCTGCTGCTCGCTGCGGTCACCCTCGAGGGGACGCCCCGCGAGATCGTGCACCGGATCATCGCCGCGTACGTCGGCTGGGGCGCCGAGCACGTCGCCTGGATGCGCTTCGCCGAGCGCGACATCGCGGGGGCCACCTCCAAGCCCCTCGACGACGCGATCGGTCAGATCGCCGAGCAGATCGAGCTCGTCATCGGCGGCGTCCTCGCCCTCCTCGACGCGCCGGTCGACGACGACGACCGCAACGCGCTCACGCCGTACGTCTTCCTGCTCGTCGGCGGCGTGATCGCCGCCGTCCGTAGCTGGAGCTCACGCGAGGAGCTCCTCCCCCCGGCCCCTCAGTTCATCCGGCTGCTCGCCGACGTGACCTGGCTGCAGATCGAGGGGCTCGCAGCGTCCCGCAGGATCGAGGTGCCCGACCTCCCGGTCGAGCAGCTCCTCAACTTCAAGGAAGCCTGAATGAGCGACACCAGCAACGCCACGCACCTCGACGTGCTGATCGTCGGCGCCGGCCTGTCCGGCATCGACGCGGCGTACCACGTCACCAAGGCGTTTCCCTCCAAGAGCTATGCGGTACTGGAGATGCGCGACTCCCTCGGCGGCACCTGGGACCTGTTCCGCTACCCGGGCATCCGCTCCGACTCCGACATGCACACCCTCGGCTTCGGCTGGAAGCCGTGGAAGGGCGCCAAGGCGATCGTCGACGGGCCCGACATCCTCGCCTACCTGGAGGAGGCGGCGGCCGAGAACGGCATCGACGAGCACATCCGCTACCACCACAAGCTGGTGCACGCGGAGTTCTCCACCGAGGACGCCCGCTGGACCATCACCGTCGAGCGCACCGACACCGGCGAGACCATCGAGCTGACGGCGGGCTTCTTGTGGTCGACCACCGGCTACTACCGCTACGACGAGGGGTTCACCCCCACCTTCGCGGGCGTCGAGGACTTCGAAGGCCAGATCGTCCATCCGCAGCACTGGCCCGAGGACCTCGACTACGCCGGCAAGCGGGTCGTGGTCATCGGCTCCGGCGCCACCGCCGTCACCCTGATCCCCGCCCTGGCCGGCTCCGGCGCCGGGCACGTCACGATGCTGCAGCGGACCCCGACCTACATCATCAGCCAGCCGACGTACGACAGGGTGTCGGCCCAGATGTACCGCCGGCTGCCCGACAAGATCGCCCAGAAGCTGGTCCGCACCCGCTACCTGACCAGCCGGATCGCCTTCTACGAGTTCTGCCAGGCCCGGCCCAAGGAGTCGCGCGCCCTGCTGCGCAAGCTGCTCGAGCGTCAGCTGCCCGACGACGTCAGCTTCGAGGAGCACTTCCAGCCGCCGTACGACCCCTGGGACCAGCGGCTGTGCGCGGTGCCGGGCGGCGACCTGTTCAAGGCGCTGCGCCAGCACACCGTCGACATCGTCACCGACCACATCGACCGGTTCACCCCGAAGGGGATCCTGCTGGCGTCGGGCAAGGAGCTGGAGGCGGACATCATCGTCACCGCCACCGGCCTCAACCTTCAGCTCTTCGGCGGCGCCACCCTCGGCATCGACGGCACCAAGGTCGCGCCCTCGGAGACCATGGCCTACAAGGGCCTGATGCTCAGCGACATCCCCAACTTCGCGTTCATCATCGGCTACACCAACGCGTCGTGGACGCTGAAGGCCGACCTCGTGTGCGAGTACGTCGTCAAGCTGCTGCGCCGCATGGACGAGACCGGCGCCCGGACGGTCGTCCCCCGTCGCGACCCGTCCGTCACCGAGGAGCCCTTCCTCGACTTCGAGGCCGGCTACGTGATGCGCTCGATCGACTCGCTGCCCAAGCAGGGGGCGACGTTCCCGTGGCGGCTGAAGATGAACTACTTCAAGGACATCCTCGTGTTCCGCAAGCCGGTGGAGGACGAGACGTTGGAGTTCAGCGCCTGAGCCGAAGACTCATTTCTCGCCCTCACCAGGCCAGGTCGTGCACGAACTCCCCGAGCTGGGTCAGGTTGCGGCACTCGATCATCCGCACGATCTCGCCGTACGCCGGCGCGGCGGAGTCACCGGTGCCCCAGTTGTGCTCGTGCTCCGGGTTGAGCCAGAAGGTGCGCTTCACCGACCCGGTCAGCCGGCGCAGCGCGTCCTCGTGGAGGTCGCTGTAGTTGGAGCGGGCGTCGCCGAGGATGAGCAGGGTCGTCTTGGGCGTCAGCGCGTCGAGGTGGTTCTCCTCGAACTTGGTGAACGCGCGGCCGTAGTTGGTGCGTCCCCACAGCGCTGCGTGGGAGGTGGCGGCGGCGAGGTCGCTGAGGACGTCGACCGGGTCGGCGCCGGGCCGGAAGTGGCCGGTGACCTCGTGGACGTGGTCGATGAACGTGAAGGCCCGCATGCTCTGGAATACCTCGCGCAGCGCGAAGACGAACAGCAGCGTGAACTGGGCGAAGTTGGCGACCGAGCCGCTGACGTCGCAGAGCACCACGAGGTCGGTGCGGTGCGGCCGCTTGGGGCGGTGGTGGGTGGTGATCGGCACGCCGCCGGTGGCGATCGAGGCACGGACGGTACGACGGAAGTCGAGCGGCGCCGTGCGCGCGTGCCAGGAGTGCTGCTCCTTGGCGAGCCGGGTGGCGAGCCGGCGGGCGAGGGGGAAGATCTCCTTGCGCATCTCGTCGAGGTCGGTCCGGCGCGCGGCCATGAAAGCGAGCTTGTCGATGCTCGGGCGGATGGCGACGTCGGCGACGTGGTCGGGGCCCTTCTCCTCGGCGATCCGGCGTCGGGCGTCCTCCTCGACCATCGCGGTGAAGGAGCCGACGCGACGGTTGGCCTGCCGGCGGGCGTCCTCCTCGTCGACGCCCTCGCCCATCAGGCCGGCCACCAGCTTGTCGACCAGCTCCTGGGGGGCGACCCGCTGCAGGGCCGTGTAGGCCGACCAGGAGGACAGGCCGGGGCCTCGGCCCGGCATAGCCCCGAAGACGCCGACCATCTCGGCGGCAATCCGGCGCAGCTCGGCATCGTCGAGCTGGGCTGCCTCGAGCGCCTCGGCGAGGCGGTCGCGGAAGTCGACGAGGGCCGTCGCGTTGTCACGCACGGCTCCCTCGCCGGCCTGGTCGCTCGCCGCGGCTGCTGCCGCGCCGTCGCCGACCATCGCCGGGAAGTAGACGTCGAAGAGCGCGTCGAAGGTCGTGCGCTGGGCCTGCTTCTTCACCATCGTGGCGGCGAACGCGTCGCGCACCATCGCCCGCTCGCCCCAGCGGACCGCCCCCAGCGCAGCCAGCGAGTCGATGTCCTCGGCGAGCGAGACCGACAGGCCGGCGCCGCGCAGCGCCTCGACGAACGCCAGGTGGCGGTCGAGGAGGCCGGACTGGTCCGCCGCGTCCACGATCAGGACCTCGCCAGCTTGAGCTCCTTGACCGCGCGCTCGTGGTCGGACTGGTGCTTGAGGACCGCGCCGAGGGTGTCGGCGATCGCCTTCGCGTCGAGGTCGCGGATCTCCAGCGCGATCAGCGTCCGGGCCCAGTCGACGGACTCGGCGATCGACGGCGCCTTCTTCAGCTCCAGCTCCCGCAGCCGGCCGACGGTGCTCACGAGCTGCTCTGCGATGCGGTCGTCGAGGCCGGGCACCTGCTGCTGCAGGATCTGCCGCTCGCGGGCCGCGTCGGGGTAGTCGATGTGGAGGTAGAGGCAGCGGCGCTTGACCGCCTCGGAGAGCTCTCGGCTCGCGTTGGAGGTGAGGACGACGAACGGCCGCCGCGTGGCGGCCACGGTGCCGAGCTCGGGGATGGTCACCTGGAAGTCGCTGAGCACCTCCAGCAGCAGGCCCTCGACCTCGATGTCGGTCTTGTCGACCTCGTCGATGAGCAGGACGGTCGGCTCCTCGCGACGGATCGCGCTCAGCAGCGGCCGAGTGAGCAGGAACTCCTCGGAGAAGATGTCGTCGTGGGTGGCATCCCAGTCGACGCCCCCGTCAGCACCGCCGCCGGCGTTGGCCGCCTGGATCCGCAGCAGCTGCTTCTTGTAGTTCCACTCGTACAGCGCCCGCGCCTCGTCGAGGCCTTCGTAGCACTGCAGCCGGACCAGCTCGGCGCCCGTCGCCCGCGACACCGCCTTGGCCAGCTCGGTCTTGCCGACACCGGCCGGCCCCTCGAGCAGCAGAGGCTTCTCGAGGGCGCCGGCGAGGTAGGTGGTGGTCGCCGTGGCGGCGTCCGCGAGGTAGCCCGCGGTCGCGAGCCGGGTGGCCGCGTCGGCCGGTGCGTCGAACCAGGTCATGGGCCCATCCTGCCGTGCCGGGTGTCGGCCAGGTCACGCGGTCGTGACCCGAACGCCACCTGCTCGTTGTCCCGGGCAGTGGGGAACGACCCGGCAACGGGCTGATCAGGCGATGGACAAGGGGGACGTCATGAGTGGTTCCGTCACGTCCCCGGCCTGGCTCCGGGTGAGCGTCCACGCCGTGCGTACGGCGACCACCGTCGCCGCGCTCACCCTGCTCGTCGGCTTCGGCGCGATGGGCTCGGTCACCGAGCGTCCGCCGGTCGACCCGGCTCGCCGGATCGACATGTCGGCGGGTCCGCTCGACTCGTTGATGGAGGAGAACCGGTGCTCGGTCACCGGCTTCGACCGCGACGTCATCCCGAGCAAGGCGATCGTCCGCACTCCGGACGGCGCCACCGAGCTGGTGTCCTTCGACCGCGGCTGGGCCGTGTTCTCCGGCGAGATCGCGGGCGAGCTGGTCGCCGTCTGCCTCGGCCCCCACGACGCCTGACGCGCACCGGCGGGGTCTGGCTCTCCTCGGGAGCCGTCACTTCCGTTGCGCTGTCTGCAGGGCACCGAAGACCACGTTGCGGTCGTCGGTGTGGAAGATCTCCGCGCAGGTCACCAGGGTGATCAGACTCTCGGAGGGTTCGCTGGCCGGCTTGCCGGGCACCGGGTCGAGCACCCAGGTCTCGGTGAAGTCGACCACCCGCGCGTCGCCGTCCTCGACCAGGCGGTAGGTGTAGACGTGGGTGCGGGTCTCGACGATGACCTCGTCGCCGGCACGGAGGTCCAGGATCTTGCTGAACGGCTCGCCGTGCGTCACCCGATGGGCGGCGATGGCGAAGTTGCCCACCTCGCCGGGACGAGCGCTCTCGGGGAACCATCCGATCCCTCGGGCGAGGTCGTCGTCGTTGGTGCCGGCCACCAGCGGCATCTCGTAGTCGTCGCCGAACCGGGGCACCCGCACGAGGGCGATGCCGTCGCCGGGACGCCAGCGATCATCGACCGCGTCACCCGATGTCCCCTCCTCGTCCCAGTCGGCGTTGATCTCGTCCGTGACAACCCCCTGGTGGTGCCTCGCGACCAGGTTGGTGCCGACGAACTGCCACCCGACATACCCGGTCACGACAAGGCCACCGACCGCCAGGAGGGCACCCACGACGGTGAGGATCCGCCGGGGGCTGCGGGGGGGGGGGGGGGGGGGGGGGGCGGGGGGGGGGGGCGGGCCCCCCCCCCCCCCCCCCCACGACGCGTGCCTGCGGGAGTCACCGTGGCCTGCGCCGTCCTGATGCCGCGTTTCGCGCGACGGTGCTCCCCCGCACTCAACGAGCGCTCTCCGCTTCCTCCCGCCGGCGGCGACCGAGGACGATCATGCCCAGGCCGAGGACGACAGCGAGCAGGCCACCACCGAGAGCCGCCAGGGCCGGTCCACCGGTGTTGGGCAGCTCGGGCCCGCCGGACGTGGGCGCCGAGGACTGCGTGGCGGTGTGGGTGCTGCTAGGGGGACTCGGCGGCAGCTTCGTGCCCTTCGGCGGAGTGCCGTCCGCGGTGGCCACGTTGCGGACTCCACCGCGCCTCACGTCCGCCGCGGTGATCACGTACGGCGCGTCGGCCGCGCAGGTGACCATCTGTCCCGGCGACAGCTTCGTGGTCGGGCAGGTGATCGTGATCCCCCGGTCGGCGAGCCGCTTGTCGTCAACGTGCACCCGGGTGATGGTGGTGTTCCCGGTGTTGGTCACGTCGAACTCGTAGTAGATCTCGTCGCCCTGGTCGTTCCTCCCGTTGTGGTTGACGTCGACGACACGATCCACCCGCTTGTGCAGGCCCAGGCCCGGCGTGACCGGTGCGGCGGGGACCGGCGGGGCCGGCACCCGGGCGTCGTCACGCACGGGCGGCAACGGGGTGCCGCCGGGCGGGGTTCCGGTCGCCGAGGCGACGTTGGTCACGATGCCGGCAGCCACATCGGCGGTGGTCACCGCGTAGGCGGCCGTGCACGCCAGCTTCTCGCCCGGAGCCAGCACGGCCGGCTGCGCCGGAGTGCAGGCCAGGGCCGACATCGCGCCCGATCCGGTGAACGAGTCCTCGCTGATGGACACCCCACTCAACGTGACGCTCCCGGTGTTGGTCGCGGTGATCGTGTAGGTGAGCGTGTCACCGGCGACCAGCTTGGTCTTCTCCACGTCCTTGGCCAGGTCCAGGCTCGCGACCGGGTCGATCGGCGTCACCGTGGTCGACGGCGGCGGCGTGACCGGCGGACCGGTCGGCGGCGTGCCCGTCACCATCGCGGAGTTCTCCACCGCACCGGCGTCCACATCCGCCTGGGTCAGCACGTAGACCGCGTCCGCGGTGCACGTGGTCGACTCACCCGGCGCCAGCGTCGTGACCGAGCAGCTGATCGAGACGCCCGCCGCAGCCAGCATCGGGTCGCTGACCACGACGTCGGTGATGGTCACGTTGCCGGTGTTGGTCACCTCGAACGTGTACTGGATCGTGTCACCCGCATCGGTCACCCCGTTGCCGTTCACATCCACCGGAGCACCCGCGGACTTCACGAAGTCCAGGGTCGCGACCGGATCGATCGGCGTCACCGTCGTCGACGGCGGCGGCGTGACCGGCGGACCGGTCGGCGGCGTACCCGTCACCGTCGCGGAGTTCTCCACCGCACCGGCATCCACATCCGCCTGCGTCAACACGTACGGCGCATCCGCGACACACGTCGTCGAGGCACCCGGCACCAACGTCGTCACCGGGCAGGTCACCGAACCCACCAGCGGATCCGAGACCACCACATCGGCGATGGTCACGCTGCCGGTGTTGGTCACCTCGAACGAGTACTGGATCGTGTCACCCGCATCCGAACCGTTGCCATCGAGATCCTCGATCGCACCCGCCGACTTCACGAAGTCCAGGGTCGCGACCGGGTCGATCGGCGTGGTCGTGGTCGACGGCGGCGGCGTCACCGGGTTGCCCTTGGGGTCCTTGCCCGTCACCGTCGCGGTGTTCGTCACCTCACCGGCATCCACATCAGCCTGCGTCAACACGTACGGCGCATCCGCGACACACGTCGTCGAGGCACCCGGAGCCAGGCTCGTGACCGGGCAGCTGATCGTGATCCCCACACCCGCCAGCATCGGGTCAGTGACCACCAGGTCACTGACCGTCACATTGCCGGTGTTCGCAACCTCGAACGAGTACTGGATCGTGTCCCCGGCATCGGTCATCGCGTTGCCGTTCACATCCACCGGCGCACCCGCGGACTTCACGAACTCCAGCACCGGCGCCTCCGGCAGCGTCGTGGTCGTCGTCGACGGCGGCGGCGTGACCGGCGGACCGGTCGGCGGCGTACCCGTCACCGTCGCGGTGTTCTTCACCTCGCCGGCATCCACATCGGCCTGCGTCACCACATACGGCGCATCCGCAACACACACCGTGCTCTCACCCGGCGCCAACGTCGTGACCGGGCAGCTGATCGAGATCCCAGCCGCAGCCAGCATCGGGTCGCTGACCACCAGATTGTCGATGGTCACCGTGCCCGTGTTCGACACCATGAACGAGTACTGGATCGTGTCCCCGGCATCGGACTTCCCGTTGCCGTTCGCATCCACCGGCGCACCCGCCGACTTCACGAAGCCCAACGCCGGGGCCGGGTCGATCGGCGTCACCGTCGTCGACGGCGGCGGCGTCACCGGCGGACCGGTCGGCGGCGTACCCGTCACCGTCGCCGAGTTCGCGACCTCACCAGCATCCACATCAGCCTGCGTCACCGGATACCCGGCATCCGCCGTACACGTCGTCGACGCACCCGGAGCCAACGTCGTCACCGGGCAGCTGATCGAGATCCCGGCACCAGCCAGCATCGGGTCCGACACCGTGATGCTCGACATCGTGACGTTGCCGGTGTTGGTCACCAGGAACGAGTACTGGATCGTGTCCCCGGCGTCGGTCACCCCGTTGCCGTTCACATCCACCGGCGCACCCGCCGACTTGACCATCGTGATGCTCGGCGCGGCCGGCACGTTGGTGATCGTGCACGTCACGTTGGCGCCGTTGACCGGGTCGTTCGGCATGGTGAACTGCCCGGTGGCACCGGAGCCGGACGACAGGGTGGTCCCGCTCACCGCGTCCACGCAGGTCCAGCTCGACAGGTAGTCGGCCAGGGACGTCGTCCCCGCGGCCGTCTCGGCGATCGTGTACGTCGCGCCCGCAACGCCCGCGACCGGACCGGCGATCTCACTCGCCTGCTGGTTCTGCAGGCCCGTCTCCGAGCCGGTGGTCGTCCCGGTGTTCCCGGTGGAGATCCCACTTCCGGTGACCGAGAGACCGAACTGGTCGCCGGCCGCCTTGCGGCCGTCGGGCAGGTTCTTCACCACGCGCACGGTGACGGCGGGCAGCTGGATTGTGAGCGCGTAGTCCTCGACCTCGCCGCCGTCGGCCACGAGGCCCGTGGGAGCGGCCGATGCCGCGGCGGTGGTGGCCAGGCGCAGGCGCAGGTAGCTGGGGCCGGCGGTCACGCCCGCCGGAACGGTCCAGGTCAGCGACGCCGATCCCCCGACACAGGCCGCCGTGTTCGAGGCCTCGGTGGCGGGATCGAACACCCCGTTGCGGTTCCAGTCGATCCAGCCGGTGATGAACCCGGTCCCCGTACACGCGACATTGGACTGTTGGTAGGTCGCGCCCGGGAAGGTCGCCACCGTTCCGGGCGCCGCGATCGCGTCCTCGTCGTCCACCCCGGAGGTGTCATCGCCGTTCGCGGCGCTCGAGTACAGGGGGGCGGCCTCGGAGTCGATGCTGGAGCCGAGCATGAGCGACGGCGCCTTGGGGGTGCCGAGGGTGAAGCTGGTGCTCGACACGTTGGTGGTGCCCGCCGGGACGGTGCCACCCTGCCAGCCCGGGTCGATGATCGACCCGGCGGCGCCGTACGACGCGGGCGCGTCGCCGAAGTCGGTCTGCAGCACCACGCCCAGGGCGATCGCGGTGTGGCCGCCGCCCTTGAGCTCGACGCTCGCGCTGGTGGCGCCGTCCATGAACGCGACCGCCATCGGCCCCGGCGTGCCGTTGACGCTGTAGCACTCCAGGCCGTCCGGCGCGAGCCGCAGCGTGTTGCCGGTCAGGATCGCGTCCGCCGAGGTGGCGCAGTTGCCGTACCGGTCGATGACCCGCCACACGGTCCCGGCCTGGTCCGGCGTGGCCTGGATGTACTCGTTGCCGGCCGGGTCTTCGTTGACCCAGGTGTTGCTCGCCTCGGCGTCGCCCATCACCAGTCCCTGCAGCGGGATCGGGACGCCGTCCAACGTCGCCGAGCAGGCGAAGTGGAAGCTCACCGTGTCGCCGTAGACGGAGTTGGCCAGACCGTTGACAAGCTGGTTGCTCGTGTTGGCGCCGCCCACGTTGTAGAGGTTGTCCAGCGCGTCGCCGACCCAGGTTCCCGGCCGGTAGGTCTGCAGGCCACCTTGGATGCTGCTGATCGTGCAGGTCGTCGCGAGCGTCTGCCCCGCGATCGTCCGGGTGTTGGTCCGGGTCGTCCCGCCGGCCGGGATCGACTGCCCCGCGCTGCCCCACTCGAACCAGTCGATCGTGCCCTTGTAGAGGCCCGATCCGCCGGTCGCGTACTGCGCGCTCGCCGGGTTGGAGGCCACCGCGAGGCCGACGGTGAGAATGGCGAGGACCAGGCTCAGGATGCCGATCCCACGACGAGCCTGGGGGCGGCGGCGCAGGAACCCGAGCTGCTGGTGCCTTCCCCTGCTCATGCCGGACCCCCGGCCCGGACGGCGCCGGAGCCGGCGCGGTGGCTGGACGAGCGTTGGCAGCCTGAGGGAGCAGGCGACAGTGTCGGTTCGGCGGCAAACATGCGTTACTCCTGAGCTACTGCGGTCGGGGCTTCTATGACCCAGACGCGGCCGCTCGGGCGCGGCTTACGCGACTGCCGAGTAAAATCTGTTCCTCGGCCTACCGGATGCGCGGAGATGAGCGCGGAGATGAGAAGGATCCGTCCCAGCGCTCCCGGAACGCCTGCATCAGGCCGTACCGCCCGACCGGGACGTGCGTCCGCCCCGGGACGCCCGGGGCGCACACGACAGAACCCTCGGTGAGCTCTCGCTCACCGAGGGTTCTGTCGTGTTTCATCTGGCGGTGACGGAGGGATTTGAACCCTCGGTGGACTTGCGCCCACAAACGCTTTCGAGGCGTTCTCCTTAGGCCGCTCGGACACGTCACCGCGGGGAACATTACCGGAGCGGTGTCGGCCGTCCGAAATCCGGGTGGCGGCCGGTCAGCTGACGGTGACGGTCCCGCCGCCGGACGGCGCGTAGACGACGGTGAGCTCGCGGGCCTGGACGACCGAGCCCGTGCCGGCCTCGGTGGTGAGCAGGGCGACGGTGTGCTGGCCCGCGGCGACCGGGACGACGGCGGTGAGGGCGCCGGGGACGGTGGCGCCGGGGGCGGTGAACTCGACGTGGTGCACGGGCGTGACGCGGCGGCCGTCGACGACGACGCGGTAGAGCACGGACCCGAAGCCCGCGCTGCCGGCCTCGTCCTCGGCCTCGAGCGTGGCGGTGAGGTGCAGGAAGCCCTTCTCGGTGGTGAAGGTGGTGGTGGCCTGGACGCCGTCGTCGGCCGACGCCGAGGCGGGCTGGTCACTGCCGGCACCCCACACGGCGGGCACGTCGGCGAGGTCCCTGCTGGACAGCGAGCCGTCCGCGACGTCGCCGCCGGTCAGGGACCCGTCCGCGACGTCGCCGCCGGTCAGTGAGCCGTCGCCCACGTCGCCCCCGCTGAGCGAGCCGTCGCCCACGTCGGCGCCGGCGACCGAGCCGTCGCGCAGGTCGCGGCCGGTGAGGCTCCCGTTCTTGACCTGGGCGCCGGTGATCATGGAGCCGGCGACCGCACCGCCGGCACTGCCGAGGACGGCGACGGCGACGAGGACGGCGATCCCGACCGGGGCGGAGCGGGTGGCGAGACGGCGGGGCTTCATGGGAGCTCTCCAGGGCTGCGGGGGGTGGACGGGCAGGACGCTAGGCGGCCCCAGGCACCCGGGGAAGACACTCGGCCCCGGTCGGGACGCGGGGACGCGAAGTCAGGACGGCCGTCCTCCCACGGCCCGGGACGCGCGTCCCGGCGCCGGGCCCTGCCCCGCTCGGACGGGGCGCCACAACGGCACGGGGCGGGCCGAGCCGACCTATGCCTGCTCCTCGGCCGCGACCACCTTGCCGAGCGCGCGGCTGACGGCGGCGACCTCGGTCGCGGTCAGGTGCCGGGCGAAGTGCTCCTCGATCGCGGCGAGGTACGCCGGCGCAGCGGTCCGCAGCCGTTGACGACCGGCGTCGGTGATGGTCGCGAACGACGAGCGCTTGTCGTCCGGGTTGGGCACCCGCGCGACCAGGCCGGCGCGCTCCAGCTCGCTGACCACACGACTGATCTGCTCACGACTCAGCACGGCCGCCGCACCGAGGTCCGACATCCGCAGCCGCCGCTGCGGTGCGGCGTTGAGCACCAGCAGCACGTCGTACCAGGAGATCTGCAGACCGGCGGCGGCGACCGCCCGCCCCAGCTTGGGGACGACGGCCGCGTGGGCCCGCAGCAGTGCGGCCCATGCGGTGACGCCCGGTTCATCCTGCGCGTTGCGTGCCATGGCGCCATCGTAGATCTCCGTGCGTGCGCACGCACCTTGACGGAAGGGTCGACCCGAGCAATCATGTACGTGCACACGCACATATCTAGTGAAGGAGAACCACCCATGGTCAAGGACCTCACCGGCACCGAGCTCGTCGAGCTCATCGAGAGCGGCCACCCGCTGACGCTGGTCGACGCCCTGCCGGAGGCGTACTACCGCCAGGCCCACCTGCCCGGCGCCGTCAACCTCGTCGAGCCGGACGCCGCCACCCACGCCGCCGCCCTGCTCCCCGACCGCGACCGGACCGTCGTGACCTACTGCTCGAACCGCGCCTGCGGCAACAGCGGGGCCCTCGCCCGACGCCTCGAGGCCCTCGGCTACACCGATGTCCGCACGTACCCGGACGGGATCCAGGACTGGGTCGAGTCGGGACGCCCGGTCGAGACGGGGGTGCCGGCATGACCGCCACCGGGACCGGCCTCACCGCCCCCGCACTCCCCACACCCGGCCGCTGGGAGATCGACCCCGGGCACGCCGACGTCTCCTTCACCGGTCGCCACTTCATGGTCACCAAGGTGCGGGGCCGGTTCACCGACGTCACCGGCGCACTCACCATCGCCGAGGACATCACGCGCTCGCAGGTCGACGTGGTCATCGGCATGGCGAGCGTCAGCTCGGGCAGCGCGGACCGCGACGAGCACCTGCGCTCCGCCGAGCTGTTCGACGTCGCGACCTTCCCCGAGGCGACCTTCCGCAGCACCCGGGTCGCGTGGGGCGACCCCGGCAGCCGGGCCGGCACCGTCACCGGCGACCTGACCATCCACGGCGTGACCCGCTCGGTCGACCTCTCCGTCCGGTTCGAGGGTCAGGTGCGCGACCCGTGGGGTGGGGTGCGCGCGGTCTTCTCGGCGTCGACCCGGGTCAACCGTGAGGACTTCGGCGTCACCTGGAACGTCGCGCTGGAGGCCGGCGGACTGCTGGTCAGCAAGGACATCGAGATCACCATCGACGTCGAGACCGTCCTCGCCGGCTGACCGGCACCCCCGGAGGCGCCGGGCCGCTCAGGCCGGACGCCGCAGCCGGGCGTCCACGGCGGCCGGGCTGAGCACCTCGTCCAGCGCCAGGGCGGCGCACCCGACGAGACCGGCCCGGTCGCCGTACGTCGACGGCAGGAACTGCAGCTCGCGGGTCGCGAGCGCGGAGGACCGCGCGTAGACCGCCTCCCGCACACCCGCGGCGTAGACGTCGTAGGCCGCGGCCATGTCGCCGCCGAGCACGACGGCGCGCGGGTTGAGCAGGTTGATGGCGACCGCGAGCAGCTCGCCGACCATCCGGCCGCTCTCGCGCAGCAGCTGCTTGGCCTCGGGGTCGCCGGCGAGGGCGAGGGCGACGAGGTCGCGGACGTGCTCGACGTCGCGGCCCTCCTCGCGCAGCCGGGCCACCAGTGCCCATCCCGCGGCGATGGTCTCCAGGCAGCCGACGTCGCCGCACCGGCACGGGCGGCCGGCCGCCTCCGCGACCTTGGTGTGGCCGAGCTCGCCGGCGGCGCCGAGGGCGCCGGTGACGATCCGGCCGCCCGCGACGACGCCGAGGCCGAGGCCGGTGGAGGCCTTGAGCACCAGCAGGTCGCGGGCCTGCGCGGCGTGGCCGAGGTACTCCGAGCGCGCGAGGATGTCGGCGTCGTTGGCCAAGAAGAGCGGGGCGTCGGCCACCCTCGCGAGGTACGGCGCCAGCGGGATCCCGTCCCAGCCAGCCATGACCGGCGTGTCCACGCTGACGCCGCGCTCGGTGTCGACGGCGCCGGGCAGGGACATGCCGATGCCGAGCACGGGCGGGGTCGTCGGCTCGAGCAGGCGCACCAGCTGGTCGGCGACCCCGGGCATGACGAGGTCGGGTCCGGCGCCGACGTCGTGGTCGACGGCGGAGGCGGCGAGCTCGGTGCCGCCGAGGTCGAAGACGGCGACCTGTGAGCGGGAGCGCCCGATCGCGACGGCGAGCACGGTGCCGGCGTCGGCGTCGAGCTCGAGGCTGCCCGGGGGCCGGCCGCCGGTGGAGGCGAGCTCGGCGCCGATCCGGAGCAGCCCGGCCTCGCCGAGCGCGCTGACCCGGGCGACCACCGCGGTCCGGGACAGGCCGGTGAGCCGGACCAGGTCGGCCCGGGTGGCGGCACGGCCCGAACGCACCAGCGCGAACAGCTCCCCCGCCGTCGCCGTGTCGCGCCCGACCGGCTGCCGCACCTCCGTCATGCGACCGAACTCTAGGGCGGGAACGAAACCTCGGCGACTTTAACCCGAAAAAAACATAAGCATGACTTCCCGAAGGCAGTCTTCCGCACTACCGTTGCTCCGGTGACCGCACCCGACCTCGTGCTTCCCCCCTGCGACTTCACCGTGTTCGGCGGCACCGGCGACCTGGCGCTGCGCAAGCTGCTGCCCGGCCTCTACGAGCAGGAGCGCCGCGGGCAGCTCCCCGCCGGCACCCGGATCATCGGCGTCTCGCGCAGCCCGCTCGACGACGCCGGCTACCGCGACCTCGTCACCCGCGCCCTGTTCGACCACGTGGCCGAGGACCACCTCGAAGCCGGGGCGCTGCACCGGCTGACCGCCCGGCTGCACCACCTCTCCCTCGACATCGGCTCCGCCGACGACTGGCACCGGCTGCACGGCCTGCTCAAGGACCGGCCGGACCGGCCCGCCGGGGAGGAGGCGACCCGGATCCACTACCTCGCCGTCGCCTCCGAGCTGTTCGGACCGATCTGCGACCGGCTCGACGCCCTCGGCCTGGTCACGCCGGAGTGCCGGGTCGTGCTCGAGAAGCCGATCGGCGCCGACCTCGCCTCGTCGCACCAGGTGAACGACGCCGTCGGCCGGGTGTTCGCGGAACGACAGATCTTCCGGATCGACCACTACCTCGGCAAGGAGAGCGTGCAGAACCTGCTCGTCACCCGCTTCGCCAACGTCTTCTTGGAGCCGATCTGGAACTCCCGCTGGGTCGACCACGTGCAGATCACCGTGTCCGAGACGCTCGGCGTCGCGGGTCGCGGCGAGTACTACGACAAGGCCGGCGCGCTGCGCGACATGGTGCAGAACCACCTGCTCCAGATGCTGTGCCTGATCGCGATGGAGCCGCCGACGTACGTCGGCGGCGACCCGGTCCGCGACGAGAAGCTCAAGGTGCTGCAGGCCCTCAAGCCGCTCACCGGGGCCGACGTCGACCGCTTCACCGTGCGCGGCCAGTACACGTCGTACGGCGAGAAGGTCGGGCACCCGAGCACGACGGAGACCTTCGTCGCCCTGCGTGCGGAGGTGCAGAACTGGCGCTGGGCCGGCGTCCCGTTCTACCTGCGCACCGGGAAGCGGCTGGCCCGCAAGGAGTCGACCATCGAGGTCGTCTTCAAGGAGCCGCCGCACGCGATGTTCCCGCACAGCGAGGGCGTCACCACGCCCAACCGGCTCACCGTGCGGATGCAGCCCGACGAGGGCATGCAGCTGCACATGACCGCGAAGCACCCGGGTCCCGGCGGCATCCGCCTGCACCCCGCCTCGCTGGACCTGAGCTACGCCGACGCCTTCGACGAGCGCAGCCCGGAGCCGTACGAGCGCCTCCTCATGGACGTGATGCGCGGCATCCCCACCTTGTTCATGCGTCGCGACGAGGTCGAGGCCGCGTGGACGTGGACGCAGCCCGTGCTCGAGCAGTGGGAGCGCGCCGCCGTCGAACCCGTCCGCTACCACCCCGGCAGCGAGGGGCCGGCCGCCGCCGCCCGGCTGCTGGCCCGCGACGGCCGGCGGTGGCAGGAGGCCGGCCGATGACCGCGCTCCACCCGGTCCTCGCCGAGGTCACCCGCCGACTCACCGAGCGCAGCGCGGCCACCCGCGCGGCGTACCTCGCCCGGGTGCGCGCCGCCGCGGTCCGCGGCCCGGCGCGCGGGCGGCTCGCCTGCGCCAACCTCGCGCACGGCTTCGCCGCCGCCGAGGGCAGCGAGAAGACCGAGCTGGCCCGCGGGCAGAAGCCCAACCTGGCGATCGTCACCAGCTACAACGACATGCTCTCCGCGCACCAGCCGTACGGCGCCTACCCGCCGGTCCTCAAGGACGCGGTGATCCGGGCGGGTGGCCTCGCCCAGGTCGCCGGCGGCGTGCCGGCGATGTGCGACGGCATCACCCAGGGCCGCGACGGCATGCAGCTCTCGCTCTACAGCCGCGACGTGATCGCGATGGCGACGGCGATCGCGCTGTCGCACGACATGTTCGACGCGGCCCTGCTGCTCGGCGTCTGCGACAAGATCGTGCCCGGCCTGCTGATCGGGGCGCTGTCCTTCGGGCACCTGCCCACCGTCCTCGTCCCCGCCGGGCCGATGACCTCGGGTCTGCCGAACGGCGAGAAGGCCCAGGTCCGGCAGCGGTACGCCGAGGGCAAGGCCGGACGTGAGGAGCTGCTCGAGGCCGAGGCGGCGGCGTACCACTCGCGGGGGACCTGCACCTTCTACGGCACCGCCAACTCCAACCAGCTGCTGATGGAGGTGATGGGCCTGCACCTGCCCGGCTCGTCCTTCGTCAACCCGGGCACGCCGCTGCGCGACGCGCTGACCCGCGAGGCCGCCGCGGTGGCGGTCCGGCGAGCCGCCGGTGCCGCCCCGGGCATCGGCGAGATGGTCGACGAGCTGGTCGTCCTCAACGCGTGCGTCGCCCTGCTCGCCAGCGGCGGGTCGACCAACCACACCCTGCACCTGGTCGCGATCGCCCGCGCCGCCGGGATCCTGCTCACCTGGGACGACCTCGCGGACCTCTCGGCCGTCGTACCGCTGCTCGCCCGGGTGTACCCCAACGGCGCGGCCGACGTGAACCACTTCCACGCCGCCGGCGGGATCGGGTTCCTGGTGCGCACCCTGCTCGATGCCGGACTGATGCACAAGGACGTCGAGACGGTCGTGGGGCGCGGGCTGCGCCGCTACACCGAGGAGCCGGTGCTCGTCGACGGCGAGCTGTCGTGGCGGCCGGGGCCCCCCGAGAGCCTGGACCCGGCCGTGCTGCGGCCGGCGAACGCGCCGTTCTCGGCGGACGGCGGGCTCAAGGTGGTCCGCGGACCGCTGGGCACCGGGGTGGTGAAGACGTCGGCGGTCGCGGTCGGGCACCGGGTGGTGTCGGCGCCGGCGCGGGTGTTCGACGACCAGCACGACTTCCTGCTCGCCTTCGCGAACGGCGAGCTGGACGGGATCGACCTGGTCGCGGTGATCCGGTACCAGGGCCCGGCCGCCAACGGCATGCCCGAGCTGCACAAGCTGACACCGGCGCTCGGCGTCCTGCAGGACCGGGGACAGCGGGTCGCGATCGTCACCGACGGGCGGATGTCCGGCGCCTCCGGCAAGGTCCCCGCCGCCATCCACGTCACCCCCGAGGCCGCGCTCGGCGGGCCGCTGTCCCGGGTGCGCGACGGCGACGTGATCACGCTCGACCCGGACGCCGGGGTGCTGAGGATCGGCGCCGATCTCGCGCGCCGCGACCCGACCGGTGCCGCGCCGTCCGGTACGGCGTGGGCGGGCACCGGCCGCGAGCTGTTCGCCGCCTTCCGGGCCAGTGTCGGCCCCGCCGACGAGGGCGCCTCGGTCTTCCCCGTCCCCACTGCCGTGTCCCCGGAGGTCCCCCTTGTCCGCGCCTGACTCCGTCCTCGACCTGGTCCCGGTGCTGCCGGTCGTCCTCGTCGACGACCTCACCACCGCGGTCCCGATCGCGCGCGCCCTCGTCGACGGCGGCCTGCCCGCCATCGAGCTGACCCTGCGCACGCCGGTCGCCCTCGACGCGATCCGGGCGATCGCGGCCGAGGTGCCCGAGATCGCCCTCGGCGCCGGCACCGTCGTGACCCCGGCCCAGGCGTCGGCCGCCGTCGCCGCGGGCGCCGGCTTCCTCGTCTCGCCGGGCTGCACGCCGTCGCTGCTCGCCGCGATGCGCGACACCGGTCTCGCGTTCCTGCCCGGGACCTCGACGGTCTCGGAGGTGATGGGGGTGCTCGAGGCCGGCCTGACCGAGATGAAGTTCTTCCCGGCCGAGGCGGCCGGCGGGGCGCCGTACCTCCGCTCGGTCGCCGGCCCCCTTCCCCAGGCCCGGTTCTGCCCGACGGGCGGCATCACGCCCACGTCGGCTCCCCGCTATCTCGCGCTGCCCAACGTGGGCTGCGTCGGCGGCTCCTGGCTCACCCCGCCCGACGCCGTCGCCGCCCGCGACTGGGAGCGGATCAGCAAGCTCGCAGCCGAGGCGGCGGCGCTGGGTTGAGTGGGGGGTACCGCGCCCCATGCGTATCGGTCGTGAAAACGAGGAGATGACGACCAATACGCATGGGGCGCGGTCGATCTCAGGCGCGCTGGGCGGAGAAGAAGCCGTCCAACAGCGCGGCCGACTCCTCGGCCAGCACCCCGGCGAGGACCTCGGGACGGTGGTTGAGCCGGCGGTCGCGGACGACGTCCCACAGCGAGCCCACGGCACCCGCCTTGTCGTCGTACGCACCGAAGACGACGCGGTCCACCCGGGACAGGACGGCGGCGCCGGCACACATCGTGCACGGCTCGAGGGTGACGACCAGGGTGCAGCCGGTGAGCCGCCACTCGCCGCGGGCTGCGGCCGCCTGCCGCAGGGCGACCACCTCGGCGTGTCCCGTGGGATCGGCGTCGCGCTCGCGGACGTTGCGTCCGGTGCCGACCACCGCCCCGGACGCGTCGACGACGACGGCGCCGATGGGCACGTCACCGGTCGCGAGCGCGGCGGCGGCCTCCGTGAGGGCGGCCCGCATCGGGTCCTCCCAGCGGCTGAGCGGTGCGCTCACGCGGGGTCCCCGACGAGTTGTTCGGCGGAGCGAAGCGGGGGAGAAGAACTCGGTGGGGTGCTCATGCGGGGTCCCCGCCGCGTTGCTCGGCGGAGCGGGGCGGGGGCGAGGAACTCGGTGGGGCGCTCATGCGGAGGTGAGGCCGACGGCGTCGTCGAAGAGGTCACCGAAGCCGAGGCCGCGGGCGACCTCGGAGAGCATCTCGTCGGGGTACAGCTCGTCGTCGTCGAGGATCGCGGCCAGGTCCATCGCGCCCACGCCGAGGTCGCTGAGCAGCTCGAGGTCGCCAGCGGGCTCGGGGTCGTCCTCGTCCTCGACCGGCGGCAGCCCGAGGTGCTCGACCACGCCGGCCGCGACCTCCCACTCGGTCGCCGCGGTGATGTCGGAGAGCATCACCCGGGTGCGCGGACCGGTGACCCGGACGACCACGAAGAAGTCCTCCTCGACCGCGACCAGGCCGACGGCACCGCCGTCACCGGGAAAGCGGCGCAGGGCGGCGGCCAGCGTCTCCACGTCGGTGGCGTGGTCGGGCGAGAGCTCGGCCACCTGCCACACGCCCTCCTCGCGGTAGGCGGCAAGGGCGAAGTCCACCGATTCGATGGCCGTGGCGGTCATGCGTCAAGCGTGGCACGGGACCGGTCGCAGGGCCAGAGGGTTTCCTCGCCCGCACCGCTCATCGGTCGGGGACCGGGGTGGCGTACCAGAGGGTCCGGTGGGTCCACCGGCCCGGACCGAGCCGCGTACCGGAGCAGACGATGATCACCACCCGCTCCGGCCCCCCGGACCGGAGCGCCTTGCGGCGCGGCACCCGGTTGACGGCGTACTCCCTGCGCCGGGTGACCTGGTAGCAGGCGGCCACCTTCCCGCCCCGGCTGCCGAGCACCAGCAGGTCGCCCGCCTGCAGCGAGCCGAGCAAGGCGTTGCCGAGCGCCGTGCCGTCGGGCCAGGTGTGGGCGGCCATGATCACGGTGCCCTTGCGGCCGCCCGGGCGTCGCTGCGGGTCGCGACTCATCAGCCACTTCCCGCGGTCCGAGACCGGAGGCGCGCCGACCGCGCCCGACGGGGTACGGCGCACGCGGAGCACGCCCACCGACCGGCCGATCGCGGGGATGGTGGCCGTGGTCGGGTTGAACGCGCGGGCCGGCGTCACGCACGGACGTGCGCCACCGGCGCGGGGCGCGGGCCCCGCGTCCGCTGCGGGGACCGTGGCCCCGGTCAGCGCGACCGCGAGCACGACGGCCGCAGCCCGCCGGCGTACCCGGCTCCTGGCTCTGCCCGGAGCACGTCGGCGGCTCACGATGTCCCCCATGCCGTTGCGCAAGTCCACGGATCGCCCCCTGACGACGCGCCTACCACCGGATGATCTGACCCGAGCCGCAGAGAGGATCATAGTCAGCGCCGGGCGAGCGTCTAGGCTCCCGCCATGCGCACCCTGGTCGTGGATCACCCCCTCGTCGCCCACAAGCTGACCGTGCTCCGCAACAAGGAGACCGACTCCCCGACCTTCCGGGCGCTGGCCGACGAGCTGGTGACCCTGCTGGCCTACGAGGCCACCCGCGACGTCCGGGTCGAGCCGACCGAGATCGAGACGCCGGTCGCCCCGACCACCGGCATCCGGCTGGCGGCCCCGCGCCCGCTCGTCGTACCGATCCTTCGGGCGGGCCTCGGCATGCTCGACGGCATGGTCCGGCTGCTGCCGACGGCCGAGGTGGGCTTCTTGGGCATGGTCCGCAACGAGGAGACGCTGGCGGCGACGACGTACGCCGAGCGCCTGCCGGAGGACCTGTCCGGCCGCCAGTGCTACGTCGTCGACCCGATGCTCGCGACCGGTGGCACCCTCGCCGCAGCGATCCGGTTCCTGGTCGACCGCGGTGCCGACCACATCACCGCCGTGTGCCTGCTCGCCGCCCCCGAGGGCTGCGCGCGGCTCGAGCAGGAGCTCGGCGACCTGGAGATCCCGGTGACGATCGTGACCGCGGCGATGGACGAGCGGCTCAACGAGAAGGGCTACATCGTCCCGGGCCTCGGCGACGCCGGTGACCGGATGTACGGCATCGCCGCGGGCTGACCGACCGCTCAGGCGGGATCCGGGCGCGCCGATGGAGTCCGCGGGGACCTCACCCCGCGAACTGGAGGCAGCCATGACCCGCAACCCCTTCGTCCGGATCGCCGCGACCGGCGCCGTCGCAGCAGTCGCCTTGGCGGCCACCGTCCTCACCGGCCCGGCGTACGCCGCCCGGGACCGTGACGGCGACGGCATGCCGAACCGCTGGGAGGCGCGCAACGGCCTCGACCCGCGCCGGGCCGACGCCGGCAAGGACGCCGACCACGACGGGCTGACCAACCTGGCCGAGTTCCGCCGGCACTCGGACCCAACCGACGAGGACACCGACGGCGACGGCCAGGACGACGGCGACGAGGTCCACGACCACACCCGGTCCACCCGCCTGCTGAGCTCCGACTCCGACCGCGACGGCGTGCTCGACGGCGACGAGGACAGCGACCACGACGGGGTGGCGAACGAGGACGAGGACGACACCCGCGAGACCTGCAACGCCGACGACGACGACACCGACGGCGACCTCATCGACGACGAGGACGAGAACGACCACGGGTACGCCGCGGACGACTCCGACTCCGACGACGACGGGGTCCTCGACGGCGACGAGACGGACGACAGCAGCGACGACAGCGACGACAGCAGCGCCGCCGGTGACGACCGGTGCGGCTCCCACCACGGCGGCGACGACTCCGACGACGCCGCGGACGACGCCGACGAGCCGGAGCTCGACGACTAGGACGGCTGCCGTCCTCTCCAGCCCGCCGAGCGCAACCGGGTGACGCCTAGACGTATAGACGTACGTCACACGTAAGACGGCCCCCGTGAGGGGGTGAGGCCTGTGTAACTTGGCTCGCGCTGTATCCACAGAATGGCTGGAGGCTCGATGCTGATCGGCATCCCGCGCGAGTCGAAACAGGGTGAAACCCTGGTCGCGGCGACCGCAAAGACCGTAACCCAACTGACCAACCTCGGCTACGACGTGATCGTCGAGTCGGGCGCCGGCGACCTCGCCGACCAGCCCGACAGCGCGTTCACGGGGCTCGACGACGCCAAGGTGCGGGTCGGGACGACGCAGGAGGTGTGGGCCGCCGACGTCGTGGTCAAGGTCAACGCCCCCTCCGACGAGGAGATCGGCCGGCTGCGCAAGGGCGCCACGATCATCTCGATGATGGCGCCGGGTCGCAGTCCCGAGCTGCTCGAGAAGCTCCAGGCCCAGGGCGTCACGGCCCTGGCCATGGACGCCGTGCCGCGGATCTCGCGCGCGCAGTCGATGGACGTGCTGTCCTCGATGGCGAACGTCGCGGGCTACCGCGCCGTGGTCGAGGCCGCGCACGAGTTCGGCCGGATGTTCACCGGCCAGGTCACCGCCGCCGGCAAGATCCCGCCGGCCCGCGTGTTCGTCGTGGGTGCCGGTGTCGCCGGCCTCGCCGCGATCGGTGCGGCCTCGGCGATGGGTGCCGTCGTGCGTGCGTTCGACGTGCGTCCCGAGGTCGCCGAGCAGGTCGAGTCGATGGGTGCGCAGTTCGTCCACGTCGACATGGAGCAGGAGGTCTCCTCCGACGGCTACGCCAAGGAGATGTCCGCCGCGCAGGTCGCCGCGACCGCCGCGATGTACGACGAGGAGGCGCGTGCCGCCGACATCGTCATCACGACCGCGCTGATCCCCGGACGCCCGGCTCCGTCCCTGCTCACCGCCGAGACCGTGGCCGGCATGCGCAACGGCTCGGTGATCGTCGACATGGCCGCCGCCAACGGCGGCAACGCCGCCGGCACCGTGGCCGACCAGAAGGTCGTCACCGCCAACGGCGTCACGATCCTCGGCTACACCGACCTCGCCGGACGCCTGGCCGCGCAGACCTCGCAGCTGTACGGCACCAACATCGTCAACCTGCTCAAGCTGCTGACCCCGGAGAAGGACGGCCAGCTGGGCCTGGACTTCGACGACGTCGTGCAGCGCGGCATCACGGTCGTGCACAACGGCGAGGGCATGTGGCCGCCGCCGGCCGTGACGGTCTCGGCTGCCCCCGCGGCCGCGGCCGCTGCCCCGGCACCGGTCAAGGAGCCCAAGGCGCCGATGGCGGCGGGCACCAAGGTCGGTCTGGTGCTGGGCGGGATCGGCCTGTTCTGGCTGGTCAACGCGCTGGCTCCGACCGACGAGCTGCGTCGCCACTTCACGGTGCTGATGCTCTCGATCGTGATCGGCTACTACGTCATCGGCAAGGTCGCGCACGCGCTGCACACGCCGCTGATGTCGGTCACCAACGCCATCTCCGGTGTCGTGGTCGTCGGTGCGCTGCTGCAGGTGCCGAGCAACGACAACCTCGTGCTGGGCCTGTCGCTGGTCGCGATCCTGCTGGCCTCGATCAACGTGTTCGGTGGGTTCGCGGTCACGCGCCGCATGCTCTCGATGTTCAGCAAGGGAGCCTGATCCATGGACATCCTCTCCATCACCGGCGCGGCGTACATCGTCGCCGCACTGCTGTTCATCCTCTCGCTGGCGGGCCTCTCGAAGCACGAGTCGGCCAAGAACGGCCTGACCTTCGGCATCGTCGGCATGGCCGTCGCCCTGGTCGCGACCGTGGCCGCGGTGATCGACGGCAGCGACTTCGTCGACAACCGTGGCCTGGTCATCGCCCTGATGCTGGCCGCCGTCGCCGTCGGCGCCGCGATCGGCCTGTGGCGCGCCAAGATCGTCGAGATGACCGGCATGCCCGAGCTCATCGCCATGCTGCACTCGTTCGTCGGCCTCGCGGCCGTCGCCATCGGATGGAACGGGCACATCCTCGGCTCCCACGAGTCGATGGACAGCCTGGTCAACATCCACGAGGCCGAGGTCGCGATCGGCATCTTCATCGGTGCCGTCACCTTCACCGGCTCCATCGTGGCCAACCTGAAGCTGTCGGCGAAGATGAAGTCCGCCCCGCTCATGCTGCCGGGCAAGAACCTCATCAACGTCGGCTCGCTGGTGCTGTTCGCGATCCTGACCGCGGTCTACGTCTCGCTGGACACCCACGACAACACCTCGGCCGACATCCTGCTGGGCGTGCTCACCGTCCTGGCGCTCGCGCTGGGCTGGCACCTGGTCGCCTCCATCGGCGGCGGCGACATGCCGGTCGTGGTGTCGATGCTCAACTCGTACTCCGGTTGGGCCGCGGCCGCCTCGGGCTTCCTGCTCGGCAACGACCTGCTCATCGTCACCGGCGCCCTGGTCGGCTCCTCCGGTGCCTACCTGTCCTACATCATGTGCAAGGCGATGAACCGCTCGTTCATCTCCGTCATCGCCGGCGGCTTCGGCATCGAGGCCGGCCCGGCCGAGGACAAGGACTACGGCGAGCACCGCGAGATCCAGGCCGACGCCGTGGCCGAGCTCCTCTCCGGCGCGTCCTCGGTGGTGATCACCCCCGGCTACGGCATGGCCGTGGCGCAGGCGCAGTACCCCGTCGCCGACCTGACCGCGAAGCTGCGGGCCAAGGGCGTCGACGTGCGCTTCGGCATCCACCCGGTCGCGGGTCGCCTCCCCGGGCACATGAACGTGCTGCTCGCCGAGGCCAAGCTGCCCTACGACATCGTGCTCGAGATGGACGAGATCAACGACGACTTCGGTGACACCGACGTCGTGCTGGTCATCGGCGCCAACGACACGGTCAACCCGGCCGCGTCGGAGGACCCGTCCTCGCCCATCGCGGGCATGCCGGTCCTGGAGGTCTGGAACGCCAAGGACGTCATCGTCTTCAAGCGCTCCATGGCCGCCGGCTACGCCGGCGTGCAGAACCCGCTGTTCTTCCGCGAGAACAGCCAGATGCTGTTCGGCGACGCCAAAGACCGCGTCGAGGACATCGTCAAGGCACTCGGCTGACACCAGTCGTACGACGAAGGGCCGGCTCCGCACCGCGGGGCCGGCCCTTCGGCATGTAACACGCCGTCCACGTCGCGACACGCCGTACGACACGCCTGACGCGTGCTGAGAACGGCCGGGTGGTCGGGTGGACAGCGTGTTACAGCAGGATCTCGGCGAGCGGCTCGTAGCGCGGCGTCCGGCGCGGGCCCTCCCCGAGGTGGGACGCGATGACCGAGATCGACTCGAGCGGCCAGGCCGGTCCCGCATAGGTCTCCAGCAGGCGCACCCAGCTGGTCATCTCGGTCGGGCGGCCGCCGGTGCGGGCAAGCGTGACGTGGGGCCGGAAGCGCTGGCCGTCGACCTCGATCCCGCAGGCGACAGCGGCATTGCGCGCCCGGGTGGAGGCGGCCACGAGGACCTCGTCACCGCCGGTCACCCCGGTGGCGAGCACCCGGCCCTGCGCGACGTTGGGGAACACCACGGCACCCGCCAGGGACAGCTCGACCGAGGCGAGTCCGTCGAGGGACTCGGCCAACCGGTCGACGTACAGGTCGACGCGGTGGTCGGGTGCCTCGGCCATGAAGGCGAGGGTGAGGTGGAGCTGCTCGGGGCGGGTCCAGCGGAAGTCGCCGGCCGCGCGACGGGGCTCGAGGAAGTCGTCGAGGTGCGCCACCGCCTCCGGGGGAGGCGCCACGGCGGCGAAGACCCGGACCATCAGACCTGGGTGCCGACCAGCTGACCGATGCCGTAGGTGACCGCCATGGCGAGCAGACTTCCCACGACGTTGCGCACGACGGCGGTCCGCGCCGAGCCGAAGCCGAACCTCGCACTCAGCCACCCGGTCAGGCTCAGCGCCGCCACGACCGCCGCGACGGTGACCGGAACCCGCGCGCCGGCGGCGACGAGCACGATGGTCAGCAGCGGCAGCAGGGCACCGAGGGTGAACGACAGCATCGAGGCCACCGCGGCACCCCAGGGGCTGGTGAGGTCCTCCGGGTCGATGCCGAGCTCGACCTCCGCGTGCGCGGCGAGGGCGTCGTGCTCGGTCAGCTGCTCGGCGACCTGCAGCGCGAGGTCGGGGTCGAGGCCCTTGTCGACGTAGAGACCGGCCAGCTCGGCGAGCTCCTCCTCGGGCGTCTCGAGCAGCTCGCGGCGCTCCTTGGCCAGCAGCGCCTCCTCGGAGTCGCGCTGGGTGCTGACCGAGACGTACTCGCCGGCGGCCATGCTCATCGCGCCGGCTGCCAGGCCCGCGACGCCGGCCACCAGGATGGCTGTGCGGTCGGTCGTCGCACCCGCGACGCCGAGCACGAGGCCCGCGGTCGACACGATGCCGTCGTTGGCGCCGAGCACGCCCGCGCGCAACCAGTTGAGTCGGCTGTTGAAGCCCTGCTGGTGCGGCTCGTCGTCGTGCGGTCCCACCGGGACGTCTGCCGCGTCGGCGGCCTGGTTCACCTCGGTCACGCCTCCATCATCCCCGACGGGTGATGCGGTGCGCGACCGACCTCGCGCCAGGGTAAAGACTCGCCGTGGCCCCTGTCGGCGACGCCGATCCCGACCTACGCTCGCAAAGGCTGGGGGAAGCGGGATCGAGGGCCGCCCGGGCGGCCGGACAGGAGCAGCACCGTGGGACTCTTCAGCAAGGCGAAGGACGCGATGGGGGCCGCCCAGCAGGCGGCCCAGCAAGCTGGGCAACAGGCTCAGGCGGCCGCCGCCCAGCAGCAGGCGGGACAACAGCCGGGCCAGCAGCCGGGCTACGTGCACGTCGAGGGTGCGGGTCCCGTCGACCCGGCGGCGTTCGGCGGACCGTCCACCCGCTCCGTCGCGGAGGACGACCCGATCTGGGAGCCGATCAACGGCATCTCGCTGCAGGACTACGCCGACCTCTCCCGTGAGGCACAGGCCCGCGGGGTGACCGACGAGGCCGGGATGATCGCCCTCGCCCAGGAGCGCGGCCTCACCGCCGCGGACACCAAGGCCGCGCTCGACGGCTGGATCGCGCGGATGGGCCAGTCCCAGGCGGTCGGGCAGCAGTTCCGCCGGTTCCTCGGCTACTGAACGGAGCCTGGCCGTGGGCCTGTTCCGCGACTGGCAGCGGATGACCCGCGCCAACAAGGAGTACCTCGAGAAGCAGGGCCGCCCGTCGTCGTACGTCGGGCAGCTCGCGGACATCCCGAACCGGATGCGGGAGGCCGCCGACAACACCGAGCTCGGCCTGCGGATGGCGCGCCACCTCGAGCTGACCAACGGGTCGGGGCTGCCCGCGATCGCGGTGGTGATGGCGGCCCAGCAGGTCGGCAGCTACGCGGGGATGTCGCCGGTGCTGCGGGTGCAGGCGCGGGTGGAGCGCGCCGACGGCACCGAGGCGTACGTCGTCACCTGCGACCAGGTCGTCGCAGGGATGCACCTGGGACGGTTCCAGCCCGAGGCGAGGCTGGCGGTGATGGTCGACCCCGCCGACCCCCTCGACTTCGCAGTCGACTGGATCCGGACCGGCCAGCTGGGACCACCGCCGCCCGGGTCGGTACCGGGCCCCGGGGCACCCGGCGCGCGGCGTACGACGCAGGAGTGAGGCGTCCCAGGCGTCACTCGCGCACCACCGGGAGGGCGTTCCCTGCGCTGGTCAGGGGTTGCAACCCCCGACAAGCGCATGGATCCCCGGATGTCCGGGGATCCATGCAGCCAGCCGGACGTTCGGGCTCAGAGGCCGAGGTCGCGGCCGATGAGCTCCTTCATGATCTCGTTGGAGCCGGCCCAGATCTTGGTGACCCGGGCGTCGCGCCAGGCGCGGGCCACGCGGTACTCGTTCATGAAGCCGTAGCCGCCGTGGAGCTGGACGCAGTGGTCGAGCACCTCGGACTGCACCTGCGAGGAGAACCACTTGGCCTTGGCGGCGTCGATCGCGGTGAGCGTGCCCTGGGAGTGGTTGAGGACGCACTTGTCGATGTAGGCCTCGGCGGCCTCGATCCGGGTGACCAGGTCGGCGAGCAGGAACTTGTTGTGCTGGAAGGTGCCGATCGGGGCGCCGAAGGCCTGGCGCTCCTTGGCGTACTGCACCGTCTCCTCGAGGATCTGCTTGGCGTGCGCGATGTTGGCGACCGCGCAGCCGAGGCGCTCCTGCGGGAGCTTCTGCATCATGTGGATGAAGCCCATGTTGAGCTCGCCGATGATCTCGGCGTCGGTGACGCGCAGGTTCTCGAAGAACAGCTCGGCGGTGTCGGACTCCTCCATGCCGACCTTGTCGAGCTTGCGGCCGCGCGAGAAGCCCTCCATCGTGGCCTCGATGCCGAAGAGGGTGATGCCCTTGGGCCCCTTCTCCGGGTCGGTGCGCACGGCGGTGACGAACAGGTCGCCGGAGTAGCCGTTGGTGATGAAGGTCTTGGAGCCGTTGATGATCCACGAGTCGCCGTCACGCACCGCGGTGGTCTTGAGCGCGGCGAGGTCGGAGCCGCCGGAGGGCTCGGTCATGCCGATGCCGAGCAGGATCTCGCCGGACGCGACGCCCGGGAGCCAACGCTGCTTCTGCTCCTCGGTGCCGAGCTCGACGATGTACGGCGCGGTGATGTCGGCGTGGATGCCGTGGCAGGTCGGGTACGCCGCGCCGGCCTTGGCGAGCTCCTCCTGGAGGACGGCGTTGAACCGGTAGTCGCCGGCGTCGGAGCCGCCGTACTCCTCGGGGATGCACAGGCCGAGCAGGCCCTGCTTGCCGGCCTCGAGCCAGAACTCGCGCGGCAGCGCCTTGGCCTTGATGTGCTCCTCCGCGTGCGGCAGCACCGAGCGGTCCACGAACTCCTTGACGGATGCGCGGAAAGCCTCGTGGTCCTCGTCGTAGATCTCACGCTTCATGCCGGCGACTCTACTCGCGGGTCACATCGGCGGTCGTTGTCCCCGAGCACAACAAAGCCCGCCGCGGCGTTGGTCGCCGGACACGATCAGGAGGCGGCGGAGACCAACTCGCCGCAGCCACAGGCAGCCTGCACCTCGGCGTACAGCGCGGTGCCCCGCTCGCCCCACAGGCCGTTGACGACCAGGGCCGTCGGGCCGGCGACGAGCGCCTGCTTGTCCTCGTACAGGTTGTCCTGGGCGTAGGCCCGGGCCTCGTCCGCCGATGGCATCTCGACCCAGATGATGGTCTGAAGCAGCGCCGGGAGCCCGATGTCGACGGCGTCCTGGTCGCCGTAGCAGTCGAGCTGACGGAAGTCGACCTGGCTCGGGGCGCCGGTCTCGTTGGGGCTCCACTTCACGACCGCGCACGACGGGTTGTCGCTGGTCAGGTCGGCGGTCGCGGTCTCGACCACCGCGAAGTCGAGACGCGCATCCGGGTCGGCCAGCCCGGCGCTGGTCGGGGCGCCGGTCACGTCACTGGTCGGGGCGCTGGTCGCGGCACTGGTCGGGGCCGGGTCGGGCTCGGCTGCCTTCGCTCCACCGTCGTCGGAGCCGCAGGCGGTGGTCGCGAGCAGCAGGAGCAGGGCGGGGGCGAGGCGGCGCAGGGCAGAGGTCACGGCCCCATCCAGTCACGCCCCGCCGGGCGCTCGCATCAGGGAATGACCCCAATGCTGTGGCTCGTCGGCATTACGCTTCCTCCGTGCCCAGCGGTCGACTCGTCGAGCGGGAGGCGAGCCGCGCACAGGCCGGCGCTGCCCTCGATCGGCTGCGCGCCGGGAACGGTGGCGCGCTCTGCCTGCTCGGCCCGGCCGGGGTCGGCAAGACCTCGCTGCTCGACTCGGTGCTGAGCGAGGCCGGTGACCTGCGGGTGCTGCGCGCGGCGGCGGGCGAGCTCGAGGCGCACGCGCCGTACGGCGTCGTCCGACACCTGTTAGGCCGCGTCCTCACCTCGCTCGCGCCGGTCGCGCTCGACGGTCTCGACGGGATCGCGCACGGCGCGGCCAGCGCGGCGGTCGACCTGGTGCTGCACCGCGGCGAGCCGGTCGGCGACGCGTCGGTGATGCTCAACAGCCTGTACTGGCTGCTCGACGGGCTCGCCGCCGACGGCCCGCTGGTGCTCGCCGTCGACGACGCGCACTGGGCGGACGAGGCATCCCTGGTGTTCTGCCAGCATCTGCTGAGCCGGGCCGACGAGCTGCCGGTGCTGCTGGTCGTCGCGGCCCGCGACATCTCGCCGGAGCGCCGCAGCCCCGCCCTGGCGGCGCTAGTGGCGGGGTCGACCCGGCTCGACCTCGAGCCCCTCAGCGCGGCCGGCGTCCGCTCCTGCCTGGCCGACCTGGGCCACGCCGGGATCAGCGACGAGCTCGCCGCGGCCTGCGCCGACGTCACGGGCGGCAACCCGTTCCTGGTCACCGCCCTCGCCGAGCTGATCGGGACGACCGACGTGCGCTCGCTCGTCCCCCGCACCGTCGTCGACACCGTCGTGCAACGCCTCACCGCCCTCGGTACGGCGGAGCAGGCGCTCGCCCGCGCCGTCGCCGTGCTCGAGACCGCTCCGCTCCGCATCGCCGCCGACCTCGCCGACCTGACACCGGAGAGGGCCGGCATCGCCGCGGACCGGCTGCGCGACGCGGGGCTGCTCGCCACCGAGCGGCAGCTCGGCTTCCGGCACGCGCTGCTCCGGAGCGCGGTGGCCGCTGCGACCGGCGCCGCCACCCGCGACGACCTGCACCGCCGGGCCGCCCGGGTCCTCGCGGACGAGCCCGACGGCGTCCATCCGGCCGCCGGCCACCTGCTCGAGGCCGAGGGCATCGCGGACCCGTGGGCGGCCGCGCTGCTGCGGACCGCGGCCCGCGCGGCGATCGCCGACGGCGCGCCCCAGGCCGCCGTCGACCTGCTCCGCCGGGCGGTGGCCGAGCCGCCCCCGGCCAGCGAGCTCCCGGGCCTGCTCGTCGAGCTCGGAACGGCCGAGCTGCACGCCGGCGACCCGGCGTCGGTGACGACGCTCGAGCGCGCGGGCCGCGGCGTCACCGATCCCGTGCTGCGGGCGCACTGCGCGCTGGGGCTCGCGACGGCGTACCACGTCGGCGGGTTCTACGAGCGCTCCGTGCCGGTCCTCGAGGGCGCCCTGGCCCACCTCGGGCCCGAGCACGGCGACCTGACACTGGTCGTCGAGGCGGCGCTCGTCGCCGCAGAGATCTCGGTGCCCGGTCGTTTCGAGAGCGCCCGCGCCCGCCTGGCCGCGCACGGTGAGCTCGTCGGCACCACCCCCGGCGAGCGGCTGCTCCTGATCCACCAGGCCTCGGTCGCCAACGCCACGCTCGCGCCGATCGCGAAGGCCGGCGAGCTGGCCCGCCGCGCGATCGGCGACGGCGCGACACCCGAGCAACTGGCCAGCCCGTTCGCCTGGTCGCTCGCCCGCATCCACCTGGCCTGCTCCGGGGAGTACGACGCCGCGGCCGAGCTCTGCGCGCAGGGCCTCGAGCTCGCGGCCCGCGAGGGCTCGGTCCCCCTCTACGCCGCCGCCTCCGTGACCCGGGGCTGGGCGCACCTGTGGGCCGGGCGTCTCGACGACAGCGGCACCGACTTCGCCGAGGCGCTGCGCCACGCGGAGGTCGTCCCCGGTGGTCAGCTGGTCCGGCTGATGGCCGCCGCGGGCCTGGCGGAGGCGCTGCTCGCGCAGGGTCGGCTGTCCGAGGCGGTGGCAGCGCTCGCGCAGGTCCCCGAGGAGGTCGCCGTCGACCGCAACCACGCGACCGGCATCCACCTGCTCCGCGCGCGGGGCCAGGTCCGCGCCGCGATCGGCGACCACGAGGGCGCCCTCAGCTCGCTGCGGATGTGCGCCGATCGACTGGCCGAGCTCGACATGGACTCGCCCACCTGGTGCGGCTGGCGGGCCGTCGCCATCGAGAGCCTGTGGGCGCTCGGCCGGGTCGACGAGGCGCGCGAGCTCACGGCCACCGAGCTGGCCGTCGCCGAGCAGAAGGCGGCCCCCAGCATGCTCGGCCAGGCGCTGCGGATCGCCGGGGAGGTCGCGGCCACCGACGGGATCGCTCTGCTGGAGCGCTCGGTCGAGGTCCTCACCGGCTCCCAGGCCCGGCTCCAGGAGGCCCGGTCCCGGGTCGCGCTGGGAGCCGCGCTCCGTCGTACCGGGCAGCGGGCGGAGGGCCGCGAGCAGCTGCGGATCGGTCGCGAGCTCGCCCACCGCCTCGGCGCGGCCGTGCTCACCGAGCGGGCGACCACCGAGCTCGCCCTGGCCGGCGGCCGGGCCGGCCGGATCGAGGTGAGCGGCGTCGCGGCGCTCACCTCCGCCGAGCGCCGCGTGGTCGAGCTGGCCGCCTCCGGGCTGCGCAACCGCGAGATCGCGCAGCGGCTGTTCCTCAGCACCAAGACCGTCGAGGTGCACCTCTCCCGCGCGTACCGCAAGCTCGGCGTCGGGCGCGACGGCCTCGCCGCCCTCCTCGCCGCCGCGCCCGACTCCTAGAATCCGGCCATGGCCGCCCACGACACCCGGATGCTGCTGCTGGGGGCCGTCGCGCTGTTCGAGCCGGTCAACGGCTACCAGATCCGGCGCGAGCTGCTGTCGTGGAGCGTCGACGACTGGGCCAACCTCAACCCGGGCTCGATCTACAACGGCCTCGCCACGCTGACCAGGCAGGGCTTCCTGGTCCGCCACGACCTCGAGGACGGCGGCCGCGAGGTGGCGGTCTACGAGTCCACCCCGGATGGCCGCACCGAGCTGGAGCGCCTGGTCACCGCCGGCCTCGAGGAGGTCAGCGTCGTCGACCGCAAGGGCTTCAGCGCGGCGTTCGGCCTGCTGCCGTTGGTCCCGCCGGACCGTGCCCTGCGCTCGCTGGTCCGGCGGCGGGGCGCGCTCGAGGAGGTCGTCGCCCGCCTCGCCGCGCCGCCGGCGCCGGACGCGGCCCCGCCCCACGCCCTGCGCACCATGACGATGTGGCTCGACCTCGCCGTCGCCGAGCTGGCCTGGCTGCGCGAGACCATCGAGGACCTGGAGGCCGGCCGGCTCGCGCTCGACGCGTCCACCTGGGCGCCGCCGGCCGACGACCCCGGGTGGCAGATGAACGCCGACCGCGAGCGCTACCGGGCGCTTCTCGGCGGCTGACCCTGCACGGTTCGACCCCGCCACCGATGAATGTCGGTGGCCGGTGCTGTCGTTCTCGGAGAACCCGTTTGACGAACCGGTGTTCAACATTGAATACTCCGAGTGTTCAACCTTGACGACGAGGGGATACGACGATGATCCGTGCACGAGGACTCGTGCAGACCTTCCACAGCGGACAGGGCAAGCAGAAGAAGGAGGTCCACGCGGTGCGGGGCGTCGACCTCGACGTCGAGGAGGGCGAGGTCGTCGGCTTCCTCGGGCCCAACGGCGCCGGCAAGACCACCACGCTGCGGATCCTGACCACGCTGCTCAAGCCGACGGCCGGGACGGCGAGCGTGGCCGGCTTCGACGTCGCCACCCAGGCGGTCGACGTACGACGCAGCATCGGCTACTGCTCGCAGGTCGGCTCGACCTTCTCCGGCGCCTACGCCGGTGACGAGGTCGTCGACCACGGGATGCTCTACGGGATGTCGAAGAAGGCCGCCGTCGCCAAGGGCCAGGAACTCTTCGACAAGCTCCAGCTCGAGGGCCTGTGGCGGCGGATGCCGAAGAACATGTCGGGCGGGCAGAAGCGGCGCCTCGACATCGCGATGGCGCTCATCCACTCGCCGTCGCTGGTGTTCCTCGACGAGCCGACGACCGGTCTCGACCCCCAGGCGCGGATCAACCTGTGGCAGCACATCGCCGACCTGAGGGCCAAGCAGGGCGCGACCGTCTTCCTCACGACCCACTACCTCGACGAGGCCGACGCCCTGGCCGACCGGATCGTGATCATCGACCGCGGCGAGATCGTCGCCAGCGACACCGCCGACAACCTCAAGGCCGCCGTCGCCGGCGACCTGGTCGACCTCGAGGTCTCCACCGACGAGCAGGTCGTGATCGCCCGCGACAAGCTCGGCTCGATCAGCAGCGACGTCGAGGTCGACGGCCACCACGTCCGGGGCCGGGTCGCCCGGGCCGGCAAGGCCGTGCCCGGCCTGCTGCGCGACCTGGAGAACTCCGGGGTCGGCCTCGAGTCGATCGAGGTGGTCCGCCCCACCCTCGACGACGTCTTCCTCACCCTGACCGGCCGCTCGCTGCGCGACGCCGAGGCCGCCGCCGAGGCGACCCCGAGTCCAAACGCCCCCGCCGCCGACGTACCGACCGAAGGAGCCCGCGCGTGACCACGTTCTTCCGCGAGTCCTGGATCGTCTTCAACCGCCAGCTGCGGATGAACCTGCGCAACCCGGCGTGGGTGATCATCGGCATGCTGCAGCCGGTTCTCTACCTGCTGCTCTTCGGGCCACTGCTCGAGCCGGTGATCGCCCAGCTCGGCGGCAACAAGTACACCTGGTTCGTGCCCGGCATGCTCGTCCAGCTCGGCATCTTCGGCGCCTTCTTCGCCGGCTTCTCCCTCATCGGCGAGTGGCGCGAGGGTGTCATCGAGGCCGAGCGGGTCACGCCCGCCCACCGCTCGGCGCTGCTGTTCGGCCGGCTCTACCGCGACCTGCTCCAGCTGTTCGTGCAGGCCGTCATCCTCGTCGCCCTCGGCCTGGTCATGGGCATGGACGCCTCGTTCGGCGGCATCGTGGTCGGCGTCGTCCTCACCCTCATGCTCGGCGGGGCCTGTGCCGCCGCCTCCAACGCCCTCGCGCTCACCACCAAGAGCGAGGACGTGATGGCGCCGATCATCAACGTCGTGATGATGCCCGTGCTGCTGCTCAGCGGGATCCTGCTGCCGATGAGCTTCGGCGCCGGCTGGCTGGAACGACTCAGCGACTTCATGCCGATCCGCCACGTCGTCGACGCCGTCCGCGCGGCCTTCTTCGGCGACTTCGACGCCTCGATGCTGTGGGGCGTCGGTTGGACGGTCGCCCTGTTCGGACTCGCGGTGTGGTGGGGCACGTCGGTGTTCAAGAAGGAGAACGCCTGAGGGTCGCCGGCGGTCCAGGTCGGCGCCGGGGCGCTCACCCGAAGGCCGTCAGCCGCACCCGCCGTCCGTCCCGCTCGACCTCGAGGCGACCCGCGTCCGTCGCACAGCCCGCACTGTCCCGCGCGACGCGGGCCGCCTGGTCCGGGCTGTCCAGGGTCAGCAACAGCACGTTGGCGACCTGTCCGGTCTGCGGTTGGCGATAGGTGCCCTGGACGGCCTCGGTGACCACCAGGTCGCGGGGAAACACATCGGCGCCGCGCAGCACGCGCAACGGGTCGAGCACCGTCGCGAGGTCCTTGGCCCGGACATGGGTTCCGTTGCCGACGAACCCCGCCTCGGCGCCGCCCGCCACCGCGGTGGGCTGATAGCCGCCGGGCAGCTGCGCCGGCAGGTCGTCGGCCCCGAGCTCCCCCGAGGTCGACGGCGCTGCCGTCGACGCCGCCGGCCGGCTCGGCAGCGCCACGGGCGCCCCCGTCGAGGGCGTCCCGGTCGAGGGCGCCGGCTCGGGCGCGGCGGGAGACGAGCTCGGTGCGGACGACCGCTCCCCCGCCGTGTTCGCCGCCCGCAGGGCGCCGAGGCCGAGGACTCCGGCGCCGAGCGCGAGGGCCACGATCGCCAGCACCGCGAGGGCGGCAGCGGTGCGGCGTGGGCTACCGGGGGTCAAAGTGCTGCCAGTCCTTGTGGGCCCACAGGCCGCCCCACTGGAAGCCGCGGCGCGCGAACTCGAGCCGGACAGGACTGGCGGACTTGATCATCCCCGGATGCGACCGGCCCCGGTCGAGCCACTTGTTGGCGCTCGGCCACCAGCGCCCCCGGGCGTCCTGGTAGGGGTTCTGGACGGTGTTGATGTCCACCGCCGAGCCGTAGGCGTGCGGGGAGAGCGAGAACGGGTCACCGGTGACGTGACGGCAGTTGAAGGCGCTCGTGTTGTTCGCCCGCATGGCAGCCGGATCAGAGCCCTTGTACTTCTCGACCGGGACCATCCGGCGGATCCGGAAGCCACTGTCGAAGGCCGTCTCGAACGCCGAGAGGATGTCGTCCTGGGCGCCCCTGGCCATGATCATCTCGCCCCAGCGGTAGGTGTCCCGGTAGGTGCGGTAGATCATCCTCACCGCCACCAGGGACCGCGGGCCCACCGGACAGCCGGCGCGATAGCTGTGGCGGACCATGCGCCGCGTGACGGGGCGGGTCGTGCTGACGAACTCCGCGCGGACCGTCGACGACATGCCGGCCGACGCCTCCAGGTCGGCACCCGGACCACCTGTCATGGCCTGGATGCCGAGACGCCCGGTGCTCGCGCTGGCAGGCAGCTCCACCGTGAACCGCCCGGAGGCGTCCGTCTGCGCGACGGCCGTGGCCGCCGCCCGCCCCGGCAGCTCGTAGACGACGCTCACCGCAACACCGGCCTCCGCCGGTACGACAGCCCCCGAGGCGATCGCCCGATCGACCACGACCCGGGTCGAGGGCATCGCGTCGAGCCCCACCTGGCGATCGTCGACCACGAGCGGCACGGGGAGCGAGTGGCCCTCCACGCCGTTGGTCTCGGCGCGGGCGACGACCTCCACCGCGCCGACCGGATCGGGCCAGCTGACGTCGGCGGCGTACGCACCGGCGGCATCGGTGACGACGCCCTGGGCCAGGGGCGCCCACGAGCCGGCGCCGGCCGGGGACCACCACAGTCCGACCGCCACCCCGCCGGCCGGCACGCCTTGGTCGGTGACGACACCGACGAGCCGGACCACCCGGTCCTCCCAGACCCGCGCCGCAGCGGCCGACAGCGTGACGACGGGCTCGACCGCCTGGACGGCGACCGCCGCGGGAGCGGCCTGTGCCACCGCCACCGGTCCACCGGTCGCGACCAGCGCCAGCCCCGACAACGCGCACACCACACCCAGTGCCGACCGCCGTCCTCGCGACCACGCCACCTGACCCACCATCGGCGAAACCCTCCTCACGGACCTCGGAGACCGTGTCGTCTCACCGCAAGGACGGAGATGACAAGCGCGATATTACGAACCTTCCACCATTTCGGAGCGCGCCACGCCCCGGCCGTGCGGCTGGTCCGACACCTCGCCGCCCTCGCGGAAGCCGTGCCGCTCCCACCACCGGGCGAGCGGTGCGGGAGCCCACCAGTTCCAGCGCCCGAGGAGCTTCATGGTCGCCGGGACGAGCAGGGCGCGGACCACGGTCGCGTCCACCAGGATCGCGACCAGCATCCCGAGGCCGAGCATCTTCATGAACACCACGCCGCTGAGGCTGAAGGCGCCGATCACGACCGCCAGCAGGAGGGCGGCGCTCGTGATGATCCGGCCGGTCTTCTGCACCCCGGTCTGCACCGCGAGGTCGTTGTCGCCGGTGAGGTCCCACTGCTCGCGGACCCGTGACAGCAAGAAGACCTCGTAGTCCATCGACAGGCCGAACAGCACGGCCAGCATCACGATCGGGTTGGTGAGGTCCAAGAAGCCCTGCGGCGTGAAGCCGAGCAGGTCGGCGAGGTGGCCGTCGCTGAAGATCCACGTGACGACCCCGAAGGAGGCGGTGATCGAGAACGCGTTCATCAGCACCGCCTTGAGGGGCAGCACCACCGAACCGAAGGCGAGGAAGAGCAGCACCAGCATCACGCTGACGACGATCAGGCCCATCAGCGGGAGGTGGTCGCCGACCGAGCCGGCCAGGTCCACGGTGTCGGCGGTCAGGCCGCCGACGAGCGCGTCGGCGCCGTCGGGCGCGTCGACGGCGCGCAGGTCGCGGACCACCTGCTGCGAGTGGTCGCTCTGGCTGTTGCCCTGCCACGCGGCGCGGAGCAGGGTCGTGTCACCCTCGGTCGCCACTGGGCGGACGTCGACCACGCCGGGGACCTCACCCAGGGCGGCCGTGTACGCCGCCACGCCCTCCTCGTCGGCGCCCCGGAGCAGGACGTTGGCGGTCGAACGCTCCGGGCCGAACTCGTCGTTGAGCCGCTGGGACGCCTGGTGGGACGGAGTGTCGGCGGGCAGCACCCGGTAGTCGACACTGCCCCACTTCACGCCGAGGAAGGGCGAGGCGACCGCCAGCAGCACCAGGACCACGCCCGCGGCGACCACGACCGGGCGTCGCATCACGGCGCGCGCGAGCCGGGCCCAGGCGCCGTGGCCGGTCTCGACCGGGGTCGCCCGCTGCAGGAACGGGATCCGGAGCGCGTCGATGCGGGTACCGAGCAGGGCCAGCACCGCCGGCAGGACCGTCAGCGCGGCGACCATCGCGACGAGCACGGCCGCGATGCCGCCGTACCCGATGGACTTGAGGAAGGTCTGGGGGAACACCAGGAGCGAGCTCATCGCCGCCGCGACGGTCAGCGCCGAGAACGCCACCGTGCGGCCGGCCGTGGCCATGGTTCGGACGACGGCGCCCCGGGTGTCGGCCGGCTCGCGCGCGATCTCCTCGCGGAACCGGGAGACGACGAACAGGGCGTAGTCGATGGCGAGGCCGAGCCCGAGCAGCGTGATGATGTTGGGCGCGAAGATCGACACGTCGACCAGGTGGTTGAGCCCGGCGATCGTGGCGCGGGCGCCGAGCACGGCCACCAGCCCGACGAGGAGAGGCATCAGCGCCGCCACGACGCTGCGGAAGATGATGAGCGACAGGATCAGGACGACCGGCATCGACACCAGCTCGGCGCGCAGCAGGTCGGACTTCGTCTCCTCGTTGACATCGGTGTAGACCGCGTACGGGCCGGCGAGGTCGGTCCGGAGCCCACTGTGCTCGACGGCCGGTCGCATCTGGTCGAACGCGTCGATGAAGTCGTTCTGGCTCTCGCCGGCGAGCGACACGTAGACCGCCGTCGCGTGGCGGTCCTTGCTCACCATCGCGGGGTCCTGGACGTCGTACCAGGTCAGCACCGAGACGACGCTGTCCTCGGGGATCGCCGCGACCGTGCGCTCGACCTCGGCCCGGAACGCCGGGTCGGTCGCCTCGGCGTCGTCGCTGGAGAAGATCACGACGGCGTCGATCGACCGGTTGCCGAAGGTCTCGCGCTCGAGCGCGAGCTCGCGGGCCGACTCGGTGCCGGGGTCGTCGAAGCCGCCGGCCGAGAGGTCGTCCTCCAGGCCGACGCCGAGGACCGCTGCCAGCGCGGTCACCGCGAGCCCGACCAGCAGCACGGCCACGGCCCGGCGCACGACCAGGGCGCCCCATCGCTCGATCATGACGACTCCTCCCGGAGGCCGAGTGAACCTCCGTCAGTTTCGTGAACGGCGTTAACTGTAAACAGTGTAAACTTTGGTCGTCAAGCGTTCGCCCCCGGTGACTCGGGGCCATCTCGAGGAGTCCTGTGCCGCACCTCCGTGCCCCCGCCACCCGTCGGGAACGCCAGCGCGAGGCGACGTACGACGAGATCGTCGCCGTCTCGGCCCGCCTGCTCGACGAGGGCGCGGACCTGTCCCTGCGCGCGGTCGCGGCAGGGATGGGGCTGACGGCGCCGGCGCTGTACCGCTATGTCGCGAGCTACCAGCAGCTCGTCGACCTGGTCGCCTTCGAGCTCGACAAGGCCGCGACCGCCGAGTGGGCCGAGGCCGCGGCCCGATTCCCGCAGGACGATCCGGCGGCCCGGCTGGCCGTGGCGTGCACCCGCTTCCGGCAGTGGGCCCTGACGAAGCCGCGGCGGTTCGCCCTGGTCTTCGCGAACCCGGTCGCCGCCGACACCGAGCGCCGCGACCTGGTGACCCTGTCGACGTCGGGCCACTACTTCACCGACCTGCTCTGGCAGATCTGGGAGATCTACCGGTTCCCGTACCCCGCGCTCGACGAGCTTGACCCGGTGATCCGCGAGGCGGTGCTCGACCCGCTGATCCCGGCGAAGTCCGACCACATCCCCACCGAGGACCGAGGCCTGCTCTGGGTCTACATGCGCGCCTGGTCGGCGCTGTACGGGGTGGTCACCCTCGAGTCCACCGGCCACTGCGACCCGCGGGTGATCGAGTCCGGCCAGCTGTTCCGGGCCACGCTGCTGGACTGGCTCGAGCCGCTGGGGCTGCACGACGAGCGGGAGCGGATCACGACCATCCTCGACGAGGAGCTGGCCCGCCCCTGACTCCCGCCCCTGACTCCCGCCCCTGACTCCCGGCCCTGACTCCCGGCCCCGACCCGGTCAGCTCCAGAGCACCTCGCGCGCCCACCGCGGCACCAGGTCTCCGGCCCGGCCCTGCCGGGACTCGTGGAAGAAGTGGCTGCCCTCGCTGGGCTCGAGGTTGAGCTCGAGCGTGCGGGCACCGTGGCGACGGGCGTGCTGGACGAAGCCGGCGGCCGGGTAGACCGCGCCCGACGTACCGATCGAGACGAAGATGCTGGCCTCGGCGAGAGCGTCGGCGATCCGGTCCATCTCGTAGGGCACCTCGCCGAACCAGACGACGTCCGGGCGCAGCTCGCGCACGCCGCAGTCCGGGCAGGCCGGCTCGTCGACGAGGGTGCCGGACCACGGGGACGCGACGCCGCAGGAGCGGCACAGCGCCTTGAGCAGCTCGCCGTGCATGTGGATGACGTTGCGCGAGCCCGCGCGCTCGTGGAGGTCGTCGATGTTCTGGGTGACGACCAGCAGGCCGGTCCCGAGCGTCCCCTCGAGCTCGGCGAGGGCCCGGTGCGCGGCATTGGGCTCGACGTCCGCGAGCGAGGCGCGGCGCTCGTCGTAGAAGCGCTGCACCAGCGCCCGGTCGCGATCGAAGCCCTCCGGCGTGGCGACGTCCTCGACCCGATGGCCCTCCCACAGCCCGTCGGCGTCGCGGAAGGTCGGCACCCCGCTCTCGGCGGAGATGCCGGCACCGGTGAGGACGACGATCTGGGGCACGATCGGAGGCTACCCGCCCCGCTCGTGACCGCCGTCACCCGTCCACGGGTTCACGCTGCGCAGCCAGTCCCCGCTCGCACCAGTCGACGTTCGCCCGCAACCGGGAGTCGTCGGGGGTGGGCCGCGAGCGCACGACGTGCGGCGACCAGGCCCTCGTCGTACCGGCCGGTCCAGTAGCCGCTGACTGCGACCTCGTCCCACGCCCGCCACCGGTAGGCGGCGGAGTCGACGAAGAGAGCCTCACCGGCGGGGCGCGCGACGAGCTCGCGGGCGTCGTACGGGAGGCGCTGGGGGTACCGGCCTGACCGCTACTCCCCCGGGACGGCCTCGTCGTCGCGGTAGAACGGCGCGGTCGTCGACGGCGGCCGGCCGGTGAGCAGACTGGCCGGGACGATCGTGCGCGCCATCGCCGCGACGTCGCGGCAGCTCGCCCCGGAGAGCTTGGCGTACGACGGCCGGCCCGGTCCCGGCACCTCCCACACACCCACGCACTCGCGCCTGCCCTTCGCGTAGGTGCGCGTCGTGGGTCGCATCTCCCGCAGCGACACGGACCGCCCCGCGATCGTCCGCTCCGCCCGCCGGACGAGCTCGTCGCCGGAGGGCCGTGACGGGTCCGCCGTCAGGACGAGGGACGGCCCGCCGTCGATCGCGCAGTAGGTCGCCGTCGCGTCGGCGTACTGTGGCGCGGCGACCGGGACGAGCAGCTGGCAGGCGGGCGGAGGTCCGGTCGTGCGGTCGACCGCACGGGGGTCCTCCCCGATCAGCGCCACGACGCCGCCGGCCAGCTGGTCGAGCGTCCCGCAGGCGTCGCTGTCATCGAGCTCGAGGACCACGCCCCGCGACGTGCTCGTCGGCAGCAGGACCTCGCAGCCGCCCCCGCCAGGTGCCCTCTGCCAGCCGGCCGCACCGTCGAACGTGACCCGCTCGTAGCCCGCGCCCCGCAACGCGTCGGCCCGGAACGGCACGAGCACCGATGCCCTCACCGTTCCGATCCCGGCCGTGTCGGCGACGCAACCGGGGCCGGTGACCGCATCAGGATCGGCCTGGGGGTCGACCATGTCCAAGCCGGTCCGGGAGCCCGCCCCCTGGAGCAGCCGGCACACGTCGACGGCCGACCAACCGTCGTACTCGGTGGCCGGGTCGGGGTTGCGTACGTCGAGCGGGGTCGATGCCGACGGGTCGGGGTCGACAGGCCTGTCGTCGGGCGAGCAGGCGACCAACCCACCCGGCAGGACGAGCGCGACGACCGCGGCCGCCAGACGGAGCGGGGTGTGCATCGGCGGGGACTCCTCAGGAGAGCGGCTGGTCGGACGAGACCGCCGGGAAGCCGGCCCAGCTGTCCGAGCTCCACTCGTCCCAGATCGACTTCCCCCCGAAGGTGCCGCCGCCATCCTTGGCGGCGTCCGGCGTCGGGAGGCCCTCCGGCACCGTACCCGACTGCATGTTGTCCAGCGCGTCCATGAACGCCTGGTAATGATCGGTGTAGAGCACCTCGGTGAGCGTCGTGTAGATCTGGTCGGCCGTGGCGAGGAAGACCGTCTTGTCCTGCTTCTTGGGCTTGACCGAGATGTCGAACAGCGCCATCAGGTCCTCACCGACGGCCTTGTACTGCTCGAAGTCGGTGATGGCCGAGTCGACCTTCTCGACGATGTTGCCCACGACAGGGACCTTGCCCTCGACGATCGCCAGCACGTCGCCGCCGAGCCGGGTGATGTCGCCGACCCACTCGGGCGGCAGCTCGGGCTCGGAGAACGGCGGGCGGTGGAGGTCGCGCCATTCGTGCAGCTGATCCACCAGGGCCTGCTTCAGGCCGTGCACGAAGTCGGCCAGCGACTGCTGGGTGCCCTGGATCAGGGTCGCGACCGAGCAGAAGCCGTAGTTCATCCACCCGGTGAAGTTCGCCAGGATCATGACGACGTCGGAGAACTCGTTGTAGAACTCCTCGGCGTTGTTGCCGGCGTTGCTCTGCCAGTCCCTGACGATGACGCCCACCTTTCCCCAGTCCCCTCCGAATGCGCGCGTGTCACTGTCGGGGCCGGTGGTGAGCTCCTGGATGACGTGGGTGCCGATCTCGCGGATCGCGGCGGCGTACTCGCCGACGACCGGGCTGGTGATCCGGTCGCACACGCTCTTGCAGTAGCCCGCGATGCCGCTCGCCCAGGCCTGCCCCTCCTCGTAGGCCCAGTCGAGCTGCGTCTTCAGGTGCGAGATGTACTCGTTCTTGTACGCCGCGAAGTCCGTGCTTCCCACCGGGATCGGCAGGTCGATCTGCCACAGCCCGCTCGGCTGGAGGGCGTAGCCCTTGTCCGGACACGGCACGGCCGGGTACTCACGGTCGACGTAGATCGTCTCGAACCCGGCGTAGCCGTCGGTTCCCATGATGCCGCGCTGGATCTCGAGCATCTGCTGGAAGACGTCCCAGACGTTCTCGTTGCCGCGGACGTAGCCGAGCAGCGTCTCGATCTCGTCGAGGGTGGCCTCGAAGGTGGCTTTGTCGAAGGTCATGGGTCCTCACCAGGTCCGCTCTTGCTGGTTGTGCGTGGACTCGCTGTCCAGCTCGTTCTGCCGGCGGTTGTCGGCATCGCTCGACGGAGCACCGTCCGGGCCTCCCGTGGATGGGACCTGGACGTCGACGTCGGGTCCGCCCTGGCCCGGCGCGACGGGGCCGACGAAGGGGACGTGGTCGGTGGCGCCGGGCGCGCCGAGCCGGTCATCGAGCTGCGGGGGGACGTAGGCCTGGGCACCTTGGTCCATCTCCTTGACGAACGGTGCCATGGCGTCGTAGGAGCCCTGGTCGGTGACCTTGTAGTCCTGTCCGGTCAGCTCGAGCGATGCAGCGAAGTCGTTGGCCGACTGCACGCCCACCCGCAGCTCGGCGAAGATCGCCTCTCCCAGCTGAAGCAGGGTGCGCAGGATGGCGGGATCTCCGGTCTTCGCCGCCTGGACGTTGAGCGTGGCCAGCGCCTCCGACAGGTGGTTCGCAGCGCCCGAGAGCTTGCCGGCCGCCTCCGGGACCGCGTGCCGAGCCGCGTAGAAGATGCGCTCGATGTTGGTGTCGATCTGACGCAGCTCGTCCTTGCTGTAGTCCTCGTCACCCATGAGGCCACTCCTTCCGACGTCGCGTGGCCCCCGATGGACGCGGCGCGAACCTGGCGTGACCTACCCGGAGGCTCGCCGGGACAAACCGCAGGCACCTACGCCAGGTAGACCTTGCGCAGCCGGGTGCGGATGGTCCACTCGGTGCGCTCGCCCTCGTGCAGCCGGACGATCGCGCCCGGTGCGAGCTCGATCTCGCTGCCGTCCTCGAAACGCACCGCGCCCTCGCCCTCGAGGACGACGAACACCTCGTCGGCCTCGACGTCGCGGACCACGCCGGGCGTGATCTCCCAGATGCCGAGCGCCACGTCACGGAAGGTGCCGAGCTCGACAAGGCCCGTCGTCGGCGTACCCGCGACGATGTCGTCGGCCGGTTCGTGCGGGACCTCGAGCGCCGTCGCGTCGACGATCCGCGAGCTCGCGTGGTCAGCGGCGCTCACGAGTCGAACCCCAGCCCGAGCTTGTCGAGGGTGCGCAGCCAGGCGTTTCGGCGGCCGCCGCGGTGGTCGGCCCGGTCCAGCGCCCGACGGGTGGCCTGGATGCCGATCGAGGCGATCGGCTCCGGCGGGAAGGGCACCGGCATCCGGCGCACCATGTCGAGGCGGGTGCGTTCGGTGTCGAGGCCGGCGAGGCGGTCGAGCATCACCTCGGCCGCGAACCGGGACGCCCCCACCCCGAGGCCGGTGAAGCCGGCGGTGTGGGCGACGCGGCCGTTCATGGCCCGTCCGTGGAAGGCGCAGAACCGGGTCGAGGTGTCGATCGCGCCGGCCCACTGGTGGCTGAACCGCAGGCCCTCCAGCTGCGGGAAGGTGGTGAGGAAGTGCTCCGCCAGGCGACGGTAGGTCGTCGGACGGTGCTCGTAGGCCGGCGAGACCTTGCGGCCGTAGTGGTAGATCGCGTCGTACCCGCCCCACAGGATCCGGTTGTCCCGGCTGATCCGGTAGTAGTGGAACTGGTTGGCCAGGTCGCCCACCCCCTGGCGGCCCTCCCAGCCGATCGACGCGAGCTGGTCGGCGTTCAGCGGCTCGGTCATGAGGGCGTAGTCGTAGACCGGGACGGTGTGCATGCGGTAGCGCGCGAGCAGGCTCGGGAAGACGTTGGTGGCCAACGCGACGCGTCGGGCGCTGATGGTGCCGGCGGTGGTCGTCACCGTGACCGGACCGCGCTTGCCGGCGCCGGAGATCCCGGTGGCGCGGGTGCCCTCGAAGATCTCGACGCCGAGCTCAGCCGCGACCCGGGCGAGCTCGCGGGCGAGCTTGGCCGGGTGGACCATCGCGACGTCGGGGTCGAGGACGCCGGCGAGGTACGTCGGGCTGTCGAGCAGCGCGCGGACCTCGTCGGCCTCCAGCACGTCGGCGCCGCTCGCCCGCAGGTCGGCGACCTGGTGCGGCTCGATGGCCACGTCCAGCTCGCCGGTGCGCTCGTAGTCGCAGTCCATGGCGTACTGCTCGACGCTCGCCTCGATGGCGTCCAGGTTGGCGATCCCGAGCCGCTCCAGCTCGTCGTACTGCCCGGGCCAGCGGGACCGGCCGTTCTCCTCGCCGTGGGTGATGCTCGCCGCGCAGAACCCGCCGTTGCGACCCGATGCCGCCCAGCCGATCCGCTCGGCCTCGATCAGCACGACCCGGCGGCCGGGCTCGCGCTGCTGGGCCCGAACGGCTGTCCACAGGCCCGTGTAGCCGCCGCCCACGACCAGCAGGTCGGTCTCGATCGCCCTGCGCAGGGGCGGGCGGACGGGTACCTCGCCGAGGTCGTCGATCCAGAAGCAGGCGTCGCGGACGCCGACGAGGGCATGGTCGACGGCGGCCCGGTCGGTGGGCGTACGTGAGAAGACGGTCCCCGAAATGGTGGCAGTCACCCCGCCACCCTCGCGGACCGCACTCCCGACCGCCAGTGACGCACTGTCACGTGTTCGGTCGGCGACGTTACACATCGTCGCGCCCACCGACGGGATCCTCCACCCCGACGCTAGGCCGACGCCGTGCTCCGTCCTTCGGCTCCGCCCTCGTCCTCCCAGACGCTGGTGGCGAAGGGCGAGACGCCGCCGGAATGGAGGCGTGCCGTCGCGAGCAGGGCGGCTGCCGACCTGGTGTTCCGCTCGTCCGCAGCCTCGGCCATCAGGGTCCGCGCGATGTCGGGCTCCATGCTGCTGGGGATCACCAGCAACCGCAGGCGCTCACGCGAGGACATGACGACGATCATGAGGTGCGTGTCGTCGTTCGGGAAGGAACCCACCTTCACGGGTCCCCGTGCCGCCCTGATCGTGCGCGCCGACGGACCTCCCGCCGCCGCGTCCCAGTCCGGCCGCGAGAACAGCAGTCGCGCGGGGCGGCCGACGAGGCCGGGGAAGTGGTCGATGAGATCGGCGCACTCGACCTGCAGGTCGCGCGACTGCGGCCACCAGGCGCCGTCGAGCGGTCGTGACGGGAATCCGTTGTCGAGCCGGATCCGCAGGGGGACCCGGTCGGTCGATCGTGCGGATGACTGTTCAGATGACGTCGTCATGACGTCTCCCTCTGTGCTGCCCTGTCGGCCGGGTGGGCCAGTCCTCGCAGCCTGATTGACCTCAACGCTACCTCGGCCCCCAAGGGACGGATCGATCTCATCGGTCGCACCCCGGTCTCGACCCACCCGCCGTGCCGGTGCGCAGCCGCAGCGCCGTCCCGACCTGGCGCAGGTGCCGGAGCCCGGATCCATACGACGCCACCAGCGTGGCCTCGGCGTACGGGATGTCGCGCTCCTGGCAGTGCCGGCGCACGATCGGCTGCGCCAACCTGAGGTTGGGCCGCGGCATGCTCGGGAACAGGTGGTGCTCAATCTGCAGGTTGAGGCCGCCGAGGGCGAGGTCGAGGAAGGGCCCGCCCCGGATGTTGCGGGAGCACACCACCTGGCGGAGCAGGGGGTCCGCGCTCTGCACCGCGGTGGGCACGGGCATGCCCTTGTGCGACGGGGCGAAGGAGCACCCGAGGTAGACACCGAACAGGGCCTGGTGGACGACCACGAACACGAGGCCCTGCACCCAGGTGAGCGTGCTGATCACCAGGCCGAGGTAGAGCGCGACGTGACCGACCAGGAGAACCGCCTCGACCGACCGGTTCCGGAACCCGGTCCGCAGCAGCGCGCGCGCCCCCTCCACGCGCAGGTTGAACGCCTCGAGCGTGAGCAGGGGGAAGAACAAGACCGCCTGGTGCCGGGTCATCCACGCCGCGGCACCAGCGCGATCGCCGGCCTGCGCCGGGTCGAACACGAACGCGCCGGGCGCGACGTCCGGATCCGTCGCCGGGTCGTTGGGGTGGGCGTGGTGCGCGTCGTGCTTGGCGACCCACCACCCGTAGCTCAGGCCGTTGAGCATGTTGCCGAGCACCAGGCAGGCGACCATCGTGGCACGGCGGCCCCGGACGACCTGGCGGTGGGCGGCGTCGTGCGAGAGGAACGCGATCTGGGTCGACACGACCGCGAAGGCGGGGGCCAGCGCGACGGCCCACCACGAGTCCCGCAGCGCCACGAGGGCGAGGACGAGCGCGGCCAGGCACCCCACGTCGAGGGCACCGAGCCTCAGGTAGTAGTCGGGTCTAGGGTGGAGAAGGCCTCTACGCCTGATCTCACGCACCAGCTCGCCGTAGTCACTGCGCGGCGGTGGGTGCACCGAATCGGTGGTCGACATGACACTCCCGGCTGCTCGCAGGTGGCGCCGCCGGGGTCCGAGGTGGCTTTGCATTCGAGACTACTCCTGCGGCCCGAGGGGCGGAAGCGTGAGGACGACGACGCAGATCCTCGCCGCGATCGGCGCCGCCGACGGCACCGGCCGATCGCTCCCCGACCTGCTGTGCGTGGACTGCGCCCGGTCCCTGGACCTGGCCGGCGCCGGCATCACGCTCATGAACGACGACGGGTCCCAGGCGGTGGTCGGCACCTCGGGACCGCTGGCGTCGTGGCTCGAGGAGCTGCAGTTCGACCTCGGCGAGGGACCGAGCCTGGACGCGGCGCGCACCAACCGGACCGTCGACCACGACGACCTCGACAGCGCCGTCCGGGCGCGGTGGTCCGCGTTCTCGTCCTCAGCGCTGGCGGCAGGGATCCGAGCTGTGACCGCCCTGCCCCTCCAGGTGGGCGGGGTCAGGCTCGGCAGTCTGTGCCTCTACCGCTCGACCCCGGGGCGGCTGGACCCGGACCGGACAACGGCGGCTCGGGCATACGGCGCTGCCGCGGTGGTCGTCCTGCTCCGCCTGCAGGAACAGGTGTGGCCGCGGGGCACGCTGCCCCCCGAGCTCGGGGAGCCGGTGGCGTACCGGGCGGTGGTCCACCAGGCCACCGGCTTCCTCTCCGTGACGGCCTCGGTCGCCATCGCCGACGCCCTGCTCCTCATGCGCGCCCACGCCTTCGCTACCGAGCAGTCCCTGGTGCACGTCGCCCGCGAGGTCCTGGCGGGTCGGGTGCACATCCATCCCGAGGAGAACGAGGATGATTGAGTACAAGCACCGGCGTCCCGCGCCGGTCCCGACCAGCGAGGTGCGATCGCGATGACGAGCGAACAACGACTCACCCGGGTGTTCGTCGAGCTCGCTGACACCCTGGTCGACGAGTTCGACGCCCTGGACTTCCTCTCGACGCTCACCGAGCGGAGCGTCGAGCTCCTGGACGCCGATGCCGCGGGGGTGATCCTGATCGACACGCGCGGGGTCCTGCACGTCGTGGCGTCGACGAGCGACCAGGCGGAGCTCCTCGAGCTCCTCGAACTCCAGAACGACGAAGGCCCCTGCCTCGACTGCCTCGAGACCGGGCGGGCGATCGTCAACGTGGGGAGCCAGCGGGCACGCTCCCGGTGGCCGCGGTTCAGCACCGCGCTCGCGGAGGTCGGCTTCCAGTCCGCGCACGCCATCCCCCTGCGCCTGCGGGAGTCCGTCGTCGGCGCCATGAACCTGTTCTGCACCGCCGACTCCCGACTGAGCGACGACGACCTGGCGCTCGGCCAGGCCCTCGCCGACATCGCCACCATCGGCCTCCTCCAGGAGCGCGCAGTCCGCCAGTCCGGGCTGATCGCCGAACAGCTCCAGACCGCACTCGCGAACCGGGTACTGATCGAGCAGGCCAAGGGCGTCTTGATGGCGAGCGCCGACGTCGACGTCGACGTGGCCTTCCAGATGATGCGGGGATACAGCCGTCGCAACAACCTCCCAGTGAAGGACGTCGCGCGCCAGGTGGTCGACCGCTCGCTCACGGGCGATCAGCTCCCCCGTTCCTGAGACCAGGACCCAGCGCGCAGCCACGGGCACGCCGTCGTTCGTCCCACCCATTGACTCTGGCGCGCGGCAACACCGGCTGGTAGACAGGGCGCAAGACCCGCCCGGACCCTGCGAGTCACCTACGCAGCTCGCCCTGGGGGTCTCATGTCGTCCATCGTGCCGGTTCCGTCCATCGTCCGTCGGCGTCCGATGCGCATCACGATCATCGACCACCACACGCTCTTCGCCGACTCGCTCGCGCTGACCCTGGAGCGCGACGGGTTCATCGTCAGCTCGGTGGAACTCCGTGACCGCGACGCCTCCCCGGCGAGCGTGCTCGCCGCCGGGTTGCGGAGCGCCGGGCGGCTCGTGCTGCTCGAGCAGACTCTCGGGCGGGCCGGCAACGGCCTCCGCCTGATCGCACCGTTGACGGCCTCGGGAGCAGCCGTGGTGCTGCTCACCGAGTCCCGGGACCGCTTCCTGTGGGGCGAGGCCGTGCGGCAGGGAGCCCAGGACGTGCTGCACAAGACCTGCTCCCTGGCCCAGCTGATCACGACGGCGCGACGGGTTCGTGACGGGCTGCCCCTGATGGCGGCCGAGCAGCGGGCGACGCTGGTCGTCGCCGCACTCGCGGATCGGGAGGAGACGCGGTCGATCCGCGGGCGGCTGGATCGTCTGACCCCGGGCGAGAAGGAGGTCCTGGGCGCGTTGATGCGCGGCGACCAGGTCCGGGACATCGCCCGGGCCCGCGTGGTGGTCGAGGCGACCGTGCGCAGTCAGGTCAAGTCGATCCTCGCGAAGCTCGAGATGTCGTCGCAGCTCGCGGCCGTCGGCGCGGCCCACCGGGTGGCCTGGCAGCCTCCCCCGTCCTGATCCCCGGCCCGGCCCGGCCCGGTCCGGGACGGTCCGGGACGGCCTCGACGACGGCCGTCAGGGACCGATCGCCGCCCCGACGACGTCGCCACACTCGCGCGCCGCGTGCTCAGCGCCCGCACGGCTCTTGAACCAGTCTCCGGACACGGCGATCCGCTCGCCGGCCCGGTTCCAGGCGGTCCACCGCCAGGAGCCGCCGGGCCGTGGCTGCATGCGGTACTCCCGACCCGCGTGCTCGACGCGGAACCGGTGCGCGGCGTGGTCGGCGACGGCCAGGGTGTCGAAGGTCCTGCCGGACCAGGCGAGCACGAGCCCGTCGTCGTCGATGAGCCACCACGCCGGGCGCCCCGGAGGCACGGACTCGACCAGGAACCTCATCATTCGCCCACCCCCGGTGCCGGCCGGAACGACGGAGCGGTCGCGTCGTCTCCCCACCACGCCCCGCCGACGTCCTCCCAGCGATCGGCAGGGTCGACGTCGGCGGTCTCGGCGACGACGGCGAGAAGGTCCGTCGCGGCGTGGGCGTTGCCTGCGGTCGCGGCGGCAAGAAGGGCCTCGGCACCCTGGCCGGCGCTGAAGCCCGGTGGCACGACGAGCAGGCGAAGCGCGGTGCCGCCCGCGGTCGTCAGCTCGACCAGGTGACCATCGTCCGCGGGGAGCGGCTCCGCCGTGACCCAACCTCCGGCCACCGCCACGCGCCGGGGGACAGGGTCCCAGTCGGCCGTGGAGAATCGTGCCCTGACGATGCCGTCGCGCACGAGAGGCTGCTCGGCACGCAGCTGGCCGACGAGATCGGCCAGCTCGACGGCGAGGTTCCGGCTCCGGGGCCACCAGCCTCCGTCGAGTCGATTGACCCCCAGGGTGCGCGCCATGCTCAGCCGGACCGGCTCACCTCCCGGTGCCGGATCCACCGCTGGGATAGGACGGATCTCGGCACCGCCCGTCACGTCGGCCACGCACCGATCGTTCCGAGCTCACCGTCGGGGCCGCGTTCGGGCCAGGCGATGCGGATCCGCAGCACCTCGGAGGTCGTCAGGCGCAACAGCACCACGCCGCGGCCTCGCGCACCGGGCAGGAAGCCGACCTTGATCCTCCCGTGCCGCGTGAAGATCTCGCTCGCGACGACGTCCCAGTCGCCCGGTGCGTATACGAGCCGGTCGATGCGCCCCCGCGACGATGGGAACTGGTCGACCAGGTGGGCGCCCTCCCGGACCAGGTCACAGCTGTACGGCAACCAGATCCCGTCGACCAGGGCGACATGGGGGACGTCGGTCAGGTGCAGCCGGAGGGCGCCGAGGGCATCCGGGTAGCGATGCGGGTAGGCGAAGTCGCGGGCACCCATGGCGCCGCCTCTCGTTGCGCCTCCACGGCACCGGTTGTGCTGCGAAGGCGGTCTTCCTCCATCCTACGTCTCCCGCCACCGGCCCGGCCCGCTCCACGTCCGGTCCCTGCCGGGCCTCCGTCGCCCGTTGCGGCACAATCCATGAGCGTGCAGCTGCGCCACGTCACCGGCTCGATCGCGGACTTCCACGCCCGCGTGATCCCCGACGACCTCGCCGAGGCCGAGGTCTGGTCCTTCGAGCCCTCGGCCCCGGCCCTGGTGCTCGGCAGCGCCCAGGACCCCACCACCGCGGACGCTGCCGCGACGGCAGCCGCCGGCGTGGACGTCGTACGACGGCGCAGCGGCGGCGGCGCCGTCCACGTCGACCCCGCGCGCTCGGTGTGGGTCGATGTCGTGGTGCCCCGGCACGACGAGCGGTGGAGCGACGACGTGCGCGCGTCGACGTACTGGCTCGGGGAGGCGTGGCAGCGCGCCCTCGCGCGGCTGGGGATCGCCTCCGAGCTCTATCGCGGCGGGCTCGAGCAGACGCCGTGGGGACGGCTGGTCTGCTTCGCGGCGCTCGGCCCGGGCGAGGTGCTGGTCGGCGACCGCAAGCTGGTCGGCATCTCGCAGCGGCGCACCAAGGCGGGAGCGCGGTTCCAGTGCATCGCCTACGACCGGTGGGACCCGTACGACGTCCTCGACCTGCTCGACCTGACGGCCGCCGACCGGGCGGCTGCCGGGGCGGACCTGGTCGACCGGGCCACCGGTGTGGGCCCCCACCTCGCCGAGCTGCGCACCGCGATCCTCGAGGAGCTGGGCTCGCTCCCCTGACCTCCTCAACGTCGCAGACAACCCATGCACTGAGAACATAGGTCCATGGAGCTGGACACCATCCGCGCATTCCTGGCCGTGGCTGACGGCAGCACCGTGACCGAGACGGCCGAGCAGGTCCACCGCACCCAGCCCGCCGTGTCCCGCGCACTGGCGCGGCTCGAGCGCGAGGTGGGCACGCCGCTGTTCCAGCGGGTCGGGCGCGGACTGGTGCTGACGCCGGCCGGACGCGAGCTGGCCGTCCACGCCCGCGAGACCGTCGAGTCCTACGAGCGGGGGGTGCGCTCGGTGCGGGACATCACCGCGCCGGACGGCGGGTTCGTGCCGGTCGCCTTCCTGCACACCCTCGGCACCTGGCTGGTGCCCGGGCTGATCCGCGAGTTCCGCGCCAAGCGGCCCCAGGTGCGCTTCGACCTGCGCCAGCACGGCGACGAGGGCCTGATCGGCGACCTGCTCGGCGGCGCGGTCGACCTCGCGATCACCGGCGACCGGCCGCAGCTGGCCACCCTGGAGAGCCGGCGACTCTTCCTCGAGCCGCTGCGGCTCGTCGTACCGCCGGACCACCGCCTCGCGCACCGGCGCACCGCGCGCCTCGCGGACGTGGCCCACGAGCAGTTCATCGTGCTCAAGCCGGGATTCAGCCTGCGCGCGGTGACCGAGGAGCTCTGCGCCGAGGTCGGCTTCGCGCCGCGGATCGGGTTCGAGGGCGAGGAGGTCGAGACCCTGCGCGGCCTGGTGTCGGCCGGCCTCGGCGTCGCCCTGCTGCCCGAGCCGCGCGGCGGCGCGTCACCGGCCGCGCCCTCCCTGCGGGTCACGGACGTGCGCGCGTCCCGCGAGATCGGGCTGGCCTGGGTCCGCGACCGCAGCCTGCCGCCGGCGTCCGCGCACTTCCGTGAGCACGTGCTCAGGGCCAGTCGGAAGATCCATGTTTCGGATGCATAGATCAGCCGAGAACTAGGCATTGGACGCATTCCAGGCGAGGCCCGGAGGATGGTGACGGCCATCACCAGCGACCCGAGGACCTCCGTTGACCGACATCGATCCTGCCGAGACCCAGGAGTGGCGCGACGCGCTCGCGGCCGTCCTGGAGTTCGAGGGCGAGGCGCGCACCAAGTACCTTCTCGACCAGGTGCTCGAGGAGGCCCAGCGTCTCGGCTCCCCCGTGCCGTTCGTGGCGACCACGCCGTACGTCAACACGCTCGCGGTCGACGACGAGCCCGCCCACCCCGGTGACCGCGCGGTCGAGCACCGGATCCGCGCCGCGATCCGCTGGAACGCGCTCGCCATGGTGCTGCGCGCCAACAAGGACTCCACCGAGCTGGGCGGCCACCTCGCCAGCTTCCAGTCCGCCGCCACCTTGTACGACGTCGGCTTCCAGCACTTCTGGCACGCCCCGTCCGACAAGCACGGCGGCGACCTGGTCTACGTGCAGGGCCACCTCTCCCCCGGCATCTACGCCCGCGCCTTCGTCGAGGGCCGGCTCACCGAGGCCCAGCTCGACAGCTTCCGCCAGGAGACCGGCGGCCACGCGGGATCGGGCCTGTCGTCGTACCCGCACCCGTGGCTGATGCCGGACTTCTGGCAGTTCCCCACCGTCTCGATGGGCCTGGGCCCGCTGATGGCGATCTACCAGGCACGCTTCCTCAAGTACCTCCACGCCCGCGGCCTCGCCGACACCGCCGGCCGCAAGGTCTGGGCCTTCCTCGGCGACGGTGAGACCGACGAGCCCGAGTCGCTCGGCGCGATCTCGATGGCCGCGCGGGAGAAGCTCGACAACCTCGTCTTCGTCGTCAACTGCAACCTGCAGCGCCTCGACGGCCCGGTGCGCGGCAACGGCAAGATCATCCAGGAGCTCGAGGGCGTCTTCCGCGGCGCCGGCTGGAACGTCATCAAGGTGATCTGGGGCTCCGGCTGGGACGAGCTGCTCGCCAAGGACACCACCGGCGCCCTCAAGCGACGGATGACGGAATGCGTCGACGGCGAGTACCAGACCTTCAAGTCCAAGGACGGCGCCTACGTCCGCGAGCACTTCTTCGGCGTCGACCCCGAGCTCAAGCAGATGGTGGCCGGCTGGAGCGACGACGAGATCTGGCGGCTCACCCGAGGCGGGCACGACCCGCAGAAGGTGTACGCCGCCTACGCGGCGGCGAACGCCCACACCGGCACCCCCACGGTGATCCTGGCCAAGACCGTCAAGGGCTACGGCCTCGGCTCGGCCGGCGAGGGCATGAACATCAGCCACCAGGCCAAGAAGGTCGCCGAGCCCGCGCTGCGCGCCTTCCGCGACCGGTTCGCGATCCCGGTCGCCGACGAGCAGCTGCTCGACCTGCCCTACCTGTCCTTCCCGGAGGGCTCGGAGGAGCACACCTACCTGCACGCCCGGCGCAAGGAGCTGGGTGGCTACCTGCCCGAGCGCCGTCGTACGTCGAGCGCGCTGCAGGCCCCCGGCGTCGAGGCGTTCGGCCAGACCGCCGGCTCCAACGGCCGCGCGATCTCGACGACGATGGCGTTCGTCCAGATCCTGACGAAGCTGCTGCGCGACAAGGAGATCGGGAAGCGGGTCGTCCCGATCGTGCCCGACGAGGCGCGCACCTTCGGCATGGAGGGCCTGTTCCGGCAGGTCGGGATCTTCTCGCAGAGCGGCCAGCTCTACACGCCCGAGGACGCCGACCAGCTGATGTTCTACAAGGAGGACGCGAGCGGCCAGATCCTCCAGGAGGGCATCAACGAGGCCGGCGCGATGTCGTCGTGGATCGCCGCCGCGACGTCGTACTCCAGCAACGACACCCCGATGATCCCGTTCTACATCTACTACTCGATGTTCGGGTTCCAGCGCATCGGCGACCTGGCCTGGGCCGCCGGCGACATGCGCGCCCGCGGCTTCCTGCTCGGCGGCACCGCCGGTCGGACCACGCTCAACGGCGAGGGCCTGCAGCACGAGGACGGCCACAGCCACCTGCAGGCCGCGATGATCCCCAACTGCGTCGCGTACGACCCGACGTATGCCTACGAGCTGGCGGTCATCGTCGCCGACGGCCTGCGCCGGATGTACGCCGAGCAGGAGGACGTCTTCTACTACCTGACCCTGATGAACGAGAACTACGAGCACCCGCCGATGCCCGAGGGCGTCACCGACGGGATCCTCAAGGGGATGTACCTGCTGCAGCCCGGCAAGGGCCGCGGCGCAGCGAAGGTCGACCTGCTCGGCTCCGGCACCATCCTGCGCGAGGCGCTGGCCGCGGCCGACCTGCTCGCCAAGGACTTCAAGGTCAAGGCGGACGTGTGGAGCGTGCCGAGCTTCACCGAGCTGCGCCGCGACGGCCTGGCGGTGGAGCGGTGGAACACCCTGCACCCGCTGGAGGAGCCGCGCACGTCGTACGTCGAGCAGTGCCTCGGCTCGGCGTCCGGGACCGTGGTGGCGGCGACCGACTACATGAAGGCCTACGCCGACCAGATCCGCGCCTTCGTGCCCGGCGGCTACACCGCGCTCGGCACCGACGGCTTCGGCCGCTCCGACTACCGCCGCAACCTGCGCCGGCACTTCGAGGTGGACCGGCACTTCATCGCCGTCACCGCCCTGCGCCGCCTCGCCGACAAGGGCGTCGTCACCCCCGACGTCGTCGCCGAGGCGATCGAGAAGTACGGCATCGACCCCGACCGGGCCGACCCGGCCCACGCGTGAGGACAACAACAGTGGACAACGGCATCGACATCCGCGTTCCCGACATCGGCGACTTCTCCGACGTACCCGTCATCGAGGTGCTCGTCGCCCCCGGCAGCGTCGTGCGCGCCGAGGACCCGCTCATCACCCTGGAGACCGACAAGGCCACCATGGAGGTGCCCTCCCCGGTCGACGGCACCATCGTGTCGGTCTCGGTGAAGGTGGGTGACACCGTCAGCCACGGCACGGTGATCGCGGTCGCGGAGACCGCCTCGGTGGTCGAGGAGGTTGCGCAGCAACCGTCTGGAGACCCCGAGCCCGCTCCGGTCGTGTCCGAGCCGGCGACCCCGGCCGTCGTACCGGAGCCGGCGACGGCCGGCTCCCCCGACGGCGGCCTGCGGGCCACGCCCCTGGTACGACGCCTCGCCCGCGAGCTCGACGTCGACCTCGCCGCCGTGACCGGCAGCGGCCCGAAGGGCCGGGTCACCAAGCAGGACCTGCTCACCCACTACGACCGCAGTGTGGCGCCGGTCGACGGCGGTTCCCCCGCAGGCACGGGGATCCCGCCCGTCCCCGAGGTCGACTTCGCGAAGTTCGGGCCCGTGCGCCGCGTCCCCCTGTCGCGGATCAAGAAGATCTCCGGCCCGCACCTGCAGCGATCGTGGCTCAACGTCCCGCACGTCACCCACTGCGACGAGGCCGACATCACCGACCTCGACGCCTACCGCCGCGAGCTCGACGCGGACGCGAAGGCCGACGGCTACCGGGTCACCCTGCTCAGCTTCCTGCTGAAGGCCGCGGCCGCGACTCTGCGGACCTACCCCGAGGTCAACAGCTCGCTGTCGGGCGAGGAGCTCGTGCTCAAGGACTACGTCCACGTCGGCGTCGCCGTCGACACCCCCGACGGCCTGGTGGTCCCGGTCGTGCGCGACGTCGACCGCAAGGGCATCCTCGAGATCAGCCGCGAGCTCGCCGACCTCTCGGCCCGGGCCCGTGACGGCAGGCTGACCGCGAGCGACATGCAGGGCGCGACCTTCACCATCAGCAGCCTCGGCGGCATCGGCGGCACGGCGTTCACCCCGATCGTCAACGCGCCCGAGGTGGCGATCCTCGGCGTCGTGCGCTCGAAGACGGCACCGGTCTGGGACGGCGAGACCTTCGTCCCCCGGCTGATGCTGCCGCTGTGCCTGTCCTACGACCACCGGGTGATCGACGGTGCGCTCGCTGCCCGGTTCACCGCGCACCTCGCCCACCTGGCCGCCGACGTACGCCGCCTGTCGCTGTAGCCGAGACGGCCGTCGACCGTGGTGCGCGACGCCGGCCGTCTCAGCGGGTCACGGAGGACGACGCCGCCGCCAGGGCCGACACGATGCGCTCGGCCACCTCGTCGACCGAGCCGAGACCGTCGACGGTCGCGAGCAGCCCGCGCCCGGCGTACTCCGCGGCGAGCGGCGCGGTCTCGGCGGCGTACACCTCCAGCCGGCGGCGGATCACCGCCTCGGTGTCGTCGGCCCGGCCCTGGTCCCGGGCCCGCAGCAGGAGCCGGCGGACCAGCTCGTCGGGGTCGGCGTCGAGGAGGACCACGGCACCCAGCACGGCGCCGTCGCGCTCCAGGATCGCGTCGAGCTCGGCGACCTGCTGCAGGGTGCGCGGATATCCGTCGAGGAGGAACCCGTCCGCACAGTCGGGCTCCGAGAGCCGCTGGCCGAGCATCGCGTTGGTGACCTCGTCGGGCACGTACTCGCCCGCCTCCAGGTACCGCTGGGCGGTGCGCCCCAGCTCGGTCCGCCGCGCGACGTTGGCGCGGAAGATGTCGCCGGTCGAGATCGCCGGCACGCCGAAGCGCTCGGCCATCGCGACGGCCTGGGTGCCCTTGCCGGCACCGGGCGGGCCCAGGAGGAGGAGGCGCATGTGCGGGGACCCTTTCGTCGTCGGTGCGAGCCCCGTCCCAGTCCCGGGCTCGCCGTCGCGGACGGTAGCGGGCCGCCCGCTGCAGCCACGTTGCACGCGGGCGCACCTCGCCGTGGGGCTCGGCGCCGGTCGCGCGACAGCGGGCGGACGCAACCTTGTTGCAACGTGACAGGTGTCACACTGCGAGGATGGACACCGGCATGCGCGCAGAGGTCGCTGCCTCCTGGCACCGGTCAGCCGCAGCAGGCGTACCCGCCGACGAGCTGACCGCGCCGATCACGCTCGAGGACAACGACCTGCGCTCGGCCCGGGCCCAGCACCCGCTGGCCCCGGTCTTCCCGCTGCTCGACGACGTGCTCGGCCAGGCCGCGCGGGACTGCAACGCGACGATGGCCGTGGCCGACGAGGTCGGTCAGCTGCTCTGGGTCTGCGGCTCCGGCGCCGCCCTTCGCCGGGCCGAGTCGATCGGGTTCGTCGAGGGCAGCAACTGGGACGAACGCCTGGCGGGGACCAACGCTCCCGGCCTGGCCCTGCGCCTCGACCAGCCGAGCAGCGTGGTCCGCGGCGAGCACTTCCGCCATGCGGTGCGCGGGTGGAGCTGTGCGGCGGCCCCGATCCACGACCCGGGGAGCTCGCGCCTCCTCGGCGTCCTCGACGTCACCGGTGGCGACGAGATCGTCGTCCCCCAGACCATGGCCCTGGTCCGTGCGACGGTCCGCCTCGCCGAGGCCGAACTCGCCCGGGACCGCCTGGTGGCGCGCGAGCCGACCGAGCGCTCCGGCCGCCCGACGGTCCGGGTCGAGGCCCTCGGCCGCAACGACGCGCTGCTGAGCGTGGACGACGATCGCGGCCACACCGGACGGATGCGGCTGTCCCCTCGTCACAGTGAGCTGGTCCTGCTGCTCGCCAGTGCCCCCCGCGGCCTGTCCGGCGACGAGCTGAGCGTGCTCGTCTACGAGGACGAGGGCGGGTCGTCGACCCTCCGCGCGGAGCTGAACCGGCTGCGGCACCTCCTCGGGGAGACCTTCTTCGGCTCCCGTCCCTACCGCCTGCTCTCCGACGTCAGTGGGGACTGGCTCGCCGTCGAGGCGATGCTCGCCTCCGGCGACATCGCCGGCGCCCTGCGCGCGTTCCGCGGTCCGCTCCTGCCCCGCTCCACCGCACCGGGCGTCGTCCGCCTGCGTGAGGCTCTCACGGCGCAGCTGCGCGCCGCCGTGCTGCACGCGGGCCAGCCCGACCTGATGTCGTCGTGGACCCGCTCGGCCTGGGGGGCCGACGACTACGAGATGTGGACCCGCCAGCGCGACCTGCTCCCGCCCGGGTCGCCGCTGTGGGCGCTCGCCAGCGGTCAGCTCGCCCGGCTCGACAGCGAGTTCGCCGGCTGAGCCGTGCTCCCGCCCGCCCCGCGGACACCGCGCGGAAACGGCAACGTTGCTGCAACGTCGCGGCTCCTACCGTGCTGTGAACGACGTCACAGAGGACGTCGAGTCCTCACCACCAGGAGCATCCAGATGACCATCTACGCAGCCCCGGGCCAGCCCGACTCCCTCGTCGCCGTCCAGAGCCGCTACGGCCACTACATCGGCGGCGAGTGGGTGGCCCCGGTCAAGGGCCAGTACTTCGAGAACATCTCGCCGGTCAACGGCAAGCCGTTCACCGAGGTCGCCCGCGGCACCGAGGAGGACGTCGAGGCCGCCCTCGACGCCGCCCACGCCGCCTTCCCCGCGTGGAAGAAGACCTCGACGACCGAGCGCGCGAACCTCCTCAACAAGATCGCCGACCGGCTCGAGGAGAACCTCGAGGCCATCGCGGTCGCCGAGTCCTACGACAACGGCAAGCCGGTGCGCGAGACGCTCGCCGCCGACATCCCGCTGACCATCGACCACTTCCGCTACTTCGCGAGCGCCATCCGCGCCCAGGAGGGCAGCGCCGGCGAGCTGGACGAGAACACCGTCGCCTACCACTTCCACGAGCCGCTGGGCGTGGTCGGCCAGATCATCCCGTGGAACTTCCCGATCCTCATGGCCGCCTGGAAGCTCGCTCCGGCACTGGCCGCCGGAAACTGCGTGGTGCTCAAGCCCGCCGAGCAGACCCCTTGGTCGATCCTCAAGGTCATCGAGGTGATCGGCGACCTGCTGCCGGCCGGCGTGCTGAACGTCGTCAACGGCTTCGGCGTCGAGGCCGGCAAGCCGCTCGCCACCTCGAGCCGGATCGCGAAGGTCGCGTTCACCGGTGAGACCACCACGGGCCGGCTGATCATGCAGTACGCCGCCGAGAACATCATCCCGGTCACCCTCGAGCTCGGCGGCAAGTCGCCGAACATCTTCTTCGACTCGGTCGCCACCGAGAAGGACGCCTTCTACGACAAGGCGCAGGAGGGCTTCACGCTCTTCGCCCTCAACCAGGGCGAGGTGTGCACCTGCCCGTCGCGCGCGCTGATCCAGGACTCGATCTACGAGGAGTTCCTCGCCGACGCCGTGATCCGCACCGAGAAGATCGTGCAGGGCAACCCGCTCGACACGACCACGATGATCGGCGCCCAGGCCTCGCTGGACCAGCTCGAGAAGATCCTGTCCTACATCGAGATCGGCAAGGCCGAGGGCGCGAAGGTGCTGACCGGTGGCGAGCGCAACGTCCTCGAGGGCGACTTCGCCGGCGGCTACTACGTGAAGCCGACGATCTTCGAGGGCCACAACAAGATGCGGATCTTCCAGGAGGAGATCTTCGGCCCGGTCGTCTCCGTGACCCGGTTCGCCGACGAGGCCGAGGCTCTCGAGACGGCCAACGACACGCTCTACGGCCTCGGTGCCGGCGTGTGGTCGCGCGAGGGCTCCCAGGCCTACCGCGCCGGGCGCGAAATCGAGGCCGGTCGGGTCTGGACGAACTGCTACCACCTCTACCCCGCGGGCGCGGCGTTCGGTGGCTACAAGCAGTCCGGCATCGGCCGCGAGAACCACAAGATGATGCTCGACCACTACCAGCAGACGAAGAACCTCCTGGTGTCGTACTCCCCCGACGCCCTCGGTTTCTTCTGACAGGCGTTGACCCGGGCATGCCCTCCCTTCCGCACCGGGTCGACCTCACCGGTGAGGCTGCGGACCTGCTCCGCAGCCTCACCACCGAGCACGGCCCCGTCATGTTCCACCAGTCCGGCGGCTGCTGCGACGGGTCGGCACCGATGTGCTACCCCGACGGCGAGTTCCGCACCGGCAACGCCGACATCCGTCTCGGCGACCTCGACATCGGCCTGGACCGCCCCGTCCCGGTGTGGATGTCGAAGGCCCAGTTCGAGTACTGGAAGCACACCCACCTGACCATCGACGTCGTCAAGGGTCGTGGCGCCGGCTTCTCCCTGGAGGCACCCCGCGGCGTGCGCTTCCTGATCCGCTCGCGCCTGTTCACCGACGAGGAGCACGCCGCGCTGAGCGCCGACCGCGACGCCCGGGCGGCGACGTCATGACGGCCCCGGGGCGGCGGTCGACCGATCCGCCGCCCCGGGGAGTGCGTCACGCGAGCAGTGCGTTGACCGACTTCTGCTCGGTGTAGGCGTCGATCGCGGAGGCACCGAGCTCGCGACCCCAGCCGGACTGCTTGTAGCCGCCGAACGGCATCGCGGCGTCGAACGCGTTGTGGCAGTTGATCCACACGGTGCCCGCCTTGATCTGGCGTGCCGTGCGGTGCGCCTTGGTGACGTCGCGGGTCCACACCGAGGCGGCCAGGCCGTACGGCGTGTCGTTGGCCGCGGCGACGACGCCCTGCTCGGCGTTGAACGGCGTCGCCACGACGACCGGGCCGAAGATCTCCTCGCGGTAGACGCTGAAGGACGAGTCGACGTCGACGAGGACGGTCGGCTCGACGTAGTAGCCCGCCTCGCCGTGCCGCCGACCGCCGGTCAGCGCCCGGGCTCCGTCGCGCAGCCCCTGGTCGACGTAGCCGAGGACGCGGTCGAGCTGCGTCTGCGACACGAGCGGGCCCACCTCGCTGGTGGGGTCGAGACCGGGGCCGAGCTTGCTGGCGGCGGCGACCTCCGCGACCCCCTGGGTGAACTCCTCGAAGATCTTGTCCTCGACGAGCAGGCGGGTGCCGCTGGTGCACGTCTGGCCGTGGTTGAACAAGAAGCCCGACGCCGTGCCGGGGATGGCGAGGTCGAGGTCCGCGTCGGCGTACACGACCTGCGGGCTCTTGCCGCCGAGCTCCAGGCTGACCTTCTTCAGGTTGCCCTTGGCCGCGTCGACGACGAGCCTGCCGACCTCGGTCGACCCGGTGAAGGCGATCTTGTCGACGTCGTCGTGCGCGGCGAGCGCGGCGCCGGCGTCTCCGTAGCCGGTCACGACGTTGAAGACACCGTCCGGCAGGCCGCACTCGGCCATGATCTCCGCGAGGCGCAGCGCGGTGAGCGGGGTGTCCTCGGCCGGCTTGAGCACCACGGTGTTGCCGCAGGTGAGGGCGACCGGGATCTTGAACGACGCCATGAGGAGCGGGAAGTTCCACGGCACGATGGCGCCGCAGACGCCGACCGGCTCGCGCAGGGTGTAGGCGTGCCACTGCGCGCCGGGCGCCCACGGGACCGACACCGGGATGGTGCGGCCCTCGATCTTGGTGGCCCAGCCGGCGTAGTACTCGAAGAGCTCGGCGACCCAGGTGATGTCGACGGCCTGCGCGACGGCGGCGGACTTGCCGTTGTCGAGGGCCTCCAGCTGCGCGAGCTCCTCGGCGTGCTCGTAGATCGCCTCGCCGATGCGGAAGAGCAGGCGCTGACGCTGGGCCGGCGTCCACAGCGACCATTCACCCTCGAAGGCCTTGCGGGCCGCACGGACCGCACGGTCGACGTCGACCGCCTCGCCGTGTGCGACCTCGGTGAGCACCTGGCCGGTGGCCGGGTCGCGGGTCTCGAACGTGCGTCCCGACGCGGCGTCGGACCACGCCCCGCCGATGAACAGGCCCTTGGGACTCGACAGCCACTCCCGTACCTGGGGCAGCACGTGGGTGTCGGTGGGCACGAGCAGATCGGTCATTCTTCCTCCGTTGGCTTCGACGTGATCCGTGGAGGCGAGCGTGGTCGGCACTCCGGGTCGGGGGTGTTCAGGTTCTGGACATTCCGGCCAGCAACCGGTCGAGCACGACGGGCAGGTCCGCCAGCTCCGCGAGTGACTCGACCCGGGCGCCTGCCCGGCGGGCGAACCCGCGGGCCTCCTCGTCGTCGCTCGCGGGGGCGATGACCAGCAGCTCGTCGAGGGCTCGGGCCGCGGCGATCGGGTCGACGTCGTCGGTCACCCGACAGTCGGACAGCAGCACCGTGATCCGGCGCCGGGCGCGGGCGGACGCGAGCTGCTCGCGGGCGGCCCGCAGCGCCGCGTCGAGCGAGGTCATGCCGTGACCGCGCAGACCGAGCACCCGTTCGACGGTGCGCCGCGGATGCGTCGGAGAGGCCAGGCCGACGACGACCTCGGCGCGCCGGTCGAACGCGACGACGCAGAGCTCGCCGCCAGACTCCGCGACCCGCAGGGCACACGCGGCTGCGGCCATCGCAGCCGTCGCCAGGCGTTCGCCGTCCATCGACCCGGATCGGTCCACCAGCAGGCACAGGGCCGTGGACGGCCGTTGCCAGACCACCGAGGTCAGCTCGTCCAGCGCGGGCGGCCGGCCCTCGGCCCGGGCGACGGCGACCGCCTCCAGCGAGGCGTCGAGGTCGAGGTCGCCGCCGCGGTCGGCACGGACCGGCCGCAACCGGCCCGAGCCGATCCGGCCGCTCGGACCGCTGCGGGCGCGCTCCACGACCAGCCTCGGCACCAGGGCCTGCACCTTCGCGCGCAGGGCCGGGTCGGTGGCCCGGCTCATCAGGGCCAGGAGCGGCAGCACCCCGTCCGGGTCCTCGGCGACGGCGGCCTCGACCGCCTCGACGTCGAGCTCGCCGACCTCCGGCGACAGCTCCGCGAACCGCTGGTTCCGGGACAGCTCGTCGCGGCCGTGGGTACGGTCCGGCCGGCCGCGGCGCGAGGCCTGGGGCTGGTCCGCCGGCGCGGCGGAGGGTGGGGAGCCCGCCTCCGGTGGAGGCGGGCTCAGGCTTCCCCCGAGTCGCTCTCCTCCGCCCCGGGCGGCGGGCCGAAGACCGCGGCGTACAGCTCCTCGATGATCTCCTCGGGGCGACGGGTGGACGACTCGTCGACCCGGATCCGCCCGCTGAGGGCGACCAGCGCGGCGTCGAGACCGGCCTGCCAGTCGTCCTCCGGCACGCCACGGGCCAGCGCCAGCTGGTGGGTGATGCCCGCCAGGTCGATCGCACCGCGCACCGACGCCCCCACCCGCAGCTCCTGGTGGCTGCGGGTGGCGCGGACCAGCGCGACCGCCCGGTCCCGCCAGGCGTCGGAGGGGACGGGCGCCCGGAGCGCGACGATGCGGGACTCCGCCTGCGCCGACTGGTAGCCCATGGCGATCCGGCAGGTCCGGTCGTAGACGGCGCTCGAGACCCGGGCGGTGCCGACGGCGTCGTACGGGTTCATCGCGGCGACCACCCCGAAGCCCGGGGCCGCACGGACCAGCCCGAGGCGGGGGACGACGATCTCCCGCTCCGACATGACCGCGAGCAGGGTGTTGAGGGTCTCCTCGGGCACCCGGTTGAGCTCCTCGACGTAGAGCAGGCCGCCCTCGCGCATCGCGGTGACCAGCGGACCGTCGACGAACACCTCGGGCTGGTAGCCGCGGGCCAGGACCAGGGCCGGGTCGAAGTGGCCGACCAGCCGCGCCGGGGTGAGCTCCGCGTTGCCCTCCACCAGGGCGAAGGACGTCGCGCGGGCCGCGGCGACCCGGCGCAGCAGCGTGGTCTTGCCGGTGCCGGGCGGCCCCTCGAGGACGACGTTGGCACCACTGGCCAACGCCGCCTCGAGCAGCTCGGTCTCCCGCTCCCGGTCGACGACCCCGCTCCCGGTGAGCGGGGCGGTCACGAGTGGTCGTGGACGACGACGCCCCGCACGTTCTTGCCCGCGAGCAGGTCGTCGTAGCCCTGGTTGACCTCGTCGAGGGTGTAGGTACGGGTGATGATCTCGTCGAGCTTGAGGTCGCCGGACTGGTACAGCCCGAGGATCCGCGGGATGTCGACGGTCGGGTTGCAGTCGCCGAAGAGGCTGCCGCGCAGCTCCTTGCGGTAGAGCGTGAGCACCGAGCCGGGGAGCTGGATGTTGGTCTCCTCCAGCTTGTTCAGCCCGGTCAGGACGACCTTGCCGCCCTTGCCGACCGCGTTGAAGCCCTCGGCCACGATCTCGGAGGTCATCAGACCGGGGGTGAGGATCGCGGAGTCGGCCATCTGGCCGCGGGTGAGGTTGGTGATCGTCTCCATCGCCAGCTCGGTCGACTCGAAGGCATGGGTGGCCCCCAGCTCCATCGCCTTCTCCCGCTTGTTGGAGAGCGGGTCGACGGCGATGACGTTCTTGGCTCCGGCGAGCGCGGCACCCTGCACGGCGTTGATGCCGATGCCGCCGATGCCGATGACGACCACGGTGTCGCCGGCCTTGGCCTCGGCGGTGTTGACCGCCGCGCCCCAGCCGGTCGGCACGCCGCAGCCCACCAGCACGGCCTTCTCCAGCGGCAGGTCGTCGTCGACCTTCACGCACGAGTTCTGGTGGATGACACCGAACTGGCTGAACGTGCCGAGCATGCACATCGCGCCGTACTGACCGGCGGGCCCGGTGATCGGGAACCGCTCACCGGGGAGGTAGCCCTCGAGGATGGTGGCGCCCATGTCGCAGATCGACTGCTGGCCGTTGGCGCAGTAGCGGCAGGTGCCACAGTTCGGGATGAACGAGCACACCACGTGGTCCCCCGGCTTGACCCGGGTGACGCCCGGGCCGACCTCCTCGATGATGCCGGCGCCCTCGTGCCCGAGGACCATCGGGAGCCGGGCCTCGAGGTCGCCGTGGGCGATGTGGACGTCGGAGTGGCACAGGCCGGCATGCGTGTAGCGGATCAGCACCTCGCCCTCGCGCGGCTTGTCGAGGGTCAGCTCCTCGATCTCGATCGGCTTGCCGGGCTGGTAGACGACTGCGGCCTTGGTCTTCATGGATTCTCCTCGGGTGAGCGCCGGGGCGGCGGCGGACGTGACGCCTGCCACACTCGCAACGCGGCGGCCCGGCGGATGTTCAGAAACTGGACAACCGGGCGCCAACCCCGCGGCGCATACTGTGACAGCGGTCACGACAACCCCGGGCCGAGGAGAGAGCGTGACGACCAGAACCGATGACCTGCGTGCGCCGATCGCGCAGTCGTGGCAGCGCGCCACGATGGCCGGCCTGACCCCGGGCAACGCCCTCGCCCAGGTCACCTACAGCGAGGTCGACACCTCCGGACCGCTGCTCGGCGCCGCAGCGGAGGTGCTCGACGAGCTCAACGACCAGCTGCAGGGAACCATGTTCTCGACCCTGTTGGTCGACCGCGAGGGCCGCATCGCCCAACGCTGGTGCGGCGACCGCGGCGCACGCCGCGCGTTCGACAACCTCGGGCTCGACGTCGGCGCCTCCCTCCTCGAGGAGGTGGTCGGCACGAACGCCTTGGGCACCGTGCTGGAGACCCGGACCAGCATCACCATCAACGGCAGCGAGCACTTCGCCGTCCCCCTGCGCCGGTTCAGCTGCTACGGGCACCCGATCTTCCACCCGACCACGCGCCGGATCGAGGGGGTCCTCGACATCACCGCGCTGATGGAGGAGGCGAGCCCGCTGCTGCCGCCGCTGGTCGCCCGCGCCGTCGCCGACATCGAGCAGCGGCTGCTCGACCGCAGCCGGGTGTCCGACAAGCAGCTGCTCGCCGCGTTCCAGGCGGCCGGCACCCGCCGGCGCGCCGTGGTCGCGATCGGCCAGGACCTGTTCATGTCCAACCAGGCCGCCTCCGACCTGCTCGGCTCCACCGACGTCGCGCTGCTGCGCATGCTCGTCGGAGAGCTGCACGACAACGCCGACGTCGACCTGACCCTCGAGTCCGGGCTGGAGGTCCGGGTCGAGGCGAGCCGGGTGGGCGGCGCCCGCGGCGGCGCGCTCCTGCACGTCGAGCCACGACGCGAGCTGCGGGTCGCGCCCCGCACGTTCCGGCCGGACCTGGCGCACGCCCCGGTCCTGGTGTCCGGGCCGCCCGGCTCAGGGCGCTCGACGCAGGCCCGGCGCAGCAGCGACGTCCAGCCGATGGCGGTGCTGACCGCCGCAGCCGCGCTGCTCGACGGGGCCGAGGCCTGGGCGAAGAACTTCGGCGCGCTGGTGCGCGCCGGCCAGGGAACCGTCTGCGTCGACGGCTTCGACCTGCTCCCCGACGACCTGGTCGACCTGGTGGCCTCCCATCTCGCCGAGCGGCGCGCGCCCCGGCTGGTCCTGGTGTGCGGGCCGCTCGAGGGCCTCACCGGCCGCGCGGCGGCGCTGGCCGGCGAGTGCACCGAGCGGCGCGAGCTGGCCCCGCTGGCCAGCCGGCCGCACGAGCTGCCCGAGCTGGTCCGCCGGATGCTCGCCGACCTCGGCGCCGACCCGTCGCTGCACTTCACCCCGGGTGCGCTGCGCGCGCTGTCCGCCCAACCGTGGCCCGGCAACCTGCGCGAGCTGCGCGCGGTCGTCGAGCACGTCGTACGCCACCAGAGCAGCGGGGCCGTCGTGCTCGACCAACTCCCCGAGGCCTACCGGACCCAGGAGCCGTCGAAGCGACTGGCGCCGATCGAGCACGCCGAGCGGTCCGTGATCGTCGAGGCGCTACGCGAGCACGACGGCAACAAGGTCAAGGCCGCGCAGTCGCTGGGGATCTCGCGGACCACCCTCTACGCGAAGATGCGGACCCTGCGGATCACGATCTACTGAGGGCTGCCGGGCCGCCGCGGCAGCAGGCACCGCACGCTCCGGCGCCGGATCGCGCCCCACCACAGGCCCCCGCCATAGGCGAGGTCGTCGAGGCGTCGCCCGGCCAGGGCGGTAAGAGGATCGACGCCGGTGCGCTCGCGCAGGAAGACCGCGAGGTCGACGACGAGGGCGCTCAGCACCGCTCGGCGCACGGTTCGGCTCACCGGCAGCATCAGCAGCGTCGCCGGCCACCAGTGGCGCAGCAGCAGCCCGGTCTCCTGGCGGAGCGCCCACCCGGTGCCGCGCAGCGCGAGCCGGGTCGCGACGGCCGTGCGCCCCTGGTCCACCGGAAGGCCGGGGGCGAGCCGGCGCGCGGTGCGGGCCGTGGCCAGGGCGGCGACCGGGAGCGACCACCACCGGCGCTGCAGCAGGGCCGCCGCGCCGAGCGCCATGGCCGGCGACAGCACCGCTGGTGCGACCTTGCCCCCGTGGCGGGCCGCGAGGTCGGCACCCCCCGTGCCGTAGACGAACTTGCGCGCAAGCCAGCGCGGCCCGCTCGCGCGGACGTCGTGGCGCGCCTGGACCGCCGGGTCGTAGCGGACCACGTGCCCGTCGTCCGCGAGCCGCCACACGAGGTCGACGTCCTCCGCGACCCGCCACGCGTCCTCGAACCCGCGCCCGAGGGCCGCCGTCCGGCCGACCAGACAGGCCGAGGGCAGCCACCCGATCGCGGCGCCGGGCAGGACCCGGCCACCGACCTGCCCCAGGTCGAGCGACGACGCGGCGACGTCGTACCGCTCGAACCAACGGGGTCGAGCGCTGCGGGATGCTCCGACGACCCGCGGCCCGACCAGCGCGACCCGCGGGTCGGCCAGGTGGCGGGAGAGCTCGACGAGGGCGCCGGCGTCGACCTCGACGTCGGAGTCGACGAAGGCGACCACGCGGGTGCGCACCTCGCGAAGCCCCGCGTTGCGGGCTCCGGCCGGGCCCCGGTTGGTCGTCAGCGCGACGAGCCGTGCCCCGTGACGGCGCGCGACCCGGGCCACGGCGGCAGGATCGCGGGAGGCGTCGTCGACCACGACGACGCGCAGCGGCGCCAGGGCCGCGAGACAGCGGTCCAGCTGACCGGGGCGGTCGCGGACGGGGACGACGACGGTGAGCTCGGCGAGGGGGACCTCGACGGCATCGAGGACCGGGTCGGCGAGGTTGCCGTCGAGGAGCCGCCGGGCCAGCGCAGCGGTGGCGGACCCGTCGACCTCGATCCGGTCGCCGCGCAGCAGCGTGCGGGCCCGCTCGCTCAGCCGGACCACCCGCACCGGGGAGCCACCGACCAGGACCCGCCCGTGGTCGGCGCGGACCACGTCCGGGCGCAGCCGGACCCCGAACCCCACGGGCAGGGACGTCTCGTCGGTCAGGTCGGCGACGCTCACGGCGCGAAGCCGCCGTCGGCGTGGACCACGGAGCCGTTGAGGACGGCTGCATCGCGACTGCAGCAGAACGCGATGGTGGCGGCGACCTCCGCGGGGTCGAGGATCCGGCGGATCAGCTGGTTGTCGGCGAAGGCGTCGACGTCGTCGAGGCCGTAGAGCTCCGCCGTGGCCTCCAGCATCGGCGTCCGGGTGGATCCGGGTGAGACGGCGCAGGCGGTGGCGCCGGTGCCGACCAGGTCGGCGGCGAGCCCCTTCACGAGACCGATCACGGCATGCTTGGCGAGGTTGTAGGCAGCCAGGTGGTGCAGTCCGTGGTGCCCCGCCGCGGAGGCGACCGCCACGAACCGGGCACCCGACGGGTCGGGCCCCGCCAGCATCGCGGGGACGGCGACGGCGGCGGTGTTCCACACGCCCTTCACGTCGACGTCCCAGAGCAGGTCGAGGTCCTGCTCCGGCGTCTCCCACAGCGGCCGGCCGCCGGCGATGACCGCAGCCGCCGCGACGGCGGCATCGAGCCGGCCCCAGGTCTCGAGGGCGAGGTCGACAGCGGTCCCGAGGGCCGCGCGGTCGCGGACGTCGGCGACGTGGGCGACCACCTGCTCGCCACCGTCCGCGAGACGGGTCACCGACGACAGCTCGTCGACCGCGACGACCCGGTCACCACCGGCGACCAGCGCGCTCACGGTCGCGGCGCCGATGCCCCGGGCGGCGCCGGTGACCAGGACGACCCGGCCCGTCATCGGCGGGCCACCGCTCCCGTCGCGGCCACGACGTCGGCGACCATGGCGGCCAGCACCCGCGCACCCTCCTCGGCGCTGGCACCGGACGGGTCCCCGAGGACGCCGTTGGGCGAGACCGCCCTGATCCCGCCGCTCATCATCAGCGGGAGCAGCTCCTCCAGGGACCCGGTGTTGCCGCGCTCCGCCCGGTCCAGCCGGACGTTCCACGGCGCGAGGTGAAGCATCAGCGAGGTCTCGGTCCGGCCCGCGTGCAGGTCGACCTCCTCGGTCGCACAGGCGACCCAGCCGACGTCATGGCCCTCGTCCGTCAGCTGGCGTACGGCGCCGCGCAGGGCGGCGAGGTTGCCGCCGTGGGCGTTCACGAAGACCACCCGTGCGGCCCAGGTCCGCATCGACCGGGTGAGCTCGACCAGGACGTCGTGGAGCACGCTCGTACCGATCGAGCTGGTCCCGGCGAAGTCCTGGTGCTCGCCGCTGGAGCCGTAGGCCAGGGCGGGCGCGACCAGGACCGGGGCCCCGGCCGCCGCCAGCTCATCGGCCGCACGCGTCGCGACCGCGGTCGCGATCACGGTGTCGGTGTCGAGCGACAGGTGCGGGCCGTGCTGCTCGATCGAGCCCACCGGGACCAGCACCGTGGGCCCTGCGGGCACGCCCGGCGAGGTCGCGGACGCCAGCTCGGGAGCCATGGTCAGCGCCTCGCCGCGGCCGTCTCCGGGACGCCGAGCGCACGGTCGAAGCCCTCGGGAACGATCAGGTGCCCGGGGCGCAGCTCGGCGGTCGAGGCGAGCGCGAGCCCGCGCAGCGCGGAGTCGACGCCACCGGAGAGCACGTCGAGCACGTTCTCCACGCCGGCCTGGCCGTTGGCCGCGAGGCCCCACAGGTAGGCACGGCCGATCATGACGGCCTTGGCACCGAGCGCCAGGGCCTTGACCACGTCGGAGCCGCGGCGCACGCCGCCGTCCATGACGACGTCGATCTGCTCACCGACCGCGTCCGCGATCGGGCGGACCATCCGGATCGCGGCCGGCGTACCGTCGAGGTTGTTGCCGCCGTGGTTGGACACCGAGATGCCCGCGACACCGGCGTCCACCGCCCGCAGCGCGTCGTCGACGCGGCACACGCCCTTGAGCACGAACGGCGTCCCGGAGATCTGCGCCCACGTCTCCCGCATCCACGCCACGTCCTCCCAGCTGGGAGGCGGGGTGGTCATCCACTCGTAGTAGGCGCCGAAGAAGGTCGGCGCCGCACCACCGGGCGGGGCCAGGTTGGGGGCGGTGAGGTCGGGCAGCTGCTTTGTTCGGAGGAATTCTTGCCCGAATTGCTTGACCCAGCGCGGCTTGGTCGCCACCTTCGGCGCGAGCCGGACCATCGCCTTGAGGTCGACCTTCTCCGGGATCTCGGGGCTCCCCCAGTCGCGGCCCATCGAGAACGACCAGTCCAGGGTGGCGATCAGGCCCTTCACACCGGCGTCGTGGGCGCGGGTCATCCGCTGGACCATCGTGTCGCGCTCACCTGTCCAGTACATCTGGAAGAAGGTCGTCGCGCCGGTGGCGGTCACCTCCTCGACGGACTTGGAGGCGAAGTTGGACAGCCCCATGATCGTGCCCCGCGCGGCAGCGGCCCGGGCGACGGCCACCTCACCGTCGGGGTGCACGGCCTGGACACCGGTCGGGCTGATGATCACCGGACTGCCGATGGTCTGGCCGAAGACCGTGGTCTCCTGGGTGCGCTCGGGCAGCTGGCCCACCACGTGCGGGGCCAGGCCGAGCTCGGCGAACGCGGCCTGGTTGTCCGCGACGGACTGGCCGCGCTCCGAGCCGGCCACGAGCGCGCCGTACACCGGCTGAGGGAGGCGCTTGCGGGCCCGCTCCTGCGCGACCGCGACCGACTCGAACCAGGGGTTCTGCTTCCAGGGGTTCTCGAACTTCATGTCGGCTCTCTCAGCTCTGGTCGGGGTCGAAGCTGACGCTGCGGCGCTGAGCCTGCGAAGCGTCGGGGGCAGCGGCAGGTTGAGTAGCGGCACGGCTGAGGAACGAAGCCGTGACCCGCGTATCGAAACCGGCGAGCGGGCTCTCGGCGCACGCCGAGACCGGCGGGCGGGTGAGCAGCTGCAGCATCACCGGCTGGTTGCGCGTCGGGCTGGCCTTGGAGTGGTCCTGGCTCGGCGCCGGGATGGTCCGCTCCCCGGCGAGCGCGTGCTCGCCGTACCCCTGGACGCACTCGGGGTCCGGGCCGTCGAGCGGCAGGCCGGTGAAGAACTTCGCGGCCATGCAGCCGCCCCGGCAGGAGTCGAAGAACTGGCACGACGAGCACGCGCCGCCGGTCTGCGGGGAGCGGAGCTCCTGGAACAGCGCCGAGGTCTGCCAGACCTGCTGGAAGCCGCCGTCGGCCAGCAGGTTGCCGGCCAGGAAGTTCTCGTGGATCGCGAACGGGCAGGCGTAGACGTCGCCGATCGGGTCGATCAGGCAGACCACGCGCCCCGCGCCACACAGGTTGAGGCCGGGCAGCGACTCGCCGAACGCGGCCAGGTGGAAGAACGAGTCGCCGGTGAGGACCTGCTCGCCGTCGGCGGTGTGCTCCATCAGCCAGTCGTAGAGCTCGCGCTGCTGCTCGGGCAGCGGGTGCAGCTCGTCCCACACGTCCGCGCCGCGGCCGCTCGGGCGCAGCCGGGTGAGGCGGAGCGTGGCGCCGTACTCGTCGGCGAGGGCCTTGAACGCGTCGAGCTGGCCGATGTTCTCGCGCGTGCAGACCACCGAGATCTTGGCGTCGCGGAACCCGGCGTCCTTGAGGTTCTGCAGAGCCCGCAGGGCGGTGTCGTAGGAGCCCGGACCGCGGACGTAGTCGTTGACCTCGGCGGTCGCACCGTCGAGGGAGATCTGCACGTCGACGTAGCCACCACAAGCAGGCGACGCGAGGAAGCGGGCCCGCTCCGGGGTGATGCGGACGCCGTTGGTGGAGAACTTCACGCCGACCTGGTGGTCGACGGCGTACTCGAGCAGCTCCCAGAAGTCCGGCCGGATGGTCGGCTCACCGCCGCCGATGTTGACGTAGAAGACCTGCATCCGCTGCAGCTCGTCGATCACCGCCTTGGCCTGCTCGGTCGACAGCTCGCGCGGGTCCCGGCGCCCGGACGACGAGAGGCAGTGCGCGCACTCGAGGTTGCAGGCGTAGGTGAGCTCCCAGGTCAGGCAGATCGGGGCGTCGAGGCCGTACTCGAACTGCTGGACCAGCGAGCCGGTCTCCGGTCGTCGGGTCGGTCGTTCGGGAGCGATCGTCATCACGCAACCTCCTCAGCTGCTCGGACGGGACGGGGGCGGATCATGTCGGTCGCGGCCAGGCCGCGCAGGGCGGCCGCGTAGGCCGCGTGCTGGGAGGCCGGGACGCCCGCGTTCTCGAGCGCGGTCCGTACGTCGGGCGCCTGGGCCAGGCCCCGCACGACGGCGACCAGCTCGGGCCGCTTGAGGAAGGTCAGCTTCCGGTTGCCGAAGTGGTAGGCCAGCGCCCCGAACGGCTCGGGCCGCAGCGCCACCGACGGCGAGAGCGTCCACGGCTCTCCCAGCAACGCGTCCATCAGTAGACGCCGCACATGCCGTCGATCGAGACCTCCTCGATCAGGTCCTCGGCCATCAGCTCGGTCGGCTGGCCCTGGTTCTCGGACTCGGGGTTCATCGCATCCTCCTTCTCGGTGTGGCGGCGCCCACATTAATGGCATCGGATGCCAAAATGGAAGGGGCGAATCGTGCTAACTTCCGAGGCGATGCCTGACGCGGTGACCGACGCCCCCACCCCGAGGCGGTCGTCCGCACGGGGACGCCCGGTCGCCACGTCGCACGCCGCCATCGAGCAGGCCGCGTTCCGGCTCTTCGCGGAGCACGGCTTCGCCGGGACCACGATGGACGCCATCGCCCGCGAGGCGGGGGTCGGCAAGCGGACGGTCTTCCGCTACTACCCCTCGAAGAACGACATCCCCTGGGGCCAGTTCGACCGGACCTTGAGCCATTTCCGGGAGCTGCTCGCCGAGCAGCCCGACGACCTGCCGGTGCACCGCGCGATCCACCGCGCCGTCGTGGAGTTCAACCGGTTCCCGCCGGACGCCCAGCCCCCCCACCGCGAGCGGATGCGGCTCATCCTGAGCACGCCCGAGCTGCAGGCGCACTCGGTGCTGCGGTACGCCGAGTGGCGCCGGGTCATCGCCGAGGACGTCGCGCGCCGTACCGACGCCCGTCCCGACGACCTGGTCCCCCAGGTCGCCGGGCACGTCTCCCTGGCGATCTCGTTGTCCGCCTACGACGCGTGGCTGGCGCAACCCGATGCGGACAGCGCCCGGTTGCTGGAGGTCATCGACCTGGCGATGACCGGTCTGCGCCAGTACCTGGACCTCACCCGTCGGTGACGCGGACGCCGGGCAGGGCGCGACGCCCCACCCGGCGGGTCACCCGCCGACCGTTCAGCCCCGCAGCTCGCGGCGCAGGATCTTGCCGGTGACCGTCTTGGGGAGCTCCTCGAGGATCTCCACCTGGCGCGGGTACTTGTACGCCGCCATCCGCTCCTTGCAGTGCGCGATGATCTCCTCCACGCTCACCGCGTGGCCGTCCCTGAGGCTGACGAAGGCCTTGACCGTCTCGCCGCGCTTCTCGTCGGGTACGCCGACCACGGCGGCCTCGCGCACCGCCGGATGCTCGGCGAGCACGTCCTCGACCTCGCGCGGCCACACCTTGTAGCCGGAGGCGTTGATCATGTCCTTCTTGCGGTCGACGATGAAGATCCAGCCGTCGTCGTTCATGAAACCCACGTCACCCGAGCGAAGCGCACCACCGGGAAGGTTGGCGGCGGTCTCCTCGGGCTTGCCCCAGTAGCCGGCGACGACCTGCGGGCCCTCGGCCACGATCTCGCCGACCTCGCCGAGCGGCAGGTCGACGCCGTCGTCGCCCTTGATCCGGACCACCGTGGAGGGCACCGGCACACCGACCGAGAGCGCCCCGGACGTCGGGTCGACCGGCGACGAGGAGCCGAACGGCGTCAGCGTCATCGGGCTGGTGGTCTCGGTGAGGCCGTAGGCGTTGTGCACCTGGAGTCCCGTCGCCTCGAGGAAGGCCTTCTCGGCGGTCGGCGAGATCGGCGCGCCCCCCGAGTAGACCGACACGAACGACGCGAAGTGGTCGCGCGTGAACGACGGGTGGTCGAGCAGGGCGTTGAACGCGGTGATCGCCCCGATGGTGTACGTCGGCCGGTGCCGGCGCAGCTCGTCGAGGACCACCCCCGGCTCGAACCGGTAGGCGAGGACGAGCGGCATCGGCGCCAGGAAGCTGATCGCGATGTGCCCGATCAGGCCGGTGATGTGGAACAGCGGGGCGACGCCGAACACCGAGCCCCCCGGCTGGAAGCGGGCACAGTCACGGTAGACGGCGGCCGTGAACACCACGTTGCCGTGCGTGTTCATCGCGCCCTTGGGGACACCGGTCGTCCCGGAGGTGTAGGTCAGGAAGGCGACGTCGTCCGGGGCGAGGTCGACGGCCGGCGGGACCTGGCCGCGGTGCTCCTCGATGAACGCGGCGAGGTCGGTGGTGCCCTCGTGCCGTTGGCGGGTGATGCCCGCGAACAGCCCTTCGTCCGGAGCGGACTGGTACTCCAGCTCACTGGTCGTCAGCACCAGCTTCACGCCGGTGTGCGGGACCACGTCGCGGGCCACCTCGCCGTACAGGGACTCGAGGGCGACCAGGACGGTCGCGCCGGAGTCCTCCAGCAGGTAGGACAGCTCGCGCGCCCGGCTCATCGGGTTGATCGAGACCATCACGCCGCCCGCCTTCCAGGCGGCCAGCATCGTGACGAGGAACTGCGGCACGTTCTGCAGGTAGGCCGCGACCCGGTCGCCCGGGGCGAAGCCCCTGGCGAGCAGGCCGCTGGCGAGCGCGTCGCTCTGGGCGTCGAGCTCGCGGCGGGTGATGGTGGCGTCGAAGTAGCGCACCGCGTCGCCGTCCGGGTCCCGGGCCAGCCCGGCCCGGAACATCTCCAGCGCGCTGCGGTGGCCGGCGTCGATCTCCGCAGGCTGGTCGCCGTAGAGCCGCAGCCAGGGTCGTTCGTCGTAGACGGTCATGACCGGCGCCTCACTTGATGACGACGGGGTTGACCGGCGACCCGCTGCCCTGGGCGACCTTCAGCGGCGCGGCCGCGTAGAAGAGCTCGTAGCAGCCGTCCTCGGCGCAGTCGTCGGCGAGCGCCTCCAGGTCGGTGATCTCGGTGAACGCGATGCCGAGGTTGCGCATCAGCGCGTTGTGGAGCACCAACGCGACGCCGTTGTTGGGGTCCGTGGTCACCTCGTTGGCGATGGTGTCGGTCACCAGGTTCGGGATCTCCATGTCGGCGAACCACTGCACCAGCTCGGGGCTGTAGACCATGCCGGGCTCGCAGAAACCCTCGTAGAAGGCGTCACCGAGGTCGTAGAAGAGCTGGAGGTAGTTGGTCCGGATCAGCAAGATGTCGCGCTTGCGCAGCTCTACGCCCTGCTGGGCGGCGCAGGCGAGGAGGTCCTCGTGGGTGAAGGTCTCGGCGGACTCGAGCGTCTTCTTGCCCCGGTAGCGGGCCATGTCGAGCAGCACGGCCCGGCCGACGACGCCGCGCCGGGCGATCGGCTCGACGCTCGCGACGTCCATGCCGCCGACCGTGGTCCGGGCGTCGTACCCGTTCCAGAGCTGGCCGCCGAACCAGACGTGACCGAGGGCGTCGTACTGCGTCGAGCCCTGGAGGAAGGCGTCGATCTTGTCGTCGGCGTAGTGCAGCCCACCGGGGAACTGCGGCGCGTCGTCGCGGTCCCAGGTCGACTCGTCGTAGATCTGGGTACGCGTCGCCGGCGTGCGGCCCGGCCACACCGGGTCGCCCTGCGGGTCGCCGATGAGGCGCTGGAGGGTGAAGACCTTGCCGCTGCGGATCAGGCTCGCCGCGGAGACGACCTGCTCCGGACCGAGGTAGTTGAGACTGCCCACCTCGTCGTCGGGACCCCACTTCCCCCAGTTGCTCGGTGCGTCAGCGAGCAACTCCTCGAGGCGCGGCACCTCGGTGGGCGTCTTCTCCGTCATGGCCATCTCCTTCGCGACAGGTCGTCGGTGCCGCCGGCTCCGATGCCGGCCGCTTCCGATCCACGACGAGAAGTGAAGATCCGACGCCGCCGCTGCGTCGCCTGCGGACGCGCACAGTTCTGTCGCGCACGCGCACTCGTGTGATCGCGGTCTCACCGGCGCCTATGCTGATGGTCGCGAGAGGGAGGGCGAGGAGGACCATGACCACCTACACGATCGACGGCATCACGACGGGCACCGGGTCGCACCCCGGCACGTCCGCCCACGAGGCCTGGCGCGACTGGTGTTCCATGGTCCACGGCGAGTTCCGCGTCGACTTCCCCGAGGACTCCTACCGCGGCCGGGTCCGGCGCCAGCGCACGGAGACCTTCGAGCTGGTCTCCTGGCTGGGCGAGTCGGAGTACGTACGGCGCGAGAGCCGCGGCATCAGGCGTGATCCCCGGGGCCACTACGAGCTGGTCATGCCGGTCCAGAAGAGGCTGCACGTCGGCCCCGAGGGCGCGGACCACGCCCTCGTGCCCGGCGAGATGGCGCTGCTGCCCATCGACACCCCGTTCCACCTCGCCCACGACGACGGCCTGCAGGGACTGATGCTCCTCATCCCGTTCCAGCGCATCGACGACCGTCTCGGCACGGCGGGCCACCGGGTCCATCACATCGTCGCCGACAAGGGTCTGGCCCGGGTGACCCGCGATCTCCTGCTGAGCCTGGTCCGCGAGCGCGACCACCTGACGGGCGAGGAGTTCGACGCAGCCGTCGACCGGGCCGTCGACCTGGTCTGCCTCGCCGTCACGGGCGAGCAGCCCACGAGCTCGCGCAGCGGCGACGCCGCGGTGCTCGGCGCGGTTCGCCGCTATGTCCGTGAGCACGCCACGGACATCGACTTCGCCGTCCAGACCATGGCGGCCGCGATCGGTTGGTCTCCCCGCTACATCCAGTCGGTCCTCGCCCGCGCCGGCCTCACCGCGACCGAGCTCGCCCGCACCGAGCGCCTCGAGCTGGCGCGACTCCGGCTCGCCAGCCCCGCCTTCGACCACCACAGCATCTCCGACGTCGCCGCCTCCGTCGGCTTCCAGTCCCCCAGTGCGTTCACCGCGGCGTTCCGCCGCCACTTCGGCGCGACCCCTCGCGAGGTGCGGTCGCAGCCGAGGAGCGAGTGACCCTCGACGCCACCGCCGGCCGGTCTGCGGCCGAGCCGGAGGGCAATGGTCCGCGCCGGTGCCCGGACCTCACACGTCGGTGACACGGATCCCGGCGTGCACCCGATAGCGCCGGTTGATCGCGATCAGGTTGGCGGTGAGCGCCTCCACCTGCTGGGCGTTGCGGAGGCGACCACCGAACACGCCCCGGACGCCGGGCAGCATCCCGGCGAGGTCGATCACCCGGTCGACGGCGACGTCGTCGTCGCCGAGGACCAGCACGTCGGCGTCGATGCTGTCGACGTCGGGGTCGTCGAGGACCACCGCACTGAGGTGGTGGAAGGCCGCGACCACGGTGCTCTCGGGCAGCAGCGCCCGGGCCTGCTCGGCGGCCGAGCCCTCGAGCACGGGCAGGGCGTAGGGCCCTGCCTTGTCGAAGCCGAGCGGGTTGACGCAGTCGACCACCAGCTTGCCGCGAAGCTCCTCGGCCAGCGACCCGAGCAGGGCCGCGTGGCCCTCCCAGGGAACGACGACGAGCACGATGTCCCCGACGCGCGCGGCGGTCCCGTTGTCGGCCCCGGTGATCTCGCCGCCGACCTCCTCCGTGAGCTCGTCGGCCGCGGCCAACGCACGCTCGGCGGTCCGGCTGCCGAGGATCACCTCGACGCCGGCGGCGGCGAAGCGGCGGGCCAGGCCGCGGCCCTGCGGCCCGGCCCCGCCCAGGATCGCGACCGTCGTCACGACACCCCCGCCGTGGTGAGTCCGGCATTGATGCCCGCGAGCCGCCGCACGTGGTCGACCCGGTCGGCGGGGTCGGCGGCGACGGGGTTGAGCAGCAGGGTGCGGACGCCGGCCTCGGCGAACTCGCGCAGCTGTCGGCGTACCGAGTCCTCCTCGCCCATCAGCGTCACGGCCTCGACGAGGTCGGCCGGCACGGCGGCCGCGGCCTGCGCCTTGTTCCCCGACAGGTAGAGGTCCTGGATCTCCTTGGCCTCCGCCTCGTAGCCGTAGCGGCAGGCGAGCTGGTTGTAGAAGTTCTTGTCCCGCGCCCCCATCCCGCCGATGTAGAGGGCCAGCTGGTCGCGGACCTTCTGGATCTCCTCGGGACCGGGCTCGCCGATGAGGAAGTTCATCTGGAGCTGGATGTCCAGCTCGCCGAGCGCCGGGTCACGCCGGGCGAATCCCTCGGCGAGGGCATCGCCCCAGGCGAGCTGGGCCTTGCGCGGATGGAAGAACAGGGGCTGCCATCCCTGGGCGATCTCGGCGACCAGCGCCACGTTCTTCTCCCCCAGCGCCGCGATCGAGACCGGGATGTCGCTGCGCACCGGGTGGTTGATGATCTTCAGGGGCTTGCCCAGGCCGGTGCCACCGTCCTGCTTCGTGAGCGGCACCGTGTAGTGCCGTCCGCGATGCTCGACCGGCTCGCGGCGCCACACCTGCCGGCAGATCTCGACGACCTCGCGGGTCCGGCCGAGCGGGGCGTCGTACTTGACCCCGTGGAAGCCCTCGACCACCTGCGGCCCACTGGCGCCCAGGCCGAGCGTGAACCGCCCGGCGGAGACGAAGTCCAGGCCCGCCGCGGTCATCGCGATCAGGGTGGGGGTGCGCGAGTAGACCTGGAAGATCGCCGACATCAGCTCCAACCGCTCGGTCTTCGCCGCCAGGTAGCCCAGCTGGCTGACGCCGTCGAACGAGTAGGCCTCGGGGACGGCGGCGAGCTCGAGTCCCGCCTGCTCGTAGGCGCGCATCAGCTCCGCGGTCTCCGCGAAGCCGCCGGCATAGTCGACGACCATGCCGATCCGGACCTTGCTCATCGCGGGGCCATCCGGATGGCGCCGTCGAGCCGGATGGTCTCGCCGTTGAGCATCGGGTTCTCGACCACGTGGACCGCCAGGGCGCCGTACTCCTTCGGGTCGCCGAGACGCGAGGGGTGCGGGACCTGCTGGCCCAGGCTCGTGCGGGCCTCCTCGGGCAGCGAGGCCAGCAGCGGGGTGTCGAAGAGACCCGGCGCGATGGTGACGACGCGGATGCCGATGGTCGACAGGTCCCGCGCGATCGGCAGGGTCATGCCCACGACACCGCCCTTGGACGCGGAGTACGCCGCCTGGCCGATCTGGCCGTCGAAGGCGGCGACCGAGGCGGTGTTGACGATGACGCCGCGCTCCTCGCCGAGCAGGTCGAGGCCGGCCATGTGGGCGGCGGTGAGGCGGATGACGTTGAAGGTGCCGAGCAGGTTGATCTCGATGATCCGCTGGAACGCCTCGTACGGGTAGGGCGTGTTGCCCTTCCCGACGGTCTTGATCGCGTCACCGGTGCCGGCGCAGTTGACCACGACGCGGAGCGTGCCGAGGTCGGTGGCGGCGGCGATCGCGGCCAGCACGTCCTCCTCGCTGCGCACGTCGCCGGGGACGAAGCGGACGGCGTCGCCGAGCTCCTTCGCGGCCACCTCGCCGGGTCCGCCCGGCAGGTCGAGGATGACGGCCCGGCCACCCTGGGCGAGGAGGGCCTCGACGGTGGCGCGGCCGAGGCCGGAGGCGCCGCCGGCGACGAGGGCGACGGTCTGGTTGATCTGCATGTTTCTCTCTTCTCGGTGGTTGTCCGGAGGTCGAGGAGGTCGCACAGCGACCGTCACGAGACCAGGTCGGTCAGATGCGCTCGATGATGGTGGCGTTGGCCATGCCGTTGGCCTCGCACATGGTCTGGACGCCGTACCGGCCGCCGGTCGCCTCGAGGTGGTGCACCAGCGTGGTCAGCAGCCGGGTGCCGGACGAGCCGAGCGCGTGCCCCAGGGCGATCGCACCGCCGCGGGGGTTGAGCCGCGCCGGGTCGGCACCGAGGTCGTGCGCCCAGGCGAGCGGGACGGGTGCGAACGCCTCGTTGACCTCGTAGGCGTCGATGTCGTCGATGCCGAGGCCCGCCTTGGTGAGGGCCTTCTGCGTGGCCGGGATCGGCGCGGTGAGCATGAGCAGCGGGTCGTCGCCGCACACGGCGTACGAGACGAAGCGGGCCCGCGGGGTGAGGCCGAGGCGGCTCGCCATCTCCTCGCTCATGATCAGCGCGGCCGACGCGCCGTCGGTGAAGGGCGAGGAGTTGCCGGGGTGGATCTGCCACTCGATGTCGGGGAAGCGGGCGACGAGCTCGTCGGTGCGGAAGGCGGGCTGGAGCCCCGCGAGACCCTCGGCCGTCGTGCTCGCGCGGACCGTCTCGTCGACCTTGTGCTCCACGGTGTCGCCGTTGGCGTCGGTGAGCGTGATCGGGACGATCTCCTGGTCGAAGAAGCCCGCCGCGATGGCCTCGGCGGCGCGGCGGTGCGACTCGGCGGAGTAGGCGTCGAGGGCCGCACGGTCGAGCTTCCAGCGCTGCGCGACGAGCTCGGCGGACACACCCTGGTTGACCAGGCCCTCGGGGTAGCGGGCGTGGGCCTCGGGACCCAAGGTGTCCTGGCCCATCGTGGAGCTGCCCATGGGGACGCGGCTCATCGACTCGACGCCGGCGGCGATCACGACGTCGTACGCGCCCGCGGCGATGCCCTGGGCGGCGAAGTGGACGGCCTGCTGGCTCGAGCCGCAGGCCCGGTCGATGGTCGTGGCCGGGACGGACTCGGGGAAGCCGGCGCCCAGCACAGCCGCGCGGCCGATGTTCATGGCCTGCTCGCCCGTCTGCATCACGCAGCCGGTGATGACGTCGTCGACCAGCGCCGGGTCGAGGTCGTTGCGCTCGACCAGTGCCCGCAGGACGTGCACCAGCAGCGAGGTCGGATGGGTGCCGGACAGCGCGCCGCCGGGCTTGCCCTTGCCGGACGCGAGACGGACGACGTCGACGATGACGGGGGTGGGCATCGGTTACCTCCACGGACCGGATCACTAACCAGTCAGTGTTGACTGGTTAGTGGGAGGGTAGCCTCCGACTCCCCCGATGTCACGGGTGGATCCCGGAAAAGAGAGGTGGATCGCGTGGCACGTGCCGTCCAGAGCCGCACCATCGACGTGCAGCGACGCATCCTCGACGCCGCGGTCGAGGTGATGCTCGAGCACGGCTACAGCGGCGCCTCGACCCTGCGGATCCAGGAGCGCGCCGACGTCTCCCGCGGCCGGCTGCTGCACCACTTCCCCTCCCGCGACGCGCTGCTCATCGCCGCCTCGCACCATCTCGCCAAGGCGCGCGTCGGGCAGCTGCCCTCCGAGCACACCTGGCCGAACGACCTCGGGGAGCGCATCGACGCCGTCGTCGACACGATGGCGGGGACGTTCACCCAGGGCTACTTCTGGGTCGCCACCGAGCTCTGGGTCGCGGCACGCACGCACCCCTCGCTCCGGGCGGCGCTGCTCGACGGCGAGCGCGAGATCGCGCGTGCGGTGCGCATCGCGATGGACGACTTCTTCGGCCCCGAGCTCACCACCCGCCCCGGGTACGACGACCTGCGGGACGTCTTGTTCACCAGCCTGCGCGGCATGGCCCTGACCACCACCTTCGACCCCCGCGAGGAGCCCACGCAGCGGCACGTCGAGCGGCTCAAACGGCTCGTCCGGACCGTGCTGCTCGAGCGCTGAGCAGGCCCTCGGCCGCCGACGAAGGGGCCGGTCTCCGGCAGCCGGTGGCGTGTCAGCACAGCGCAGGCCGGAGCCTGACCTGTGGCGCGGACGGCGTCACCGCGCCTCGACCGGACGGGGCGCGACGGGCTCCTCCTCGCCGGAGTCACCGAGGTAGGCACGGCGTACGCCCTCGTCGGCAGCGATCTCCTGCGGCGTGCCGTCGGCGATGGTGCGCCCGAAGTCGAGGACCAGCACCCGGTCGGAGTGAGCGAGCACCATCGGCACGTCGTGCTCGATGAGGAGCACCCCGATCCCCCACTGGTCGGCGAGCCGGCGGATCAGCCGTCCCAGCTCGGCCGACTCGTGCTCGTCCAGCCCGGCGGCGGGCTCGTCGAGCAGGAGGACCGACGGGCGCGACGCGACGGCACGGGCGATCGCCACCAGGCGCCGTCGGCCGTAGGACAGCTCGTCGGGTCGCAGGTCGAGGACGTCGGTCAGCTCCAGCTCGTCGACGGCCGCCACGACGGTGTCCGAGAGCGCTGCGCGGCGCGGCCAGAGCAGGTCCCGCGCCGAGGACGCCGCGCCGGCGTCGTCGGAGGCGGCGAGCAGGTTCTCCCGGACGGTGAGGTCGTCGAACAGCTCGAGGGACTGGAAGGACCGGGTCAGCCCGGCCCGCGCACGACGATGCGGCGCCCAGCCCGTGACGTCCTCGCCGTCGAGCACGACCGTGCCCGCCGCGGGACGGGCATAGCCGGTGACGGCATCGATCAGGGTCGTCTTCCCCGCCCCGTTCGGGCCGAGCAGACCGACGACCTCGCCCGGACCCACGGTGAGGTCGACCCCGTCCAACGCGGTGAACGCGCCGAACCGCTGCACGATCCCGCGCACCTCCAGCACCTTCGCCGGTACGGGGTCCTTGCGGACCTCGACGGCCGGGATCGGCAGGCCCTCGCCGGAGGGACCACGACGCAGCCGGCCGGCGAGCCCCCTGCCCGCCGCGATGATCCGGTCGGCCATGCCGTGCTGGCTGGCGATCAAGGTCGCGATGAGCAGCACGCCCGTGATCAGGGGCAGGTAGCGCACCCAGCTCCCGCTGTCGGCCGACGAGGCCGAGCTCGTGTCGAAGAACAGCTCGCCGACGCCGCCGGGCGCGAGCACCGACCCGAGGAGCGGTCCGGCGATGTAGCCGATCCCGCCGATGACGCTGACCACGAGCACGCTGATCGAGCTGTTGGCCTGGAACAGCTGCTGGTACTGGATCGTCGGGTAGCTGAACCCGAAGAGAACGCCGCCCAGGCCCGCCACGCCGGCCGAGAGGACGAACGCCAGCAGCTTGGTGCGGAACACGCTGACGCCCACCGCGGCCGCGGCCCGTTCGTTGGTCCGGACCGCCAGCAGACGTCGGCCCACGCTGCCCCGTCGCAGGTTCGCGACGGCGATCGCGGCCAGCACGAACGCCGCCGCGACGAGCACGAAGTAGTTGTCCTGGTGCCGGACCGGGTCGACGTCGAGGCCGAGGAAGGTCGGTGAGTCGATCCGGGTCTGGAACTCGCCACCGGTGTAGTCGCTGTTGCTGAACACCACCTGGTGGAGCGCGAAGCCGAGCCCGAAGGTCACCACGGCGAGGTTCACCCCGCGGGTACGCAGCGCGGGCAGGCCGAACAGGAGTCCGACCACCATCGCCGTCACGACGCCGGCGGCCAGGGCGAGCTCGAACGGCCAGTCCCGGGCGTCCGCGAACCGGCCGGCAGCGAAGGCCCCGACACCGGCGAGCCCGAACTGGGCGATCGAGAGCTGGCCGGCATATCCGGTCAGGACGACGGCCGACAGCCCGACGATGGCGAAGCAGAGCGAGATGATCAGCGGCCCGAACCAGTCGTCCGGCGCCCACCACCGGACCGGCAGGACGGCCAGCAGCGCGGCCACGACGGCGACCGGGAGGATCCGGCCGGTCCCCACCCGGGGCAGCCGGTCGAGCGACGTGCCGCGGACCGGAAGTCCGCGCCCGCGCACGACCAGCACGACGATGATCACCAGGAACGGGATGGCGTCGGCGATGCCCGTCTGGTTGACGTAGTTGGTGGCGACCGCCTGCACGGCGCCCAGCGCGAGCCCGCCCAGGAGGACCACCGGGTACGAGCGGAACTCGGCCAGCAGAGCGGTGGCCAGCGCGCCGATGATCAGCACGCTCATCTGCGGCACGGACATGAAGCCCGTCGAGGTGGCCGGGAAGAGGGCACCCGCGACACCCGCGAGGGCGCCGCCGGTGAGCCAGGTCAGCGCCGACAGCAGCTGCGGCGACCAGCCGAGGGCGGCAGCAGCGCGCGGCTGCTCGGCAGCGGCCGTGACGGCGTAGCCGACGCGGGTCCGGGCCATCAGCAGCACCAGCGCGACGGTGGCGACCAGGGCGATCCCGCCGAGCGTGAGGTTCTGCTGCGCGACGACGACGTCCGCGCCGAGCTCGACCGGCTCCGAGGGCAACGGCAGGGGCACGATGAACTGGGTCGATCCGTAGCGCAGCAGGAGGATCTCGCTGATCACCGTCAGCACGCCGAGGGTCGCGATGACCCGGGCGATCGGGCTCGCCGAGCGGAGCGGTCGCATCACGAGCAGCTGGACCAGGAGGCCGAGGACCGCCGTACCGACCACGGCGGCGGCGATCGAGACGCCGACGGTCTGGTGCTGGTTGAGCTGGAGGTCCATCGTGATGTAGGCGCCGGCCATCGCCAGGCCGCCGTGCGCGAAGTTGATGACGCCCGAGCCGCGGTAGATCACCACGAGCCCGAGGCCGAGCAGCGCGTAGATCGCTCCGGTGCCGAGACCGAGCAGTGCGTAGTTGACCGCCTCCATCACGCCTCCCCGGTGAGGTACTGCCGACCGATCGAGTCGGCGTCGGCGGCGAGCTCGGCGCCCGTGCCCGACAGCGCGACCCGGCCGCGGCGCAGGACGTAGCCCCTGTCCGCGATGGCGAGGGCGTGCCGGACGTGCTGCTCCACCAGGACGACCGCCGCGCCGCGGTCGGCCGCCGCGCGCAGGGCGCCGAGCAGGCGTTGCACGACGAGCGGCGCCAGGCCGAGCGACAGCTCGTCGGCGAGCACGAGGCGCGGCTCGGTGGCCAGGATCCGCCCGAGGGCCAGCATCTGCTGCTGGCCGCCGGAGAGCAGCCCGGCCCTCTTGCCGAGGTGCGGCTCGAGCTCGGGGAACAGCTCCAGGGCCCGGGCCGGCTTGCCGCGCCCGAGCTTGAGGTTCTCCCAGCCGGTCAGCCCCATGAACACGCACCTGCCCTCGGTCAGGTAGCCCAGGCCGGAGCGTGCTCGGCGGTCGAGCCGGCTGCGCCGTCCGCAGTCCAGCACGTCGGCCGTGCCGCGCATCGGGCGCAGCTCGCCCGCAAGGGCGAGCAGGGTCGTCGTCTTGCCCGCACCGTTGGCACCGAGCAGGACGGCGATCTCGCCCTCGGCGACCTCGAGGTCGAGGTCGTGGACGGCCGGGGTGCTCCCGTACCCCGCCGTCAGCCCGCGGGTCTGCACCGCGAGAGTCGTGCTTCCCACCTGGGTCTCCTCCCCTGGGGTGGCGTGGGGGGGGGGGGGGGGGGGGGGGGCCGCGGCGCCCCCCCCCCCCCCCCCCCCCCCCCCCCCCCGGGGGGGGGCGGGGGGCGCCCGGCGGGGCCGGGGCCCGGCTGTCCACCGCACGACCGGTCAGCCGCCGAAGAGCGGGGTGATGTCCTCGAAGTCGCTGACGCTCTCGATGTCCGTGCCCTTGGCCCGGACGAACTGGACATTCGTGTTGAACACCCGGTTCAGCCCCGGGACCGGGAACTCCTTCGTGAAGTCGACCGGTGACATCAGGCCGCCCGCGTCGATGCCGGACGCCCTGCCGAGCGCGTCGAGCACCGTGGCCGAGGTGACCTCGTCGAGGTCGGCTGTGACCTGCACGAGCACCTGGTAGGCCGCCCACGTGTTCTGCACGTACGGGTAGCTCCAGTCGATCTCGCTCGACGCCGCCTTGGCGTCGTCCCACACCGGGTCCGACGCCGGGACGAAGTTGACCGCGGAGACGGCGCCCTCCATCGCGCCGTTGGAGTCCTGGATGACCTTCTGGTTCAGCGCGCCCTGGACGGCGTAGTAGCGGGTGTCCTCACCCTGCGCCTTGCCTGCGGCGGCCAGTGCGGCGATCTGGTCGTTCGGGAGACCGAGGATCGCGCACTCCGACTCACCGGCCGCCTTCGCCACCGCGCTGAAGTTCGTGGTGGTGGTCGGCACCTTGATGTGGGTGCCCTTCTCGCCACCCGCCGAGGCGATGCCGATGTTGATCAGGTCGACGGCCTTGAGGGCGGTCGGCACGTCGTACAGCACGATGGACGTGCTCTGGCAGCCGTCCTCCTCGGTGCGTGCGCCGATCTCGGCGAACGCGGGCGCTCCCGAGACGAGCGGGAACGAGATCTTGCTGCTCAGCTCCTCGGCGGAGAACGCCGTGGCGCCGACGAAAGGGATGCCCGCCTCCTCGAGGATCGGCACGATCGCCGTGCCACTGGTGGTGAAGCCCCCGACGACGGCCACCACACCCTCCTCGGCCGCCTGGCGGGCGCAGCCGGCCGCCGTGTTGGGGTCGTTGCCGTCGTTGCACGAGATGAGCTCGACCTTGTGGCCGTTGATGCCGCCGTCGTTGTTGATGGTGATCGTCGCCGCCTCGGCCGCGGTCACGATCTCGGGCGTGTTGATCGCCGCGGTGTCGACCGGCGCGATCGTCATCACCTTGACCGGGTCGCCGGTGAACGTGACATCGGTGTCCTCCTTCACCGTCTCGCCGCCGTCGCCGTCCTCGGCCGAGCACGCCGCGAAGCTCGTCGCGAGCACCGCGGTGAGCGCCAGCGCGGGCCACTTCTTGATCACAGAACGCATCTGCCGCCTTCCCTCCCCCGCGTCCGTGCGCGGGCCTCCCTGGGACCTGGTGGATGTGACCCGAGTCACCATTGAACTCGCGCAGCCTATAGACATTAGTTTTATGACGCAAGGGTCGACCCGAGAACCCCTCCGCAGAGCGGGATCCGGGCCACGCGCAGGCTGACGCAGAACCCTCGGCGGCCGGTTCGTCGAGCGACCGAGGCGAGCCCGGGCACACCTAGGAGCCTGCTGAACAAGACGGGCGAACGCGGGCGCCGCCGGGTGCGTGCGGTCGCCAGAGTGGCGAGGACAGGCGTGGCGGGTCACTTCAACCGAGCCGAACGAAGCGAACGCTCCACCCGGCGGCGCGTAGCCGCGCGGATCGTTCAGCAGGTTCCTAGGGGGCGTCCTGGCCCTCGCCGATGCTCAGCACTCCGGCCGCGGCCTCCAGGAACGGGCGGACCGCGGCGCCGGCGGTGGCGTTCCCACCCTCGGGGCTCCCCTCCGACCGCCAGCGGAAGTCGATGCCGGCCGAGATCACCGCGATCCGGTAGTAGGCGAAGGCCAGGTAGTAGTCCCAGTCGTGGAGCTCGGCGCCACCCGCGGCCTCGTACCGGCTCGCGAGGCCTTCCGGACCGGGCAGGAGATCGCTCGTCCACGCCGTGCCGAACCCGAGCACACCGTCGAAGGCAGGGTGCCGGTAGGCGCACATCATCGCGACGTCCGCCACGGGATCGCCGATCGTCGACAGCTCCCAGTCGACGATCGCGAGCACCCGCGGCGTCGGACCGTCGAGGGCCAGGAGTGCGTTGTCGATGCGGAAGTCGCCGTGCACGACGGCCGCCGACCGCTGCCCGGGGACCTGCGCCGACAAGCGGTCGACGACCTCGAGAGCCAGCCGGTCGAGATCGGGGGCGCCGGGCGAGACCAGCTCCCACTGGCCGGACCAGCGACGGAGCTGGCGCTCAACGTACGCGTCCGGGCGGCCGAAGCGCTCCAGCCCGATGGCCGAGTGGTCCTGGGCGTGCAGCGCGGCGAGCGCATCGACGAGGGCGTCGGCGATCCCGCCGATCGTGGAGGCAGGCAGCCCGTCGAGCTCCTCGCGCCGCTGCACGGTCACGCCCGCGACGTGCTCCCAGATCGCGAACGGGCCCCCGATCAGGGACTCGTCCTCGGACACCGCCACCGGAACGGCGACCGGCACGGAGGTGCCGGCGAGCGCGGAGGTCACGCGGAACTCACGGACCACGTCGTGGGCCGACGGCGTCCGGCCGTGGCGCGGCGGCGTGCGCAGCACCCAGGAGCGGACGTCGTCGGAGAGGCGCACCGTCAGGTTCGAGCGCCCGCCCGAGATCAGGTCCGCGCGCAGCGAGCCGGAGGGCGTGGCGCCGGCCTCGGTCATCGCCCGCGCGATGCCGGCCAGCTCGACGGCGTCGAAGGGCGCGGTCATCGCGCGGCGCCGTCGATGCGGGCGACCGCGCGGCGCGCGATCGACCAGCGGTGCACCTCCGAGGGGCCGTCGTAGATCCGGAACGGCCGGACCTCCCGGGCGATCCGGGCGACCGGCAGGTCGCTGGACACCCCGAGACCCCCGCACAGCTGCACGGATCGGTCGACGATGCGGTGCAGGGCCTCCGCCGCGAAGGTCTTGGCGATCGAGGTGGTACGGGCGGCACGACCGCCGCCGTCGAGCTCGCGGCAGGCCTCCAGGAGCAGCGCCCGGGTGGCGGCGATCTCGATCTCGTTGTCCGCGATCATCTGCTGGACCATGCCGAGCTCGGCGAGACGGGTGCCGAACGCCCGCCGGCCCGCCACGTGCCGCACGGCGGTCTCGTGCGCGTGCACGGCGGCGCCGAGCCAGCGCATCACATGGGTCATCCGGGCCGGCCCGAGTCGCACCTGGGCGTAGCGGAAGCCCTCGTCGACCTCGCCCAGCACCGCGTCGCCCGGGACGACCACGTCGACGTAGCGGATCTCGCAGTGCCCACCGATCATGGACCTGTCCTGCGTGCCGACGTGGCGCACCAGCTCGACGCCGGGCGCGTCGGCGGGAACGAGGAACATGGTGGCGCCGCCCGGGCTGCCGGGCTCCCCCGAGGTACGCGCCATGACGATGTGGAAGGACGCACCGTCGGCGCCGGTGATGAACCACTTGTGCCCGTTGATCCGCCAGGCGTCGCCGTCGCGCACCGCCGTGCTGGCGAGCGCGGACGGGTCCGCGCCGGCCCCAGGCGCGGGCTCGGTCATCGAGAACGCGGAGCGCACCTCGCCCCGCGCGAGCGGCGCGAGGAAGCGCTCCCGCTGCTCCGCCGTGGCGACATGTTCGAGCAGGTGCACGTTGCCCTCGTCAGGGGCGTTGATGTTGAGCGCCATCGGGCCGAACAACGAGCGGCCGGCGGCTTCGAAGACGGCCGCGCGCGCCTCCATGCCGAGCCCGAGTCCGCCGTAGGCCACGGCGGCGTGGGGCGCGAACACGCCGGCCTCGCGCGCGGCCTCCTGGAGGCGGACCCGGAGCGTGTCGCCGCCGGCGGCCTCGACGTCGCCGTCGAACTCGTCGTCGACAGGTTGCACCTCCCGCTCGATGAAGGCGCGGGTCTTGTCGGCAAGGGCAGCGAGGTCGCTCATGAGCGAACGGTAAAACTTACTGCGTTAGATATACAAGACTGGAGCGTCCCCACGGGCCCCCGAAGCCCCTCCTGAGCACGGCCGGGCGTGCGACAATCTAACGCAGCACGGTTGTCGTCGAAGCTCGACACCGAGGACGAGAGAAGGCCATGGGACGCCCGAGCGCACCGCTGATCAGCAAGAACGCCACCATCGAGGCCGCACTGGCGATCATCGACGACGACGGCGTCGACGCGCTCAGCCTGCCACGACTGGCGCGCGAGCTGAACGTGCGAGCCCCCTCGCTCTACCACCACTTCGCCAACAAGGACGAGATCCTCGCGGACGTCTCCCGGGCGATCGTGGCCAAGACCGTGTTCCCCCGCAAGCCGGCGACGAACGACTGGGCGGAGTGGTTCACCCAGCTCTGCCTGAACTTCCGCACCGCCGTCCTCCGGCACCGCAACGCCGCTCCGATCCTGCTCCGGTTCATGCCGCGCGACCTGCTCACCGACCTCTACGAGAGCGCGGCCACCTACCTGTCCGAGTGCGGCGTACCGGCAGAGCTCCACGTGCAGATCCTCGACGGCCTGGAGAAGCTGTCGCTGGGCTCGACCATCGCCGAGGCGATGCAGCCGCCGACCCGGTCGCGCGTCCGGTTCAACTACGCGGACCCCGAGCGCCATCCCGTGCTGACCGCGGCCGGCGCGGCCAACCAGCTCAACCAGCGGCAGATCTTCGAGCACACGATCCGCAGCTATCTGCTCGGCGTCGCCCACTTCGGCGCCATCTCCAACGACGCCGCACCCGCAGCCCGCTCCGCGGCCCGCGCCAAGACGGCCGTCGCGACCGCCTGAGCACGTCTCGCCCCGACGATCCGTCCGCCCCGCGGCACGGGTCTGTTCAGCGCGCACTCCAGCCCTTAATCTATTGCCGATAGATTAAGGAGTGTGTGCCCATGGAGAGCGATCTCTTCGAGGCGGACCACGAGGCGTACCGCGAGGTCGTCCGGGAGTTCGTCCACCGTCATGTCGTGCCCAACATGGAGACCTGGGACCGCGACCGCCTGATCGACCGGGAGACCTGGCGCGCCGCGGGCGCGCAGGGACTGCTCGGCCTGGCCGTGCCGGAGGAGCACGGCGGCTCCGGCGAGACCGACTACCGCTACCGCACCATCGTGCAGCTCGAGATCGCCCGGGCCGGCGCCAGCGCCCTGCAGTCCGGCTTCTCGACCAACGACGACATCGTCCTCAACTACCTGCTCCGGCACGCGAGTCCCGAGCAGGCCGCGCGCTGGCTGCCCGGTTTCGTCACCGGGGAGACGATCGGCGCGATCGCGATGACCGAGCCGGGCGCCGGGAGCGACCTCCGTGGCATCACGACCACCGCGGTGCGCACAGGTGGGGGCTGGCGGCTGAACGGGTCCAAGACCTTCATCACCTCGGGCATCCTGGCCGACCTGGTCATCGTCTTCGCCAAGACCGACGAGGGCTTCGGGCTGTTCGTCGTCGAGGAGGGCGCCGCCGGCTTCGGTCGAGGACGCAAGCTCGACAAGGTCGGCCTGCACGCACAGGACACCGCCGAGCTGTTCTTCGACAACGTGCTGGTCCCCGACGAGGACGTGCTCGGCGAGGTCGGCCAAGGCCTCGCCTACCTCAAGCAGAGCCTGCCCCTGGAGCGCCTGGGCATCGCGATCGCCGGCCAGGCCTCGGCCGAGGCCGTGCTGCAGTGGACCATCGACTACGTCAAGGACCGCAACGCGTTCGGCAAGCGGGTCGCCGACTTCCAGGTCCCGGCCCATCGACTCGCGCAGGCGCGGACCGCCGTCGAGGTCTCTCGTAGCTACATCGACCGCTGCGTCCGCGAGTGGAACGCCGGCACCCTCACCGCCATCGACGCCGCGAAGGCCAAGGCGTGGGCCACGCAGCTCCAGCACGACACGATCGACCTCGGCGTCCAGCTGCACGGCGGCTACGGCTACATGATGGAGTACCCCGTCGCCAAGGCGTTCATCGACGCCCGCGTGCAACGCATCTACGGCGGAACCAACGAGATCATGATGGAGATCGTCCAGAAGGACCTGATGCGCTAGCGAGCTGGTCCCTGACGAAGAGGAGCGGCCGCCGGGACCCCCGGCGGCCGCTCTCTCGTCGGTCATCCCTCAGCGGCGGTAGATCGACTTCGTCACGAGGTACGGCTCGAGGCCCTCCGGCCCCAGCTCGCGGCCCACGCCGCTCGCCTTGATGCCGCCGAAGGGCGCGTTGACGTGCAGCTCGTAGTGGTTGACGCCGACCGTTCCCGACTCGATGCGGCGCGCCAGCGCCAGACCGCGGTCCGCGTCCGAGGTCCACACGACGCCGCCGAGGCCGAAGTCCGAGTCGTTCGCGATGGCGATCGCCTGGTCCTCGTCGTCGTACGGCGTCACGCACAGCACCGGCCCGAAGATCTCTTCCTGAGCGATCCGCGCGCGGTTGTCCACGTCGGCGAAGACCGTCGGCTCGACGAACCAGCCCGGGCGGTCGGGACGACCGCCACCGGTGGTCAGGCGGGCCTCCGATCGCCCGAGCGCGACGTACTCCAGCACCCGCTGCTGCTGGGCGGCCGAGACCAGCGGACCGACCTGGGTCTCGCGGTCGAGCGGGTCGCCCACGCGCAGGGCGGCGACGGTGTCGGTGACCGCGGCGACGACCTCGTCGTACCGGCTGCGCGGCGCCAGGATGCGCGTCGCCGCGTGGCAGGTCTGACCGTTGTTGGGCAGCGAGACCTCCAGCAGCCTCGCCGCGAACAGGTCGAGGTCGGCGTCGTCGGCGACGAGCGAGACCGACTTGCCGCCCAGCTCGAGCGTCGCCGGCCGCAGCAGGCGCCCCGTCGTCTCGCCGATGGCCCGCCCGGCGCCCGTGGACCCGGTGAACGCGACCTTGTCCACGCCCGGGTGCTCGACGAGGTGCGCCCCGGCCTCCCGTCCGCCGGGCACCACGTTGAGCACGCCCGGAGGCAGGCCCGCCTCGGCCGCGACCTCGGCGAAGACGAAGGCGTCGAGCGCGGTCTCCGGCGGCGGCTTCAGGACGACCGTGCATCCCGCGGCGAGGGCGGGAGCGAGCTTCATGACGGCGAGCGGCTGCGGGTAGTTCCACGGCGTGATCGCGGCGACCACACCGACCGGCTGCCGTACGACGAGCGTCTCGCCGCCCGTGGGACTGGGCCGCACGTCCTCGGCCACCATCCCCGCGGCGAGGCGCGCGTAGTAGCCGGTGATGAAGCCCGGTGCGATCCCGCTGACCACCTGGGAGAGGGAGATCGGCATGCCGTTCTCCCGCGAGACGAGGGTCGCGATCTCCTTGCGCCGCGCGGTGAGGCCGGCCGCGAAGGCCTCGAGCACGCCGGCCCGTTCGGCCGGTCCGAAGCCGGCCCACGGTCCGGTGAGCGCCCGCCGGGCGGCGGCGACGGCGAGGTCGATGTCGTCGGTGTCGGCGAGCGCCGAGGCGCCGAAGACCTCGCCCGTCGCTGCCTCGACGATGTCGGCGCTGCCGCCCTTGACCGGCGCGACCCACGCGCCGTCGATGTAGAGAGCAGGCCGCTCGAGGTGCTCGGGCATGCTGCCTCCTTTCCTAGAGGGTGCGGTCGCTCCCGAGGAGGACCGAGCTGACCAGCGGGGCCATCGGCCCGCCGATGAACAGGGACGTGTCCGCCCCGTCGACCTGGTTGACCGAGGTGCCGCGGACCTGGCGGACCGCCTCGACGGATAGACCCATGCCGTTGACGAAAGAGTCGGCGATGTTGCCGCCACCGGTGTTGACCGGGAGCCTGCCTGCCGGGGCGGTGAGGTTCTCCACCGTCATGAACTCACCGGCGGCGGGACCGGGCGGACAGAGTCCGTGGTCGATGAGCGAGGCGACCGCCGGGCCGCTGAAGTTCTCGTAGACCTGGACCACGTCCACCTCGTCGGGCCGCACGCCCGCGCCTGCCCACAACCGAGACGCGACTCCCTGGCCGGAGGAGCCGGCGGCGAACCCGGCCGAGGTGTAGCTCGTGTCGTTCTCGTTGAGCGCGGAGTAGCCGCCCGGGGCACCCTGCGCCGCCGCGAGCACGTACGCCGGCGGATGGGCCAGCGTGCGGGCCCGCTCGGCCGAGGTGACGATCACCGCGACCGCTCCGTCGTTCTCCCGCGAGCAGTCGAAGAGGTGGAACGGCTCGACGATGAAGGGCGAGGCGTCGTACTTCGCGACGTCCAGCGGCTTGCCGTACGCCGCCGCGGTCGGGTTGTTCTGCGCGTGCGCGTAGGCGGCGAGCACCAGGTTGCGCAGTGCGCTGCGCGGCACCCCGTCGTGCTCGAGCATCCGCTGGGTGCGCAGGGCGCACACGTGGGCCGGGGTGGCGACGCCGTGGGGCAGGTAGAAGTTGTCGAAGTAGTATTTCGCGTAGCCGAGCCGGCCGGTCTCGGCCTGGGTCATGCCGCGGAACGCGACCACGGTCTCCGCCTGGCCGGTGGCCACCGCTGCCGCCGCGGCCCCGATCGCCGCCGCCGCACCGCCGCCGCCACCACCCCAGACCATCGACGACCAGCGCAGCTCGTGGACCCCCAGGTCAGCAGCCAGCACCGGCCCGCTGATGTCTCCGCCGGCGTACGACGTGAAGCCGTCGATCTCACGCGGCGAGATGCCGGCGTCGGCACAGGCGGCCAGGACGGCCTCGAGGACCAGCGCCCGTTCACCGGCCGGCGCGGTTCCCCGGGGCAGGTGGATGTCGGCGGCGCCGACGATCGCGGTGGCCGCGCGGAACGCCGAGCGGGCGCTCACGCCGCCACCTCCGGGCGCCAGCGCAGGACCGGCCACTCGGCGTTGGCCGGTCGCTGGATCTCACCGACCACCCGGTCGCCGATGCGCGGCGCCTGGTCGGTCCCGACGAGGAGGCCGAGCAGGCGCACCGGCACGTCGTCCAGGGCGACGACGATCGAGACGTAGGGCACCGCGACGTCGAGCTCGCTCATGAGCTGCCGCTGGGACCGGGCCCACGAGAACACCGTGCCCGCGGCGCGGACCGGCTCCCACGTGCTGTCGAAGGACCAGCAATCGGCACAGAGCGGCCGGCCCACCGTGCGCCACGTGCCGCACGCCGCACACCGCGGCAGGCACAGCGCCCCCGCGCGGAGGCCGTCCCAGAATCCTTGGTCGTTGCCGTCGTGGGCCGGCCCGGTGGGCAGGACCTCCGAGAACGTCGCCGCCGCCATCAGGCGTCGAAGTTCTCGAGGCTGTCGGCCAGCCAGGCACCCTCGACCAGGGCCCAGCCCGAGCGCAGCCCGATCGGGCCCGCGGGAGTCGCGTAGACGGCCTCCCCGGTCGCCCGGTCACCGTCGACGCGGGTGGCGACGACCTCCACCCCGCTCACGTCGCCGCCGGGGACGGTGACGCCCTCGAACACTGCGGGCACCGCACCGGGCGCCATGTCGGCGAGTGCGCCCTTCAGGTCGCCGCTGGCGACCTTCCCCACGTGCGCACGGTAAGTGGTCTCGAAGTCAGCCATGCATCAAGACTAATGCCGTTAGTTTTAAGTGGCAACCGTCACTTGAGGGAGAAGGTGGCGTCGGCGGACACCCGCACGTCCATGCCGGCCGCCTCGTCCTCGCCGACCAGCGCAGCCAGCACATCCGCGGCGGTGGACCGGGCGAGGGTGCGCGCGCCACCGGACGTGCGCAGAGCGGCGAGCGCGGTCTCGGGCGCACCGTCGCGGTCGAAGAGGACGGTCCAGGACTCGAGCGTGGCCGGTCCCTCGTGCTCGACCGCGACCGGCGTCCTCGGGACGGCGTCGACCTCGTCCTGGACGCACACCCGACCGAAGCGTGGGCCCGGGTCGGGGGCGTAGATGCCCATGGAGTGCTTGGTGAGGTAGCCGCTGTTGGCGCTCACCAGCCCGGGGGCGCCGGTACGACGGACCTCCGCGAGCATCGTGGCGATCGCGTGGGTGCTGTAGTTGTTCCAGGGCCCGCCCGCGAAGGTGAGGCCGCCGGTCACCGTGAGTGGCCGCGACGGATCGTCGATCGGCAGGCCGAGCTCGGCGGCGGCCACCTGCACCGCGGACGGGAAGCAGGAGTAGATGTCGATCGGTCCGAGCTGCTCGACGGACAGGCCGGCCTCGCTCAACGCGGCCGCGCCCGCCAGGCGGATCGCCGGCGAGCGGTCGAGGCCCGGGCGGGCCGCGATGGCCGAGGTGTCGGACGCCTCGCTCCCCGAGCGCGGGAACACCCAGCGCTCGCGGGGGACGCCCATCCGGGTGGCCGCCTCCACGGAGCAGACCAGCACCGCCGCGGCCTGCTCGACGCTGTTGTTGGAGCTGAGCAGCTTGGTGTAGGGCCAGGCGACCATCCGGTTCGTCGGCGATGCGGTCATGATCTCGTCGGCGGAGTAGGTGCGCCGGCTCCACGCCGCTGGGTTGCCGGCCGCGACCTCGCTGAACCGCGCCCACAGCCCGGCGATGTGGCGGCGGTGCTCCTCGACGCTCCGGCCGGCCGCGACGCGGATCGCCTGCTCGAACAGCGGGTAGACCGAGGTCGGACGGTCGATGCCGGCGCGCAGCTCCGTCGCGTGCTGCATGGGTACGTCGGGCCGCGTCTCTGGGACGCCGACGTCCTCGCCCTGACGGGTCCAGGCCGGCTTCTCGCCCTGCGCCCGTAGCGCCATCCGGGTACGCCACGCCTCCGCGCCCCCGACCAGCACCACGTCGACCCGTCCGGCGGCGATGTCCTCGGCGGCGTCGTTGACGAGCGCCTGCGGGTGGCTGCCGCCGTTGCCCGTGTAGACCGTGTGCCGGACCGGCGCTCCGAGCCGCTCCCCCACCAGTGCGCCCGGGTCCCGGTAGCGCCACGAGAGCATGCCGATCACCCGGACCGACTGCACCGCCTCGGCCAGTGCCGGAGCGCCGGCGTCCTCCGCGGCGAGTCGGGCGGCGGCGACGATCATGTCGACGGGCTCGACCGGGTCCTCACGCTGGTTGAGCTGGCCTCCGCCGACGAGAACGGGCGTGCGGGGATCCATGGGTACTGCTCCTCGGGTGTCGGGGACGGGGGGCGACGGCCGGTCTCAGGCCTGGCTGCGGGCGACGGCCAGCATCGACGCGACGTCGACCAGCTTGACCCGTGGGCGCCGCTGCTCCCGGCCGGCATCGGTCTCGTGGGCGTCGATCAACCGCCAGCCCTCCAGCCCCACGTGCTCCGGCAGGAGCGAGGCGATGTCGTCGACCTCGGGGACGACGGCGGACAGTCGCCCCTCCCGGAAGTCGTCGAGCAGGTGGCCGACCGTCTGCTTGGCGCACCGCTTGTTGGTGCCGATCACCCCCGACGGACCCCGCTTGATCCAGCCCGAGACGTAGAGCCCCGCCAGGTCCGCGCCGGATTCGGGGTCGGTGACCCGCCCCTCCACGTTGGGGATCGTGCCCGACCGGTCGTCGAACGGAACGCCGGGGACCGGGGCCCCGCGGTACCCGACCGACCGGAAGACGAGTCCGCAGGCGAGCTCCTCGACGTCACCGGTGGGGACGGCGTCGAGCCGGCCGCCCTCCCCGAGCACGAGCCGGTTGTGCTGCAGCCGGATGCCCTCGACCCAGCCGTCGCCGACGATCTCGGTCGGGGAGGACAAGAAGCGCAGGGTCACCCGCCGCCCCCCGGTCAGCGGGTTGCCCTGCACCTCGGCGAGGAGCTCGGCCTTGTAGCGCTCGATCGATCCCTCGTCGGGCAGGCCGCGCTCGCTGAGCTCGTCGACGACGATCTCCTCCGCCCGGACCACGACGTCGATGCCCGCGCTCTGGGTGAGGCTGAGCAGCTCCTTGGTGGTGAACGCGGCCTGGGCAGGACCGCGGCGCCCCACCACCACCACCTCACGCACCTTGCTCTCGCGCAGCTGGGCGAGCGCCTGGTCCGCGATGTCGGTGCCCGCCAGCCGCTCGGGGTCCGTCGCCAGGATCCGTGCCACGTCGAGGGCCACGTTGCCGTTGCCGATGATCACGGCCCGCTCGTGCGACAGGTCGAAGGTGCGGTGGGCGAAGTCGGGATGCCCGTTGTACCAGGCGACGAACTCGGTGGCGGAGTGGCTGCCGGGCAGGTCCTCCCCCGCGATGCCGAGCTGGCGGTCGGCGAGCGCTCCGACGGCGACCACCACGGCGTCGTAGCGCCGGCGGAGCTCGTCCATCGAGACGTCCCTGCCGATCTCGGTGTTGAGGAAGAGGCGGAACCCCTTGCGCTTCATGGTGAGCGCGAAGTTCTTCGCCGCCCTCTTCGTGTCCTGGTGGTCGGGGGCGACCCCGAACCGGACCAGGCCGCCGGGCGTGGGCAGCCGCTCGAACATGTCGACCGCGACGTCGATGCCGCGCTGGCTCAGCAGCTCCTCGGCCGCGAAGAACGCGGCCGGCCCCGAGCCCACGACCGCCACGCGGAGAGCGCCGCCCTCCGGCCAGGAGCGCACCGGGGCGACGTACTGCGTCTCCTCGTAGTCGCGGCGTCCCGGTCCCGCGAACCAGTGGGCGTTGATCTCCTCGTAGCGGGCCTGGTCGGGCTCGAGGTCGTAGTCGGCGGCGATCGCGCCGACCGGGCAGACCTCGACACAGGCCGAGCAGTCCACGCACGACTCGGGGTCGATGTAGAGCATCTCCGCCGTGCCGTAGTCGGGCTCGTCGGGCGTCGGGTGGATGCAGTTGACCGGGCAGACGGGGACGCAGGAGGCGTCGTTGCAGCACGAACGGGTGATGACGTGGGTCATCGCTCACTCCTCGGGGTCGGCGGGCTCGGCGGGCTCGGCGGGCTCGTCGTACGACGCGGGGACCTCGGTGGGGTCCTCGGGCCGGTAGCGGTCGGCATAGGTGACCTGGGCGTCCTCCAGCAGCCCAGCGAGCCAGCTGCGCCACGCGTCGAGCTGCCGCCGGGTCGTGAGCGCCTCGAGCAGCGTGACCTGCACGTCCTCGAAGGCGAGCGGGTCCCCGGCGACGACCTTCTCGACCCTGCCGACGTTCCATCCGTACTGGGACTCGACCGGGCCGAACACCTCGCCCTCGCCGACCGCGAAGGCCGCCTCGGCATAGGCCGGCTCGAGCTCTCCGGCAGCGAGCGTGCCGAGGTCACCACCGGACTTGCGGGTGCTCTGGTCCAGGGTCTCGGACCGTGCCACCTCGGCGAACGGCTCCCCCTTCGCCAGCCGGTCGGCGACCCGACGGGCGCTCGCCTCGTCGGCCACCACGATGTTGCGCAGGTGACGCCGCTCCGGCGTGGTCATCTGGGCCCGGCGCGCGTCGTACTCCTTGCGGGCGTCCTCGACCGTGGCGTCCGGGACGTCCGCGGTCACCTGGTCGAACAGCTCGCTGGTCTGCAGCGTGCGGACGATCTCCGCGAGGACCTGCTTCTCGGAGATCCCCTCATCGCCCAGGAAGGTCAGGAACTGCTGTCGGTCTCCGCCGAGCCGCTCGCCGATGATCTTGTCGAGCTCGGCGCGCGACTGCTTCTCGGAGATGACGATCTCTCGATCCGCGGCCTCCCGCTCGAGGAGCAGGCTCATCGCCAGCGACTTCGCGGCGTCCCGGTCGAAGGCGGCGCGTCCGGGATCGTCCGTGGGCGGCTTCACGCCGTAGAGCGCCTCCAGGCCGGCGACGCGGGTCTCGAGCTCGCTCGTCGTGACGACGCTGCCGTGGATCCGCATCACCGCATCGGCGGGGAGCTCGTCGTCGTCGGCGGCAGCGACCTGCCACGTGGCGACGCCGGCCACCGCAGCCCCGACGAGGAGGACGACGGCCCACTGCCGCCGTGACAGCACGGTTCCGTCGGCACGCCGCCTGATCGGCAGCCTCGGACGTCGGAGCCTCATCGTGTTCCCCTCCCGATCGTGAGCCTGCTCTTCTCCGCCTCGCTCAGCGCAGGCGCCGCGCGGTCCGTCCCCGCGGCGTCCCCGATCCCGGCACCGTCCTCGGCGCCGGTGCGCTGGACGGCCCGCCGGTCAGCCCGGTCGGCCTCCACCCCCGGCGCCGCCGCCCGGCGGAGCGCGGTCGGGTCGCGGTGCTGCTGCGCAGCGCCGGGCGCGACAGCGACGACCAGGCGCGCGGCGACGTACGTGGCGACCACGCCCCCCGCGAGGAGCAGCCCGAACCCGCGCAGGACGGCCAGCTCGGACAGCGCCAGGCACAGGTAGCCGACCGTGCCCGCCGAGGCTGCGACCAGCACGCTGCGGCGCAACCACCGCCGGTCCGCCGAGCCGTCGAGCATCACCGTGAACTCGCAGGCGGTGACGGTGATCAGGGCACCCGCGGCGAGCGTCAGCGGGTTCAGCTGCTGACCGGTCAGCTTCAGGCCCAGGAACACCCAGCCCGATGCCAGCAGGGAGGCGCCGACGACGAGGAGCGCCAGGCGTCGCGACCGCGTCAGCAGGCCCACCGCGAGCCCGGCCACGGCGAGGCTGACCACCGTGATCACGAACCGGCTGGCCGACATCGCCGTCAGGCCGTTGGCAGCCACCACCGGGAGGCCCACCACCTCCGCGCGGTAGCCGTCCGGGGCATCGGGCAGCAGGCTCTCGACCTGTCGCACCAACCGGCGCTGCGCCGCGACGTCGTCGATGTCGACACCGTAGGTGGACACAGCGACGTCGCCCCCACCCCCGACCACCGCGCTGACCAGGTACGGCGGCAGGAGCTCCGAGCCGGCGACGACCTGGGCCGGGGTGGCGTCGGTGCCGAGGAAGCTGAGCAGCCGCGGCAGGGTGAGCAGGGGGCGCAGCTCGTCACCGTGCTCGGCGGCGATGCGGTTGTCGACCTCCTGCGCCCAGGCGAGCAGCTCGGGAGTCAACACCTCCGGACCACGGACCACGACGCTGATCTCGGAGGAGAAGCCCAACGCCTGCTGCGCGCGATCCACGTCGCCCAGCTCGGGGAGCCCCTGGGCGAGCTGCTCGGGCCGGGACTCCAGCGACAGCCCCGGGAGCAGCACCCAGCCGAGCACGGCCGGCAGGACCGCCACGGCGGCGATCTTGCGAACGACGCCGGTCGGGACCGAGCGACCGGAGCCAGGCGCCGCCGTCCCCGTCTCCGCCGGCTCGATCTCCGCCAGCCGGGACCGCAGGACGACGGCCCACAAGAAGGTGATCGCGACGGCAAGGGCGATCGCCAGGCCGAACTCGCGCACGAAGGGCAGCGGTGAGATCGCCAGGGCGGCGAACGCGAACACGGCGCCGGTGCCGGCGGCGATGACGCGGCGCCGCTGCGCCGGCTGCGACAGGTAGAGCGGGAAGTCCGAGCCGATACCGAGCACGATCGGCAAGAACGCGACCACGCCCAGGGAGAGCGGGCGGTGCAGCCAGCCGAAGACGGCGAGCGTCGAGGCGGTGCCCAGGCCGGCGGCCAGCAGGGGCCGGAGCCGGTCGCGGCGCCGCCGGCTCCACGGCGCCAGGAGGAAGACCAGCGCCACGGCGGCGACGGCGAGCAGGCCCAGGCGCGGCGCCTCGGTGGCGGCACGGTCGGCGACGGCGGAGGTCAGCACCGGCACTCCGGTGATGATCGGCTTCTCGACCTGGAGCCCGCTCGCCTTCACCGTGCGCCGGACCGCGTCGACCACCCGACGGGTCTGCGCCTGGTCGAGTCCCTCCCGCGGCCGGACCAGGATGCTGGCTGAGCGTGCGGTCGGCAGGAGGAAGCGCCACTCGGGGCGCGTCTCGCCGTCGATGCCGAGCAGCATGTTGGCCACGAACTGCTGGTTGCGCAGGCTGGGCAGCCCCATGGGCATCGCCTCGACCAGCAGGGCGCCGTACCGGCTGTCGAAGCGGGCGAGCTGCTTGGCGACGAACTCCTCGACCTGTTGGTCGGTCAGGCCCTTGCTGACCGCGGTCGCCCGAGCGGTGTTGGCGAGCGCGTCCCGGCGCCCGCTCACCTGCAGCAGCACGTTGCGGATCGCGATCGCGCTCTGGTTGAGCACCGTGCCGGGTCCGTAGACCACGGCGACGTCACGGACCTGGGAGAGCTTGCCCTCCAGCGCAACGAGCTCGGCGAGCTGCTCCTGCTCGAGCACGATGCCGTTGCGGGCATGACCCTCGAGCACGACCACGATGGGGTCGGAGCCGAAGTCGCGGTCACGCTCGCTCAGCTGCTCGTAGGAGTCGTCGCCTCGGGGCACGAAGGACCCGATGCCCGTGTCGATGCGGACCTGGGCGAGACCACCCGCGATGGCGGCACCGAGGAGCAGGAGGACCACAGCGGCCCCCGCCCGGCTGCGCAACGGGAGGCTCGATGACCGTGACTGCACCTGGCCTACTCCTCCCGCTCGATGTGGGGGTACTTGCCCTTGTACTTCGCGGGCTGACCGGCCTTGCCGGGGGCCGGGTACGGGTTGTTCCAGTGCAGGGGGTTGATCGCCTGCAGGTCGATCGGGATGTTGCGGACGCTGTACTCGCTGAAGATCGGCGTCAGGCGCACCGGACGCACCCCGTTCTCGACCCTGCCGTCGAAGCTGGCGCCGAAGTTGCCGAAGAAGGAGCCGATGTCGACACCGTAGGGCTGGAGGTAGGCGACCATCGGGTTGACGTTGGCCAGCAGCTCGTCGACGTCGGGGGCGATGCCGCTCAGCTGCCGCGCGAGGGCGGGGACCTGGTCGAGGGTCTGCGGGGCCCTCCCCAGGGACCGGTCCATCGGGTCGAGCAGGGTGCGGAGGCTGTGGGTCACCGACGGGAGGTCGTCCAACGCGCGCGACAGCCCGGGGGCCGACGCGTCGAGGTCCGCGGCGACGGGGCGCAGGTCCTCGGCCAGTCCGTCGAGGGTCCCGGTCGCCTCGCCCGCGGAGTCGACGAGTGCCGGGAGCCCGCGCACCGCCGCCGCCAGGTCGTCGTCCTGCGACGCGGTGACCGCGGTCAGCTCTTGGGCGCTCGACACCAGCGAGGCGAGGTCGTCGCGGCCCGTGTTGAGGGCGGCCATGATCGTGTTGGCGTGCTGGACCAGCGCGGCCAGGTCCGCGTTCTGTGCCTCGATGGCGTCGATCGCGGTGTACCCCTCCCGGCCGATGTCGCCGACCCCGGCGAGCAGCTGTCCGATCTCCTTCGAGCGGCCCTCCGTGGCAAGACCGGCCGACCCCAGGGTCTCGCTCAGGTCACGCTTGGTCTGGTCGTCGAAGGCCGCGAAGACCTCGTCGACGTCGACCGCGGGGATCACCGACTCCCCGGAGAGGACGGTCCCCTCGGGGAGCGCGTCCCCCTTGCCGTCGACGATCTCCACGAAGGACTGCCCGATGATCGACTTCAGGGCCACCCGGACGGTCGCCCCCTCGTGGAGGGGGACCACGTCGTCGTCGAGGCGCAGCCGCACCTCGCTGACACCGTCCACGAGCTCCTGGCCCACCACGGTCCCGACCTTGACCCCGGCGATGCGGACCTCGCCGTTGGCCTGGGTGTTCTTGACGTCGTCGGTGCGGAAGCTGATCTCGTAGGAGGCCCCGCCGGGCAGGGCTCCGCCGGAGCTGCCCCACAGCCACACGAAGCCGACCACGAACAGCGTCACCATGCCCAGCACGGTCGCCAGGGGCGCCATCCGGCGCCGGCTCTCCACCGCCTGCGTCACTGTCCTGCCCCCTCGATGCCCATGTCCTTGATCCCGCCGAGCGGGTTGGTCAGATCGACGTTGACGTTGGCGCGGCCCAGGCCGCCGTTGGCGTCGTACAGGCTGAACGACGACGAGGTCTGGTAGACGAACGCCGCCAGGTCCTCCATCCACGGCACGATCCGCTCGGTCGCCGCGGGCAGCGTCGCGGTCACCGGCCGGAGGTCACGCAGCGCGTGGTCGAGGTTGACCGACAGCGGCCGCAGGTCCGCGACCAGCGGCCGGGCACGCTCGATCACCGGCCGGGCACCCCGCACGAACTTTCGGATCGCCTTGACCGTCCCCGTCACGTCCCGGAGTGCCCGGGGCAGCCGGTCGGACGCGCTGGTGAGGTTGCGCAGCGTGGGGTCCAGCTCGGCGCTCAGCGTCTCGACGCTGCTCATCGAGCCCTTCACGTCGTCGGCGAACCCGGGCAGCTGGTCCAGCGCCGCGGCCAGCTCGGTGTCGCGCGCGGCCAGGGCGCCGAGCGTCTGCTGCGCCGCCAGGGTCAGGTCGGCGATGCGCTCGTCGTCCTTGCCGACCGCGCCGGCGATGTCGGCCATGGCGCTCACCAGGCGCGACAGGTGGGCGCGGCGCTCGGCGATCTCGTCGAGCACCGGCGTCCACGACCGCATCGCGCCGGCCGTGTCCGAGAGGCCGGGACCGAGATGGCGAGGCCCCGAGGCCAGGGCGACGTCGGCCTCGTTGAGCAGGGAGGTGAGCCCCGCCCGTGCCTTGTCGTCCAGCTTGTCGAACACCTCGTTCGGCTGGACCGCCCGGTCGGTCTGGGAGAGCGGGAGGACGGCGTTCTCGGGCAGCGGCCCGGCGGACGGGTCACCCGGCTCCAAGGTGGCGTACATGACGTTGAGCGGTGACTTGGTGCGGATGACGACCCGGGCGTTCTTGTAGACCTTCTGGTCCGGGTCGATCTGGAAGGTCACCCGGGCGAGCCCGTCCGCGGAGGGCTTCGCCGCGGTGATCCTGCCGACCTGGACGCCGGCGATCCGGACCTCCTGGAGGGACTCGGGGCGGACCGACGGGGCCTTGTCGAAGTCGGCGGAGAAGGTGAACTTGTCCGTCCAGGGCGCCTTGAAGTCCTGGTGGCTCAAGATGTAGGCCGAGCAGATCACGCCCAGGACGAGGCACGCGACGAGGGTCGTGGTGTCGCGCAGCAGGCCCGGCGTGTTGCGGACGCGCTGGCTGACGCTGGACAGGGAGTGCTTCATCGGACGTCACCTCGCAGCTGCGGCAGCAGGTCGGCGAGCATCTCGTCGAGGCCGATCGGCTGCAGGGTCGATGTGCCGGCTCCCGCCTGGAAGTTGAGCAGGCTGCCCTGCGGGTCCTGCGTCATCGAGGACCGGTCGAGGTTCGTGATCATGTAGGCGATCTCCTCGTAGAACTTGTTCTGGGCCTGGACGCCACCGCCGCTGTTCCGGTAGGGGCCGTCCGGCGCGCCGTGCCACGTGCGGTCGAGCTTGTCCAGGATCGGTCCCTCGACGCGCTGGATCACCGGCCCGCGGACGTCGTCGACGAGACCGGTGGCGTTGTCGACGACCGGGACGAGGGTGGCCACGGTCTCGCGGGCGTCCCGCAGCAGCGGCGGCAGGTCCTCGACGACGGGGCGCGCCTCCTCGAGGGTCGGCGCGAGGGCGTCGAGCAGCGGCCGCAGCCGCCGCACCGTCGGCACCAGGTCGTCGGTGGAGCGGTCCAGCAGGTCGAGCGTGCCGTCGAGGCGCGCGAGGCCCCGGTCCGCGGCGTCCAGCGTCTCCGGCAGCCGGTCGACGGTCGCCGCGAGGTCGTCGCGGTGGCCGGCGAGAACGCGCGAGGTCGTCGCGAGGTCGACCAGGAGGGGATCGAGCTCGTCGCGACGCTCGGCGAGGGTCTGGGCGAAGCCCTGGAACCCGCTCACGACCTCGCGCAGGTCCTGCTCGGGCCGGGTCCCCTGCGCCGCCTCCAGCGCCTCGGTGGTGCTCGGCAGGGTCAGCGGCGCCTGGTGGAGCACCTCCTCGAGACCGGTCCGCCCGCCCTTCTCCAGGCTCGTGCGGAGCTTGCGGACGACGCCCTGGGTGGCGGCCCTCGTGTCGCTCGGCAGCGCCGCGAGCACCTTGTCGAGCTCCACGGGCGTGCTGGTCCGCGCGGCCGGGATCGTCGCCCCGGCGTACGGTCCGGATCCGCCGGGGATCAGCTCGACGCTGTACTGGCCGCCGAGCAGGGTCAGCGGCGTGACCCGGGCGGACGGCTCGGAGCCGATCGCGACGAGGGCGTCGTCGTCGACCTTCATCCGGACGACGGTCCGCTCCCCCACGCGGTCGATGTCGGTCACGATGCCGACCTTCAACCCGGCGACCTTGACCTTGGACAGTCCGGCACGCAGGCCGTAGTTGCCATCGAACTCCGCCGTCACGGTCTCGCCGGACTGCAGCGCGACCTTGATCGGGTTCTTGAGCGCGAGGACGGCCAGGACCAGCGCGATCACGAAGAGGAACACCGCTCCCGCTCGCGCCCGGGCCGACAGGCTGGGCAACATCCTGCTGATCAACGAGGTGCTCACCGACTGACTCCTAGTTGTCGAAGGCCCGGCCGGGACCCGGGTAGGGGTCCACGTCGGCCAGCGGGTCGAGGACGCTCACGGTGTGGAGCCCGGGGAAGTTCAGCATCGCGCTGAAGAAGTGCCGGTCCTTCGCGAAGCGACCGCTCAGCAGGTCGTGGTGGGAGAAGAGCCGTCCCGCGTCGGGCCAGTACGGCACCAGGGTGGTGAGGAGCGGCTCGGCGAGCGTGATCGTGCGGGTCGCACGGTCGACCACCGGACGGAGGTCCTTGACCGCAGGGTTGAGCTCCTTGACGGCCGGCTCGGCCTTCCGGGTGAAGCGGATCACGGTGCGCGCGACGGGTGGCGACTCGACGAGGAAGCCGCGCAGGTCGGGCGTGGCCTGCACGAGGCGCCGCACGCCCGGGTTGAGCTCCTCGACCGCCGAGGCGGTCGTCAGCAGCGGGTCGTTGATCTCCTTCAGGCCGGCGCGCGCCGTCTCCAGCGTGCCCGGCAGCGTGCGCAGCGTCTCGCGCAGCGGCGCGCCGCCGTCGACGTCGAGCGCCGCCATGGTGGTCGCGCCCTCGTCGAGCAGCCGCGCGAGGCGCTCGCTCTGCCCGTCGAACTGGCTGGTCAGGCTCTCGGCGTTGACCAGCAGGTCGTCGAGGTCGGTGCGCGGATCAGCCAGGGTGCTCACCACGGCCTCGCCCTTGTCGAGCAGGTCCGGCGCCACGGCCCCGATGTCCTGGAGATCCTGGCCGTGGCCGAGCAGCCCCCCACCGACCGATCGCAGCGTCGACTGCAGGCCCTGGCGAGCCGGCTTGTCGAAGCCGGCCAGCACGTCGTCGAGCGAGGACGGGTCGGTCGTGCGCTCGACGGGAATCGGGGCGCTGCCCAGCTCACCGGCCGCGGCCGTCCCCGGGTCCAGGTCGACGTACTTCTTGCCGAGCGCCGACTCGTTGCCGACCCGGGCGGTGGCGTCGCGGTACACGTCGCGGTCGCCGTCGAGACGCAAGGTCACGCGGGCGTGGCCGTCGACGTACTCGATGTCCGACACGACGCCGACCCGGACCCCCTTGACAGTCACCTTCTGCTGCGGCTTGAGGGTGCCGACGGTGGCGAAGTCCGCGCGCACGTCGGTGTACTTCTTGAGGGGCAGCTTGCCACCCCCCTGGACGGTCACGCCGACGTAGGCGATGAGCAGACCGATGGTCACGGTCACGACGCCGATCGCGAACCTCCGGACGTCGTCGCGATGTGCTCCACGGTTCACTTGAGAAGCCCTCCGAGTCCTCCGAGGAGCTGGCCGAGCAGGCCGAGCTCCTGATCCACGTCGAGCCCGGTCGCGCTGGTGGGATCGGCGGCCGGAGCGGGTACGGCGGCAGCCGGGTCCGTCGCGCCGCTCTCGACCTGCGCACACTCCGGGTCGGTCACGAGGATCGCGCAGAGATCCAGCACGCCGTCCTTGCCGAGCAGCTTGGTCACCTGGTCGATCGCGCCCGAGAGGTCTTCCGGGGCGGCGGGTGCTGCGGGGGCACCGGCGGCACCGGTGCCGCTCTCGGGTGTGCGGTGACCGCCGTCGCTCGGCGAGAGGAGGGGCGCGCCCTTGACCAGCGCGGTCAGCGCGGCGGGCGTCACGTGGAAGACGCCGCGGAAGTAGTGCGAGACGGCGTCGCGGCCGTTGGTGCTCAGCGCCCACTTGCGCACGAACGCCATCAGGTCGCCGAGATGGCGGTCCAGGAGCTGGTCGCCGACGGGGACCAGGCCCTCGGCCACGCTCTCGAGGTCGTCACCGGACCGGCGCAGGGCCGTCACCATCGGCGCGGCCTGCTCGAGCAGCCGGTCGGCCTCGGCGAAGACGCCGTCGAACGAGGCGAAGGCCGGCGTCGCGTAGACCGTGAAGTCCTCGATCTCCCCGGCGATCTGGTCGAGGTCGTCGGTGACCGGTCGGGCCTGCCTCAGCGTCGGGGCGGTCGCGTCGGCGACACGGTCCAGCGCGCTGAGCGTGGTCCGGGCCTCCTTGAGGGTCGCCGGGAGCTGGGCGATGGTCGCCTTGATGCCGTCCTGCTCCGCGCCGAGCGCGACGAGGAGGTTGCGGGTCTGCTCGACCAGGGCGTCCATCCGCTTCCCGTCCGGTCCGGCGGCCGCCGTGGCCAGGGGGTCCGCGCTGGTCAGCAGCTCGCCGAGCACGTCGTTCTGTGCCCGCAGGACGTCGCCGAGACGATCGACCTGCTGCATGGTCGGTGCCAGCGCCTTGAGCGCCGCGGCCATCTGCTCGCCGTTGCCCTCGACGCCCGAACCGAGCTCGCCGACCAGGGCGGCGAGGGCGGTCCCCGTGGGGTCGTCCACCGTGTCGAGCACGTCCTGCAGCGTGGTGACGGTGCTGGTCTGCTCCACCGGGATGGCGCCGCGCAACGAGGGCTGGTCGGCGGACCCGGGCTGCAGCTCGATGAAGTTCTCACCGAGCAGGTTGATCGGGCGGATGGACAGTCGGGCGTCCTGGTGGAGGGGGAACACCGCCGAGTCGATGTCCAGCACCACGCGGGCGAGCCCGTTCTGGAGCTCGATGTCCTGGACCTCGCCGACCTTGACGCCGGAGGCGCGGATCTCGCTGCCGACCTCGAGCGGACTGACGTCCTTGAAGAGTCCGACGACCTGACGGCTCTTGCCGTCGTCGCCACCGGAGGCGGTCCCCACCGCTGCGGCGGCCAGGACGAGCGTGCCGACGAGCGCGAACCGTGCCGGTCGGGACAACGAGCTGAGGTGACTGCTCACTGGATCGCATCTCCGTTCGCGTCTGCCCAGGTCTGCTTGGCGATCGAGCCGGGCTCGGGGCGGGCGTCCTGCTGCTGACCCACGGGGACTCCGGGCAGCAGGTCGTCGACGCTGGAGACCGAGGCGGTGATCAGGGCGCGGGCGTAGTTGCCGGCGCCGTTCTGGCTGCCGAAGATCCCCACCCAGTTGCTCAACCAGCCGGCCAGCTCGGGCGTGTAGGGCCGCAGGAAGGCGACCATCGGGTTGGCCTGCTCGAGCGCGCTGTCCGCGTCCGGCAGGAGGTCGCGCAGGCCGGAGACGAGTGCCGGGGTGCGCTGCAGGAGACGGTCGGCATGGTCGAGGGTCGCCGGCACCTCCTCCAGGGCCGGTCGGGTCGCCGCCAGGACGGGCGCGAGGTCCTTGGTGATGGCCGGCAGCTTCGCGGTCGCCGGGGCGACCTCGCGCAGCAGCACCCGCGCGGAGTCGACCGGCTCCTTCACGCCCGACAGCGTCTTGGTGGCCGTGTCGATGGTGTCCGGGAGGCGCTTGAGCGTCTCGCTCAGGTCGCCCTGCCGCTGAGCCATCGCCTGCAGGAGGACGTTGAGGTCCTGCACGCTGCTCGAGAGCTCGCCGTCCCGCGCCGCGACCGTGTCGGCCACCTGGGCGAACTGGCTGACGATCTTCTTGATCGCCGGACCGTCGCTGCCGACGGCGCGCAGCACCTCGCCCAACGCCTCGATCGTGGGCCCGGCCTCGGCGAGCGTCTTGTTGAGGTCGCCTTCGTTGCCCGTGAGCGTCGTGTTGAGCTCGGCGAGCAGCCCCTTGACCTGGGCCCGGGTCGGCTCGTCGAGCATGGCGAGCAGGTCGTCCACCTCGACGTTCTCCGGCGCAGCGGCGAGCAGGTGGCCCGACGGCAGCTCCTGGTTGCCGCTCTTGCCGGAGGTCAGCTCGACCACGCGGGCGCCCAGCACCGACTGCCACTTGATCCGCGCGGTGGTGCCGGCCGGGAGCGGCGCGTGGTCACCGTCGACCTCGAGGGTCAGCAGCGCGCGTCCGTCTCGCACCGCGATGTCGGAGACCTTGCCGACCGGGTGGCCGGCGAGGAGCACCTGGGCGCCGACGAACGTCTGGTCGGCGGCGGGCGTCACGACCTGGAGCCGGTAGGGGTCGGGGCCGAGCACCTTCCAGGCAGCCGCGACGAGCGCGGCGATCGCGACGAGGGCCAGCAGCTGGCGGGTGCGTGACCAGGTGGAGATCGCCATGTCAGTCCATCCCCAGGGGGCCGTCGGCGGCGCCGGCCAGGAACTGCCGGACGAACGGGTCGTCCGACCCGAAGGCGCCCTCGGCCTCGCCGTAGTGGATGACCTTGCCCTTCCAGATCACCGCGACGTCGTCACTGACGGTCCGCGCGGTGGGGATGTCGTGGGTGATCACGATGTAGGTGCCGCCGTGCTCGGCGTGCACCTCGGCGATCAGCTGGGAGAGCAGCTTGGTCCGCACCGGGTCGAGACCGGAGTCCGGCTCGTCGAACAGCACGACGTCCGGCTTCATCACGAGGGCGCGCGCGAACCCGGCACGCTTGCGCATGCCACCGGAGATCTCGTTGGGAGCCTTGCCGATCGCCTGCTCGAGCCCGACCTCCCGGAGGCGGTCCATGACGATCTCCCGGATCTCGTCCTCGGACTTGTCGGTGTGCTTGCGGAGCGGGAACGCCACGTTGTCGTAGATGTTCATCGACCCGAACAGGGCGCCGTCCTGGAAGAGCACGCCGAAGCGGGTGCGCAGCTCGTAGCGCCGCGCCTCGGAGACCTGCCAGATGTTCTCGCCGAACACCCGCACCTCACCCGCGTCGGGCTCGAGGAGGCCGACGATGTGCTTGAGGAGGACCGACTTGCCGGTTCCGGACGGACCGAGCACGGTGGTGATGGCGTTGTCACGGAAGTTGACGCTGAGCCCGTTGAGGATGGTGGACGAGCCGAAGCTCTTGTGCACGTCACGGACCTCGACGGTGTGCTGTTCCGCGGCGACGGCCGCCTCGTCGTGCATGCCCGGACGCTCGGTGGTGAGGGTCATCGTTGAACTCCTTCGTCCCTGGGTGTCTGGCCCCGGTCAGTTGCCGATGGGCGCATTGGGCGAGTTGCCGTAGAAGAGCTGGACCAGGACCATGCCGACGATGCTCACGAGCACGAGGTTGACGAGCATGGACTGGGCGGTGGCGCGGCCGACACCGACCGGACCGCCCGACGCGGTGTAGCCGAAGTAGCAGGCCACGACGACGATCATCAGCCCGAGCAGCAGGGCCCAGACGATGGCGATCGTGAAGTCCCGGACGTTCTGGAAGAGGAACAGGAAGTACTCGAAGCCGCCCGAGGACACGGTGTTGAGCAGCTCCACGTTGAAGAGCCAGCCGGCGCCGAAGTTGACCAGCAGGCCGACGACGAAGAGCAGGGGCATGGTGATCGCCGCGGCGATCACCCGGGTGCTGGCGAGATAGGGGACCGAACGCACGCCCATCACCTCGAGGGCGTCGATCTCCTCGCTGATCCGCATCGCGCCGAGCTCTGCCACGATCCCGCAGCCCAGCTTGGCGGCGATGATCCAGCCGAACACGACCTGGCACATACCGCGCAGTCCCGCGACCGAGTTGACCGACGCGATCAGGCTGTCGATGCCGATGCTCGAGTAGAGGAAGTTGGCGGTCAGCCCCATGACGGCGCCCATCATGAAGAGCATGAAGACCGCGACGAGGAAGTTCTGACGGATCTGCGCGCCGCAGTGGTGCATGATCTCGGCAGGGTAGAGGCGAACGGCCGTCGGGATGTCCTTGAGCACCTGGCCGACGAACTGGACGAAGGAGCCGACGCTCTCCAGCCGTTCCGTCGTGGGATCCGGCGTGGCCGCGGCCCGCGCCGGCGGGGCGGCGGGCTCGGGGTTCGCCCCGGGGTGCTCCTGCAGGTCGGTCATCGGAAGGCTCCCAGGTTGGGGAAGAGGCCCAGGAGGAGCGCGTTGAACGCGAGCTGCAGGACCCAGACGGCCAGGAAGGCGATCACGACCGCCTGGTTCACGCTGCGCCCCAGCCCGATCGCGCCACCGGAGGCGGTGAAGCCCTTGTAGCAGCACACCGTGCCGATCAGCAGACCGATCAGGAAGCTCTCGACGACCACGGCGACGATCGAGCCGGGCGAGACGTTGGAGAACAGGTTGGAGTAGAAGTGCTCGCTCGGCATGGACGCGACGTAGAGACCGCCGACGTTCATCGAGAAGACGGTGACCAGGAGCGACGGCACGGCCAGCAACGTCGTGATGAAGGTGATCGACAGCACCCGGGGCACCGCGAGGTCACGGACGGGATCGATGCCCATCACCATCATCGCGTCGATCTCCTCACGCACCTTGCGAGCGCCGACGTCGGAGGTGAGCGCGGTGCCGATCACCCCGGCCACGACCATGGAGTCGATCCAGATCGTGAAGGTGCGCATGCTCTGCAGGAGGAGCAGCGGACCGAACAGCTGGTTGGCTCCGGCCATGTCGAAGAACTGCACCGTCAGGATCGACATGAAGATGAGGAAGCCGAAGAGGGCGAACACGATCGGCACCCACGCGCGCTTGATCGTGACGTGCATGTCCTCCACCACCTGGCCCCAGTAGCCCCGGGGTTGCGTGATCGCGCTCCTGAGGATGCGTCCCAGCAGCTGGGCCATGCCCCCGGCCTCCGAGACGGGCCCGCGGACCACGCCGGGCAGACGCCCGACGAGACGGCTACCGCGGCCGTCGTACGGACCGACCGGACGAATCCGGCGGGCCGCGCTCGACTCGACAGTCATCAACTCACCTTGCTCCCCCATGACGGCCGGTTTCCCGATACCCAGCTGCGTGGCTGGCGTCACATCGATAACGGATGCGGACCACTGCTGTTACGGACGCTATCCTCAATACTTTAGGTTTAGGACGGCGTCGGACGGCTCTCAGAAGTCGATCACTCCGCGCAGGTTCACGCCGGCGTGCATGTCGGCGTAGCCCTGGTTGATCTCCTCCAGGGAGTAGCGCCGGGTGATGAGCTCCTCGAGCTTGAGGTGGCCCTCGCGGTAGAGCCGGAGCAGGTCCTCGACGGCCCGCGTCGGCTGCATCATGCCGAACAGCGAGCCCTGGATCCGCTTCTGGTACATCGCCAGCTCGAACAGGCTGACGGGGATGCCGTACTCGACGACATTGCCCATGCTCGTCAGCACGACGGTGCCGGCCTTCCGGATCGAGGCGAACGCCTCGGCCACGTGCTCACCGGTCACCACGCCGACGGTGACGATGGCCGAGTCGGCGCCCTGGCCGTTGGTCAGTGCCTGGGCGAGGTCGGTGGCCTGCTGCATGTTCTCGAAGGCGTCCGTGGCGCCGAGCTCGAGCGCCTTGTCGCGGTGGAACGGGGCCGGGTCGACCGCGATGATGCGCGATGCGCCGGCGAACTTCGCGCCCTGGACGGCGTTGATGCCGATGCCGCCCACGCCCATCACGATGACGACGTCCCCGGGACGCACGGCCGCCGCGTTGACCGCCGAGCCCCACCCTGTCGGGACGCCGCAGCCGACGAGAGCGGCGACCGAGAGCGGGATGTCGGGATCGATCTTGATCGCGCCCCACTCCGGCAGGACGGAGTACTCCGAGAAGGTCGAGACCAGCGAGCACTGACCCACATCGGCACCGTCCTCGGTGTGCAGCCGGAAGGTGCCGTCCAGCTGGGTGCCGAGCATCATGTAGGCGCCGTTGTCACAGAGGTTCTGCATCCCGCGCGCACACCAGGTGCAGCGGCCGCAGCCCGGGATGAAGGCAGCGACGACGTGGTCCCCGACCTTCAGGTCGCGCACGCCGGGGCCCACCTTCTCGACCACGCCGGCGCCCTCGTGGCCGCCGCAGAAGGGATAGGCCAGCGCCGGCACGTCGCCCTTGGCGTAGTGGTCGTCGGAGTGGCACAGGCCGGCGTGCTGGAAGCGCACCAGGACCTCGAACTCCTTGGGGTCGTCGACCTCGACGTCGATGATCTCCCACTTCCCGGGGGCGTCGAACAGGACCGCCGCACGCGACTTCACCACTGGGGACCGACCTCTCTGCGGCTCACGCCGCCGACGTTTTATCTATTGTCATTAGTCTGTAACCCGGGTGTGACGGATGTCAACACCTAACGTCATTCGGTTTTGTCGAACGTGGCGTAAAATGCGCGGCTCCCCCGCCGGCGTGGCCGACGGGGGAGCCGCGAGTCGCGGTGCACGCCACGCAGGGAGGCCCCTGGGTGGCGCGGTCTCACTCGAACTCGATCTTGCCCATGGTCTCCTGGATGTACATGAAGGCCGGCATGTTCTTGAGCATCTGCGCCATCTTGCCGCGCACGCGCAGCTTGCCGCGGGTCATCGCGACGGTGGGGTTGATGCTGCCGTCGAAGCAGCCCCGCCACACGTCGCTGCTGCCGCTGATCAGGAAGTCGGCGCTGTCCAGGTCCTCCTGCGAGGCGTTCCGGACGGCCACGACCTTGCCCTTCTCGAAGCTGACGTAGAACTGGCCCTCGACCGGGGCCTCGTACTTGTAGGCCATGTTGAAGTCGATGTTCTTGCCCTTGTCGGCCCACACGGGGTCGTCGTTCAGGGCAGCGCCCATGGCCTCGTAGAACTCGACGGTTCCCAGCTTGACTGCCATCGTGGTGTCTCCTTGTCGTGCGTTGGTTTCGGGCGGGGTCAGACCGACTCGCCGATGATCAGCGGGAGGGTCAGGACCCCCTTCACCTGGCTGAGGTGGCGCACCGGCGGGTCGGCGGGGTCGAGCCGGTAGTCAGGGATCCGGCGGTGCAGCTCCTCGAAGGCGATCCGCAGCTCCAGTCGGGCCAGGTGCGACCCGACGCACCGGTGGTTACCGGCACCGAACGCGATGTGCGGGTTCGGGTCGCGGGTCAGGTCGACGGTGTCGGGATCCGGGAACTGGTCGCCGTCGTGGTTGGCCGACGCGAACGGGATCAGGATCTTGTCGCCGGCCTTGAGCTGCACGCCGTCGAGGACGTAGTCCTCCTTCACGACCCGGGCCGGGCACACGGCCGACTCCCAGCGCAGCATCTCCTCGACCGCCGTCGGCACCAGCGACAGGTCCCCGACCAGCTGCTTGCGGACCTCCGGGTGCTCGGCCATGTAGATGACGGTGTGGGCGAGCTGACCCTGGACCGTGTGCAGCCCCCCGATGAGGAACAGGAACAGGATGTTGAGCACCTCGAACTGGGTCAGCTCGCGGTCCTCGAACCGGCCGTTGATGAGGATCTGCGTGATGTCCTCGGCGTCGCCGCTGTCAGCCCGCTCGTCGATCATCTCGGCGAAGTAGGCGTAGACCTCCATGGCCGCCGCGGTCCGGACCTCGGTCGCGCGCTCCTCGTCCGCCCCCGGCTCGCCCAGCACGATCGTGTCCGCCCAGTGGTTGAACTTCTCGGAGTCGCCGAGGTCCCAGCCCATCAGTGCGAGGAAGACCTTGCTGGGCAGGGCCCGGGCGAAGGCGTCGATGAAGTCGACCTTCTCGTGCTTCAGCATCTCGTCGATCAGCTCGTTGGTGATCTCGCGGATGCGGGGCTCGAGATCGGCCATCCGCTTCGGCGAGAACAGCGGGTTGATCAGCTTGCGGTAGATCTGGTGGTCCGGCGGGTCCACCTCGATCGGGATCATCGGGCCGTCCTGGCCGATCGTGCCGGGCACGTTGACCGACTCGCTCGAGAAGACGCCCGGGTTGCGGAGGACCTCGTGGATGGTGTCGTACTTGGTCGCCACCCAGTGGCCGCCGTAGCGCGGGCTGTGCGCGACCGGGCACTTCTCCCTCATCTCGGCGTAGACGTCGTAGACGGTGTCGGCGATGTCGGGAGAGTGGATGTCGAAGTCGTAGCTGATCTCGGCGCTCTCGGCGTCCTTGAGCTCGGACATGGGCCTTCCTTTCGTGTGAGCGGGCGACTACGGGGTCGCGACGACGGTGATGGCCCGCTCGGGGCAGTTGTTGACGGCCCGGTCGAGCTCGGCGAGCTCGGCCGGCGTCCTCGCGGCGCCGATCACGATCGGGAAGCCGTCGTCGTCACTGTCGAAGACGTCGGGGTCGGTCATGTAGCAGCGGCCGTGGCCCTTGCATGCCTCGCGGTCGACGCTGGCGGTGCTGGTCTCGCTCATCAGGTCACTCCCATTCGCTGCCGACGACGCCGTAGGCACGGACGTCGAGGTTGGTGTCGAGCGCGGTGAAGAGGCTCCGGGTCTTGGTGTAGGCGAACAGGCCGTCGCGGCCGTTCTCCTGGCCGACGCCGCTCATGCCCTTCCCGGCGAGCGGCGTCCGCATCACATCGGCCTGGGCGACGTCGTTGATCCAGGTCAACCCACCGCGCACCCGCAGGGCCACCTCACGGGCGCGCACCAGGTCGGTCCCCCACACCGCGGCAGCCAGGCCGTACGGCGTGTCGTTCGCGATCCGGACGGCGTCGTCGACGTCGGAGTAGCGGATCACCGAGAGGACGGGGCCGAAGATCTCCTCGGCGGCCGCAGGGTTGCGGTTGTCGATGTCGACGATGACCGTCGGGCTGACGTAGTAGCCGCCCTCGGGCACGCCCGTCGGCGGCTGCCCGCCGACGATCGCGCGGCCACCCTGCTCGATCGAGGCCGCGACGATCTTCTCGATCCGGGTCCGCGCGGCGGCCGAGATCACCGGACCGACGTCGGTGGTGAACTCCGCGGCCGGGCCGAGCTGCAGCGCGCCGGCGCGCTCGGCGAGGAGCTCGACGAACTCGTCGTACCGGGCGTCGGGAACGAGCATCCGGGTGGTCGCGACACAGGCCTGGCCGGCGTGCATCATGCTGCTGAACAGGGTGCCCCGGACGGCCAGCTCCGCGTCGGCGTCGGGCAGCACCACGGCCGGCGACTTGCCGCCGAGCTCGAGCACGACCTCCTTGGCCGTGGCCGCGGCCGCGGCCATGATCCGGGTGCCGACGGCGGTGCTCCCGGTGAAGCTGATCAGGTCGACAGCGGGGTGGGCCACGAGCGCCTCGCCGGCCACTCGGTCGCCGTGCACGATGTTGAGCACGCCCGGCGGCAGCTCGGCCGCGATCGCGGCGGCCGCCAGGGCGTCGGGGCCGACCGGCGTCAGCGGCGAGGGCTTGAGGACCACGGTGTTGCCCGCGAGCAGCGCGGGGGCGACCTTCCACACGCACATGAACAGCGGGAAGTTGTAGGGCGTGAAGGCGCCCACCACGCCGACCGGCTCGCGATGCAGCTCCCACTGGCCGAGACCGGGGTTCGCCTGCAGCGGGAACGCCTCCGGCTCCTCGAGGAGGTGCGCCATCTCGGCGAAGTCGCGCAGGTGCGCCATCGGCGCACCGACCTGCAGCATCGGGCAGAACCGCGCAGTGGCTCCGGTGTCGGCGACCAGGTCGTCGACCAGCGTGTCGAAGCTCTGCTCGAGCGCGGACGCCAGACGTCGCAGCGCCTCGGCGCGGTCGCGCACGGACCACCGCGACCACGGGCCCTCGTCGAAGGCCCTGCGGGCCGCGGCGACCGCGGAGTCGATGACCTCGGCGCCCGAGTCCGGGACGTGGCCGAAGACCTCGCCCGTCGACGGGTCGTCGACGGGGATGACGCCGGGCGCCTCGACCCAACGTCCATCGATGAAGTTGCTGAAGGCACGCATCGCGCTCGTCCTCATTTCATGGTCCAGGTCACCAGGACTCCGGACCGGTGCGGGTTTCGGCCTCACTGGAGGGTGACCACCGTCACGAGCCGAAACCTTATTGGATTAGTTTTAAGTCGTCAACGCTTTTCGGAGACCGGCGTCACATCTCTTCTCGGGACGCGCGTCGGTCAGACGGCGAGTGCGTACAGGTGGTCGCTCTGGTCGTGCTCGAAGCCGAGCTCTCGACTCACTGCGACGAAGTCGTCGACCAACGCGTCCACGAACAGCTGGGCGACGCGGGCACCGCGCGCCTGCGCCTCGATCAGCCCCTGCCCGAGCAGCACCCGCAGCGCGTCCCGGGAGACGCGCGGATCCTCGACCGCGAGGCCTGCCGTGACGGGGACCGTCGCGCCGACCCCCAGTCGTACGGCGCCAGGGACGCCGCCCACCGAGAGCAGCTCGCTCGCCGCCCGCAGCACGGCGAGCTCGTGCGGCGCCATCGCGTCCTCATGGCCCGGCACCAGCACGGGCGGCCGACCCGGGGCCGGGTCGAGCCGGACCTCGGCCCGCTCGGCGCGGTAGGGCCGCGAGCCACCGAGCAGGCGCAGCGTCTTGAACACACCGTGCTCGACACGTGCCCCGAAGCGACGCGCCATCCGCTCGGCCGCGGGGTGGGCGCCGTGCGACCACGACCGGACCTCGCGCAGGCCCGGCAGGGCCGACCAGCCGTCCGGTCCGGCGAGGAGCTCGGCCATCAGGGTGGCGATCCCGTGCGAGCGGAACTCGGGGCGCACGACGAGCTGGACGTCACCCACGCCATCGACCAGGTCGAGGCGCAGGTAGGCGACCAACGGGACGTCGGGCAGCGCGTCCAGGGCCCCGCTCCCCCGCTGCCCCACGGGGGCGATGGTGACGACGAGGTGGCGCACGGACCCCACCCCCGGCGCGCTCGGCCGGGCCGTGGAGAAGCCCGCCTCCGCGTCGTACTCGACCGCGAGGGCGAGCATGTCCTCGACCGCAGCCTGCCGCTCCGCGTCCAGCGCGTCGAACCAGGCCAGCTCGATCATGACGGATCAGCCACGCTGAGGAGTCGGTCGAGCAGTCGACGGAAGACCTGGTTGGCGACCTCGTTGCGGCCCAGCACCATCGGCGCCGCGTCGCGGCTGCGCATGCCCCACTGGGAGTCCCGCAGCACGGGGAAGTCCTCGTTGATGAGGACGGCCTCGAGGATCTTCCAGTTCTTGTCCCACAGGTAGTCCCAGCGCTCCTGGGTCATGCCGGCAGCCTCCGCGGACGGCACGAGCAGGCGCATCTCCATGACGCCCTTCTCCGGCGCGGCGGGGTCGGGCCAGAAGGTCAGCAGCTGGAAGTGGTCGGGCTGCTTGAGCAGCGTCGAGTTCGGACCGAGGAAGTGGGTCTCGGTGACGTCGTCGACCAGGCTCCGCTCGCCGGGGTCCTCCTCGAGCCAGCGGTCGATGCTCTTGCGCGGGGCGATGAAGCGGCAGTGCGAGCCGAAGTCCTCGAAGGCCATCACGTTGGTGTGGATGTACTTCGCGGCGGTGTTCGGGTGCGCGTACTGGATGTGGTAGCCGTCGAGGAAGGCGTCCTGCAGGATCTTCCAGTTGGCGTCCTCGTGGTACACACCGGCCTTCACGCAGTGGAGCCCGTCCAGGTGGTAGCCGGCGAGGATCTCGTCCATCTCGGGCCCGAGCCACCCGGCGACGTCGATCGCCGCCCCCGCGCGGTCGACGACCCACACGAATCCGTGCCGCTCCTCGCAGGGGAGCTCGACCAGCCCGGCCTGCGCGGGGTCGATGTCGCCGACGGTGTTGTCGCGGGTGATGGCCCGCAGCGAGCCGTCGATGTCGTAGGACCAGCGGTGGTAGGGACACGAGAACAGCCGCCGCTTGCCGCAGCTGTCGGTCTCGAGCAGTGCACCGCGATGGCGACAGAGGTTGACCAGCGCCTTCACGCTGCCGTCCTTCTGGCGCACGATGATGACGTTGTTGCGGGGCAGTCGCAGCGTCTTGAACTCGTACGGCTTCGCGATCTCCGAGCCGTGGGCCACGATCGTCGGCACCGCGCCGAAGACCAGGTCGCGCTCGCGCGCGGCCCGGTCCGGGTCGGTGAACTCGAACGCCTCGAACGCCTCGACCTTCTCGAACTGATCGGTCGTGTCGTTGCGCAGGTGGTCCAGGGCCCGCCGGATGCGGGCCTCACGGTCGACCGCCGCGTCACGGGTGACGTCGTCCACAGTCCTACCTCCTCGTTTTAACTAATTGTATTAGGTTTTTGAAGTGACAGCCGACCCCGAGAGGCCGGAAGGGTCAGCGCGCCGACGGCGCCGCTGACGCGGGCTCGCGGAGCATGTCCTGCCAGGACTGGCGCTTGCGGACCGGGACCCGCAGCTTCATGAGCGGGCCGGTCCGGTCGAGCGCGAACGCTCCGACCAGATCGCCGTCGTAGCGGTACTGGGCGAGGAACGGGTCGGTCGCGGCCCCGTCGCCGAGCAGCTCGACCTCGTCGGCCGGCTCGCCGATCATCTGCAGCCGGTGCCCGTACCACTCGGACCAGAAGTAGGGCATGATCGCGCAGGCCTCACGGTCCTCGGTGAGCGCGTTGCGTGCCACGAACACCGCCTGCTCGGTCGTGGCGGTCCAGTGCTCCAAGCGCGACGACCGCCCGTTCCACGGGTTGACCCAGCGGGCGACGTCGCCGACGGCGTACACGCCCGGCACCGTGCTCTCCAGGTACGGCGAGCAGGCGACCCCGTCGCCCACCGCCACGCCCGAGCCGCGCAACCAGTCCGTCGCCGGGTCGACCCCGATACCGATGATGACGAGGTCGGCCGGCAGCGTGGTGCCGTCGTTGAGCCTCACCTTCTCGACGCGACCGGCACTGCCGCCGATGGCGCGCACCTTCGTGCGGATGAGCAGGTCCACGTCGTACTGACGGTGCAGGTAGGCCAACCGCTCGGCGACGAGCGAGCCGACGGCGCCGACCAGGGGAAGCGGCGCCACCTCGACGAGCGTCACCTCGGCGCCTCGCGCCCGGGCGCTGGAGGCGATCTCACCGCCGATGAAGCCGGCGCCGACCACCACGACCCGAGCCCCTGGCTGGAGGGCCGCCCGCACCGCGCGTGCGTCCTCCAGCGAGCGGATCGTGAACACCCCGGCCAGGTCCGCGCCCGGGACCTCGAGCGGCCGCGGCCGGGCTCCGGTGGCGACCACCAGACGGTCGTAGTCGACATCGCCCTGGTCCGTGCGGACCCGGCGGTTGCGGGAGTCCAGCGAGGTCGCCGTGGTGCCGGTCATCAGCGTGACCCCCAGCGCCTCGGGATCGGCCAGGTGGGCGGTCGGGTCCGGCTCGTCGGCACAGGTCAGGAAGTCCTTGGTCAACGGCGGCCGGTCGTACGGCGGGTGCGGCTCGTCGCCGATGATCGTGACCGACCCCTCGAAGCCGAGCCGGCGCGCCTCCTCCGCGACCCGTGCCGCGCCGAGCGAGCCGCCGACGACGACCAGGCGGTCGACTCCGGGGACCAGGTTGCCCTCAGCCATCTCAGCGTCCCTTCCACTCGGGCGTGCGCTTCTCGGCGAACGCCCGGGTGCCCTCGCGGAAGTCCTCCGAGCGCAACACCTTGCCGACAGCACGGTTGTTGACCTGCCACGCCTCGTCGCCCCAGTCGGAGCCGAGGCCGGCCGTCTCGTGCATGACCCGCTTGGTCTCGCGGACCGAGAGCGGCGCGTTGGCGGCGATCCGCCCGGCCAGCTCGAGCGCGACCTCGAGGGTCGTTCCGGCGGGAGCGACCCGGTTGACCAGGCCCCAGGCCAGCGCCTGCTCCGCGCCGATCGGGTCGCCGGTGAGCGCGAGCTCGAGGGCGAGCTTGAGCGGCACCTGTCGCTGGGCACGGATCACGCCGCCCGCAGCGGCGAGGAGACCGCGCTTGACCTCGGGCAGTCCGAGCTTCGCCTCGGCGTCGATGACCGCGAGGTCCGAGGCGAGCACGATCTCGGTACCGCCGCCGAGCGCGAACCCGTTGACGGCCGCGATCGTGGGCATCGAGACGAAGTGCCGCACGTATCCGGCGAAACCCCATTCGGGGTGGCCGGCGGCCATGATGTCCTCGCCCTTGGCGAGCGCCTTGAGGTCCGCACCGGCGCAGAAGGCACGACCCTCACCGGTGACGACGAGGACGCGGACCTGCTCGTCGGCCTCGGCCTCGGCGAGAGCCTCGCCGAGCCCGGTCGAGACCGCACCGTTGACGGCGTTCATGGCGTCGGCGCGCCGGATCGTCGCGATCCCGACATGTCCCTGACGCTCGAGGGTGACCGCCGCGGGCCCGGAGCCCGCCGACGGCGGCACGGAGAGGGGTTCGGACACGTCAGCGGACCTTGGCGAAGCGGGTCGTGAGATCGGCGTACGCCTCGCGGATCTCGGTCTTGCTGATCTTGCCGTTGGGCAGACGCGGCAGCGGGTCCTCGCGGAGCACCACGTAGCGCGGCACCTTGAAGTCGGCGAGCACCTTGCTGGCCTCCTCGACGACGCTCGTCTCGGTGAGTCCGTCGGCCGCCTGGATGATCGCGGCCGGCGTCTCCCCGAACTTCTCGTCCGGCGCGGCGATCACGGCGACCTCGACCACGCCGTCGATCGCGGCCAGCGCCTGCTCGAGCTCGACCGGCGAGACGTTGATCCCGCCGGAGATGATGAGGTCCTTGAGCCGGTCCACGAAGCGGATCCGTCCCTCCGGGTCGGTCGCGCCGAGGTCGCCGCTGTGCAGCCAGCCTCCGCGGAAGACCTCCGCGTTGACCTCCGGCGAGTTCCAGTAGCCCGGCGTGACGCCCGGCCCCTTGATCACGAGCTCGCCGGGCTCGTCGGCCTCGGCGGGCGTGCCGTCGGCCCGCACGACCTGGACCTCGGTGAAGATGCCGCCGGTCCCGCAGCTGCCGGGGTGCTCGCGGAACTCCGAGACCAGGGTGGCAGTCGCAATGCCGCCCGCCTCGGTCATGCCGTAGATCTGGCGCAGCGCGACGTCCTTCGCGGCGTACGCCTCGAGCAGGGCGGTCGGCACGGCGGCACCGCCGACCACGGCGGTCTTGAGCGAGGAGAGGTCGGCGTGCGCGAACTCCGGCGCAGCCGCGAGCGCCTGGTAGACGAGGGGGACGCCGAAGATGGCCTCGATCCGGTGCTCCTCGATGAGCTGGACCGCGCGCGAGGGCACGATCTCCTTCTCGATCACCAGCTTGCCGCCGAGCACGGTCGTCATCAGCAGACCCCACACCAGGCCGGGCGTGAAGGCGAGGGGGAGCAACAAGATCGTGCTGGAGCCCCGGTGGAAGCCCTCCTCGACCAGGGTGGCCTCGAAGACGATGCTCAGCAGGGTGCGGTTGGTCAGCACGACACCCTTGCTGCGCCCGGTCGAGCCGCTGGTGAAGATGATCGAGATCGGCTCGTCCTCGCCACGGTCGACGTCGAACGTCGAGGGCGCGCCGTCGCGAAGCGCGTCGATCGCGCTGAAGGTCACCAGCTCGACAGCCGCCCCCATCGCGCTCGCCTCCTCGACGGCGCCCTTGAACGGGTCGTCCGCGATGACCGCGACCGCGCCGGCGTCGTCGAGCACCTTGCGCAGCTCCGCGGGCTTGAAGCGCGGGTTGAGCGGCACCAGGACGGCGCCCGCCTTGATCACACCGAGCGCGGCCGCCGGCCAGGGCAGGCTGTTGGGAGCCATCAGGCCGACGCGGTCACCCGGTCGCACGCCCTCGGCCCGCAGGTGCTCGGCGATCCGGCTCGACCATCCGCCGAGCTCGCCGTAGGTGAGGGTCTCGCCGTCCAGGACGATCGCGGTGTCGCCGGCCTTGGTCCTGACCCACCACGCCAGGGCGGAGGTGACGGTGGCGCTCATTCGGTGCTCCTCGGAGTTGGGGGTGCGCTGGATCGATGCCGTGGCCGGGGCCACGGTGTGGATCCCGAGATCCGTAAAACTATTGACACTAGATAATCGGAATCATGGCGAGTGACCGGGGTCACTGTCAATGCCGGACCGGGCGCGGCGCCGGTTCACAGGTCCAGGACGAGGGGGCCGGACCGGCAGCGCCCCACGCAGATCAGCATGCAGTCGTTCGCCTCGCGCTCCTCGGCGGTGAGGATCGAGTCCCGGTGGTCGGGCACTCCACCCAGGACACCGGTCTCACAGGTACCGCAGGTGCCCTCCCGGCACGAGAAGTCGACCTCGATCCCCGCCGCGGCGAGCGCGTCGATGATGCTGACGCCCTCTCCCACGCCGATCCGGGCGCCCGTCGAGGCGATCTCCACCTCGAAGGCGCCACTGCCGCCGTCGACCTGCTCCTTCGGCGAGAAGCGCTCGAGGTGCAGCCGCTCGCCCGGCCGTCCGGCCAGCTCCGCCTCGAGTGCCGCCAGCAGCGGCTCGGGGCCGCATGCATAGACGGCACGCCCGGGCACCGGCTCCCCGAGGATCCTCGGCAGGTCGAGCAGTCCGGTCTCGTCCTGCGGCAGGACGCTGACCCGCGCGCCGTACGCCTCGAGCTCGTCGAGGAAGGCCATCGAGGCGCGGGTGCGCCCACCGTAGGCGAGCCGCCAGTCGGCGCCTGCCGCCTCGGCCGCGCGGAGCATCGGGAGGATCGGCGTGATGCCGATGCCACCGGCGACGAACTGGTAGACCGGTGCGTCCTCGAACGCGAAGTGGTTGCGCGGCCCGGCCACGGTGACCTCGTCGCCGGCGCGCACGTGCTCGTGGATCCATCGCGACCCGCCGCGCCCGTCGACGACGTCGAGGACCGCGATCCGCCAGCGACCAGGGTCGGCCGGGTCGCCACAGAGGCTGTACTGGCGCCTCGGTCCCCCGTCGGGAGCGAAGTCGATGTGCGCCCCGGGGCCCCAACCGGGGAGGTCCCCGTCGACGGGCTCGATGTCGAGGACAACGACCCCGTCGGCGCACCGTCGGCGCTGCGCGATCCGCGCCCGCAGGCTCGACTCCCTGGCCATCGGGCCCCACCTCCCCACCGTCGTTGCGTTGTCGTGTCCGCAGTGTATCTAATGGGATTAGGTTTGTGAACATCTCGCCCCAACGACCAGGAGGTCACATGAGCACCCTTGATCTGTTCCGTCTCGACGGACAGGCCGTCGTCATCACCGGCGCGAGCAGCGGACTCGGAGCCGGCTTCGCCCGTGCGCTCAGCGGGGCCGGTGCCGACCTCGTGCTCGCCGCACGCCGCGCCGACCGCCTGGCGGAGCTGGCAGCCGAGCTGCGCGCCGACGGCGGGCGGGTGGAGACGGTGACCGCGGACGTCTCCCTGCCCGAGGACTGCTCCCGGGTCGCCGGGCACGCGATCGAGCGCTTCGGCCGGATCGACGCGCTCGTCAACAACGCCGGCCTGGGTTCGGCCGTCTCCTCGCTCAAGGAGACGCCCGAGGGCTTCCGCCGGCTCATCGACGTCAACCTCAACGGCGTCTTCTGGATGTCCCAGGCCGCCGCCCGCAGGATGACGCACGGCGGGTCGATCGTGAACGTCTCGAGCGTGCTCGGCCTGGTCGCGCCGCGCTACCCGCAGGCCGCCTACGCCGCGAGCAAGGCGGGCGTCATCGGCCTGACCCGCAACCTCGCCGGCGAGTGGAGCGGGCGGCGCGGCATCCGCGTGAACGCACTGTGCCCCGGCTACTTCGACTCCGAGATGACCGCAGGCGAGGGCGACCTGCTCCGCACCATGGTCGCGGAGCAGAGCATGCTGGGCCGCTTCGGCCGCCAGGAGGAGCTCGACGGCGCGCTGCTCTTCCTGCTCAGCGCGGCGTCGTCGTACGTCACCGGGACGACCCTGACCGTCGACGGGGGCCTGACGTCCTACTGACTTCCGGGCGTGGCCGGCGGCGGCTCGGGCCACCGCGGCCCGTAGGCCGGGTAGTCGCGCGGCACCCGCATCGGGAAGGACGGCTCGCGCTTCTCGAGGAAGGCAGCCACCCCCTCCTGGACGTCGGCCTGGGCGGGCAGCGCGTAGACGCCCCGCGACTCGATGGCATGCGCCTCCCAGGGCGAGGCCGCGCCGAGCATGCTCCACAGCTGCTGTCGCGACAGCGCCACCGCGACGGTCGAGGTGTTCGCGGCGATCTCGCGCGCGACGTCGAGCGCCGTCGCGACCACCTCGCCATCGGGTACGACGCGGGCCACCAGCCCCGACGCCAGCAGCTCCGGCGCCGGCAGCAGCCGGCCGGTCAGCACCCACTCCGTGGCGCGCGCCATCCCGACCAGACGCGGCAGGAACCAGCTGGATGCCGACTCCGCGACCATGCCGCGCCGCGGGAAGAGGAAGCCGAGCCGGGTCGACTCGCCGGCGACCCGGATGTCCGCCGGGAGCACCATCGAGGCACCACCCCCGACGGCGGCCCCGTTGAGTGCGACCACGAGCGGCTTGAGCATCGCCGCCAGGCGCAGCGTCACGACGCCGCCGGCGTCGCGGGGCACTCCGGCGATGTGGCCGAAGCGCTCCTGGAACGCGCGGTGTCGCGGGTGCGGCTCGCGACCCTCGGCGTGGAAGCCCTCGGCGAGGTCGGCACCGACGCAGAAGTTGCGCCCACTCCCGGTCAGCACGACGACGGCCACCTCGTCGTCGGCCTCGGCCCGGTCGACGGCGTCGACGAGCTCGGTGCACAGCTGGAGCGTCATCGCGTTGCCCTGTCCGGGCCGGTCGAGGGTGATCGTCGCGATCCGGTCGCGGACCTCGAAGCGGACCACGGGGGCGGACGAGTCGGACGAGCCGGCACGGGCCGGTGAAGTCATGGCTCTCTCCTCTTGAGGTTCGAGCCATAAACCGTACATCATTAGATTTATCTGCATGACCGAGAGGAACACCATGAGCACGCTCCCCCTGCTGCTGGACGGCATCCGGGTCATCGACGCCGGCGACGCCGTGGGCCAGGCCGCCGCCCGCCACCTGGCGGACCTGGGGGCGGAGACGATCCTGCTCGAGCCTGCCGGCGGCTCGCCGCTGCGGGCCGAGGAACCGCTCCACGACGGCCACTCGCTGCCGTTCGCGCTCCGCAACGCCAACAAGGCCTCGGTCCGGGTCGACCTCGACTCGCCCTCCGGTCGCAGCCAGGTCCGCGACATCCTCGCCGGCGCGGACATCGCCTTCCTCGCCCGCGACGCCGCCGACGCGGTCGACCTCCCGCGGCTGACCGACGGCGCGCCGCACCTGGTCGTGGTCGTCTCCTCCCCCTTCGGCTCCACCGGCCCACGAGCCGACTGGCAGGCGACCGAGCGGACCCTGCTCGCGCTGAGCGGCGCGATGTCGCGCAGCGGACGGCCGGGCGATGCGCCGCTGCTGCCGCCGGACGGGATCGCGTCGGCGACCGCCGCCGCCCAGGCGGCGTGGAGCGCGCTGACGGCGTACGTCGCCCGGCAGCAGAGCGGCGCCGGCCAGGTCATCGACCTGGCGCACCACGAGGCCGTCGTCACCGGGCTCGATCCCGCCTTCGGCGTCCAGGGCTCGGCGGCGGCGGGCCGCTCCGGCAGCTTCCGCCGCGGCCGCCCGCCGGCCAGCTCCTACCCGATCTACCCGTGCGCCGACGGATTCGTCCGCCTCTGCCTGCTGGCCAAGCGGCAGTGGCGCGGCATGTTCGGCTGGCTCGGCGAGCCCGAGGAGTTCGCCGACCCCCGCTTCGACTCGATCGCCGCCCGCTTCGAGGCCGCGGACCGGCTAGACGCGCTCATCGTCGCCCTCTTCGCCGACCAGCGCGGCGCCGACCTGGTCGAGGAGGCCGCGCGCCGCGGCGTCCCGCTGGCGCAGGTGCTCACCATCGGCGAGGCCACCGCCGCCGACCATTTCGTCCGCTCGGGCGCCGTGGTCGACACCGAGATCGCGCCCGGGCTGAGCGCGAGCGTGCCGGTCGGCAGCGTGCAGGTCGACGGCTCCCGGCTGGGCTGGCGCACGCCGGCCCCGGCGGCCGGCTCGTCGGTGGCGCCGCCACCGCGCGCCCTCCTCGGCGGCGGTACGGCGGCACCCGCACCCGCCGCGCCCTTCGCCGGACTGCGGGTGCTCGACCTCGGCGTCATCGTGTTCGGCGCCGAGGTCGGCCGCGCCTTCGCCGACCTCGGCGCCGACGTGATCAAGGTCGAGAGCCTGGCCTTCCCCGACGGCCTGCGCCAGACCCGCGGCGGCGAGGCCATGAACGCCTCCTTCGCCTGGGGCAACCGCAACAAGCGCAGCCTCGGCCTCGACCTCCGCTCCGCCGAGGGCAGGGAACTCTTCCTCCGGCTCGCCGACCACAGCGACGTGGTGCTGTCGAACTTCAAGCCCGGCACCCTCGACTCCCTCGGGATCGGGTACGACGCCCTGGCGGCGCGCAACCCGGGAATCGTCGTGCTCGAGAGCGCCGCCTTCAGCTCGACCGGGCCCTGGGCCCGCCGTCTCGGCTACGGCCCCCTCGTCCGGGCGTCGGTGGGCGTCACCAGCCTGTGGAAGTACGACGCGGCCGACCCCGAGTCGTGGGACGGCGTGACCGTCTACCCGGACCACGTGGCCGCGCGGGTCGCCGCCCTCGCGGTCGCGGCTGCGCTCGTGGACCGCGCGCGCAGCGGCCGCGGCCACCGGGTCGAGGTGGCCCAGTCCGACGTCGTGCTGCACCAGCTCGGCACGCTGGCCGCGCACGAGTCGCTCGTGCCGGGCACCGCCCGGGCGGTCGGCAACCGCGGACGCGCACTGTTCGGCGGGGTCTTCGCCTGCGCCGGCGACGACGAGTGGGTCGTCCTCGACGCCCGCGACGCGACGGAGCTCGCCGCCCTGGAGGCCCTCGTGGGCAGTGCCCCCGGCGCCGACGAGGGCGTGCTGGCCAAGGCCGTCGGCGCCTGGTCGGAGACGCTGACACCGGTCGAGGCGGCCGACGCGCTGCAGGCCGCCGGACTCCCGGCCGCGCCGATGCTCCGGCTGCCCGAGCTGCTCGACGACGCCCAGCTCGCCCACCGCGGGACCTACCGACCACTGGTGCACCCGCTCATCGCGGACCCGCTGCCGAGCGAGAACACGGCGGCGCCGTACACGCACCTGGTCGAGCCGGATCCCAGCCCCGCACCGTTGCCCGGGCAGCACACCCGGGCGATCGCCCGCGACGTGCTCGGCCTCGACGACGCCACGATCGACCGGCTGGTCGACGACGGTGTCCTGCACCAGGCCGGGTGATCGCGATGGACATCTGGTTCGCGGAGGACCTGGAGGTCGGCGACGTCCATGACCTCGGCACCACCAGCGCGTCCGAGGCCGAGATCATCGCCTTCGCGCGGCGCTTCGACCCCTTGCCCCTCCACGTCGACGAGCAGGCCGCCGCGGCCGGGCCGTTCGGAGGGGTCATCGGCAGCGCCGCGCACACCCTGGCGCTCTACTCGGGCCTGGCATCACGGGCCTTCATGCCCCGGGTCGCCCTGGTGGCCGGCAAGGGCATCGACCGGATGCGCCTCCCGGCGCCCCTGCGGCCGGACGTCGTCCACACCGCCACCATCGAGGTGCTCGACGTCGCGCCCCGGTTCCGCGGCGACGCGACCTCGACCGACCGGGCCGACCTGCGGTGCGCCGGCCGGCTCGTCGACGCCGACGGACAGGTCGTGCTGGCCCTGGAGGCACTCCAGGTGGTGCGCTACCGCGCCCCGCGACACCGCTGAGGTCGGTCAGTCCGGCGCGTCGCCCTCGCCGCTCAGCTCGTCGACGCAGGCCGCGAAGGCCGCCGGGGAGGCCAGTCGGGTGAGGCCCCGCAGGGTGCACTGCACGATCGCCTGGGTCCGGGAGAGCAGGGTCCGCACCGGACTGCCGGCGGGCGGCGTCGCCGGCTGCTGCGCCGTCGGCTGGTCGGCGGGCTGTGCCGGAGCGGGGCCGGAGGCGTCCGCCGACGGGGTGACCGCGTGGTGGCCCGGCTGCTTCCCCTTCGAGGACGGGTGCCCCTGGGCGTCGGCCGCGGCCTCGACCGGCGTGTCCCCGGCCGCGGGCACGCCGTACCCGGCGGCCACGGTCCGCACCGGCACCCCGGCGGCATAGGCGTCCATGATCTCCAGCACGAGCGCGACGTACTGCGCCGAGTGGTTGTAGCGCCGGACCGCGCTCCTCAGGTCCGCGGGCACCGCGAGGTCGCCGACCCCCGTGCAGAGGTAGACGGCCGTCGCCAGCGCGGCGTCGTCGACGTCCTGGGGATCACGCCGGCCGTCGCCGTCGGCGTCGACGCCGACGACGCTCCACGTGGTCGGGACGAACTGCAGCGGACCGACCGCACGGTCGTACGTCGTGTCGCCGTCGAGCCGCCCGGCGTCGGTGTCCGAGACCAGCGCCCGGCCCGAGGCGCCGTCCAGGGCCGGTCCGACGACGGCCGGGACCGCGACGCCCTCGTCGTCGAGCGCCGCGCCACCGACGCGACCGTGGTCGGACTCGACGCGCCCGATCGCGGCGACCAGCGTCCAGTCGAGGTGGCAGCCCGGGTCAGCGGCGCCGATGACGGCCGCGGCACGCTGGTAGGCAGCGGAAGCGGCGGCAGGGATGTCCGCGGCAGGGTGCGACGCGGTCGCCACGGACCGCGCGCGAGCAGCCCCCCGCGGAGGAAGGGCGACGCTCGCCGGCGGCTCGGCGGCGACGTCCGCGCCCGGGATCTCGGCGGCCGGGCCGGCCGGCTCCTGGGCGACGACCTGATGCCTCGGGCCGTCGTGCACCGGACCGACATCGGCCACGCTCACCGTCCACGACGCCGACAGCAGCACCAACGGCGACAAGACCGCCGTACGACGCGCGGCAACCATCCGCGCCCGAGACATCCTGGCCATCGCGCTGCCACCTCCCCTGATCCCATGAGTTCGTGACCCCAGTCACAGGGCACGCCAGGGAGACTATCGCCATTAGGTTTACGCGGCAATGTCGGGTCCGCCGGCGCGGGGTCAGCGACACCGATCGTCGCGGACGATCGGGACGTCCGCGTCGGAGGTGCCGACGCCTGGCTGTTCACGGTCGGCGATGGCCCGATGTACGACAACGACATCGACTGGCGGTGGCGCGCGACGCGGACGTCGGCCGGGCTGCCGCACGTGCGCCTCCACGACCTGCGGCACTTCTACGGGTCCGGACTCATCGCCGCGAGCTGCGACGTCGTCACCGTGCAACAGGCACTGGGGCACTCGTCGGCGACCACGACACTGAACACCTACAGTCATCCGTGGCCGACGGCGGAGGACCGGACGCGGGCAGCCGCCGCTGGCTTGATGGTCCAGGCGCTGAACGCGACGGGGCGGTCCGACTCCAACTCAACTCTCTCATAGAGTGCCGCACTCGCTGATAGAGTATGAAAGAGTCTGAGAGAGTTGGTGAGAAGAGTGTCAGAGTCGAGTCTGGACGCGATGATCGATCGACTTCGCCGGCTCGGGCTGGAGCCCACCGAGATCGAGGTCAAGGCTGCCGCCGGCGGACTGCCTAAGACTGTCGGCGAGACACTGAGTGCCTTCTCGAATGGTGACGGCGGCACCCTCCTGCTCGGGCTGGACGAGGACGGCTTCCGACCCGCCAACGGGTTCGATGCGGCGAAGATCCGGGACGCCCTGGCCACCGTGTGCCATCAGAAGATGTCGCCGCCGATCAGGACCGCGATCGAGATCATCGACTTCGAGGACGCCCAAGTCGTCCGGCTCGACGTCGAGGAGCTCGACCCGGTCGACAAGCCCAGCTTCATCGCTGAACGCGGTGAATACAACGGATCCTTCATCCGCGGCGGCGATGGGGATCGGAGGCTCAGCCGCTACGAGGTCACTCAGCTGCTGTCGAACCGCGATCAACCGACCCATGACCAGGAGATCGTCGACGAGGCGGCGATCGATGACCTCGACCCTCGCCTCGTCGAGCAGGTCCTCCGGCATGCGGCCGATCGCTCACCGCGCGCCTTCGAGGGAGTGGAGCCCATCACCGCGCTCAAGCGGCTCGGAGCAGTCCAGGAGCTCAACGGCACGCCACGACCGACCCTGGCCGGATTACTCAGCCTCGGCGTCTATCCCCAGCAGTTCTTCCCGCAGCTGTTCGCCTCGGTGGTCGTTCTCCCCACGACGCAGATGGGGGAGCTCGGCCCGGAAGGCGAGCGCTTCCTCGAGAACGTGACAGTAGATGGCCCCATCCCGGTCATCCTTCACGAAGTGACAGCCGTGCTCCGCCGCAACATGAGCCGGGCCGCGATCGTGCGGGGCCTCGGCCGCGAGGATCGATACGACTACCCCACCGAGGTCATTCGCGAGCTGATCACCAACGCGCTCATGCACCGCGACTACAGCCCGGAAAGCCGCGGTACGCAAGTGCAGATCGAGCTCTATCCCGATCGCTTGGTCGTCAAGAGCACAGGCGGCCTCTTCGGCGGTGTGACCGTCGACCAGTTGGGCGCCGCCCGCATCGAGTCCAAGTCGAGAAACGCAACGCTCGCGAAGTTGCTCGCAGACGTTCCGCTTCCCGACCGGCCGAACGAAACCATCGCCGAGAATCGTGGATCAGGCTTGGTCACCGCAGTTGCCGCACTCCGCAAGGCGGGGATGTCTCCCCCAGAGTTCGACGCCGAGCCGGGCCGCCTGATGGTGACCGTGCCCCGGACTGCGCTGCTCGCACCGCAGACCATCGAGTGGATCGCCAGCCTCGGCCTCGCGGAGCTGACGGACGCTCAGCATCTCGCCCTCGCCATCATGCGGAGCTCGGGACGCGTAAGTGTCGGGATGCTGCGGGCCTGGGGGGTGAGCGACACCGACGCTCGCCGCGCCGTCAGGGACCTCGTCGCGCGCGGGGTTGCCATTCGGACAGGAGGGAAGCGCTACGCCAGCTACCGGCTGATCGAGGAGGTCGACCAGCTTCCCCTGCCCGGACTCGACGCGGCAGCCGTCGCGGCCGACGCCACCGAGCGCGAGGGCATCGAGGCCGAGCTGGACGTCATCGTGCAGGCGATCCAGGCTGGCCACACCACGTCACGAGGAATGGTCGAGCACCTCGGGATGGGCTACCAGACCGTCCTGCGCCGGCTGCGCGAACTCGAGGACCGCGGCATCGTGGAGCCCACCCGCCCGAAGAAAAGCAGCAAACAGAGCTACCGCATCGTCGGCCAGTGAGCGCTCCGGCTCAGCCCCAGAAGATCGGGTCGCCCGAGTTCTCGATGTGGTCGAGCAACGCCTCAATGTTCCTCGTCGGACGCTTGGGTTTGTAGTCGTGGAACTTCAGGTTCCGGTCGCGCCAATAGATAGACCAGAGCCCCGTCGTCTTCGTGTAGCGCAGTCGGGCAATCGGGAAGCGGGCGTGCTCACCCACGCCGTTCCACGGCGGTCGCACCTCGACGATGTCGACGTGACGGTCTGCAACGTCGGCCTCGACCTTGAGCTGGTCCCACAAGTGCTCCGGGACGCGCTCGCGCGCCCACAGGCGGATCCGGTGAAGGTCGGTCTCTGGGAGCACCTAAACCCCGATCTTCGATGGCTGGCGTCGGATTCTTGCGGACTTCTTGCGGACCAAACGCGGACTATTCGGCCCTAACCCCCGCCTGACCTGCACAAACGCCGCGCGTTAGTAGTACCAGGGGTACGGCGACCAGTCGGGCTCCCGCTTCTCCAGGAACTGGTCACGCCCCTCCTGCGCCTCGTCGGTCATGTACGCCAGCCGGGTGGTCTCACCGGCGAACAGCTGCTGGCCGACCAGGCCGTCGTCGAGCAGGTTGAAGGAGTACTTGAGCATCCGCTGGGCGGTGGGGCTCTTGCCGTTGATGATCCGGCCCCACTCCAGCGCGGTGGCCTCGAGCTCGGCGTGGGGCACGGAGCGGTTGGCGGCGCCCATCCGCACGGCGTCGTCGGCGGAGTACTCCTGGCCGAGGAAGAAGATCTCGCGAGCGAACTTCTGGCCGACCTGGCGAGCCAGGTACGCCGAACCGTAGCCGCCGTCGAAGGAGCCCACATCGGCGTCGGTCTGCTTGAAGCGGGCGTGCTCGGTGGAGGCGAGGGCGAGGTCGCAGGTGACGAACAGGCTGTGGCCGCCGCCGGCCGCCCAGCCGGGGACCACGCAGATGACGATCTTGGGCATGAAGCGGATCAGGCGCTGGCACTCGAGGATGTGCAGGCGGGCGAGCTTCGCCTTGTCGATGGCGCTGGGCTCCTCGGCACCGGTGTCCGCGGAGCCGATCTCCTTGTCCTCGTACTGGTAGCCCGCGCGACCGCGGATCCGCTGGTCGCCGCCGGTGCAGAAGGCCCACTTGCCGTTCTTCGCGCTCGGGCCGTTGCCGGTGAGCAGCACGCAGCCCACGTCGGCGGACTGGCGGGCGTGCTCGAGGGTGCGGAGCAGCTCGTCGACGGTGTGCGGCCGGAACGCGTTGAGGACGTCGGGGCGGTCGAAGGCGATACGGACCGTGCCGTGCGCCTTCGCCCGGTGGTAGGTCAGGTCGGTCAGGTCCTCGAAGCCCGGGACGACGTCCCACTGGCTCGCGTCGAACGTCTCGCTCACGCCCTCGATCGCACTCATGGCACCTGAACCTAGGGCATGGCGCGGTTCGGGCTTGACCTTGCCCCTGGGGGCAAGGTCTACCGTCGGTGCGTGCTCATCAAGGACCTCGCCGAACGCGCCGGCGTGAGCGTGAAGGCGGTCCGCTACTACGAGTCGCGCGGCCTGATCACGCCGGAGCGGGCGGCCAACGGCTACCGGGAGTACGACGACGCCGACGTGCTCGTCGTCCGCGAGATCCGTGCGCTGCTGTCCCTCGGCCTCACCGCCGACGAGACCGTGCCGTTCGTCGAGTGCCTGCGCGCGGGCAACGAGCGGGCCGACGTGTGCCCGTCGTCGCTGGACGCCTACCGGATGCGGATCGCCGAGATCGACCAGCGGATCGAGGAGCTCAGCCGCCTGCGCGGGGAGCTGTCCGGGTTGCTGGAGGACGCCGAGAGCTACACCTCCCCTACTTCGAACCCCCAGGAGACGCCATGACCCTGCAGGAGATCACCGACGCCGACTTCGAGCACGAGGTGCTCGCGTCCGACGAGCCCGTGCTCGTCGAGTTCTGGGCCCAGTGGTGCGGCCCGTGCCACCAGGTCGCGCCGGCGCTGGCGAGGATCGCCGAGGAGCGGTCGGGGGCGCTGCGGGTGGTGAAGGTGAACAGCGACGAGAACCCCGTGACCTCGGCCCGCTACCGGGTGATGGGTCTCCCGACGATGATCGTCTTCCGCGGCGGCGAGCCGGTGCACGAGCTGCGAGGCGCACGCCCCAAGGCCGCCCTGGACCGCGAGATCGACCAGGCCCTCGCCGGCTGAGCCCCCGGAATACCGTCGCGGCGGGCGCCCTTGAGAACGACATGACTCTTCTCCAGGGCGAGTACGAGCCCAGCAGCCAGCAGTGGGTCCGCGACCAGGTCGCGGAGTACGAGGCCTCCGGCGGCGCGCGTGCGAACACGCTGCGCGGGTCGACGGACCCGATCGTGGTGATCACGTCGGTGGGCGCGAAGTCCGGCAAGCTCCGCAAGAACCCGGTCATGCGAGTCGAGAAGGACGGCGTGTACGCCGCGATCGCGTCCAAGGGCGGCGCCCCGGACAACCCGAGCTGGTACGCCAACTTCCTCGCCCACCCGGTCGTCGACCTCCAGGACGGCCCGGAGCCCCAGGCCTACACGGTGCGCCTCGCCGAGGGCGAGGAGCGGGCGCAGTGGTGGCAGCACGCCGTCGCGACCTGGCCGACCTATGCGTCGTACCAGGAGAAGACGGACCGGGAGATCCCCGTCTTCCTGCTCGAGCCGGTCGACCCCGCCTGACCCGCCACCTGCGCGAAGTGCCCCGTTTGGGGGCGCGAAGTGCGCCGGTTCGGGGCGCGAAGTGCGCCGGTTCGGGGCGCGAAGTGCCCCGGTTGGGGGCGCGAAGTGCCCCGGTTGGGGGCGCGAAGTGCCCCGGTTGGGGGCGCGAAGTGCCCCGGTTGGGGGTGTGAGGTGCGCCGGTCCGGGGGGTGAGGTGCGCAGGTGGGCGTGCGAGGCCTGGAACCCGCGCACCTCGGTGCCCCGAACGGCGCACCTCGGTGCCCCAAGACCCGCACTTCGCACCCCCAACCGGGGCACTTCGCGCAGGACCCGGTCAGCTGTTCGCGATGGTGACGGCCAGGCCGCACAGGTGCCCGAGGCGCATGATCTCCGACTCGGCGAACTCCGGTCCGCCGCGGCGGCCGACGACGACGATCTCGTTGCCGTCGAGGCGGGCGGCCGCGAACAGGGTGACCTCGTCCTCGGGTGACTCAAGGCGGGTGGGGGCCTCGATCTCGAGGAACTCGAAGTCGTCGGGCGCGGCGCTGGTGCCGTAGACGACGCCCTTCGCCCGGTGCACGCGCGCGGCCCAGTCGACCCGGAAGGTCGCAGGCAGCAGGTCGATGAGGTTGTCGAAGGCCTTGTCGGGCGCGGCGGTCAGCTCCTCGACCGCCTCGAGGTCCAGCATCAGGTTGCCGCCGGCCGGGTAGCGGCTGACGAAGAGCACCTCGACGCCGTCGAGCGCGTTGCACGCCGACACGACGGAGTCGGGCATCATCCCCTGCTCCAGCTCGAGCAGGACGTCGTCGACGGCGGTGCCGTCGTCGACGCGGTGCTCGACGATCTCGATCGCCTCGATGTCGCCGCCCGCCATACCGATCGCCGTCGCCACGCGCCCCAGCGAGCCGGGGACGTCGGGCAGCAGCACGCGGAGCAGGAATGGCATGGTCTCGACATTAACCCGCCGAGGTTTCGCCCCGGTTGCGGGCCCACCGGTTGAGTCGGACGGCGCGGCTAGGGAGCGAGGCGGTGTCGGAGGCCCGTGGCGCGCTGCGCGGTCGTCGTCACCGCAGCACGTACGGCGGCCTCCGAACCCACCACCAGCAGGCTCGCCCGCGCCCGGGTCACGGCGGTGTAGAAGAGCTCCCGGCTGAGCAGGCGCGACCCCTCCTCCGGCAGCAGTACGGCGATCCGCGTGGCCTGGCTGCCCTGGCTCTTGTGGACCGTCATCGCGTGCATGGTCTCGATCGCGTCGAGACGGCCGGGAGCGAACGGGCGGGGCGCGCCGGCGCCGGCGATCCAGGCGCGGGGCCGGCCGGAGGCGTCGGTCACCACGACGCCGGTCTCGCCGTTGTAGACGTCGAGGGCGTAGTCGTTGCTGGTGACCAGCAGTGGGCGGCCGGCGTACCAGGCCGAACCGAGCGGCGCACCGAGCTCGGCGGCGAGCCACTGCTCGACGTGCCGGTTCCAGACCCGGACGCCGTAGGGGCCGTCGCGGTGGGCGCAGAGCAGGCGGAAGTCGTCGATCGCGGCGAGCGCGGCTTCGGGGCCGCGCTCGACGGCGGCGTCGCGGACCCGGAGCGCGGAGGTGGTGCACTCGGCCTGGAGCGCGGCGACCGGGTCGTCGGTCTCGATCCAGGTGACCTCGCCGGTGCCGGCCCGGAGCACCTCGAGGACCCGGTCGGCGGCGTCGGGCGAGTCGTCGCGCAGAGCCGCGGCGAGGCCCTTGATCTCCTCGGTGGAGCGATGGTTCTCGGTCAGCGCGACGACCGGGGGATCGGGGTGGTCGGCGAACCCGGCGACCAGGTCGGAGAGCACCGCACCCGCGCCGACCGAGGTGAGCTGGCGCGGGTCGCCGACGAGGACGAGACGGCTGTCGGGCCGCACCGCCTCGAGCAGGCGGGCCATCATCGTCAGGTCGACCATGGAGGCCTCGTCGACGACGACCAGGTCGTGCTTGAGCCGGTTGCCGCGGTCGTGGCGGAACCGGGTGGCGTTGTCGGGGCGCCAGCCCAGCAGCCGGTGGAGCGTCACGCCGCGCGGTGGCGGCAGGTGACCGGGACCGTCGCCGAGGGCGCCCAGCAGTCGCAGCTCCTCCTCGACGGCCTGCTCCAGGCGGGTCGCGGCCTTGCCGGTCGGCGCGGCCAGCGCGATCGACATCCGCCGGTCGTGGGCGACGGCGAACTGGTCGGCCAGCGCGAGCACGAGACGCGCCACGGTGGTGGTCTTGCCGGTGCCCGGTCCCCCGGTCAGCACGGTCGTGCGGTGCCGGGCGGCGTGCTCGACCGCTGCTGCCTGCTCGCCGCTCAGGTGCTCGCCGCTCACCCGCCGCAGAGTCGCGGCGAGCACGGCCTCGTCGACGGCCGGCGCACCGAGCGCGATCCGGGTGGTGAGGTCGTCGGCGACCTGCCGCTCGAGCCGGTGGTAGCGGTCGAGGTAGACCAGGTCGTGCTCGACGTGCAGCACCTCGGCGGCCACCAGCGCGGAGGACTCGATCGCGCTGAGCCACTCGGCGCGCTCCGGCCAGAGCAGCTCGGTGCCGTCGAGCTCGGGCAGGGAACCCAGGTCGAGCCCGACCGACCCGCCCCGCACCGAGCGGACGGCGAGCGCGGCGGCCAGCAGCACCCGTTCGTCGTCCTCGCCGGCCAGCGCGGCGACCCGCTCCGCGACCCGGACGTCGGCCGCATCGACGATGCCGGCCGCGTTGAAGGAGCCCAGCAGCCCGCCGACCCGCAGCGCGAGGCGCGGGTCGTGGGCCGAGGTCGGCTCGAAGATCTCGGTCACGGCCGGGTCCCGTCGAGGAGGTCGGAGAGCGCGACGACGAGCTCGACCGGCGGCTGCCAGGTGAAGATGCCGCACGGCTCGCCGTCGACCCGTGGCGTGTCCGGGCCACACATGCCGCGCAGGTAGAGGTAGGCGACGCCGCCGAGGTGGCACGCGGGGTCGTAACCGGGCTGGCGCCAGCGCAGGAACCGGTGGAGGACGACGGCGTACAGCAGCGCCTGGAGCGGGTAGTCGGAATGCCCCATCGCGTCGTCGAGCGCGCGCGGCCGGTAGGAGCCCGCGGTCAACGCCTCGTCCATCGGCCCGAGCCAGTTGGTCTTGTAGTCGATGACGACGTAGCGCGGGTCGCCCGCCCCGTCGCGCGACGGCAGCCGGAGCACCACGTCGATCGACCCGGTGAGGTAGCCGCGCAACACCTGCCCGCCGAGCAGCGGGTTGTCGAGCGCGTCGGCGTACGCCCGGACCGGGTCGCCCTCGGGCAGATGGGTCCGCAGCAGCGAGGCGAGGTCGCCGAGCAGCACCTCCTCGGCGGAGCGCGCCTGGTGCACCGGGTGGTCGCCGCCCGCCAGGGGCAGCTCGAAGTCGAGCTCGCAGAGCCGGTCGGCAGTCCCGATCTCGCGCAGCGTCGTCTCGTCCATCAGCGGTCCGAGCGGGGTGTCGAGCACCGCGACGAGGGCGTCGGCGAGCTCCTCGGGGTCGAGCGCCACCGGCCACCAGGTCAGCTGCTCGTCGATGTGGCCGAGCAGCTCGGTGCGCAGGTCGGGCGCCGCCGGGTCGGCGTGCTCGAGCACGGCGTGGACCAGTGAGCCGAAGGTGGCGCCGACCGGCAGCCCCGCCATCGGCGAGGGTACGGCGAGCGCCGGGTCGTGCTCGGGGACCTCGACCACCGGCGGCAGGTCCTCGTCGTCCTTCGGCCGGACCTCGGGCTCGCTGCCGACGCCCGGGACCGGCGTCGCCAGGTCGACGTGGCTCAGCGCGGAGTAGGACGTGCGCCGCCACCCGGTGTCGACGGTGCGGGTGAAGTCGCGGGCGTCCAGGACGGCCGGCGGGTCCTGCGGCATCGCCGGCAGCGCGTCGGCGGGTACGGCGACCTCCGGGACGAACGCGCCCCGGTCTCGCCAGGTGGCGAACAGCTCGGTCGCGGCCTCCTCGTCGGGAACCGGCGGTCCGACCGGCACGACGCTGCGCAGGCCCGGTCCGTCGGTGGCGGGCTGGCGCAGCAGCAGCCGGTGCAGCGGAGAGGCCTCGGCGTTGCGGGTCGGCGCCCACCAGGCGACGACCTGGCTCTGGGCGCGGGTGAGCGCGACGTAGAGCAGCCGCAACCACTCGCCGTTCTCCTCCTCGGCCCAGCGCCGGACGTGGTCGGACCACTCGGGCCCGGCGCCGCCGACGTCGAGGCAACGCCGGCCCGCGGCGTCGTGGAACAGCGGCCTGTCGGGCTTGCCGACCCAGCGGTCGGCGAGCGAGGGCAGGTAGACGACGGGGTACTGCAGGCCCTTGCTGGCGTGGATCGTGACGAGCTGCACGGCGGCGGCGTCGGAGTCGAGGCGGCGGGTCCGCTCGGCGCCGCGTCCCTCGCGCGCCTCGAGCACCTGCTGGCGCAGCCAGGCCAGCAGCGCGACCGCGCCCATCTGCTCACGCAGCGCGGCCTCGTGCAGGACCTCACCGATGTGACGGACGTCGGTCAGCGTGCGTTCGCCGCCGACCTGGCGCAGGAGACGTTCGGGCATGCCCCCCGACGTGGCGGCCTCGACCACCGCCGCGACGCCGCGTCGGGCGAGCGCCTCGGACCACGACCGGAGCCGGTCGCCGAGGTCGTCGCTCAGCTCGTCACCTCCGGCGTCGAGGCTCGCGGCGTCGTACCCGAGGAAGCAGGTGAGCGCCGCCGCCCGCACCCGGGCGGTGCGGTGGGGCTGCTCGAGCGCCTCGAGCAGCGAGAGCCACTCGACGGCCGCCGGGGTCGCGAAGACGCTGCCGCCACCGGCGATGACGGCCGCGACCCCCACGTCCTGCAGGGCGGAGCGGGCGGCGGCGAGGTCGGCGTGGCGGTAGCAGATGACGGCGACGTCGTTGGGGCGCAGCGGGCGGCCCTCGAAGGTGGCGCCGCTGGTGATCAGCGCCCGGACGTCGTGGGCGAGGTCGCGGGCGATGTGGGGCCGGACCTGGTTGACCGGGAGCGGGGTGCCGCCGCGCTTGCGGAAGGTCTCGCGGCGCACGACCCGCACCCGGAACGGCGCAGCCTTCGGCGCCCCGGCCAGCCGCGACTCCTGGTGGTGGGCCTGCACGTCGTGGACCACGATCCGCGGGTCGCCGAGCTCGGCGCCCCCGAGCAGCCGTCCGAAGGCGTCGACCAGGCCGGCGTCGCTGCGCCGGTTGACCGCCAGGGTCTGGCGGGTGGTGGCGGTCTCGGCGGCGGTGAGGTAGGTCGTCACGTCGCCCCCGCGGAAGGCGTAGATCGCCTGCTTCGGGTCGCCGATCAGCACCATCGCCCTTCGAGGCTCCCTTCGAGGCTCGCAAGCTCGCACCTCAGGACCAGCGCAGGCTCGCACCTCAGGAACCGGCGAAGGCTGGAACGCCCGGTCGAACACCTTCCACTGCACCGGGTCGGTGTCTTGGAACTCGTCGACCAGCACGATCCGCCACCGCGCTCGCATCCGCGCCCGGGCCGGGGAGTCGTCCTCCTCGAGCGCGTGGGCGAGCTGGTCGAGCAGGTCGTCGTAGGACAGGACGCCGAGGCGGCGCTTGCGGCGGCTCATCTCCTGCCGCACGGCGGTCGCGAACGCGACCTTGCGCCCGGCCGGGTCGTCGCGCGGGAGGCCGGCAGGCTCGAGGTCGGCCTGCGGGTCGCCGACGACCCGGCGGGCGATGGCGAGCGCGTCGGCGTGGCTGAAGGCGGGCGCGGTGCCGGGCGGCAGCTGCGCGAACGCCCGCAGGTAGAGGTCGTCGACCACCTCGACCAGCATGTCGTCGAGGTCCTCGACCAGCCGCGCCCGGGCGTCGGTGTCGCCGGCCACCCCGAGGGAGTCGAGCACGAGCGAGCAGAACTGGTGGATGGTGGCGATGGTGGCCGCGTCGAAGTCGGCCAGCGCCTGGGTGACCCGGCGGTGCCGGATGCGGCGTTCGTCGGGCGGACAGTCGAGGAGGTGCTCGACCACCTCGGTCGCCGGGGTCGCCAGCGCGCCGGTCAGCGCCTGCTCGGCCTCGACCAGCTGGCGGCGCACCTGCTCGCGCAGCTCCTGGCTCGCCGCCCGGCCGAAGGTCACGACGAGCAGCTGCTCGAGCGGCACCCCCTCCTCGGCGACGTAGCGGGTGACGAGCGCGCCGATGGTCCAGGTCTTGCCGGTGCCGGCGCTGGCCTCGAGCAGCGTCGTCCCGGTGGGCAGCGGTCCCCGGATGTCGAAGGGCGTCGTCGCGTCGCTCACAGCGCGCCCACCTTCTCGGCGCCGGAGAGCAGCGGCTCCCACAACGTCCACGCGTACGACGCCAGCCCGGCGTCGAGCAGCACCGAGACCGGCGCCGCGTGCCCCCAGATCCGCCGGTGCGCCGCGTCGTCGTCCTCGCCCTTGATGCCCCACGGGTTGAACGGGTCGGTGGTCCACGCCGACGCAGCCGCGTCGGCCGGGTCGACGTCCATCCCGCGCAGCTCCTTGGCCCGGGCCTCGGCCCAGGCGTGTGCGGTCCGCAGCGGCATGGGGAGCGGGCGGGCCGCGCCCTCGTCGTAGAGCGCGACGACGGCGGCCAGCCACGCGGCGGCCCGGTGGTCGAGCGGCCCGGCCAGCGCCCGCTGGGGACCGCTGCGGGCGCGGGAGACCGCGTGGCCGGTCCAGTTCTCGTCGGGGTGGGTGGCGGTGAGGGCGACGACCTGCAGCCAGGACGCGATCCGCTGCTTGGGGCCGGGCCGGGAGTAGGTCACGTCGACGACCTGGTTGCCGTGGACGCGCGGCACGGTGCCGGTGAGCCGGCGGCCACCGCCGAGGTCGACATCGACGTCGACGGCGCGGGCGGGCGTGGCACGCAGGGCCGCGCTCTGCTGGAGCAGGGCCTGGCAGTCGCGGACGACGTCGACGAGGGCGTCGTGCCCGAGCCCGAACGGGGGCAGCGAGCCGCGCAGCTGCTCGGCGAGCATCACCGCCTCGCCGGTGGCGGCCGGGTCGTCGGAGGCGAGCACCGCTTGCAGCAGCCGGTCACCAATCGCCCACTTCTCGAGGTTGTCGAGGTCGACCGGGATCGCGTCGGCGACCTCGCCGGGCTCGAACGGGGTCGCGACGTCGAGACGGCCGCGCAGGAAGGAGCGGGCCGGGCGGTGCACGAAGTCGACGAGGTCGGCGAGCGAGACGTCCTGCACGGGCCGGGCCGCGAGCGGCCCGTCGAGGAACGGCGGCGCCGGCGTCCGCTCGCGCAGCGACGCCCGGGCGCCGGCCAGCGTGGCGCGGTCGAAGCTGAACGGCCCGGCCCCGACCAGCTCGCCGGCGACGTGGTTGCGCGGGTCGAACGCCTGCAGCGGGTGACGGACCACGACCTGCCCCCGCACCGGCGCTGCGGCGGTGCGGTCGAGCGCGTCGAGCAGCTCGCCCAGCGGCACCGCGGGGGGCCGTTCTTGGCCGGTGTGCTCGGCGGCGCCGGTGTAGGTGATGACCAGCCGTTCGCCGGCCGCGAGGATCGCGTCGAGCAGCAGCTGGCGGTCCTCGCCGCGCAGGTCGCGCTCGCCGACGCGGGGCCGGCGGGCGAGCACGTCGTCGCCGTTGACGCCACGGGAGCGGGGGAAGACGCCGTCGTCGAGCCCGACCAGGCACACCACCCGGTGCGGCACGGAGCGCATCGGGACCATCGTGCACACGGTCAGCGTGCCGGTGCGGAAGTTGGCGCGGGTGGGACGGCCGGCCAGCCGGGCCTGCAGCAGCGCCCGGACGTCGGCCAGCCGCAGCGGCACGTCGGGGTCGCTCTCGTCGGCACTCGCCCGGGCCCGGGCCAGCTCGCGCTCGAGCTGCGGCAGCTGCCAGGCGTCGTCGTCCTCGACCTCGCACAGGTCACGCACGCCGTCGGTGAGGGCGGCGAACCACTGGTCGGCGGCACGCGCCGCGGCGAGCGCGGCCAGGCAGGCGCCGAGCCGGGCGACCGCCTCACTCATCCGGCCGACCAGCTCGATCTCACCGCTGGCGATGTCATCGACGGGCAGCCCGCGTCCGACGTGGCGGTGGTCGTCGTCGCTCATCGCGACCCCGAGCAGCAGCCGGTCGAGCCCCGCCCGCCAGGTGTTGTGCGCGAAGCCGTCCATGGCGTACGCCGCCCGCTGGGTGGCGTCGATCCCCCACCGGACCCCGGCCTCGGCGACCCAGCGGGTCATCCGGGCGAGGTCGTCGTCGGTGAACCCGAACCGGCGCCGGCACACCGGCCGGGCCAGCAGGTCGAGCACCTGGGAGGCGGTCGCCCGGCCACCGGCGAGCTCGACCAGCGCGACGGCGACCGCGAGCAGCGGGTTGGTGCTGCTGGTGGCGCGGTCGGCGAGCCGCACCCGCAGCTGGTGGGCGGGGTGCAGCCCGGCGTCACCAGGACCACCCGCACCCGAGCTCTCGCCGACCAGCTCGCCCATGCCGAAGCCCGCGGAGATCAACGGCGCGTAGGTCTCGACGTCGGGGCACATGACGACGATGTCGCGCGGCTCGAGGGTCGGGTCGTCCTCGAGCAGGCCGACGAGCAGCTCGCGCAGCACCTCGACCTGGCGAGCGGGGCCGTGACAGGCGTGCACCTGCACCGAGCGGTCCGCGGCACGCGGCACCCGGCCGGCCCGCTCCTCGGCCGGCAGCACCGTGTTGGCGCGCAGGTCGGCCTGCAGCCAGCCGAGCAGGTCGTCGGGCGCCGCGGGATCGGGCACCGCGCCGAGGTCGGCGGCCTCCCCCGCGCGCACCCGCGCCCCGAGCACGGTCGCGAGCTCGCGGGAGTCGCGCCCGAGCGAGGCGAGCAGCGGGTGGTGCGCCAGCTCGGCCGAGGCGGACTCGTCCCGCGGCCCGACGTCGGTCCCGGCCGAGGCGACCGCCGACCACAACGCCGCCGACGGCTGGGCGAGCCAGAGGTGGACGTCGCGGTGCGCGGCCAGCGCGACGAGGAGGTCGACCTCGGTCTCGGGCAGCCGGGTGTGGCCGAACAGCGAGAGCCGGTCGGGCAGGTCGAGCCCGGCGACCTCCCCGGCCCGCAGCGCCGCGCAGACCCGGTCGTGGCGCACGTCGGGCGCCTCGGCGTGCCCCGCCGCGGCCATCCGGGCGAGCAGCCGCCGCCACAGCTCGGCCTCCCACACGAGGTCCGGGGCCAGCGGCTCGCCGGCACCGTCGGTGTCGCGCCCCGCGCGCCAGTCGCGGACCAGCGCGGGCCGCTGGACGGCGTACGACGCGAACAGCTCCGCGAGCCGGCGCGCGAGCGACCAGCGGCGGCTGCGGCGCAGCTCGCCCTCCTCGCCGTCGAGGCCGTGCCCCAGGTGGGTCGCGAGGGTCGCGCACCACGGCTCGCCGAGCGCGTCGTCGATGGTCGCGAGCAGCGGCCAGACCAGGCGATCGGGGTGCCAGGGGTCGTCGCGGTCGCGGCCGAGCAGCAGGCCGACCAGCGACGCCGGCTGGAGGAAGCGGACCCCGGCGCAGACCCCGTCTCCCCTGGACTCTCCCGCGCCGAGCCGGTGCGAGAGCCGCTGGGTGAGCCACCGCTCGACGCCCTTCGCCGGCACCACGACCACCTCGCTGGCGAACGGGTCGGCCAGCGGCGTGGCGAGCAGCCGGCCGAGCTCGTCGGCGAGCAGGTCGGTCCGCGCGGCGCGGTGCAGGTGGAGGGTCATCGCGGCCGAGGCTACTGGCGGGGTCCGGCAGAACCCGACGCCGTCCCCAGCACCGCCCGCCCGATCCGCAGCAGCGCGTCGCGCTGCCCGGCCTCGTCGAGCGGCAGCCGCAGCCGCATCGTGTTGACCACCGTCTGGGCGCTCCGCACGAGGGCGTGGGCGTCGCGGCGGGAGAGATCGGCGCGGCAGGCGAGGAGCAGCACGACCCACTCGTCGACGTAGTCCTGCTGCATCCGGCGGATCGGTACGCGCTCCTCCTGCGGCACGTGGACGATCTCGGTGAACAGGGCGGCCAGGGCGTCCCCCTGCGCGACGTTGATCCGCACCAGCGACGCCAGCGCCCGGTCGAGTGCCTCCGCGGGGTCGCGGGTGGAGGACAGGACACCGGCCAGGTCGAACTGCATCGCGTCGAGGCAGCGCGTGATGACGTGGGCCAGGACCGCCGACTTGCGGGGGAAGTGGTGGTAGAGGGTCGGCCCGGAGATGCCCGCGGCGGCGCCGATGTCGTCCATGCCGACGGCGTGGAAGCCGCGCTCCGCGAACAGGCGGACGGCGGCCGACAGGGCCGCCTCACGGCGCGACGCGGGCTGCAGCCCGCCCGCGGTGCCGGCCGGCCGCGCCGCCACCGCGCCGTCGGGTGCCAGGTCACCGAGCTCGGCCACCGCCGTCGCCGCCGCCACCATCAGCCGCCGCGCCCGGTCCCGGTCGACCTTCGCCCGCTCGAACGCCCGTCCGGTCGTGAGCACCGAGTGCACGGCCCACGCCGGGACCTCCCCGCCGACGGCGCGCCGCAGCGGCTCGAGCGCCGCCCGGTAGCGCGCCTGCAGCTCCGCGGCCCGGTCCGGCTCGAGGAAGACCTGTCCGCGCTGCCACACGCTGCCGGTCCGGTCCGGTCGCAGCAGCGCGGATGCCGCCGTGTCGAGCAGCCCGGACAGGTCGGCCGGGCCGTCGTAGGCCTGCTCGAGGAGCTCGACCTCCTGCTCCACCGCAGCCGCGAGGAGACCGGTCTTGCCGCTGAAGTGACGGTAGAGCGCGGACGCCGAGACGCCGACCTCGGCGGCGATGTCGGCGACCGAGACGTCGTGGAACCCGGCGCGCTCGAACTGCCGGGCGGCGGCCGCGACGATCAGCTGCTTGCGGTTGCGCGGGCGGCGCTGGGGGACGGCGTCGGACATCAGGCGGGCATCAGGCGGGCATCAGGCGGGCAGCTGGTCGAGGTAGTCGACCATCGCCAGCCGCCCCCGCTCGATCGCGTCGTCGATGGCGGACAGGTCGGCGCTGAGCCGCGACACCTCGGGCGAGCCGAGCGGCGGGCGCACCTCGACCAGGGTGGGTACGTCGGCGAGGGTCCCCGCGGCGAGGCGCAGGTCGTCGGCGGCGTACGACCGGAACCGGTCGACGTGCGCGGCACCGGCGGCGCGTCCGTGCCGCAGGAAGTACGGCGCGAGCAGCAGCCGCTCGAAGCGCGAGGGCGGCACCGCCCGCTGGTCGGCGCGGCGGGTGCGCAGCACCAGGACGTGGGTGGCGCCCTGGGCGAGCGCGGTGCGGTAGGGCACGCCCTCGGAGAGGCCGCCGTCGACGTACCTCCGATCGCCCACCTTCACCGGCCGACCCGCGAGCAGCGGGATGCAGGAGCTGGCGCGCAGGGCGGTCTGGGCGCTCAGCCGGTCGACGACGTGGGGCGCCAGGTCGGTCTCCTTCCCGGTGGCGGCGTCGGTCGCGATCGGGTGGAAGCCGATCGGGTTGGCCACGATCGCGTCGAAGTCCATCGGGGTGATCGACTCGTAGACGTGGTGGACCAGGCGCCGCAGGTCGACGACCGGGCCGCCGCGCAGGACCCGGCGCGGGTCGGTCACCTTCGCGGCCTGGACCTCGGGCCAGGCCCAGCTGCGCAGCCAGCGCTGCGCCTCGCCGGTCAGCAGCCAGGCTCCGTTGAGCGCACCGCCGGAGGTTCCGTAGACGTCGTCGAAGCAGTCGGTCAGCCCGGCCTCGTCGAGGGCGAGCGCCATGCCCGCGGAGTACGCCGCCCGGCTGCCGCCGCCCTCGATGGCCAAGGCGATCCGGTGGTCGTCGGTGCGCTGCCCCGGCCGGCTGCCGGACGCGCGCCGCGCGGCGAGGGCGTCGAGCAGCCTGGTCATGCGGGGAGCTCTCTCACCACCCGGGCCGGGTTGCCGACCGCCAGCACGCCGGCGGGCAGGTCGCGGGTGACGACCGAGCCGGCGCCGACGACGGTGTCGGCGCCGATGGTGACGCCGGGGCAGACGATGACGCCGCCGCCGAGCCACACGTTGTCACCGATCGTGATCGGCGCGGCGTTCTCCCACTTGGCGCGCCGCGGTCCCGCCTCGAGCGGGTGGAGCGGGGTGAGCAGCTGGACGTTCGGCCCGATCTGCACGTCGTCGCCGATGGTGATGTCGACGACGTCGAGGGCGACCAGGCCGAAGTTCACGAAGACCCCCGACCCCACCCGGATCTGGGAGCCGTAGTCGACCCGCAGCGGCGGGCGGATCGTGCTGTCCTCGCCGAGGGCGCCGAGCAGCTCGCGCAGGATCTCGCCACGACGAGCGCGCTCGCGGACGCCGGTCGCGTTGTAGGCCTCGGTGAGCTCCTGGGCCCGGACGTGGTCGGCGATGAGCTCGGGGTCGTCGGCGAGGTAGAGCTCGCCGGCGAGCATCCGTTCCTTCGTCGACCGGGTGTCGTCCACCGCGCTCACCGCTCGTGCTCGTCGGTGTGGTGCCGGCGGTCGTCGGCCTCGGTGATCTCGCCCTCGAGCGCGGCGCGGGCCTCGGGCTTGCCGTGGAACCGGCGGTAGGAGTAGACGAGCAGGCCCAGCGCGATCGCGCAGGACAGCAGCAGCGTGACACCGGTCCACACGCCGCCGGGCAGCCACCAGCGCTCGGCGATCGGCCACCAGTCCGGCGTGTCCGGGTCGAGCAGCCACACCAGGCCGAAGGCACCGATCCCCAGCGCGCCGATGGTCGAGGCGACGATCCGCGGCCAGGTCTCGACGCCCTCCGCGGCCGCGCGCAGGGCCCGCAGCAGGACGGGGTCGAGGAGCCGCTCGGCCCAGGTGTACTGCTGGGACAGCACCGCCAGGCCGGCCGCCATGAGCAGCAGCCCCGGCCCGGGCAGCACCATCGCCGCGATGCCGGCGAGCAGCAGCACCCAGCCGAGGACCTCGAGGACGATCCGCTTCGCCGCGCCGGTCACCGGCCCGCCTCCCGTCCGCCGCCGAACCGGTCGAGCCAGGCGAGCACGTCCTCGTCGGCGTTGCCGTGGGCCGCCGCGATCCGGGCCCACCGCTGGGCCATGGCGTGGAAGCGCAGCGGGTTGTAGACGTCCTCCTCGCGGGAGAAGAGCCCGTCGCCGGCGTACGTCATGATCGTGATGTTGGGCTCGCTCAGCATCGTCCCGTCGCCCGGGTCCGGCATCGGGTTGAGCACCTCGCAGACCAGCCGGTTCTGCGCGGCGTCGACGACCTGCCAGGTGATCGGGAACTCCGGCATCACCCGGCCCGGGTACGACGTCATCGTGCGCACCGACCACGCGCGGATCTCGTCGCGGCCGCGGAAGGTGCCCATCGCGTGCTCGACGTACTCGGCGTCGGGGGTGAACAGGTCCGCGTAGCCGTCCCAGTCCCCGGTCCCGGCGAAGCCCGCCACCTGCTGGTGGAAGGCGGCGTAGGCCTCGGTGATCTCCTCGGCGGCGAACGCGGGCGCGGGGTTCATGGGTCGATCCAATCAGGTCCGGCCAATCGACGCCCCGGCCCCGGGATTTCGCGAGGCTAGGCTTCGGCCATGCCGCACGGGACTGCCTCGCGACGACGCAGCCCGTTCGGCTCGCGGGTCCTCGGGCCGCGCGACCAGGAGCCCCGCCAGCTGCGGGTGCGGATCCAGGTGCTGCTGACGGTGATGCTGGTGACGACGAACCTGGTCGGCGCCCTGGTCGTGTTCGTCATCAACACCTGGGCGATCCCCTCGCCGGGCCCCAACGGCGAGATGGTGCTGGCGCTCGCGATCGCGATCCCGACGTACGTCGTGCTGGCCGCGATCGTCGGGGCGACCTGGGGCACGACCTCGTCGCTGCGCGCGCTGCGATGGGCCACCCAGCCAGAGATCGACGTCGACGCGGCGCAGCGGGCGCGGGCGCTGCGAGTGCCGCTCACGCTCACCGTCGCCCAGTTCATCATCTGGGGAGTGGGCACGGTCCTGTTCACGGTCCTCACGATCGTGCTGCAGCCCTCCCGCGCCGTCGGCACCGCCCTCACCGTCGGCATCGGCGCGGTCGTGGTGGCGGGGATCGCCTACCTGCTGACCGAGTTCACCCTGCGCCCGATCTCGGCCCGCGCGCTCGCCGGGGTGAAGGTGACCAGCAAGGTGCGCGGCGTCGGGGTCGGTCCGCGGATGGCGATCTTCTGGACCGTCGGCACCGCCGCACCGGTCGTCGGGCTGCTCATCGCCGCGATCCTCGCCCTGACCCCGGCTGGCTCCGACGCGAGCCTGACCCAGCTCGCAGTGGTGACGATCATCGTGTGCTGCGCGGTCCTGGTCTTCGGCTTCCTGCTCACCGACCTCAACGCCCGCTCCGTGGTCGCGCCGCTGCTGTCGGTGCGCGACGCGATGCAGGAGGTCGAGAAGGGCCGGCTCGATGCCGACGTCGTCGTGTACGACGGCACCGAGCTCGGCCAGCTGCAGAGCGGCTTCAACTCGATGGTCCACGGGCTGCGCGAGCGCGAGCAGATCCGCGACCTGTTCGGCCGCCACGTCGGCCAGGAGGTCGCCGCGGCCGCGGCCGCGCTGGGCGCCGGCGAGATCGAGCTCGGCGGCGAGACCCGGGTGTGCTCGGTGCTCTTCGTCGACCTGGTCGGCTCCACGACGTACGCCACCCAGCACGGGCCGACCGAGGTGGTCGCCGTCCTCAACCGGTTCTTCGCGGTGGTCGTCGACGAGGTGGACCGGCACCACGGACTGGTCAACAAGTTCATCGGCGACGCGGTGCTGGCGATCTTCGGCGCGCCGGTCGACCACCCCGACCATGCGGCCGCGGCCCTCTCCGCGGCCCGCGCGACGGCCGCCCGGCTGGCCGTCGAGGTGCCCGAGGTGGCCGCCGGGATCGGTGTCGCGACCGGTCAGGTCGTCGCCGGCAACGTGGGCCACGAGCAGCGCTTCGAGTACACCGTCATCGGCGACGCCGTGAACTCCGCCGCCCGGCTCACCGACCTCGCCAAGGACGTCCCCGGCGGCATCTTGGTGTCCGGGGACTCCGTCGCCGCGGCCGGCGCGGACGAGGCCGCCCACTGGACGGCGTACGGCGAGACGACGCTGCGCGGGCGGACCGAGCCGACCCGGCTGGCGATCCGACGCTTGTAACTAAGTGTTACCGCACGAAATGTGCCGCAACAACACCCGGGTAGTAGCAACAACACCCGGGTAGTCCGTTCGCCGAGCCCGGCGCGCACGTACGGCACCGCGCACCCGCGCGTGAACGCCGAAGACCCCTCCACCTCGGCGCTGTTGCTACTACCCGGGCGCTGTGGCACCGGTTTTCGTGCTGTAACCCTTAGTTACAAGGCTCAGGCCAGCGCGCCCAGCGCCTGACCGATCACGACGAGCAGCTTCGCCGGATCCAGGTCGACGTCGGTCGGTACGACGGTCAGCTGGGCGTCGCGCTGCAGGACCGCGAGCCCGTGGACGGTGGCCCAGCCGATGGTGACCAGCTCCTCGGTGGGCACCGACGCGGCCCAGCCGGTGGCCTGCGCGGCACCGACCAGGTCGAGCAGCAGCGCCCGGTGGGCGAGCCGGACCTCGCCGAGGGCCGGGTCGTCGGTGTGCAGCAGCTCGGGGCGGAACATGACGTCGAACATCGTGGGCTGGCGCGCGGCGAACTCGACGTACGCGACCCCCGCGGCGGTCACCTGCTGCCCGCCGGCCACCGCGACCCCGGAGACCGCGGCACGGGTCCGGCTCAGGAGCAGCTCGAAGCCCTCGACCGCGAGCGCGGTGAACAGGCCGGCCCGGTCCGCGAAGTGGTGGGCGGTGGCCTGGTGGGAGACGCCGACCCGGCGAGCGATGGCGCGCAGGCTGGCCTTGGCCGGGCCGCACGCCGCGATCTCCTGCTCCGCCGCACGGATCAGCCGCTGGCGCAGGTCGGCGTTCCTCATGATCATCCCTCGCTCGCCCCGGGGGTCGCCCCGGGGATCGCCCGGGTCCGTTGCGGCCACCACAGCCGCCTGCCCAGCAACGTAGCCAGGGACGGCACGAGGAGCGAGCGCACGAGGAAGGTGTCGAGCAGCAGGCCCACCGCGATGGTGAACCCGACCTGCCCGATGGTCGTCACGCGGCCCGCGAGCAGCGCCATCATCGACACCGCGAAGATCACCCCCGCCGAGGTGATCACGCCGCCGGTCGCGGCGGTGGCCCGGGCGATGCCGGCGGCCGAGCCGTCCGGCGCCTCCTCGTGCATCCGCTTGGTCAGCAGCAGGTTGTAGTCGGCGCCGACCGCGACGAGCACGACGAACGCGACCGCCGCGACGGTCCAGTCGAGCTGGATGCCCAGTCCGTACTGCCACACGAGCACGGCCAGTCCGATCGCGGCGACGTACGACAGCACCACCGTCGCCATCAGCGCCAAGGCCGCGACCAGGCTGCGCAGCAGCAGGAGCAGGACCAGGAACACCGCCACCAGCGCCAGCCCGGCGATCACCTCGAGGTCGGACATCGAGTACCGCCGCAGGTCCGCGTTGGTGCTGGCCATGCCGGTCGTGACGACCTCCGCGTCGTCGAGGCGGGTCCCGTTGAGCGAGGTCTCCACGGTGGCGCGGATGTCCTCGACCCGCGCGGAGGCCTCGGGGCCGAACGCGTCGGTCGAGCCGAGGACCGCGATCCGCGCGGTCCGGCCGTCCTTCGACAGGTACAGCCGCATGGCGCCGGCGAAGTCCTCGTCGCGCAGCGCCGTCGGCGGCAGGTAGAAGCCGCCGCTGACCGGATCGTCGGCAGCCGTCCGGGTCTCCCGGAGGTGACGTGCCGCCGCCTCGAGACCGTCCTCGAGCTCCGGCAGCGAGGCCGCGACCTGCCGGGTGCCGCCGTGCAGGCGGTCCGCGCCGGCGGCGAGCTCGTCGGCACCGGCCGACAGGTCACCGAGCCGGTCGGCGAACACCCGCTGGCCGTCGGCGAGCTGCCGGCTGCCGTCACGCGCCTGGGCGAGCCCCGCCCGCAGCTGCTGGAGGCCGGTCTGCAGGTCGCCGCTGCCGCTCGCCAGCGCGCGCGCGCCCTTCGCGGCCTGCCGCAGGCCGGGCAGCAGCTGGTCACGCTCGGCCTCCCAGATCTTCTTCAGCCCGGTCCGGGCCTGCCGGCAGGCCGGGTCGAGCCCGCAGGTCAGGCTCTTGGTGGCGAGCGCGTCATGCACCAGCGCCAGCCCGTCGACCGCGACCTGGACCTGGTCAGCGGCCGTGTCCAGCCCGTCGGCGAGTCCGCTCGCGCCGCTGCGCAGGTCGCCCGTGCCGGCGATCGCGGCGTCGGCGCCGTCGAGCAACGCGGTCATGCCCGAGGTCAGCCGGCCCGTGGACGCGGCGATCCGGTCCGCGCCGGCCACCGCCTTGCCGGCACCGTCGGCGAGCTGGTCCGCACCGGCGTCGAGCTGCCCGGCGCCGTCCGCCAGCTGCTCGGCGCCGCTGGCGCCCTCGGCGACCTCGCCCTGCGCCTTGCCGAGCTCGTCGCCGACGACACCGGACTGGTAGGCGAGCGACGCCTCCGTGATGGGTACGCCGAGCGGGCGGGTCACGCTGCGCACCAGCGCGACGCCGTCGTGCTGGGCGACGGCGGCCGCGGCCCGCTCGAGGACCGCGAGGTCCTTGCTGGTCCGCAGGTCGTGGTCGGCCCGCACCAGGACGTAGTCGGGGAGCACCTCGTTGACCGGGAAGTGCCGCCCGAGCAGGGCATAGCCCCGGTTGCTCTCCGCGTCGTCGGGGAGCGGGTCGCGCACGTCGTACGACAGGTCGGTGAGGGGGAAGACCGCGGCCAGCAGGGCCAGGGGGACGAGCGAGGCGGTGAACATCCGCGCCGGGTGCGCCGCCACGACGCCGGCGACCCGCTCCCACACGCCGGAGGCCTTCGACTCCCGCGGCTCCGCCCAGCCGCGACGGCCGGCGAGGGCGAGCAGCGCGGGCGTCAGGGTGAGGCTGACGAGCAGGTTGACGGCGATGCTGACCGCGACCGCCGGGCCGGTGGTGTTGAAGAAGCCGAGGTCGGCCAGCGCCATCGCGAGGGTGGCGAGGACGACGGTGACGGCCGAGCCGGCGATGACCGAGCCGACCCGGGTCGCGGCGACCGCGGCCGCCCGCGACGGCTCCACGCCGAGACGCCGCTGCTCGTGGTAGCGCGCGACGAGGAAGACGGCGTAGTCGGTGCCGGCTCCGAGCACGATCGCGGTGAGGAAGGAGCCGCTGAAGGTCGAGACCGCGAAGAGGTCCTGCAGCCCGCACCACGCCACCACCGCCCGGCCGAGCCCGAGGCCGAGCCCCACGACGGCGAGGATCAGCACGGGGATCGCGAACGAGCGGTAGATCAGGAACAGGATCAGCGCGATCAACCCGATGGTGACCACGGTGATCCGTACGACGCTGTGCTCGGTCTCGGTCGCGAGGTCGACGACGGTGGCCGTCGGCCCGGTGACCTCGACGCTCAGCCCGTCCGGGGCGTTCGTCCGCGCGATGTCCCGCACGGCGGCGACCTGGCGCAGCGACGCCGGCGCACCGGTCGCTCCGGTGATGCCGACGAGCAGGTAGCGCGCCTGCTTGTCCTCGCTGGTCAGCGCCTTGCGCAACGCGGGGTCGCGGACGTCCTGCACGAAGGCGACGTCGTCCTTGTCCTCGCCGAGGCTGCTCACCAGCGACTCGGCGTACCTCCGGTCGGCCGGCGTCAGGCCGGAGGTCCGCTCCATCGCCACCACGATGAAGCTCTCCGCGTCGCCGTCGCTGAACTCCTGGTTCATCAGCTCGACCGCGCGCATCGAGGGCGCGTCCTTCGGCACCATCGGCGAGGAGTCGCGTCCGGCGATCTCCTCCAGCTGCGGCACCGCCACGTTCATCACGACCGTGATCGCCAGCCAGGCGAGCACCACCCACCCGGCCCGTCGTACGGCGAAGCGCGCGTAGCCGGCCGCCTCGCTCGCCTCGCCCGCCTGGTCCGCCTGGTCCGCCTTGTCCCCATGCGTCGTACCCACGCAGCGACGCTAGAACCCGTTCCTTGCCACTGGCAAGGAACGGTGGCGAGGGTCACTCCGCGAGCTGGAGGAGCCCCGCCATCAGCTGCTGGACGTCGGCCGGCCGCGAGGTGTCCAGGCCGGTGAGCGCCTGGACCCGCCGGAGCCGGTTGTCGACGGTGTTGGGGTGCACACCCAGCCGCCGGGCGGTGCGCCGCCGGTTGAGCTCGTCGTCGAGCACGAAGTGCCGCAGCGTCCGCAGCACCTCGGGGTGCCCGCGCAGCGGCTCGAGCCGCTCGACCAGCCGCGCGGTCGCCGCGCTCGGCCGGCTCAGCTGGTAGCGCAGCAGCACGTCGTCGAGCGTCACCACGCCCTCGCTCCGCCCGCCCCGCCGCGCGATCTCGAGCACTTCGCGGGTCAGTCCGACCGCCGTCGCGACGCCGTCGGGAGCAGCCGCCTCGGCGGCCGCCAGCACGGGCGCGCCGGCCGCCCGGGCCAGGTCGCCGACCAGTGTCTCCGCGGCGGTCCCTCCCCCGCCGGCCCGGGCGGGCAGCAGCACCACCCCGCCCGCCGCCGAGAGCGACGCGAGGGCGTACGGCGCGGTCAGGTCGAGCTGGTGGCGGAACCGGCGCAGCTTGCGTCGCGCCGCGACCGCCGGGTCGACGCGGGGCGCCGCCTCGTCCGCGTGGGGGCCGATGGCCAACGCCAGGACCAGGTACGACGCCGGCAGCTCCAGCCCCGCCCGGGCCGCGACGCCCGCCGCGTCCCCGCCCTCCAACAGCGCGTCCAGCAGCGCCTTGCGGGCGTCGTGCGACTCGCGCAGCGACTCCTGGCTGGCCGCGAGGTACCCGGTCGCGGCGACCGACATCACCCGGGCCAGGAACGCCAGCAGCAGCCGCTGGATCCGCACCAGGTCCGCGGCGTCGTCGGGCGCCGCGCCGTCGGTCAGCCGGTCCATCACCAGCGAGACGCCGAAGTGGTAGGTGGCGAGCAGGTCGCTGAGCGCGATCCCCTCCTCCGCCCGCCGCCCGGCCGCCTCCCCGAGCACCTGCAGCTCCGGGTCCGCGGGCATCTCGCCGGTGCGGAGCACCTCGGCGAACAGCCGCACGGCCACCTCGACCACGCCGGCGAACTCGTCGACGAGCTGCTCGCGCGGCAGCCCGCCGTACGCCGGCACCAGCTCGCCCACCGACGCGACGACAGCGGCGACCAGCTCGGGGCGGCGCCGGGCCAGCTCCTCGTGGAGCACGGCGCCCTGCAGGCGGATCGGGTCGGACACGCCTCTTGTGTGCCATCACAACGATCGGCCTGTCAACGTGGCGCGTTCACCCGGGCTCGGCGCGGCCGGACTGCCACCAGAATGGGACCTGGAACAGACCGTCCCTTCTCCGAGCAGCGAGGACCCCGATGAGCCAGAGCGTCGACCCCACCTTCCAGCCCGACGCGATCGTGGTCGGCGCCGGCCTCGCCGGGCTGGTCGCGACCTACGAGGCCACGAAGGCGGGCAAGAAGGTGCTCGTGCTCGACCAGGAGAACCGCGCCAACCTCGGCGGCCAGGCGTTCTGGTCGCTCGGCGGGCTGTTCTTCGTCGACTCCCCCGAGCAGCGCCGGATGGGGATCAAGGACTCGCCCGAGCTGGCCTGGCAGGACTGGCAGGGCTCGGCAGGCTTCGACCGGCTCGGCGAGGACCCCGACGACGCCGGCCCCGACCGCGGCGAGGACCACTGGGGCAGCCGCTGGGCGCGGGCGTACGTCGACTTCGCGGCGGGCGAGAAGCGCGACTACCTGCGCGGGCTGGGACTGAAGTCGCTCACCTTCGTCGGCTGGGCCGAGCGGGGCGACGGCTCGGCCAGCGGGCACGGCAACTCGGTGCCGCGCTTCCACCTCACCTGGGGCACCGGGCCCGAGGTGGTCCGGGTCTTCCGCGAGCCGGTCGAGGCCGCGGAGGCCGCCGGGCTGGTGCGCTTCGCGTTCCGGCACCAGGTCGACGACCTCCTCGTCGAGGACGGGGCCTGCGTCGGCGTCACCGGCTCGGTCCTCGCCCCGTGCGACCTGCCGCGCGGCGAGAAGTCGTCGCGCGAGGCCGTCTCGTCGTTCTCCTTCCGGGCACCGGCGGTGATCGTGACCTCCGGCGGCATCGGCCACAACTTCGAGCTGATGCGGGCCAACTGGCCCACCGACCGGGTCGGTCCCGCACCGGAGCACATGATCGCCGGCGTACCCGCCCACGTCGACGGCAGGATGCTCGCGATCACCGAGGCCGCCGGCGCCCGCCTGGTCAACAAGGACCGGATGTGGGCCTACGTCGAGGGCATCCACAACTGGGACCCGGTCTGGCCCGACCACGCCATCCGGATCCTCCCGGGGCCCTCGTCGATGTGGTTCGACGCCGACGGCCAGCGGCTCCGCGGGATGTCGGGTGTCCCCGGCGCCGACTCGATCGGCTCCATGAAGCAGGTCCTGGCCACCGGCGCCGACTACTCGTGGTTCGTGCTCACCCAGTCGATCATCGAGAAGGAGTTCGCGCTGTCCGGCTCCGAGCAGAACCCCGACTGGACCGAGAAGGACGTCAGGATGATGCTCAAGGAGCGCCTCGGCAAGGGCGCGACCAGCCCGGTCGAGGCGTTCAAGGAGCACGGCGAGGACTTCGTCGTCGCCACCTCGCTCGAGGAGCTGGTCGCCGGGATGAACCAGATCGCCCGCGGCGGGCGGGTCCTCGACGCCGCCGTACTGCGCAAGCAGATCGAGGACCGCGACCGGCAGATCGACAACGCGTTCTGCAAGGACGCCCAGGTGATGGCGATCCACAACGGCCGCAAGGACCGCACCGGCAAGATCATGCGCGTCGCCAGGCCGCACAAGATCCTCGACCCGGCGCACGGCCCGCTCATCGCCGTCCGCCTCAACATCTTGTCCCGCAAGACCCTCGGCGGCATCGAGACCAACCTCGAGAGCCAGGCGGTCCGCCCCGACGGCAGCGTCTTCCCTGGCCTGTACGCCGCCGGCGAGGTCGCCGGGTTCGGCGGCGGTGGCGTGCACGGCTACAACGCGCTCGAGGGCACCTTCCTCGGCGGCTGCATCTTCTCCGGCCGGGCCGCGGGGCGGGCCGTCGCTCGGGGCTGATGTCTCACCGCACCCCATGCGGATTGGTCGCGATCACGGCGAATCGACGACCAGATCGCATGGGGTGCGGTCAACGGGACGGGTCGACCAGGATCTTCGCGTGCCGCTCGGGGTCGCCGAGGTCCTCGAAGGCACCCGCCACCCCGTCGAGGCCGACGGTGCCGGTGATGAGCGGACGGACGTCGACCTTGCCGGAGGCGATCCACTGCAGGGTCTGGTGGAACTCGCTGGGGTCGTAGGCGAAGGCGAAGCGGAGGTCGATCTCCTTGTTGATCGCCATCGACGGGCGGAAGGTGTCCTGCCCCATGCACACGCCGACCACGACCACCCGCGAGAGCAGCGGGGCGTTCGCCACGACGTGCTCGATCATGCCGGGGACGCCGACGCACTCGAAGACGACCGGGCCGCGCGGGGTGGCGCCGGCCTTCTCGGCCGCGCGCATGACGTGCGCCCACGGCAGGAGCGGGACCGCACGCAGCTTGTCCATGGCGTCGATGCCGAGGTCGGCGAGCGCGATCGCCTCGGTGAGGTAGCGCTTCGACTCGGCGAACGAGGCCCACGGCGACTCCTCGGCCGGGTTCACCACGACGTCGGCGCCCATCCTCTCGGCGAGGGCGCGGCGGCCGGCGGAGAAGTCGCTGGCGATGACGTGGCGCACGCCTGTGGCCTTGAGCATCGCGATCACCGCCAGGCCGATCGGGCCGCAGCCAATGACGACGGCGGTGTCCTTCGCGCCCACCTCGCCCCGGCGTACGGCGTGCAGCGCGACCGCCATCGGCTCGGTGAGCGCCGCAGCGTCGGCGTCGAGCTCGTCGGGCACCCGCATGGTCATCGACGGCACCGCGAGCACCTGCTCGGCGTACCCGCCCGAGGCCAGGGGACTCAGGCCCGTGAGGTGCGTGGAGCCGCCCGCGCGCAGGACCGGCAGGGCCACGACGCGGGTGCCGACCGGGAACTGCTTGCGGGTCCGGGGGCCGTAGCCGGCGACGGTGCCGACGAACTCGTGCCCCATCACGACCCGGTCGGTCGAACGCATGAAGTGGTCGTAGCCGAGCTCGGCGACGTCGGCCGCGGTCTGGTCGCTGTGCAGGCGAGCGTGCAGGTCGGACCCGCAGATCCCGCACCGCTCGACGTCGAGGAGTACCTGCCCCTGCTCGGGCGTCAGGTCCGGCAGGTCCTCGACGGTCAGCTCGGACTCGTGGCAGACGACGGCGCGCATGGGGTCATCATGCCGCCCGCCACGGAAGCTGGCGGGCGAGTGGTTGCTGACCGGTCAGCCCACGGACCGCCCCGGCAGCGCGTCGACCGGCCCCGAGCCGACGCGCACCGACCCGGCGGCGCTCGACGTACCCCCGAATTGGGTGACGTAACGCCAGCTGGGACGACGAAACTGGCGCCTGGACGAGGAAGTTTCCTCGTCCAGGCGCGAGTTTCACCGGCCGGCCGGTGAAACTCACCTCGGCCGAAAAACACAGCACCCCGGCTCCGGAGGAGCCGGGGTGCTGCGAACAGCCGATGAGGCTCAGGCCTCGTCGAGCGCCTTGGCGACGCGACGGTGCGCCTCCCAGATCTCCTCCGGGAGACCCTCGAACTGCGCGAGGTGCTTCTCGCGGAAGCCCATCTCCTGCTGCCAACGCGGGACGTCGATCGACAGGATCGTGTCGAGGTCGGCGAGGGTCTGCTCGTCGAGGCCCTCGAGGTTGAGCTCCTCGCGCTTCGGCAGGACGCCGACGGCGGTCTGGACGCCCTCGACCTCACCGTTGAGGAACTGCATGAGCCAGTTCAGCGGGCGGAGGTTCTCGCGGTAGCCGGGCCACAGGAAGCGGCCGTCCTCGCCCCGCTGGAACCAGTTGACGTGCGCGAAGATCGGCTTGGTGGTCGCGCGGCCGATGACCTCGAGCCAGTGCGCGGCGTAGTCGGCCTCCGAGTACGACATGAACGGACGCATCGACATCGGGTCGTAGCGCAGCACGCCCTCGAGGCCGTCGGCGGCCGCGGTGGCCTCGGCGCCCAGGGTGAGGCCGTCGTACACGCCCTCGGCGACGTCCTTGATCGCCCGGATCAGCGGCTCACGGTCGCGGGTGCGGCCACCGAAGATGATGCCGTGGATCTCGACGCCCTCGGGGGCCTCGAAGTCCTTGGCGACGTTCGGGACGTTCGCGAGGGTGGTGGTGAAGCGGCTGTTGGGGTGCGCCCACGGGTCGTCGGCGTTCTCGGGGGCCCGGTCGGCGATGACCTCGCCCTTCCAGTCCTCCCAGCCGTTGAGGTCGGTCGGCTTCTCGCCGCGGCCCTCCCACCAGACCTCCTGGGTCACGGTGTTGTAGGCGACGTTGGTGAAGATGGCGCCGGTGCCCGGGACGATCGAGTCGATCGCGGTCGGGTTGGTCTTCTCGTTGGTGTCCTTCGCGACACCGAAGACGCCGTTCTCCGGGTTCATGCCGTAGAGCTTGCCGTCGTCGCCGACCCAGATCCACGCGATGTCGTCGCCGTAGAACTCGACGTAGTAGCGGTCGCCGAGGGCGTCGGGGGCCAGCGTCATCGCGAGGTTGGTCTTGCCCGAGGCCGACGGGAAGCCGCCGCAGATGTTGTACTTCTTGCCGGTCTGCTTGTCGGTGATGCCCAGCAGCATGAACTGCTCCACGAGGAAGCCGTTCTTCCAGCCGTCGTAGGCACCCTGGCGCAGGCCGTGGGCGATCTTGCCGAGCAGCGCGTTGCCGCCGTACGACGAGCCGAAGTGCAGGATCGTGCGCTCGTCGGCGACGGTCACGAAGTAGCGCTTGTCGTCGGGCGTGCCCTGGCCGAGGTTCTCGAGGTCGCCGGTCACGTGGACGGCGCGCACGAAGTCGTTGCCGAGGTCGTTGATGTACTCGACACCGACGCGCGACATGCGGATCATCTGCAGCACGACGTTGCGGTTGTCGGTGAGCTCGACACCGGCGGCGAACTTCTCGACCGGCGAGCCCTTGGGGGACATGAGGTAGGGGATGACGTACATCGTCTTGCCCACCGAGGCGCCGGTCATCAGCTCGACGAGCTTCGGCTTCATCTCGGCGGCGGGCTTCCAGTTGTTGTAGACGCCCTTGTCGGCCTCGTTCGAGGTCGCGACGATGGTGCGCTCCTCCGCGCGAGCGGTGTCCTTGTAGTAGGAGCGCGAGTAGTAGCGACCCTCGCCGGCGGGGAGCAGCTCGCCCGCGTCCAGTGCCTCCTGGATCAGGCGCGCGTCGTCGGCCGCGGAGACGACCTCGACACGCTCTGCTCCGGTGATGTTGGCCCAGTGTGCGACGTACTCACGGACGTGGGGGTTGGTGAGACCCGCCTCGTCGAGCGTCCGCTCCACATCAACCATGTGCTATTCGCCAGCCTTTCGGTCCTTGACAAGGTGTGGGCACGCTACCCCACAGCCCACCCGGTCTCTCCCGGGGTTCGAATCGCTTGATCCGTGGACACCGTCGTCCGCGTGCAGCCACCATGACACCCGTTTTGCGATGACGCACATCGGCGCGGGTTGGATCGTTCAACCGCTCGTTCCCGCGCCGAGAGCCTCCCGGGCCCGCCGCAACCGACGGAAGTACGTCGCCCGGCTGAGGTACGTCGCCCGCATCACCGACTCGTGCGTGGCCCCCGCCGTCAGGTAGCGGCGGACCACCAGGTCGTGCAGCGCCGGCTCCGCGACGAGCAGCTCGGCGACGCGCGCCCGCAGCCAGACCCGCGCCGGCTCGTCGGCGCCGGCGTAGTCCTCGAGCGCGGCGAGCAGGTCGGCGTCGGAGCGGGGACCGCCCTGCTCGGCGGCGATGGCGGCGTACAGCAGCCCGGCCAGACCACCGGGCCCGACGTCGGCGACCCAGGTGGTGACCGGGACGCCGTCGACCTCCCGCCGCAGCTCCACCACCTCGGCGTAGCCGTAGGCCTCGAGGACGGCGCACTCCTCCGGCAGGTCGCCGACCAGGTTGACGTGGTCGCTGCGCGGGTTGCCGATGCCGCACTGGCTCAGCCCGGCGGCGTTGCGGACCCACACCACCTCGGGCTCCGCGGCGTCGTCGAAGGCGAGCTGCACCGCGCTCAGCACGGCCCGGTCGACCTCGCCGGTACGGCGGGCGCGGTCGACGACCGGCGCCACGAGCCGGCGCCGCGGGCCGCTCAGGCCGGCGGCCTCGGCGAGCGGGAGCGCCGCCACCAGCGCGACCGGGCGGCCGTCGGCGCGCCGGACGACGCGCGTCCCGTCGCCGAGCCACGGCTCGACCACCGGCCACAGCCCGCGATGGCGCGCCTCCAGCGCGGGGCGCACCACGGCGGCATCGGTCGGCCGCCACCGGTCGGCGTAGTGCCGGCTCAGCGTGGTCGGGCCGAGCCCGGCGCGGATGCCGGGGTCCGCGACCAGGGCAGCAAGCCGCGGCAGGGCGGCCGACTCCCCGGCGACCGCCCGCGCGTGCTCGTGCTCCGCGACCCGCAGCACCGCGACCCGCGCACGCTCGGGCTCCACGACCCGGATCCGCTCGGCGAGCCGGTCGGCGAGCGAGGGATGCAGGACCAGCCGGCCGCCGACCGGCTCGACCAGGCTGGTGTCGCGCAGGGCGGTGACGAGCTCGTCGGCCCGGCCCGGGAAGAGCGCGGCGAGCAACGGTACGTCGACGCCGGCGGCCTGGGTCAGCACGGCGAGCAGGTCGGGCTCGAGCGCGTCCAGGACGGCGTCGGCGAGGTGGGCGACGAGCTCGTCGCCGCAGCTGCGCGCCAGGGCCGAGACGTCGCGCCCTCCCGCCTCGGCCCCGTCTCCGGCGGCACCGGCGGCGGTCCAGGCGCGAGCGGCCAGGACGAGGGCGAGGGGCAGCCCGGCAGCCTGTTCCACGAGCAGCGCGCGAGCCGCCGGGTCGTCGACACCGCCGCCCCCGAGCAGCGCGTCGGCCTGCGCGGCAGCCAGTCCGCTGAGCCGGACCCGGGCCGCCAGGGCGGCCAGCGGCTCCGGCAGCCACCGCGCGGGCAGGGACCGCGCGGCGACCACCACCCGCGCGTCGCCGGGCAGGCCGGCCACGGCCGGGCCCAGCGCCCCGAGCGCGGGACCGAGCGCGTCGGCCTCGTCGACGAGGACCACCGGCCTCGGGTCGCCCACGGCCTCGAGGGCGACCAGCACGTCGTCGACGCGGGCATCGAGCGCGACCACCCGCCGCCCGGCTCGCTCGGCGCGACGCGCGGCCTCGCGCAGCGCGGCACTCTTCCCGAGGCCGCCACGGCCGGTCACGGCGAGCAGCCGGAGCGTCCCCGCCGGGTCGAGCAGCAGGTCCAGCCGACGGTCGAGGACGGCCGGGCACACGTAGCGTCGCGCGTCGAGCTCGGCGGCGTACGACGCCAAGGTCGGCCCCACGGGCTGCTCCGCCCGGAGCCGGACGATCCCCATGGCGCCAGCGTAGGTGGATCGGTGCCCGCCGGAAGCCGGAACGGGACGGGCCCGCCGGAGAGGTCTCATCCTGGTCTCACCCTCCTCAGCAGCCCTCGGCACAGCGCCGGCCAGCCGCGACGATCACCGGCGTGACCAGTCCTTCGCGTCTCGCCCGGGCACTCGCGGGCCTCCTCGTGTTCCTCGCGCTGATCCTCGCTCCGGCGAGCGTCGCTCCGGCCCATGCCGACCCGGCGGACCGCGCCCGGGCGCTCACCGTCACGCCGGCGCAGCCGATCGCCGGGGAGAAGACCCGGTTCAGCGGCCGCGCCGGCGCCCGGGCCGGGAGCGCCACCTTGGAGCGCAAGGTGGGCCGGCGCTGGGTCAGCGTGGCCCGCGGCGCCGTGCGCAAGGGGCGCTACACGCTCACCGCGAAGGTGCGCCGGGCCGGCACCTACCGGGTCCGGGCCGCCGGCTCGACCTCGCGCAGGGTCAAGGTCCGGCTCGCGCCCCAGACGGCGCAGATGAGTGTGGGGGCGCCGTTCGTCACCGGCCTGACCCGGCAGGTCACGGCGACGCTGACGCCGCTGCGCGCGGGCCGGACCGTCTCCCTGCAACGGCTCAGCGGCGCGACCTGGTCGACGGTCGCCTCGGGCACCACCGACGGTGCCGGCGTCGCCCGGATCCCGTACGGCGGCGGCCCGGTCGGCACCGCGTCGTACCGCGTCGTCGGGGAGCGCCACCGCGGCTCGACCGTCGTGGCCTCCTCCGCCGAGGCGGTGCGGACCGCGGCGTCGCCCGAGCTGGCCAGCCCGGGCACCGCCGCGGGGCAGCAGTCCTTCGAGCCGTCCGTCTCCGCCGACGGTCGCTGGGTGGCCTTCACCTCGGACTCGCCGCTGCTGCCCGCCGACGGCGACGCCCACCAGGACGTCTACCTCTTCGACCGCAGCACGGGGACGTTGAGCCTGGCCGTCCCGCAGGCCAACCACCACGTCGGCTCACCGGTGCTGTCGGGCGACGGGCGCTACCTGGCCTTCGAGTCCATCGCGTCGAACCTGGCGGGCGAGGGCGGCTACGACGCCGACGTGTTCGTCCTGGACCGCGCCTCGGGCCAGGTCGAGCTGATCTCGACCACGGCGGGCGGCTCGGCACCGGCCGACGACGACTCCCACCTGTACGACATGAGCGACGACGGCCGGGTGGTCGCCTTCACCTCGACCGCCACCGACCTGGTCGCCGCGCAGCCACCGGCGGACCACACCGTGCGGCACGCCTACGTCCGCACCCGCGGCGACATCAGCCGTCCGCTCGACCGCACGCTGCTGGGCTGGTCGGACTCGAACGTCTTCGGGCTCGACCTCAGCGCCGACGGCAGCCGGGTCGCCTTCCACAGCAGCGACGTCGACCTCGACCCGGGCGACGTCGACGGCTCGGCGGTGTTCGCCTGGGACATCGCCCCCTCCGGCGCCATCGCGAACCGCACCAACCTGACCCCCGACGTCGACGCCGACAGCGCCTCCTTGAGCGGCACCGGCGACGTGCTCGCCTTCACCACCGACGTGCCCCTCGCCCCGGCCGACCTCAACGGCGTGCGCGACACCTACCTGCGAACCGCCCCGGGAGACTTCGTCCTCGCCGGGCCGTCCGGCGCGGCCGGCAACCCGGGCGGCACGATCTCCGACGACGCCCGGTTCGTGACGATGGGGACCAAGAACGTGCTGCCGGGCGACACCAACGGCGCCCAGGCCGACGTCGTGCTCTGGGAGCGGGCGACGGGCAGCAGCACGCTGCTCACCCGGGCCGGGGCCGGCGCCAGTGGAGAGGACCAGCTCTCCGGCGACGGCTCGGTCCTGGTGCTCGGCTCCGCGGCAGCGCTCGCGCCCGGCGCCAGCGGCGCCTACGACGTGTTCGTGGTGGTGCTGCGCTGAGCGAGCCGGTACGGCGGAGCCCGGCCGGGCCCGGTCGAACCCCCGGTTGAGCCCCGGGGGTGGCGGGTAGGGACGCCGACATGAGCCTGCCGCCCCCACCGCCGGGACCACCGCCGGGACCACCCCCGCCCGGACCGCCGCCGTGGCACCGACCTCCCCCGCACCGACCCTCCGGCCGCGGCGGCCGCGGCGCCCGGGTCGCGCTGGTGCTCGGTGGCGTGCTGGTCGCGGTCGTCGTGCTCGTCGCGGTGGCGCTCGGCGCCTACCTCCTCGCGGGCGGCGGGGACGCCCCGTCCGCCCAGCAGCCCACCCGGACTGCCACCGGCTCCCCCACCGGCTCCCCCGCCGGCTCCCCCGCCGTCCCCGGCGCGGGTCCGACGACGCCGTACACCCCGTCCGACGACACCGACGACGACATCCACAACGACGTCGAGGTGGCCGACTTCCCGGGCGACTGGGACTTCCGGCTCGGCGACATCGAGCACCACGCCACCTTGCTCCGCACCGTCGACCACCCCAGCTGCGCGCCGGTCGAGGCGGGCTCGGTCCTCACCGACCAGCGCTGCACCTACGTCGCCCAGTGGGTCTTCCGGGCCCTCGGCGGGAGGGTCCGGCTGACCCACCTGTTCCTCGTCTTCGACACCGAGCGGCACGCCCGGGCCGCCCAGGGCGACCTCGCGGACCAGGACCTCGACCTGCCGGACGGCAGCCTCGTCGCGTCGCCCGCGCAGGGGACGTGGAGCTCGAGCGTCTACGGCAACATCGTGTCGGTCACCGTCGGGACCTCGCGGGTCCCCGTCGCGGAGCAGGAGCTGGAATCGCTGGTCAGCTCCATGAACAGCGACTACGAGAGCGCCCTGCGGTTCCGGTTCTGAGGAGGGTCGCGCGGAAGAATTGGAAGCCGCCGCAGGCGTCTCGGGTCACCTGCGGCGGCGTGCAGATCATGCCAGACCGCTCGCTTCGTTGTCACGAGATCCGGAAGAAAAATGTCCGGTCACGGGCGGCCCCACGCCCTAGGCTCGACGCCATGGGGGACCAGAGGGCCGATGACACATATCCGGGCGACGCGGCCAGCCTGGCAGCGCTCTACGAGCTGGTGCCGGCAACGGAGGACTTCGACGCCCCGCCGACACCGGGCCAGGCGCAGGGGATGGTCGAGCACCTGCTCGACGGCGAGGTCGTCCCGGACGACGCCGAGGACCAGGACGACGACGAGGCCTGACTCAGCCGCCGAGCAGCCCGAGCAGGTGGTCGACAGCGACGCCCAGCGCGGCCGCGGCGGCATCGGCGTCGCCCTCGTTGAGGTAGAGCAGCGTGATCCCGTCGACGACCGCCGCGAGGTAGCGGGCGACGTCCTCGGCAGGGCGCGCGAGCTCGATCCCGTCCTGCTCCGTCAGCGCCTCGAGCAGGCGCAGGTGCGCCTCGACGTAGCCGCGGTACTGGCGCGCGGCGAGCTCCTCGAGCCCGTCGGTGCGGCTGACGTACTGGGTGATCTCGTAGGTCAGCCGGTGCTCGTCGGGGTGCTCGACGACGTGCGACCAGTACGACGCGACGCCGGACCGGACCCGCTCCTCGACGCTGCCCTCACCGGTCACGATCTCCAGGGCGGGGCTCAGCGTGCGCGCCAGGATCTCCTCGGCGACGAGCTCGAGCAGCTCGGCCTTGGACCGGAAGCAGTAGTGGAACGCGGCGAGCGCCATGTCGGCCTCGCCGACGATCGCGCGGGTGGTCGCCCGGGAGACGCCGTCGCGCACCATCACCCGGATCGCCGCCTCCACCAGCAACCGACGCCGGTCCTCCGCCGCCACCCGTGCCATCGCTCACCCTCCCCCCGACGTCCGCAGCGGCCATTGTCCACGACCGGGACCGCCGCGGTCCGGGTCGCGCTCGACCGGGAGCGCTCCGTCGGCCGCGGCTACTCGCCGTGGGCGGACGGCAGTGACGAGCGGTAGGCCGGTGCGCGCCGGCTCGGCACCGGCTCCGAGCTCGCCAGCAGCGGGAGCACCCGCGGCGGGACCAGGACGGACAGCACCATCACGCTGGTGGAGCGGACGACCGCGGAGGCCTGGTCGATCCGCACCAGCGTGGCCTGCAGCTCGGGGTGCGAGCGGGTCGCGACCCGGCACAGCACGTCGAAGGAGCCGGTGGTGACGTACGCCTCGAGGACCTGGGGGATCGCCTCCAGGTCGCGGGCGACCTCGTCGAGCGCGCCCTGGGAGATCTCGAGGGTGACGTAGGCCTGCACCTCGAACCCGGCCGCCGCGACGTCGAGGGTCGGCTCCCAGTCGACGATCACGCCCGCCTCGGCCAGCCGCCGCAGCCGGCTCTGCACGGTCGCCCGGGCGACGCTGGTCTGCCGGGACAGCTCGAGGTCGCCGGCCCGCGGGTGCTCGGTGAGCGCGGTGAGCAGGGCGATGTCGATCTGGTCCAGCGTCAGCACGGATCCAACCTAGACAATCTGTCCACTTCTCGGGGAGCAGGACGAACAGAAATGGGCACGATGCCTACCTCGAGATGGTCAGGTTGTGCGGTCCGGCGCCGCCTGCTCTGCTCCTCCCATGCAGGCCACCCACATCTGGGGCGACGAGCGACGCGTCACCGACGCGGCCGTGACGATCGCGTCCGCCCGGATCTCCAGCCCGTCGGACCCGAAGACCACCGCGCGCCCGATCTCCGCGCTGCGCGCGGACGCCGGCACGACGATCACCCCCACCGGCATCGGCGTCGACCGGGCCTTCTCGGTCTTCCAGGACGTGATCGCCCCCGCCACCCGCGCACAGGACGACCCCCTCAACCTGGCCTACATCGCGGCCGCCCCGACCCGGGCCGCCCTCGCCTTCGACGCCGTGGTGTCGAGCTTCAACATCTTCGGCGGCACCTGGGAGGCCGGCGCCGGAGCGATCTTCGCCGAGAACGAGGCGCTCGCCTGGCTGGTCTCCCTGCTGGGCTGGCCCGAGGAGGCCGGTGGCTGCTTCGTCTCCGGCGGCACCGCCGGCAACCTGTCGGCGCTGGTGACCGCCCGGCACACCGCGCTCACCCGGCGCGGGTCGCGCCCCGAGGGCGGCTGGAAGATCGCCTGCACCACCGGTGCCCACTCCTCGGTCCTCGCCGACGCCCGGGTGATGGACGTCGAGGTCGTCGCGGTCCCCGAGGGCGACCGCGGCCAGCTCACCGGCGCCGCGCTGCGCGCCGCGATCGCCGACGAGCCAGGGGTCTTCGCCGTCGTCGCCTCCGCCGGCACGACCAACGCCGGGATCATCGACGACCTGGCCGACGTCGCCGACGTGTGCGAGGAGCGCGGCATCTGGCTCCACGTCGACGGCGCGTACGGCGGCGCGGGGCTCACCGCGCCCTCGGCTCGGCCCCGGTTCACGGGCATCGAGCGCGCCGACAGCTTCATCGTCGACCCGCACAAGTGGCTGTTCGCGCCCTACGACTGCTGTGCGCTGCTCTACCGCGACCCCGACCTGGCCCGCGCTGCGCACAGCCAGCACGCGTCGTACCTCGACCGGATCGACCGGGAGGCGTGGAACCCCACCGATCTCGCCGTGCACCTGTCGCGGCGGGTACGCGGCCTGCCGTTCTGGTTCAGCCTGGCCGTGCACGGCACCGACCGGTACGCCGCGGCGGTCGAGCAGACGCTGGCCACCGCCCGCACGGTCGCCGAGGCGATCCGGGCGAGCGCGACGCTGCGGCTGCTGCTGGAGCCGGACCTGTCCGTCCTGCTGTTCGACCGCCCCGGCTGGACCCGCGACGACTACTACGCGTGGTCCGACGAGCTCTCCCGCGCCGGGCGGATCCTGTGCGTCCCGACGTCGTGGCGTGGCGAGACCGTGCTGCGCCTGGCGTTCGTGAACCCGGCGACCGACCCGGCGGCGGTCATCGACATCCTCACCACCACGACGCTCTGAGCCACGGCCCGCTCGGACGGCGTACGGCGAGCACGCGCCGCGGCGTGGCGCTGCCGCAGGTCAGGCGAGCAGGCCGCCGTGGAGCATCTCGAGGTACTGGTCGGCGACGGTGCGGTGCTGCAGCCGGCCGCGCGGGCTGTACCAGCGCACCGTGGACCAGATGGCGTCACGGATGAAGCGATAGGTGAGTCCGGGGTCGAGGTCGGCCCGGAAGTCCCCCTCGGCCTGCCCCTGCTTGAGCACGCCGAGCCACACCTTCTCGACGTCGAGACTGGCCTTGTGCACGAACGCGAACTCGGGCGTGGTGGTCAGCAGGGCCGACTCGTTCTGGTAGAGCGCGACCGCGAACGGCACCCGGTGGATGGTCTCGAAGGAGTTGTAGATGAGCCCGTCGAGCGCTTCGCGTGGAGTCTGGCCGGCCTCGGCGATGTCGCGGATCTCCGTCAGCAGGTTGCCCATGAAGTCGCGGAGGATCTCCGTGAGCATGGCCTCCTTGGAGGCGAAGTGGTGGTAGAGGCTGCCGGAGAGGATGCCGGCCTCGTCGGCGATGTCGCGCACGGTCGTCTGCGAGTAGCCGCGCGTCGCGAACATCTCCGCGGCGATCGCCAGGAGCTGGGCGCGCCGGGACGAACCCGCGCCCGTGCTGCGCCGCCGGCCGGCCCGCGCCGTCGCCTCGTTGTTGCTGCTCGCCATGCCCTGATCCTCTCGCACCGACCACCTCACCGGACACGCGGACCGGTGGCGGTCACGTACTACAGTACCTAACAAGCACTTGTTCACGAGGAGTCTCGTCTGATGGCAGCACGGACCATTCCCGCCCTCCTGACCCAGGGGGCCGCGACGCACGGCAGCCACCCCGCCGTCGTCGACGGCAGCACGACCGTGACCTACGAGGGCCTGCGGGACCTCGTGGTCGCCGCCGCGCGCTCCTACCGCGCCCTCGGCGTCGAGCCCGGCGACCGGGTGGCGATCTGGGCGCCGAACCGGGTCGAGTTCATCGTGGCCCTGCTCGGCGCGGAGTACCTCGGCGCCTCCGTCGTGCCGCTCAACACCCGCTACCGCGGCCACGAGGCCCGCGTGGTGCTGGAGCGCTCGCGCGCGGTCGTGCTCGTGCTGTGCGACGGCTTCCTCGCCACCGACTACTCCACCATGCTCAGGGAGGCGGGCGGCGCGGAGCCGGGCCCCGTCGTACCGGGCCTGCCGCACCTGCGCACCCTCGTCGACCTGAACTCCGCCGGCCGCCCCGGCACCGTCTCGTGGGCCGACTTCCTCGCGCTCGGCGAGCAGGTCCCCGTCGAGGAGGTCGAGCAGCTCGCCGCCGAGGTCACCCCCGACACCGTCTGCGACATCCTGTTCACCTCCGGCACCACCGGCATCCCCAAGGGCGTGATGAGCACCCACGCCCAGACCACCGGCGTGGCCGCGGTGTGGGCCGACGGCGCCTCCCTGTCGCCCGCGGACCGCTACGCGATCGTGAACCCGTTCTTCCACGGCTTCGGCTACAAGGCCGGCGTGATCGCCGCCCTCACTGCCGGTACGACGATCTACCCGGTCCTCACCTTCGACCCGGTCGCCCTGATGCAGCTCGTGCAGGACGAGCGGATCACCGTCCTCCCGGGCGCGCCGACGATCTTCATCACGCTGATCAACCACGAGCGCCGTACCGAGTTCGACCTGTCCTCACTGCGGTTCTCCATCGCGGGTGCCGCCTCGGTCCCCGAGACCCTGTTCGAGCAGATGACCGACGTCCTCGGGTTCGAGACCGTCTACCAGGCCTACGGGCTCACCGAGTGCGTCGTCGCGACCACCTCCCGGCACGGCGAGGACCCGCGGCACATCGCCGAGACCACCGGCCCGCCGGTCCCCGGCATCGAGGCCCGGATCGTCGGCGGCGACGGCGCCGACGTACCGATGGGGAGCGACGGCGAGATCTGGCTGCGCGGCGCCAACGTGATGCTCGGCTACTTCGAGGACCCCGAGGCCACCGCCGCCGCGATCGACGCCGACGGCTGGTTCCACACCGGTGACATCGGCCGCCTCGACGAGCACGGCTGCGTCAAGATCACCGACCGGATCAAGGACATGTTCATCACCGGCGGCTTCAACGTCTACCCCGCCGAGGTCGAGAACGTCCTCGCCACCCACCCCGCCGTGATGGAGAGCGCCGTCATCGGCGTCCCCGACGACCGGATGGGCGCCGTCGGCGCCGCCCACGTGGTGCTGCGCCCCGGGATGTCGGCCACTCCCGAGGAGCTCGTCGCCTGGGTGCGCGAGCGGCTCGCCAACTTCAAGGTCCCGCGCGACGTCGTGCTCGAGGAGACGCTCCCCCGCAACGCCAGCGGCAAGGTGCTGAAGACCGACCTGCGGCAGGGCTGAGCGGTCGATCCGCGGCAAGGACGCCACATGAGCTACGGACCCACCCTCGTCACCGGCGCGACCGGCGGACTCGGCGCGGCCATCTGCCGACGCCTCGCGGCCGACGGCGCCGAGCTGCTCCTCCTGCACCGGCGGACGGCGCCCGACGCCCTCGTCGCCGAGCTCGGCGACAGCGTGCGCGGCGCCCGGCAGTGCGAGCTCAGCGACGCAGCCGCCGTGGCGAAGGCGGTCGAGGAGCTGGAGGCCGGGCACGGCCAGGTCCGCACGGTCGTGCACGCGGCGGGGCCGCACGTGCCGATGGTGCACCTGTCCAAGGTGACTCCCGCCCAGTTCGCGACCCAGGTCGACCAGGACGTCGTCGCGTTCTTCAACCTGGTCCACGCGGTGCTGCCCTCGCTGCGCGCCACCCGGGGCACACTGACCGTGGTGACCACGGCCGCGACCGTGCGCTACCCCGTCCGCGACGGTCTCTCCTCCGCCCCGAAGGCCGCGGTCGAGGCGCTCGCGCGCGGACTGGCGGCCGAGGAGGGCCGGTTCGGCGTACGCGTCAACTGCGTCGGCCCCGGCATGCTCACCGACGGCATGGCCGAGCGCCTGATCGCCAACGGCGACCTCGACGAGCACGCGCTCGAGGTCGCCCGCACCAACATCCCGCTGCGCCGGTTCGGCACGGCGCTCGACATCGCCGAGGCCGTCGCGTTCCTGGCCAGTGAGCGGGCCGGATTCGTCACCGGGCAGAAGCTGGACGTCGACGGCGGCTACGGAGTCTGACGACGGGGCCCCGGAAGGTCCGTACGCTCGAGGCGTGACGGACGACCTGTGGCAGACCGACCGGCTCGACCTCGCCGGCTACCTCGCGCGGCTCGGCCAGCCGGCGGCCACCCCCTCGCGAGCCGCGCTCGACGCGCTGCACGAGGCGCACGTGCGGACCTTCACCTTCGACAACATCGACGTGCTGCTCGACCAGCACCCCGGCGTCGGCCTGGACGTGCTCGACGAGAAGTTCGTGGGACGCGGCCGGGGCGGCTACTGCTTCGAGCACGCCACCGTCTTCGCGGCCGCCCTGGACCGCCTCGGGTACGACGTCCAGCGGCGCCTCGGGCGGGTCGGGGACCCGGCGACGGGCGACGTGCAGGGCCGCACCCACATGACGGTCGAGGTCCGCCTCGACGGCGAGCGGCTGCTGTGCGACCCGGGCTTCGGGATGAGCCTGGTCCGGCCGGCCCTGCTGGCCGACGGCGCCGGCAGCGACCAGAACGGCTGGCCGTACCGCGTGGTCCGGGTGCGCGACCGGGCCGGCGTCGCCGAGGGCTGGGGGCTGCAGCGGCTGCGCGAGGCGGGCTGGGAGCACGCCCACACCGTCGAGGAGCTGCCGGTGCTGCCGGTGGACGTCGCGATGGGCCATCACTACACGAGCACCTTCCCGGGCTCGCACTTCCGCAGCAGCTTCCTGCTCACCCGCCACGAGGAGGGCCGGCACGTCACGGTCACCGCGACCACCCTGACCGTACGACGACCCGGCGCCCCGACCGAGCACCGGCCGCTGGCACCGGGCGAGCTGCGTGAGTGGTTGCGCGCGCTCGCCGTACCGCTGACGGCGGACGAGGAGCGCGCGCTGCTCGAACGGGTCGCCGGGCTCAGCTGACTGCGACCCGCCGGCCCCGGCTTGTCGATCAGGCGGTCGCCCGCGCGCCCAGGCCCGCCGCGATCTCGGTCCCGACCCGGACCGCGCCGTCGACGTGCTGGAAGCCGAGGCCGGCGACGTCGCTGCTGCCGAACTCGATCGGCCCCACGGGCTGCCGGAGCACGTGGCCCCACCGGGTCAGGCCGCCGAGGTCGAAGCTGGTGCCGTAGGCGCCGCCGGTGAGCTCCTGGTGCTGCCAGTCGCTCTCGACGTACGCGATCGGGTGGCGGGCCTGCTCGCCGAAGTACGTGGCGAGCGCGTCGAGGATCCGCTCGCGGCGCTCCTCGGCGTCGAGCGCACCGACCGCGTCGGCGTTGACGTCGGAGACGAAGCCGACCAGTACCCCGCGGGACTCGCCCTCGGGGGTGTTGTCGTAGGCCTCGTGCACCAGCTCGTAGGGACCGAAGGCGGTGCCGTCGAGTCCGTCCGCGCGCCAGAACGGCGTCGGGTACATCGCCTGCACCTTGACCACCAGACCGAAGGACTGGTGCTCGCGGGCGATCCGCTGCTCCGCGGGGAGCTCGGGGGTGAACCGGATCCGGCGCACGACGGTCGGGGGTACGGCGACGACCAGCCGGCGCGCGGCGTACGCGTCGTCACCGACGTGGACCACCACGCCCTCCTCGGTCCACGCGACGTGGGTGACGTCCTGGCCGAGGCGGACCCGGTCGCCGAGCCGGCGGGCGAGCTCGATCGGGACCGACTGCAGGCCGCCGACGACGCGGCGGTCGAGGATGACGTCGGCGTCGAGCAGGTTGCTGAACGAGCCCGCGCTGGCGGCCATCTGCACCGCCTGCAGGGCAGAGAACGCATGGGCGGGCTTGGTCAGCATCGCCGGGCCGAGGTAGAGCGCGATGTTGTCGCGGGCCTCCGCGTCGTCGCACTGCTCCTCGAGCCAGGTGCGCAACGAGATGCTGTCGAGATGACGGGCGTCCGCGAGCTCCCACGGCCGGGCCGGGTCCATCGCGGCGGCGAGCTCGTCGAGCTTCTTGGTGAGCTCGGCGATCGCGGCGCGGGTCGACGGCGAGACCGGGAGGTCCTCGGCGAAGCGGCGGGCGGCCCGGTCGCGGCCGACGTACAGCGAGTCGCCGTCGCGGTGGCGGGGGTACGTCGGCAGGCCGAGCTCGGCGAGCAGGGAGATCAGCGCGTCCTGGTCCGGCGAGACCCACTGGCCGCCGATCTCGAAGGACGCCGGGGCCCCGGCCTGGTCGGTGACATCGGTGCGCAGCCGGCCGCCGACGCGGTCGCGCGCCTCGAGGACGACGACCTCCTGGCCGGCCTCGGCCAGGCGCCAGGCTGCGGTCAGCCCGGTGACGCCGGCGCCGATCACGATCACGTCGTGGGTGTTCATGTCAGTTCTCCTCCGTGGTGGCGGCCATGAGCTCGTCGGTCGGGTCGACGACGACGAACCGCTCGTCGGGCCGGCGGGCCAGGTAGGTCAGGTAGTAGACGAGGGCGACGGCGAGGATGCCGCCGGTGATGGCGAGGTCGACACCGGAGGCGCCGACGAGGGCGTAGCCGACCGCGACGACGACCAGCAGCGACGGCAGCGGCCACAGCGGCATCCGCCAGCCGGGGGCGGTGCTCATCCGGCGCACCTTGATCGCGGCGAGCGCCAGGACGACGTACATCGCGGAGATGATCACCGATGTGATGCCCAGCAAGGCCTCGATGTCGACGCCCCAGGCCAGCACCGCGCCGGGGATACCGATCACCAGGGTGGCGACCCACGGGGCGCCGTACCGGGGGCCGAGGAGGCTGAGCGCGCGGTTGACGGCGGGCGGCCAGGCGCGGTCGCGGCCGGAGGCGTAGACCACGCGGCTGTTCTGCAGCACCATCACGATGGCGGCGTTGAGGATGGCGATCGCGATGCCGAGGTTGACCGCGACGGCGGTCGCGTCGCCGCCCCAGGCGCGGACGAACTGCGAGAAGTCGCCGGTCGCCAGCGCGCCGAGGTCGTCGACCGCCAGGACGGTGGTGATGGTCGGGACCAGGATCACCAGGCCGCCGAGGCCGAGGGACCAGAACACCACGCGGGCCACGTTGCGGCGGGGCTCGACGACCTCCTCGGCCAGGTACGCCGCCGTACCGAAGCCGCTGACGACGAACACGCCGACGGTGAGCCCGGAGACGAGCAGGGCCGCGGTGAACGGCTCGATGCCGCCGTCGCCGAGGACGTGGGCGTTGAACAGCTCGCCCGGCCCGCGCTGGATATGGGCGGCGCCGAGGACGGCGACGACGGCCGCCGCGACGATCTCGAGGAGCAGGAAGATGCCGGTCACCAGTGCGTTGGCGCGGATGTCGAGCAGCGCGATACCGGTGGCGACGAGCATGACGACCGCGCCGGTGACGGCCCGGTCGAGGCTGACCAGGTCGGCGAGGTAGTCGGCGGTGCCGAGCGCGATGACCGGTGGGATCACCCAGAGCAGCACGCCGGAGAGGGCGAAGGTCAGCCAGCCGGCGCAGCGGCCGAGGGTGTGGGTGACCATCGCGTACTCGCCGCCGGCGCTGGCCATCCGGGTGCCGAGCTCGGCGTAGCAGGCGCCGACCGCGACCGAGATCAGGATGCCGGCGGCGATCGTGAGGACGACGCCGCTGCCCTGGCTGGCCATCATCTCGGGGACGATGATGAACAGGCTCGAGGCCGGCGTGATGCAGGACAGCACCAGCAGCACGGCGCCGCCCGGCCCCAGCACCCGGGCCAGTCCTCGCCCGTGCTCGGCAGCCTCGACGGGCGCGGCGGCCTGGGCCGCCCCGGCCGCCCTGGTGGTCATCGTTTCGGTCATTCCCGGACTCCTCGGCAGTGCCCCACGACGCGGTTTGAACGTCGTACAAATGTTTGAACGGCATTCAAAGTGACCCACGACACGGTCGCTCGTCAACCCCCTGGACCGGATTTTCTTTCTTCGCGATCGCTCACCAAAGCGAGGCCTCTAGGGTGTGCTGCGTGGCACGCACCCGATCGAACCGGCGCCTGGACCGGCCCCGAGAGCAGGTGCTCGCCGCGACGCTCGAGATGATCGCGGAGCAGGGCCTCGGCAAGGTCACCATCGCCTCGCTGGCCGCACGCCTGGAGACCAGCGGCGGCCACCTGCTCTACTACTTCGGCACCCGCAACGGGCTGTTGCTGGAGACGCTGCGCTGGAGCGAGAGCCAGTACGCCGAGCAGCGGGCCCCGCTGCTCGAGCAGGCCGCCAACGGGACGGGCGACCTCGGCACCGTCCTCGAGTTCGCCGGCGTCTTCCTCCCCGTCGACGAGCGCGACCCGCGCTGGATGCTGTGGCTCGAGCTCTGGGCGCGCGCGCCGTACGACGCCGAGCTGGCCGCCGCTCAGCGCGAGCTCGACGACCACTGGCACGAGGACCTGGTCACCGTGCTCCGCGCGTGCCTGCCTCAGGTCACCGACCCGGAGGGCCTCTCGGCCCGGCTGCGGGCGATGTGGGACGGCTTCGCGATCGGGATCGTCAACGGCGGCGGCACCACGCAGCGCGAGGCCGCGATCGGACACACCCGCGCGGCCCTGGCGCCCTGACGATGATCCGCGAGCACCCCGTCTTGACCACCGCGGCCGCCGCATTGGCCGGCCTCACGCTGGGCGTGGCGGTGACCTCCGGCGTGTCCGCGCTGCGAGAGGAGATCGACTCCGACCTCTTCCGCGGATCGGATCCCGGCGCGGCCCGGTGGGACTGCGACGACGCCGAGGCGGTGGCCGTCGCCACGCTCGACGACGGGATCGTGCACGTGCTTCTGGTGCTCACCGACGAGCGGCGGCGATCGTGGGTGCTGAAGCGGTCGCCCTACCACCCGCGCACGGTCCTGGAGCCGCGCGACGACGGGACCTACCCCGTCATACGGGTCGCCGACGGCGACACCGATGGCGGATTCACGCGTCGGGTGTCACTGAGAGCGGACGGTGCCGACGCGTGGTGCACCGGGACCGTGTCGCTGGTCGAGGCGCCGGACATCGACTGATCCGCGGTGGTGCGCACCGGCGCGTCGACCGCCCACCGGACACCACCACTACTGCGGTCCGCTCAGAACCAGCAGGACCGTCGCTGGCCGCCGTTGGAGTACTTGCAGGTGTCGGGGGCGAACTCCGGCCAGCATGAAGGTTCCCGCGGCGCTCTCCCTCCGGACGTCGTACCGGCCGGCGAGACATCCCGACACAGAACTGTCACCGATGTCCTGAGACATCACAAGGAACTCGCTCCCCGAGACTCTTGACTCGAACACACGTTCGAGTAGACTGAGCGCATGTCTTCTCTCGGGGCGCTCGACCAGGCCACAGCCGTGGCCGAGCGTGCCGCGGAGCTGGCCGGTGAGGACTGGGACGTGCTCGCCGGTCCGGACGCGGTGGCGGGCGTGGAGGCGATCACCGCCGCCCGTTCGTTTCTCGATGCCGCCCTGTTGCGGGGCATCGCACGTGTCGAGGCCACCGACGCGGTGCGTGGCCTCGGGTGGGCGACGGTCAAGGACTTCTTGACCCACCTCACCGGTGGCCACAAGGGCAGCGGTGGTGGGCTGGTCCGGGCGGTGGAGCAGCTGCGGGACCTGCCCGAGGTCCAGACCGCCCTCGAGGCCGGCCGGGTCACCCTGCCCCAGGCCCGCGCGATCGCGTCCAAGGTGCACACCCTGCCCCGGGTGCCGCAGTTCCGAACCGCGGTCGCCGAGGCGATGCTGGACCTGGTCGACACCCACGGCCACGACGCGTCCGGCCTGCAGACCGCGTTCAGCGACGTGGTGCGCGACCTCGACCCCGACAGCGCGATCGTCGACGCCGAGAAGGAACGCGTGAAGGCCGAACGGGCTGCCCACCACGCCCGGCACCTGTCCTTCGCCGAGGACGGCCACGGCGGAGTGCGCCTCAAGGGCTACGGCACCGTCGAAGACGCGGAGAGGATCAAGGCCACCCTGCACCCCCTCGCCGCACCGGTCACCACCGAACCCGGTGCCTGTGGCGGGGTGAGCCGGCGGCCGGGTGAGGCGATGTTCGACGAGAACGGTGTCGCCACCAGCGCACCCTGTCTGACCCCGGAGTGTGGGCATGATGGCCGCGACCCGCGTCAGGCCGGGGCCCGGTTGTGGGACGCGCTGGTTGATGCGTGTGACCGGCTCGCCGCCACCGACGAGCTTCCTCGTGACCACGGGTCGAAGCCGCGGGTGGTGGTCCTCATCGACCAGGACAGCTTGAAGCAGCAGGTGATCGATGCCGGTCTGGCCCGCACCGGGCACACCCCGACCGGTGCCCGGTTCTCCGCGAGTGCGGTACGACGGCTGGCGTGTGATGCCGAGATCATCCCGAGCGTCCTCGGTGCCGAAGGCCAAGTTCTCGACGTGGGCCGGGCCCAACGTCTGGTGACCGCCGCGATCTGGATGGCGTTGGTCGTCCGGGACCGGCACTGTGCCTTCCCGGGCTGTACCCGGATGCCGTTGGCCTGCGATGCCCACCACGTCGTGCATTGGGCCGACGGCGGCGCCACCAGCCTCGACAACCTCGTCATGCTCTGCCGTCACCACCACGTCCTGGTCCACCAGACGCCGTGGGCCGTCCACATCGACCCCGACACCCGACAACCCGTGTGGACCCCACCACCCAGACACACCCTCGACAGCCTCCGCGGGAGGGCGACCTACCGACCCGCCCGACCACGCGCCGCCTGACCTCGCCCCCGGTGTCACCCGGCGGGCTCCGGCGCTCGAGCCTGCCGCAAACCGAACGACAAGACGTGGGTGCGCCGCAAGAATCGCGGCGTGGACGGATACCCCTCACTGCACGTGTCGCTCAGCAACCCGGAGGGACCGGCGTCGACGGACCTTCCTCTCCTCCTGCACCGAGTCGCGGACACGATCGAGGAGCTGGGCCTCACGCATGACGAGATCCTCGACCTCGTGATCTCGGGCGACGAGATCACCGAGTACGGGAGCTGGTGGAACGCGACCTTGTACTGGTCGCCCCGCGACCCCGACGGCCCGACGTGGACTTCGACGCTGTTGAAGTCCTGAGCGTCCGGTCGACGGTCGTCGTCATGTGGCGGTGGACGACTTGCTGTCGAGGCAGCGTTCAGGACGCCTCCGCACCGCTCCCTCTCACCCGAACCGGGTCCACTGCTCCAGCACCACGAGCGTCTTCGTGCTGGCGACGGCCCGGCCCGAGCGCAGTAGGCCGACCACGCGGCGCAGGTCCTCGACCCCGTCGACCCGGATCCGCACCAGCGCGTCCGGGTCGCCGGCGAGGGTGAAGACCTCCTCGACCTCGGGGACCTGCGCGACGAACTCCATGATCTGGGCGAGGTCCAGGTCGTCCCCGAAGTGGAGCTCGGTCATCGCCTCGATGCCGGTGGCGATCCGGCCGTGGTTGATCTTGACCGTGTAGCGCTCGATCACGCCCTGCTTCTCCAGTCGCGCGATCCGGCGCTGCACCGGCGCGACCGTCAGCCCGACCGCCGTCGCGATCTCCCGCAGCGGGCGGCGGGCGTTCTCCCGCAGCAGGTCGAGGATCGCACGGTCGGTGGCGTCGAGGACGGCAGCATCGCTCACGCAACAGAACCTACTCCCTACTGCGCAACCTTTGCGCCAATACGCGACTCAGCACCATCACGATTGCCGATCGACGCCAAAGCGAGCGACAAGTCTTGTGACCCGGCCCACCAGGCCCCAGGCTCGTGCGCATGACCCTCACCGCGGCTCCCGCCGACCCCGTCGACCTGGTCTTCGAGCGCACCGACGAGCTCGCGTCCGCCGGCCACGAGCAGGTGGTCTTCTGCCGTGACCGGGCCACGGGCCTGCACGCGATCATCGCGATCCACGACACCCGCCTCGGCCCGGCCCTCGGCGGCACCCGGTTCTACCCGTACGCCAGCGAGGCCGAGGCGCTCACCGACGTGCTGCGCCTCTCCCAGGGGATGACCCACAAGGCGGCCGCGGCCGGGCTCGCGCTCGGCGGCGGCAAGGCCGTCATCATCGGCGACCCGGCCACGACCAAGACGCCCGCGCTGATGGCGGCCTACGGCCGGTTCGTGGACACGCTCTCCGGGCGCTACTTCACCGCCGCCGACGTGGGTACGACGGCGCAGGACCTCGACGCGGTCGCCACCGCCACGCGGTACGTCGTCGGCCACAACGGCGGCTCGGGCGACAGCGGCTTCTCCACCGCCTACGGCGTGTTCAGCGCGATGCGGGCGACCGCCGAGCACCGCTGGGGCCCCGACGGCCTGCGCGGCAGGACGGTCGGTGTCGAGGGCATCGGCAAGGTCGGCACCCACCTGGTCGCGCTGCTCCTCGAGGAGGGCGCCGAGGTCGTCGTGTCCGACGCCTCGCAGGCCGCACTGGCCCGCGTGGTCGAGCAGCACCCCGGCCTCACCACGCGCGCCAGCGTGCTCGACGCCCCCGTCGACGTCTACGCGCCGTGCGCCCTGGGCGCGACGCTCACCCCGTCCTCGGTCGAGGCGATCCGCGCGAGCATCGTCTGCGGCGCTGCCAACAACCAGCTCCTGGACTCCTCGGTCGCCCCGCTGCTCCAGCGGCGCGGCATCACCTGGGTCCCCGACTACGTCGCCAACGCCGGCGGGCTGATCCAGGTCGCCGGCGAGATCGGGGACCGCACGCCCGAGGAGGTCCGCGGCGACGTCGCCGCGATCGCCACGACCGTCCGCGCGATCCTCACCCGCTCCGACGACAGCGGCCGGCTGCCCAGCGAGGTCGCCGCGCAGATCGTCACCGAACGCCTCGCCGCGGCGCCCGCTCGCGGCACCACCACCGAAGGGGTACGCCGATGACCGAGCTGCTCGCCCGACCGGCCGGCGAGCCGGCCGCTCCGTACGACCTCGACGACCGGTTCCGGGTCGACGCCCCACCGACGCTGCTCACCGGCGTGCAGGCCATCGCCCGCCTCCTCGTCGAGCACCGCGCGCTCGACCGCCGCCGCGGCCTCAAGACCGCCTCCTTCGTGTCCGGCTACCAGGGCAGCCCGCTCGGCGGCCTCGACCGGATGCTCGCCGGCATGCAGGACGTGCTCGACGAGAACGACATCCGCTTCGTCCCGGGCCTCAACGAGGAGCTCGCCGCCACCGCCGTGTGGGGCAGCCAGCTCGACCTGCCGCTCGGCACCAGCAAGTACGACGGCGTGACCGGCTTCTGGTACGGCAAGGGCCCCGGCGTGGACCGGGCGACCGACGCCCTGCGCCACGCCAACATGTACGGCGTCAACCGCCGCGGCGGCGCCGTGCTGCTCGTCGGCGACGACCCGGCGTCCAAGTCCTCGACGGTGCCGGCCGTCAGCGAGCGGTCGCTGGCCGCGCTCGGCATCCCGGTGCTGTTCCCGCGCAGCTCCACCGAGATCGTCACCCTCGGCCTGCACGCGATCGAGATGTCGCGGGCCAGCGGCTGCGTGGTCGCGCTCAAGATCGTCGCCGACGTCGCCGACGGCGCGTGGGTCGTCGACAGCGCCGACCTCGACCTGACGCCGGTCACGCCTGCGATCGACTGGAACGGTCACCCCTACGCCTACACGCAGAGCCCGATCGTGCTGCGCCCGGCGATGATCGTCGGCGCCGAGGCGGAGCTCGTCGGCCCGCGCACGGCGCTGGTCCACGAGTACTCCGCCCGCAACGGCCTCAACGTGGTCGAGGTCGACGCCCCCGGGGCCCGCCTCGGCCTGGTCGCGTCCGGCAGCTGCTACGACTCGCTGCGCCAGGCGCTCACGGACCTCGGCGTCACCGACGAGGCGCTCACGGAGGCCGGCGTCCGGGTGCTGCGGATGGGCATGATGAGCCCGGTCGAGCCCGAGGCCGTGCTCCGCTTCGCCGAGGGCCTCGAGGAGATCGTGGTCGTCGAGGACAAGACCTCCTTCATGGAGATGCAGGTCCGCGACCTGCTCTACGGCACCGAGAACGCCCCGCGGATCCTCGGCAAGCGGGACGCGTCGGGCCGGCTGCTGATCCCCGCCGACGGCGAGCTCACCGCCGGTCGGCTGCTCGCACCGCTGCGCCACGCCCTCGAGGGCTGGCTGACGGTGGCCCCGCCCCAGCGCCCGCGCACGTCGCTGCCGCTGCTTCCGGTCAACCGGTCGGCGTACTTCTGCTCGGGCTGCCCCCACAACCGCTCCACCGTGGTGCCCGAGGGCTCCATGGGCGGCGGCGGGATCGGCTGCCACGTGATGGTGACCATCTCCGACCGTCCGGAGAGCGCCGTCACCGGCGTGACCCAGATGGGCGGCGAGGGCGCCCAGTGGATCGGGCAGGCGTGGTTCACCGACGCCGGCCACATCTTCCAGAACGTCGGCGACGGCACCTTCTTCCACTCCGCGCAGCTCGCGGTGCAGGCCTGCATCGCCGCCGGGGTGAACATCACCTACAAGCTGCTCTACAACGAGGTCGTCGCCATGACCGGCGCCCAGGACGCCGAGGGCGCTCTGTCCGTCGCGCAGCTGACCCACAAGCTGCGCACCGAGGGCGTCGCGAAGATCGTCGTGTGTGCCGACGACCCGGGCCGCCACCGCCGCCGCGACCTCGCGGCCGGCACCCTGCTGTGGCACCGCGACCGCCTCGACGAGGCCCAGCTGCTGCTGCGCGAGACCCCCGGCGTCACCGTGCTGATCTACGACCAGCACTGCGCCGCCGACGCCCGCCGCCAGCGCAAGCGGGGCGCCCTGCCCGCCCGCACCCAGCGCGTCGTGATCAACGAGGCCGTGTGCGAGGGCTGCGGCGACTGCGGCGCGAAGAGCAACTGCCTGTCGGTGCAGCCCGTGGAGACCGAGTACGGCCGCAAGACCCGCATCGAGCAGACCTCCTGCAACACCGACTACAGCTGCCTCGACGGCGACTGCCCTTCCTTCGTCACCGTGGAGACCGCGCCGCGCAAGCGCCGCAAGACACCCAAGGCGGCGAAGGCGGCGAAGGTCAAGCGCTCGTACCCGACCCCGCCGTCGGTCGTCGCGAGCACGGCGGACCAGCCGGTCACCGCGACCCAGAACGTGTTCATGGCCGGCATCGGCGGCACCGGCATCGTGACCGTCAACCAGGTGCTGGCCACGGCCGCGCTGCGCGCCGGGTACGCCGTCGAGTCGCTCGACCAGACCGGCCTGAGCCAGAAGGCGGGGCCGGTCACCGGGCACCTGCGCTTCGCCGCCGGCGACCTCGAGCCGGCCAACCGGCTCACCCCCGGGTCGGCCGACTGCCTCCTCGGCTTCGACCTGCTCACCCTCGCCGAGGACCGCAACCTGGCGTACGGCGACCCGGCCGTGACCCGCGCTGTGGTCTCGACCAGCCGCACCGCCACCGGTGCGATGGTCCACGACCCGACGGTGCAGCACCCCGACGAGGCCGGGCTGCTGGACCGGGTCCGCACCGCCAGCGTCGAGCTGTTCGACTTCGACGCGCTCGAGGCGGCGGACCGGATCTTCGGCAACACGGTCGCCGCGAACTTCCTGCTCGTCGGCGCCGCGCACCAGACCGGCGCGCTGCGGCTGCCCGCTGCGGCGATCGAGGAGGCCATCGAGATCAACGGCACCGCGGTCGCGGCCAACATCGCCGCCTTCCGCTGGGGTCGCGTGGCCGTCACCGACCCCGCCGCCTTCCGCGCGGCCGGGGCCGCGGCTGCCCCGGCGGCCCCGACGGCTCCGGTCCGCGAGGTCCCGGTGCCCGCCTCCGTGGCGGCCGCCGGCCTCGAGGGCGAGCTGCTGCGCCTGGTCTCGACGCGGGCCGCCAACCTGGTCGCCTACCAGGACGAGAGGCTCGCCGACGCCTACGTCGCCCTGGTCGCCCAGGTCGCCGCCGCCGAGCGGGCCGTCACCACGGACACCCGGTTCAGCGAGGCCGTGGCGCGCAACCTGTTCAAGCTGACGGCGTACAAGGACGAGTACGAGGTCGCCCGGCTCCTCACCGACCCGGCCTTCCTCGCCTCGACCGGCGACGCCTTCCCCGGCGGCACGATCGCGTTCAAGCTGCACCCGCCGGTGCTGCGGGCGATGGGCCGCAAGTCGAAGATCTCGTTCGGCCCGAAGTCGCACGGCTCGCTGCGCGCCCTGGCCCGGATGAAGTCGCTGCGCGGCACCCGCGCGGACGTCTTCGGCTACGCCCACCTGCGCAAGGTGGAGCGCGACCTGCGCGACCACTACCGCGCGCTGGTCGCCGACCTCGCGACCGACCTGGCCGACCCGGCGTCGTACGACCGGGCGGTGCGGATCGCCGAGCTGCCCGACCTGGTCCGTGGCTACGAGACGGTCAAGCTGCGCAACGTCGAGGAGTACGCCGCCGCGCTCCGCGAGCTCGGCGTCACGCCGCCGGCGTCGATCGGCTGAGGCAGCCGCGCCGCTGCCGACCACGCGACGAGGCCCCCACCGGATGGCGGGGGCCTCGTCGTCTGCTCTGCTCGATGAGCGCTACTTGATCCTCACCTTGGCCGTCTTGAGCACCACGGTCGTGTAGCCGGGCAGGGTCCAGGCCACGACGGCGCGGACCTTGGTGCCGCGGTACAGCGCGGTGTCCAGCTTCAGCGTCTTCTTCGTGGCGCCCGGGACCGGCTTCTTGCCGACCAGCCACTGCACCGTGACGGTGGCGCCCGCCGGCACGACCGTCGGGAGGACGACCTTGAGCCTCTTGCCGACCTTGGCCTTGCCGGCCAGGGACACCGTGCCGCTCACCTTCAGCTTGCCGGCGGCGACCGGTGCCGTCGGCACCGTGAGCACGGCCCGGTCGGCATAGCCGGCCTTGTGGGCCGTCACCTCGACCACGAGCGCCCACCCGACGGCGCCCGGCGGGACCACCAGGGTCTTGCCGGTGCCGATCGGGGTGGTGGAGCCGAACTGGAACCACCGGTAGGTGAAGCGGTCCGGCTTGTCCGTCCAGGTGCCGTCCTGGGCCGTGACCGTCTCCCCGACCCGGGCGGTGCCGGTGAGGGAAGGACGGACGGTGAACGCCTGGGTGGCCGGGGGGATGACCGCACCCGTGTGCTCGGAGTCCGCCGAGCTCTCGGCGTACCCGGGCACCGACGCGGTCACGGTGACCCACAGCTTCTTGCCGTCGGCTGCGGCCGGGACGACCAGCTCCTTGCCGGTGCCGATCGGGTCGTCGGAGTCGGCCCGGAACCAGACGTAGGTGAAGCCGTCCGGCGCGGGAGCAGGCGTCCAGGTGCCCGGGTCGGCCGTGACGGTCCTGCCCACCTGGGCCGTGCCGACCACCGTCGGGGGCGCGGTGTTGACCAGGTCGCCCAGGGCGACCGCACCCGACGGCGCCGAGCCGGCGACGCCGTCCTCGTAGCCCGCCGCCTTCGCGGTGACCTCGACCGTGAGCAGCTTGCCGGCGGCACCCGCCGGGACGACGAGCTCCTTGCCGGTGCCGATCGGGGTCGCCGTACCGGCCTGGAACCACCGGTAGGTGTAGCTGTCCGGGGTGACCGACCAGGTGCCGTTGCCGGCGGTGACGGTCTTCGCGACCTTGACCTCGCCGGTGATGCTCGGGGCGGCCGTGTTCGCCAGGTCGCCGGGTGCGACCGCGGCCGTCGGCTCCGAGGTCGCGGACGCGACCTGGTAGCCGACCTTGACCCCGGTGACCTTCACCGTCAGCTTCTTGCCCAGGGCACCGACCGGGACGACCAGGTTCTTCGTCGTGCCGATCGGCTCGGTCGTGCCGGCCTGGTACCACTGGTAGGCGTAGGTGCCCGGCGTCGGGGACCAGGCGCCCTCGACCGCCGTGAGCGTGGCGCCGACCTTGGCCTCACCCGTGATCGCCGGGGTCGGCGGGGTCGCGAAGCTGCCGGCGTCGACCGCCGCGGACGGGTCCGAGGTGGCCGTGCTGTCGTGGTGGCCCAGCTTGACCGCGGTGACCTCGACGGTGAGGGTCTTGCCCCACGCGCTGGTCGGGATCTCCAGCTGCTCGCCCGTGCCGATCGGCTCGGCCGTGCCGGCCTGGAACCAGCGGTAGGTGTAGCTGTCCGGGGTGTCGGACCAGGTGCCCTCGACCGCGCTGACCGTGCCGCCGACCACGAGGTCGCCGGAGATCGTCGGCTTGACCGTGTTGGCCAGGCCGGCCGGGGTGACCGCCGCGGTCGGGTCCGAGGTGGCGACACCGCTGGTGTGGCCGGCCTTGGTCGCGGTGACCTTCACGCTCAGCGTCTTGCCGACCGCACCGGCCGGGACGACGAGCGTCCTGCTGGTGCCGATCGGGGTCGCCGTACCGGCCTGGAACCACTCGTAGGTGTAGGCGTCGGGGGTCGCCGACCAGGTGCCCTCGAGCGCGGTGACCGTGCTGCCCACCGCGACCGCGCCGGAGACCGTCGGCTTGGCCGTGCTGGTGAGCACGCCCTGCGCCACGGCGGCCGACGGGAGCGAGGTGGCGACGCCGTCGGCGTACCCGGCCTTCGTGGCCGTGACCTCGAGCGTGAGCTGCTTGCCCAGGGCGCCGGCCGGGACCACGAGGTCCTGATCGGTACCGATCGGGTCGGTCGTGCCGGACTGGAACCACCGGTAGGTGAAGGCGTCCGGCGTCGCGGACCAGGTGCCCGTGTCGGCGGTGATCGTCTCGCCGACCTTCGGGTCCGCGTCCGGGATCGTCGGGGCCTCGGCGTTGACGAGCGTGAGACCGAGCTCCGCGTCGATGTGCGTCTGGTCCGCGCCGGCGACGACGACCGTGTCCGCACCCGCGAGGGTGAGGCTGTCGTCGTAGTACTCGTCGGTGAACGCGCCGTCCCACGAGCTGAAGCCCACGCGGAAGCTGCCGTCCGGGACGAGGACGGCGTAGCTGCCGTCCTCGTCGGACCAGGTGCCGTCGACCGGCGTCCAGTCGCCGCCGTCCTCGGCGTACACCGAGACGCTGGCGTCGGCGACGGGCACGTCGGCGTTGTCGGTGAGGGTGCCGGTGATCAGCGACCCCTCGGCCAGCGCGGCGTCGATGTCCGGCGTGGTGGTGTCGGGGCCGGCGACGGCGACCGCCGTACCGGCGTCGGGCGTCGCCGCATCGTCGTAGAACTCCGGCAGGTAGCGGCAGTCCGCGCCCGAGCAGAGCTCGAAGAAGCCGACCCGGTGGCTGCCCGGAGCCGCGTGCAGCGTGTACTTCCCGGTCTCGTCGGTGGTCGCGAAGCCGACCGGGCTCCAGTAGGTCTCGCCGTCCTCGGTCTCCTCGTCGAAGACGACGACCTGGACGTCGGCGATCGGCGCACCGCCGTCCTCGGCCGTCACGGTGCCGGTGATCTTGCCGTTCTTCGCCAGCGTCCCGTTGCGTCCGGGCAAGGTGAGGGTGCCGCCCAGCGTGACGTCCTTGCCGGTCTCCAGCGTGGCGGCCTCCTGCCAGTACTCGGTCTGGAAGATGTCGGCACAGGGCCACTCGGCGCAGCCCTCGTCGAAGGACAGCCGGTAGGTTCCGGGCGGCGCGGGGAGCGCGTACGCACCGGTCGCATCGGCACTCGCCGAGGCGACCTGGTCCCAGTAGGTGAAGGTCTCGCCGTCGTACACCTCGGTGACCTGCTGCAGCGCCCTGACCCGGGCGCCGGCGATCGGGGCGCCGCCGTCCTGCTCGGTCACCGTTCCGGTGACCCTCGGGTTGCGCGTGAGCGCGGCGTTGACGTTGCCGACCGCGCCGCTGTTGCCGACGGTGACGTCGTTCGCGGCCTCGACGGTGGCCTTGTCGTCCCAGAACTCGGCGCGGTACTCCTGGCTGCACTCGCCGTCGGCCGAGCAGGGACCCTCGAAGCCGATCCGGTAGGCGCCGGGTGCCAGGTAGAGCTCGTAGCTGCCGGTGCCGTCAGCCGTGGCGGCGTGGCCCGGCTCCCAGGACGAGTCCGCGCCGTCCTGGACCAGTTGGTAGGCCGTCACCTGGGCGCCGCCGATGCCGGTCGCGGAGTCGGTCACGCTCACCTTGCCGGTGACCTTGGCGTTCGGCACCAGCTTGGCGTTGACCTGGCTGCGTCCCGACGCGCCGACCACCAGGTCGGTGGCGTTCTCGACGCTCGCCGCGTTGGCGTAGTAGACCTCGCGGAGGTGGTTGTCGGCGGTCGAGAAGCCCACCCGGTAGGTGCCCGGCTCGGCCCACAACGTGTAGCTGCCGTTGGCGGCCGTGGTCGTCTCGTTGACGCAGTACCAGCCGCTCCAGTCCTCGTCGGCGAACTGCTGGTAGAGGCACACGTCGACGCCCGCGACGCCCGTGGCGAGCAGACCCTGCGTGGCCTTGCCGGTGATCGCGGCGTTCGGCTGCATCGCGAGGTCGACGTCGGTGGCGGGCGGCTCGATGCCGGTCGCGTTGACCTCGTCGGTGCCGCCGACGAAGGTGGCGGCGTACCGGTTGTCGTCACTGAACGCGCCCACGTGGTAGCTGCCACCCAGCGAGGCGGGCAGGGTGTCGAACGCGTAGGCACCGCCCGTGCCGCTCGTCGTGTCCTGGCACCAGTACCAGTCGCCGTCCTCGTTGCAGTAGAGGACGACGGTCATGCCGGCGAGGGGCGTTCCGGCGCCCGCCGCGGTGACCTTGCCGCTGATGCCGGTCGTCGCCGCCTGCGCGACCGGTGCGGTCGCGGTGGTCAACGCGACGAGCCCCACCAGGGCCAGGGCGGTGGTCAGCACCGCGGTGAGCAGGCGAACCACCGGTCCACGGGCGTGCGTACGCATCAATCGACTCCCCATAAGTCGTCAGCGCCGCACGTCCCGGAGACATACGGCTGCTGGCCGGAGGCTAACCAGCGCAGGAGGTCCGTGTCCGGCGTTCCGCGGAAATCTTCAGAGCGGTCTCAAAACCGTGCCGTACGGCGCAGGCTCACCAGGTGCGCGTGGGCGGCACGACGTCGCGGCAGTCGATCTCGGCGCTGCTGATCCGGTCGACCCGCCAGCCGGCCGGGGCCGACACCAGCCGGAAGGTCACGCCGGCCACCGCCCGCGAGCGGGTACGACGGACCGTGCGCGACTCCTGGGTCCACCCGGACACCAGCACGCACGCCTCGACGTCGCGGTGGGTGTCGTCGACGGGACGCGCGCCCAGCGGCGCGACCGGGAGCGGACCCGGGAAGTACCGGCCCCACTCGGCTCCCGCATGCCGCTCCATCCAGTCCCGCACCGCGGGCGCCGTCGCGTCGGTCGCGCCGGCGAAGGTGCGGTCGCCCTTGTTGACCGCCCGGGCGTACGCCGCGGCCCAGGCGTCGATCGCCCGCCCCGGTGCGCTGGCGAGCAGCTCGGCGTCGGCCGTCGGGGGCGGTGCGGTCCGCGACGGGGTCGCTGCCGTCGTACCGGGCTGTGCCGCATCGTCGCCATCGCCCGAGCCACCGCCCGAGGAGCAGCCGGCAGTGAGCAGGAGCAGGGTCGCCGCGGCGAGGGCGGCGGGCCGGCGGAGCAAGAGCATGGGGCGCATTATGGCGCTGCCGCCGCTGCGACACTCCGGTTCCGACGCCGCCTGCTTCCCGCGGGCCGCCCCGGTCCCGCCGTCCCGGCTCTCGGCCGGGCGCCGCGCTCACGGTTCAGGAGCGCGCCGCCTCGAGGATCTGCGACAGCTCGGCCACCACGTCATCGAGCGCGTCCGCGTTGGACGACGCGCGGCACAGTCCGATCGCTCCCTCGACCGAGGCGATGACGGTGCGCGCGAGCCGCGGTGCGCGCTCCTCGGGGACCCCGGATGCCACCAGCGCCCCGGCGAGGGCACGATTCCAGTCGTCGAACACGTCCCGGGCAGCCTGCCGCGGCCCGGGCTCGGTCGCCGAGGCGGCGGCGAGCACGGAGCATCCCGCCTCGTAGCCACTGCGAGTCAGGACCGAGCGCCACATCTCGGCGAACGCCTGCAGCACGCCGACCGGGCCGGTCGCCGGGGTGTTGTCGATCAGCGCCACGACCTGGGCCCCCTCGAGGCGTACCGCCTCGTCGACGAGCTGCGCCTTCCCGCCGGGGAAGTAGTGGTAGGTGGAGCCCAGGGGAACCTCGAAGCGCTCCGCGAGCGCCCGCAGGCTCATCGCGTCCACACCACCGTGCCCGATCATCCGGGCAGCGCCGGCCACCATCCGGGCCCGGGCATCGCCGCGTCGCTGTGCACTCACGGCGCCATCGTACTTGCACGTCTATGACGAGTGTCCTAATGTGCTCGCCATGACGCTCTATGACGGTTGTTATAACGACCTCTCGGTCGCCGCCGCGAGCCCGCAGATCGCCGTCGAGCCGGCGCACTTCCTCGCCGACGACGGCCACCAGCTGCGCGGCACCTGGTTCGTGCCGGCCGACGCCCCGATCGGCGCGGTCATCGTCGCTCCGGCGATGGCGACCCGCTCGTCGTACTACACCGCGTTCGCGACCTGGCTGGCCGAGGCGGGCTTCCTCGCGCTGACCTACGACTACCGGGGCATGGGCACGGTCGCCGAGCTGCGTGCGGCCCGCGACACCAGCCTGCTCACCTGGGGCGGCGACGCCGCACGGGCCCTGGAGACCCTGCTCGAGCGGGCCGAGGGCCTGCCGGTCACCTACCTGGGCCACAGCATGGGCGCCCAGCTGCTCCCCTTCGTGCGTCACGACCTGGTCTCGCGGATCGTGATGGTCTCCACCGGCGTGGGCAGCTGGCGGTTCAACCGCCCCCGGATCAAGGTGCCGGCCTGGCTGATGTTCCGAGTCGTCGCACCGGTGACCACCCGACTGGTCGGCTACTACCCCGGTGGAGCGCTGCGGATGACCGGCGACCTCCCGACCGGCGCGATGCGGCAGTGGGCCCGATGGTGCCTGGCTGCGGACTACTTCGCGGTCGACGTACCGGACATCCACGCCCGCTTCGCGGCGATCACGGCGCCCCTCACCTCCGTGCACTTCACCGACGACGAGCTCTTGGCCGAGCCCGCGATGAGCGCGATGGAGGCACTGTTCACCGGCACCGCTGTCGACGTACGCCGCCTGGCCCCCGCCGACCTCGGGGCCGACCGGGTCGGCCACCACGGACTGTTCCGGGCGCGGCTGCGTCCCGCCTGGAACGAGCTGGTCGCCCCGCTGCTCGCCACCTGAGCCCAGCGCCATCCGCGAGCACGGTCGTACGGGCTCGGCCGACGACCTCCTCACGCCCGCGCGCGACAACGGAAGGAACACCATGCAGCAGCACCTGGCCCCGAGGTTCGGCATCGCCATCCTCGTCCTGGCCGCCACCATCGGGCCGTACCCGCCTCCTCCGCACGCCTCCCGCCCCCTTGAACGCGACGACCGCAGGAACGCCATGAAGAACGGCACCGCCACAGCGCCGACATCGAGGACGGCTCCCTGGATGGCCGCGACCTGCGCGACGGTTCGGCGTCCACCCGATCCGGGCCGGGGCACTGCCGCGCCGACCGGCTGGCAGGTCACCTCTGCCACCACCACGGACACCCCCCTACAGGTGACCAGCTGATATGTAGCGGCTTCCTGTCAAGAGGCAGGGTGAGGCGCCCGTCCCCGATGGTGGGGGCGGGCGCCTCTGGTTTCGTTGACGTTGTCGATGGTGAGCGTGTCGTTGGCGACGCGCGGTCAGACT
>NZ_JAHTKU010000041.1 GCF_019192965.1 Nocardioides daeguensis
GAAGCCGATCTCCTCGGCCTCGGTGGCGAGGTCGACGAACTCCTCGGGCTTGACCCACCGTTCGACGGGGTGGTGTCGGACGGAGGGGCGTAGGTACTGGGTGATGGTGACCAGCTCGCAGCCTGCCTGGTGCAGGTCGCGCAGGGCTTGGGAGACCTCGTCGCGGGTCTCGCCCATGCCGAGGATGAGGTTGGACTTGGTGACCAGGCCGAAGGCGCGGGCCTGGGTGAGGACGTCGAGGGAGCGTTCGTAGCGGAAGGCGGGGCGGATCCGCTTGAAGATGCGGGGCACGGTCTCGAGGTTGTGGGCCAGGACCTCGGGGCGTGCGTCGAAGACCTCGGCGAGCAGGGTGGGGTCGCCGTTGAAGTCGGGGACCAGGTTCTCCACGCCGGTGTCGGGGTTGAGGTCGTGGATGGCGCGCACGGTCTCGGCGTAGAGCCAGGCGCCGCCGTCGGGGAGGTCGTCGCGGGCGACGCCGGTGATGGTGGCGTACTTGAGGCCCATGGTGTGGACGGACTCGGCGACGCGGCGGGGTTCGTCGCGGTCGAGGGGCTGGGGCTTGCCGGTGTCGATCTGGCAGAAGTCGCAGCGTCGGGTGCATTGGTCGCCGCCGATGAGGAAGGTGGCTTCCTTGTCCTCCCAGCACTCGAAGATGTTGGGGCAGCCGGCTTCCTCGCACACGGTGTGCAGGCCCTCGGACTTCACCAGGCTCTTCAGGGTGCGGTACTCGGGGCCCATCGTCGCCTTCGTCCGGATCCACGACGGCTTCCGCTCGATCGGGGTCTCCGCGTTGCGGACCTCCAGGCGGAGGAGCTTGCGCCCCTC
>NZ_JAHTKU010000006.1 GCF_019192965.1 Nocardioides daeguensis
TGTCACTTATCGGCGATTCCCAACCCTCGGGGGCGTAGACCGCCAGATGCAGGTGTGGCGTGCCTCGACGCTGCCACTCAACGACCCAGTGCCACCGCGTCAGACCAGCCTCACGGAACGCCCGTTGAAGACGCTGCACGAGCGCCATCCAGTCGCTGTGCGTCGCGGGAGTCTGCCGCAGCGTGAGCGTCACGCCGAAGCCCTGGCCATCGAGCTCGTTCGTCTCCACCGAGTACAACCACGCCTTATGCCTCCGCACGGAAGCCTTCGACCAGCCGTTCACGGTCCCGCGTGGACCGCCGACCGGCGCCAGATTGCCGCGGCCCATCGAGCCGCCGTTTGGGTACGCTTTTAGCGTCGCCATCGAGCACACACCTCGTGGTGATCACGACCCCCGGACGTTGCCGCGTCGCGGGGGTCATTCGTCTTTTCGGTTGTCACCGGCAGGAGTCCGTAGGACCACCGCCGTCGAGATATGTAACTACTAATCAAGGGCGCAGCCCGCCGAGCCACGCCGACTCGGCTCCCCCGAATTTCGTCGCTTGCAAAAGTTAGCGCAAGGCCGTCAAGGTGAATTGACGTTTCGTGTCCGATATCCGGCAACGAAAGTCGGAGCGTCAACTTCGGTTTACGATCCGGCCTGTGAGCACCGAGGAAGGCACGCAGGCGCGCTGGGAGGTCCGCCGAGCCGTTGCCGACCTGGAGCACGTGCGCCGAGGACCCCAGCGTCCGCTGGACCACCTGCGAGCCCTGCGACACGCCCAAGAGGCGCTGAACCGAGGAACGTCGCTCATGGTCGACGCCGCTCGACGCGAGGGCGCCTCGTGGGCCCAGATCGGTGACGCCTTGGGCATCAGCCGTCAGGCTGTCCGGCAGGCTGCCATCCGCCGTGGCGTGCTCGAGCGGGAACGCGCTGACGCGAAGCAGTGGCATCTGCCGCTGCCGATCAAAGTCCCCAGGATCATGTGGCGGATCGGACGTCGATCGGCTGCCTGACGGCGAGTACGGCGGGGACAGGACGACGGAAGTAGGGACCACGGCGAGAACCTCACGAGCATGAGACGGACGAAGTGCCCTCGCCGGTGGGACTTCGTCTTCTGGTCTCGTCGCTGCTCGTCAGGCTCCACCAGACTGGCTGTCTAGCGGCCAACTACCCATCGGGGCGTCCGTTCCTCCGCTGGATGCGGAAGGCGGCTTCATCAGGGTCTGCCCCACCGGTGTCGCATCTGTAATGCCGACTCTCAGGTCACGCGCACCGGTCCGCGCTCCCGTCGTGCCAACCACTGTAGGACCTGCCTCCGACAACCGTGGCCAGTTGGGCCGGTCGGGGCGCTGCCCTCCCCCACACGCGCTCCTTCGTCGCGCGCGCGGGGCCCCTGGGCACCCGAGAGAGCGCCCCGCCCGACCGGCCCCCGCGCGGCACCCTGACGGCCAGTCCGACCCCCGCCCGTGGCAATACGCCGAGAAAAAGCGTAGGTTCCGAAAACGAGAGGACGGCCACGAGTTGCAGCTCGTGACCGTCAGGTCTCTCAGCCCACATCCACGCAAGACGAGAACGGAGACATCCTTGGTCTACCACACTGAGAAGCGTCCTGAGAAGCGGGCGCGGCGCTTCGGCTGGCTCAGGACGCTGGCCCTCTTGGTCAGCCTGATGCGCCTGTTGGTCGACGTCAGGAACCTGCGCTGACGTGAATCTTGTGCACCCCCGCGTCGCGCGCAGCGTCGGAGCCGCGGGGGTGCACAAGGCCGGTCCAACCGCATTCGCAGCGAGCGCGGAAGCCGCGACCGTGACGCAGGACGCGGAGGCGATGACCGGCGAGCACACCGCGCACCCACTCAGCCACGACGCACCATCCCGGACGGTTCTGTCACCGCGTCTGCCTTCCGAGCGCATCCGGGGTGTACCTCCGTGCCGGTCAGGGCCCGTCCGCGCTGCGCTTGCCGGGCGGGCCCTGACCGGCGCGGGGGACGCACTCCGGCAGCGTTCAGGAGGTGCAGCACGGTCCGACGCACCCCGACACGTGAGCGCCCATGGCTGCGAGGTCGGCCAGCAACTCCGGCCAACACTCCGAGCACGCCACAGCGGCCTGACGATCATCCATCGGGATGACGTGCTCAATGGGACGTTCCAGACAGTTCGGACACAACCCAGCAGCCGCCGCCCGCCGCCTCATCTTCCGTGACGCGCTCATGACTTCACCTCTCCTGCCCAGCCAGCCATCAACGCCATCTGCATGAGAACCGGGCCCGGAACCCACTCCGAGAGCCCGCGCACCGCCGAGAGCCCTGGCTCGTTGCATCGCAGCATCCGACGAGCCCAAGACACCCGAGCCCACGCCCGCCGCTCCTCAGCAGAGCCCGGACGAGTCGCCAACGCAGCGGCCCGAGCCTCAGCCACCACGTACGCCCGCACTAGCCGCCGCACCCGACGGAACGACGGATCATCGAGGACCATCGACACCGGCTCAGCAGTCGGCCACGAGCCCCCATGCCCCCACAGCCGGCCCGACTTCGACCAGCCCGCCGGCATCCCCTGCCGCTGGTAGTGAGCCACGCCCCGAGACGCGTGCTTCGACAAGTACTTCAGCCAGCCCTCAGCGCCTGTGATCGGCACGACCGCCTGGCCCACCGTCGCCGCGCCGTACTGAGTCGCCAGCCGCAACCAGACCTCCACCGTCCAGCGGCCCACGTTGTCACTTATCGGCGATTCCCAACCCTCGGGGGCGTAGACCGCCAGATGCAGGTGTGGCGTGCCTCGACGCTGCCACTCAACGACCCAGTGCCACCGCGTCAGACCAGCCTCACGGAACGCCCGTTGAAGACGCTGCACGAGCGCCATCCAGTCGCTGTGCGTCGCGGGAGTCTGCCGCAGCGTGAGCGTCACGCCGAAGCCCTGGCCATCGAGCTCGTTCGTCTCCACCGAGTACAACCACGCCTTATGCCTCCGCACGGAAGCCTTCGACCAGCCGTTCACGGTCCCGCGTGGACCGCCGACCGGCGCCAGATTGCCGCGGCCCATCGAGCCGCCGTTTGGGTACGCTTTTAGCGTCGCCATCGAGCACACACCTCGTGGTGATCACGACCCCCGGACGTTGCCGCGTCGCGGGGGTCATTCGTCTTTTCGGTTGTCACCGGCAGGAGTCCGTAGGACCACCGCCGTCGAGATATGTAACTACTAATCAAGGGCGCAGCCCGCCGAGCCACGCCGACTCGGCTCCCCCGAATTTCGTCGCTTGCAAAAGTTAGCGCAAGGCCGTCAAGGTGAATTGACGTTTCGTGTCCGATATCCGGCAACGAAAGTCGGAGCGTCAACTTCGGTTTACGATCCGGCCTGTGAGCACCGAGGAAGGCACGCAGGCGCGCTGGGAGGTCCGCCGAGCCGTTGCCGACCTGGAGCACGTGCGCCGAGGACCCCAGCGTCCGCTGGACCACCTGCGAGCCCTGCGACACGCCCAAGAGGCGCTGAACCGAGGAACGTCGCTCATGGTCGACGCCGCTCGACGCGAGGGCGCCTCGTGGGCCCAGATCGGTGACGCCTTGGGCATCAGCCGTCAGGCTGTCCGGCAGGCTGCCATCCGCCGTGGCGTGCTCGAGCGGGAACGCGCTGACGCGAAGCAGTGGCATCTGCCGCTGCCGATCAAAGTCCCCAGGATCATGTGGCGGATCGGACGTCGATCGGCTGCCTGACGGCGAGTACGGCGGGGACAGGACGACGGAAGTAGGGACCACGGCGAGAACCTCACGAGCATGAGACGGACGAAGTGCCCTCGCCGGTGGGACTTCGTCTTCTGGTCTCGTCGCTGCTCGTCAGGCTCCACCAGACTGGCTGTCTAGCGGCCAACTACCCATCGGGGCGTCCGTTCCTCCGCTGGATGCGGAAGGCGGCTTCATCAGGGTCTGCCCCACCGGTGTCGCATCTGTAATGCCGACTCTCAGGTCACGCGCACCGGTCCGCGCTCCCGTCGTGCCAACCACTGTAGGACCTGCCTCCGACAACCGTGGCCAGTTGGGCCGGTCGGGGCGCTGCCCTCCCCCACACGCGCTCCTTCGTCGCGCGCGCGGGGCCCCTGGGCACCCGAGAGAGCGCCCCGCCCGACCGGCCCCCGCGCGGCACCCTGACGGCCAGTCCGACCCCCGCCCGTGGCAATACGCCGAGAAAAAGCGTAGGTTCCGAAAACGAGAGGACGGCCACGAGTTGCAGCTCGTGACCGTCAGGTCTCTCAGCCCACATCCACGCAAGACGAGAACGGAGACATCCTTGGTCTACCACACTGAGAAGCGTCCTGAGAAGCGGGCGCGGCGCTTCGGCTGGCTCAGGACGCTGGCCCTCTTGGTCAGCCTGATGCGCCTGTTGGTCGACGTCAGGAACCTGCGCTGACGTGAATCTTGTGCACCCCCGCGTCGCGCGCAGCGTCGGAGCCGCGGGGGTGCACAAGGCCGGTCCAACCGCATTCGCAGCGAGCGCGGAAGCCGCGACCGTGACGCAGGACGCGGAGGCGATGACCGGCGAGCACACCGCGCACCCACTCAGCCACGACGCACCATCCCGGACGGTTCTGTCACCGCGTCTGCCTTCCGAGCGCATCCGGGGTGTACCTCCGTGCCGGTCAGGGCCCGTCCGCGCTGCGCTTGCCGGGCGGGCCCTGACCGGCGCGGGGGACGCACTCCGGCAGCGTTCAGGAGGTGCAGCACGGTCCGACGCACCCCGACACGTGAGCGCCCATGGCTGCGAGGTCGGCCAGCAACTCCGGCCAACACTCCGAGCACGCCACAGCGGCCTGACGATCATCCATCGGGATGACGTGCTCAATGGGACGTTCCAGACAGTTCGGACACAACCCAGCAGCCGCCGCCCGCCGCCTCATCTTCCGTGACGCGCTCATGACTTCACCTCTCCTGCCCAGCCAGCCATCAACGCCATCTGCATGAGAACCGGGCCCGGAACCCACTCCGAGAGCCCGCGCACCGCCGAGAGCCCTGGCTCGTTGCATCGCAGCATCCGACGAGCCCAAGACACCCGAGCCCACGCCCGCCGCTCCTCAGCAGAGCCCGGACGAGTCGCCAACGCAGCGGCCCGAGCCTCAGCCACCACGTACGCCCGCACTAGCCGCCGCACCCGACGGAACGACGGATCATCGAGGACCATCGACACCGGCTCAGCAGTCGGCCACGAGCCCCCATGCCCCCACAGCCGGCCCGACTTCGACCAGCCCGCCGGCATCCCCTGCCGCTGGTAGTGAGCCACGCCCCGAGACGCGTGCTTCGACAAGTACTTCAGCCAGCCCTCAGCGCCTGTGATCGGCACGACCGCCTGGCCCACCGTCGCCGCGCCGTACTGAGTCGCCAGCCGCAACCAGACCTCCACCGTCCAGCGGCCCACGTTGTCACTTATCGGCGCTTAAGTATCGGGAGTAGAAACAGATGCGACAACCCCGCTACTCCCGGCTCATCAACTCCCGTGCTGCCAGTTGTACATCTGTGCGTATCTGTACTTCTCGGCGTACTCGGCGTATCGTAGGTGCATGAGCGAGATGACCGTGACCGAGGCCCGTGCCCGGCTGGCCGACGTCGTCGACGAGGCCCGCATCCAGCACGACCCCGTCTTCCTGACTCGCCGAGGTCGTCGGATTGCCGCCGTGGTCGACGCCGACCAGCTCGACCAGCTGATCGAGGCCGCTGAGGACCTGGCCGACATTCGAGCCGCTGCGGCTGCTCGCGCCGAGCTCGACGAGCCCGGCACCGCTGCGATCCCGTGGGAGCAGGTCAAGGCCGACCTCGGTCTCGCGTGAGCACCGATAACGCCGACCGCACGGAGCGCTACCGGATCGAGCTGACACCGGCAGCTGCGCGCCAGCTCCGCAAGCTCGACCCGCCGGCCCAGAGGCAGGTTCAAGCTGCGATCGAGATCCTGGCCGACGCGCCGCGACCGCCTGGCGCGAAGAAGCTCGTCGGCGGCGCCGGCGAGTGGCGAGTGCGCACCGGCGTCTACCGGGTCGTCTACTCGATCCAGGACGACGTCCTCCTGGTCCTGGTCCTCGCTCTCGGCCACCGCCGTGACATCTACAAGTGACGACTTGAGCCAAGGGCGGTCGAGGCAACGCTTCGGCCGCGTCCGCGGCCAGGAGCTCATGCTCGTCCGGTCGATCCGAACTGGACCGGCATGCCCCGCGGGATAGGCACCCTCAAGACACGCGCAGCGCCGTCATCGCACTAGCGAGAGCGCTACCGGGTCCCCCAGCGCTTCAGGCGCTACTTGCCGAGCGGGCCGACCTGGCCGTGGTAGCCCAACTGGGCCGCCTTCGCCACGACCTCGTCCCAGCCCTTCCGGGCCGCGGCGATCTCGTCGGCGTGGCTCTCGCTGAAGTCCGTGATGGTCGCCATGACCTTGCCGATGTTCGCGTCGTACACGTCGCTCCGGCAGGCCGTGTCGGCCGCCAGGACCTGATCCTCTGTTGCGAGGAAACCCTTCCAGGCATCGGAGTAGGTCGACGGGTCCTGGTCCGCGGCCGGTGGTGGACCAGCCTTGTCGGCCTCGCCGGCCATGACCGCAGCCAGGTCGTCGTAGCTCGCGCCGTTCGCCTTCAGGGCGGTCAGATCAGCTGCAGCCATGCAGTCGAAGTACGCATCGAAGCTGCCGCCGAGCTTCTCGCCGACCTCGGTCAGCGCCGTACGCCATGACTCGATCAGCTTCGCTGACCCGGCGGGGCGCGACGCGTTCTCGACCTCGGTGTCGCTGGCGGGCTTGATGCTGTCCTCACACTCCAGGACCGTCTTCGAGAACCCGGCCGGCCAACGGTCGTCGGCGTTCATCACCTTCTCCGCCTCGGCGAACGGACGGGTGGCGATCTCGTTCTCGGAGTAGATCCGGTCCCCCGGCTCGGCGAACCATACCGATGGACGCAGGGCGTCGTAGGGCGAGGCGTACGGTCGCGATAGCGACCAGTCCCACTCGGGATACCCCCGCTGGGCGAGGCACTCGTCCAGCGGCCCGTTACGGGTGTACGTCTGCACCACATAGGCCGCGTCCTGCTGATCCTGGGTTCCAGCGAAGCTCTCGTAGACGCGCTGCGCTTCGGCGCGCACGTCAGCACCTGAGTAGTGGCTGCTCGCCTCCGCATTGGTGCCGTCGGCGACCTGGGTCCCGCATCCCGCGAGGACCGTCGTCGTGAGCGTGGCAGCAGCCCACGCCGCGACCCATCGGTACTTGGTCGTGTCCATGACCATCACCCGTTCGCGTCTCGTGGATCGGAGTCGCATGACTCGGTGTGCCCGTCTTGGTACTTGGTCCTGACCCGTGCGAACTTGTCGATGCAGGTCCGGGGCCGGGCGTCGTACTCAACGCCGAGCGTGCCGGCGAAGGCCTCCTTGGCATACCACGCGAAGTTGCCGCCCGAATATGTGTCGTTGATCCGCATGCCCCATCCCTTCTGCATGTCGGTCACGGTCGCCCCGCCCCAGCCGCTCGGCTCAATCCACACGCCGTTTCCTCCCGGGTCGGTCGACTCTTGACCGCCTGGCTGGCAGGAGCGAATGACGCGGGCGTCGTAGTGCCCCGAGGTCACCTGCCAGTCCAGCATCGCGTCCATGCACCGGGTCGTGCTCATGCTTGAGGTAGGCGAGCTGATCAGCTGGATGTTCCTGAACGACGCATTCCAGTAGGCGTACTGGCTGCCGGGCGACACGAAGGTGTGGTCGCTTCCGCTCAACGCGGCATGCGCCGGCCCTGGCACGGCCACCTGCGCGACCAGCGCCGCGACACATGCCGGAAACCCCACCGCCCAGATCAGCTTCGTCCGCATCTGTTGACGGTGCGCCTGAGGAGAAATTTCGTCAATGGCTCGTCAGACCTAGGACCGTCCCAAATGATGATTCGCGACGAGCAACGGCCAGAGAACCTGACGACACCCACACACGCTGGAGCGACCGCCTGAAGAACCGTTCCTGGCCACCACGCACAACGCAGCTCGGTCTGGTCGTCTATAGCCCGATCTCCGAGGACTTCGTGACTGACTGAGCGTTCGCGGACGCTCCTCCATGTCTGCGGCAGTGATCAGACGGTCACGTCGCCCCGCATCCAATTCTCCAAGTAGCCGAACAGGTACGTCGACGGCACCGCCGTCGCCACCGGAACCACCACTCGCACCTCGTCCTACAGCCCGCCAGCACCGGCTTCGACGGCGGCGTTCACGGCAGGAGGCGAGGGGCCGGCGGGTGGTCGGCGAACCTGGCCCGGCGCCAGAGCACGTGCGGGACGAGGTCCAGGCCGTCGGGGTCGAACACGGCCACGCTCCCCCGCGCCGCGATCCGCCGGACGCACTCCTTGAGCAGGTAGCGCGCGATGTTCTGGTCGTGCTTCATCGGCCGCACGAAGAAGCGGCCGATCACCAGCAGCTTCGCGGTGTCGACCCCGGCGTCGGTCGCGACCGCGGCTGCCCATGGGGCGGCGGGTGGCGCGTAGAACTGGACGTGGCCGACGACGTTCCGGGTCGGAGTGGCGGTGACCGGGGCCTGGTCGAAGACCCACGACACGTCGGCGGAGTCGTCGTGCTCCGTCAGCCATGCCAGCGGCGTACGCCCGGCCAGCACCTCGGCTGCGCCCGGCACGTCCAGGAGGACGGCGGCCAGCCGGTCGAGGTCCTGGTGCCTGCGCTCCCGGATCACGGGGCTAACGCTAGGACACGCCCTCCGTCGCGGACGGCAGCGCGTACTCCAGCTTCACGCGGTGGGTGCCGTCCTCGTCGATGGTGAGCGAGCCGCGGCCGCTGATCCCGGACAGCTCGCCCGTGCCGCTGTCGGGCACCACCACGAAGTGCTCGTCGAACCGGTCGGTGCCGTGGGTGGACGCGGCGTGCACGAACCCGAAGGTCCCGGTGCGGTCGCCGACCGAGCCCTCGAAGGCCTCGGCCGCGGCATAGGTCCCCGAACCGGTGCCGGGGTTGAGGCCGCCGACGAACCAGGTGACCGAGCGTCCCGCCAGCTCGCCGACGAACGTCTTCACCATGGCGGCCACGCCGGTGGGCGCAGCGGTCGCGGGTACGACGGTTCCGCCGACCGTCTCGGGCAGGTCGAGGGGCGTCCAGTCGGAGACGGTGAAGGTCGCGGTGGCTCGCATGGTCTCGAGGCTACGCAGCGCTCACCGGAGCGGGCTTGAAGGAATCCGACAGGACTCAGTCCAGGCAGAACTCGTTGCCCTCCGGGTCGGCCATCACGATGTGCCCGGAGCTCATCGGCGGCGCCGGCTCGTGCCGCTGGACCCGTCGCGCCCCGAGCCCCACCAGCCGGGAGCACTCCGCCTCGAGGGCTGCCATCCGCTCCTCCCCTGCCAGCCCGGGCGCGGCCCGGACGTCGAGATGGACCCGGTTCTTGGCCACCTTGTCCTCCGGCACCTGTTGGAAGAACACCCGCGGGCCCGCCCCGTCGGGGTCCTCGACGGCCGAGCGCGCGTTGCGCTCCGACTCCGGCACGCCGACCCTCTCGAGGAACACGTCCCACGCAGCCAACGGGTCGTCGCCCTCGGCGAGCGGAACCCCCGGCGGCCCGGGGATGACGTACCCGAGGGCGTCACGCCAGAACGTCGAGAGCGCGCGCGGGTCGTGGCAGTCGAAGGTGATCTGGAGGTCTCGGCTCATGCTCCGGTTCTACCGGGCGCCACCGACATCGCTCCCCCACTCCCTCCGTTCTCAACGTATAGCGGACAGGGGGTCTTGCCGCAAGGCCCCCGGGAGCGGGCAGAATCCCGGTCTCCGGCGAGCCGGACAAGCCACGAAACCCCCAGGGGAGCTGATGACGTGACGCCCGCGACGACCAGCGCGTTCGACCTCCACGACCACCCCGCGAAGGCAGCGCCGGCGCTCGTCGCCGACGACGAGGCCCACTTCGCCGCCATCGGGGCCAGCCTGCAACGCGCCGTCGCCGAGCTCGAGGACCGCCTGGCCGACGTACGACGGCAGCCGGGTGGCACCGGCCAGGAGGCGATGGACCGCGACCTCGAGGTGCACCGGTTGGGGGCGCGGCTCGAGGCGCTGCGCCGCTACCGGCTCGATCTGTGCCTGGGCCGGATGGTCCTGGCCGACGGCGAGACCGTCTACGTGGGGCGTTTCGGGCTGACCGACCCGGACGGGCGGCGGCTGCTCGTCGACTGGCGCTCCCCCGCCGCGGAGCCCTTCTTCGGCGCCACCCACGCCCACCCGATGGGCCTGGCCAGCCGGCGGCGCTACCGCTGGACCAACGGCCGGGTCACCGACTACTGGGACGAGGTGTTCGGCCATGACGTCGTGGACGGCGCCACTCTCGACGCCCAGTCCGCCTTCGTCGCCAGCCTGGGCTCGCGGCGCTCGGCGCAGATGCGCGACGTGCTCGCGACGATCCAGGCCGACCAGGACGCGATCATCCGGGCCGGCTCCCGCGGCGCCCTCGTGGTCGACGGTGGCCCCGGTACCGGCAAGACGGTCGTGGCGCTGCATCGCGCCGCCTACCTCCTGTACGCCGACCCGCGGCTCGGCGACGGCCGCGGCGGGGTGCTCTTCGTCGGTCCCCACGAGCCCTACCTCGCCTACGTCGCCGACGTGCTGCCGAGCCTGGGCGAGGAGGGCGTGCGGACCTGCACCGTCCGCGACCTCGTCGCAGAGGGGCGTGCCGCCCGCGAGGAGAGCGACCCGGTGGTGGCGCGCCTGAAGGCCGACGCCCGCATGGTCGACGCCGTCGAGCCCGCCGTCCGGGTCTACGAGGAGGCGCCGACGGAGGGCATGGTCGTCGAGACCGACTGGTCCGACGTCTGGCTGAGTGCCGGCGACTGGGCCGAGGCGTTCGGCGCGCCGGACCCGGGCACGCCCCACAACGAGGCCCGCGACCAGGTCTGGGAGGCGCTGGTCGACATCCTCGTCGACAAGCACGAGGCCATCGAGGCGACCGAGGAGCAGCTGCGCCGCTCCTTGCGTCGCAACGGCGACCTGGTGGACGCGGTCACGAGAGCGTGGCCGCTGCTCGAGGCGGCCGACCTGGTGGGCGACCTGTGGGAGGTGCCGGCGTACCTGCGCCACTGCGCACCCTGGCTCGATCCCGAGGAGGTGCGCGCGCTGCGTCGTACCGGTCCGCAGGCGTGGACCACCGCCGACCTGCCGCTCCTCGACGCCGCCCGGGCTCGGCTCGGCGACCCCGAGGCCGCCCGGACGCGCAGGCGCCAGGAGGCTGCGGCCGCTCGCGAGAAGGAGGAGATGGACCGCGTCGTCGATCATCTGGTCAGCGCCGACGACTCCGACATGATGGTCATGTCGATGCTGCGCGGCGCCGACCTGCGCGGCGCCCTCGCCGCCGACGAGCAGGAGGCCGCCGCTTCCGACCGGTACGCCGGCCCGTTCGCCCACGTGGTCGTCGACGAGGCGCAGGAGCTCACCGACGCGGAGTGGCAGATGCTGCTGCGGCGCTGCCCGTCACGCAGCTTCACCGTCGTCGGCGACCGCGCCCAGGCTCGCCACGGCTTCGCCGAGACCTGGGCCGAGCGCCTCGAACGGATCGGGTTGCACGACGTCGACCTGGCGTCGTTGACCCTCAACTACCGCACGCCGGCCGAGGTGATGGAGGCCGCGGCGCCGGTGATCCGGGCGGCGCTGCCGGACGCCAACGTGCCGACGTCGGTGCGCAGCACCGGCATCCCGGTCGAGCACGCCGACCGGGCCGATCTCGCCCGCATCCTCGCCGACTGGGAGGCGGCCCACGCCGAGGGCGTCGCCTGCGTGGTCGGCGACCCCACCTTCGAGGCCACGTCCCGGGTCCGCTCGCTCAGTCCCGAGCACGTCAAGGGCCTCGAGTTCGACCTCGTCGTGCTCGTGGCGCCGGACCGCTTCGGCGACGGCATCGAGGGCGCCGTCGACCGGTACGTCGCGATGACCCGCGCCACCGAGCGGCTGGTGGTCCTGGGCGGAGCGCGATGACCGGAGGCCCGGGGACACCCCGCGGGTCGGCCCCGAAGGGCTCGGCTCAGCCGGCCTGGTTGATGCGGACGTGGTTGCCGGCCGGGTCCCGGAACGCGCAGTCGCGTACGCCGTACGGCTGGTCGACCGGCTCCTGTATGACCTCGGCGCCGGTGGCCTGGATCCGGTCGAAGGTGCTGTCGAGGTCGGGGGTGCTGAGCACGAGCGTGGCGTAGGTGCCCTTCGCCATCATCTCGGCGATCACCCGCTTCTCGTCCTCGGTGATGCCGGGGTCGGCGGCCGGCGGGCAGAGCACCACCGACGGCGTCGACTGGCCCTTGGGGGCGACGGTGATCCACCGCATCTCGCCGTACCCGACGTCGTTGAGGATCTCGAAGCCGAGGACGTCGCGGTAGAAGGCCAGCGAGGCCTCCGGGTCGGTCTGCGGGAGGAAGCTGTGCTGAATGCTGATGTCCATGCCGCTCACGCTAGTGGCGGCCCGAACCGGGGCGCTTCTCGATTCCTGACCGATGCCGCGGCGGATGCGGGCAGGTCGGGGCTGGTCTGCGCGCCACCGCGGCGGACCGGCCTGGTGACCTTCTTCGTGACGCACGACGGCGGCTCGGCCGCTCCGTCCTCGGGGGCTGGCGCGTCGTCGCGGTAGGCGCTCGGCGGCACGCCCACCAACTCGGTGAACCGGGTGCTGAACGTGCCGAGCGAGGAGAAGCCGACCTCGAAGCAGATGTCGGTGACGCTGAGGTCGCCGCGACGCAGCAGCGCCATCGCCCGCTCGATCCGCCGGGTCATCAGGTACGAGTACGGCGGCTCGCCGTAGGCCTTCTTGAACTCCCGGCTCAGGTGGCCCGCCGACATGTGCACGTCGCGCGCCAGCGCCTCCACGTCGAGCGGCCGGGCGTACTCGCGGTCGATCCGGTCCCGCACCCGGCGCAGCAGGGTGAGGGTGCGCAGACGATCGGGATCGAGGCTCACCCGCCCATGATGCACGCCGTCGCGCGTAGGGTCGCCGTCATGGTCCGCCGGATCGAGCTGCCCGCACCCGTCGGCGTGCGCTGCGAGCCCGACGAGCCCCGCGGTGTGGGTGCGCTGGTACTCGGCGGATCGAGCGGCCGCGTCGACGAGCAGCGAGCCCGGCTGCTGGCCGAGCAGGGCGTGCTCGCGGAGTCGATCCGCTGGTTCGGCGGTCCCGGCCAGCATGACGGACCGTGGGAGATCCCGCTCGAGACGTTCGCGGCCCGCGCCGAGGCGCTCGCCGGCGACTGCGACCGCGTGGTCCTGGTCGGACTGTCCTTCGGCGCCGAGGCAGCGCTCGCCACCGCGGCGCTGACCGATGCGCCGGTCGACGGGGTCGCTGCGTTCGCGCCGTCCGACGTCGTGTGGGCCGGCGTCACCGAGGAGGGGCGGCAGACCTCGCACTGGACGCTGGACGGCGCACCGCTGCCGTTCGTCCGGTTCGTGTCGTGGGAGCCGTCGACCGACCCGCCCGCCTACCGCGAGCTCTACGCCCGCTCGCGCGCTGCCGCTCCTGACGAAGTGGCCGCGGCGACGCTGCCGGTCGAGCGGATCCCGGACGTGCTGCTCGTGGTCGGCGACGACGACCAGGTCTGGCCGGCGCGGGAGCACGCCGAGGAGATCGTGCTGCGGCGCGCCCGCCATCGCAGGGCCACCGTGCTCGTGGCCGACGCCGAGGCCGGCCACCGAGCGGTGCTCCCCGGCGAGGAGGTCGTCGAGGCCGGCCAACGGATGCTGCGCGGCGGGACCGAGCAGGCCGACCGCAGGCTGGGTTCCGCAGCCTGGCCCGCGCTGCTCGACCTCATCAGAGCCCGCCCCTGAGCACCGAGCTGCCCGGGAGTCTCGGCCCGGTCGGCGCCCTCAGCCCCGCTGCCCGGCCGCGACCCACTCCTCGCTGCGGGCCCACAGCTCCGCGGCGAGCGCGTCGGTGACGACCTTCGACGGCCGCTTCTCGCGCTCGGAGTCGTAGTAGCGGCCGGTGACGCCGCCGACGTCGGGCGAGGTCGCGCAGTAGAGCGAGGTCCGGGCGCCCTGCTGGGGTGACTTCAGGAACAGCTTCATCGCCTGACGCAGCCCGAACGGCACCTCGCGCCACACGTCGGAGGCGATCGCGCCCGGGTGGAGGGAGTACGTCGTCACGCCGGTGCCCTCGAGCCGGCGGCCGAGCTCGCGGGCGTGGAGCACATTGGCGAGCTTGGAGACGCAGTACTCGTCGAACGCGGTCCGGGTCGCGGACGGCCGCCGTACGGCCTTCCAGTCGATGCCCGGTGCCCGGTAGTGGCCGGTGCTGGCGACGTTGACGATCCGGCCCGGACCGGTCTCGACGATCCGGTCGCGGAGCAGCTCGGTGAACAGGAACGGACCGACGTGGTTGGTGCCGAAGGCGAGCTCGAACCCGCTGGCGCTCATCCCCCGCTTGCCGGCCAGGCCGGCGTTGTTGACGAGGACATCGAGGCGTTCGCCCGACGCCAGGAACGTCTCGGCCGCGGTCCGTACAGAGGCCAGGTCGCCGAGGTCGAGGGGCAGGAAGTCGAGATCCGCGTTGCCCGTGTCGGCCGTGATCTCCCGGATCGCGGCCCGGGTCTTCTCCGCGGACCGGCCCGCGACCACCACGCGGGCGCCGCGGCCGGCGAGGCCGCGGACGGTCTCCTTGCCGATGCCGGTGTTGGCCCCGGTCACGAGGAAGGTCTGGCCGGTCAGGTCCGGCATGAGGTCAGCCATGCCGTGATCCTCGTGGCGGACCCGGCCGCGTGTCCTCCTCCCCCGGTCGCAATCGCCTCCCGTTCGATGTGACCTGCATCACGCTTGGGATGTGACGTGCGTCATGCGAGGGTGGGGCCATGAGTCTTCTCGCCATCGTCGTCCTGCTGGCGCTCGTGCTGCTGCTCGTGCTCGCCGTCGGCGCCCTGTTCGGCGTCGTGCTGGTCGCCGGGCGGTCCGGCCGCAAGGCCCAGGCCCGCGACGCCGGGGGTCAGTCGATCGCCTGACCGAGGACCATGGCGACGTGGGCGCGGACCGCGTCGTCACCGGTGATCCTCACCCGGTCGGCGCTGCCGCGGTGCCACAGCCACGCGTCCAGGTCGGCGGCGGTGCCGGTCACGATGAGGTCGGCGGGACTGCCCGGGGCGACGACGACGTGCTGGTCGGGCTCGCCGTCGTAGACCTTGCCCTCGGGCGAGGTGCCGGAGAAGGTCCCGACCTGGACCCAGATCGAGGTCGCGGTGTCGGTGGCACGGAACTCGGCGTACCGGGGGTAGGGATCGAAACGGCCCCACGGCGGCAGGGCGCCGTACATCACGGCGAGGGCCTCCTCGACACCGTCGGTGGCGAGGGCTGCCGGCAGGTCGGTGACCTGGCCGGCGGTCAGTTCGGCGTCGAGGCGGTGGATCAGCGCTTCGTGGGCCTGGCGGCGGTAGGTGAAGGCGACCCGCTGGTCGTCCGGGGTCGACCAGGACCAGGCCGGGTCCGCCGGATCGGCCGCCTCGAGCGTGGCGACGAACGCGGCGTGGGTCGCGCGGAACGTGGCCAGCACCTCGGCGTACGTCGCCGGGCGCTCGGGCTCGGTGTAGGTCTCCGGCGGCGCCGGCCGGTGGCTGATGACGTGCTCCCAGAAGTGCTGGACCCCGGTCAGGTGCCAGGCCAGGTCGGCGGCGTCCCAGTCGGGGCAGGAGGGGACCCGCGTGTCGGGTGGGCAGGCCTCGAGGACCTCGGCGAAGCGCGCGGACTCGGTGCGGATGTGGGTGAGGTAGGCGACGGCGTCGAGGCGGGTCACGGCTGCAGCAGCACCTTGATCGCGCGGCGCTCGTCCATCGCCCGGTAGCCCTCGGGCGACTCCGCGAGCGGGAGGGTCAGGTCGAACACCTGCCCCGGGTCGATGGCGCGGTCGAGGACCATCGGGAGCAGCTCGGGCAGGTAGCGGCGAACCGGCGCCATCCCGCCGCGGACGCCGACGTTCTTGTCGAACAGCCGGCGGGCCGACAGCTCGACGCCGTGGGGTGCTCCGACGAAGCCCACGCCGCCACCCGGGCGGGTGACCTCGATCGCCGTGGTCATCGCGTCGTTGGTGCCGACGCACTCGAGCGCCGCGTCGACGCCGACGCCGTCGGTGAGCTCGCGCACCTCCTCCTCCGCGTCCTTGCCGCGGGCCGCGATCACGTGGGTCGCGCCGAACGCCTTCGCGACGGCCTGACGGGGCTCGTGGCGCGACATCGCGATGATCCGTTCGGCGCCCATCACCGAGGCGGCCAGGACGCCGCACAGGCCGACCGCACCGTCGCCGACCACGACGACGGTGTCGCCGGGCTTCACGCCGGCCGAGACCGCCGCGTGCCAGCCCGTCGGCATCACGTCGGAGAGCGCGAGGACCGAGGGCACCAGGTCGGCGGCAGGGACGCCGCCGGTGCTCACCAGGGTGCCGTCGGCCTGGTTCACCAGGGCGTACTCCGCCTGGCCGCTCGCCGTGAAGCCCAGGTTGGTGCACACCGACTGAGCGCCGTTGAGGCAGTGGGGGCAGGTGTTGTCGCAGTGGCAGAACGGGACGACGACGAAGTCGCCGACCCGGATGTCGCGGACCGCGCTGCCGATCTCCTCCACGACGCCGATGCACTCGTGCCCGATGGTGGCTCCGGGGCGGATTGGGTTGGCGCCCCGGTAGGGCCAGAGGTCGGAGCCGCAGATGCAACCCGCGGTGACCCGAACGATGGCGTCGGTGGGCTTGCGGAGCGTCGGGTCGGGGACCTCGTCGACCCGGATGTCGCGGGTCCCGTGGATGGTCGTGGCACGCATGTGGCGATCCTTCCAGACCGACGTGGCGACTTGCCTTATCTCATATATGAGTTACGGTCGACGCATGACGCCTGACGCGCCTCACGAGGACTACAAGGGCCGGATCGGCAACCTCATCCGCGACGCCCGCAAGCACCGCGGGCTCACCCAGGCCCAGCTGGCCGACCGGCTCGGGACCAGCCAGAGCGCGATCAACCGGATCGAGAAGGGACACCAGAACCTGTCCCTGGAGATGCTGGCACGGATCGGCGCCGCCCTCGACTCCGAGATCGTCGCGCTGGGCGCCGGACCGACCCACCTGCGGGTCAAGGGTCCGACGACGCTCTCGGGCAGCATCGACGTCAAGACCTCCAAGAACGCCGGCGTCGCGCTGCTCTGCGCGTCCCTGCTCAACCGGGGCCGGACCACGCTGCGCAAGGTCGCCCGGATCGAGGAGGTCAACCGGCTGCTGGAGGTCCTCGACAGCATCGGCGTGCAGACCCGCTGGATCAACGCCGACAACGACCTCGAGATCATCCCGCCCAAGGACCTCGACCTGAGCCGGATCGACGAGGAGGCGGCGCGCCGTACCCGCTCGGTGATCATGTTCCTCGGCCCGCTGCTCCACCGTGCCGACGCCTTCGAGCTGCCGTACGCCGGCGGCTGCAACCTCGGCACCCGGACCGTCGAGCCGCACATGTCGGCGCTGCGCCCCTTCGGCCTCGAGGTGAAGGCGACCGACGGCTGGTACCACGCCCAGCTCAACCGCGCGATCGTCCCCGGGCGCCCGATCGTGCTCACCGAGCGCGGCGACACCGTGACCGAGAACGCGCTGATGGCCGCAGCGCTCCACCCCGGCACCACGGTCATCCGCAACGCGTCGTCCAACTACATGGTCCAGGACCTGTGCTTCTACCTTCAGGCGCTCGGCGTGAGCGTCGAGGGCATCGGGACCACGACGCTGACCGTCACCGGCCGCGAGTCCATCGACGTCGACGTCGACTACTCCCCCAGCGAGGACCCGATCGAGGCGATGTCGCTGCTCGCCGCGGCGATCGTGACCCGCTCCGAGATCACCATCGAGCGCGCCCCGATCGAGTTCCTCGAGATCGAGCTCGCGGTACTGGAGGGGATGGGCTTCCGCTACGACCTGTCCGAGGAGTACCTCGCCGCCAACGGCCACACCCGCCTCGTCGACATCACCACGCACCCCTCCGACCTGGTGGCGCCGGGCGACAAGATCCACCCGATGCCGTTCCCCGGTCTCAACATCGACAACCTGCCGTTCTTCGCGGTGATCGCGGCGGTCGCCGAGGGCACGACCTACCTGCACGACTGGGTCTACGACAACCGGGCGATCTACCTCACCGAGCTCAACAAGCTGGGCGGCCGGGTCACCCTGCTCGATCCCCACCGGGTGCAGATCGACGGTCCGACGTCGTGGACCGGCACCGAGCTGGTCTGCCCGCCGGCGCTGCGTCCGGCGGTCGTCGTCCTGCTCGCGATGTTGGCCAGCAAGGGAACGTCGGTGCTGCGCAGCACCTACGTGATCCACCGCGGGTACGAGGACCTCGCCGAGCGGCTCAGCTCGCTCGGCGCGGACATCGAGACGTTCCGCGACATCTGATGCGGCTCCCGCTGCCGAGCCTGCGAGGCAGCGGATCCAGAGCCCAGGTCGAGTAGCGCCGCTGCCGAGCTTGCGAGGCAGCGACGCGCGTATCGAGACCCAATGAGTGAGGTTTCCAGATGCAGACGCAGCCCTACCTTCCGCGAGGCAAAGTGCTGGCCTTCGCCCACCGCGGCGGCGCCTACCACCCCGAGGTCGAGGGCCTCGAGAACACCCTCGCCGCGTTCCGGCACGCCGCGGGCCTCGGCTACGACTACCTCGAGACCGACGTCCACCTGACCGCGGACGGCGTGCTGCTGGCGTTACACGACGAGGTGCTGGACCGGGTCACCGACCAGCGCGGCGCGGTCCGTGACCTCACCCTGGCCGAGGTACGCCGGGCGCGGATCGGCGGGCGCGAGGAGGTCCCGACCCTGGTCGAGCTGTTGGATGCCTTCCCCGCGGCCCGCTTCAACATCGACCTCAAGGCCGACGAGGCGGTCGACGCGCTGGCCCGGCTGGTCCGCGAGCGCGACCTGTGGGACCGGCTGCTGGTCGCGTCCTTCTCCCGGAAGCGGATCCGCCGGTTCCGCGCGCTGACCGACGGCCGGGTCCCGACCGCGGCCGACCCGTGGCAGATCGTCGCCTTCCGCCTCTCCCCCAGCGCCCGGCTGGCCCGGCTCCTGGCCGGCGGCGGATTCGCGGCCTTCCAGGTCCCGCACCGGCACCGGGGGCTCACCGTCACCACGCCCGGGTTCGTGCGCCGTGCGCACGCCGCGGGCCACCAGGTGCACGTGTGGACCATCGACGACCCCGGCGAGATGGTCACCCTGCTCGACCGCGGTGTCGACGGCCTCTTCACGGACCGGACCGACGTGCTCAAGGATGTCCTCCTGGGACGCGGCCAGTGGTGGTCCGCGCAGGGAGGGACATCAGCATGAACGCATCGGCGCCCATCGCCGACCTGGGACCGCTCAACCGCGCACGGGAGCAGCGGGCCTGGTACTTCACCGACTGGGCCGCCTCCGCGTTCCAGACGACCGTGGCGGGCGTGCTCTTCGCGCCGTACCTGATCTCCGTCGCCGAGAACGCCGTCGGTGAGCACGGCCGGCTCCACGTGCTCGGGCTCTCCATCGCGCCGGGCTCGCTGCCGTCGTACGTCATCACGTTCTCGACCCTGCTCAGCGCCCTCATCTTCCCGATCGTCGGGGCCCTGGCCGACCGCACCGCGCGCAAGCCCGACCTCCTGGTCGGGTTCTCCTGGCTGGGCGCCGTGGCAGCCGGCCTGCTGTTCTTCATGAGCGGTGAGAACTGGCTGTTCGGCAGCATCGCGTTCATGGTCGCCAACCTCGCGGGCGGCGCGGCGATCGTGGTCAGCGACTCGATCCTGCCGTTGATCTCGACCGAGGACGAGCGCGACCGGACCTCGTCGGTCGGCTGGGCCTACGGGTACGCCGGCGGCGGCCTCCTGCTGGCGGTCAACTTCGCCGTGGTCACCTTCCACGACGCGCTCGGCCTCGACAAGGAGCTGGCGGTCCGGCTCTCGCTGCTCTCGGCCGCCGTGTGGTGGGCGGGCTTCATGGTCATCCCGTGGCGGGGCATCCGGCGGCACCAGCCGGTCGCCGTCGAGCAGGTGGCGGGCGGGCTGTTCAGCCGCTCGTTCGGGCAGCTCGGCGCCACCTTGAAGGACCTGCGCAACTACCCGGTGGCGATGACCTTCCTGGTCGCCTACCTGTTCTTCAACGACGGCATCCAGACCGTCATCGCCTCCGCGTCGACCTTCGGCATCGAGGAGCTCGACTTCGAGGAGGGCGCGGTGCTCGGCATCTACCTGCTCGTCCAGTTCGTGGCGATGTTCGGTGCGATCGGGTTCGGCCGGGCGGCCGGCCGATTCGGCGCCAAGAAGGTCATCCTCGCCGGCATCGTCGGCTGGATGGGCATCGTGACCGTTGCGCTCGTCGTCCCGGCGGGACAGCTGATCCCGTTCCTGGTGCTCGGCGTCGCCATCGGCGTGGTGCTCGGCGGCACCCAGGCCCTGGCCCGCTCGTACTTCTCGCTGTTCATCCCGCGCGGCAAGGAGGCCGAGTACTTCAGCCTGTACCACGCCATGGACCGTGGCACCTCGTGGTTCGGCACGCTGACCTTCGGGATCGTCTACCAGCTCACGGACTCCTACCGGCCGGCGATCTTCGCGCTGGTCGCGTTCTTCGTCCTCGGCGGTCTGCTCCTGCTCCGCGTCGACACCGCGCGAGGCATCCGTGAGGCGGGCAACGTCCAGCCCGCCGTGATCTGACGAGCGGTCGCCGGCCCACGGTGGTCTGGGCCGGGGTCCCGACCTCCCGCGTTCCGGATTGGAACCTTTTCGCGCTGGGTAGCGTTGAGGGGATAGACGAAACATGGGAGGTGGAGTCTGATGGCTGAGCGCACACTGCGCGGTGCCCGTTTGGGGGGCCAGTCCTTCGAAGACGAGCGGGGTATCGAGTTCGCCGCCCGGCAGCAGGTCGGCTACAAGTGCCCCCAGGGGCACGAGTTCGAGATCACCATGTCGATCGAGGCCGAGGTCCCCGCGATCTGGGAGTGCCCGCGATGTGGGCTCGAGGCCGAGTCGACCGCCGGCATCGAGCGCGAGGTGAAGGCCGAGAAGCCCCAGCGCACGCACTGGGACATGCTGCTCGAGCGACGTTCGGAGAAGGAGCTCGAGGAGATCCTCACCGAGCGGCTGGAGCTGCTCCGCGGCGGTGAGATCGGCCCGGCGCACCTGCACCGCGCCAACGCCCGCAAGAAGAAGCCCGCGAAGGCCTGATCACTGCTCGTCGATGACCTCGCCCCGGACCACGGTCGGTCCGGGGCGAGTTCCGTTGGTGCGCACCTCGACGCGGCGCACGACCTGACGCCCGGCGTACGACACGAGCAGGCTGCGGAACAGCGGCCGGGTGACGGGCAGGATGAGCAGGATGCCGAGCGCGTCGGTGACGAAGCCCGGGCTGAGCATGAACGCCCCGCCGAGCACGACGAGCGCTCCGTCGGCGAGCTCCTTGTGCGGGAGCCGGCCGGTCTCGACCTGCTCGCGCAGCGCCGACCACGCCCGGCGCCCCTCACGCTTGATCAGCCAGGCACCGAGGATGCTGTCGAGGACGAGGAGCAGGATCGTCCACCAGGGCCCGATGACCTGGCCGACCTGGATGAGCACGACGATCTCGAGGATCGGCATCACCACGAAGGCGAGGAACAGCAGCACCGCTGCCCGCCGGCTCCTCCTGCTCATCTCGTCCTGCCTCTCATCGCGTCGCCTGCAGCTCCCTCGTCGAGGCAGCCTGCGGTCGGCCCTTGATCTGGTTCCAGCGTTGCCGCAACCCCCACCAGGTGATCCGCTTGAGTGACTCGACGGCGACCTGGCCGCTCATCTTCGACTCGCCGCGGATCCGTTCGACGAACTCGATGGGCACCTCGCGCACGACCAGCCCGGCCTGCAGGGTGCGGGTGACCAGGTCGGTCTGGAAGACGTAGCCGGTGGAGCGCACCTCGTCGAGGTGGATCCGCTCCAGGGTCGAGCGGCGGAACAGCCGGTAGCCGGCGGTCGCGTCGCGCACCGTGATGCCGAGCAGCAGCCGGACGTAGAGGTTGCCGCCGCGGGAGAGTGCCTCGCGCTGCCAGGGCCAGTTCACGACCGAGCCGCCGGGGACCCAGCGCGAGCCGATGACGAGGTCGGCGTCCTCCAGGCCCGCCAGGAGCCGCGCGAGCTGCTCGGGCTGGTGGGACCCGTCGGCGTCCATCTCGCCGATGACGTCGTAGCCGGCCTCCAGGGCCCACCTGAAGCCGGCGAGATAGGCCGCGCCGAGGCCGCCCTTCGCGGTGCGGTGCAGGACGTGGACCTGCTGGTCCGCAAGGGCGATCTGGTCGGCGATGGCACCGGTGCCGTCGGGTGAGCCGTCATCGACGACGAGGACGTCGACGAGCGGTTGGGCGGTACGGAGACGTTCGATGATCCACGCGATGTTGCCGGCCTCGTTGTAGGTCGGGACGACCATCACCGTGCGGCCCAAGGTGGAGTGGTGCTCAGACAACGGGTGCCTCACTCGGGGTCGGGGACGGCGCGGGTGGCTCCACGGCGGGATCCACCTGCGCAGGGCCATCGAACTCTTGCCTTCGACGGTACGTCACGGCACCTGACACGAGAGCGCTGAGCGTCAGCAAGGTGAACATCCGTGAGGGCCACGCTCCCAGCCGCATCGCCGGGGTGAGTGCGGTGCTCAGGCCGACCTCCTCCACGAGCACCGACGTGGTCCGCGGCTCCGCGGACGCCACCACGTGGCCGTCGGGAGCGATCACGCCGCTGCGGCCGTTGGTGGAGGCCACGGCCAGCCAGCGGCCGGCCTCGATGGCCCGCAACCGGGTGATCGCGAACTGCTGCTCGATCTGGTGGGTGAAGATGAAGCTGGCGTTGCTGGTCTGCACGGTCAGCAGCTCGGCCCCGTCGCGCACCTGCGGGGGCATGACGTCGTCGTAGGCGACGTCGAAGCAGATCGCGTCGCCGACCCAGACCCCGGCGACCCGCAGCGGCTCGGTGCGGGTCCCGCTCTTCATGTCGCGCGAGATGAGCGCGAGCTGACCGAACTTGGGGTCCCAGATGTCGCGGAAGGGGATGTACTCGCCGTACGGCACCGGGTGGTGCTTGGTGTAGCGATCCCCCGGCCCGGTGCGCGGGTCCCACACGATGCCCTGGTTGAGGACGTGCTTCGGGCCGTCGTCGACGATTCCGCCGACCATGACCGGCACCCCGGCTGCCGCGACCGCCTCCCGGATGCCGGCGTTGACCTGGCCGGGCTCGAACGGGTCGACGGCGGTCGAATTCTCCGGCCACAGCACGAAGTCCGGGTGCGGGAGCCTGCCGGCATCGGCGTCGGCAACCAGCCGGACCGTCGCGTCGACGTGGTTGCGGGTGACCTGCTCGTGGTCCCAGAGGATGTCGTTGCCCGGCCCGGGGACGTCGCCCTGCACGACGGCGACCGTCGTGGAGCCGGTCTCCGGGACGTCGTACGCGACGACGGCGGGGGTCACCAGCAGCGCCAGCACGCCGACCACGGCCGCTGCCGACACCCGGCGGTGCTCACGGGCCAGCGCCGCTTCGGCGAGGCGAGCCAGGCAGAACCCGGAGAGCGCGAGCAGGAAGGACAGACCGGTCATGCCGACGTACGCCACTGCCGGCGCGGCCGGGGTGTCGATCGCGGCGAACGCGAGCCTGCCCCAGGGCATCCCGCTGAACGGCCAGCCGCTGCGCACCGTCTCCATCGTCGTCCAGGCCGCCGCCAACCACAGCGGCCAGGCCGGCAGCCGGCGCAGCAGCGGGACGGCGAGGCCGAGCAGGCCGTAGAAGAGGGCCTCCACCGTCGCCAGAGCGAGCCAGGCGTCCGGCCCGACCGAGTCCTTCATCCAGGCGATGTGGCTGAAGTAGAAGACCACGCCGAAGACCAGGCCGACGAGGCCCGAGCGGCGCACCGTCAGGTCGCGGGTCGCGAAGGCGTAGCAGGCCACGCCGAGCGGGAGCAGCCACGGCAGCGCCACGGGCTCGAAGGACGCGGTCAGCAGCGCACCGCCGACGGCGGCGAGGCCGAAGGCGGGGAGGAGGGGGCGCAGCACCACGGCGAGAGCCTAGACGAGCGGTGGGGGCGTGCTTGCAGGTGTCAGAAGGACCCGAGTCACCTTCGGACCGTCCCGACTCCCGACTGGCTGCCGAAGCACGCGACGTTGTCTAGGGGGACCCGGGTCCTTCCGGCTCGCTCTCGAGGAGCGAACCGACCTCCGCGAACCGTCCCCGTGCGGAGCTGGTGCTACTCCGCCGACATACGGCCACTCGGACGTCGGTCCGCCGGCCACGACCTGCACGAGCGAACGCCTCCGTACTCTGGTGAGGCACGCCGCTCCTGTCAACCGCCCGCTGACCTGCGGTGATCCACGTTCTCGCAGGTCAGGACGGACGGCGTGAGTCGCAAGATCTCGCAAAAAACCTGATTCCGCTCGGCGTGTCGCACGACGACACGCCGGAGGACGGATCCGGGGCGCTCGGAGTCGGGATCAGTGACCGACGGGACGGTTCTCGTAGTACGTCGACAGCACGATGGTCGTGCGGGTCGAGACGTTCGCGGCGGAGCGGATCCGCCCGAGCAGAAGCTCGAGCTCGACGGGCGTCGTCGTGCGGACCTTGAGGAGGTAGGACTCCTCCCCCGCGACCGACCAGCACGACTCGATCTCCGGGATGTCGACCAGGCGCTCCGGGCAGTCGTCGGGCTGCGAGGGGTCGATGGGCCGGATCGCGATGAAGGACGTCAGCGGGATGCCCATCTCCGTGTAGTTGACGGTCGCCCCGTAGCCGAGGATCAGGCCGCGCTGCTCGAGGCGCTTGACCCGTTGGTGCACCGCCGAGGTGGACAGGCCCGTGGCCCGCCCGAGGTCGGTGTAGGACATCCGGCCGTCCTTCGCCAGGAGCTCCAGGATCTGCCGGTCCGTCGCCTCGACCGCTGGATTGCTCGTCTGACTCACATCACGCAGCCTAATAGGCTGCGCCGTGATGACTGAGCGCCTTCTACTCCTCGATACGGCCAGCCTGTACTTCCGGGCCTACTTCGGCTCCCCGGAGATCCTCGCTCCGGACGGGACCAACGTGAACGCGGTGCGCGGGTTGTTGGGCTACGTCGCCCAGCTGACCGAGCAGTACCAGCCCACGCACCTGGCCTGCTGCTGGGACGACGACTGGCGCCCGCAGTGGCGCGTCGACCTGATCCCGACGTACAAGGCCCACCGGGTCGTCGAGGAGGTCGTAGGAGCGCCGGACGTGGAGGAGGTGCCCGACCCGCTCGAGGCCCAGGTGCCGCTGATCCGCGAGGTGCTCGCCGCCTTCGGCATCGCCGTCGTCGGCGCGCCCGGCTACGAGGCCGACGACGTCATCGGCACCCTGGCCACCGGGGCCGGGATGCCGGTCGACGTGGTCACCGGCGACCGCGACCTGTTCCAGCTGGTCGACGACGCCGCCAGCGTCCGCGTGCTGTACGTCGGCAAGGGCGTCGGGCGCCACGAGCGGGTCGACGAGGCGTGGGTGCTCGACAAGTACGGCGTGCGCGCCGACCAGTACGCCGACTTCGCCACGCTGCGCGGCGACGCCTCCGACGGCCTGCCCGGCGTCAAGGGCGTCGGCGAGAAGACCGCAGCCAGCATGCTGCAGAAGTACGGCGACCTGGCCGGCATCCTCGCCGCGGTCGACGACCCGGCGAGCGACCTCGGTCCCGGCCCGCGAGCGAAGATCCGCGACGCTGCGGCCTACCTCGCCGTCGCTCCGCGGGTGGTCGCGGTCGCGCGGGACATCGATCTGCCGCGCGAGGGCCTCGCCCTCCCCACCGCTCCAGTGGACCCCGACGGGCTGGCCGCGCTGGTCGAGCGGTGGTCGCTGGCCTCGCCCGTCGAGCGGCTGACCGGCGTGCTGGGGTCGCTGGCTGCGAGCTGATCCGATGCGGTTTGGTCCCAAACCGCATGCGACACGCCGACGAAGCATGCGGTTTGGGACCAAACCGCATCATCGCGGCAGGGCACCGGGTCCGACGGCGCCGGGCTACCCCGTCGCCACGATCCCGCGCCGCAGCAGCTTGACCAGCTGCCGCGCCGTGTCCCGCACCGGCGTACCGGCGGCCGCGTCGGCGATCTGGCCCGCGAAGTCGATGAGCTGCTTCATCTGGCGCACGAAGTCTCCGGCGGTCTGGTCGTTGCGGGTGATGATCTCGTCGAGCTCCTGGCCCTCGGCCCAGCGCCAGGCCGTCCACGCGAAGCCGGCGTCCGGCTTGCGCAGGAAGTCGAGCCGGTGGTCGCGTTCGAGCCGCTCCAGCTCACCCCACAGCCGCGTCATCGCCTCGATGGTCAACGCGATGACACCGCCCGGCGTGCTCGGCGGGCCGTCCTCGGGGCGACGTGCCTCGTAGACCAGGGCGGAGAGGACCGCGCCGAGCTGGGAGGGCGTGAGGTCGTCCCACAGCCCGGTGCGCAGCGACTCGGCGGCGACCAGGTCGAGCTCGGAGTAGATCCGCATCAGACCGCGGCCGCGCTCGGTGACCTCGTCGTCGCGGAGGTAGTCGAGGGCCTCGAGGACCTCGCACACGCGGTCGAAGGTCCGCGCGACGGTGTTGGTGCGACGCTCGATCCGCTGCGAGAGCAGGTCCGTGTCCTTCTGCAGCTTCGCGTGCCGCTCCGCCCAACGCGCGTGGTCCTCGCGCTCGGCACAGCCGTGGCAGGGGTGCTCGCGGACCTGGGCGCGCAGCGCCTGGATCTGGCGCGCGACGTCCTCGTCGACCGGTCCGCGCTCGGTCCGCGGACGGGTGACCGACAGCGGCAGCGAGCGCACGGCCTCGCGGACCTGCTGGGCGATGTCCTTGCGCTGGTGGGGATTGCGGGTGTCCACCCGCTTCGGCAGCCTGATCCGGGCCACCGGCTCCACCGGGGTCGGGAAGTCCATCATCGCCAACCGCCGGCCCTGCCGCTCGGCCGTGATGACGAGCGGCCGGTGTCCCTGCTCGGACAGGCCCGGGTCGACGACGACCGCCGGGCCGGCGAACTTGCCGACGGGCACCACGATCACGTCGCCGGGCTTGAGCTTCTCGAGGGACGTGAGCGCCTCGCCGCGGCGGTCCTGCCGGCGTACCTTGCTCGACTCCTTCTCCAGCTCGGAGATGCGGCGGCGCAGGCCGGCGTACTCCATGAAGTCGCCGAGGTGGCACTGCGCGGCCTCGGCGTACCCGGAAAGCGCGTCCTCGGCCTTGCGCAGCTGCCGCGCCAGCCCCACGACGGCGCGATCGGCCTGGAACTGGGCGAAGGACTGCTCCAGCAGCTCGCGGGCCTGGTGGCGGCCGTAGGAGTGCACCAGGTTGACCGCCATGTTGTACGACGGCCGGAAGCTGCTGCGCAGCGGGTAGGTGCGCGTCGAGGCGAGGCCCGCCAGCTCGCGGGGGTTCATCCCGGGCTGCCACAGGACGACCGCGTGACCTTCGACGTCGAGACCACGGCGGCCGGCCCGGCCGGTGAGCTGGGTGTACTCCCCCGGCGTGATGTCGGCGTGCGTCTCGCCGTTCCACTTGCTCAGCTTCTCCAGCACCACGGTGCGCGCGGGCATGTTGATGCCCAGCGCCAGGGTCTCGGTCGCGAACACGATCTTGACCAGGCCGCGCAGGTAGAGCTCCTCGACGCACTCCTTGAACGCGGGCAGCATGCCGGCGTGGTGGGCGGCGATGCCGCGGGACGCGGCGTCGAGGAAGTCGTGGTAGCCGAGCACGTGGAGGTCGGCCGACGGCAGTGCGCCGAGGGTGCTCTCGACGTACCTGATCACCTCGTCGCGCTCCTCGGGCGAGGTGAGCCGCAGATTGGCGTCGAGGCACTGTTGGACGGCCGCGTCGCAGCCGGCACGGCTGAAGATGAAGTCGATGGCCGGGAGCAGGTTGTCGCGCCGCAGCCTCTCGACCACGTCGAGCCGTCCGGGGATCCAGATCCGGCGGCCGTTGCCGACGTTGCGGCTGCCGGGGCCGCCCTGACGGGTGCCCTTGGGCGTGCGGTGGCCCTTGAGCCGGGTGGAGGCCCAGTCGTCGCGGGCCAGCTTCATCAGCTCGTCGTTGACCGGCGCCCCCTCGCGGACGAAGCCGGCGGCCGCGTCGACGTCGGTCGACGCGAACAGGTCGAGGAGGCGACGCCCCACCATCACGTGCTGGAACAGCGGCACCGGCCGGCGCTCGGCGACGATGGTGCGCGTCGCGCCCCGCACCGTCTCCAGCCACTCGCCGAACTCCTCGGCGTTGGACACCGTGGCCGACAGCGAGATCACCGACACCGACTCGGGCAGGTGGATGATGACCTCCTCCCACACGGCGCCGCGGGAGCGGTCGGCGAGGTAGTGCACCTCGTCCATCACGACGAAGCCGAGGCCGACCAGGGTCCGGGAGCGCGCGTAGAGCATGTTGCGCAGCACCTCGGTCGTCATCACGACCACCGGCGCCTCGCCGTTGATGGTGGTGTCGCCGGTCAACAGGCCGACCCGGTCGACGCCGTACCGCTCGACGAGGTCGTGGTACTTCTGGTTCGACAAGGCCTTGATCGGCGTCGTGTAGAAGCACTTGCGCTCGGTCTCGAGGGCGAGGTGGACCGCGAACTCGCCGACCACGGTCTTGCCGGCGCCGGTCGGCGCGGCGACGAGCACGCCGTCGCCGTCCTCGACCGCCTTGCAGCCCTCGACCTGGAAGTCGTCGAGCGGGAAGTCGTAGCCGGCCGCGAAGTCACGGAAGACCGGGTGGCCCTTGTCCTTGCGGTACGCCGCATAGCGCTGCGCCGGGCTGAGGTCGTCGTCGTGCTCGCTCATGCCATCACCTGGAGGGCTCCGGGGACCGACTCGACGGTCAGCGGCAGCGGCCCGAAGCGCTCGCCGTCGGCGTACCCGACGATGCCGGAGCTCGCGACGCTCACCCGGCGCACCCGGTGACGCTCGTACTGCGGATGGGTCACGTGACTCCCGTCGAACAGCTTCGGATAGGTACGGATCAGCTCACGACGGGTCAGCGGCTTGACCACCACGACGTCGAGCAGACCGTCGTCGAGCTCGGCGCCGTGGGTGATCCGGAGCCCGCCGCCGAAGGACGGACCGTTGCCGACCGCCACGAGGGTCGCCTCGACCTGTCGTTCCACCCCGTCGAGCTCGAGGACGTAGCGCAGCGGCCGGAGCACCGGGAGCTCGGCGAGGGTCGCCAGGTTGTAGCGCATCTGCCCCTTGGGCCAGCGCATCCGGTTGGCGCGCTCGTTGACGACCGCGTCGAAGCCGGCAGCCAGGACGCACCCGAAGTAGCGGCCACCGACCCGGGCCAGGTCGACGGTGCGCGCGGTGCCGTGGATGACCCGGGCAGCTGCCGCGGGTCCGTCGCGCAGCGGGAGGTCGAGGGAGCGGGCGAAGTCGTTGCCGGTGCCGGCGGCCAGGATCCCGAGTGGGACGCCGGTGCCCGCCACCGCCTGCAGGCCGAGGTTGACCATCCCGTCGCCCCCACACACGACGAGCGCGTCGGGCTCCTCGGCCGCCGCCGCCCGCGCCAGGTCCAGGGCCTCGTCGGCGTCGCGGCCGGTCAGCGATGTCGTGCGCCACCCGGCACCGTGGAAGCGTGGCAGTGCCTCGTAGCGCATCCGCGCGCCCCGGCCCTTGCCCGAGGTCGGGTTGGTCAGGACGATCGCGCGGGGCACGGGTGAAGGCTAGCGCCGGGTCACAGCTCGAGCGGGCTGGCCTCGTCGGGCGACAGTCCCGCGTTGATCGCCTTGCGGTCACGGCGGCGGTCGTTGAAGCGGGCGATCACCTCGGAGATGAAGAACAAGATGACCATCGGAACCGCCATGAAGGTCATCGTGAACGGGTCACCGGACGGCGTCGCGATCGCCGCGAAGATGAACGAGCCCACCACGATCCACGGTCGCGCCGCGCCGAGCTGCTTGCCCTTGACGACGCCGGCCATGTTGAGCAGGACGACGAACACGGGGATCTCGAAGGCGATGCCGAAGACCAGCAGGGTGCGGGTGAAGAAGCTCAGGTAGTCGTTGAACTCGACCAGGTTGGTGAGGTCGGCCTGGGTGAAGCCGATCAGGATCTCCAGGCCCTTGGGCAGCGTGAGGTAGCCCAGCGCGATGCCGCCGATGAACAGCGGTCCGGCGACGAGCGCGAACAGGATGGTCCAGCGCTTCTCGTTGGAGTGCAGGCCGGGCAGCACGAACGCCCAGATCTGGTAGAGCCAGAACGGGCTGGTGCCGATCACCGCCGCCAGGCCGCACAGCTTGAGGTAGAGCAGGAAGCCGCCGGCGACGCCGCTGGTGGTGGCGATGGTCCGGTCGTGGCCGAGCGCCTCCCGAGCCTGCTGGTAGGGCTCGTTGACGATGGAGAAGATCGGGTCGAAGAAGAACAGCGCCACCACGAAGGCGAGGAGCAGCACGAACGCGGCCTTCAGGACGCGGGCGCGCAGTTCCCGCAGGTGGTCGGACAGCGCCATCCGGCCGTCGTCGCCGACGGCATGGACGGGCTTTCCGATGAAGAGCTTGAGGAAACCCGTGAACGCCAAGGGTCAGGCGTTGTTCTCGCGACGGTCCTCGACGATCTCGCCCTCGGCCACGTCGTCGAGCCGAACGTCGTCGGCGGCGTTCAGCTCGCCCGTCGACGTGGTGGGCTTCTTCTTGTCGTCGTCGTCGCGCAGGCCCTTGGTCTCGGCCTTGAAGATCCGCAGCGCCTGGCCCGTGCCGCGAGCGAGGTCGGGCAGCTTGGCGGCGCCGAAGACCAGCACCACGATCGCCAGGATGACGAGCCACTCGGCGCCCTGGGGCATTCCGATCAGGGGAAACATCGGCGGGGACCAACTCTCGATCGTCGGGTTCTGCGAACGAGGTCCATGCTACGCCCTCGTCACCGGTACAGCCTGAGGGTCTCCTGTGCCCTGGTGGTGAAAGTTCCCGTGAATTCCACGGGTCGGACCACCGTCGCGTGCGGGGCCAGCCGCAGCAGCAGCCTGGTCAGCCACCGCCGGTCGACCACCACCAGGTCGACGTCGGCCGAGCCGTCGTCGTGGGCTCGCACGTCGCGCACCGGGTAGTAGTCGGTCGCCCACCGGGCCGGTGGCTCGAGCCGCAGGGTCACGACGGTGGCGTCCGGGGCGAGGTCGTCGGCGAACAGGCCGTCGCTGAGGTCCCGTGGTGGTCTGGCGGGCGTCGCCCGGGGCGAGGCGAGGAGCTCGGCCTTGGTGATCCGGTCGAGCCGGAACAGCCGGTCCCCATCGGCGCGGTGGCAGTGGGCGTCGAGGTAGGAGAACACGCCGTGGCTGACCACGCCGTACGGATCCACCACCCGCTCGGACTCCTCGTCGCGCGAGGGCACGAAGTAGAGCAGCCGCAGCTGGCGCCCCCCGGCGACGGCCTCGTCCACCAGGGCGGTGAGCTGGGCGGCGACGACCTGCTGGGCGTCCCTCGGCGACGGCGTGACCTCGACGTGCGGCGCCCCGGCCGCCGCCTCGAGCTTGGCGAGCACCCGGTCGACCAGCTCAGGGCTGGCGTCGGGGGAACTGGTGTCGGCGGAGCTGGAGTCGCGGAGCATCCGGAGAGCGACGATCATCGCCGACGCCTCGGTCGCACTCAGCCGCAGCGGACGGGCGAGGTAGTCGGCGTTCTCCACCCGGATGACGCCCTCGGTGACCGGGCTGCCCTCCTCGGTGACGATCGCGTCGAGGTCCACGTCGATCAGGTCGTCGGGCAGCCCACCCGGCAGCCCGCACATGAACAGCACCTTCAGGTCCTGCACCACCTGCTTCGGCGTGGTCCCCAACAGCTGGGCAGCCTCCTCCAGCCGGACCCCGTCGCGGTGGTGCAGGAACGGGACCAGGGTCAGCAGCCGAGCGACCTGGTCGCGCGCCCCTGGCGCCGGCGTCCGGCTCATCTGAGGGCTCCCCGAGGTTGGGGGGTGGGGGCGAAACCCCCGGCGGGCGCGCCGGGGGGTGGGGGGGTGGGGCCACCACCCC
>NZ_JAHTKU010000007.1 GCF_019192965.1 Nocardioides daeguensis
GTGGGGTTTGCCCCACACCGCGCCGGTCGGGCGGCGTTGTGGTGGGGTTTGGCCACAACCCCCCAACGTTCCAGCCCCTCACGAGACCACCTGTTCGAGACGAGCGACGACCTGCTCGCGGATCGCGACAGGCTCGACCAGGACGACGTCGGGACCGTGTGAGAGGACCTCGTCGGCCAGGCCCTGGGTGGGCCTGACGAGCACGAGGCGGTCCCATCCGGTGCGGGCGTCGGGGCCCTCGACCCCGACCTCGATCCGCTCGGCGGCCCGGCGCAGACCGTGGCCCGCCCCCTTCCGCACCAGCAGCACGGCGGTCGTGTTCGGCATCGGGGGCGCCATCCGGCGGGCGATCGCGCGCACGTCGGTCTCGGGCGGCACGTCGTAGGCGCGGGGCGGGCCGACCAGCTTGACCTCGCCCTGGACCCGGGACAGACGGAAGACGCGCTCGGCGGCTCGGTCGGCGTCGTACCCCACGAGGTACCAGCGACCCGAGTAGCGCACGACTCCCCACGGCTGGACCCGCCGACGCATCGGGGCGTCGGCGTCCGGGCGCTGGTAGTCGAACTCGATGGCGTTGCGCTCGCAGACCGCCACCCAGCACGCCTCGAACGCCGGCTCCTCCGCGGTCAGCAGCGGCCGGGCGATCTCGAGGGCGTCGAGGTCGACGTCGATCCCGGCGGCGGTCAGCTTGCGCACGGCGTCGGTCGTGGCCTGCGCCATCGTCGCGTGCTGCCACACCCGCGAGGCGATGCCGACCACGGCCGCCTCCTCGGGCGTGAGCTCCACGTCGGGCAGCGCGAACGCCTCGGGAGGGATCCGGTAGCCGACCTCGTCCTCGAAGAGCGGGTCGATGGTCGCGACCTCGACGGGTACGCCGAGGCTGCGCAGCTCCTCCTTGTCCCGCTCGAACATCTTCTCGAAGGCGTCCGGGCGGGAGTCCGGGTACAGCAGCTCGCGGATCCGCTCCTTGGCGATCGGTCGGCGCTGCACCAGGAGCATGATCAGCAGGTTGAGAAGGCGCTCACTCTTCGGTGCTGGCATCCGTGCTCGGCTCGGCGGCGGGAGTGGTGGCCCCCTCGGTCGGGGTGGCGCCATCGGTCGGCGCGGCGCCGTCGGTCGGCGCCGGCTCCGGCTGGGGCGGGGTGTCGGCGGCGTCGAGGATGTCGACGACGAAGTACAGCGTCGAGTTGGCCGGGATGTTGTCGCCCTGCGCCTTGTCGCCGTAGCCGAGCTTCGGCGGGATCTGGATCAGCACGCGGCTGCCGACCGGCAGGCCGACGAGGGCCTTCGACCAGCCCTTGACGACCGAGGCGTCCTTGCCGCCCACGACCGCCTCGAGGCCACGGCCGACGGCGTAGCTGGAGTCGAATGGCTTCTCGCCGCCCGGGATCTGACCGAGGTAGCTGGCCAGGATCGTCTGGCCGGAGGCCACGACCGGGCCGGTGCCCTTGGTCAACGTCGCGACCTCGAGGTCGCCGCTGGGCTCGGGGACACCGGTGAAGTCGAGGCTGGCAGGCAGGCCGGCATCCTCGACGATCTTCGGCGCCCAGCGCGGGGCGGGCTCCTCGGTGCCCTCCGGCCCGGCGACTGCGGTGATGTCGGCGACGAACAGCAGGCCGTCCTCGTTGCCGATGTCGAGACCGGCGAGCAGACTGGCGGCCTGGCTGCCCAGGTAGCCGCCGAACGCGATGTCGCTGCCGACGGTCACGGCGAGTCGGCTGCCGACCTTCTGTCCGGCCTTGATCTGGTCGGCGAAGCCGAGGGAGAGCAGGTCGGTGAGCGTCTGCGGCTCCTTGTCGGTGCCGACCTTCACCAGCGTGCTGAGCGAGGTCTTGGCGTAGCTGTCGTACGCGACCTTGTGTGTCCAGCCGTCGGCGAGGGTGAACTCGACACGGACGACGTCGTCCTTCTTCAGCGCGGCGCCGTCGCCCTCGGTGATCACCTTGGCCGCCGGCTTCCCGGCCGTCATCACCGACTTCCAGTCCAGCTTCGGAGCCTCGCCGACCGGGCCACTGATCGTGACGGCGTCGAGGCCCTTGGCCGTGTCGGAGTCCGAGCCGCCGCACGCCGCGAGCGCGAGGCTCGCCGGCAGCAGGGTCGTGAGGAGGAGCATCGAAGGTCGTCGCAGGCGCTTCAGCACGCGCAAACCCTACCGAGTGCCCGAAGGCTGTGCGTCACATGCCGTCGATCAGGCGTTGCACCCGTTCGTCGTACGCCCGGAAGGGGTCCTTGCACAGCACGGTGCGCTGCGCCTGGTCGTTGAGCTTGAGGTGCACCCAGTCGACGGTGAAGTCCCGGCGGCGCTCCTGGGCGCGGCGGATGAACTCGCCCCGCAGCCGGGCGCGGGTGTTCTGTGGCGGCACCGACTTGGCCTCGAAGATCTTGAGGTCGCTGCTCACGCGGGCGACCGCGCCGCGCTTCTCCAACAGGTAGTAGAGGCCGCGGCCGCGGTGGATGTCGTGGTAGGCGAGGTCGAGCTGGGCGACCCGCGGGTGGCTCAGCGGGATGCCGTGCTTGGCGCGGTAGCGGTCGATCAGCTTCCACTTGATGACCCAGTCGATCTCACGGTCGACCAGCCCCAGGTCGTCGGACTCGACGGCCTTCAGGCCCCTCTCCCACAGGTCGAGGGAGCGCTCGATGACCGGCGTCGAGATGCCGCGGCGGTCGACGAAGTCGCGCGCCTTGGCGAGGTACTCGCCCTGGATGTCGAGGGCGCTGGCCTCGCGGCCGTTGGCGAGGCGGATCTTGCGGCGCCCGGTGACGTCGTGGGAGATCTCCCGGATCGCTCGGATCGGGTTCTCCATCGTGAGGTCGCGCATCACCACCCCCTCTTCGATCATCCGCAGCACCAGGTCGCAGGAGGCGACCTTGAGCATCGTCGTCGTCTCGCTCATGTTGGAGTCACCGACGATGACGTGCAGGCGGCGGTACTTCTCGGCGTCGGCGTGCGGCTCGTCGCGGGTGTTGATGATCGGGCGGCTGCGCGTGGTCGCGCTGCTCACGCCCTCCCAGATGTGCTCGGCACGCTGGCTGACCGAGTAGCTGGTGCCCCGCGGCGTCTGGGTGACCTTGCCCGCGCCGACGATGATCTGCCGGGTCACCAGGAACGGGATGAGGACGTCGGCGAGGCGGCTGAACTCACCCGCCCGGCTCACGAGGTAGTTCTCGTGACAGCCGTAGGAGTTGCCGGCCGAGTCGGTGTTGTTCTTGAACAGGTAGATCTCGCCGGCGATGCCCTCGTCGTGGAGTCGCTGCTCGGCGTCGAGCAGCAGTCCCTCGAGGACCCGCTCCCCTGCCTTGTCGTGCGTGACCAGCTCGGTGACGTCGTCACACTCGGGCGTGGCGTACTCCGGGTGGCTGCCGACATCGAGGTAGAGCCGGGCGCCGTTGCGCAGGAAGACGTTGCTGCTGCGGCCCCAGCTCACGACCTTGCGGAACAGGTACCGCGCGACCTCGTCCGGACTGAGCCGTCGCTGTCCGCGAAACGTGCACGTGACGCCGTACTCGTTCTCGATCCCGAAGATCCGACGGTCCATGTATGCACATTACTGCTGTGCTGTCTGCCGGGTACCGAACCAGCATGAACGCACCCAACGAGTTCGCCCCCCGCCCTTCGACGAGCGCACCGGTGTGGTTCGAGCGAACTCGGCCGGGTCCCTTCCCACGGCTCGCCGGCCGGGCGTCGTACGACGTGGTCGTGGTCGGTGGCGGACTCTGTGGACTCCTGGTCGCGCTGCTCCTGGCGCGGGGCGGTCGATCCGTCGCCGTGCTCGAGGCGCGTCGCATCGGCGCCGGGACCTCGGGGCACACCACGGGCAAGGTGAGCCTGCTGCAGGGCACCAAGATGAGCCGGGTCCTGCGCCGCAACCCGCCCTCGGTCGCCCGCGCGTACGTCGACGCCAGCCGTGAGGGCCAGGCGTGGCTGCAACGCTTCTGCCGCGACCACGGCGTCGTGACCGAGACCCGGCACGCGACGACCTACGCCACGACGCGCGTCGGTCTGCTGCGCGCCGAGGGTGAGCTGGCTGCGGCGCGGACCGCCGGACTGCCGGTGGAATGGACGCGCGACACCGAGCTCCCGTTCCCCGTGCTGGGGGCCGTGCGGCTCGCCGGGCAGTTCCAGGTCGACGCGATGGAGCTGCTGTGCGCGGTGGTCGACGCGGCCGCTGCGGAAGGTGCGGTCCTCCACGAGGCCTCGCGGGTCGTGGCGATCGAGCGCCGCGACGACGGTGCCGTCGTCCGCACCGACGGCGGCGAGGTGCGCGCCGGCGCCGTGGTGGTGGCGACGAACCAGCCGGTGCTGGTCGGCGGCGGCTTCTTCGCCCGGTTGCAGCCCCAGCGGTCCTACGCCGCGACCCTGGCGACGGACTGGAGGCCGCGCGGCATGCACCTGTCCGCCGACCTGCAGACCCGGTCGCTGCGGTCGGTCCGCACGGCGTCCGGTGAAGAGCTGCTCATGGTGGGCGGCTCCGGGCACGTGACCGGTCGCGGCTCAGCGGTCGAGCGGCTCGACCGTCTTCTCGACTGGGCGTTGGCCACGTTCCCAGGAGCCGAGATCCAGCACACCTGGTCCGCCCAGGACCAGTCACCGGTCGACGGGCTCCCGTACGTCGGCCCTGCCGTCCCCGGCAACCACCGGGTCCAGGTGGTGACCGGCATGGACAAGTGGGGGCTCAGCACGGCCCCGGCGGCCGCGCTGCTCATCGCCGCCGACCTCCTCGGCGGCGAGATCCCCGCCTGGGGCCGGGCGCTACGGAGCTGGACGCCCAGGGAGGTCCTGGCCGCCGGCCGGGCGCTCGCCGTCAACGCCGAGGTCGGCTGGCAGATGGCGTGTGGACACGCCGGCCGGCTGTTCGCCAGCAACCGACCGCCGCTGTGCACCCACCTCGGCGGCGTGCTGACCTGGAACGAGGCCGAGGACTCCTGGGACTGTCCGCTCCACGGCTCCCGGTTCGCCCCGGACGGGAAGGTGTTGGAGGGTCCGGCAACGCAGCCCTTCCGGTGACCTCTGCTGCGGTTTGGTCCCAAACCGCAGCATTTCGGACCTGGATCATGCGGTTCGTGCCCAACCGACGGGGTTGGTCGAGCGGTACCAGCGGTTCATGACCCGGTCGCGGCCGACCGCGGAGTAGAACGAGTCGTCGATCAGGGCGCGCCATCTCCGCAACCGCTCGGCCTGGTGGGGGCGTCCGAGGAGCCGGTCCAGCTCGTGCATCAAGGTGGCGGCGTGGTTGAGCAGGTCGTCGAGGGTGTAGCCGCGCCGGACGTACTCGGTGCTGGCAATGGCCCGCTCGCGCCGAAGGTCGCGCCGGTGTACGGACGGTTCGCGGTGGATCGCGCCGTCGTACTCATGCAGGTTCCGCGTGCCGAGGACGACCAGGTCCGCTCGGCAGATCCACCGTCCGCCGTCGTAGATGTCGACCTGGGACGCTGTTGCGATGTCCATGGTGTCGTGGAACTTGCGCAGCAAGGTCTCGCCGGCGGACTCCGCCTGCGCGTCGCGGCCTTCCCACACACGCCGCAGACGCCTGGTGCCCGGTCGCTTCGAGGCGAGCACTCGTTGGATGGCGGCATCATCGACGTGGCCGTGTCGAACGGCTGAGTCCAGCATGATCGCAAGATCGATGTCGCCGAGGTCGCGGGCAGCCCTCAGCAGGATCTCCGCCGGTTCGTCGACGGGCAGCCCATGAACGAGCCGCGGCGACGACTGATGGGTGAGCCGGGAGCAGATGAGCCCAGGACGCCGCGGCCGTCGCTGGCCCCGGACGGCCGCGAAGTGCGGGACCTGCGCGGGCAGGGACGGCAGCCGCCATCCCAACAGACGACCGCCAGTCACGTGCGTGAAGACGGCGTCGGATGGCAGCACGAGGAGCAGTGCGCTGAGGTCGCGGATGAAGTTGTCCCACGGGCCCAGATCGGTTGTCTCGAGTCGGTAGAGACCGTGCGACACCCGCTGGTGACCCGCGGCGCGGACCTCGCCGCGGATCGCACCATCTGACCCGATCTCCATGGCGAAAGGGTCCGCTGACCTCGCACGGCAGGCAAGCGGCGGCCCCGGGCCTGTGGAAAGCCGGTGTGCCCGCGCGTCCGGTCCGACACCGATTGGTCAAAGACCGCAGCTCGGCGGGCCAGATCGTTGCGGTTTGGGACCAAACCGCAACGACCGGCGGACCACGACCTACAGCGGCGGGGCGACCGGCGGCTCACCCGAAGACGGTTCGCCGTTGGTCGGGTTCTCGAGCGGCGCGACGTGGCCGGAGACCTGGTCGGTGGGGTCGCTGGGGTCGTCGGTGCTCGAGGTGGTCGCACCCGCGCCGGGGGCGCCGTCGTCGGGGAGCGGCGCGGCGTGCTCGGGTTTGCCGCGGGGGCCGAGGAGCTCTGCGACCCGGGCGGGGCGCAGCCGCGAGAACTTCCGTGGCTGGGTGCGGGTGCGGTCGAGCACCGCGACCTCGAGGTCCTCGACGGGGATGACACGGTCGCCCTCGCCGGTGTGGCCGAGCGCGGCGACCGCCACGCCGAGGGCCTCGCTGAGCGAAGCGCCGGCGGCATAGTTCGAGGTCAGGTACGACGTCACGGTCTCGCTGTCGCCACCCATCACCGCGAAGCCGTGCTCGTCGGCGACCCGGCCCTCGTAGGTGAGGCGGTAGATCTGGTCGTCGGCGGCGGTGGCGCCGACCTCGGCGACGAAGATCTCGACCTCGTACGGCTTCTCGCCGCCCGAGGAGAAGATCGTGCCGAGGGTCTGCGCGTAGGCGTTGGCCAGGCCGCGACCGGTGACGTCACGACGGTCGTAGGCGTAGCCGCGCATGTCGGCGAGCCGGACCCCGGCGATGCGGAGGTTCTCGAACTCGTTGTAGCGGCCGACCGCGGCGAACGCGAGCCGGTCGTAGAGCTCGGACACCTTGTGCAGCGCCTGCGAGGGGTTCTCGGTGACGAGGAGGACGCCGTCGGCGTACTGCACCGCTGCGAGGGACCGGCCGCGGGCGATGCCCTTGCGGGCGAAGTCGGCCCGGTCCTTCATCAGCTGCTCGGGCGAGACGTAGAAGGGGGTGCTCATCTCAGGCCTCCTGCCCCGCGCCCGGCAGGGCTGCGAGCGGTCCGTCGGGTCGGTCCATGCGGGCGCCCACGACCTGGTCGGCGAGCGAGCCGATGGCGGCGTCGGCGAGCTGGACGGCGCCGTCGGCGGTCACGACCCACACGATCGGGAAGATCCGGCGGGTCAGGTCGGGGCCGCCGGTGGCGGAGTCGTCGTCGGCGGCGTCGTAGAGCGCCTGCAGGCAGACCCGGACGGCGTCGTCGGGCGAGAGGTCGTCGCGGTACAGCTTCTTCAGCGCGCCGCGGGCGAACAGCGAGCCCGACCCGACCGTGAAGAAGGACGCCTCCTCGTGGCGGCCGCCGGTGACGTCGTACCCGAAGATCCGGCCGGTGCCGCTGTCGAGGTCGTAGCCCGCGAACATGGGGACCACGGCCAGGCCCTGCATCGCCATGCCGAGGTTGGCGCGGATGAGCGCGGAGAGCCGGTTGGCCTTGCCGTCGAGGGACAGGATCGAGCCCTCGATCTTCTCGTAGTGCTCGAGCTCGACCTGGAACAGCCGGACCATCTCGACGGCGAGGCCGGCGGTGCCGGCGATGCCGACCACGGAGTACTCGTCGGCCGGGAAGACCTTCTGGATGTCGCGCTGGGCGATGACGTTGCCCATCGTGGCGCGGCGATCGCCGGCCATCACGAGACCACCGGGGAAGGTCACCGCGACGATGGTGGTGCCGTGCGGCGCGATCTCTGCGGCGCTGCCGGCGGGCAGCGAGCGGCGAGCCGGCAGCAGGTCAGGCGCGTTCTCGGCCAGGAAGTCGCTGAACGAGGAGGTGCCAGGGCGCAGGAAAGCACCCGGGATGCGTGCGTCGTTCATCGGGGACTACTCGCCGCCCTTCTGGATGAACGACTTCACGAAGTCCTCTGCGTTGGTCTCGAGGACGTCGTCGATCTCGTCGAGGATCGCGTCGACGTCGTCGTCGAGGGCCTCCTTGCGCTCGGCCACGGCGGACTCGGGGGCGACCTCGGTCGTCTCCTCGGTCTCGTCGGACTTGCGCGGCTGCTTCTGGTCCTGGGCCATGACGCCAGCCTAGCCAGTCAGCGGCTGAGCGCGCGGACCAACTCCTCAGCGGTGGAACACCGATCGATGAGCTCGCCGACGTGGGCCTTGCTGCCGCGCAGCGGATCGATCGTCGGGACCCGCTGGAGCGACTCGCGTCCGGGCAGGTCGAAGATGACCGAGTCCCAGGACGCCGCGGCGATGTCGGGGGCGTACTTCTCCAGGCAGCGGCCCCGGAAGTAGGCACGGGTCTGCTCCGGCGGGTTGGTCATGGCGAGCTCGACCTCGTCGTCGGTGAGCAGCCGCTGGATCCGGCCGGCGCCGACGAGGCGGTGGTAGAGACCCTTCTCCGGACGGATGTCGGAGTACTGGTAGTCGATCAGCTGCAGCTTCGCGTCGTCCCAGGCGAGGCCGTCGCGCGAGCGGTACTGCTCGATCAGCTTGAGCTTGGCCACCCAGTCGAGCTGGTCGGCCAACGACATCGGGTCGGCCTCGAGGTGGCCGAGCACGTCCTCCCAGCGGGTGAGTACGTCGACCGTCTGGGGGTCCGCGTCCGCGCCGTAGCGGTCCTCGACGTACTTCTTCGCCAGGTCGAGGAACTCCAGCTGGAGCTGGACGCCGGTGAGCTTGCGACCGTCGGCCAGGGTGAGGGTCGTTCGGAGCGACGGGTCGTGGGAGACGGCGCGCAGCGAGGCGACCGGGGTGTCGACGGTGAGGTCGCGCGTGATGAAACGGTCCTCGATCATGGCGAGGACCAACGAGGTGGTGCCGACCTTGAGGTACGTCGCGATCTCGGAGAGGTTGGCGTCCCCGATGATGACGTGCAGCCGCCGGTAGCGCTCCGGGTCGGCGTGGGGCTCGTCGCGGGTGTTGATGATCGGCCGCTTCAGCGTGGTCTCGAGACCGACCTCGACCTCGAAGAAGTCGGCACGCTGGCTGATCTGGAAGCCGTGGTCGCGTCCGTCCTGGCCCTTGCCCACGCGGCCGGCACCGCAGAAGACCTGACGGCTGACGAAGAACGGCGTGAGGTGGCGGACGATGTCGCCGAAGGGCGTGGACCGGCGCATCAGGTAGTTCTCGTGCGCGCCGTACGACGCACCCTTGTTGTCGGTGTTGTTCTTGTAGAGCACGATCGCCGGGTTGCCGGGCAGCTGCTGCGCGCGGCGGGCGGCGTCGAGCATCACCTGCTCCCCCGCCTTGTCCCACCGGACGACGTCGAGCGGGGTGACCACCTCGGGCGTGGAGTACTCCGGGTGGGCGTGGTCGACGTAGAGCCGGGCACCGTTGGTGAGGATGACGTTGGCGAGGCCGAGGTCCTCGTCGGTGAGCTGGGTGGGGTCTGCGATCTGCCGCGACATGTCGAAGCCGCGGGCGTCGCGCAGCGGAGACTCCTCCTCGAAGTCCCAACGCGCCCGGCGGGCGCGGACGGTGGCCGACGCGTAGGCGTTGACGACCTGCGACGATGCCACCATCGGGTTGGCGGTCGGCTGGCCCTGGACCGAGATGCCGTACTCGACCTCGGTGCCCATCACGCGGCGCACGCTCATGCGTCAAGCCTACGGTGCGCGGCCGGCGCTGCGGTGGGATGACGGGCGGCGGTTCGGGTAGCGGACAGGCACGGGGTGAGGGGGCTCTGGTGCAGCAGGAGGCGGAGCAGGCGGCGCGGGAGACGCGCGACCACCCGGCCGTCACCGGGGTGGCCCGGGCCGGCATGGCGGCGTACGGCGTCGTCTACGTGATCGTCGCCTGGCTGGCCGCCCACCTGGCGCTCCGCAGCCCCGAGGGCTCGGCGTCGGGGCAGGGTGCGCTGCGCCAGGTGCGGGAGCAGCCGATGGGGGCCGTCGTGCTGTGGCTGACCGCGATCGGCCTGAGCGGTCTCGTCGTCTGGGAGGTCGGCCAGGCGATCGGCGGTCACCGGGAGCAGGACGGCCTGCACCGTTGGGGAGCGCGAGCGGCGTCCGCCGGGCGCGGCATGGTGTTCGCGGTGCTCGCGGTACTGGCAGTCCGGGAGGCGAGCGGCCAGGGCGACTCGGGGGGCGGCGGGGTGACGGGCCGCCTGATGGGATGGAGCGCCGGCCCCGTGATCGTCGCGCTGATCGGCCTCGGGATCGCCGGCGTGGGCGTGTTCAGCATCGCGCACGCGGTGTCCGACAAGTGGCGGCGCGGCGTCGAGCCACGCGCCCGCGCGGGTGCGCTCGGGGACGTGGTGACCGTGCTCGCTCGCGTGGGCTTCGTGACCCGCGGCGTGGCGTTCTTGGTCCTGGCCGGGATGTTCGTATGGAGCGCGGTGACCCACGATCCGGAGAAGTCGGGCGGGCTCGACCAAGCCATCGTCCGGTTCCGGGACGAGCCCTACGGCCCGGCACTGATGCTTCTCCTCGTAGCGGGCCTCGGCTGCTACGGGGTGTTCCACGTCCTGCGCGCGTGCTTCTTGCGCCAGGACTGACACGACGGACCGGGCCCGCAGGCCCGGCCCGTCGGAACGTCAGCGGCTCTTCGCGACCTTGACGGCGGCGGTGACGCCGAGCGCGACGAGGGCGACGATGATGAGCTTCTTCATGGGGGGCTCCTCAGGAAGTGATGCGGACGGGGACGGGCCCCACCCTAGGCGAGCGGGCCAAGGCGGTCCTACAGGTACTGGCCCGTGTCGTTGACCGTGTCGATCGAGCGGCCCGGCTCGGTGCCCTGCTTGCCGGTGATGAGCGTGCGGATGAACACGATCCGCTCGCCCTTCTTGCCGGAGATCCGCGCCCAGTCGTCGGGGTTGGTCGTGTTGGGCAGGTCCTCGTTCTCCTTGAACTCGTCGACACAGGCCTGGAGGAGGTGGGACACCCGCAGGCCCTTCTGGTCGTGGTCGAGGAAGTCCTTGATGGCCATCTTCTTCGCACGGTCGACGATGTTCTGGATCATGGCGCCGGAGTTGAAGTCCTTGAAGTAGAGGACTTCCTTGTCGCCGTTCGCATAGGTGACCTCGAGGAAGCGGTTCTCCTCGGTCTCGGAGTACATCCGCTCCACGGTCGCCCGGATCATGCCGCCGACGGTCGCCTTGCGGTCGCCGTTGAACTCGGCGAGATCCTCGGCGTGCAGCGGCAGGTTCTGCGTGAGGTACTTGCTGAAGATGTCGCGCGCCGACTCGGCGTCCGGGCGCTCGATCTTGATCTTCACGTCGAGCCGGCCGGGCCGCAGGATCGCGGGGTCGATCATGTCCTCGCGGTTGGAGGCGCCGATGACCAGGACGTTCTCGAGCAGCTCGACGCCGTCGATCTCGCTGAGCAGCTGCGGGACGATGGTGTTCTCGACGTCGGAGGAGACCCCCGAGCCGCGGGTGCGGAACAAGGAGTCCATCTCGTCGAAGAAGACGATGACCGGCGTACCGGTGCTGGCCTTCTCCCGTGCCCGCTGGAAGACCAGCCGGATGTGGCGCTCGGTCTCGCCGACGTACTTGTTGAGCAGCTCGGGGCCCTTGATGTTGAGGAAGTACGACTTCCCCTCCTGGCCGGTCTTCGCGGCGACCTTCTTGGCCAGCGAGTTGGCGACCGCCTTCGCGATGAGCGTCTTGCCGCAGCCCGGAGGGCCGTAGAGCAGGATGCCCTTCGGCGGCTTGAGCTCGTGCTCGGCGAACAGCTCCGGGTAGAGGTACGGCAGCTCGACGGCGTCCTGGATCGCCTCGATCTGGCTGCCGAGGCCGCCGATGGTGTCGTAGGTGATGTCCGGGACCTCTTCGAGGACCAGCTCCTCGACCTCGGACTTCGGGACCTTCTCGTAGACGTAGCCGGCGCGGGAGTCGAGCAGCAGCGAGTCGCCGGCCCGCAGGGTCTCGGTGAGCAGCGGCTCGGCCATCCGCACCACGCGTTCCTCGTCGGCGTTCGCGATGACCAGGACGCGCTCGCCGTCGGCGAGGATCTCCTTGAGCATGACCACCTCGCCGACCGTCTCGTAGTCGAACGCGGCGACGACGTTGAGGGACTCGTTGAGCATGACCTCCTGCCCCCGCCGGAGCGCGTCGAGGTCGATGGTCGGGCTCGCCGTCACTCGCAGCTTGCGCCCGCCGGTGAACACGTCGACCGTGTCGTCCTCGTTGCGCTGCAAGAAGGTGCCGAAGCCGGCGGGCGGCTGGGCGAGCCGGTCGACCTCCTCCTTGAGCTTGAGAATCTGGTCGCGGGCGTCACGCAGCGTCCCGGCGAGGCGCTCGTTCTGAGCCGTCACGGCGGCCAGCGACCGTTGGGCCTCGGCGAGCCGGGCCTCGAGCGAACGGGCCGCACCGGTCGGGCTGTCGACCAGCCGCCGGCGCAGGTGGCCGACCTCCTCCTCGAGGTAGCGGACCTGGTCCTCGAGCTCCTCACGGCTCGGGGAGCGGTGTCCGCCCGTCGTGCCTTCACCCATGCTCGTCATGGCACACCTCCTTGATCCGACATTACTCGGGCCGGTGTTACAAGGAAGTGATTAACGCCCTTTGGGCACAAACACCATGTTTCGGTTGGGAATTGTTGCGGTTTGGGACCAAACCGCAACCTCCGGGAGCCGCACCGGAGCCGGCCGGACCTGCGACCGGTCAGTCCTCCGCGGGCATCTCGGGGACGCCGGGCGGGCGCGGACCGGTGTAGTCGGGGCCGTAGGCGCCGGGGGCGGGACGGCGCTTCTTGAGCGGCGCGCGCTCACCGGGAGCCATCCGGCGGGCGGTGACGAGGAAGGCCGTGTGGCCGATCATCTTGTGGCCGGGGCGGACAGCGAGGCCCTCGACGTGCCAGTCGCGGACGAGCGACTCCCAGGGAGCGGGCTCGGTGAAGCCGCCGTGGACCCGCACGGCCTCGACGAACTTGGAGAGCTGGGTGGTCGTGGCGACGTAGGCGCACACGATGCCGCCGGGCAGGAGCGCGTCGGCGGCGGCGTCGAGGCAGTCCCACGGCGCCAACATGTCGAGGATGATCCGGTCGCACCGCTCCCCCGACGCGGGCAGCGCCTCGGCCAAGTCGCCCAGGGTGAGCTTCCAGGCCGGGTGGTCGCCGCCGAAGAACTGGGTCACGTTGCGGCGGGCGACGTCGGCGAACTCCTCCCGGCGCTCGTACGACGACACGCGGCCGTAGGGCCCGACGGCACGCAGCAGCGAGCAGGTGAGCGCGCCGGAGCCGACGCCGGCCTCGACCACGTGGGCGCCCGGGAAGATGTCGGCCATCGCCACGATCTGGGCGGAGTCCTTGGGGTAGACGACCGCGGCGCCGCGCGGCATCGACACGACGAACTCGGAGAGCAGCGGGCGGAACACGAGGTACTCGCCGCCGACGGAGGAGGTGACCGCGAAGCCCTCCTCGCGGCCGATCAGGTCGTCGTGCTCGAGGTGGCCCTTGTTGGAGAAGAACCGCTTGCCGGGGACGAGCTCGAAGTTGTGCTTGCGGCCCTTGCCGTCGACCAGCCGGACCCACTCGCCTGCACGCAGGGGGCCGCGGTGGACGCCGGACCAGGCTTCGGGGGCAACGTCGCCGGCGGGGCTGTGGGGCGCATCGGTCACCGGCGCAATCTACCGGTTCACCGTCGGACGGCGCGGATCAGGTCGGTCGCCGCGAGGACGCCGTACACGCGGCCGTCGTCGTCGAGGAGGACGTACTCCGACGCCGGGGTCGACCGGACCTTGTCGAGCAGCGCGGCGCCGGTGATCCGAACGGGCAGGGTCAGGCCCGGTTCGAGGGTGCGGGCGACCGTCGAGACGGCGACCCACGGCGCCCGGTCCGCGGGTACGGCGCGCGCTGCGGTCTCGTCCACGACGCCCACCGGGCGGCCATCGGCGGTGGCGGTGACGATGCTGCCCGCACCGGACTCGCGGGCCTGGCGCATCGCCTCGGCGAGCGGGAGGTCGTCCGGGACGGTCAGCGCCCGGCGGGCCAGGTCGCTGGCGACCACCGCTGAGAACTGACGGGTGAGCCCGGCGACCGCGAGGGCCTGGCTGGCTCCCGACCACAAGAAGAGGGCGACGATCAGGAGGACGAACGGGTTGACCAGCGAACCGTCCCGCGAGGACCACAGGGCCCAGACCGCGACGAGGACGGCGGTGCCGCGGCCGGTCCAGGCGGCGACCGCCGTGCCGGTGTGGACCCGGCCGGTCATGGCCCACACGCCCGCCTTGAGGACCCGGCCGCCGTCGAGCGGGAGCCCGGGGACGAGGTTGAGGACGCCGATCATCAGGTTCGCGCCGGCGAGTCCCTCGATCACCAGGCGCAGCAGCCCCTCGGGCGTGACGAACCACGCGGCCAGCGCAGCCGCGCCGACCGCGATCGAGGTGATCGGCCCGACGACGGCGATCCAGAACTCCTGACGGGGCCGACGGGCCTCGCCCTCGATCGAGGTCGCGCCGCCGAGGAAGTGCAGCGTGATCGAGTGCACCGTGAACCCGAACCTACGGGCCACGACAGCGTGCGACGCCTCGTGCAGCAGGACGGCGAGGTAGAGCGCGATCGCGAAGGCGACGCCGACGACGTACGTCCACGCCCCGAGGCCGGGCTGGACCTGCTCGACGCGGGGGCTCATCACGATCGCGATCAGCGCGGCGATGAGGAACCAGGAGCTGGAGACGAGCACGTCGCTGCCGGCGATCCGGCCGATCCGGAACATGCCCCGCGGCACGGAGGCCCGCCCCCGGGCGGATCGCTGACTTGTCGACACATGACGAGGCTATCCGGGAACCGGCTGCCGGACGGCTCCGGCGGGTGTCGGAGGGCTGCCCTACTGTCGATCGCATGACGGCGACACCAGCAGCGGCCGGCATCGAGCCGGCGGATCCCTCGGAGCGGGGAGGGACCCGCGTCGACGGTGTCGCGGTGCTGGGTGCGTTGTCGCCCTCGCGCGTGGGCGACTTCCTCAACTGCCCGCTGCTCTACCGGTTCCGCAGCATCGACCGGCTCCCCGAGCCCGCCTCGCCTGCCGCCGTGCGCGGCACAGTGGTCCACCGGGTCCTCGAGCAGCTCTTCGACCTTCCGGCCGGTGACCGCACCCCGGAGCAGGCCGACCGGATGATCGTCCCCGCCTGGGAGGGGCTGCAGGAGATCGAGCCGGCCGTCGTCGCGATGTTCCCGCAGGACGGCCCGGAGATCGCGGAGTGGCTGGCCTCCTGTCACGACACGCTGGCGAAGTACTTCGATCTCGAGGACCCGACCCGGCTCGAGCCGGCCGAGCGGGAGCTGTACGTCGAGACGCTCACCGACGCCCGGCTGCTGCTGCGCGGGGTGATCGACCGGGTGGACGTCGCGCCCGACGGCGCGATCCGCGTGGTGGACTACAAGACGGGCCCCTCGCCGGACGAGATGTTCGAGGGCAAGGCCCTCTTCCAGCTCAAGTTCTACGCCCTCGTCCTGTGGCGGATGCGCGGTGTCGTCCCGAAGATGCTGCAGCTGGTCTACCTCGGCAACAGCGAGGTGCTGCGCTACGAGCCCGACGAGAGCGACCTGCTCGCCACCGAGCGCAAGGTGCTGGCGGTCTGGGACGCGGTCCGGGCCGCGACCGAGCGCCGGGCGTTCGAGGCGCGCAAGGGCGCCGGCTGCCGGTGGTGCGCCCACCAGGCGCTCTGCCCGGCGTACGGCGGCACGCCGCCGCCGTACCCGGTGCAGCCGATGCAGCCGGTGCAGCCGGAGCCGATCAGTCCCGGAGCAGCGAGCCCAGCTGCGTCGGGGTGATCCCCTCGAGGGTGTCGCGGAAGACGCGACCCGGGCCGGGTGGGACCGGCACGTGGTTGGGGACGACGAGGACCCGGCAGCCCGCTGCCGCGGCCGAGGTGGCGCCGGTCGGCGAGTCCTCGACGGCGACGCACTCGGCCGGGTCGACGCCGAGCGCGGCGGCCGCGGTGAGGTAGGCCTCGGGGTGGGGCTTGCCGTTGTCGACCATGTCGCCGGTGACGATCACCCGGAACATCTCGGGCGGCAGGTGTTCGAGGATCGGCGCGACGAAGCGCTGGTAGGACATGGTCACCAGCGCGCACGGCACGTCCGCGTCGTGCAGGGCGAGCAGCAGCTCCCGCGCGCCCGGGCACCACGGCACCGCGTGGCGGACCTGGGCAACGACGCCGTCGAGCAGCATCTCGACGACCTCCTCGGCGGACTGCGCGAGGCCCAGCTTGGTCTTGATGTACTCCCCCGACACGATCAGCTCGTTGCCGACCAGATGCATCGCGTCCTGGTGGGTCCAGGTGCCGCCGTACCGCTCGGCGATGGCCTGCTCGGTGGCCATCCAGTACGGCTCGGTGTCGACCAGGGTTCCGTCCATGTCCCACAGGACTGCCGCAGGCTTCACGACCGCATCGTGTCATGGCGGTCCCGACGGTCCGCGGGCGTCCCTGTCGTGGCTCTGCGCCGTCGGGACGAGTGAGCAGTGGCTCACCGCAGGGATCAGGGCGCGGTTCGGTTCCTGACGCCCTGACCCCGGCCGCTCAGCCGCTCAGTCCTCCGGGTCGTAGCCGAGGTTCGGCGAGAGCCAGCGCTCCGCCTCCTGGACCGTCCAGCCCTTGCGCTCGGCGTAGTCCGCGACCTGGTCGCGGCCCAGCCGCCCGACCACGAAGTACTGGGCGTCGGGATGGCTGTAATAGATGCCGGAGACGGACGCTCCGGGCCACATCGCCATCGACTCGGTGAGCTCGATGCCGGTGTTGGCCCGGACGTCGAGGAGCTCCCAGATGGTGCGCTTCTCGGTGTGGTCCGGGCAGGCCGGGTAGCCGGGGGCGGGCCGGATGCCGGTGTACTTCTCGGCGATCAGGTCCTCGTTGCTCAGCTGCTCCTGCGGAACGTGCGCCCAGAACTCGGTGCGCACCCGCTGGTGCAGGCGCTCGGCGAACGCCTCGGCGAGCCGGTCGGCGAGCGCCTCGAGCAGGATGGCGGAGTAGTCGTCGTGCTCGGCCTTGAACTCCATGATCCGCTCGGTGGTGCCGATGCCGGCGGTGACCGCGAACGCGCCGACCCAGTCGCCGCCGCCGGCGAGGTCGCTCCCGATCGGGGCGACGTAGTCGGCGAGCGAGCGGTTCGGGACGCCCTCCCGGTGCTGGCCCTGCTGGCGCAGCTGGTGCAACGTCGCCCGGACCGCCGCCCGCGAGTCGTCCTCGTAGACCAGGACGTCCTCGCCGTTGCTCGCGGCAGGGAACAGGCCGTAGACGCCGTTGGCCGTCAGCCACTTCTCGGCGACCAGCTTGTCGAGCATGACCTGCGCGTCGTCGTACAGCCTGCGCGCGGCCTCGCCGTGGGTGGGGCTGTTGAGGATGTCGGGGAACTTGCCCTTCATCTCCCAGGCGTTGAAGAACGGCTGCCAGTCGATGTAGTCGCGCAGCTCGGTGAGGTCGTAGTCGGCGAGGACATGGACTCCCGGGCTGCGCGGCTGCGGCGGAGCGTAGCCGTCCCAGTCGACCGGCGACCTGTTGTCCTGCGCCGCCGCGAACGACAGCTGGGGACGCTCGGACTTCTGCGAGTGGCGGGCGCGCAGCGCGTCGTAGTCGGCCTGGGTCGCCTCGAGCAGCGCGGGGCGCTGCTTGTCGTCGAGCAGGGCGGCGGCCGTCGGGACGGACCGGGAGGCGTCCTTGACCCAGACCACCGGGCCGTCGTACTTCCGGTCGATCTTCACCGCGGTGTGCGCGCGCGAGGTCGTCGCCCCACCGATGAGCAGCGGGATGTCGAGGCCGAGGCGCTGCATCTCGGTCGCGAAGCCGACCATCTCGTCGAGGCTGGGCGTGATCAGGCCGGACAGGCCGATGATGTCGGCGCCGACCTCCTTGGCCGTGTCCAGGATCTTCTGGGCCGGCACCATCACGCCCAGGTCGATGACCTCGTAGTTGTTGCACGACAGCACGACCCCGACGATGTTCTTGCCGATGTCGTGGACGTCGCCCTTGACCGTCGCGAGCACGATCGTGCCGTTGGTGTCCTTGCTGTTGGCCAGCTCGGGGTTGTTGGCCTTCTCCTCCTCGATGAAGGGGATCAGGTAGGCCACGGCCTTCTTCATCACGCGCGCCGACTTCACGACCTGCGGCAGGAACATCTTGCCGGCGCCGAACAGGTCACCGACGACGTTCATCCCGTCCATCAGGGGACCCTCGATCACCTCGATCGGGCGGCCGCCGCGGGAGGCGATCTCCTGACGCAGCTCCTCGGTGTCGCCCTCGACGAAGCCGTCGATGCCCTTGACCAGGGCATGGGTGATCCGCTCGCCCACGGGCAGCGAGCGCCACTCCTCCGCGGCGGCCTCGACCTTCTCGCCCGTGCCGCGGTGGGCCTCGGCGAGCTCGAGCAGCCGCTCGGTGGCTGCCAGCGAGTCGTCGGTCCGGTTGAGGACGACGTCCTCGATCGCGTCGCGAAGCTCGGGGTCGATCTCGCTGTAGGGCACCAGCGCGCCCGCGTTGACGATGCCCATGTCGAGGCCCGCCTCGATGGCGTGGAACAGGAACACCGCGTGGATCGCCTCGCGCACCGGGTTGTTGCCCCGGAAGCTGAAGGAGACGTTCGAGATGCCGCCGGACACCTTGGCACCGGGCAGGTTCTGCTTGATCCAGCGGGTGGCCTCGATGAAGTCCAGCCCGTACGTCGCGTGCTCCTCGATCCCCGTCGCCACGGCGAACACGTTGGGGTCGAAGATGATGTCCTCGGCCGGGAAGCCCACCTGGTCGACGAGGATCCGGTAGGCACGCTCGCAGATCGCCTTGCGGCGCTCGAGGTTGTCGGCCTGGCCGTCCTCGTCGAAGGCCATCACGACCGCGGCCGCGCCGTACTTCTTGCACAGGTTGGCCTGCTCGACGAACTTCTCCTCGCCCTCCTTCATGGAGATCGAGTTGACGATCGGCTTGCCCTGGACGCAGCGCAGGCCGGCCTCGATGACCTCCCACTTGGAGGAGTCGATCATCAGCGGCACGCGGCTGATGTCGGGCTCGCTGGCGATCAGCTTGACGAAGCGGTCCATGGCCGCGACGCCGTCGATCATGCCCTCGTCCATGTTGATGTCGATGACCTGTGCGCCGGCCTCGACCTGCTGCGCGGCGACCGACAGGGCGGTGTCGTAGTCGCCGTCCTTGATCAGGTTGCGGAAGCGCGCGGAGCCGGTGATGTTGGTGCGCTCACCGACGTTCACGAACAGGCTCTCGTCGGTGATCGTGAACGGCTCCAGGCCGGACAGACGCATCGCGGGCTCGTTGGTCACCGGCTGGCGGACCGCACGGCCCTCCATCCGGCGCGCGATCTCGGCGATGTGGTCCGGCGTGGTGCCGCAGCAGCCACCCACGATGTTGAGGAAGCCGGCCTCGGCGAACTCGACGAGGACGGCTGCGGTGTCGGCCGGGGCCTCGTCGTACTCACCGAAGGCGTTGGGCAGACCGGCGTTGGGGTACGCCGACACGAACGAGTCGGCGAGCCGCGACAGCTCGGCGATGTAGGGCCGCATCTCCTTGGCGCCGAGCGCGCAGTTGAGACCGACGGCCAGCGGCTGGGCATGGCGGACCGAGTCCCAGAACGCCTCGGTGACCTGGCCGGACAGTGTCCGGCCGGAGGCGTCGGTGATGGTGCCGGAGATGACGACCGGCCAGCGGCGGCCGGCCTGCTCGAAGAGCGTCTCCACGGCGAAGATCGCGGCCTTCGCGTTGAGCGTGTCGAAGATCGTCTCGATGAACAGCAGGTCGGAGCCGCCGTAGACCAGGCCGCGGGCAGCCTCGAGGTAGGCGTCGACGAGCTGCTCGTAGGACACGTTGCGCGCGCCCGGGTCGTTGACGTCGGGGCTGATCGACGCGGTGCGGGTCGTGGGACCGAGCGCGCCGGCGACGTACCGCGGGCGCCCGGTCGTGGCGGCCACCTCGTCGGCGATGCGGCGTGCCAGGCGGGCGGACTCGAGGTTGAGCTCGTAGGCCAGCGACTCCATGCCGTAGTCGGCGAGCGAGACGGCGTTGGAGTTGAACGTGTTGGTCTCGACGATGTCGGCGCCGGCGTCGAGGTACTCGCGGTGGATGCCGCCGATGATGTCCGGCTGCGTGATCGACAACAGGTCGTTGTTGCCGATCAGGTCGCTCGGCCACTCCTCGCGACTTGCGAAGCGCTCCCCGCGGTAGCCGGCCTCGTCGGGCCGGTCGCGCTGGATCGCGGTCCCCATCGCGCCGTCGAGGATGACGATGCGCTCATGGAGCAGCCGCGTGAGCTCCTCGGTCGCGTCGGGCCGCCACTGGGGGGTCGTGGCGTCGTGACCCGCGGTCTCGGACATGTCCCATCCTTCCTGTACGGAAGGCGTCCTTGGTTCATCGGCCGAGCGTGGCGGGCCGTCGATGGGTGACGGCCCGTTGCAACGCCTCTCGGCTGGTCCCGATGTTACCCGGGTTCGCTGACTAGGCTGGTCGAGTGATGGAGATCGAGACGGTCCCCGAGCTGGTCCGGCCCGTGGTGATCGCAGCGTTCGAGGGATGGAACGACGCCGCCGAGTCCGCGACCGCGGTCGTGGACCACCTGATGAAGGCGTGGGACGCGCGGGTCGTGGCAGCCATCGACCCCGACGACTACTACGACTTCCAGGTCAACCGGCCCACCGTGGGCATCGACGAGAGCGGCTTCCGCAAGCTGACCTGGCCGAGCACCCACATCGCCGTCGCCTCTCCCCCGGAGCTGGACCGCGACGTGATCCTGGTCCGCGGCATCGAGCCCAACATGCGCTGGCGCCAGTTCACCGCCGAGATCCTCGCCGCCATCGACGACCTCGGCTGCGAGCTGTTCGTGACCCTCGGCGCGCTGCTCTCCGACAGCCCGCACACCCGCCCGATCCCGGTGTCGGGGTCCACGACCGAGGCCGACCTGATGGACCGCCTGGTGCTCGAGCAGTCGACCTACGAGGGTCCGACCGGGATCGTCGGCGTCCTGCAGGACGCCTGCGCGCGGGTCGACATCCCGGCGGTGTCGTACTGGGCCGCCGTCCCCCACTACGTCGCCCAGCCGCCCTGCCCGAAGGCGACGCTCGCGCTGCTCACCCGGCTCGAGGACCTGCTCGAGAGCCCCATGCCGCTCGGTGACCTCCCCGACGAGGCGCGCGCCTGGGAGCGCGGCGTCGACGAGCTCGCCGAGGAGGACGAGGACATCGCCGACTACGTCCGCTCGCTGGAGGAGTCGCGCGACACCGCCGACCTGCCCGAGGCGTCGGGTGAGGCGATCGCCCGGGAGTTCGAGCGGTACCTCAAGCGGCGCGGCGAGGAGTCGTAGCCCGGTCGCTGAGGTCGGCGTCGCGTTGCGGTTTGGTCCCAAACCGCAACAACTCGAGCCGCTGAGCTGCAGTCTCTGCCCAATCGTCGACTGGTCAGACCAGCGTCACGGTGTCAGCATCCCGGTGCTGCGAGCCGAGTGAGGGACGACGTACGGCGCGGCGACCGCTACAGCGCGAGGCCGAGGGCGGCGTCCAGCACCGGCAGCAGGGCGACGGCCGCCTCGGGGTCGCTCGTGTCGGCGAGTCCGTCCGTGCCGAGGGTGGCGCGCACCCAGGCGTCGACCGCGGCCGTGGCGCGGGGCGCGTCGAGGTCGTCGGCGAGGGCGGCGAGGATCTCCTCGACCACCGGCGCGGCCGGCGCGCCGGCACCGAGGGCGAGGGCACGCCGCCAGGCGGCGACGTCGTCGACGGCCTGCCACAGGTGGGCGTCGGTCCACTCCCAGTCGGTGCGGTAGTGGTGACGCAGCAGCGCGAGCCGGATCGCCATCGGGTCGATGTCGCTGTTGCGCAGTGCGGAGACGAAGACGAGGTTGCCGAGCGACTTCGACATCTTCTCGCCGTCGTAGGCGACCATGCCGGCGTGGCTGTAGACCTTTGCGAACCGCTCGCCGGTCGCGACCTGCGCGTGGCTGGCGCACATCTCGTGGTGCGGGAAGACCAGGTCGCTGCCGCCGGCCTGGACCTCGAAGGCGCCGCCGAGGTGCTGCAGCGCGATGGCCGCGCACTCGATGTGCCAGCCGGGGCGGCCGAGACCCCACGGGCTCTCCCACGAGGGCTCTCCCTCGCGCTCACCGCGCCACACGACGCAGTCGAGCGGGTCCTTCTTGCCCTCGCGGTCCGGGTCACCGCCGCGCTCGGCGAAGAAGCGGAGCATGGTCTCGCGGTCGTAGTTGGACTCCTCCCCGAAGGCCGGGTCGGCCGCGACGGAGAAGTAGAGGTCCTGGTCGACGCGGTAGATCGAGCCGGCGGCGTCGAGGCGCTCGATGAGGTCGATCACCAGCGGGATCGACTCGACCGCACCGACGTACGCGACCGGCGGGAGGACCCGCAGGGCCTCCATGTCCTTGCGGAACAGCTCGGTCTCGCGCTCGGCCAGCTCGACCCAGTCGACGCCGACCTTGTCGGCGCGCTCGAGCAGCGGGTCGTCGACGTCGGTGACGTTCTGGACGTAGCGGACGTCGTGGCCGGCCGTGCGCCAGGCGCGGTTGAGCAGGTCGAAGGCGACGTAGGTGTTGGCGTGCCCGATGTGCGTGGCGTCGTACGGCGTGATGCCGCAGACGTAGAGGCGCGCGACCCCGTCGGGCCGGCTCTCGACCCTGCCGCCGGTGGCGGTGTCGTGGAGGACGACCTGGGGGCCGGTGACCGGGAGCTCCGGGAGGCCCGGTGCGTTCCATGCGCGCATGGCTCGATGTTAGGGGTTGGCACTCGACGAGTGGCCCCACGGGGTGGCAGGCCGCGCCACCCCGGGGATCGACTCGTCTAGAACGGCGGCCACGGGATCGCCGGCCAGCCCCCGGAGGGGCCGGGCAGCACCTCCGCGGCGAGGAGTCGTTCGGTACGACGCTCGAGCGCCCCGATCTCGTGCTCGGCCAGGTGGGTGGTCAGCCGCTCACCGAGGTCGCCGCGGATCGCCGCCAGCACGAGGGTGACCACCTCGACCTCCTCGGCGCTCAACGGCAGGCCGGCCCAGCCCCACAGGACGGTGCGCAGCTTGTTCTCGTGGTGGAACGCGACGCCGTGGTCGACGCCGTACCGGTGCCCTCCCGGCATCGCGAGCACGTGGCCGCCCTTGCGGTCCGCGTTGTTGACGAGCACGTCGAAGACAGCGAGCCGGCGCAGCGCGAGGGAGTCCTCGTGGACGAGGGTCACCGGGTGGTCCCGCTCGTCGAGGCCCTCCACCACCTCGAGCCAGCCCGGTGGCGTCGCCCCCGCCCGGACCAGGGTGACCGCGTCGTCGTCGGGGTCGACCTGCTGCCACTCCTGGACCATGCCGGGGCCGTGGGGTCCCTCTCCCCACCACGTGCGCGGGACCAGGTTCCAGCCGGTGGCCTCGGACACCAGGTAGGCGCTGACCTCCCGGTCGGCGAGGGTGCCGTCGGGGAAGTCCCACAGCGGACGCTCCCCCGCGACCGGCTTGTAGACGACCTCGCGACCGTCGAGCTCGGCGAGGAAGGTCGCGTTGGAGGCCGGCATGATCCGGCCCCGGATCTCGAGGGTCACCAGCGGGTCACCGCCAGGTCACTGCTCGGTGGGCTCGCGGCGCCGGAACCCGTTGGCGCGCACGCACAGGTGGCCGTCGGGGTCGATCGGCTGGCCGCAGAACGGGCATGTCGGACGCCCTGCGCCCACGACGTGCTCGGCACGTCGTACGAACGCCCGGGCCTGTCCCGGCTCGAGCCGGACCAGGAGGAGCTCCGCGGGGTCCTCGCCGTCGGTGAGCTCGATCGGCTCCTCGCCGACCGGGAACACCTCGACGACCACGCGCTCGTCGTCGGGGTCCCACGACAGGGTCATGGTGCCGGCGCGGAACTCCTCCTCGATGGGCAGCTCCAGCGGCTGGTCGTCGGCCAGGCCGAACGGTGCCATCGCGGGGACGACGCCCTGCGCGCGGCCGTCGGCGATCACCTCGTCGAGGAGCTCGTCGATCCGCTCCGCGAGGGCGACGACCTGCTGCTTCTCCAGGGCCACCGAGACCAGCCGCGAGCCGGCCCGGGCCTGGAGGAAGAAGGTGCGGCTGCCGGGCTCGCCGACGGTGCCGGCGACGAAGCGCTCGGGCGGGTCGAATCCGTGGACGATCGGCATGCTCCGAGCCTAGTGGTCCGGGCGCCCGGGGCCGGCGCCGCCGCCGATCACGGCGCCGGTGGTGGTGGCTGCGGTCGTGGAGGTGGTCCGTGCGGTGGCGCGGGGCCGGCGCTTGCCCGGCTTGGGTGCGAGCCAGGACAGGTCGCCGTCGTGTGTGTTGCTGGCGAGGACGTAGGGACGGTCCGGGGCGTACCGGACGATCGACACCGACGCGGGATCGACGCCGATCCGCTGGAACAGGTCGAGGTGCATGCCGAGCGCGTCGGCGAGCACCGACTTGATGATGTCGCCGTGGCTGACCGCCACCCAGACCGCGTCCGGACCGTGCTCACGGGTCACGGCGGCGTCGAGTCGTCGTACGGCGGCCACAGCGCGGTGCTGCATCGCGACCATCGACTCGCCGCCCGGGAAGATCGCCGCGGACGGCTGCCGCTGGACGGTCTGCCACAACGGCTCGCGGACCAGCTCCTTGATCGGCCGGCCCTGCCACTCGCCGTAGTCGCACTCCGCGAGCGCCTTCTCGGTGACCGCCCGCGTCGCGGCCCGCCCGCCGTCGCGCTGGGCGTCCGCGATCGCCTTGGCGGTCTGCTTGCAGCGCTCCTGCGGACTGGTGACCAGAGCCGCGAGCGGCACCGCGCCGATCCGGGAACCGGCCCGGGCCGCCTGCTCGGAGCCCAGGGCGTCGAGCCGCACCCCCGGCGTACGGCCCGCGAGGACGCCGGAGGCGTTCGCGGTGGTCCGGCCGTGGCGGACCAGCAGCAAGGTGGCCATGCCGGGGAGCCTAGCCATAGCGTTGGTGCGTGATCGTCGACAGCGCCGTCTACCGGCACGGTGTCCGCCTCCCGGTGGACTGCCACCTCCACGACTACGCCGCCCTGCGGGCCGCGGCGAGTGCCGAGAACGACTTCGTCTGGGTCGGGCTCTACGAGCCCAGCCACGTCGAGCTCGGGGAGATCGCGACCGCCTTCGACCTGCACCCGCTCGCCGTCGAGGACGCGGTCTCCGCCCACCAGCGGCCCAAGCTGGAGCGCTACGAGAACAACCTCTTCCTGGTCCTCAAGACGCTGTGGTACGTCGACGAGGACGACGCCGTCGAGACCGGCGAGATCAACGTGTTCATCGGCGAGGACTTCGTGATCACAGTGCGCCACGGTCGCGGCTCGGCCCTCAGCGACGCCCGGCACGACCTGGAGAAGAAGCAGTCCGTCCTCGACCACGGCCCCTCGGCGGTCATCTACGCCGTCTGCGACGCGGTGGTCGACGGCTACACCGCGGTCGTGGCCGAGCTGCAGACCGACGTCGACGAGGTCGAGACCTCCGTGTTCTCCGACAAGCGCACCCAGGACGGCGACCGGATCTACGTCCTCAAGCGCGAGCTGTCCGAGGTACGCCGTGCGGTGCTCCCCCTGCGCGAGCCGATGCGCCGCTTCGCCACCGGCATCGTCGACCTCGTCCACGCCGAGGCGGCGCCCTTCTTCCGCGACGTCAGCGACCACCTCGCCCAGGCCGCCGAGGAGATCGACACCCTCGACATCCTGTTGTCCTCCGCCTTCGACGCGCACGTCTCCCGCATCGCGATGCAGCAGAACGACGACATGCGCAAGATCTCCGCGGGCGCCGCGCTGGTCGTCGTACCGACGCTGATCGCCGGGGTCTACGGCATGAACTTCCAGCACATGCCGGAGCTGAGCTGGAGCTTCGGGTACCCGTTCGCGCTGCTGCTGATGGCCTCGACGATGGCCGGGCTGTGGATCTTCTTCAAGAAGGCGGGTTGGTTCTGAGCCCGATCTGGGCCTCGTGCTGGGCCTCGTGGTGTTGCGGTTTGGTCCCAAACCGCAACATCGGAGCCCGCGGGCCTGCGGTTCGTGCCCAATCGACGACTGGTCAGACCACTCGGACTCAGGTCGGACTCAGGCGCTCAGCGCACCGGTCCCGAGCAGCACCAGCACGGCAGCACCGAGCACGACCCGGTAGACCACGAACGGCGTGTAGGACTTCGTGCTGACCCAGCGCAGCAGCCACGCGATGGCGGCGTAGCCGACGACGAACGAGATCACCGTCGCGACCGCGGTCGGGCCCCAGCCGTAGTCGGCCTCGCCGGCGTGGGCGACGCCGACGTTGCCGATCTCCTTGAGCTCGAAGACGCCGGCGCCGACGACGGCGGGGATGGCGAGCAGGAAGGCGAAGCGGGTGGCGGCCTCGCGCTCGTAGCCGAGGAAGCGCCCCATGGACAGGGTCGCGCCGGAGCGGGAGACGCCGGGGACGAGGGCGAGGGCCTGGGCGCCGCCCATGAGCGCGGCGTCGCGCAGCCGCATCTGCTTGATGACCTTCTCGTTGCGGCCGATCCGGTCGGCGAGACCGAGGACCAGGCCGAGGACGATGAGGGTGCAGCCGATGATCCACAGGTTGCGGAAGTCGCGCTCGATGACGTCCTTGAGCAGCACGCCCAGGATCACGATCGGCAGCGAGCCGACGATGATGTACCAGCCCATCCGGGCGTCGAGGGCGCCGCGGTACTCCGGCTTGAACAGCGACAGCACCCAGGCCCGGGCGATGCGCCAGATGTCCTTGCGGAAGTACACGAGGACGGCCAGCTCGGTGCCGATCTGGATGACCGCGGTGAACGCGGCACCGGGGTCGCCCCAGCCGAACAGGTCGGGGAAGATCCGCAGGTGTGCGCTGCTGGAGATCGGGAGGAACTCGGTGAGTCCCTGGAGCACGCCGAGGAACACTGCCTGCAGGTAGTCCGCCACGACGCGCCATCCTAGGCAGTGCCCGATGAGGTCCGTCATCGGCGTGCCCGACGCGCCCCGCGCGGCTCGCCGGATACGTTGTGCCCCATGCAGCAGCGGTACGTCGGCGCCAGCGGCCTCCAGGTGTCGCGCCTCGCCCTCGGCACGATGACGTGGGGCAAGGACACCGACGAGCACGAGGCGCGCGACCAGCTGGCCGCGTTCGTCGAGGCTGGCGGTACGACGATCGACACGGCCGCGGGCTACACCGACGGCCGGTCGGAGGCGCTGCTCGGCTCGCTCCTCGGTGACGTCGTACGGCGCGACGAGGTCGTGCTGGCCACCAAGGCAGGGATCTGGCGGCGCGGCACGGAGCGGGTGACCGACACCTCGCGCGGCGCGATGCTGCGCGGCCTCGACACCTCCCTCAAGCGGCTCGGCACCGACCACGTCGACCTGTGGCAGGTCCACATCTGGAGTGACGAGGTCCCGCTCGAGGAGACGCTGGGCACCCTCGACCACGCGGTCGCGTCGGGCCGGGCGACGTACGTCGGCATCTCGAACTTCAACGGATGGCAGACCGCGCGGGCGGTGACCCTGCAGGAGTCGGTGGCCGGGCGAGCCCGGATCGTGTCGACCCAGATGGAGTACTCCCTGGTCAACCGCCGCGTCGAGCGCGAGGTGCTGCCGGCGGTCGAGGCGCTCGGCCTGGGCATGTTCCCGTGGTCCCCGCTGGGGCGCGGGGTGCTGACGGGCAAGTACCGCACGGGCACGCCCTCCGACTCCCGCGCGGCCTCCCCCGTCTTCGCGGGCTTCGTCGACGCCTACCTCGACGACCACAGCCGCGGCATCGTCGAGGCGGTCGCCCGCGCTGCCGACGGCCTGGGCTGGACGCCACTCGAGGTGGCGCTGGTCTGGGTGCGCGACTCGCCCGGCGTCACGGCACCGGTGGTCGGCGCCCGGACGGCGGCACAGCTCGCCGGCGCCCTCGGCTCGGAGGAGAAGGTGCTGCCCCCGGAGATCCGGGCGGCCCTGGACGACGTGTCGGGGGGCGCGGGATGACCCGGTCCCTGCTCCGCCCCGGCATGATGCGCGGCCTCGGCCGCGGGGTGGAGTGGGAGTTCGACCGGGTGACCTTCGACCGCGGGTTCTCGCGCACCATGGTCGCCACGCTGCTGGTCGAGCGCGCCGAGCACGGCGGCTGGGAGCTGGACCGGGTGCAGATCGGCCCGGACGGACGGCGCCGCGTGGTGCTGCGGCGCAAGATCATCCGGGCCGTCCGCACGGCCTGACCCACGGGCGCCGCTCGCGCGGCGCGCAGGCGCATCGTGTTTGGTGGTCGTCCACCGATATCGTCCCTTCACGTCGTTGAAACATGTACTACCTAGCCTCGCGTTCTCTCGGGTCCCCCCGATCAGTCAGGAGAGAACGTGAAGGTGATCAGCGCGCCCGGAGGGCGCCTGCTCGTACTACTGGCGGTGGCGGTGAGCACGCTCGGCGTGCCCGCCGCCACGGCGACATCAGCACCCCCGACCCAGGTCGCCGCGCCGCAGCCCGGGCTCCCCGACCCGCTGGACCGCGGCAGCTACACGCCCGCGACCGTCCAGGAGACCAAGCTCGGCCTGGTCGACCTGCAGGAGCCTGCCTCCGACGGATCGGCACCGGCAGCAGGGACGGCGAGTGCCGCCGAGCAGCTCGAGGTGCGCGGTGCGCTCTACTACCCGCAGGACCGGACCGAGCCCTCACCGGTGCTGGTGCTCGTGCACGGCAACCACGGCTCGTGTGACACCGGCCAGGACACGACCACGGCGTCGTGCGCCCAGTTCAAGCGCAACGAGGCCGGCTACGCCTACCTCGGCGAGAACCTGGCGACCTGGGGCTACACCACCTTCTCGGTCTCGCAGGACCAGATGATGATGCGCCAGGACGGCCCCAAGGGGAAGGGCATGCACCAGCGCAGGAAGCTGATCGCCGCCACGCTCGACGCCCTGGCGGCGGCCAACGAGCCCGGTGGTCTCCCCGTCGATGCGCACAGCACGATCGGCGACACGCTGGCCGGGCGGCTCGACATGACCCGGATCGGGTTGATGGGTCACTCCCGCGGCGGTGACGCCGTCACCAGCTTCATCGACTACAACCGGATCCGGACCGACGGCCCGCGCTACCCGTTGCGCGGCGTGATCTCGCTGGCACCGGTCGACTACGAGCGCAAGGCTCCCTACGGCACGCCGTACATGTCCATCCTGCCGTGGTGCGACGGCGACGTCTCCAACCTGCAGGGCGCGCGCTTCTTCGAGCGCAGCCAGTACGTCAACGCCGACGACCCGTTCCCGCGCATCCAGTCCTCGCAGCTCGGCGCGATCCACAACTGGTACAACACCGTCTGGTTCGCCGACGGCCAGGACGGCGGCAACGTCGCCGACGCCGCCTGCGGCAACTCCGAGCCGACCAACGGCGCCAACGTGCAGCCGAACAACCTGCGGCTCAGCGGGGCGGCGAGCTACGACCCGTGGTCGTACGTCGTCGACAACTCCGACACCTACAACCCGCTGGTCAACACCAAGATCTCCGGCGACCCGGCCCGGATGGGAGACCAGGAGAAGATCGGCCTCGCCACGATGAGTGCCTTCTTCCGTCGCTACGTCGGTGGTGAGGGCGCCTTCGACCCGTACCTCACCGGGGAACTGTCGGACACCGCGACCCACGAGCAGATCCCGGCCTCCGCCTGCCCGACGAGCACGTCAGGCACGCGGATCGCCTGCGCCGAGCGGGTCTCGACCAGCTACTTCCCCGCGGCCAGCGAGCGGATCGACGTGATCCGGCCCGAGATCACCAACCCGCTCGGCCTCAACGCACTCGGCGGCTCGCTGAGCGGGACCGGGTTCGCCAACCCCTACCCGGCCGACGGCGGTGTCTCACCGCGTCCGAAGGCGACCGCAGGCGGCTACGACTGGTGCAACCCCGAGCCGGACGACTTCGCTCCCGCACAGCTCGGCAAGGGCACGCAGCCCACGGCCGCCAAGGCCTGCCCGCTGCCGGGGAAGGCCGCGCTCGGCGGCCAGAACGCGACGCGGGAGAACGCTCCGGTCAACCACTCCTACGGCCGTCAGCTGGCGCTGGCGTGGGAGCCGAGCAGCGACGCCGTCCTGACCGCCGACATCCCGGCAGCCTCCGGCGACGTCAGCGGGCTCAAGGCGCTGGCCATGGGTGCCGACGTCAACTTCTTCGACGCCCGCAACCCCGGCGCCGACTCCGTCGAGCGGACCTACGACCCGGCCGCCACCAGCCAGGACTTCCAGATCGCGGTGGTCGACCGGGCCGGCCACGAGGGCGTGGTGAACGCCGGCGACCCGCGCTGGGGCAACGCCCTGCACATGTCGACGGGCACTCAGACCTCGCGGACCCACACCGTGCTCGACCAGATCCGGGTCCCGCTCACCGAGTTCGCGGCCCAGGGCGTGGACCTGACCGCGATCGACACCCTCGAGCTGCGCTTCGGCGGTGCCGGACTGCCCCAGTCCGGCTCGGTCCAGGTCGCCGACGTCCGGTTCCAGGAGGCCGCGACGAGCAGCCCGCTGGTGCTCTCCGACGGCACCGACATCGACCAGGGCGCCGGTCACGGCCCGCCGGCCACCGGTCCCGACCCCGCCGACTTCCTCGCCGAGACCGACAACACCCGTGGCAACGTGTCGATCGTCGACACGGTCGGCCAGGCCGGAGCGAGCACCACCTGGGTGGTCGACGACGACCGCGTCCAGTGCCCCGACGCCAACTACACCTCGATCCAGACCGCCGTCGACTTCGCCTCGCCGTGGGACACCATCGTGATCTGCGAGGGCACCTACGAGGAGTCGTCGACGCCGATCTCGGCGCCCGGAAACCCGGTCGCCACGGGAGCGAGGAACGGCCTGACCATCACCAAGCCGTTGAAGCTCAAGGGAGCCGGCGCCGACAAGGTCACCATCAAGCCGGACCCGTCCATCGACGACCTGGCCGGGCTGACGCCGTACCTGCGTGACGGCGGCGGCAACGTCATCACCGTCTCGCGGCAGTCCCTGGGCTCCACCGACACCAACGAGCTCTTCGTGGACATCTCCGGCGTGTCCGTCACCTCCGGCGACACCTGGGCCGAGGCGGGCATCGCCTTCTTCGGCGCTGCCGGCCGGATCTCGCAGAGCAAGGTCGGCCCGCTGCGGCGGGCCACCGACGCCGGCCAGCTGGCTGAGCACCCGCACGGATGGGGTGTGGTCAAGACCGGCATCGTCCAGGGCGCCGGACCCGGCAGCGTCGAGTCCGAGGTGACCGTAGCCGACAGCCTCGTGACCGGCTACCAGTCCGGCGGCATCCTCTTCGACGGCGCCAAGGGCACCGACGGAGCACCGGCGAACACCGCCCGCACCGGGATCATCCAGAACGGCTACGTCGTCGACACCGCCGTCACGGGCAGCCCCGGGGGCACGTTCGCGCAGACCGGGGTGAAGTTCACCGGTGGCATGCAGGGCTTCGTCAAGGGCAGCCGGATCACGGGCAACTACTTCCGGCCCGACCCGACCCGGTCCTACGGCATCCTGCTCGCGGACGCCGGCACCGAGGGTGCGCTCCTGGCGGAGTCGAGCGTCCTCACCGGCAACGGGTGGGCGGTCTACAACGGCACCGCGGACCTGTCCGCGCCCCGTACCGACGCGCCGTTCGTGCTCCGCACGAGCTACGTCGGCACCGGCACGCCCGTGGCCGGAGGCCCCGCGGACCCGGCTACCGGGCTCGAGGCCGTCTCGGGCTCCGGATCGGTGAGCGTCCAGCAGCGCCAGTCGACCCTGCCGGGCGGGATCCCGACCGGTCCGGGCGAGGTCGCCGACGCTGCCCCGACGGCGGCGCTGGTCGACCCCGGCGAGGGCCTCACGGTGCGCACCGGTGAGACGGTGCACCCCGTGGCGCTGGGTCGCGACGACCATGCCGTGCGCTCGGCCAGCCTGCTGGTCGACGGCAAGGTGGTGCAGACGCTGTCCCACGCGCCGTTCGTCTTCGCCTGGACGCCCGGACCGCAGCACGCCGGCGGCAGGGTGACGATGTCGACCGAGGTCACCGACGACTCCGGGCAGACCACGACCTCGGAGACGGTCGGGGTCAGCGTGAGCAAGCAGCTCGTCGGACCGACTGCCTCCGTGGCGGGGCTGAAGGCGGACAAGCGGAAGGGCCTGGTCCGGCTGGCGGTCGCGGTCAACACCGCCGGCACCCTGACGCTGGCCGGGACCGGCGTCGCGCCGCAGACGGTGGTCTCCACCGGCGGGGGGACCGTCGAGGTCGTCGTCAAGGCGACCGGGCGCCTGAAGAAGAAGCTGCGCGCCAAGGGCCGGGTGAAGGTGCCGGTCACCCTCACCTTCACCTCCCCAGGAGGCACGGTGCCCCTGGCCCAGGTGGTGAAGCTGGTCAAGAGGCGGTGAACACCGAGCGGGGTCACGGCGCGTGCCGGGACCCCCCGTCCCCCGCCCCCCGCACCGCATCAGCTGGTGGGAGCCCGCCCCCGGCGGGCG
>NZ_JAHTKU010000008.1 GCF_019192965.1 Nocardioides daeguensis
CTGTGTGTGTTTCGGGGGCTCCGGGGCGTGCACCCCGGCGGGGGTTGGGGGGGCGGGCCGCCCCCCCGCTTCGCCGTCCCCGCTCAGCGAATCTGCTGGAGGAAGCCCGCCACGTGCGTGCGCAGGTCGGCAGAGAGCCGCGACAGCTCGAGCGAGGCGCCGGTCATCTCCGAGGCGCCGGTGCTCGTCGCGATGGTCGCCTCCTCGATCGCGGTCACGTCCTCGTTGACCCCGGAGACCGCGCCCGCGGCCTCGGAGGTGGTCCGGCTCAGCTCGGCCGCGGCGTGCCGCTGCTCGCCGACCGCTCCGGCGATGGTCGCGACGTTGTCCCCCATCCCGCGTACGGCGGCCCCGATCGTCTCGATCGCCGTGACTGCCGCGCCGGCGGCCGCCTGGATCGCGTGCACCTGCTGCTCGATCAGGCTGGTCGCGTCCGCGGTCTCGGACGCAAGCGTCTTCACCTCGGAGGCGACGACCGCGAAGCCCTTGCCGTACTCCCCGGCGCGGGCGGCCTCGATGGTCGCGTTGAGGGCCAGCAGGCGGGTCTGGCTGGCGACCTGGCTGATCACGCCGACGACGTCGCCGATCTCCTGTGACGCGGTGGACAGGCTCTGCACGGTCGTCATCACCTGGTCGGTCTCCTCGACCGCCCGCACGCCCGCCACGTTGGACTGGCTGGCCTGCTCCTCGATCGCACGCACGGTGCTCACGAGCTGCTCGACGGCCGCGGCGGCGACGGTGACGGCGTCGGCCGCGGTGTGGGAGTTCTCCGAGACCTGGGCCGCCCGGGTCGCCGTACCCTCGGCGTTGGCGGCCAGGGTGCGCGAGGATGCCTCCATCTCGGCGGCGGCCGCGGCGACCTGGTCGGACAGTCCGAGCACCGCCTCCTCGAAGCCGTCGGCGAGCTCGTGGCGCTGGCGCTCCTGGGCGGCGAGCTGCTCGTTGGCCTCGGCCATCGCGCCGATCGCGGTGTTGATCGTGACGGCGCCCGCCTTGAACGAGCCGAGCATGCCGCGGACCAGGAACCGTCGGTAGAACTTGCCCTCCGCGGCGAACTCCAGCGATGCCGACGACTCGCGCACGTAGGCGTCGGTGCGGTCGAGCAGGTCGTTGACGGCGGAGCGGGCCGCGACCAGACCGGCATCGTCGCCGAGCACCGGGACCCGGGGCTCGAGGTTGCCGGCGGCCGCCGAGCGGCACACGGCGGTGACCGCGGTCAGGGCCGCACGGCACTGGTCCAGCTCGGCCCGCAGGGCCTCCAGCTCCTCGGCCGCGCCGGTCTCCGGCGTCAGCAGGGCGGTCATGCGGCCACCGCCCGGTCGGTCCCGTTGTTCAGCGACCAGACGTACTCGTCGTAGGACAGCCCGGCCTCGGCGAGCTCCTGCTCGAGCAGCCGGCCCCCCGCCTCGACGGCGTCGCGGGCGCTGGGGTGACGGCGCTCCTCGGCGACCAGCCGCTGGTAGAGCGCGGTCACGGCGGTGAGCGCGGTCGCGTCGGCCGTGCGGCGGTTGGAGTGGTAGCCGACGATGCTGCCGGAGGCGTCGAAGGTCGGGGTGACATGGGCGAGCACCCAGTAGTGGCTGCCGTCCGCGCTGAGGTTCATGACGTAGGCGAAGATCTCCTGCCCGGCCGCGATCCGGTCCCACAGCAGCCCGAACACGCTGCGGGGCATGTCGGGGTGCCGGATGACGTTGTGCGGCTTGCCGATCAGCTCTGCCTCCGGGTACCCACTGATCTCGACGAACAGGTCGTTGACGTAGGTCAGCCGTCCCTGTCGGTCGGTCTTGGACACGATGATCTGGTCCGGGTGGAAGGTCTTCTCCACACCGGTCGGCGCGATCGCGGTACGGACCACGGTGCTCTCCCCTCACTCCCGTCCGAGTGACGGGTCACCGGGAGGATCGGCCGCCGGCGCCCCGAGCTGAGGTCTCGGCCCACATCCGCGCCGGCGAGGAGGCCGCGATCAGGCGTGGTCGAGGAACCGGTCCATGACGCGCGCACCGAACTCCAGCGCGTCGACCGGGACCCGCTCGTCGACCCCGTGGAACAGTGAGGTGAAGTCGAGGTCGTCGGGCAGCCGCAGCGGTGCGAAGCCGAACGAGCGCATCCCGAGCTTGGTGAAGTGCTTGGCGTCGGTCCCTGCGCTCATCAGGTATGGCGCGACGAGAGCCTCGGGGTCCTCCGCGAGCAGGCTGCGTGTCATCGCGTCGACCAACGCGCCGTCGTACGGCGTCTCCCACGGCTCCTGTCGCGAGACGAAGTCGATGTCGACGCCCTCGCCGGTCAGCTCGGCCAGGGTGGCGAAGAACTCGTCCTCGAAGCCCGGCAGGAAGCGCCCGTCGACGTGGGCGGTGGCGTCGGTCGGGATGACGTTGACCTTGTAGCCCGCCTCGAGCATGGTCGGGTTCGCGGAGTTGCGCAGCACGGCGCCGAGCATCCGGGCGGCGGCGCCGAACTCCTCGACCAGGGCAGGCGCGTTCGCGGGCGTCGCCTCGACGCCGGCGACCTCGCCAACGGTGGCGAGCAGGGTCTGCATGGTCGGCGTGAGCCGGACCGGCCAGTCGTGGGCTCCGATGCGCGCGACGGCCGAGGCCAGCCGGGTCACGGCGTTGTCGTCGTTCAGCATCGAGCCGTGGCCGGCACTGCCGCGCGCGCTGAGTCGCATCCAGGCCATGCCCTTCTCGGCGGCCTCGATCAGGTAGAGCCGGCGTCCGCGGACGGTCGTGCTGAAGCCACCGACCTCACCGACCGCCTCCGTGCAGCCCTCGAACCACTCGGCGTGGTTCTCGACGAGCAGCTGCGCGCCGTCGTGCCCACCGGCCTCCTCGTCGGCGGTGAAGCAGAGCACCACCTCGCGTTCGGGCGCCCGGCCCGCGCGCTGACGGGCCCGCACGACCGAGAGCAGCATCGCGTCGAAGTCCTTCATGTCGACCGCGCCCCGGCCCCAGACGTAGCCGTCCTGCACCTCGCCGCTGAACGGGTGCACGGTCCAGTCCTCCGCCGCGGCCGGTACGACGTCGAGGTGGCCGTGCAGCAGCAGCGCCCCGCGTTCGGCCGTGGCGGCCGAGCTCGAGCCGCCCCAGCGGGCCACGACGTTGGCGCGTCCCGGCCTGGTCTCGATGACCTCGGCGGCGATACCGACCTCGTCGAGCAGGGCGGCGACGTGCTCGGCGGCCTTGCGCTCCCCCGTGCTCTCGCCACCGCCGTAGTTCGAGGTGTCGATCCGGATCAGGTCGCGACACAGCTCGACGACCTCGGCGGCGACGTCGTGGTCGGGCACCGGCGTGGGGGTCGTCGATTCGGCCATGCGGTCATCCTTCCACGCCCCGGGCGACTAGCGTTGCGCCGTGGCCCCTCGCAAGTGGAAGCAGTACCGCCCCGACGAGACCCCGGATCCGGACGGTGCGCCGGCACAGCCACCCACGCACCAGTCCTACCGTCAGCCCAAGCAGGCGAAGCCGGTGCGCAGCCTCGAGGAGCGGACGGTGCGCAACCGTGGGTTCCATCCGACGGGGCTGCTGATCACCGGTGCGGCGCTGGTGCTCACCCTCGGGGCGGCCGCCGCGTTCGCCATCGCGGGGAGCGAGGACGCGCCGGCGGCCGACCGGCCGCAGAGCGACAAGGGCTTCGACGCGCTCGTGGCTGCGCTGAAGGAGGAGCGCGGCTCGACGCTGGTGCGCAACGCGATCATCTATCCGGACTACGCCGTGGTGGACGTGCCGTACAAGCTGGACGACCTGACCGATGAGCGCGAGATCAGCTACTACTGGAACGGCGAGCTCAGCGAGTCGACCAAGGGGACGGGCGATGAGGAGACGTTCGACCTCGCCGACGTCGACAGCTCCGTGCTCGACGGACTGTGCGTCCAGGTGAAGGCGCTCGTCGAGGACCCGACCGACTGCTCGATCTACATCTCGAAGCCGAGTCCCGAGGACACGACGCCGGAGTGGATCAGGGCCTCCACGAGCAACGAGTTCAACCAGAGCGCCTCCATCGAGTTCGCCCTGGACGGGACCGTCATCGAGGTGCGCCCGCCGTCGTGACGTCGGCGACCATGGCGCCGAGCGCCGTGACGAGCGCGCCGCCGTCGACGGTCAGCGCGACGCCGTACCCACCGCCGCCGATCGACACCGTCCCGCTCACCCGGCTGTCGGCGATCACCGGGAGGGCGGTCAGCGCCCCGAGCGGCGTGATGGTGCCGCGCACGTAGCCGGTGACCTCACGGGCAGCGTCGGCGGAGGGCATCGAGAGCCGGTTGACGCCGAGCAGCGAACGCAGCAGCGGCCAGGAGATCTCGCGGTCCCCGGGCACCAGGACGAACCGGTGGTCCCCCTCGGCGACCCGAACCACCATCGTCTTGACGATCTGGCGTGGCTCGATCCCCCGTTGTGCGGCGGCCTCCTCCAGCGACCGGACCGGGCCGTGCCGGGTGACCTCGAAGGAGAGTCCCAGCGCCTCGGCGGCCGCGATCGCGCGCGCGGAGCGATCGGTGTCGTCGGGCTCACTCACGAGGTCGAGGGTAGACCGGGACCGGTCGCGATCCGGTAGGCGGCGGGGGCGCCCGCAGGCACCGCGGGGCTGCGCGGGGCCACGGGGGCGATCCGTCGGTACGACGCTCCGAGGGCCGGACGGGCGTCCGCCTCGCCCTTGTTGGGCCACAGCGCCACGGCCCGCTCGGCCATCGCGGTGATGGTCAGGGACGGGTTGACGCCCAGGTTGGCCGCGACGGTGGACCCGTCGATGACGTGGAGACCCTCGTAGCCGTGCAGCCGGTGGTAGGGATCGACCACTCCGCTCTCCGGGGACTCGCCGATCGGACAGCCCCCGATCAGGTGGCCGGTCGCGGGGACGTTCACCAGGTCGGCCCAGGTGCCGCCGGGGATCCCGTCGATCTCCTCGCCGACCTTCCGGGCGAACTCGTGACCCTGCGGGATCCAGACCGGGTTCGCGGCACCGGTGCCCTGGCGGGTGGTCAGGGTGCGGCCCCACGGCCTGCGTCGCAGGTAGGTGGTCAGCGAGTTGTCCAGGCTCTGCATGACCAGCAGCACGATGGTCTGCTCCGACCAGCCCCGTGGGTCGTGCAGCCGGGGCAGGTCGCGCCGGTGGCGCCACATCTCCCGCAGCCCGGCGACCGCCCGGTTGCGCCCGTCGTCGGGCACGTCGGTGAGGGCGGCCATCAGCAGGCCCAGCAGGTTGCTGCCGCGCCCGTACCGGACCGGCTCGACGTGGGTGTGGTCGTCGACGTGCACCGAGGACGTGATCGCGACGCCGCGCGAGTAGTCGACCTCGTCACCCCGGGCGCGGACCCCGAGGATGGCCTCGGAGTTGGTGCGGGTCAGCTCCCCCAGCCGACGCGAGATCCGCGGCAGGCTGCCGCCGTCACGGAGCCGGTGGAGCAGGCGCTGGGTGCCCAGCGACGCGGCGGAGAAGACCACCTGGTCGGCGGTGTAGGTCTGCCGGCCACGCCGCACCTTGCCCTCCGTGCGGCGGGTCGTGACGTCGTACCCGCCGCCGGGACGGGGCCGTACGTCGGTCACCGTCGTGAGCGGGTGGACCTGGACGCCGGCCGCCTCGGCGAGGTGGAGGTAGTTCTTGACCGTGGTGTTCTTGGCGCCGACCCGGCACCCGGTCATGCACGCGCCGCAGTCGGTGCAGGTGGTGCGCTCGGGTCCCGCGCCGCCGAAGAACGGGTCGGCGACCCGCTCGCCGGGACGCTCCCCGAAGAGCACACCGACCGGGGTGGGGCCGAACGTGTCGCCCACACCGAGGTCGTCGGCGACCGCCTTCATCACCAGGTCCGACGGGGACCGGCGGGGGTAGGGCGTGACCCCGAGCATCCGGCGAGCCTGGTCGTAGTAGGGCGCGAGCTCGTCGGCCCAGTCCGTGATCCCGGCCCAGTGCGGGTCGTCGAAGAAGGCCCGGGGCGGCTCGTAGAGGGTGTTCGCGTAGACCAGCGACCCCCCGCCCACTCCTGCCCCGGTGAGCACCAGCACGTCCTTGAGGAGCGTCATCCGGAGCAGGCCGTAGCAGCCGAGCGCCGGGTTGAAGACGTAGTCGCGCACCTTCCAGGAGCTGGTCGGCAGGTCGTCGTCCGCGAAGCGGCGCCCCGCCTCCAGCACGCCGACGCGGTAGCCCTTCTCCGCCAGCCGCAGGGCGGTGACGCTGCCGCCGAAGCCGGAGCCGATCACCAGGACGTCGTAGTGGGTCATCGCGCCACCTTCTCGCTCACGCGGAAGTCGGCGACGTCGAAGCGTGCCGTCCGCTGCTGGTACTCCCGCACGGTGCCGGGCCAGTTCGTCGTGATCCGCCCGCTCGGGTCGCGGTACCAGCTCGCGCACGAGCTCCACACGCTCTCGCCGAGCCGGCCCTGCATCTCAGTGTCGTAGGCCGCGGCCCGCTCGGGCCTCACCTCGATCGGACCGCTGCGGCCGATCTCGGTGACGGCCTGGGCGACGTACCCCGACTGCGCCTCCAGCATCCCGATGATCGAGCTTCCGCCCAGGTTGGTGTTGGGGCCGTAGAGCACGAAGAAGCTCGGGAAGTCCGGCACGGTGATGCCCAGGTGCGCGCGGGCCCCGCCCTCCCACGCCTCGCTGAGCAGCCGCCCGTCCCGGCCGCGGATCTGCATCGGCGCCAAGAACTCGGTCGCGGCGAAGCCGGTGCCGAAGACGATGACGTCGACCTCGTGCAGGGCGCCGTCGGCCGTCCGGATGCCCTTGGGCTCGACCGTCGTGATCGCCTCGGTGAGGACCTCGACGTGGGACCGGGTCAGCGCGGGATACCAGTCGTTGGAGAAGAGCAGGCGCTTGCAGCCGAGCGGGTAGTCGGGCACCAGCCGGGCCCGCAGCTCGGGATCGTGGACCTGGCGGCGCAGGTGCAGCTGCCATGCCGCGCGCAGCAGGTCGGCGAGGCGGCCGTCGGAGTCCAACGTCTTGTTCAGCTGCTCGGAGAGGTGGAAGACACCGCTCCGGGTCAGGTCGTGCAGCTGCGGGTGTCGCTCGTACCGCTCCTGCTGGCGAGCGCTGTAGGCGCCGTCGGGCTTCGGCACGACGTACGGCGCCGAGCGCTGGAAGACCTTCAGCTCGGCAACCTCGTCCACGATGGCCGGCACGGCCTGGATCGCGCTGGCGCCGGTGCCGATCACGGCGACCCGCTTGCCCGCGAGGGAGACGTCGTGGTCCCAGGTCGCGGTGTGGAAGGCCGGGCCGGCGAAGGTCTCCAGCCCGGAGAGCGCCGGGATGGAGGGGCGGGAGAGCTGTCCGACCGCGGAGACCAGGACGTCGGCGCTGAGCTGCTCACCGCCGGCGAGCTCGACCGTCCAGCGTCGGGCTGCGTCGTCCCAGGCCGCCCCGGTCACCTCGGCGCCGGTGCGGACCAGGTCGCGTAGGCCGCTGCTCGTGGCGTGCTCGCGGATGTAGTCGAGGATCTCGGGCTGGCGGGCGTAGCGGTGCGACCAGTCGTGCTTGCGCGCGAACGACCACGAGTAGAGCACCGAGGGGACGTCGCACGCCGCGCCCGGGTAGGTGTTCTCCCGCCACACCCCGCCCACGTCGTCGGCGCGTTCGAGCACCGTGATGTCGGTGATCCCGGCCTGGCGCAGGTGGTGGGCGGCGGCGAGGCCGCCGAACCCGGCGCCGATGACGATCACGGAGGCAGACGTGTCCATGGGGGAAGGCTAGGAAGTCCCCGCGGGTCGGTGCCAGCGACCTCCGGCCAGAGGATCCATAATTCCGGCCATGATGCCTTCGTCCTTCGAGCCGCCCGCCGCCCGGGACTGGCAGTTCCCGCGCCACGTTGCGGGCACGGCACTCCTCGTGGCCATGGGAGCGGAGGCCGGCGTATCCACCGCTGCGCTGCTGCGAGGCACCGGTCTCGGGGCGCGCGACGTGGCCGACCCGCAGCGCGAGGTGACGGCCGAGCAGGAGCTCCGGGTGGTGCGCAACCTGCTCGCCACCGCCCCGGGGGTCACCGGCGCGCACGTGGGTGCGGCCTACCACGCCTCGACCTTCGGCCCCCTCGGATTCGCTCTGCTCAGCAGCCCGACGCTCGGTGACGCGGCCAACCTGGCGCTCCGGTTCATCGACCTCAGCTTCACCTTCACCATCCCCTCGGCCACCGTGGAGGACCAGGACGTGGTGGTCCGGGTCGACGACCGAGGCGTCCCTGCCGACGTACGCCGCTTTCTGGTCGAGCGCGACCTGACGGCGATCTGGACCGTGCTGCGGGAGATCTGCGGCTCCTCCGCCGGGCTCGACGCGGCCTGGGACGCGGACCGCAGCACGCTCCGGTTCGCCACCCGCTGGCTCGACCACCCGCTCCCCCAGGCCAACGCGCACGCGTGCGCGATCGCCGAGGCGCTGTGCCGCGACCTCGTCTCGCCCCGGCGCGGCCGCAACGCGTTCACGGGCCAGGTCCGCATCCTCGTCGCCCAGCACCTCGAGGCGGGTGCCCCGATGGGCACGGTGGCGGCAGCGCTCGGTCTCAGCGAGCGATCCCTGCGCCGGCGGCTCACCGAGGTCGGGACGACCTACCGCGCCGTGCTCGACGACGTCCGCTCCACCGCTGCCGAGCAGCTGCTCGCCGACGGACTGCTGCTCGACGACGTGGCCCGGCGCCTCGGGTACGCCGAGGCGTCGAGCTTCGTCGTGGCCCATCGCCGCTGGACCGGCCGAACACCGCGCGAGACCCGGGATCCCGCGACCGGCGGGGGGTCCTGAGCGGACGGAGCCGGACACGGCCCTACGCTTCGGCCCCATGGTTGATGCGGAGGCCTTCGACGCGGACGTCGTCGTGGTCGGTAGCGGCTTCGGCGGGGCGGTGAGCGCGCTGCGGCTCACCGAGGCCGGTCACCGGGTGTTGGTGCTCGAGAAGGGACGCCGCCTGGCGGGCGAGGACCTGCTCGCCGCGCGCCGCGACCCCCGGGCCTACCTGTGGCAGCCCGGGGTCGGGCTGCGGGGGTTCTTCTGGCAGCGGATCTTCCGCCACATGGCGATCATCGGCGGCACCGGCGTCGGAGGCGGCTCCATCGTGTGGGCCGGCGTGCTGCTCGAACCGGGAGACGACTTCTACGAGGCCGCGGCATCGGCCTCGCTCGACCTGGACTGGAAGGCCGAGCTGGCTCCGCACCTCGCCCGGGCCGCCCGGATGCTGGGCCGGGTGCGCAGCCCCCATCGCGGCCCGATGGACGAGCACCTGCAGGCGGCCGCGGAGGCGGTGGGCGCCGGGGCGACCTTCGGACCGGTGCCGGTCGCGATCCACTTCGGTCGTGAGGGCGTCACCGAGCCGGACCCGTTCTTCGGGGGCGAGGGTCCCGAGCGCACCGGCTGCCGGCTGTGCGGCGAGTGCCTGTTGGGCTGTCCGTACGGCGCGAAGAACCAGCTCACCCGCAACTACCTCCACCTCGCCGAGCGGTACGGCGCCGAGATCCGCGCCGAGCACGAGGTGCATGCCGTCGTCCCACTGCCGGGGGGCGGCTACCTGGTGCGGGTCCGCCACCCGTGGCGCCGCGGCGCCGAGACGGAGCTGCGCGCCCGTCGGGTGGTGCTGGCCGGTGGGGTCCTGGGCACCGTCGAGCTGCTCCAGCGCTGCCGCGACGAGCTCTGCACGCTGCCGCACGTCTCCCCCTTGCTGGGCCGGCACGTGCGGACCAACTCCGAGGCGCTGACCGCGGTGCTGCAGCCGCCCGGCGAGGACCTGTCCCGGGGGCCGACGATCTCCAGCGACTTCCACCCCGACCCGCGCACCCACACCACCCAGAACCGCTACATGGGCGGGTGGCACATGCGGTTGCAGCTGGGCCCGATGGTCGACGACGAACGCCCACGACGCCGGGCGCGCCGTGTGGTCGGCGCTGTGCTGGCGCGACCGGCCGCCCAGGCGCGGGTGATGGCCGCGCGCGACTTCCTGCGCCGGCTCACTGTGCTCACGACGATGCAGCACCACGACAGCGAGCTCGCGCTCGACCTGCGCCGCTCGCCCGTGCGCCCCTGGCGCCGGGTGCTGCGCTCACGCCTCGTCGACGGGGTACGGCCGCCGAGCTACCTCCCGATCGCGAACGAGGTCACCCGGGCGTTCGCCGCGTCCTCCGGCGGGCGGCCGCTGAACCTGCTCGGTGAGTCCGTCGGCGGGCTGTCGGTCACCGCACACATCCTCGGCGGCGCCGTGATGGGCGCCGACCGCACCCACGGGGTGGTCGATGCCGACCACGAGGTGCACGGGCACCCCGGCCTGTACGTGATGGATGCGAGCGTGATCTGGGCGAACCTCGGCGTGAACCCCTCTCTCACCATCACCGCCCTGGCCGAGCGCTTCGCCGCCCGGTTCCCCGCTCCCGAGCACGACGCGGTGCGTCGTACGCCGATCGACGCCGTCCCCGCGGCCGGACAGGACCTGCCATGACGCCCACCCTCGCCTCGGTGCGCCGTTCCTGGTCGGACCTGCGCCCCCTCGCCGCCGAGGACGCCCTCGGCGACCTCGAGGCCTCCTTCGTCGCGCCCCTGCGCCACCTCGCCCCGCGCGGGCTCGCGCTGATCGGGCTGCGGCGCTGGTACGGCAAGCGGTTCCGCGACGAGGGCGGCACGCTCACCGGCATCAACCTGGTCCGGCGGGGCGAGCAGCTGGTGGAGACCCTGCCGATGCAGGTGCGCCCCGCAGCCTCGCTCGTCGACGGCCTCCCGGTGCTGGCCGTGACCTACCCGGCCTCGTCGCGCCGTCCCTGGCCGTGGGTGCGCGACGAGCTCCGGGTCGCCGAGGACGGCACGATCGTCGGCATGACCTTCGTCGACGTGCCCGTGCTGCGCCGGCTCGGCGGCACCCCGTTCCTGCTGACCCGCCCCGCGTCGCACTGACCCGAACCCGAGACGCTCCGACATCGGGACGCCACACTGTCGGTATGGACGCTGCGATCTCGGTCTCCGGTCTGGTCAAGCGCTTCGGCCGGTTCACCGCACTGGACCGGCTCGACCTGAAGGTCGAGGTCGGAGAGGTGCACGGCTTCCTCGGGCCCAACGGGTCCGGCAAGTCGACCACCATCCGGGTCCTGCTCGGGCTCCTTCGTGCGGACGCCGGCCAGGTGCGGGTGCTCGGCCGCGATCCGTGGCGGGACGCGGTCCGGCTGCATCGCCACCTCGCCTACGTCCCCGGCGAGGTGTCGCTGTGGCCCAACCTGACGGGTGGCGAGGTGATCGACCTGCTCGCGAGGATGCGCGGTGGGGTCGACGAGGGCCGACGAGCCGACCTGCTGGAACGCTTCGAGCTCGACCCGACCAAGCAGTGCCGCAGCTACAGCAAGGGCAACAGGCAGAAGGTCGCTCTCGTCGCCGCCTTGAGTGCCGACGTGGAGCTCCTCCTGCTGGACGAGCCGACGGCGGGACTGGACCCGATCATGGAGGCCGAGTTCCAGGAGGTCGCCCGTGAGGAGGTCGCCCGGGGTCGCACGATCCTGCTCTCCAGCCACATCCTCGCTGAGGTGGAGTCGCTGTGTGGCCGGGTCTCGATCATCCGTGACGGACGGACGGTCTCGGCGGGCCGGTTGCGGGACCTGCGCGGTCTGAGTCGCACCTCGGTGACGGTGCGGCTGCAGCGCCAGGACGAGCTGGGTGATGTTCCCGGTCTGAGGGTGCTCGACGTGGTCGACGGTGAGATCCGGGCCGAGGTCGACTCGGACCGGATCGGTGCGGTGATGGCGCTGTTCGCCGAGCGCGGGATCGAGTCTCTGGTCGTGCATCCGGCGACGCTCGAGGAGCTGTTCCTCCGGAACTACGACGACCCCGGCGGGGTCAAGCACGGGGTGCCGACGCGCCCGGGACTGCCTGCATGAGGAAGACGGACGGGTTCACGGGCACGGGCGCTCTGGTCCGGCTGGCGCTGCGCCGCGACCGGATCCGGATCCCGGTCTGGGTGGTCAGCGTGGTCGGCCTGCTGTACTTCAGCGCCGCGTCCCAGCCCGGGCTGTACCAGACCCAGGAGCAGATCGACGCCTATGGACGGATGGTGACCCAGTCGTCGGCCACCGTCGCGATCGCCGGCCCGGTGACCGGCCTCGACTCTCTGCGCGGCATCGTCATGTACGAGACCTACCTGACGGTGATCAGCGCAGTCAGCATCCTCGCGGTCCTGATGATGTCCCGGCACACCCGGGCCGAGGAGGAGTCCGGGCGCACCGAGCTGCTGCGGGCCACCGAGGTCGGTCGCCACGCAGGCGCCGCGGCGGCACTGATCGCCACCAGCGGCACCTGCCTGCTGATCGGGGCGGGGATGGCGCTGGTGCTGCCCGCGACGCCGTTGACCCTCGCCGACTCGCTGGTCTACGGCGCCGCGATGTCCGCCCTGGGAATCTTCATGGCAGCGCTCACGCTCTGCTTCGCGCAGGTCTTCGTGCACTCCCGTTCGGTCAGCGGCGCCGGTCTGGCGGCATTCCTGGTCTTCTACCTGGTCCGGGCGATCGGGGACGTCCGGGACGACGCGACCGTCTGGTTCACCCCGATCGGCTGGGCCCAGGCCACCCGCGTTCCCACCGAGGACCGACTCTGGCCGGTACTGCTGCCGCTGCTGGGCTCGGTGCTCCTGCTCGCCGTCGCGGTCCGCCTGGCCGAGCGCCGGGACTTCGGTGCGGGCCTGTTGCCCTCCCGGTCCGGGCCCGCGCGCGCGAGTCGGCTGCTGTCGGGCCCGGTCGGGCTCGCCTGGCGACAGCAGCGAGGCGCGCTGCTGGCGTGGTCGGTGGCGCTGGGTCTGTGCGGAGCGCTGATCGGCACCCTGGGGACCTCGATGCAGGACATGGTCCGCGACAACCCCGCGCTGGCCGATTACCTCGCCTCGACGCAGGCCGGGTCCGTGATCGACGCCTACCAGGCGACGTTCGCGCTGATCATGACCCTGGCGATCGCGGGCTACGCGATCTGGGCCGCCGGACGGGTGCTGACCGAGGAGGGTGAGGGCCGAACCGAGCTGGTGATCGCAGGCCCGGTGGGCAGGGTGCGCTCGGTCGTCTCGGACCTGGTGGTCGCCGGCGGCGGGGTCCTGGTGCTCCTGGTCGTGGCCGGGTTCAGCTCGGGGGCCTCCTACGCAGCCGTCGTTGGCGACAGGGCGCAGGGGCTGCGGATCCTGGTCGCCCCGTTGATCTACTTCCCGGCGATCGCGGTCCTGCTCGGAGTGCTGCTGCTCGCCTACGGTTGGGCCCCGCACTGGACCTGGGTCGGCTGGCTGGTGTTGGCCTTCGAGGTGGTGATCGGTTGGCTCGGAGGGGTCCTCGGCCTCCCCGACTGGATCTACCAGTTCTCCGTGTTCGACCGGGCGCCGCGCTACCCGGCGGAGGACCTGTCCGCAGCACCGTTGCTGGCGATGGGCGCGGGGGCGGCCCTTCTCCTCAGCGTGGGGCTCGTGGGCTTCCGCCGGCGCGATCTGCGCTGATCGCCGCCCCCAGGTCGGGAATGGGCTCGGCTCCGACGCGGTCGTCGTCGTGGGCGAGCCTCGATGCGCGCCGTCCTGCAGCGCCGTCTCGCAGGGCGTCGACCTTCGCGGGTCTGGTCGACCGCTCCACGGCCCGGTCGGTCCGGCGGTGCACCAGACGGAAACCACAAGTGGCCCCAGCCGGCGTCTCCGCAGGTCAGGGGCCACATCGTGTTGGTGTCCGAGGGGGGACTTGAACCCCCACGCCCTAATACGGGCACTAGCACCTCAAGCTAGCGCGTCTGCCAATTCCGCCACCCGGACGAGTGCGGTGAAACCGTAGCAAAGACGGGCCCAGGACACCGCATCGGCACCCCCTGTTCGTGCGAAGGTTGCCTCTCCGAGCGTCCCGGGAAGCCCTTGAACGGGCCTCGCAAGCGTGCAACGGTGGGGAAGGTCTCTGACCACGAAACCGAGAAGGCAGCCATGCTCACCCTCACCGAGAACGCCTGCACGATCGTCAAGCAGATGACCGACGCCCCCGACGTCCCTGAGTCGGCGGGACTGCGCATCACCCAGGCCGAGGCGGGCTTCGCCGTCGCCGCCGCCGAGAAGGCCGAGCCCGGCGACCGGGTCGTCGAGCAGGACGGTGCCACCGTCTACCTCGACGAAGGATCCGCCGCCCAGCTGGACGCGATGGTGCTCGACGCCGGGTTCGACGACACCGGCACCCTGCAGTTCGGCCTGCTGGCGCAGGCCTGACGCAAGACCGTGATGCGCGAGTGACGGGCGCACTCTGGGATCGTGGGTGCATGCAGGACCTGCGCATCGCCTTCGTTCCCGGGGTGACTCCCGACAAGTGGGCGCGGGCCTGGCGCGAGCGCAACCCGCGGATCCGCCTGCACCTGCTTCCCGTCGAGGAGGAGCAGCAGCGTGCCGTCCTCGATGACGGCACCGCCGACATGGCGCTGGTGCGGCTGCCGGTCGACCTCGAGTCGCCGGCGCCGCTGCACTGCGTGCGCCTGTACGACGAGGTGCCGGTCGTCGTCGCCGGCCGGGAGCACTTCGTGGCGGCGTCCGACCCCGAGACGCCGATCCCGATGGCCGACCTCGCCGAGGAGCAGCTGGTGCTCCCGCACCCCTCGGGCTGGACGCCCACAGCGGAGCAGCTTCCGTTCCCGCCGATGAACGTCAAGGACGCGATCGAGGTCGCCGCCTCCGGCAGCGGCATCGTCATCGTCCCGATGTCGGTGGCGCGGTTGCACCACCGCAAGGACGTCGTGCAGCGCCCGGTGGAGCTCGACCCGACCACGGTCGCCCTCGTGTGGTTGCGCGCGGCGGACAGCCCGGTGCACCAGGACTTCGTGGGCGTCGTCCGAGGGCGTCGCGCGAGCAGCAGCCGCTGACCGGTCTGCCCCTCAGCACCGGTGGCGCCGGTGGCGCCGCGACCGCGCCCCGCCGGGGTGCTGTGGAGCACGCGCGGCATTTGTGTCGGGCCCCTTGTGTTCGATGTGGGCATGGTCACCGATCGGGCGGTGGCGGGCCTGGAGGGTCTGCCGGCAGCAGGGGTTCTCGACTTCGTCGAGGCGGCTCATGCTGCACGCCTGGCTGCCGAGCGTCAGATCTTGCAGGCGGCCTACCAGTGGGCGGTGCTGCACCATCCGGACCGGCTTCCGCCCGGTAATCGTCGGGGTCGGGAGCGTTCCCGTCGCCTGGGCGGGGTGGGCACGCCGCTGATCACCGAGCACGCGGCGGCCGCGTTCGGGGCCCGGATCCAGACCAGCCCGTACGGCGCACGCCGGTTGATCGCGGACGCGGTCGACCTGCGCCTACGCCTGCCGCGGCTGTGGGCCGGTGTCCGGGCCGGCACCGTCCGGGTGGCGCACGCCCGCTGGGTGGCTGCCGCGACCCGCGAGCTGTCCATGGATGAGGCGGCCTGGGTCGACGGCGAGGTGTTCGTGGCCGCGGACGGCCGGTTGGCCTGGTCCCGCTTCGCGTTGCTGGTCGAGGGCAAGGTCGCGGCCGCGGCCCCGGAGCTGGCGCGGGCGCGCGAGGAGGCCGCGGCCAAGGAACGCTGTGCGCGGATGTCGCGGGTCAACCGGCACGGGATGGCGACCTTCACCATCCGTGCCGATGCGGTCACGATCGCTGGGATCGATGCCGCGGTGACCGCGGTCGCGGAGAAGCTCAGAGCGACGATGCCCGACGCGGCGCTGAACGACCGCCGGGTCACGGCGGCCGCGCTGTTGCTGAACCCGGCCGCGCATGGTCAGGTCGACGAAAAGGCCGGGCCGGTGCAGGTCCGGGCGAAGGTCTACCTGCACCTGTACGCCGACTCACCGGTCGCCCGGCTCGAGGGCCACGGCCCGGTCACGGTCGGGCGGGTGATGGAGATGCTGGCCGACGGTGCCTGCAAGGTGCAGGTGACTCCGGTTCTGGACGTGGCCAAGATGGCGCCGGTCGATGCCTACGAGGTCCCGGCCCGGCTGCGTGAGGCGGTGCGGCTGATCCACCCCGCCGACGTGTTCCCCTACGCGGCGAACACCACCCGGCGCATGGACCTGGACCACGCCGTGCCCTATGCCGAGGGCGGGACCACGAGCATCGACAACCTGGGGCCGTTGACCCGCACCCATCATCGGGTCAAGACCCATGCCGGTTGGGAGGTGCGACATCCCTTCCCCGGGATCGTCATCTGGCGCGATCCCTACGGGGCGCACTACCTGGTCGACCCGACCGGCACGAGACGCATCACCACCCCACCGGCAGGCGAGGAACCCACCCGCGTCGACGTCATGGTCAGCAGCCTGCTGATCGACCACGCCGCCTGACCCGCGGCCGAGTGACTCACGCCAGGTGGGTCGCCGCCCAGTCGCCGAGGATCCGGGCGCTGCGGTCGACGAGCGTCGCCCATTCCCAGGCGCCTTCGTCGGCGTTGTCGGAGACGTGCTTGACCAGCCGGACGGGTACGCCGAGCTCCCGGGCGACGTACGCGACGGCGTAGCCCTCCATGTCGACGAGCTGCGCCTGCTCGGCCAGTCGAGCCCGCACCACCGGGTCGGTGACGAAGACGTCGCCGGTGGCGAGGACGGTCTCCCCCGGCCCGACGACGAGCCGCTCGCGGGGGTCGTAGCCGAGCGCCCGGATGGCGTCGGCGTTGATGTCGTGGTTGACGACGGCGCCGATCTCGTACAGGCCGTGCTCGGCGTCGAGTCCGTCGTGCAGTCCACCGGCGCTGCCGAGGTTGACGACCACGAGGTCGGCGAGGTCCGTGCGGACGGCCAGGTGGCGCGCCAGCGCGGTGGCGGCGGCGGTCTTGCCGATCCCGGTGATCAGGACCTCGAGACCGGCGGGGACGTGCGCGGCCTCCGCGCGGGTGGCGGCGACGATGAGCGGGCGGGGCACGGCGGTCACCCTAGACGAGCCGGCAGGCCGCCCGACCCGGCAGGATGGCGCCGTGGTCACTGTCGTCGCGCGCGCCCCCGGCCGGGTCAACCTGATCGGTGAGCACACCGACTACAATGGCGGCCTGTGCCTGCCGTTCGCGATCCAGCTCGCGACGACCGCCACGGTGACCGCTCGCACCGACGACCAGCTGCGGATGACCAGCGCCGAGGCCAACCCGGCTGACACGACGTGGCAGGCGTACGTCGTCGGCGTGGTCGCCGAGCTGCGCGGGCTCGGCTGGCAGGTCCCCGGTCTCGACATCGCGCTGACCTCGACCGTGCCGCTCGGCGGCGGCCTGTCCAGCTCGGCAGCGCTGGAGTGCAGCGTGGCGACGGCCATCGCCGGTCTCCTGGGCGTCCCTCTCGACGATCGAGCGCGACGCACCCTCGCCGATGCGTGCCGACGGGCCGAGACCGACCACGTCGGTGCGCCGACCGGCGGGATGGACCAGCTCGTCAGCATGCTCGGCGCCGCCGGGCACGCGCTCCTGATCGACTTCGCGGACCCGGCCACGCCGGCCACCACTCCGGTCGCCCTGCCCGTCACGGCCGACGGCCTCGCGCTGCTGGTGACCGACACCCGTGTCCGGCACTCGCTCGCCGACGGCGATGGCGGGTATGGCCAGCGCCGGCGCGAGTGCGCCACCGGCGACGCCCGACGGCTTCGCCACGTCGCCACGGAGAACGACCGGGTGCGAGCCGCTGTGGCTGCGATCGGCGAGCGCGACTGGCGCGAGCTGGGCTTGTTGATGACCGCCTCCCACACGTCGCTGCGCGAGGACTACGAGGTGTCCGTCCCCCAGCTCGACCTGGTGGTCGACACCGCCCTGTCGAGGGGCGCGATGGGCTCGCGGATGACCGGCGGCGGCTTCGGCGGCTGCACGATCACCCTCGTCGCGGCCGACGAGGTGGTCGCCGCCCGGGCGGCCGTCGATGCGGCCTACCGCGAGCGGGGTTGGGCGGCGCCGGTGCACCACGTCGTCGAGCCGGGGCCTGGTGCGCGGGTGCTCAGCCCCTGACGTGAGCCGGGCCCGCCCTCGCCAGGAGGACGGGCCCGCTCGCACACCGATCAGCTCACTTGAGCTCGGCGCTGGACAGTCCCAGGACCCTCCGCGCGACAATGAGCTGCTGAATCTGCTGGGTGCCCTCGAAGATGTCGAGGATCTTGGAGTCGCGGGCCCACTTCTCGAGCAGCTCCTCCTCGCTGTAGCCGATCGAGGCGCACAGCTCGACGCAGGACAGCGTGACGTCGGAGCCGACCCGGCCGGCCTTCGCCTTGGCCATCGATGCCTCGAGCGAGTTGGGCTTGCGGTTGTCAGCCATCCAGGCCGCCTGGAGGGTGAGCAGGCGTCCGGCCTCCCAGTCGGACTCGAGCTGCAGGAACTTCGCCGCGGCGGCGTGCTGCAGGATCGCGGGCCGGTCGTAGTCGACCTCGATCCCGGCCTCCTTGAGCAGGTCGCGGGTCAGGTCCAGCGAGGCCCGGGCGCAGCCCACGGCCATCGCGGCGACCAGCGGTCGGGTGTTGTCGAAGGTCGCCATGGCGCCGGCGAAGCCCTGCTCGACGTTGATCTCCGGGGATCCGAGGAGGTTCTCCTTCGGGACCCGCGCGTCGGTGAACGTGATCACCGCGGTGTCGGAGGCCCGGATGCCGAGCTTCTCCTCGAGCCGCTCGACCTTCACGCCCGGCGTGCCCTTCTCGACCACGAACGACTTGATCGCCGCCCGACCGAGGGACTTGTCGAGGGTCGCCCACACCACGATGCAGTCGGAGCGCTCGCCGGAGGTGACGAAGATCTTCTCGCCGTTGATGACGTACTCGTCGCCGTCGAGGACCGCGGTGGTGGAGATCGCGGCCGAGTCGGAGCCGAACGACGGCTCGGTGATCGCCATCGAGGCCCAACGGCCCTTGAAGCGCTCAAGCTGCTCGTCGTTGGCGACCGAGGCGATCGCGGAGTTGCCGAGGCCCTGGCGGGGCATCGACAGCAGCAGGCCGGTGTCGCCCCAGCACATCTCGGCGACCGAGGTCACCGAGGCCAGGTTGGCGCCGTTCTTGACGGTCTTCTGGTCCGCGTCGTCGCTGTCACGACGTACGCCGGTCGCACCGGCGCCCTCGCTCGCGCCGGACTCGGAGAGCCCGTCGATCATCGCCGCGAGCATGTCGAGCTCCTTGGGGTACTCGTGCTCGGCGATGTCGTACTTGCGGGAGATCGGTCGCAGCATGTTCATCGCGACCTGGTGGGCCTGGTCGACCAGCGCCCGGTGCTTCTTCGGAACTTCCAGGTTGATCGCCATCAGACGAGCACCGTCCCTTCCATGATGCCGATGGCACGCAGGTCGCGGTACCACCGCTCGACCGGGTGCTCCTTGACGAACCCGTGGCCACCGAGCAGCTGGACGCCGTCGAGGCCGATCTGCATGCCCTTGTCGGTGCACGCCTTGCGGGCCAGCGCGACCTCGCGGGAGAAGTCCTTGCCGGCTGCGGCGCGGGAGGCGGCGCGGTAGGTCAGCAGCCGCATGCCCTGCAGCTCGATCGCGATGTTGGCGACCATGAACGCCACGGACTGGCGGTTGGCGATCGGCTCACCGAAGGCCTCACGGCCCTTGACGTACGGCGTCACGTAGTCGAGCACGGCCTGGGCGGTGCCGACCGCGAGCGCGCACCAGGCCAGGCGCGAGAGCCGCACGCACTCGGTGTACGTCGAACCGTCGGTCTCGCCGAGGACGGCGTCCGCGGGGACCTTGACGTCCTCCAGGACGAGCTTGGTCATCGTCGCGGCGCGCACACCCATGGCCGGGTCGCCCTCGATGGCGAGGCCGTCGGTCGACGACTCGACCAGGAACAGCACGGGCTTGCCGTCGAGGCTCGCACCCACGACGAAGAGCTCGGCGCTGTCGCCACGGGCGACCAGGCTCTTGGTGCCGTTGAGGACGTAGCCGTCGGCAGTCTTCGTCGCGGTGGTGGACGGGCTGAGCACGTCGAAGAGCACGCTCGGCTCGTTGAGGGCGAGGGCGGCGGCCGGGACGCTGCCGTCCTCAGCGCTGAACGCCGGCAGGTAGGTCTGCTGCTGGGCGTCGGTGCCCCACAGGCCGATCGCGGTGGCGACCGAGCCGGGCGCCAGCGTGGCGACGGCTAGGCCCATGTCGCCCTTGGCGAGGGCCTCGGCGACGAGGGTGCCGGCCATGGCCGAGCGCTCCTCGGAGACGCCGCCGAGCGCCTCGGGCAGACCCAGGATCGGCAGGCCGATCTCGAGGCTGGCCTTGAGCAGATCGTCGGGCGCGGCGCAGGCCTTGTCGGCCTCGGCCGCGGCGGGCCGGACAACCTCCTCGGCGAACTCGTTCACGACGTCGACGAGCATCTGCTCGTCCTCGCCGGGGGTGAGGTCGAAGACGCCGCTCGCGGCAGCGTTGGTCGGCCGGGTGCCGGGCTGGCCGCCCTTGCCGGCCTTCGCGAACGTGCGGCTCGCGTTGGAAATGGTCTTGAACCCGGTCCGGGTGACGGAGAAGACCGCCTGCTCGGCCGGCTTGCGCAGGCGGACCTTATCGAGGAGATCGGTCTGGGCGAGCCGGTTGAGGCCGGCGACGAGGTAGCCGATCGGATCACGGCTCTCGCTGCTCGGAACCCCGTGCTTGCCGCCCGGCTTGAGGTTGCTGATCAGGGACATGACACTAAATGTAACTGCGAGTTACACATCGCGCTACAGGTGGTCCGAAATCGCGCGGTGTGATCTGGACGTCAGTCCATCCGCACCCGGACGGTGGTCCGCGGGAGGGTGAGCAGCACGCTCCCCGTCCCGCCCCTGCTGGTCCGCGTGGTGACCCGCCGGGTGCCCTCGATGACGAGCGTGCCGCTCTCGAAGGTCGCGGGCACGATGAAGACCGTGTCGTCCGACGGGGTGTCCGGCGTGAGGTCCCGGCGGGGGTACGCCGTGCCGTCCGCTGCCTCCAGGTGGAGGTCGGCGAGCTCGAAGCGACGTGCCCTCCCGTCATCGGGAGTCGTGTAGGTGACGTCGACCGCGAGATAGGCCCGCGCCGGGTCCCGCAGGCCCCGGCTGCCGTCGAAGAAGAACAGCCGCGCCTCCCCCACGTGGACCGCCCGCACGGCGTCCGGCCCGAGCGGTGCGTCCGCCGTCGGCCGCAGGACGAGGTCGGCGCCGATGGTGGTGCGGGTGTCCGGGCGCGTGAGCACTGCGATGTTGCGTCCGGTGGCAGCGCCGTCCCTCAGCGAGACCCGTTGGTCGTACCCATCCAGGTCGAGCCGCAGCTCCGCGCTCGCACCGATCGGCACCGCGACCGCGTACGACGGCCCGCCGGCCGGCAGCGCCACGGACCGTCCGTCGACGACGACCTGCAGCGGCAGGGCCGACCACGACCGGCACGGCTCCTCCTGGCAGGGACCGTCCGCCAGCGTGAAGGTCCGCAAGCGGCTCCGCGGGGCGGCGACGAGCGGGCCGTCCTTGCCCGGCACGCGGTCCTCGAGCCGGAGGCCACTGACCCGTACCCCGCCGGTCCGGCCGGCGATCGTGGCGACCGGCGCACGCGCCGTACCGGTGGCGGTGCTCGGGGAGGTGGCGACGACCGTGCCGGCGGCCACCACCTGGGCGTCGTCGACGGGGGGCGGCGCTGCGCCGCGGCTGCCCGCGGGGCGGTCGCCGTCGCCCCGGGAGACGAGCACCGCCACCAGGCCGAGGCCCGCGACGAAGGCGAGGACCAGCGCGAGCAGCACGGCGAGCGCCCAGTTCGGCCCCGACCGGTCGCGCACGTCGGGCGGCTGCAGCGGCAGCAGCGGGGCCGCGAGCGCCGTGCCGGCGTCGGGGACGACGGTGGGCGTCGCCGCAGGCGGGATGGGGACGAGCGTCAGCGGCGGCGCCGGTGCACGCACCACCACCTCGGCCTCGTTCACGCGGCCCAGGGCGAACAACAGGGCGGCCAGCGCCCAGCGCGCAGCGTCGACGTCGGTGCCGCCCCGCAGCTCGGCCAGGCGGCGGGCCTGGGCGTCGAGGGCGCGCCCCGGCTGGGCGCCGTCGCCCAGCTGCGCCAGCACTCGGGCGAGGACGCCCAGCCGGATGGCGTCGACGAGCAGGTTGACCTGGCCGTCGGTCGTGCGCCCCGTGGGAGCGCGGTCGTCGAACGCGGCTCGGAGGTCCAGCGGGTCCTCCAGGACCGCCGGCCCCAGCCGGGCGACGAGAGCGGCCAGCTCGTGGTGGGTCTCCACCGCAGCACACTGGCACCGCCGCCGGCCGGCGGAGCCGACGATGGCCAGAGATACCCAGTTCGCGGGACGGCACCGGCGCCGGGGCGGAACTAGATTCCGAGAGGCCGCTCGGACACCTCTCCGCACGGACATCTGGGGGCTTCCATGAAGCGCATGCTGCTCGCTGTCGCGCTCGGTGCGGTGCTGCCGCTCGCCGGCGCGGTCCACGTCCCCGCCGCCGCACTCGACCGGACCGTCGTGGTGGACGGGTATGCCCTCCCGGCCGGCCTGGCCTACGTCACCGCCGCCTGTCCGGGCGGCCAGGAGCGGTCGCCGTACGCGACCTACCGCCAGGGCAGCGTGCTGGGCGACCACGCCATCGGGTTGGCGTTCGGCGGGGCCACGGGCGGGATGGGCGGGATCGCGGCCTGGGTGCCGGAACCGGCCGGCCTGCTCGACGCCGGGCTGGCGACCTACCACCCGAGCGCCCTGCCGGGCGGGTCCGGCCGGGACGGCCAGGTCGTCGTCCAGTTCGACGCGCTCGGCGACGGCTTCCAGTCGGCCTGGCTCGAGGGCCGCTACGACGTGTCGGACCTCGCCGGCTGGCACTCCGGCGACGACGTCGCCGACATCGCGACCAGCTGGTACTGGTCCGACGACGCCAGCCAGTGGTCCGCCGGGGACACCCTCGCCGAGGTCGCGGCCCCCTGGGGACCGGACGCGGGCGGTGCCTGGCTGAACTTCGAGCTCGGCTGTCGCGGCCGGGACTTCTTCTTCGACGACCTCCGGGTCAGGACGACGGCCGGCACGACGACGTACGACTTCGAGGGGGTGCGCACCCAGGCCTTCATCTCGGCGGCGCCGACCCACCACAGCACCGCCCTCCAGCGCGGTGTCACCCGGCTGGACCTCGTCAGCGGTCAGGACCACTACCTGCTCGCCGACGCCGACACCCCGGGCGACGGCGTGTGGACCCCCGGGTACGTCTCCGGCACGGCGACACTGTGGGCGCGGCCCTGGGGCGCCGCCGGGTTCGCTCCGGTGTCGAGCGGCGGCTTCCGGAGCGACACCTACGCGCACTTCCACATCCGGCCGGACCGGCAGACCGAGTACCAGGTGCGCACCACTGCCGACGACACCTTCGAGGCCGCCTCCTCCGCGACCCTGCTCGTGACGGTGGCCCGGCAGGTCAAGGCACGCACGCCGGCCACCCGACTGCGCCAGGGGCAGCCGATCCGGGTCAAGGGACACATCGCGCCCGCCGAGCGCGGGATCCGGGTCACCCTGCAGCGCAAGGTCGGTTCCCGCTGGCGCCCCGTCGACCGGGCGCGCACGGGGCGCGGTGGCCGGTTCGCGCTCGCGGTCCGGGCGAGCTCCACCGGGCGGTGGAAGATCCGGGTCGCGGTGGCCGCGGCCCACGGCAACCTCGCGAGCGTCACCGCGACCACCCGGGTCACGGTGCTCCCCCGGCCCGAGCCGAAGCCGAAGCCGGTCCCGGTGCCGGTGGTGGTGCCGATCCCGGTGACCCACGTCCCCGCCGACGGGGAGAAGGGCACCGTCGCGCCGCCGTCGCACCACGGGTCGGGCCGGGCCGCAAGATCTGGGTCCGCCGACGAAGGCGCCCCCGGCGGGACCCCGCCGGCCGCGCCGGACCGCGCGCCGCTGCCGCCGGCGGCGCTCCCCGATCGGCGGGACTGACGCTCGCCGCCCTAGCATGAACCCATGGCCGACGACCTCGACGACACCACCACGGAGGCCGTGCTGGCGCCGTACGGACCGCTGCCGCGCAACGGCCGGGTCCGCCCGATGACCCGCTGGGGAACGCCGGTCATGCACCGCCCCCAGGCTCGGGTCGAGGTCTACGACGACGCCCTGCGGGAGCTGGCCGCCGACATGGTCGCCAGCATGTACGCCGCCGACGGGGTCGGCCTGGCCGCCTGCCAGATCGGCGAGGACGTGGCGATGTTCGTCTTCGACTGCCCCGACGAGGAGGGTCAGCGCGTCGTCGGCGTGGTCTGCAACCCGGTCCTGATCGAGCCCGAGGGCGTCGCCCGGCGGCTCGACGACAGCCTCGAGGGCTGCCTGTCCTACCCCGGCGCCTTCGTCGACTGCGCCCGGCCCGACTACGCCGTGGTCGAGGGCACCGGCCTGGACGGGCAGCCGGTCCGCTTCGAGGGCGACGGCCTGCTCGCCAAGTGCCTCCAGCACGAGACCGACCACACCGTCGGCACCGTGTTCGGCGACCGGATCTCCGCCAAGGCGATGAAGAAGCTGCGCAAGCAGCACGACGCCGCAGCCCAGGACTACCCGCCGGAGTGGCCGACCTGAGCCTGACCGGGCACCGCCCGCGCATCGGCTAGCGTCGGGCCATGCCCGTCGACCCCTCGCTGGCCGGCCTCCTCGAGGCGATCGCTGCCGGAACGCCCCTGTCCGAGCTCTCCCCCGCCGACGCCCGCGCCGTCTTCCGCGCGATGACGGTCGACACCCGCCCGCCGCAGAGCCTGGCGCCGGTCGCCTCGATCGAGGACGACAAGGTCGCCGGCGCGGACGGTCCACTGGCGGCGCGCGTCTACCGTCCCGACGGCGCCGGCCCGTTCCCGACCGTCGTGCTGCTGCACGGCGGCGGCTGGGTGATCGGCGACCTCGACACCCACGCCCCCATGGCCCGGGCGATCTGCGCCGGCACCGACTCGGTCGTCGTCGCTGTCGACTACCGCCTCGCCCCCGAGGCCCGGTTCCCTGCCGCCGCGCAGGACGCCATCGCCGCGGTCCGCGACGTGCAGTCCCGGCTGGTGGAGTACGGCGGCAGCGACGTCCTCGCCGTCGCCGGCGACTCCGCGGGCGGCAACTTGTCGGCGGTCGCCGCCCAGCACGTCCCCGGCCTCGCCGCCCAGCTCCTCGTCTACCCGGCGACCGACGTCCTCGGCGACTTCCCCAGCCGGGCCGAGAACGCCCACGGCTACTTCCTCGACGAGCCGACCATGGCGTGGTTCATCGGCTGCTACGCGGACGCCGACACCGACCTCACCGACCCGCGTCTCTCCCCGCTGCGCGGCGAGCTCGCCGGGCTTCCGCCGGCGGTCGTCGTCACCGCAGAGTTCGACCCGCTCCGCGACGAGGGCGTGGCCTACGCCGACGCGCTGGCGGCGGCCGGCGTACCGGTCCGGCAGACGACCTATCCGGGGCTGATCCACGGGTTCTTCGACATGGGTCCGTGGTCGGCGCGCTGCCAGGACGCCGTCGACGACACGATCGCGCAGTTCGCGGAGCTGTTGCGGCGCTGAGCCTCAGCCGCGGTGACTCGGCAGCACGCAGGCGGTGTCCAGGCCGAGCACGCGGTTGAGCCTCCCGAAGGCCAGCCACGAGCCCAGGCACATGGACAGCTCGACGATCTCGCGGTCGGAGTAGTGGATGCGCATCCGCTGCCAGAATCCGTCGTCGATGCCGTGGTGGTCGAGGGCGTACCGCTCGGCGTACTCCGCGGCGAGGCGGGTCCGGTCATCGAGGTCGCGGGTGGTGCGCCACGCCTCGACGGCGCGGTCGAAGGTGTCCTCGACCTTTTTGCCGTCGCGTTCGGTGCGCCAGTCCTGGCAGAACAGGCAGCCGTTGATCTGGGCAATCCGCAGGCGCGCGGCCTCGAACTCGCGCAGCCCGAGGGTGCTGTGCTCGTAGACGCTCATCGCGAGCGTCGCCGCGGCCGGCCCGATGCCGGGGACCAGCTCCCCCCAGACGTAGGTGATCGGGTCCTTGCCGTCGGGGATGTCGAGGAACATCAGCCCTCCTCGGCGACGGTGCGCAGGTACGTCGACGGAGCCAGCGGGACGTCGAGGCCGTCGTACAGGGCCGGGGTGGCGGCGCGCAGCCACGGGATCGCGTTGACCAGGCGGTTGGCAGCGGTGGCGTTGCCGCCCGCCGCGCGGTTGCCCCCCTCGTCGGTGGCCTCGACGTTGATCTCGATCCGCGGGCGGCCCTCGATGATCACACGGTGGGCCCCGTCGCCACCGTCGGGCGGCATCGGCCAGTCGGTCGCGCAGGTCGCGCTGATCCGGGTCACGTGCTCGACCACGATCCTGGGCTCGCCACCGACGATGCCCTGCACCTCGAACCGCAGGCCGCCCTGGGTGCCGGCCCCGAAGTCGCCGAGGGCCGTGGTCACCGAGGAATCGAGGGCACGGCGCTCCACCGTCTCGCGCAGCTCGTCGACCTCCACCCCGAGCGCGCGGGCGATGAGCCGGATCTGGCCGCCCCACACCATCGACGGGATGCCCTCGGCCACCATCGGCGGCTCGTAGTCCATCGGCTGGCCCATGCCCACGATGAAGCGCACCGAGTCCTCGGCGTCGTAGGTCGAGTAGTCGAAGATCTCCTGGCAGCGCACCTGCTCGACCTCGGAGGCGAGGCCGCTGACCAGCGCAGGCAGCAGGTCGTTGCCCCAGCCCGGGTCGATGCCGCTGACGAACAGGGCGCTGCCGCCCTCGGCACAGGCCTTCTCGAGGGGGTCGCGCAGCTCGGCGGGCGCGCTGCGGTGGTCGTAGAGCGCGTAGACCGACGGCGTCACCACCACCGCGCCCCCGGCGAGGGCACGGGCGATGTCGACGACCGCGTCGTCGGGACGCAGCTCGCCACTGGCGGCGTAGGCGACCGCGCCGCCACCGTCGAGCGTCGCGAGCGCCGCCTCGACGTCGTTCGTCGCGGCGACACCGAGCACGCGGTCGAGGCCGGCGAGGTCGCCCGCGTCGCGGCCGAGCTTCGTCGGGTCGTTGACGACCACCGCGGACAGGGTCAGGCCGGGATGTGCTGCCACCGCCCGGATGGACGCGCGGCCCATGTTGCCGGTGCCCCAGACGACGACCGGGACTGTTGGGTGGAACACGTTCTCATCGGCCATGGTCGGGACCCTAAGGGGCCCGCAGCCCGAGCGGTAGTGCGACAGCGTGTCAGTTTTTGAGAAACCTCACCGACGAGCGGTGACGTAGCAGGCGACGGCGGTCGCGGCGGCCACGTTGAGCGAGTCGACGCCGTGCTCGATGGTGCGGGCCATCGGGATGATCGCCCGGCGGTCGGCGGCCTGCTCCCAGCGCGCGGACAGCCCGTGCCCCTCCGAGCCGAGGACGAGGGCGACATTGTCCTGGCCGCGCACCGCCTCCTCGATCGGTACGGCGTCGGGCGCCAGGGTCAGCGCCACGGTGGTGAACCCACGCTCGCTGAGGGTGGGCAGGGCGTCGTACCAGTCCGGGAGCCGGGTCCAGGGCAGCGCGAACACGGCGCCCATGGCCACCTTGATCGCGCGCCGGTAGAGCGGGTCGGCGCAGCGGGGCGCGAGCAGGACGGCGTCGAACCCGAGCGCGGCGCCGCTGCGCAGGATGGCGCCGACGTTGGTGTGGTCGACGAGGTCCTCGAGGACCAGGATCGTGCGGGCCCCGGCCAGGACGGCATCGAGGGACGGGAGCGGGCGGCGCTCGAGCGAGGCGAGGGCGCCGCGGTGGACGTGGAAGCCCGTGACCTGCTCGGCGAGGTCCTCGGAGAGGACGTAGCAGGGCGCGTCGCTGCGGTCGAGGACCTCGGCGAGGCCGTCGAGCCAGCGCGGCGCCATCAGGAAGGAGCGCGGGGTGTAGCCGGCCTCCACCGCGCGGCGTACCACCTTCTCCCCCTCGGCGAGGAAGAGCCCGTGCTCGGCCTCGAGGTGCTTGCGAAGCTCGACGTCGCGCAGGTCGCGGTAGTCGCCCAGCCGGGGGTCGGTCGGATCAGTGATCTCGACGAGCTCGGCCACGCTCAGCCCTGGTCGGCGAGGGCCGCGGGGAGGGGCGCGGAGAGGGCCTCGGGGTGCGCCACCGCGACGACGTCGCCGATCACGATGATCGCGGGCGGCTTCACGTCCTCCTCGACCAGGCGGGCTGCGAGGGTGCCGAGGGTGGCGAGCACGGTGCGCTGGGTCGGCATGGTGCCGTCGCAGACCACGGCCACGGGCGTGGACGCGGTGCGACCGCCCGCGACGAGCGCGTCGGCGATGTGAGGAGCGTTCTCGACGCCCATCATCACCACGACCGTCCCCTGCATCCGGGCGAGCGCGTCGTAGTTGACCAACGACTCCGGGTGGCCCGGCGGCAGGTGGCCGGAGACGACGGTGAACTCGTGGGTCACCCCGCGATGGGTCACCGGGATGCCGGCGATGCCGGGGACCGACACGGGCGAGGTGAGGCCCGGGATGACGGTGACCGGTACGCCGGCCTCGCGGCACGCGATGATCTCCTCGAAGCCGCGGCCGAACACGAAGTTGTCGCCACCCTTGAACCGGACGACGCGCTTCCCCTCGAGGGCGCGCTCGACGATGATCCGGTTGATCTCCTCCTGCTGCGCCGAGCGGCCGCGGGGCAGCTTGGCGACGTCGACCAGCTCGACGTCGGTGGGCAGGTCGCCGAGGAGCTCGCGCGGGGCGAGCCGGTCGGCGACGACGACGTCGGCGGCCATCAGCGCCTTGCGGCCGGCGATCGAGATCAGCTCCGGGTCGCCGGGGCCGCCCCCGACCAGCGTGACACCGGGCCGCCGCTCCGGGGTGCCGGCGCGGTGGTGGGGCGCGGCGATGGTGCCGTCGCGCAGGCCCGCCACGATCTCATCGCGTACCGAGGCGGAGCGACGCGGGTCGCGGTTGCCGACGACGGCCACGGTGATGCCGGCCTCGCGGCCGACGGCAGGCGTCCACGCCGTACCGAGCGTCGCGTCGTCGGAGCGCACGCAGAACACGCGCTGGGCCTCGCACAGCGCCGAGACGTGGTCGTTGACGGCGCGGTCGTCGGTGACCGCGATGACGTACCAGGCCCCGTCGACGTCGGAGTCCACGAAGGCACGCTCGTGCCAGGCGATCTCGCCCGAGCCGACCAGACCCTCGATGGCCGGGGTGACCATCGGGGACACGACGTGGACGTCGGCGCCGACGGCGATCAGCTGCGGGACGCGGCGCTGGGCCACGTGGCCGCCGCCGACGACGAGCACGCGGCGCCCCGCGAGGCGCAGACCGGAGGGGTACGGCGGGAAGTCGCTCACGCCGACCATTCTCCCGGCATGGACGGGGACGCCCCTGACACGGGACCAGCACCCGGACTAACTTCGGTGACATGAGTCTCGATCGCCCGGTCACCCCGGACCCCTACACCCTGCTCCCCGTCGTACCGTCCTTCGCGGTGACCAGCGCCGACGTCACCGACGGCCAGCCGCTGAAGGCCGAGCAGGTCTACTCCGGCGGCAACACCTCGCCGCAGCTCTCCTGGGAGCGCGGCCCGGAGGGGACCCAGAGCTACGTGGTCACCTGCTTCGACCCGGACGCGCCCGTCGTGAGCGGGTTCTGGCACTGGGTCGTGGTCGACCTGCCCGCCGACGTGACGAGCCTCGACACCGGCGCCGGCGCGTCCGACGCCACCTTGCCGGCCGGCGCCTTCCACGTCCGCAACGACTTCGGTACGGCCGACTTCGGCGGGGCCGCCCCGCCCGAGGGCGACCAGGTGCACCGCTACTTCTTCGTGGTGCACGCGGTGAAGGAGCCGACGCTGGGCGTCGACTCCTCCGCCACGCCTGCCGTGGTCGGCTTCAACCTGGCGTTCAAGACCCTCGGCCGGGCGATCCTGACCGGCACCTACCAGCACTGACCCGTACGCAGTTCATGCGCTTGTCAGGGGTTGCAACCCCTGACAAGCGCATGAATCCCCGGATGTCCGGGGATTCATGCAGGCTCACAGCCCCATCTGCTTGGCGATGATCAGCTTCATCACCTCGGACGTGCCGCCGTAGATCCGGTTGACCCGGTTGTCGGCGTACAGGCGGGCGATGGGGTACTCGTTCATGTAGCCGTAGCCCCCGTGGAGCTGGAGGCAGCGGTCGATGACGCGGGCGGCGACCTCGGTGCAGAACAGCTTGGCCGAGGCCGCCTCGACCGCGGTCAGCTCGCCGAGGTCGTGCGCCTCGAGGGCACGGTCGGCGACGGCCTGGGCGGCGTCGACCTCGGCCTGGCAGGCGGCGAGCTCGAACTTGGTGTTCTGGAAGTGGGCCACGGGCTGGCCGAAGACCTTGCGCTCCTCGACGTACTGCTGCGTGAACCGCACGGCGGCGGCCGCCTGCGCATAGGCGCCGAACGCGATGCCGAGCCGCTCCTGCGGGAGGTTCTGGCCCAGGTAGCCGAAGCCCTCGTTCTCCTCGCCGAGCAGGTCCTCGGCGGGGACGCGGACGTCGGTGAAGGCGAGCTCGGCGGTGTCGGAGGTGCGCAGCCCGATCTTGTCCAGCTTGCGACCGACCGTGTAGCCCTCGGACGTGGTGTCGACCACGAACAGCGAGATGCCGAAGCGTCGGTTGTTCTCGAGCGGCGGCGACGTGCGGGCGCAGACGATGACGCGGTCGGCGTGGACGCCGCCCGTGATGAACGTCTTCGCGCCGTTGAGGACGTAGCTGTCGCCGTCGCGCTTGGCGGTGGTGGTCATGCCGGCGAGGTCGGAGCCGGTGCCCGGCTCGGTCATCGCGATCGCGAACATGGTCTCGCCGGTGACGAAGCCGGGCAGCCAGCGCTTCTTCTGCTCCTCGGTGGCCAGCTTGAGGAGGTAGGGCAGGCACAGCGCGACGTGGGTGCTCGAGCCGCCGAAGCTCACGCCCGCGCGGGCGAGCTCCTCGTACTGGACGGCGGCGAACTTGAAGGACTCGATCCCCGCGCCGCCGTACTCCTCCGGCACCTCGATGCCGAAGGTGCCGAGCTCGCCGAGCTTCAGGTAGAAGTCACGCGGGACGAGGCCCGCCTCGAACCACTCCTGGTAGTGCGGCACGACCTCGGCCTCGATGAACGCGCGGATGGTCTTTCGGAAGGACTCGTGGTCCTCGTCGAACACGGTGCGGCGCATGATGCTCCTCTCACGACGGCAGGGACTCCATCATCACACCGTCACTGTCACGGTCCGGCCGGGGTCAGCGCACGGAGCTCCCGCCGGCCTCGCGGAGCAGCTGCTCGAACGGCGTGGGCGCCGCGAACCCGGCCGCCACCGACCGCCGCCGGGCGGCCGGGGCGGTCGCGGAGCCCGCGCCGAGCAGCGCCGCCAGCTCCCCGGCGGCCCGTTCGACCCGCTTGTCGAGGGCGCCGTCGTCGGTCCCGCCCGTCGCGGCGCCGAAGTCCTCGCTGGCAGCGAAGACCCCGGTGGGTACGACGACCGCGCGCAGGTAGGCGAACAGGGGGCGCAGCGCGTGGTCGAGGACCAGGCTGTGCCGGGCGGTGCCGGCGGTCGCGGCGATGACGACGGGCACGCCGTCCAGCATGCCGTTGTCGAGGACGTCGAAGAACGTCTTGAACAGCCCCGAGTACGACGCCGAGAACACCGGCGTCACGACGACCAGACCGTCCGCGTGGCGCACGGCGTCGATGGACTGCGCGAGCTCGCCGGTGGCGAACCCGGTCAGCAGGTGGTCGGCCAGCGCGTGGGCCAGCGGCCGCAGCTCGACGTGCTGGACCTCGACCTCCTGGCCGCGGGCGCCGACGGCCCGCTCGACGGCCTCGCCGAGCTTGTCGGCGAGCAGCTTCGTCGACGACGGGACGGACAGGCCCGCCGAGACGACGACGATCTTCGTGGTCATGCCTGAACCTCCTCGGTCTCCTCGGCACGGTCGGTGGTGCCGGTCATGGTGTCCTCCGCGTGGACGCTGACGTCCTGGGCACCGCCCGCGGCCGCGACGAGCGAGGCGTGGGTCGGGGCGTCCGGGACGGTGTCGGGACGGCCCTCGGCGAAGCCCGCGCGCATCGCGGGCAGGATCTCACCGAGCAGGTCGAGCTGCTCGAGGACCGTCTTGAGCGGCAGACCCGCGTGGTCGACCAGGAACAGCTGGCGCTGGTAGTGGCCGGCGTACTCCCGGAAGGACAGGGTCCGCTCGAGAACCTGCTGCGGCGAGCCGACGGTCAGCGGCGTGTGCTCGGTGAAGTCCTCGAGTGAGGGGCCGTGGCCGTAGACGGGCGCGTTGTCGAAGTACGGGCGGAACTCGCGCACGGCGTCCTGGCTGTTCTTCCGCATGAAGAACTGGCCGCCGAGGCCGACGATCGCCTGCTCGGCGGTGCCGTGCCCGTAGTGCTCGAAGCGCTCACGGTAGAGCCGCACCATCTGCTCGGTGTGCGACGCCGGCCAGAAGATGTGGTTGTGGAAGAAGCCGTCGCCGTAGTAGGCCGCCTGCTCGGCGATCTCGGGGCTGCGGATCGAGCCGTGCCACACGAACGGCGCGACGCCGTCGAGTGGGCGCGGGGTCGAGGTGTAGCCCTGGAGCGGGGTGCGGAAGCGCCCCTCCCAGTCCACGTTCGCCTCGGTCCACAGCCGCCGCAGCAGCGCGTAGTTCTCGATCGCCAAGTTGATGCCCTGGCGGATGTCCTTGCCGAACCAGGGGTAGACCGGGCCGGTGTTGCCGCGGCCCATCATCAGGTCGACCCGGCCGTCCGTCAGGTGCTGCAGCTTCGCGTAGTCCTCCGCGATGAGCACCGGGTCGGTCGTCGTGATCAGCGTCGTGGCCGTCGACAAGATGATGTTCTCGGTCTGCGCGCCGATGTAGGCGAGCGTCGCGGTGGGGTTGGACGCGATGAACGGCGGGTTGTGGTGCTCGCCGGTCGCGAACACGTCGAGGCCGATCTCCTCGGCCTTCTTCGCGATCGCGACGGTGGCCTTGATCCGCTCGTGCTCGGACGGCGTCTGCCCGGTGGTCGGGTCGGTGGTGACGTCGCCGACGGTGAAGATGCCGATCTGCATGGTCCGCTCCTGGTGGGTGGTGGTCAGTCACCCGGGTTAACAGATGACATGTCAACCATATTCCACCGAGGCGGGACCGTCAGCACCGGGCCAGCACCAGCACCGCCCGGTCGTCGTCGCCGCGGTCCACCCGGTCGATGATCCGCCGGGCCGTCCCCTCCCACCCGGCGAGGTACGCCGCCCGCGCCGTCTCCTGCAGCCACACGATCCCGGCGTCGATGTCGACCGAGCGGGACTCGACGACGCCGTCGGTGTAGAACATCAGCGCGTCGCCCGGCCCGAGCAGCCCCGAGCTCTCGTGGACCTCGGGCGTCTCGCTCACCCCGAGCGCGGTCCCCCGGGCGTTGTCGACCCGCCACGTGCGCTCCGCGGCGCTCCACACCAGGGCCGGCGGGTGGCCGGCACTGCGGATCAGGTACGCGCCGGTCGCCAGGTCCAGGTCGAGCTGCACGGCCGTCGCGATCGCCTCCTCCGACGGCTGGCGCAGCAGGTACGCGTTGGCGTCGCGGAGCAGATCGGCGCCCGGCACCGCCCCGATCAGGCTCTCCAGCGCGCCGGCGAACTGCAGTGCGGCGGGCACCGCCGTCTCCCCGCTGCCGCACACGTCGACCAGCACGGTGCGCAGCCGGGTGCCGGACTCCTGCAGGTCGCCGACGATGAAGTCGCCGCCGTACGCATAGCCCGCGGCGGACAGCATCGCGGACTGGTGTCGCCACCCCTGCGGCAGGGCGGGCATCCGGCCGCGGGCCAGGAGCCTCTCGCGGAGCCGGGCCCAGGCGGCAGCGTCCTCCATCGGCACAGCGTAGAGCCGCGACCGGTGCGTCCCTAGACTTCCGACGTGACCGACACGAGGACCGTCGACATCCTGGGTGAGCCGTGGACGGCGGAGACCATCCCGCTCGACGACGACTTCGAGGGCGAGGTCGTCGCGACCCTCGTCAGCAGGGAGGCCGCGCAGCCCAACGGGCTGGCGACCCTGCACGTGCACGGGTTCTCCGACTACTTCTTCCACGCCGAGTACGGCGAGTGGTGGCTCGCGCGCGGCTACGCCATGTACGGCCTCGACCTGCGCAAGTACGGCCGCTCGCTGCGGCCGCACCAGTCCCCGACCTACGTGGCGGACCTGAGCGACCACTTCGCCGAGCTGGACGCCGCCTGGGAGCGGATCACCGTCCGCGACGGACACCGTCGGGTCGTGCTCTCGGGCCACTCCACCGGCGGCCTCCTCGTCGCCCTGTGGGCCGACGACCGCCGGCCGCCGGAGCTGGCCGGCCTGCTGCTCAACGCGCCCTGGCTCGACCTGCAGGGCAAGGCGTGGCTGCGCTCCCCCGTCGCCAACCGGGTGCTCGACGAGGCCGGCCGCCGGCGTCCGCTGCAGGAGCTGCGGCGCGACGTCAGCGGCTACTACGGCCGCAGCCTGCACCGCGACCACGAGGGCGAGTGGGACTTCGACCTCAACTGGAAGCCGGTCGAGTCATTCCCCGTCCGCCTCGGCTGGCTCCGGGCGATCCGCCGGGGCCAGGCTCGGCTCCAGCGCGGCCTCGAGGTCCCGGCGCCCGTCCTGGTGCTGTCCTCGGACCGCACCGGCCGCCCGTCCGGGATGGACGAGGAGGTCTTCTCGACCGACATCGTGCTCGACGTCGACCAGATCCGGCGCTGGTCGGTCGCCGTCGGGCGGCACGTCACCTACGCCGCCGTACCGGGCGCGGTGCACGACGTGGTGCTCTCGCGGGCCGAGCCGCGCGCTCGCGCGTACGACGAGATCGAGCGCTGGCTCTCGGCCTACGTACGGGTCGTGAACGGGTGACTCAGTCGCAGTGGAGCTCGCCGTTGGAGTCGGTGTAGCAGTCGAGACTGTTCTCGGCCCACACGCCGAGCGCGATGAACAGGCCCACGCCGGCGAGGAAGAGCGCGAAGCCGGCCCAGCCGATGATGATGCCGGCCGTCGCCAGTCCCCCACCCTGCTCGTTGCGCTGCCGGATCTGCCCCTTGGCGACGTGGCCGAGGATCGCGCCGACGATCCCGGTAGCGCCGATGCAGGCGGTGAGCGAGATGATGCTGACGACGAGCGAGGCGATCGCCATGCCGTTGGTCGACGGCGGAGCCGGGTAGCCGTAGGGCTGCACCGGCTGGCCGTAGGCGCCGTACGGCGTGTAGCGCTGGCCGGGCTGGCTGGGCTGGCCGGGCTGGTCGGACTGGCCCCCGGGCTGGCCGTAGGGCTGGTGCGGGTCGTTCCCGAGAGGCGGAGTCGTCATGGCGGAAGGATCCCACGCAGGTACCCGCGCGACCACTAGGGTCCTGCCCATGGCTGCTTCATTCAAGGTCGATCCCGTCACCGGACTCTCGTTGGGCCGCATCGCCATCGGCGTCGGCGCCCTCGCCGCTCCCTCGACCACCGCTCGCGTGCTCGGCCTCGACCCGGTCGCCAACCCGCAGCTCGGCTACATGGGACGGATGTTCGGTGCCCGCGAGATCGCGCTGGGTGCGGTGACCCTGGTCTCCCGCGGCCCGCTGCGGCGCAACCTGACCGCCGTCGGCATCGCGGTCGACGGCGCCGACCTCGCCAACGGCGTGATCGAGCTCGGCCAGCGCAACGTGTCCAAGCTCGCCAGCGGCATGCTGATCGGCGCCGCCGCCGGAGCCGTGGGCTCGGGCCTGGCCGCGCTGGTCCGTGGCCGGAGTCGCGCGCAGGTCAGCTGACCAGCACGACGACGGCCACCAGGCCGACCGTCACGATCACCGCGCGCAGGGCGAGCGGCGGCAGGTGGCGACCGACCGCCGAACCGAGCAGGCCGCCGCACACGGAGCCGACGGCGATGAGCAGCACCAGCAGCCAGTCGACCTTCGCCTCCGCGCCGAGCAGGCCGAGCTCGGCGACGACGACGAAGACCAGCCCGGCGACGCCGTTGACGACGGCGACGAGGACGTTCTTGACGCCGTTGAGCCGTTGCAGCGCCTCGGCGACCCCGATGCCGAGCACCCCCATCAGCAGCACGCCCTGCGCGGCGCCGAAGTAGCCGCCGTACGCGCCGGTCGCGAACACCGCCGCCGGCACCCACCAGGAGTGCTCCGCCGCGCCCTGCTCCCGGTGCTGGGCGCGGTCGGCCACGGCGCGGGACAGGCGAGGCTGCAAGATGACGAGGCTGATGCCCAGCAGGATGAGCACCGGTACGACGGCCTCGAACGCACCGGGCGGCAGCACCAGAAGCAGCACGGCCCCCAGCAAGCCGCCGGCGGTGGAGAAGACCAGCAGACGCAGCACGCGCTCACGCTGGCCGGCGAGCTCGCGGCGGTAGCCGAACGCCCCCGCGATCGAGCCGGGCACGAGTCCGAGGCTGTTGGACATGTTCGCCGTGACCGGCGGGACGCCGAGCGCGAGCAGGGTCGGGAACGTGATCAGCGTGCCCGACCCCACCACCGCGTTGATGGTGCCGGCGCCGACGCCCGCGAGGAGGACGGCGACGATCTCGAGGAAGGTCACTCCGCGGAGGGATCCTTCTGGCCGGGGTGCGCCGCGCTCTCCGCCTCGGCGATCGCCTCCTGCACGGCTTCGCTGGTGCCGGTGAGCGGCAGCGCCGGCTCGGTGGGCCCCATGTCGACCCGCTTGGCCGGGCCGGGCGTGGACTGCGGGATGCCCGCGATCTCGTGGATCGACGAGCCGAGGCCCTCGAGGGCCTTGGTGATCTCGGAGGGGATCACCCACAGCTTGTTCGCGTCGCCCTCGGCGATCTTCGGCATCATCTGGAGGTACTGGTAGGCGAGCAGCGACTGGTCGGGGCGCCCGTCGTGGATCGCCTGGAACACCGTCTGGATCGCCTGTCCCTCACCCTGGGCGCGCAGGATCTGCGCCTCGCGCTCGGCCTGGGCACGCAGGATCTGCGACTCCCGCTCACCCTCGGCGTTGAGGATCGCGGACTGCTTGTTGCCCTCGGCCGTCAAGATGGCGGACTGCCGGGCACCCTCGGCGGTCAGGACCAGGGCCCGCTTGTCGCGCTCGGCGCGCATCTGCTTCTCCATCGCGTCCTTGATGGACGGCGGCGGCTCGATGCCCTTGATCTCGACCCGCTTGACCTTGATCCCCCACCGGCCGGTCGTCTCGTCGAGCACCGCGGACAGGCCGCTGTTGATCGACTCGCGACTGGTCAGGGTCTGCTCCAGGTCCATGCCGCCGACGACGTTGCGCAGCGTGGTCATGGTGAGCTGCTCGATGGCCTGGATGTAGTTGGAGATCTCGTACGTCGCCGCGATCGGGTCGGTCACCTGGAAGTAGATGACGGTGTCGATGTCGACGGTGAGGTTGTCCTCGGTGATCGCGGCCTGCGGCGGGAAGCTCACCACCTGCTCGCGCAGGTCGATGATGTAGTGGACCTTGTCGATGAACGGCAGCACGAAGTTCAGGCCGGCCGGCAGGGTCTCCTTGTACTTGCCGAACCGCTCGACGATGCCGGTGTAGGCCTGGGGGATCACCCGGATCGACTTGGCGATCACGGTGATCACCAGGAGCAGCAGGAGGACGAGCAGGACCAGGATGATCATCGGGGCCCCCGCGAAGTCGTTCGGGGGAGCGCAGCGGAGGAGAAGGACTTCGTGGGGTGATTCATCGGGGCTCCTCGAGTCGGAGGTCGGAGACGGGACGGACGTGCGCGGTGGCGCCGGAGATGGACACGACCTCGACCGCCTCACCGACGGCGATGCTGGAGGCCGGCGGCTCCGCGACCGCGAGCCACGACTCGCCGCCGATCTTCACCCGGCCGGGGTGGTGCTCGGCGACCGGCTCGGTGACGATCCCCCGCTTGCCGACCAGGCTCGCCGGACCGAGGACCAGGTCGGGCCCGCCGTGGAGGCGGCGGAGCAGCGGCGGGCGAACCGCGCCCAACAGCAGGACGGCGGCCGCCGAGGCGGCGAGCACGCTCACCACGACGTCGTCGGTCACCAGCGCGGCCAGCACGCCGGCGACCGCGCCGCCGGCGAGCATCAGCAGGAACAGGTCGAGGCTGACCAGCTCGGCCAGGGCAAGCGCGATCGCGACCCCGAGCCAGGTCTCCCACAGGTGGTCCCGCAACCAGTCCATGGCTGAACTCTAGTTGAGAGGGCTCTCACTGGCCCCGGTGGTGCTGCTTGCGGCGCGCGGCGTACCGCCCGTCGTGGTGCTCGAGCACGAGCGGCATCCCGAAGGTGGCCGAGAGCGCCTCCGCGGTGAGGGTCTCGTCGATCGGGCCCTGCACCACGACCCGGCCGCCCCGGAGCATGAGGACGTGGGTGAAGCCCGGCGGGATCTCCTCGACATGGTGGGACACCAGCACGGTCGCCGGCGACAACGGGTCGTAGGCGAGGACGGAGAGCGTCGAGACGAGGTCCTCGCGGCCACCCAGGTCCAGCCCGGCGGCCGGCTCGTCGAGCAGGAGCAGCTCGGGGTCGGTCATCAGCGCGCGGGCGATCTGGACCCGCTTGCGCTCCCCCTCGCTGAGGGTGCCGTAGGTCCGGTCGGCCAGCGCCGCGACGCCGACCTCGCGCAGCAGGGCGTCGGCGCGGTCGTGGTCGACGGCGTCGTAGTCCTCGCGCCAGCGCCCCAGGACGGCGTACGACGCCGTGAGCACCAGGTCGCGCACGGTCTCGTTGCGCGGGATCTGCTCGGCCACCGCGGCGCTGGAGACCCCGATCCGGGGTCGCAGCTCGAACACGTCGACGGTGCCGAGCAGCTCGCCGAGCAGCCCGACCGCACCCGAGGTCGGGTGGAGCTGGGCCGCCGCGATCTGCATGAGCGTGGTCTTGCCGGCGCCGTTGGCGCCGAGGAGGACCCAACGCTCGCCCTCGCGGACCACCCAGCTGACCCGGTCGAGCAGCGTCGCCTGGCCACGACGCACGGACACCTCGGCGAGCTCCAGCACGGCGGACATGCGAGCCACCTTAGAGGCAACCTCGTCACTCCTCGGAGCGCAGTAGGGTCGGCGGGTGAGCGCATTACCCGTCTCTGCCCGGTTGGCCTGGTGGGGAACGGCCTGGTTGCGCGGGTTGGTGGGCCCCGACGAGGTCCTCGACGCCGTCCACGGCGACGACGTGACCCACGTCGTCCTCTCCCCCGACGGTCCCTCGTCGCTGTTGCTCGAACTCGCGGCCGCCCGCAACCACGGCGCCGAGATCGTCGGCGCCGCCTACCCCGCGCCCGGTGACCCGGCCGGCCTGCGCGGCCCCCGGGAGCTGACGACGGCGGCCGTCGAGGCCGGCGAGGTGGTGCTCCTGCCCGGTACCGGACTGGTTCCGCGACAGGTCGGCCGAGCCGTCGAGTGGACGGTGCTGCCGGCCGAGCGGCGCCCCCCGCCCGACCTCGGCGACGCCGACCGGCAGCTGCGTGCGGCGCTGCTGACCGCAGCCAACCTGCTCGCCGACCTCGACGTCGCGCGCTGGCAGCCGCTGGTCGCCGACGAGCTGCACGACCTGCGCACCGCCGTACCGGTGACGGCTCCGCCGGGCACGCCCGCACGGTGCGTCGACCTGGCCGGACGGGCGCTGCACCTCGAGGCCGTCGTCGAGCTCGCGCTCCAGGACGACGGTGGCGCCCTCTCGGTGAGCGACGCGACCGCCCGCAGGGCCGCGCTGGAGCCGCTCGAGCGTGCTGCCCGCCACGCGCTCACCGCCGCCTGCTCGCCCGACGGCTGGCCACCGGCGTGAGCGCTGCCCGGGCAGCGGTAGCGTGCACCCCGCCATGAGCTCTCACGACGCAGCCGACGACACGCTCCTGATCACCGTCACCGGTGCCGACCGGCCCGGTGTCACCTCCACGGTCCTGGAGAGCCTCGCCGGCTTCGGCGTCAGCGTCGTCGACCTCGAGCAGATCGTGATGCGCGGGCGGCTGGTGCTCGGCGTCCTGGTGAGCGCACCGCGCGACCGCCAGCGGCTGCGCAGCACGTTGGAGAGCACGGTCGAGGTCCTCGGCATGACCGTGGAGATCGAGAAGGGCTCGGGCGACAACCGCACCCGTCACCGGGACCGCGCCCACGTCACCGTGATCGGTGCGCCGCTCAAGGCGTCGGCGATGGCGGCCATCGCCGGCCGGATCGCCGACTGCGGCGGCAACATCGACCGGATCGAGCGGATGGCCCGCTACCCCGTGACCGCGCTGGAGCTCGACGTCTCGGGCGCCCGCCCCGACCGGCTGCGCAAGCTGCTCGCCGTCGACGCCGCGTCCCACCGCATCGACGTCGCGGTCCAGCCCGCGAACCTGCTGCGCCACGGTGTGCGCCTCATCGTGATGGACGTCGACTCGACCCTGATCCAGGGCGAGGTGATCGAGATGCTCGCCGAGCACGCCGGCTTCGGCGCGGAGGTCGCCGACGTCACCGAGCGCGCCATGCGCGGCGAGCTCGACTTCGAGCAGTCCCTGCGCGCCCGGGTCAAGCTGCTCGCCGGGCTCGACGAGTCCGTCCTCGACGAGGTGTACGACGCGATCGTGGTCAACCCCGGCGCCCGGACCATGGTCCGCACCCTGCGCCGTCTCGGCTACCGCTTCGCCATCGTGTCCGGCGGCTTCAGCCAGATCACCGACCGGCTCGCCGCCGACCTCGGCATCCACCGGGCCCGCGCCAACACCCTCGAGATCGTCGACGGGAAGCTGACCGGCGAGGTGGTCGGCCCGGTCGTCGACCGAGCCGGGAAGGCCACCGCGCTGCGGGAGTTCGCCGCCGACCTCGGCGTGCCCGAGGACGCGACGATCGCGATCGGCGACGGCGCCAACGACCTCGACATGCTCGCCGCCGCCGGCCTCGGCATCGCCTACAACGCCCGCGCGGTCGTCCGCGAGGCCGCTGACACGGCCCTGAACGTGCCGTACCTGGACGCGATCATGTACCTGCTCGGCATCACCCGCGAGGAGATCGAGGCGGCCGACGCCGCCGCGGGGATCATCACGCCGGCTCCTCCGGTCTGACTCGCGCCCGACTGACCCACCCCCGACGACTCGCCCCCGTCCGGCTCACCCCTGGTCGGCAGCCCGGCCGACGTGGCAGGCGCGCAGCCGCCCGCCCATCGGTGCGACGTCGTCCCAGGCGCCGGCGACCTCGAAGACGGCCGCGGCGCTCGTGGGGAAGCTGCCGAGCTCGACCGAGCCGCTCGCCTCGCCCTCGCCGTCGTCGAGGAGCTGCACGAGCATCGCCATGGTCGGGTTGTGGCCGACGACCACGACGCTCGAGGCGTGCTCGGGGGTCGAGCGGACCAGCTCGAGGACGCCCTCCTCGTCGGTGCCGTACAGGTTGCCGTCGATCTGGGGCGCCAGTCCCCAGCCGGCCCCCGCGGCCACCACGTCCCAGGTCTCGCGGGTGCGGGCGGCGTACGACACGTAGGCGACGTCGGGGGTGATCCCCTCGTCGGCGAGCCACCGGCCGAGCGCACGGCCGTCGTCGCGGCCCCGGGGACTCAGCACCCGTTCGACGTCGGAGGCGGCGAACTGCTCGGCCTTGGCGTGTCGGACGACGACGAGGAGCCGTTGCTTCTCCACCGGGGCATCGTAGTACGCATGACGCAGTACGGAACCACCCATCTGGTGCCCCTGGCGGTGTTCGCCGTCGGCCTCGTGGGAGCCGTGCTGCTGGGGCGTCGGCACGCGTCGTACGACGGCCCGACCAGGTTCAGCCGGGCCTGGGCCCTGCTCATCCCGCTCGTGACGGTGCCGTTCCAACTGGTCGACCTGTTCACGAACTTCGACATCGGGGTCACGCTCCCCCTGCACCTGTGCGACCTGGCGTGGGTCGCGGCGACCTGGGCGCTGTGGACGCACCGGCCGTACCCGGTGGCGCTGACCTACTTCTGGGGCCTGACCCTGACCGTGCAGGGCATCATCACGCCGTCGCTGCACGAGGACTTCCCGCAGCCGCGGTACTTCGCGTTCTGGGCGCTGCACCTGCTGATCGTGTGGTCGGCGCTCTACCTGGTGGTCGGGCTGCGCAGGGCGCCGCGGTGGCGCGACTACCGCGCAGCCGTGGTGACGACCCTGGTGTGGGCGGTGACGGCGTACGCGTTCAACCTGGTCGCCGACACCAACTACGGCTACCTGGTCCGCAAGCCGGGTACGTCGATCCTCGACCTCCTCGGCCCGTGGCCGTGGTACGTCGCCGAGGAGATCGGGATCGTCGTCACGGTGTGGGCGCTGCTCACCGTCGGTGCGCAGCGCCTCGCCCGTCGTACTGCTCCGGGGTGAGTCAGGCGCCCATCGCGTGGAAGCCGCCGTCCACGTGGACGATCTCGCCGGTGGTCGCCGGGAACAGGTCCGAGAGCAGCGCGCAGACTGCCTTCGCGGTCGGCTCCTGGTCGGTGTTGTCCCAGCCGAGCGGCGACTTCGTGGTCCACATCGACTCGAGGTCCTCGAAGCCGGGGATGGCCTTGGCCGCGAGGGTGCGCAGCGGACCGGCGGAGACCAGGTTGACCCGGATGCCGTCGCCGCCGAGGTCCCGGGCCAGGTAGCGGGCGCAGGACTCGAGACCCGCCTTCGCCACGCCCATCCAGTCGTAGACCGGCCACGCGACGCTGGCGTCGAAGGTGAGACCGACGACGGAGCCGCCCTCGCTCATCAGCGGGCGGCAGGCGACGGCGAGCGACTTGAGGGAGTACGCCGAGACCTGGACGGCCTGGGCGACGTCCTCCCACGGGCCGTCGAGGAACTTGCCGCCGAGCAGCGTCTCGGGGTTGCCGTAGGCGATCGAGTGCACGACGCCGTCGAGCCTCGCGTCCGCGCCGAGCGCCTCACGCACGGCGTCGGGGAGCGCAGCCAGGTGCTCGGCGTCGGTGACGTCGAGCTCGATGACGGCAGGCAGCTCGGGCAGCCGCTTCACGATGCGGCGGGTGATCCGCAGCGCCTGGCCGAAGTTGGAGACGAGGACGGTCGCGCCCTGCTCCTGCGCGAACTTCGCGACCGCGAAGCCGATCGAGGTGTCGAGGGTGACGCCCGCGACGAGGATGTTCTTGCCAGCGAGGATTCCGCTCATCTTCAGTGCCCCATTCCCAGTCCGCCGTCCACGGGGATCACCGCGCCGGTCACGTATGCCGCCTCGGGGCTGGCGAGGAACAGCACCGCCCCGGCGACCTCGGTCGGGTCGGCGTACCGGCCCAGCGGGACCTGGCTGCGGATCCCTTCCTTCTGCTCGTCGCTCAGCACCGCGGTCATGTCGGTGTCGACGTACCCGGGCGCCACGACGTTCGCCGTGATCGAGCGGGGCCCGAGCTCGCGTGCCAGCGAGCGCGCCATGCCGACCAGGCCGGCCTTGGAGGCGGCGTAGTTGACCTGGCCCGGCGAGCCGAGCAGGCCCACCACGCTGGAGATGAAGATGATGCGGCCCTTCTTCTGACGCAGCATGCCCTTGGCGGCGCGCTTGGCCAGGCGGAAGGACGCCGTCAGGTTGGTGTCGATGACCGAGGACCAGTCCTCCTCGGACATGCGCAGCACCAGGGTGTCCTTGGTGATGCCGGCGTTGGCGACGAGCACCTCGACCGGGCCGTGCGCCTCCTCGGCGGCGGCGAACGCGGCCTCGACGGCAGCCGGGTCGGTGATGTCGGCCTTGAGCTCGAGCGCGCCCTCGGGAGCGCCTCCGCTCCGGGTGGTGACGGCGACCTTGTCGCCCGCGGCGATGAAGGCCTCGGCGATCGCGCGGCCGATGCCGCGGTTGCCTCCGGTGACGAGGACGGAACGTGGTTGGCTCACGCTCTGTGACGCTAGTGGTGCGGGCCCGCCGCCCTCACGGGCGGCGGGCACCAAGTTCCGAGCGGTCCCTTGTAGGGGTCCTACAAGGTCACTCGTCGTCCTCCAGGCGGAAGCCGATCTTCATCGTGACCTGGAAGTGCTCGACGGCGCCGTCCTTGATCTGGCCGCGCACCTGGGTGACCTCGAACCAGTCGAGGTGGCGCAGGGTCTGGCTGGCGCGCTCGACGCCGTTGCGGACGGCCTGGTCGATGCCGTCGGGCGACGTGCCGACGATCTCGCTGACGCGGTAGGTGCGGTTCGACATGCCAGCAGCGTACCCACGCGCGGACCGGCGTAGGCTGAGGGCATGGACGCCATCCGCATCACCACGGCCGGCTCCAGCCCCAGCGACGACCTCGCCCGTCGACAGCGGAAGTACGTCGTGGCGATGACGATCCGCACCCTGTGCTTCGTCGGCGCGGCGATCAGCGGCGCGGCGGGGCTCCACTGGCTGTGGCCGTTCCTGATCGTGGGGGCCATCGTCCTGCCGTACGTCGCGGTCGTGATGGCGAACGCCGAGGACAGCCGCAGCACCGCGCTGCCCCTCACCGGCGGTGGCGACGCACAGCGCCAGCTCGGCGCCGCCCGGCCCGAGCAGTTCGGTCCGGCCGACCCGTCGTCCCCCTCCGAGCAGGCCGGGCATGGAGCCTGACGTCTGCTCGGCCAAGGGCTGTCGCGAGCCGGCCCGCTGGCAGCTGCTCTGGAACAACCCCAAGCTGCACACCCCCGACCGCCGCAAGACCTGGCTGGCCTGCGCCGACCACCGGGAGTCGCTCGAGGCCTTCCTCGGCGCCCGCGGGTTCTTGAAGGACACCGTCCCCCACCGTTGAATCGTCACGGACTTCGGTCGAGTCGTCACCTTCTCTCGTTGAGTCGTCACTAACTGCCGTCGAGTCGTCACTTTGGTTTCCGCCGGTGCCCGTCGTCGTCCACAGGTACGACGTCAACCGAGCCCCTCCACAGGGTCGGCGACCGCCCCACCATCCGTCGGCAACAGCGGCGATCCTCGTCGGCCATGGACATCGACGACTTCCCGAGGGCCGCGTTCCACGTGCGGGACGCGGCAGAGCACGGCCTCACCGGAACCCAGATCTGGAGAGCTGCCGCGGCGGGCCTGCTGATCCGGGTCGGGAGCGGCACCTACCGGCGCTTCGACACGCCCGACTCCGTCGCACTCCGCATCCTGGCCATCCGCTGCTCGGTCGCGGCGAACCAGATCCTGGTCGATCGAACCGCGGCCTGGGTGCACGGGGTCGACGTCCACACGTTCGGCGAGCGAGACGTGCTCCCCGACATCGAGACCTGCTCGCTGCGTGGTCACCGAGCGACCCGGCGGCCGGAGCTCGCCAGCCGAGAGCGCGACCTGAAGGCGAGCGACATCGTCGAGATCGAGGGCATCCGGGTGACGTCACCGCTGCGAACAGCCCTGGACCTCGGCTGCCACCTGCGCCGACGCGAAGCGTTCGCGGCCATGTGCATGCTCGCTCGGCTCCACGGACTCAGCGGTGCAGACTTGGTCCGTGAACTGCCGCACTTCCGCCGCCGGCGTGGGGTCGTCCAGTGCCGGCAACTGGCGCCACTCCTCGAACCCCGGGTGGAGTCGCACCGCGAGGCTTGGGTACTGCTGGAGATCCTGGACGAGGGCCTCCCTGCGCCCGAGCCACAGTGGTGGATCGAGATCAATGGAGTGCCGACGTACCGCCTCGACCTCGCCTACCCGTCGGCGCGGGTCTGCGTGGAGTACGACGGCGAGGAGTTCCACGACCTGATCGACGAGCAGCGGGAGCTCGATGAGGAGCGTCGCCAGTGGCTACGCGACAACGGCTGGACGGTCATCGTCGTCAAGCGCGGGGACTTCACCGGCGGGGCTCGGAACCGGTGGCTCCGTGCGCTGCAGGCCGCCCTCGCGCCGACATACTCCAACCGGCGGTGGACGAAGTGGTGACTCGACGGAAGAAGATGACCACTCAACCGAAGAAAGTGACGACTCAACCGAAGAAGGTGACGACTCAACCACCGATGGCCGACATGGGGCGGTCGGGCTGGAGGAAGGTGGGGTCGTCGATGCCGTGGCCGGGGAGCTTGCCCCACATGGCGATCCGCCAGCGCTCGGCGAGCTCCTCGTCGCTCGCGCCGGCGCGCATCGCGGTGCGCAGGTCGGACTCGGAGCGGGCGAACAGGCAGTTGCGGACCTGGCCGTCGGCGGTGAGCCGGACCCGGTCGCAGTCGCCGCAGAACGGGCGGGTGACCGAGGCGATGACGCCGACCGTGGCGGGTCCGCCGCCGACCCGGAAGAGCTCGGCCGGGGCGCTCCCCCGCGGCTCGGAGGCCGGCTCGAGCTGGAACGCGGCGGACAGCGAGGCGAGGATCTCGTCGGCGGTGACCATCGACGAGCGGTCCCAGCCGTGCTGGGCGTCGAGCGGCATCTGCTCGATGAAGCGCAGCTGGTAGCCGCGCTCGAGGCACCAGGCGAGGAGCTCGGGCGCCTCGTCGTCGTTGACACCACGCAGCAGCACGGCGTTGACCTTCACCGGGCCGAGGCCGGCGGCCTCGGCGGCGGCCAGACCCTCGACGACGTCGGTGAACCGGTCGCGCCGGGTGATCTGGTGGAAGACGTCGCTGCGGATCGTGTCGAGGCTGACGTTGGCCCGGTCGAGACCGGCCTCGGCCAGCGCGGGGGCGGTCTTCGCGAGGCCGAGGGCGTTGGTCGTGATCGACATCTCCACGTCGGCGTCGAGGGCACGCACCCGGCGCACGATGTCGACCAGGCCGCGGCGCACGAGCGGCTCGCCGCCGGTGAACCGCACCTCCGTGACGCCGAGCTGCTGGACCGCGATCCCGATCAGCCGGACGACCTCGTCGTCGGTGAGCTGCTCCTCGCCCGGCATCCAGTCGAGGCCCTCGGGCGGCATGCAGTAGGTGCAGCGCAGGTTGCAGCGGTCGGTCAGCGACACCCGCAGGTCCGTCGCGGTCCGTCCGTGCTGGTCGATGAGAGGCTGCACACACCGAGTCTAGGTGGTGACCCGGTTGGCTGCCGGCTGGTGCTCGGTGGCGAACGGGCCGTGGCTACCGTTGTCCCGTGCGTTCCTGGCTGTCCTCGTGGCGATTCCTGCTCAGTCGCCGCTGGGTGCTGTTCTTCCTGGCCATCATTCTCGTCGGCTGGGCCACCTGGTGGCTCGGCGAGTGGCAGTTCGGTCGCCTCGACGACCGCAAGGAGCGCAATGCCATCGTCCGGGCCAACGAGGACCGCTCGCCCACCGACGTCGCGGAGGTCCTCGCGCCGGGTCGCGACGTCGCCGAGGCCGACGAGTGGCGCCTGGTCACCGCGACCGGTGAGTACGACCGCGACGACACGGTCGTGGTCCGCTACCGCACCCGCAACGGCTACCCGGGCGTCGAGGTCGTCGTCCCGCTGGTCACGGCGGAAGGTACGACGCTCCTGGTCGACCGCGGCTGGTTCGGCACCGACGACCCCCTGATCAAGGGCACCGACCTTCCGGCACCCCCGCCGGGGCAGGTGCGGGTCACCGGCTGGGTCCGCGCCGACGGCACCGGACGGAGCACGGAGGTCGACGACCACTCGACCCGGTCGATCGCCAGCGGCCCGATCGGGCGGGCCATCGGCCGCGAGGTCTATACGGGATTCGTCGCGCTCAAGGCCGAGGACCCGAAGCCGAACAAGGAGCTCGCCGCCGTCGAGCTGCCCGAGCTCGGCGAGGGGCCGCACTTCTTCTACGGTCTGCAGTGGTGGTTCTTCGGCGTGCTCGCGATCGGCGGCTTCGGCTACCTGGCCTGGGACGAGCGCAGGCTCGGCCCGCGCGGCCAGCGGGTCGGCACGAAGCGCCGCTCCGGGGGCCCGTTCTCCCGCCGCCCGAGCGGCACTCAGAGCGTGCGCAGCGCTCCGCCGTCGACGGGGAGCATCACCCCGGACACGTACGACGCCGCCGGCGACAGCACGAACGCGGCGACCCGGCCGAACTCCTCCGGCAAGCCGTAGCGCCGCAGCGGGATGTGCTGCGACGCGGCCGCCCGCGCCGCAGCGGCGTCCCCGTGGGCCGCGTCCAGCGCGGCCACCCGCTCGGTGGCCAGTCGCCCCGGCAGCAGGCCGTTGACCCGGATCCCGCGCGGCCCCAGCTCGTCGGCGAGGGTCTTGGCGGCCATGGCGAGGCCGGGGCGCAGCCCGTTGGAGATCGCGAGGTCGAGGATCGGCTGGCGCACGGTGCTGGAGAGCACGAACGCGATCGAGCCGCCCTCGCCGAGCGCGGCGCCGACCTCCCGGGCCAGCCGGAGCGCGCCGAGGAACACCGAGCCGAACGCGGTGGTCCACTGCTCGTCGGTCATCTCGGTGACCAGGCCGGCCGGGGGTCCGCCGACACTGATGAGCACGCCGTCGACCCGGCCCCAGGCGTCGTGGGCGGCGGCGAGGAGCGCGGCCGGCGTACCGGGGTCGGCGAGGTCGGCCACCACGCCACGGGCGTGCTCCGGGCCCCCGAGAGCGGCGGCGGTCTCCTCGACCGACTTCGCGTGGCGGCCGGAGACGACCACCCGGGCGCCGTCGGCGACCAGCGCCTCGGCGGTTGCCCGGCCCAGGCCGCGGGTGGCGCCGCTGAGCAGGTAGACGCGGTCGGTGAGCTGCAGGTCCATTCAGGAGTTCTCCATCGTCTCGGTCTGCTCGGCCGGCTCCTCGCCGACCCGGGTCACCGGTACGACGTCCGCCGCTCCCTTGCGCGCGGCGTCGGCCGTGTGGTCGTCGGGCTGCCGTTGGCTCTCGCGCTCGGCCTCGATCCGCTTGAGGTAGTGCTGGAGCTCGCGGGTGTGCTGGTCGGAGTCCCAGCGCAGGTGGCCGCGGACCAGGTCGGCGACGTACGGCGCGGCCGCGGCGCCCCGGTCGAAGGTCTCCACGGACACCCGCAGCCGGCGGGTCAGGATGTCGTCGAGGTGCCGGGCGCCCTCGTGGGTGACGGCGTAGACCGCCTCGGCCATCAGGTAGTCCTCGGCGCCTGGGAGTGGCTCGCGCAGATCGGGCTCGGCGGCGATCAGGTCCAGGACCTCCAGCACAAGGGAGCCGTAGCGCTCCAGCAGGTGCTCGACCCGGTTGATGGCCAGCCCCGACTGGGTGGCGAGCGCCCGGCGCTGGTTCCACAGTGCCTGGTAGCCGTCGGCGCCGACGAGCGGGACCGTCTCGGTGACGCACTCCCCCACCTTTCGGCCCAGCACGGTCTCCAGGCCGTGCACGGCCTCGTCGACGGCGTCGGCGGCCATCACCCGGTAGGTGGTGTACTTGCCGCCCGCCACGACCACGAGCCCCGGCACGCTGTGCGCGACCGCGTGCTCGCGGGACAGCTTGGACGTCGCCTCGGACTCCCCGGCCAGCAGCGGGCGGAGGCCGGCGTACACCCCTTCGACGTCGTCGCGGGTGAGCGGCACCTCGAGCACCCGGTTGACGTGCTCGAGCAGGTAGTCGATGTCGCTGCTGCTGGCCGCCGGGTGGTCCTTGGACAGCTCCCAGTCGGTGTCGGTGGTGCCGATGATCCAGTGCCGCTTCCACGGGATCACGAAGAGCACCGAATTCTCGGTGCGCAGGATCAGGCCGGTCTCGCCGCGGATCCGGTCCCGGGGTACGACGAGGTGGATGCCCTTGCTCGCGCGGACCTTGAACTGCCCCCGCTCGCGTGCCATCGCCTGGGTCTCGTCGGTCCACACCCCGGTCGCGTTGATGACCTGGGAGGCCCGGATCTCGAACCGGTGACCGGTCTCGAGGTCGATCACCTCGGCCCCGACGACCCGCTCGCTCTCCTTGACCAGGCCGATCACGCGGGTGCGGGAGGCGACCGCGGCGCCGTAGGTGGCGGCGGTGCGGGCCAGGAACATGGTGTGCCGGGCGTCGTCGACCTGCGCGTCGTAGTAGCGGATGGCGCCGACCAGGGCGTCCTTGCGCAGCGACGGGAACGCCTTGCGGGCGCCGCGGCGGGTCAGGTGCTGGTGGACCGGCATCCCCTCGCCGTAGCCACTGGCCTTGGACATGGCGTCGTACAGCGCGACACCGGCCCCGGCGTACCAGCGCTCCCAGCCGAGGCCGGTCAGCGGGTAGAGGAACGGCACGGGGCGCACGAGGTGCGGAGCCAGGCGCTGCATGAGCAGACCGCGCTCCTTGAGCGCCTCGGCGACGAGGCGGAAGTCGAGCATCTCCAGGTACCGCAGGCCCCCGTGGACCAGCTTGGAGCTGCGGCTCGACGTACCGGAGGCGAAGTCGCGGGCCTCGACGAGGCCGACGGACAGGCCACGGGTCGCGGCGTCGAGGGCGGCCCCGGAGCCGACGACGCCGCCACCGATGACGAGCACGTCGAGCTGCTGGGTCGCGAGCCGCTTGAGGGCAGCGCTGCGGGCGCGGGGCGAGAGGGCCGCGGGACTCACCGCTCCGCCACCTCCACCCAGCCGAGGGTGCGCTGTACGGCCTTGTGCCACTGGGCGTAGCCCGCCGCCCGGCGCTCCTCGTCCCACTGCGGTTCCCAGCGGGTGTCCTCGCGCCAGTTCTGCCGCAGCTCGTCGGTGTCGTGCCAGTAGCCGACGGACAGGCCGGCGGCGTATGCAGCGCCGAGGGCCGTCGTCTCGGGGACCACCGGCCGGGACACCGGTACGCCGAGCACGTCGGCCTGGATCTGCATGCAGAGGCCGTTGAGGGTGACTCCGCCGTCGACCTTGAGCACCTCGAGCGCGACTCCGGAGTCGGCTGCCATCGCCTCGATCACGTCACGCGACTGGTAGCAGATCGCCTCCAGCGTCGCCCGCGCGACGTGGGCGTTGGTGTTGTAGCGCGACAGGCCCACGATCGCGCCCCGCGCGTCCGAGCGCCAGTGCGGAGCGAACAGGCCGGAGAACGCGGGCACGAAGTACACGCCGCCGTTGTCGTCGACCTGGCGGGCCAGGGCCTCCGACTCCGCGGCCCCGCTGATGATCCCGAGCTGGTCGCGCAGCCACTGCACGGCCGACCCGGTGACCGCGATGGAGCCTTCGAGCGCGTAGACGCACGGCTGGTCGCCAAGCTGGTAGGCGGGCGTGGTCAGCAGACCGGACGTCGAGCGGACGATCTCGGTTCCGGTGTTGAGCAGCATGAAGTTGCCGGTGCCGTAGGTGTTCTTGGCCTCGCCGGGCGCGAAGCAGACCTGCCCGACGGTTGCGGCCTGCTGGTCGCCGAGGATGCCGGTGATCGGGACCTCGCCGCCGAACGGGCCGTTGGCTCGGGTGAGGCCGTACGGCGTGGTGGCCGACGACTCGCGGATCTGCGGCAGCATCGCGCGCGGGACGCCGAAGAAGCCGAGCAGCTCGTCGTCCCAGTCGAGGGTCTCGAGGTCCATCAGCATGGTGCGACTGGCGTTGGTCACGTCGGTGACGTGTACGCCGCCGTCCGGGCCGCCGGTGAGGTTCCACAGCACCCAGGTGTCCGGCGTGCCGAACAGGGCGTCGCCTCGTTCGGCGGCCTCGCGCGCACCGGGCACGTTCTCCAGGATCCACTGCAGCTTCCCGCCGGAGAAGTACGTCGCCGGCGGCAACCCGGCGCGGTGCCGGATCACGTCGCCGCGCCCGTCCCGCTCGAGAGCGGCGGCGATCGCGTCGGTGCGGGTGTCCTGCCAGACGATCGCGCTGGACAGCGGCCGGCCGGTGCGCCGGTCCCACACGATCGTGGTCTCCCGCTGGTTGGTGATGCCGACGGCGGCGAGGTCATGTGCCCCCAGCCGCGCCTTGGCCAGCGCGGTCTGCACGACCGCGGAGGTCCGCTCCCAGATCTCGATCGGGTTGTGCTCGACCCAGCCGGCCCGCGGCAGGATCTGGGTGTGCTCGAGCTGGTGCCGCACCACCTCCGAGCCGCTGTGGTCGAACACCATGAACCGCGTGCTCGTCGTACCCTGGTCGATCGCCCCCACGAACCGTGCCTGCGCCATGGCCGAAGCCTACGGAACCGGCGGGCAGGCTCAGGGACATACCGGATGCGGGACGGGGTGATGCTCTGTCAGGGTGGGGACATGACGACCGCCGTGGCAGCCAGGGCCATCGACCTCTACAAGATCTACGGATCCGGCGACTCGGAGGTCCGCGCCCTGGACGGGGTGACCCTCGACATCGGCGCCGGCGAGTTCACCGCCATCATGGGGCCCTCGGGCTCGGGCAAGTCGACGCTCATGCACTGCCTCGCCGCCCTCGACACCCCGACCTCCGGGGACGTGCAGATCGGCGAGACCCGGCTCTCGCGACTGCGCGACAAGGCGCTCACGACGCTGCGCCGCGAGCAGGTCGGGTTCGTCTTCCAGGCCTTCAACCTGGTGCCGACGCTCAGCGCGCGCGAGAACATCCTGCTGCCGCTCAGCCTCGCCGGCAGCAAGCCGGACCAGGCATGGTTCGACACGGTGGTCGACAGCGTCGGCCTGCGCGACCGCCTCGGCCACCGTCCCTCCCAGATGTCCGGTGGGCAACAGCAGCGCGTCGCGTGTGCGCGGGCGCTGGTCAGCAAGCCCTCGATCGTGTTCGCCGACGAGCCGACGGGCAACCTCGACAGCACCTCGAGCGCGGAGGTGCTGGCCTTCCTGCGCCGCAGCGTCGACGAGTTCGGCCAGACGATCGTCATGGTCACCCACGACGCCGTCGCCGCGTCGTACTGCGACCGGGTGGTGTTCCTGGCCGACGGCCGGGTCGTCGACGAGATCCGCGACCCCGACCGCGACCAGATCCTGGCGCACATGACGGCCCTGCAGACGGCGGCCGCGGCCCCGCGCGAGGAGAGGACGGCCTGACGTGCTGCGCCTGGTCCTGCGCAACCTACTGGCCCGCAAGGTACGGCTCGTCATGAGCGGGCTGTCGGTGATCCTCGGCGTGGCCTTCCTCTCGGGGGTGCTGGTCTTCAGCAACGGCCTGTCGACCACGTTCGACGGGATCATCCACGGCTCGACGCCCGACGGCGTCGTGCGCACGGTCAACTCCGACTCGTTCGACGCGGGCTACTCGGGGCAGTCCGACCGCGCCCTGAGCCCGGCCGACCTCGACCGCCTCCGCCAGCTCCCCGAGGTGGCCCGCGCCGACGGCGACGTGGCCGGGATCGGGATGAGCCTGCTCGCCAGCGACGGGACCCTGATCGGCGGCACGGGCGCGCCCACCCTGGCGTTCAACCACACCGACAGCCCGAACATGGACGGCGAGCGGACACTGGTGCTGAAGTCCGGCGCCTGGCCCGAGCGCCCCGGCGAGGTCGTGCTCGACGAGGCCGCGGCCGAGGCCGGCGACTACGGCCTCGGCGACGACGTCAAGCTGCTCGCGCCGTTCGGCACGGTCGAGCGCACGGCGAAGCTGGTCGGCACCGCCGAGTTCAACGGGGGCGGTACGGCGGGCGCGACGCTGCTGATCTTCACCACCCAGGAGGCGCAGCAGCTCTTCCTGGGCGGCAAGGACGCCTACAACCAGATCAGCCTGACCGCAGCCGACGGGGTGACCCAGCGGCAGCTGGCCGACGCGGCCGCAGCCGTGCTCCCCGACGGGTTCGAGGCCGTCACCGGTGACGAGGTGGCCGCGGAGTCACAGGACGCCGTCGGCGCCTTCCTCGGCATCATCAACACCTTCCTGCTCGTGTTCGCGATCATCGCGGTCATCGTCGGCGGCTTCATCATCGTCAACACCTTCACGATCCTGGTGGCCCAGCGCACCCGTGAGCTCGCCCTGCTGCGTGCCCTCGGCGCCGGGCGCGGTCAGGTCACCCGGTCGGTCCTCGTGGAGGCCCTCGCGCTGGCCCTGGTCGCGACGACCGTCGGGATCGGCCTCGGGCTGCTGCTGGCCCGCGGCCTGGCCGCCATGCTGCGCTCGATCGGTCTCGACATCGCGAGCGCCGCGCTCGACCTGACCACCCGCGCGATCGTGGTCAGCTACGTCGTGGGGATCGGAGTCACGCTGGCTGCGGCCTACCTGCCCGCCCGCCGCGGCGCCCGGGTGGCGCCCGTGGCGGCGATGCGCGCGGACGCCGTGCCCGAGCGGGGGTCGCTGCGCCGTCGTAGCCTCGTCGGCGCGGTGCTCCTGACCGTCGGCGCCGCCTTCGCGGCCGCCGGCCTCCTCGGGGCGCCCGGATCCGACGCCGCCTGGATCGGCGTCGGCGCGGTGATCTGGATCCTGACCGTCGCCGCGATCAGCCCGGTCATCGGCAAACCGGTCCTCGCGCTGTGCCGCTCGGTGTTCGGTGCGCTGTTCGGGACGACCGGACGCCTGGCGGGCGAGAACGCCCTGCGCGACCCGCGCCGCACCGGCGCCACGGCCTCGGCCCTGATGATCGGCCTGGCCCTCGTCTCGACCATCGGCGTCCTGGCCGCCTCGCTCAACGCGTCGGTCGACGACGTCGTGGACGAACAGTTCACGGCGGACCTGCTGGTGCAGAACTCGAACTTCCTGCCGTTCTCGACCGAGATCGGCGACCGGGTGGCCGAGGTGCCGGGGGTCGACGTCGTCAGCCGACAGCAGTGGACCGCCGCGCGGGTCGCCTCCGGCCCGCACCCGGACAAGACCGTGACCGTCGCCGGCAGCGACGCCGAGTACGCCCGGATCTACCACCCCGACGTGGTGTCGGGCCGGGCCACGCCGGCCGGCGCCCAGGCCGTCCTGTTCCGCTCGCTGGCCCGTGACCTCGACCTCGAGGTCGGTGACCGGCTGGACCTGAGCTTCCAGGGCGGCACGACGCTCGACCTCGAGGTCGCCGGCATCGTCGAGTCCTCCGAGACGACCTCCGAGGTCACCGTCCCGCTGGACCAGCTCGCCGCGGCCGGGGTGTTGCGCCAGGACTCGACGCTGAGCATCCTCATCGACCCCGCGGCCGACCCCGAGAAGGTGCGCGACGCCGTCGACGCCACCGCCGCGTCGGCGCCCATCGTGGGCGTCTACGACAAGGAGGGCTTCGCCGACCAGATCCGCGGCCAGGTCAACCAGCTGCTCTACCTGATCTACGGCCTGCTGGCGCTGGCCATCGTGATCGCGGTCATCGGCATCGTCAACACGCTCGGGCTCAGCGTGATCGAGCGGACCCGGGAGATCGGCCTGCTCCGGGCCCTCGGCATGAGCCGCGCCAAGCTGCGCCGCATGGTGACCTTGGAGTCGGTTGCGATCGCGGTCCTCGGCGCGGTGCTCGGCATGGCGCTGGGCCTGCTCATCGGGGTGCTGCTCCAGCGTTCGCTCTCCGACAACCTGACCAGCCTCGGCCTGCCGCTGGGACAGCTGGGCGCGTTCCTGGTCGTGGCGATCGTGGTCGGCGTCCTCGCCGCGGTGCTGCCGGCGATCCGGGCGAGCCGGCTGGACGTGCTCGAGGCGATCGCCAGCGAGTAGCGCTCAGGCGAGCGCGACGAGGTCGGCGTAGTCCGGGCTCCACAGGTCCTCGACGCCGTCGGGCAGGATCAGCACCCGGTCCGGCTCGAGGGCGTGGACGGCGCCCTCGTCGTGGGTCACCAGCACGATCGCGCCCTCGTAGCGGCGGATCGCGTTGAGCACCTCCTCGCGCGAGGCCGGGTCGAGGTTGTTGGTCGGCTCGTCGAGGAGCAGCACGTTGGCGGCCGAGACGACGAGCGAGGCCAGCGCCAGCCGGGTCTTCTCGCCGCCGGACAGGACCCCGGCCGGCTTGTGGACGTCGTCGCCGGAGAACAGGAACGAGCCGAGGACCGAGCGGGCCTCGGTGTCGGTGAGCTGCGGCGCCGAGGACTGCATGTTCTCCAGCACCGTCCGCTGCACGTCGAGCGTCTCGTGCTCCTGGGCGTAGTAGCCGACCTTGAGCCCGTGGCCCGCGACGACCTCGCCGGTGTCGGGCTTGTCGACGCCCGCGAGGATGCGCAGCATCGTCGTCTTGCCGGCGCCGTTGAGGCCGAGGATCACCACGCGGGAGCCCTTGTCGATGGCGAGGTCCACGGCGGTGAAGATCTCGAGGGCGCCGTACGACTTGGACAGGTCGTGGGCGGACAGCGGGGTGCGGCCGCAGGCGGCCGGGGTCGGGAACTTGATCGCTGCGACCTTGTCGGACTGCCGCTCGCCCTCGACACCGTCGAGCAGCTTCTCGGCCCGCTTGAGCATCTGTTGGGCGGCGCTCGCCTTGGTGGCCTTCGCGCGCATCTTGTTGGCCTGGTCGGTGAGCGTCTTGGCCTTGTTCTGGGCGTTCATCAGCTCGCGCTTGCGGCGGGCCTCGTCGGTCTCGCGCTGGGTGAGGTAGTTCTTCCAGCCCATGTTGTAGACGTCGATCACCGATCGGTTGGCGTCGAGGTGGAAGACCTTGTTGACGGTCTCCTCGAGCAGGTCGTTGTCGTGGCTGATCACGATGAAGCCGCCCTTGTAGGACTTCATCCAGTCCCGCAGCCAGGTGATCGAGTCGGCGTCGAGGTGGTTGGTCGGCTCGTCGAGCACCAGCACCTCGGCGCTGGAGAACAGGATCCGGGCCAGCTCGACGCGACGGCGCTGACCACCCGAGAGGGTGCCGAGCGGCTGGTCCATCAGCCGGTCCGGGATGCCCAGGCTCTGGGCGATCTGGAGCGCCTCGCTCTCGGCGGCGTACCCGCCGCCGGCGTCGAGCTCGTCCTGCGCGCGCTGGAACTTGCGGAACGCCTTGTCCCGCTCGTTCGGGTCGTCGGAGGCCATGGCCACCTCGGCGGCCCGCATCCGTCGTACGGCGTCGTCGAGCCCTCGGGCCGACAGGATCCGGTCGCGGACGATCACCTCGGGGTCACCCACGCGCGGGTCCTGCGGCAGGTAGCCGAGCTCACCGCTGTTGGTCACCGAGCCGCCGGCGGGCAGCGCGTCTCCGGCGAGGACCTTGGTGAGGGTGGTCTTGCCGGCGCCGTTGCGGCCGACGAGGCCGACCTTGTCGCCGGGGCCGACGCGGAAGCTGACGTTCTCCATGAGGAGCCGCGCACCGACGCGTACCTCGAGCTGGTGCACTGTGATCATGACGTGCGCCAGTCTCCCACGCCCGTTCGGCACCCCCTAAACGGCAGGCCCGTGCCCTAGGGTGCTGCACGTGGTGCGATTCAATCCGAAGGCCCGCCTCGACCAGTCTCGGGTCCGTGACGCCGGCTCCGGCGGGGGCGGCGGCGGGGGCGGAGGCCTCGGGGGTGGCGGTATGCGCATCCCGATCCCCAGCGGCAAGGGCGGCGTCGGTGGCCTGGTCGGCGTGGTCCTGGTCGTGGTCCTCACCCTGCTGCTCGGCGGCAATCCGTTCAGCGGAGGCGGCGACGGCGGCCTCGGCAACGTCTACTCCCCGTCGCGCCTGAGCGACCAGCAGCAGGGCACCGACCGGTACGCCCACTGCCGGACCGGTGAGGACGCCAACAACAGCCAGGACTGCGCCCGGGTCGCGATCGAGAACTCGCTGACCGACTACTGGGAGTCCGAGCTCGGCGGCAAGTTCCGGCCCGAGCAGGCCATGATCACCTTCTCCGGTTCGGTGGACACCGGCTGCGGCGCCGCCTCCTCGGCGGTCGGGCCGTTCTACTGCCCCAGCGACGAGACGATCTACCTCGACACCACCTTCTTCGACGACGTCCTCGAGGCCCAGCTCGGCGGGCCCGAGGGCAGCTTCGTGGAGTTCTACGTCCTCGCCCACGAGTACGGCCACCACATCTCCGACCTGCTGGGCTACATGGGACAGGTGCGCAGCCAACAGACCGGTCCGCAGAGCGACGGCGTGCGCCTCGAGCTCCAGGCCGACTGCTATGCGGGCATGTGGGCCAAGCATGCGACCACCACCGAGGACGCGTCTGGCGAGAAGCTGATCCTCGACCTGACCCAGGACGACATCAACCAGGCCATCGAGGCGGCCAAGGCGGTCGGCGACGACTACATCCAGAAGCGGGCCGGCGGCCGCGTCGAGCAGGAGGCCTGGACGCACGGTTCGTCCGCGCAGCGCCAGAAGTGGTTCATGATCGGCTACCAGGACGGCACCCTCGAGGCCTGCGACACCTTCGCGGCCGACAAGGTCTGACCCGCGGGCCCGGTGGCGCCTACAGCTCCAGCAGGGACTCCATGTGCCCGAACGTGCGCTGCAGCGTGCGCAGGTGGGGCGCGACAGCCGGGTGGCGGTACTTGCCCGCCAGGGCCCCCTCGCCACCGGCGACCCGGGCGAGTGCCCACTCGGCGCGGTTGAGCGCGGTGTAGACGGCCGTCACCCGGGCGCCCAGGACGACGCTGTCGCGCTCGGCGATGCCGGCGGGCTGGCCGAGCAGGTAGGCGTCGAGGAGCGGCTCGAACTCCTCGCGCGTGGACAGCGAGAGGTAGCCGAGGTCACCCCCGACCGGACCGTGGCCCAGCGTGCCCCAGTCGATGGCGACGGCGTCGTCCGCGTCGCGTCCCGGCAGGTTCGACGCGGTCGGGTCGCCGTGCTGCGGGACCTGGGGCAGGCCGTCGAGCAGGCTGAGCATCCGCTCGCGGTGGGTCCACAGGTGCTCGGCCACGTCGGCGACCGTGGTGCGAGCCAGGGTGGCCCAGCCGCCTCGGCGCTCGACCCGGGCGAGTCGGTCGCGCAGCAGCGTGGTGGCGAGGAATCCCGGGTGGCCGAGCTCGGCTCCGGAGAACCGCCCGAGGGAGAGCGCGAGGAAGAGCCCGCTCGAGGCGGCGTCCTCGACCCAGTCGCGCACGATCGTCACCCCCTCCTCGTCCTCCTCGACCGAGGCACCCGGCGCCCGCAGCCCGGGCGTCTCGCTGGTCAGGCCGGCCAGCAGCACGTCGGCCTCGCGTCGCCAGTAGCCCGCATGGGTCCGCTCGGAGAGCACGGCCGGGTCGCCCGGCGCCGGTGCGCCGAGCCGCTTGACCACCACGGGCCGCCCGCCGAGAGCGGTCCGCCACACGCCCACGGTGGACGTCCCCGTGCCTCCGGGGAGCGCCACCCAGTCGGGCTCGGGCTGCCACATGGTGGGCAAACTAGCCGATGTCGCGCTCGCGGAACCGCCACCACGCCACGGTGAGCAGCGCGGCGGCCACGGCGCTCAAGCCGCCGGCACTCCCCCAGCTCCAGGCGTCGGCCGGCAGCGAGGGCACGTGGGAGTACGGCGACAGCCCGGTCAGCCACCCGGGGAGCTCGAGGAGGTCGCCGAGGAGGCTGAGCGTCAGGAAGGCAGCCGGCCACGCCCACACCAAGGGCGACCAGCGCAGCCCGGCCGAGAGCGACAGCACCGCCAGCGCACCGACGACCCAGGACGCGGGAGCCCAGGCCAGCGCGGCGAGGAGCAGGTTGCCGATGCCGGGACCGTCCGCGGCGACGTACCCGATCCACAGTCCGGCTCCCGTCACGACGAGCAGCCACGCGGTCCCGACCAGCGCGAGGACCGCCGACGCCGCGAACCACCGGCTGCGACTGGTCGCCGTGGCGAGGACCAGCTCGGCACGCCCGTCCTCCTCGTCGTGCCCCGCGTGGTTGACGACGGTCACCGCGAAGTAGGTGAGCACCACCGCGACGACGGAGAGGATGGCCGCGACCAGCGCGCCGCCGAGCTCGTCGATGATCGACTGGGCGACCTCGGCGTCCAGCAGGTCCCCGATGCCGGGCGCGATCATGCCGAACACGACGCCCAGGACGCCGGCCGCCACCGACCACAGCAGGAGCGTGACGGTGTGGACCTTGATCGCCAGCGCGAAGGCGTCGGCCAGCCGGGGCGAGCCGGTCCGCGGGCCGGGCCGCGTCGGCACCAGGCCCGAGCCGAGGTCGCGCCGGGAGCGCAGCGCGAAGGCGAGGGCCACGAGGGCCCCGGACACCAGGAGGTAGCAGGGCAGGAGCCACCAGCGCACGTCGCCGTACGCCCGCACCTGGGTGTTCCACCCCAGCGGCGAGACCCAGCTCAGCCACGCGGGGCCCGTGTCGCCGGCAGCGCGCAGCACGAAGAGAACCCCCACCGTCCCGGCCGCGTACGCCGCACAGGTGCGTGCGCTGGCCGAGAGCTGGGCCGTCACGGCGGCGATCCCCGCAGCCACCAGCGCGGTGCCGGCCCAGAGCGCGCCGAAGGCCAGCGAGCCGGCCCCGTCGAGCCCGGAGACGGTGTTGCCGAGGGCAGTGAGCACACCCAGCACCAGCGCCAGGAGGACCGCCTCGAGCAGGGTCGCGAACAGGGGCGCGTGCCGGCCGACGGCGGTGCCCCCGACGAGCTCGGTGCGGCCGGTCTCCTCCTCGACCCGGGTGTGCCGGCGGACCACCACGATGAACAGGACAGCGACGAAGACCGCGTAGAGCACGGTCATCTTCGTCATCGCCAGCTCGCCCTCGCTGGTGACGTCGAGGATCGGGCCGTAGAGGGCGACGATCGCGGGGCTGGCGTTGATCGCCTCGGCCGCCCGGACCCGGTCCGCCTGGTCGGCGTACAGTCCCGGGGTCGCGGCGGCCGAGGCGATGCTCATCAGCACCAGGACGGCGAGGGCGACCGGCGCCAGCACCCGGTCCTGACGCAGGCCGAGCCGCAGCAGGAGCCGCCAGCCGGTCACCGGCCGGCTCCGACGCGGTCGCGGTAGGCGTCGAGGAAGAGCTCCTCGAGACTCGGCGGGGTGCTGGTGAGGGCGGTGACGCCGGCCGTGGTGAGCGCCGCGAGGACGGCGGGCAGGACCTCGGGGTCGACGGTGCAGCTGACCTGACCGCCGGCGGTCGCGAGGTCGTGCACGCCGGGAATGCTCGCGAGGTCGGGCGCCGTACCGCTGAGGGTGGCCACGATCCGGCTGCGGCTGAGATGCCGCAGGTCGCTGATCCGGCCGGTCTCGACGACCTTGCCCTCGCGGATGATGGTCACCCGGTCGGCGAGGCGGTCCACCTCGCTGAGGATGTGACTGGAGAGCAGCACGGTCGCGCCGCGCGCCGTGGCCTGGGCGACGCACTCGTTGAAGACCTGCTCCATGAGCGGGTCGAGGCCGGAGGTGGGCTCGTCCAGGATGAGCAGGTCGGGGTCGGTCGAGAAGGCCGCGACGAGCGCGACCTTCTGCCGGTTGCCCTTGGAGTACGCGCGGCCGCGCTTGGTCGGGTCCAGCGAGAACCGCTCGATCAGCTCCTCGCGCCGCGAGGTCACCGGGTCCGCGCCCCGCATCCGGATGAGCAGGTCGACGATCTCGCCGCCGCTGAGGTTGGGCCACAGACTGACGTCCCCGGGGACGTAGGCGAGGCGCCGGTGCAGCGCCGCCGCGTCGCGCCACGGGTCGCCACCGAGGATCCGGACGTCGCCGGCGTCCCTGCGCAGCAGCCCGAGGAGCACCCGGATGGTGGTCGACTTGCCGGCGCCGTTGGGCCCGAGGAACCCGTGCACCTCCCCGGCCTCGACCACCAGGTCGAGCCCGTCGAGGGCGCGGAACGTGCCGAAGCTCTTCACGAGGCCGTGTGCCTCGATGAGGGGACTCGTCATGCCTCCATCATGCACCTGTTTCAGGAATTACTGAATATTGGATACGATCGGGGGATGGCGACGGCGACCACCCGCGACTCCTTCGTGGAGCGGATGGGCGGTGCGCTGACCAGCGCCGGGCTTGCCCGGCTCCCCTCGCGCGTCTTCGCCGCCCTCCTGGTCGACGACGACGGCCGGATGACCGCGGCCGAGATCGCCAGCGGCCTGGGCGTCAGCCCGGCCGGGGTCTCCGGCGCCGTGCGCTACCTCGACGGCATCGGGATGATCCGCCGCGAGCGGGAACGAGGCTCGCGGCGCGACGTGTTCGTGGTCGAGGACGACGCCTGGCACGGCATGATCGCCCGGGTCGACCAGGTCTACGCACCCCTGATCGCCGCGCTCGACCGCGGTCTGGCCGACCTTCCGCCCGCAGACCCGGCGCACCACCGGCTGCGCCTGGCCCGTGAGTTCCTCGCGTTCGTGCTCACCGAGATGTCCGACCTCGACCGACGCTGGGCCGCACGACGAGCCGAGCTCGGCCTCGACGACTGATTCCTCACCGACCCCTCGGCGGCCCCGGGGGCGTCGTACTGGAGGATCGGCGCATGCAGATCGCGACCGACGACCCCCGCCGGCCCGACGTGCTGGGCCTGCTCGAGGAGCACCTGGCCGACATGTACGCCACCTCGCCCGCCGAGAGCGTGCACGCCCTCGACCCCGACGCCCTCGCCGCGCCGTCGGTCACCTTCTGGACCGCGCGCGAGGACGGGGTGCTGCTGGGCTGCGTGGCGCTCAAGCGGCTCTCCGATGAGCACGTGGAGCTCAAGTCGATGCGTACCGCGACCGCCGCCCGCCGGCGCGGTGTCGCCGGACTGCTCCTCGACCACGTGCTGACCCAGGCCCGGGACGGCGGGCACACCCGGATCAGCCTCGAGACCGGGACCGAGGACTACTTCGCGCCGGCGCGCGCCCTCTACCGCACCCGCGGGTTCCGCGAGTGCGGCCCGTTCGAGGGCTACACCCTCGACCCGAACAGCGTCTTCCTCACCCTCGACCTGTGACCGGGCCCGCGTTCTCGACGCTCACGACCAGCGCCTGGGCGTCGAGAACGGCCCGGTCGAGCACCGCCCGCCTCGGATCCGGTACGGCGAGCCAGGGCCCCACCACCGCGAGGGACCGCAGCCGGGGGTCGGCCAGCACCTCGTCCACGGCGCCGTGGTCACCGCCGGTCACGACCAGAGTGGCACCGGCCAGCACCGCCGCGGCGTGGTCCGCGGCCGCCTCGTAGGCGACCCGGGCCTGGTTGGCCCGCCGCCGGGCGAAGCGCTGCTGCGACTGGCCGCCCGCCTTGGTCCGGCCCTGCACGTGGCGCTGACCGACCTTGCTGGCCACGACCGTGCCGCTGTGGACCCGGGCCAGGGCGAACCCGCCCTTGCGGACGAGCAGCACGCCCCAGGCGACGGGCGGCACGGCGTGCTCGGCGAAGGCGCCCGGCGGGCCGTCGTACGGGACGGAGAAGGGCAGCCGGGCGGTGAACCACGACCCGTCCGGCGCCGTACCGGCCAACGCCCCCTGGTCGACGCGCAGCTCCGGCTCGCCGTGCGAGGCGGCGAAGTTCGCCAGCCACCGCGACCAGCGGGCAGGGGGGACGAGGACCTCGGACACAGCGCGACACTACCGGCGAGAACGTGTTCTACTTCACCCCATGGCGAAGTCGACCACGATGCATCCCTGCGACCGGGTGGGGATCGACTACGTCGAGACCGCTCCCCACCGCTTCGCCAACAGCGTCGACCTCGCGGTCACCCCGGACCAGCTGTTCGAGGTGTTCGCCGACGCCGCTGCCTGGCCGCGCTGGGCGAGGGTGATCCGCCACGTCGAGTGGACCTCGCCGCTGCCCCCGGGCGTCGGCAGCACCCGCGTCGTGTCGATGCTCGGCGGCCTGAAGGGCGCCGAGGAGTTCCTGCTCTGGGAGCCCGGCCGCCGGATGGGCTTCCGCTTCAACGCGGCCTCGGAGAAGTCGATCCGCGCGTTCGCCGAGCGCTACGACGTCGAGCCCACCCCGCACGGCTGCCGACTGACCTGGACCCTCGCGCTCGACGTCACCGGACCGGGCTCGTTCTTCATGCCGCTCAGCGGGGTAGTCTGCAACCTGGCGTTCCGCAGGTTCTTGACGAACCTGCGCCGCTACACCGACGAGAGGTTCGCCACCGTCGCGTAGGTTCTGCGCGATCGACCCTGCGCCGACGCGGTGGGCTCAGACGTTGAAGCCGAGGGCGCGCAGCTGCTCGCGACCGTCGGGGGTGATCTTGTCGGGGCCCCACGGCGGCATCCAGACCCAGTTGATCGCGACGTCGTTGACCAGGCCCTCGAGGGCGGAGTTGGTCTGGTCGGTGATGACGTCGGTCAGCGGGCAGGCCGCGGAGGTGAGCGTCATGTCGAGGACGAGGTTGGTGCTCTCGTCGACGTGCATGCCGTAGACCAGGCCGAGGTCGACCACGTTGATGCCGAGCTCGGGGTCGACGACGTCCTTCATCGCCTCCTCGATGTCGGCGAGCGCCACGTTGGACGAGGCGTTGGTCGAGCCGCTGGCCTCGGGGACCTCGGGCAGGTCGCTGTTGTCGATGGACTCGCTCATCAGTTGTCTCCGTCTCCTGCGACGACCTGTGCCGTCGCGTCCTTCCACGCCATCCACGACAGCAGGGCGCACTTCACGCGGGCCGGGAACTTCGCCACGCCGGCGAAGGCGATCCCGTCCTCGAGCACGTCCTCGTCGGGCTCCACGGTGCCCTTGCCCTGCATCAAGGTGAGGAACGCCTGGTGGATCGCCATCGCCTCGTCCACGCTCTTGCCGACGACGAGGTCGTAGAGCACCGAGGCCGAGGCCTGCGAGATCGAGCAGCCGAGCGCGTCGTACGACACGTCCTCGACCACGCCGTCGCTCACGTGGACTCGCAGGGTCACCTCGTCGCCGCAGGTCGGGTTGACGTGGTGCACCTCGGCGGTGTGGCCGGCGTGCTCGCGCAGCCCCTTGCCGTGGGGCTTCTTGTAGTGGTCCAGGATGATCTCCTGGTAGAGCGCATCCAGATCCTGGGCCGTCATGCTCGGTCCAACTTGAAGTAGGAACGGGTGTATTCCAGCGCCTCGACGAGGGCGTCGATCTCCCGCGGCTCGGTGTAGAGGTACGACGACATCCGCGTCGAGCTCTGCACGCCGAACCGCGCGTGGGCCGGCTTGGCGCAGTGGTGCCCGGCACGCACGGCGATGCCGCGGCTGTCGAGCACCTGCGCGATGTCGTGCGGGTGCACGCCGTCGAGCTCGAACGAGATCGCGCCACCGCGGGCGGCCGCGTCGAGCGGGCCGAGCACGGTCAGGCCCTTCACCGAGCGCAGGCCCTCGAGGGCGTAGCCGGTGATCGCCTTCTCGTGGGCGTGGATCGCGTCGAGGCCGATGTGAGCGAGGTAGTCCACCGCCGCGCCCAGGCCGATGGCCTCGACGATCGGCGGGGTGCCGGCCTCGAACTTGTGCGGGATGCCGGCGTACGTCGAGCCCTCCATCCGCACGGTCTCGATCATCTCGCCGCCGCCGAGGAACGGCGGCAGCGCGTCGAGCACGGCCCGCGAGCCCCACAGCACGCCGATGCCGGTCGGACCGACGACCTTGTGGCCGGTGAAGGCGAGCAGGTCCGGGCGCTCCTCGACCGGCATCGCGGACAGGTCGATCGGCAGCTGCGGCGCCGCCTGGGACGCGTCGACCACGACGATCGCACCGACGGCGTGGGCCTTGCGCGTGATCTCGGCGATCGGGTTGATCGTGCCGAGCATGTTGGACACCCAGGTCAGCGAGACCACCTTGGTGCGCTCGGTGATCAGCTCGTCGATCGTCGACAGGTCCAGCCGGCCGTCGTCGGTGAGGCCGAACCAGCGCAGCGTCGCGCCGGTGCGCTGCGTGAGCAGCTGCCACGGCACGATGTTGGAGTGGTGCTCCATCTCGGTGATGACGATCTCATCACCGGGACCGACCTGCCGCTCCCCGGGCCACACCAGGGTGTTGGCGACCAGGTTGAGCGCCTCGGAGGCGTTCTTGGTGAAGATCACCTCGTCGCGCTCGGGCGCGCCGATGAACGCCGCCACCTTGTCGCGCGCGGCCTCGAACGCCTCGGTCGACTCGGCGCCGAGCTGGTGCATGGCGCGGGCGATGTTGGCGTTGTGGTGTTCCAGGTGGTCGACCATCGTGTCGATCACCACCTGCGGCTTCTGCGAGGTGTTGGCGCTGTCGAGGTAGATCAGCGGTACCCCGCCCGCGAGCGTGCGCTCGAGGATCGGGAAGTCCTTGCGGATCACCGCCAGCTCCGGGAGGAGCCCCTCCAGGGTCATGGTCAGACCCCGGCTGCCGGGGTGCTGACGTACTTCTCGTAGCCGTTGGCCTCCAGCTCGTCGGCCAGCTCCGGGCCGCCCGACTCGGCGATCCGGCCGTCGACGAACACGTGGACGACGTCGGGCTTCACGTAGCGCAGGATCCGCGTGTAGTGCGTGATCAGCAGCAGGCCCTTGCCCTCACGCGCGGCGTAGGCGTTGATGCCGTCGGACACGACCTTGAGCGCGTCGATGTCGAGACCGGAGTCGATCTCGTCGAGGATCGCGAACTTCGGGTCGAGCAGGTCGAGCTGGGCGATCTCGGCGCGCTTCTTCTCACCACCCGAGAAGCCCTCGTTGACCGAGCGGCTGGAGAACGCGGTGTCGAGCTTCATCCGGTCCAGGGCGCCGTTGACGTCCTTGACCCAGGTGCGCAGCTTGGGCGCCTCGCCGTCGAGCGCGGTCTTGGCGGTGCGCAGGAAGTTCGACATCGAGACCCCGGGAACCTCGACCGGGTACTGCATCGCGAGGAAGAGGCCGGCACGGGCCCGCTCGTCGACGCTCATCTCGAGCACGTTCTCGCCGTCGAGGAGGACCTCGCCGCCGGTGACCGTGTACTTGGGGTGCCCGGCGATGGAGTACGCCGTGGTCGACTTGCCCGAGCCGTTGGGGCCCATGATCGCGTGGGTCTCGCCGTCCTTGATGGTCAGCGTGACGCCCTTGAGGATCTCCTTGGGGCCGTCCTCGGTCTGCACCTGGACCTGCAGGTCCTTGATCTCGAGGGTGCTCATGATGGGGTGACTCCGTTCAGCGTGGTGGTGATGTCGATGTAGACGTCGCCGTCGCGGACCTCTACGGGGAAGGTGGCGACCGGCTCGGTCGCGGGGAGGCCGGTCGGCTTGCCGGTGCGCAGGTCGAAGCGGGAGCCGTGCAGCCAGCACTCGACGGTGCAGTCCTCGACCTCCCCCTCGCTGAGCGCTACGGCCGCATGCGAGCACAGGTCCTGGAGGGCGAAGACCTCGTCGCCGTGGCGAGCCACGGCGACCTCGTAGCGGTCGACGGTGACGGCGAGCGCCTCGTCCTCGGGCACCTCGGTCAGGGCGCAGGCCCGCTCGAAGCTCATGCGTCGTCCTTGAGGACGTTCTTGGCGAGCTCGGCCTCGACGGTCGCGAGGAGCTGGTCCTCGACCAACGCGATGTCGACCTTGCGGATCAGGTCGTTGAAGAAGCCGTGCACGACCAGTCGCTGCGCCTCCTTCTCCGAGACGCCGCGCGAGCGCAGGTAGAAGAGCTGCTCGTCGTCGAAGCGTGCGGTGGCCGAGGCGTGTCCGGCTCCCTCGATCTCGCCGGTCTCGATCTCCAGGTTGGGGACCGAGTCGGCCTGGCAGCCGTCGGTGAGCACGAGGTTGCGGTTCTCCTCGTAGGTCTCGATGCCCTCGGCGACCTTGCGGATGAGCACGTTCCCGATCCACACCGTGTGCGCGCCCTTGCCCTGCAGCGCGCCCTTGTAGACCACGTGGCTCTTGGTCTTGGGCGCATTGTGGTCGGCGAAGAGGCGGTGCTCGAGGTGCTGGCCCTCGTCGGCGAAGTACAGGCCGAGCAGCTCGGCCTCACCGCCCGGCCCGGCGTACTCGACGTTGGCGTGCATCCGGACCAGGTCGCCGCCGAAGGAGACCGAGGTGTGCTTGACCGAGGCGTCGCGGCCGACGCGGATCGCGTCGCGGCCCAGGTGGACCGCGTCGTCGTCCCAGTCCTGCAGGCTCAGCACGTTGACCTTCGCGCCGTCGCCGACCAGGAAGGACGAGATGGCGCAGTAGCGCGCCGACCCGCTGTGCACCAGCACGATGGTGACCTCGGCGTGGGCGCCGATCCGGTAGAGCAGCCGGCCCCAGACCAGGTCGTCGACGGAGCTGCCCGACAGCCGGATGACGACGGGCTCCGTCACCACGGCCTCCGCCGGGACGTCGAGCAGGAGCGCACCGTCCGCGTTGGCGGCGGCCAGAGCGGCGGGCCGCTCGTTCGGCGCGAGCTCACCGAGCGCCAGCGCCTCCGCGGCGCTGATCGCGCTCAGGGTGACCCCCTCGGGGAGCGTGGCCTCACGGACCAGGTCGGCCGTCGAGGCCGCACCGTCGAGGATGCCGCGCAGCCGCTTGAGGGGCGTGAAGCGCCACACCTCCTCGCGGCCGGTCGGCACCGGGTGGTCGGCCAGGTCGTACGACGCGGGCGGGTTCAGGTGGCTCTCGACGCGGGACTGCTCAAGAGCCGAACTGACGGCCGACTCGGCCGTTTCAGTCACAGTCACAGGACTTCCTTCAATGCGTGGTGCTGGCGGGAGGACATAGCCGTCGAGCCTTCGACGGCTACTGGAGGCTGAGTGCCGAAGGCCTCAGCCCACAGCGCCCTCCATCTGCAGTTCGATCAGTCGGTTCAGCTCCAGCGCGTACTCCATCGGGAGCTCCTTGGCGATCGGCTCGACGAAGCCGCGCACGATCATCGCCATCGCCTCGTCCTGCTCCATGCCTCGCGACATGAGGTAGAACAGCTGGTCGTCGGAGACCTTGGAGACGGACGCCTCGTGGCCCATCGACACGTCGTCCTCGCGGATGTCGACGTAGGGGTAGGTGTCGGAGCGGCTGATCTGGTCGACCAGCAGCGCGTCGCACAGCACGTTGGACTTCGAGCCGTGCGCACCCTCGTTGACCTGGATCAGGCCGCGGTAGGACGTACGACCGCCCCCGCGGGCGACCGACTTGCTGAGGATCGAGGAGGAGGTGTACGGCGCGGCGTGGACCATCTTGGCGCCGGCGTCCTGGTGCTGGCCCTCGCCCGCGAAGGCGATCGAGAGGGTCTCGCCCTTGGCGTGCTCGCCCATCAGGTAGACGGCGGGGTACTTCATGGTCACCTTGGAGCCGATGTTGCCGTCGACCCACTCCATCGTCGCGCCGGCCTCGCAGACCGCGCGCTTGGTGACGAGGTTGTAGACGTTGTTCGACCAGTTCTGGATGGTCGTGTAGCGGCAGCGGCCGCCCTTCTTCACGATGATCTCGACGACCGCGGAGTGCAGCGAGTCGGAGGAGTAGATCGGCGCGGTGCAGCCCTCGACGTAGTGCACGTAGGCGTCCTCGTCGACGATGATCAGCGTCCGCTCGAACTGGCCCATGTTCTCGGTGTTGATCCGGAAGTAGGCCTGCAGCGGGATGTCGACGTGGACACCCTTGGGGACGTAGATGAACGAGCCGCCCGACCACACCGAGGTGTTGAGCGCGGAGAACTTGTTGTCGCCGACCGGGATGACGGTGCCGAAGTACTCCTTGAAGAGCTCCTCGTGCTCCTTCAGGGCGGTGTCGGTGTCGAGGAAGATGACACCCTGCTCCTCCAGGTCCTCACGGATCTGGTGGTAGACGACCTCGGACTCGTACTGGGCGGCGACGCCGGCGACGAGGCGCTGCTTCTCCGCCTCCGGGATGCCGAGCTTGTCGTAGGTGTTCTTGATGTCCTCGGGCAGGTCCTCCCAGCTCTGGGCCTGCTTCTCGGTGGACCGCACGAAGTACTTGATGTTGTCGAAGTCGATGGCGCTCAGGTCGGAGCCCCACGTCGGCATCGGCTTGCGGTCGAAGAGCTTGAGGCCCTTCAGGCGCAGGTCGAGCATCCAGCCCGGCTCGCTCTTCTTCGAGGAGATGTCCCGGACGACGTCCTCGTTGAGGCCGCGCTTCGCGTTGGCACCGACGTCGTTCTTGTCGGACCAGCCGAAGTCGTAGCGACCGATCCCCTTGAGCTCGGGGTTCAGCTCTTCGATCGAGGTCATGAGACCCGCTCCTTCTTGTTGATGCCTGCATCGGGGATGCACGTCGTGCACACCCCGTCGCCGTGGGCGATGGTGGCCAGGCGCTGGACGTGGGTGCCGAGCACGCGGCCGATGGCCTCGGTCTCGGCCTCGCACAGCTGGGGGAACTCGTGGGCGACGTGGGAGACCGGGCAGTGCTGCTGGCACAGCTGCTCCCCCACGACCGGCAGCTCGCGGACGGCGGCGGCGTACCCCTCGTCGGAGAACACCAGCGCCAGCACCTGCGCGGGCGAGGCACCCGGGTGGTCGGCGGCGACCACCGGGAACTTCCGCTCGATGAACGAGGCCCGCCGCTCGGCGAAGGCGCGGACGGCGTCCTCGCCCCCGGTCTCGGCGAGGAAGCGGATCGCCTCGGTCGCGAGGTCGTCGTACTGCTGGTCGAAGGCGTCGCGGCCGCGCTCGGTGAGGGCGAACACCTTGGCCGGGCGGCCCCGGCCGCGCGAGCCCACCGGACGCGGGTCGCGCGCGTCGACCGCGCCCTCGGCGACGAGGTGGTCGAGGTGACGCCGCACCGCGGCGGCCGTCAGGTCCAGTCGCTCCGCGAGCGCTGCCGCGGTGGACGGCCCGTTGACCAGGATCGACCGAGCGACGCGCTGCCGCGTCGGCTGGTCGCTCTCGGTCGCCATTTCCACAACATCAGTGTGCCGTTATTGGACCCCGCGGTTCAAGGAAGGGTCGCCTTACTGCGCCGAGGAGCGGTGTGCCTCAGCCAGGCCAGACCCGCGAAGGGCAGCACGAGCGGCAGGAAGCCGTAGCCCTGGCCGAAGTGCGACCACACCGTCTTGTCGGGGAACAGGTCGGTGGCGACGTAGCTCAGCGTGCCGACCGACAGCACACCGACCAGCTCGATCGCGACGGCGACGCCCGCCACCCGCCAGCCGGTGCGGCCGCCGAGCAGCAGGCAGGTGGTCGCGACCAGGTAGAGGACGGCGGCCAGGAGCGAGAGCGAGTACGCCAGCGGGGCCTTGCCGGGCTCCAGCCCGAGCTGGACGGCCGAGCGACCGGTGGCGGCGACGGCGAACAGTCCGTAGACGAACACCAGTGCCCGGCCCCAGCCCTCGGAGAGCGGGTGCGCCGGCTGCGCGGCGGCGGGACGCTCAGGCACCCGGCCCACCCCACACGTCCCACAAGCGCAGCTCGAGGCCGGCCACGGTCGCGACGCCGAGCAGCAGGATCGTCGTACCGACCCGGGACCGCTCGGCGAGCGCGAGGAAGGCCGCGACGACCGGGACCAGGAGGTTGGTGACCAGGTAGCTCACGAACACCGCCCCCTCCAGGTCGCGCTCGGTGCGCGCCAGAGCGACGACTCCCCCGACGAGCTGGACGAGCATCACGACCTCGAGCACCGCGAGCCCGATGAAGTGGGAGTCCTGCGCGGCGCGGTCACGGACCAGGTCGACCGCGAGGAGGACGGCGAGGGCGCCGGCGAGGACCAGCGCGACGCCGTACAGCCAGGGATTCACGGCGGTCAGCGTAGACCGGCCCGGTTCCGCGACAATGACCCGCATGCAGCTCGACCACCTCGACCGCCTGATCGTCGGCACCCTCCTGGAGGACGGCCGCGCCACGTTCGCGCAGATCGGGCACCGCGTCGGCCTGTCGGCGCCCGCGGTCAAGCGGCGGGTGGACCGGCTGGTCGCCTCCGGCGCGATCACCGGGTTCACGGTGCGCGTCGTCCCGGCCGTGGTCGGCTGGTCGACCGAGGGATACGTGTCGATCTACTGCCAGGGCTCGACGACGCCCGCGGAGATCCTGGCCGCGGTCGACCCGCTTCCCGAGGTGGTCTCCGCGTCCACGGTCACCGGCGAGGCGGACGCGATCGTGCACATCCACGCCTCGGACATCCGGCACTTCGAGCGCGTCGTGGAGCGGATCGCGGGCGAGCCGTTCGTGGCCCGGACCAGGAGCGAGCTGGTGCTCTCCCCACTGGTGCGACGCGAGCAGGGCAGCCTCCCCGACTGAGCCTCCCGCGGCAGCGCAACAGATCTTTGTGAATCGCCGGATCGACGCAACAGATCTTCGCCAACAAGCAACGCGGACCCATCGATCTTGTGCCGCCGCGTTCCTAGTCTTGTCCGGGTGACCGACCTCCCCCGTGCCGACGCGCTCGTCGTCGCCGCCTGGCAGCCGGACGGCCCGCTGCTCGACGTACCGGCCGCCCTGGACGCCCTCGACGCGGCCGCTGCCGACGCGGCCGCGCGCGGCGCCCGGTTGCTCGTGTGCCCCGAGCTGACGCTGACCGGCTACGACATCGCCCCGCAGGCCGCCGAGCTGGCCGAGCCCGCCGGCGGCCCGATGGCCCGGGCGGTCGCCGACGTGGCCCGCCGCCACGGCCTGGCGATCGCGTGGAGCTGGCCCGAGCGCGACGGCGAGCAGGTCCACATCGCAGCCGAGCTCGTCGACCGCGACGGCTCGGTGCTCGCGCGACACCGCAAGGCACACCTCTACGGACCCGACGAGGCCGGCGCCTACGTCCCCGGCGACGGCACGCCCGCCGTGGGCGAGATCGACGGGTACCGGGTCGGCCTCCTCGTCTGCTACGACGTCGAGTTCCCCGAGCAGGTGCGGATGGTGGCCCTCGCCGGCGCCGACCTGCTCGCCTGCCCGACCGCCCTGATGGCGCCGTACGACGTCGTCAGCACCCTGGTCGTCCCGGCCCGCGCCTTCGAGAACCAGATGGCGCTCGCCTACGCGAACCGCGCGGGCACCGAGCACGACCTGACCTACACCGGCCTCAGCTGCGTGGTCGGCCCCGACGGCGTCGACCTCGCCCGCGCCGACGACCGCCCCGGCCTCGTGGTCGGCACCCTCACCGCTGCGGCGCTCGACGGCGCCCGCCGCGCCAACACCCACCTGGCCGACCGCCGGCCCGAGGTCTACGGAGGCCTGACGAGATGACCACCGGACAGACGACGCCGGACCAGGCCCACACCGAGCCCGCCGCCGTCACGATGCTCGGCCCCGACTTCCCGTTCGGCTACGACGAGCACCTGGCCCACCCCGACGGTCTCGGCTCCGTCCCGGGCGAGCACCACGGCCGGGAGGTCGCCATCGTCGGCGGTGGCCTGTCCGGCATGGTCACCGCCTACGAGCTGATGCGGATGGGCCTGCGGCCGGTCGTCTACGAGGCCGACCAGATCGGCGGCCGGCTGCGCTCGCAGCCGTTCGGCGGTGCCCACGGACCGATCGCCGAGCTCGGTGGGATGCGCTTCCCGCTGTCCTCGCGGGCGCTCTTCCACTACATCGACCACCTCGGCCTGCGCACCTCGCCGTTCCCGAACCCGCTGTCCGAGGCGACGCCGAGCACCGTCGTCGAGCTGGGCGGCGAGTCCTTCTACGCCCGCGGCTACGACGACCTGCCGGACTTCCTCAAGGACGTGGCCGACGCCTGGCACGAAGCGCTCGGCGAGGTCGGCTTCGCCGACGTGCAGAAGGCGATCGCGGAGCGTGACGTCCCCCGGCTCAAGGAGCTGTGGAACGAGCTGGTCCTCGCCCTCGACGAGGAGACCTTCTCCGGCTTCCTCGCCCAGACGACCGCGTTCGGCTCGCGCAGCTTCCGGCACCGCGAGGTGTTCGGCCAGGTCGGCTTCGGCACCGGCGGCTGGGACACCGACTTCCCCAACTCGATGCTCGAGATCCTGCGGGTCATCTTCACCAACGCCGACGAGGACCACCAGCTGGTCCACGGGGGCGCCCAGCAGCTGCCCGTCGGGCTCTGGAAGGACGCTCCGGCCTGCGTCCACTGGCCGGCCGGCACCTCGCTGGAGAGCCTGCACGGTGGCGCGCCGCTGCCGGGCGTGGCGCGGATCGCGCGCGGCGAGGACGGGCGCTTCGAGCTCACCGACCGCTGGGGCAGCGCCCGGTCCTACGACGCCGTCGTGGTGACCTGCCAGGTGTGGCTGCTCTCCGCGCGGATCGACGTCGACGAGTCGCTGTTCTCCCCCGACCTGTGGATGGCGATGGAGCGCACCCACTACATGCAGTCGTCGAAGACCTTCGTGCGCGTCGACCGGCCGTTCTGGAAGGACGTCGACACCCAGACCGGGCGCGACGTGATGAGCATGACGCTCACCGACCGGCTGAACCGGGCGACGTACCTCCTCGAGGACGACGGCGCCGCCTCCATCTGCCTGTCCTACACCTGGAACGACGACGCCCTGAAGTGGCTGGCGCTGCCCGTCGAGGAGCGGGTCCGGCTCCAGCTGCACTCGCTGCGCAAGATCTACCCCGGCGTCGACATCGCCGCGCACATCGTGGGCGACCCGATCACGGTGTCGTGGGAGTCCGACCCCAACTTCATGGGTGCGTTCAAGGCGAACCTGCCCGGCCACTACCGCTACCAGCGGCGCTTGTTCACGCACTTCGTGCAGGACGACCTGCCCGAGCACCGGCGCGGCATCTTCCTCGCCGGCGACGACATCTCGTGGACCGCCGGCTGGGCCGAGGGCGCCGTCACGACCGCCCTCAACGCCGTCTGGGGCGTGGTCCGGCACTTCGGCGGCAGCACCGCGCCCGGCAACCCGGGACCGGGCGACCGGTTCGCCGAGCTCGCACCGCTGGCCCTGCCCGACGGGCTGTGACCGGACGTTCCTAGACTGTCGGCGTGCCTCACGCTGCCCCTCCTGCTGTCGAGGTCGACGGACTGGTGATGAGGTACGGCGACACGCTCGCCGTCGACGGCCTCTCGCTCACCGTCGAGCGGGGCACCATCACCGCCGTGCTCGGTCCCAACGGCGCGGGCAAGACCACCACGCTGGAGACCTGCGAGGGCTACCGGCGCCCCCAGGGCGGCACCGTCCGGGTCCTCGGCCTGGACCCGGTGCGCCAGCGGGCCGAGCTGCTGCCGCGGATCGGCGTGATGCTGCAGTCCGGCGGCGCCTGGAGCGGTGCCCGCGCCGACGAGATGCTGCGGCACTTCGCGCGGCTGCACGCCCAGCCGCAGGACGTCGGCCTGCTCATGGAGCGGCTCGCGCTGCACGAGTGCGGCCGCACGCCGTACCGACGGCTCTCGGGCGGCCAGCAACAACGACTGGGGCTCGCCCTCGCGCTGGTCGGCCGGCCCGAGCTGGTGTTCGTCGACGAGCCGACCGCTGGGATGGACCCGCAGATCCGGCGCGCCGTGTGGGAGCTGCTGGAGGAGCTGCGCGCCGACGGCGTCACCGTCGTGCTGACCACCCACTACCTCGAGGAGGCCGAGCGGCTCGCCGACCGGGTGCACATCCTCGACCGGGGCCGGCTGGTCGCCAGCGGGACACCGCTGGAGCTCACGCGAGGCGGCACGGTCGCCACGATCCGGATCGTGGTCACCCAGCCGTTCCCCGCGGGGGCGCCCGACGAGCTGGTGCGCGCCCTCGGCGCCGGGACCGAGCTGACCGTGCTCGACCCGCTCAGCCTCCAGCTGTCCGGCCCCGCCGACAGCAACACGCTGGCCACCGTCGCCGCCTGGTGCGCCCGGCACGACGTGCTGCCCGAGTCGCTGTCCCTGGGGCAGCGCAACCTCGAGGACGTCTTCCTCGAGCTGACCGGACGGGAGTCGCTGTCATGAGCACGTTCGCGCCCGCCCCGGGCGCCGCCCCCGTCAGCCGCCAGCTGCTCACCCAGGCCGGCATGGAGGCGCGGCTGATGCTGCGCAACGGCGAGCAGCTGCTGCTGGCCGTCGTGATCCCCGTGATCGTGCTGGTCGGCTCGGTCCGCGGCGTCGAGCGGGTCGGCTTCGACCTCGACGGCCGCCCGATCGACGTGCTCACCCCCGGCGTGCTCGCGCTCGCGGTCATGTCGACCGCGTTCACCTCGCTGGCCATCGCGACCGGCTTCGAACGGCGCTACGGCGTGCTCAAGCGTCTCGGCACCGCTCCCCTGTCCCGCGCCACCCTGCTCGGCGGCAAGGTCCTCGCACTACTGCTCGTCGAGGTGTTCCAGTTCGCCGTCATCGGCGGCGTCGGGCTCGCGATGGGCTGGTCCGGCCCCTCGGGCGCCGGCGGTGAGCTGCTCCTGGTGCTAGCGGCGCTGTTCGGAACCGCCGCCTTCGCCTCGCTCGGCATGCTGCTCGCCGGATCCCTGCGCGCCGAGGCCACCCTTGCCGCCGCGAACCTGGTCTACCTGCTGCTACTGGCCGGCGGCGCAGTGATCCTGCCCGCCACGCTGTACGGCGGCCTCGGCGACGTCGTGCGCTGGCTGCCCTCGGGGGCGCTGGGCGAGGCGGTCCGGTCCGCGTGCGACGGTGCGCTCGCCGTACGGGACCTCGGGGTGCTGCTTGCCTGGACCGTCCTCGGCTCCGCCCTGACCGCCCGAACCTTCAAGTGGGAGTGACCGTGAGCACCGCGACCCGCCTGTCCAGCCTCCAGCAGGCCCTGCGCGAGCGCCTCGTGCCGCTGGCATGGGCCAACCTGGTCGCCAACATCGGGATCGTCGTGACCGGCGGCGCGGTCCGACTCACCGGCTCCGGCCTCGGCTGTCCGACCTGGCCGAAGTGCACCGAGGCGTCGTACACGACCCATCCGGCGCTCGGCATCAACGGCGTCATCGAGTTCGGCAACCGGCTGCTCACCTACGTCCTGCTCGCGATCGCGCTCGCCTTCGTGGTCGCGGCCTGGCAGCGGGGCGGGCGGGTACGCACCCTCGGCCTGGTCGTGCTGGCCGGCATCCCCGCCCAGGCCGTCGTCGGCGGCATCACCGTGCTCACCGACCTCAATCCGTGGATCGTCGCCGGACACCTCCTCGTCTCCATGGCGATGGTCGGGGTGTGCGTGTGGGTGATCGACGACCTGACCGGCCCCGCTCGTGGCGCCGCCTCGACGGCGACGCGGCGGCTGGCCTGGGCCACCTTCGCGCTCGGCTGGATCGTGCTGTGGCTCGGCACCGTCGTCACCGGCTCCGGTCCTCACTCCGGGGACCTCGACTCGCGTCGTACCGGCCTGGACCCGGAGGTCGTCTCCCACATCCACGGCATCGCGGTGGGCGTGCTGGTCGCGCTCACCCTGGCGCTCGCGTTGGTCGCCCGGCGCCGCGGTGACCGCTGGGTCGCCATCTTCGCCGCCGTGCTGCTCGGCGTCGAGCTCGCCCAGGGGCTGCTCGGCTACGTCCAGTTCTTCACCGACCTGCCCGAGATCCTGGTCGGCCTGCACATGCTCGGCGCCGCGCTCGTCGCCGCCGGCATCGCCCGCGTGGTCGTCACCACCCACCCGCGGGGCTGATCGGAGGGGTCGGGTGTTGCGGTTTGGTCCCAAACCGCAACATTTCGGGACCCTCACATGCGGTTCGTGCCCAATTGCAACGCGTTCCACCGGCCGATGACCCAGCACGAGGAGGCGGGCCGGGCGGCGACCGGGCTCAGCCCCACCAGCCCCACGAGTCACCCGCGAGAGGCAATCCATGCGCTTGTCAGGGGTTGCAACCCCTGACAAGCGCATGGATCCCCGGACATCCGGGGATCCATGCAGCCGCGCCTCAGTGCAGCAGCGGATCGATCGCGACGGCGACGAAGAGCAGCGAGAGGTACAGGTTGGACGAGTGGAACAGCCGCATCGGCTGGAGGACGCTCAGCTCGTCGGAGGTCTTGGCACGCCGGTACAGCCCGTGCGCCTGGACCAGGAAGACCGCGCCGAGCAGGGCGGCGGCGATCGGATAGACGGGCCCGGTGGAGGCCACCGGCCACAGCAGCAGCGAGGTGGCGACCATCACCCACGAGTAGACGACGATCTGGAACGCCACGGCGCGCGCGGACTTCACCACGGGGAGCATCGGCACGTCGACCTGCGCGTAGTCCTCGCGGTAGCGCAGCGCCAGCGCCCAGGTGTGCGGGGGCGTCCAGAAGAACACCACCAGGAACAGCACGATCGGCACCCAGGAGAGCTCCCCGGTGACGGCGGTCCAGCCGATGAGGGCCGGGAAGCAGCCGGCGATGCCGCCCCACACGATGTTCTGGGTCGTACGACGCTTGAGCAGCATCGTGTAGACGAACACGTAGAACGCGTTGGCGCTGACCGACAGCGCCGCCGAGAGCGGGTTGACCCAGACCGCCAGGATCACCGTCGAGAGCACGCCGAGGACCACGCCGAAGACCAGGGCGGCGCCGGGCGACACGATGTGACGCGGCAGCGCCCGCCGGCGGGTACGACGCATCTGCTCGTCGATGTCGCGGTCGTAGACGCAGTTGAAGACCGAGGCGGACCCGGCGGACAGCGTGCCGCCGATCACGGTCGCCACCACGAGCCCCAACGCGGGCACGCCGCGGGCGGCGAAGAACATGACCGGCACGGTGGTCAGGAGCAGCAGCTCGATGACGCGCGGCTTGGTCAGTCCGACATACGCCATGACGACGTCGCGGAAGGTCGCCTTCTGCGGTCCCTCGTCACCGGACAGCAGCTCGGGGCTGGTCGGGTCGACGTAGGTCACGGCAATGTTCCTCGAGGGCCTTGCGGGCAGGGAATGGAGCGCTCCGAGTGTAGCCCGTGGACGCCGCGAGCCGGGCACCGAGCCGATGTCGTGCTCGCCACGGCTCTCGGTAGGCTCGGACCATGATCCCGGAGCTGGACTGGACCGATCTCGACCGCAAGGCCGTCGACACCGCACGCGTGCTCGCCATGGACGCCGTCCAGAAGGTCGGCAACGGCCACCCCGGTACGGCGATGAGCCTGGCGCCGGCCGCGTACCTGCTGTTCCAGAAGGTGATGCGGCACGACCCGGCCGACCCGGCCTGGATCGCGCGGGACCGGTTCGTGCTGTCCTGCGGCCACTCCTCGATCACGCTCTACACGCAGCTCTTCCTGGGCGGCTTCGGCCTCGAGCTGGGCGACCTCGAGGCGCTGCGCAGCTGGGGCAGCAAGACCCCGGGGCACCCCGAGTACGGCCACACCGCCGGTGTCGAGGTCACCACGGGCCCGCTCGGTCAGGGTGTCGCCAACGCGGTCGGCATGGCTATGGCGGCACGCCGCGAGAAGGGCCTGCTCGACCCGAACGCCGGCGACGGCCCGTCGCTGTTCGACCACCACGTCTACGTGCTCGCCTCCGACGGCGACCTCGAGGAGGGCGTGAGCAGCGAGGCGTCCTCGATCGCCGGCACCCAGGAGCTGGGCAACCTCACGGTCATCTACGACGCCAACCGGATCTCGATCGAGGGCGACACCCACATCGCCTTCAACGAGGACGTCGCGAAGCGCTACGATGCCTACGGCTGGCACGTCCAGACCGTCGACTGGACCGGCAACGACCACTCCGACCTCGCCCACTACGAGGAGGACGTCCCGGCGCTGCACGCGGCGCTCAAGGAGGCCGACCAGGTCACCGACAAGCCGTCGCTGATCGTCCTCAAGACGGTCATCGCCTGGCCCGCCCCGAACGCGCAGAACACCGAGGCCGCGCACGGCTCGGCGCTGGGCGCCGAGGAGGTCGCCGCCACCAAGGCGGTGCTCGGCTTCGACCCGGACAAGACGTTCGAGGTGCCGGCCGAGGTGCTGGCCCACACCCGCGGCCTGGTCGAGCGTGGCAAGGCATGGCAGGCCAAGTGGAGCGCCGAGCGCGACGCCTGGGCCGCCGCCCACCCCGAGCAGGCCGCCCTGCTGCACCGGATGAAGGACCGGCGCCTGCCCGACGGCATCGAGGACGTGCTGCCGGTCTTCGAGGCCGACGCCAAGGGGGTGGCGACCCGTGCCGCCTCCGGCAAGGTGCTCAACGCGATCGCCGGTGTCATGCCCGAGCTGTGGGGCGGCTCGGCCGACCTCGCCGGCTCCAACAACACGACCATCAAGGACGCCAAGTCCTTCCTCCCGCCCGACCGCGGCGTCGAGGAGTGGCCGGCCGACCCCTACCAGGGCCGCGTCCTCCACTTCGGCATCCGCGAGCACGCCATGGGCTCGATCATGAACGGCATCGCCGTCCACGGCGGGACCCGCGTCTTCGGCGGCACCTTCTTGACCTTCTCCGACTACATGCGCGGCGCCGTCCGCGTCGGCGCGCTGATGAAGGCCCCCGTCGTCCACGTCTGGACCCACGACTCGATCGGCCTCGGCGAGGACGGCCCGACGCACCAGCCCATCGAGCACCTCGCCGCCCTGCGCGCGATCCCCGGCCTCGACGTGGTGCGCCCGGCCGACGCCAACGAGACGGCTGCCGCCTGGCTCCAGGTGCTGCGCAACAACGACCGTCCGGTCGGTCTGATCCTCAGCCGGCAGAACGTCCCGACGTTCCCGCGCGGCACGGAGGGCTACGCCACCACCGACGACGTGGCCAAGGGCGGCTACGTCCTGCTCGAGGCCGACGGCGGCCAGCCCGACGTCGTGCTGATCGCGACCGGTTCGGAGGTCCAGTACGCCGTGGCCGCCCGCGCCCAGCTCAGCGCCGAGGGAATCAACGCCCGCGTGGTCTCGATGCCCTGCCTCGAGTGGTTCGAGGACCAGACCCAGGCCTACCGCGACAGCGTCATCCCGCCGACCGTCAAGGCCCGGGTGTCCGTCGAGGCCGGCATCAAGCAGGGCTGGCGCGAGTACGTTGGTGACAAGGGCCGGATCGTCAGCATCGACCACTACGGGGCGAGCGCCGACGCCGCGACGCTGTTCCGCGAGTTCGGCTTCACGCCCGAAGCGGTCGTGCAGGCGGCCCGCGAGACCATCGCGGCGGCTGCCCGCGACTGAACCGGGCACCATTCGCGCAGAAGCCACCGCAGAGGAGGAACCGATGACCGATCGACTCAAGGCCCTCGCCGACGCGGGGGTGTCCATCTGGCTCGACGACCTGTCCCGGGAGCGGATCGAGACCGGCAACCTCGCCGACCTCGTCCGCGAGCGCTCGGTCGTCGGCGTGACGACCAACCCGACGATCTTCGCGGCGGCGATCGCGAACGGCGAGCGGTACGACGCCCAGGTGCGCCAGCTCGTCGAGGGCGGCGTCGGCGTCGACCAGGTGATCTTCGCGCTCACCACCGACGACGTCCGCAACGCGTGCGACGTGCTCGCCCCCGTGGCGGCGGCGCACCCCGCCGACGGCCGCGTCTCCATCGAGGTGGAGCCGACCCTGGCCAACGACACCGACGCGACGATCGCATCTGCCCAGGCGCTGTGGGCGGCGGTCGACCGACCGAACGCACTGATCAAGATCCCCGCCACGCTCGAAGGCCTGCCCGCCATCACGGCGGCCATCGGGGCCGGGATCAGCGTCAACGTCACCTTGATCTTCTCGGTCGAGCGCTACCGCGCCGTCATGGACGCCTACCTCGCCGGCCTGGAGCAGGCTCGCGAGGCCGGTATCGACCTCGACACCATCAGGTCGGTCGCGTCCTTCTTCGTCTCGCGCGTGGACACCGAGATCGACGCGCGTCTGGAGAAGATCGGCTCCGACGAGGCGCTCGCCCTGCGCGGCCAGGCGGCGGTGGCCAACGCCCGGCTCGCCTACGCCGCCTTCGAGGAGGTCATCGCCTCCGACCGCTGGCAGGCGCTCGCCGCCGCCGGCGCCCACCCGCAGCGGCCGTTGTGGGCCTCGACCGGCGTCAAGAACCCGGCGTACTCCGACACGCTCTACGTCACCGACCTGGTCGTGGCCGACACGGTGAACACGATGCCGGAGAAGACGCTCGACGCGTTCGCCGACCACGGCGACGTCACGGGCGACCAGGTCACCGGTAGGGGCGCCGAGGCGCAGGCGCTGTTCGACCGGCTGAGCGCTGTCGGCGTCGATCTCGACGACGTGTTCTGGGTCCTCGAGACCGAGGGCGTCGACAAGTTCAAGGTCTCCTGGACCGAGCTGGTCGCCACCGTCGAGGCGCAGATGGCGGCAACGTCGGGCGAGGCCGGAGCCTGAGGTCCGTGGGCGCGGCTCCCGTCGACGCGACCGCCACCGAAGCCTGGGCACGGCTCACCGACCTGGCGTCGGGCTTCGCGCCCGACCTGCGCCGGCAGCTGGCCGACGCCACGTGGGTCGAGCGGTCGACGGTCCAGGCGGCCGACCTTCGGGTCGACCTGTCCAAGAACCTGGTCACTCCGGAGATCTGGAGGGCGCTCCGGGCGCTCGCCGTGGAGGTCGACCTCCCGGCTCGCCGCGACGCCATGTTCCGTGGTGAGCGCATCAACGTCACCGAGGACCGGGCGGTGCTCCACACCGCGTTGCGGCGGGCCGCGGGCTCCGACCTGCAGATCGGTGACACCGACGTCGTCGAGCAGGTCCAGGCCGTGCTGCACCGGGTCTATGCCTTCGCCGACGCGGTGCGCTCCGGCACCTGGCTCGGCTTCACCGGCAAGCCGATCACCACCGTGGTCAACATCGGCATCGGTGGCTCGGACCTCGGTCCGGTGATGGCCTACGAAGCGCTGAAGCCGTACGTCCAGACTGGGTTGGAGTGCCGCTTCATCAGCAACATCGACCCGACCGACGCCGCGCAGAAGCTCGCCGGTCTCGACCCCGCGACCACCCTCTTCATCGTCTCCAGCAAGACCTTCGGGACCCTGGAGACGCTCACCAACGCCCGGCTGTGCCGGGCCTGGCTGCTCGAGGGGCTGGGGGCCGGCGACGAGGCCGTCTCGCGCCACTTCGTCGCGGTCTCCACCGCCCTCGACAAGGTGGCGGCGTTCGGCATCGACCCCACCAACGCGTTCGGGTTCTGGGACTGGGTCGGCGGACGCTACTCCGTCGACTCGGCGATCGGCACCTCGCTCGCGGTCGCCATCGGGCCCGAGCGGTTCGAGGAGTTCCTGGGCGGGTTCCGGGCCGTCGACGAGCACTTCCTCACCGCGCCGCTCGAGCAGAACGTGCCGGTCCTGATGGGCCTGCTCAACGTCTGGTACGCCAACTTCCTCGGCGCCCAGTCCCACGCCGTGCTGCCGTACGCCCAGTCGCTGCACCGGTTCCCGGCGTACCTCCAACAGCTCACCATGGAGTCCAACGGCAAGAGCGTGCGTTGGGACGGATCGCCGGTGACGACCGCCACCGGCGAGGTGTTCTGGGGCGAGCCCGGCACGAACGGGCAGCACGCGTTCTACCAGCTCCTCCACCAGGGCACCCGGCTGGTCCCGGCCGACTTCATCGCGTTCGCGACCCCGAGCCACCCGCTCCGGGACGGCGACACCGACGTCCACGAGCTGCTGCTGGCCAACTTCCTCGCCCAGACCCAGGCCCTGGCCTTCGGCAAGACGGCCGACGAGGTCCGCGCCGAGGGTACGGCGGAGGCGCTCGTGCCGGCCCGGGTGTTCCCCGGCAACCGGCCGACCACCTCGATCATGGCGCCGGCGCTGACGCCGGCGGTGCTCGGCCAGCTGATCGCGCTCTACGAGCACATCACCTTCACCCAGGGCGTCGTGTGGGGCATCGACAGCTTCGACCAGTGGGGCGTGGAGCTCGGCAAGCGGCTCGCGGTGCAGATCGCGCCCGCCCTCGCCGGCGACACCGCCGTGCTCGAGGCGCAGGACGTGTCGACCCGAGGGATGATCGACTACTACAGGGAGCACCGCGCACGATGACCGAGACGCCCCAGCCCCTGATCGAGGTCCACCCGGACGCCGGCGCGCTCGCGACCGCGGTCGCCGGGGAGCTCCTCAACCGGATCGCCGACGCCCAGGCTGCCGGCCACGTCCCGAACGTCGGGCTCACCGGTGGCAGCATCGCCGACGCGGTGCACGGCGAGATCGCCCGGCTGGCACCCGCCTCCGGCGTCGACTGGGGCGCCGTGGTGCTCTGGTTCGGCGACGAGCGGTTCGTCCCCGCCGACTCCCCCGAGCGCAACGTCAATCAGGCCCGGGCGGCTTTCCTCGATGAGGTCGGCGCCCGTCGGGTCCACACCGCGCCCGCCTCCTCCGAGGTCGACTCGGTCGAGGAGTCCGCGACGGCGTACGCCGACACGATCCGCTCCCAGGGTTCGGGTGACTTCGACGTGCTGATGCTCGGGGTCGGGCCCGACGGCCACGTCGCCTCGCTCTTCCCCGGCGCCCCGGCGCTCGGGGTCTCCGCCGCGACCACCGTCGCGGTGCACGACTCCCCCAAGCCCCCGCCGGAGCGGGTCAGCCTCACGTTCGAGGCCCTCAACCGCTCCCAGTCGGTCTGGTTCCTGGTGAGCGGCGAGGCCAAGGCCGACGCCGTGCGTCGCGCGCTCGCCGAGGACGGCTCGGTCGCCGAGACGCCCGCACGGGGGGTGGCCGGTCGCGCCGAGACCGTCTGGTTCCTCGACGCGGACGCCGCCTCACTCGTCTAGGGCTGGGCGACGAGCCGGCGAGGCGCCTCAGAAGATGATCTCGCCGGACTTGCGGCGCGAGCGGAGCAGCTGGATGGCCTCGTCGAGGATGACCTCGGCCTCCTTGTCGGAGCGGCGCTCCTTCACGTAGGCCAGGTGCGTCTTGTAGGGCTCGATCTTCGGCGCCGGCGGGGCGTTCTCCGAGTCGAGACCGGCCGGCAGGCCACACTTCGGGCAGTCCCAGGAGTCCGGGACGGACGCCTCGACGGAGAAGGTGATCACCGAACGGTGGTCGTTCGCACAGAAGTACGTGACCGCCTGACGAGGAGCGGCCTCGCCGCGCTCGGCCTCCCCCATCGGACCCGCACCGACGCGACTACCGCGGATCGCGTTCCCACCACCAGCCAACGGATTCTCTCCTCAAGCCCTCGGACGACCCGGAGCTGTCCGGGTCGGGTTGCAAAGCGTTCTGTGCTGTCAGTTCTGATAGGCGAGCAGGAGCCCCAGCGCGATGACGCAGGCGAACCAGATGACGCCGACACCGACCGTGAACCGGTCGAGGTTGCGCTCGGCGACCGAGGATCCGCCGAGCGAGCTCGACATACCGCCACCGAACATGTCCGAGAGACCGCCGCCCCGACCCTTGTGCAGGAGCACGAGCAGGATCATGATCAGGCTCGTCAGGATGAGCAGCACAGTCAGAAGCGTCGACACGCGAGGAATCCTACGTCAGGGCTGGTGCTACGACAGCACCGGCATGTCGTAGAACCGGCAGATTCCCCCGAACTCGTCGGCCGCCAGGCTCGCCCCGCCCACCAGGGCGCCGTCGACGTCGGTCTTGGCCATGATCCCCGCCACGTTCGCGGCCTTCACCGAGCCGCCGTAGAGGATCCGGACGGCGTCGGCGGCCTCGTCGCCGTGGGACTTGCGGACCTGCTCGCGGATGGCAGCGCAGACCTCCTGCGCGTCGTCGGGGGTGGCGACCTCGCCGGTGCCGATCGCCCAGACCGGCTCGTAGGCGATGACCAGTCCCGCGACCTGCTTCTTCGTCAGCCCGTCGAGCGAACCCTCGACCTGTGCGTTGGTGTACTCGACGTGCTCGCCGGCCTGGCGGACCTCGAGGCCCTCCCCGACGCAGACGATCGGCGTGATCTTCTCCGCCAGCGCGGCCTTCGCCTTGGCGTTCACGACCGCATCAGTCTCGGCGTGGTACTGCCGTCGCTCGGAGTGGCCGACCACGACGTACGAGCAGCCCAGCTTGGCGAGCATCGCCGCCGAGACCTCGCCCGTGTAGGCGCCGGCGCTGTGCTGCGAGACGTCCTGGGCGCCGTACCGGATGGAGAGGCGGTCGCCGTCAATCAGGGTCTGCACGGAGCGGATGTCGGTGAACGGCGGGATCACCGCGACCTCGACCTTGCCGTAGTCGTGCCGCTTGTCGGACAGCGTCCAGGCCAGCTTCTGGACGAGGACGACGGCCTCGGCGTGGTTGAGGTTCATCTTCCAGTTGCCCGCCATCAGGGGCGTGCGGGTGGTCTTGGTCATCAGTCCTCCAGAACCGTGATGCCGGGCAGTTCCTTGCCCTCGAGGTACTCGAGGCTGGCGCCGCCACCGGTCGAGATGTGGCCGAACGCGGCCTCGTCGAACCCGAGGGTGCGTACGGCGGCCGCCGAGTCGCCGCCGCCGACGACCGAGAGGCCGTCGACCTTCGTCAGCGCCTCCGCGACGGCACGGGTGCCCTCCGCGAAGGCGGGCTGCTCGAAGACGCCCATCGGGCCGTTCCAGAAGACCGTCCTGGCGTCGGCGAGAGCGGCCGCGAACGCGGCGCCGGACTCCGGGCCGATGTCGAGGCCGAGGCTGTCGGCCGGGATGGCGTCGGCAGCGACGACCCGGGCGGAGGCCTGGTCGCCGAAGCTGTCGGCGACGACGATGTCGGTGGGCAGCACGATCTCGACGCCGAGCTCCTCGGCCCGGGCCCGGTAGGCCCGCACCGTGTCGAGCTGGTCCTCCTCGAGCAGGCTCTTGCCGACCTCGTGGCCGTCGGCCTTGAGGAAGGTGAAGACCATGCCGCCGCCGATGAGCAGCTTGTCGGCCTTGCCGAGCAGGTTGTCGATCACGCCGAGCTTGTCGGAGACCTTGGAGCCGCCGAGCACGACGACGTAGGGGCGCTCGGGGTCGACGGTGAGCCGGCGCAGCACCGCGACCTCGGCGGCCACGAGACCGCCCATGGCGTGCGGGAGGCGCTGCGCGACGTCGTACACGCTGGCCTGCTTGCGGTGCACCACACCGAAGCCGTCGGAGACGAAGGCGTCGGCGAGGGCGGCGAGCTGGTCGGCGAAGGCGCCGCGCTCGGCGTCGTCCTTGCTGGTCTCGCCGGGGTTGAACCGGACGTTCTCGAGCAGCGCGACCTGGCCGTCGGCGAGGGCCGCGACGGTCTCCTGGGCGGAGGCTCCGACGGTGTCGCCGGCGAACGCGACGGGGGCGCCGAGGAGGTCGCCGAGTCGAGCCGCGACGGGCGCGAGCGAGTACGCCGGGTCCGGCTCGCCCTTCGGACGACCGAGGTGGGCGGTGACGACCACGCGGGCACCGGCGTCGGCCAGTGCCTTGATGGTCGGCACGCTCGCGCGGATCCGGCCGTCGTCGGTGATCCGGGTGCCGTCGAGCGGCACGTTGAGGTCGGAGCGGACGAGGACGCGCTTGCCGCGGACGCTCTGCAAGAACTCCGGGGCGAGGCCGTTGAAGTCAGTCACAAGCGTCAGAGCCTAATCAATGCTCTCGGTCGCGGCTCACAGGTCGGCCCCGACGTGGACGACGAGGTCGGCCAGCCGGTTGGAGTAGCCCCACTCGTTGTCGTACCAACCGGCGACCTTGACCTGGTTGCCGATCACCTTGGTCAGCGGCGCGTCGAAGATGCACGAGGCCGGGTTGGTCACGATGTCCGAGGACACGATCGGGTCGGTCGAGTAGACCAGGTAGCGTCCGTCGGCGGCCGCCTTCACGATCGCGTTGACCTCCTCCACGCTGGTCTCCCGAGGGGCCTCGAACGACAGGTCCGTCAACGAGCCGGTCGGGGTCGGGACCCGCAGGGCGTACCCGTCGAGCCGTCCCTTCAGCTCGGGCAGCACCAGCCCGATCGCCTTCGCGGCGCCGGTCGAGGTCGGCACGATGTTGATCGCGGCGGCCCGCGCCCGGCGCAGGTCCTTGTGGATGTTGTCCTGCAGGTTCTGGTCGGCGGTGTAGGCGTGCACCGTGGTCATCAGGCCGCTGACGATGCCGAGCCCGTCGTGGAGGGCCTTGGCCATCGGCGCCAGGCAGTTGGTGGTGCAGGACGCGTTGGAGATGACGGTGTGTGCGTCCGGGTCGTAGGCGCCGTCGTTGACGCCCATCACGATCGTCACGTCCTCGTGGGAGGCGGGCGCGGAGATGATGACCTTCCTCGCTCCCCCACCGTCGACGTGGGCACGCGCCTTGATGGCGTCGGTGAAGAACCCGGTCGACTCGACCACGACGTCGACACCGAGGTCTCCCCAGCGCAGGGCACCCGGGTCCCGCTCGGCGGAGACCTTGATCTCCGCGCCACCCACGTGGATGGCACCGTCGGACGCGCCGACCTCGGCGTCGAGCGGCCCGAGGATCGAGTCGTACTTCAGCAGGTGGGCGAGCGTCGCCGTATCGGTGAGGTCGTTGACGCCGACGATCTCGATGTCCACACCGCTCGCGCGGACCGCGCGGAAGAAGTTGCGGCCGATCCGACCGAATCCGTTGACACCTACGCGAACAGTCACTGCGAACCTCCAGGGAGAGCGGGACCTTGCCGGTCCTGCGACCCTATCCCGGAGGTTCGAACCTCGTCAGGCGTCGCCGGCGAGCATCTCCGGCGTCAGCGACGCCTCGGTGTCGGGTACGCCGAGCTCCTCGGCCCGCTTGTCGGCCATGGCCAGCAGCCGGCGGATCCGGCCGGCGATGGCGTCCTTGGTGAGGACCGGGTCGTGCAGCTGACCGAGCTCCTCCAGCGAGGCCTGCTTGTGCTCGAGGCGCAGCTCACCGGCCATCCGCAGGTGGTCGGGCACCTCGTCGCCGAGGATCTCCATCGCGCGGTGCACTCGGGCACCGGCCGTCACGGCCGCGCGCGCCGAGCGCCGCAGGTTGGCGTCGTCGAAGTTGGCGAGCCGGTTGGCGGTGGCCCGGACCTCGCGCCGCATCCGGCGCTCCTCCCAGGCCATCAGCGTCTCGTGGGCGCCGAGCCGGGCGAGCAGCTGGCCGATCGCGTCGCCGTCGCGGATCACCACCCGGTCGACGCCGCGGACCTCGCGGGCCTTGGCCTGGATGCCGAGCCGACGGGCGACGCCGACCAGGGCGAGGGCGGCCTCCGAGCCCGGGCAGGTCACCTCGAGCGACGAGGAGCGACCGGGCTCGGTCAGCGAGCCGTGGGCGAGGAAGGCGCCGCGCCAGGCGGCGACCGCGTCGCAGGCACCGCCGGACACGACGGCCGGCGGGAGGCCGCGGACGGGGCGGCCCCGCTGGTCGAGCAGGCCGGTCTGGCGGGCCAGCGCCTCGCCGTCCTTGACCACCCGCACGATGTAGCGACTGCCCTTGCGCAGGCCGTTGCCCTGCACCATCACGACCTCGGAGCCTTGGCCGTACACCTCGGAGATGTCCTTGCGCAGCCGGCGCGCGGCCGCACCGGTGTCGAGCTCGGCCTCGACGACGATCTTGCCGCCGACGATGTGGAGTCCGCCGGCGAAGCGCAGCATCGACGCGACCTCGGCCTTGCGGCAGCACACCTTCGTCACGGGGATGTTGGCGAGCTCCGCCTTGACCTGTGCCGTCATCGCCATAGGGGCGATCCTCCCACGACGGTCAACAACCTCAGGAGCCGACGCCGAAGACCTTGGCGTAGGCCGTGGCGAGCTTCACGGGATCGTGGCGCGGGGTGCCGTCAGCGCGTGCCAGGTCGTCGACGACCAGGCGGGCGCCGAGCGCGGCGACGGTGTGCTCGAGCTCGCCGAGGTCCTCGCCGACCGACGTCCGGTCGGCGAGGACGACGTCGATGCCCAGGTCCGGGGCGTGCTCGGCGAGCACGGCCAGGTGGTCGGCCGGGCCGAAGCCGCCGGTCTCGCCGGCCTGCTCGTCGAGGTTGAGGACGACGACCAGGCGCGCGTCGGTCGCGACCAGCGCCTCGCGCAGCCGCGGCACGAGCAGGTGGGGCAGCACGCTGCTGAACCACGAGCCGGGTCCGAGGACCACCCAGTCGGCGCCGGCGATCGCGTCGACGACGGCGGGACTGACCTCGGGGTCGGCCGGCTCGAGCGCGATCTCGGTGATCACGCCGTCGGTGGTGGCGACCTCGACCTGTCCGCGGACCGAGGTGAGCGCGTCCGGGTCGCCGGCGACCAGCCCGCGCACCTCGGCGGTGATGTCCATCGGCGTCATCGCCATCGGCAGCACCCTGCCCTTGGCGCCGAGCAGGCGGCCGACCCAGTCGAGCGCGTCGACGTGGTCGCCGAGCAGCTCCCACAGACCGACGATGAGCAGGTTGCCGACCACGTGGCCGCGCATCTCGCCATCGCCCTCGAACCGGTGCTGCAGCACCTTGGCCCAGGTGGCGCCCCACTCGTCGTCACCGCACAGCGCGGCCAGCGCCATCCGCAGGTCACCGGGCGGCAGCACGCCGAACTCGCCGCGCAGCCGTCCGGACGAGCCACCGTTGTCGGCGACGGTGACGACCGCGGTCAGCTCGTCGACGGTCAGGTCGTCGACGAGCTGGCGCAGCGCGCTGAGCGAGGCGTGCAGGCCGTGACCGCCCCCCAGCGCCACGACGGCCTGCGCCCGCTGGTCGGCGCCCAGGAGGTCCGAGCTCACTCGCGCCCCAGGTCACGGTGGAGGGCGCGGGCGACGTAGCCCCGCTCCCCCAGCCGACGGGCGATCTCCTCGGTCATCGCCACGCTCCGGTGCTTGCCGCCGGTACAGCCGATCGCGACCCGCATGAACCTCTTGCCCTCGCGCAGGTAGCCCTCGGCCACCCCGGACAGCAGCGGCACGTAGGCGTCGACGAACTCGGCGGCGCCCGGCCGGCCCAGGACGTACGCCGACACCTCGGCGTCCTGGCCGGTGCGGGGCCGCAGCTCGGGGACCCAGTGCGGGTTGGGCAGGAAGCGCATGTCGGCCATGTAGTCGGCATCGACGGGGATGCCGTACTTGAAGCCGAAGCTGATCACCGAGACCCGCAGCCGGGTCGTCTCGGCGGTGCCGAAGGATTCGGCGATCCGGTCGGTGAGCTGGTGCACGTTGAGGCCGGTCGTGTCGATGACCAGGTCGGCCTCCGAGCGCAGGTCGGCGAGCACGACCCGCTCCCGCTGGAGCCCGTCGAGCAGCCGGCCGCCCTCCTGCAGCGGGTGCGGACGGCGCGCGGCCTCCTGCCGGCGCACCAGCACCTCGTCGGTGGCGTCGAGGAAGACCAGCGTCGTGACGCGGCCGGCGACGCCGTGGGCGAGCGCGCTGCGCAGGCCCTGGAAGAAGGAGCCGGACCGGACGTCGACGACGACCGCGACCGGTTGGGCCGGGCCGTGGCTCTCGTCGACGAGGCGGACCACCTCCGGCAGCAGGCTCGGCGGGAGGTTGTCGACGACGAAGAAACCGAGGTCCTCGAGCTCCTTCGCCGCGGTGCTGCGGCCGGCACCGGTCATCCCGGTGACGACCACGAGCTGCCCGTGCGTTTCATCCATGGGCGTCATTGTGCCCACCTGCCCCGTCGAGGGCCTCCTTGATGGCGGCGGCCGTGCGTGGCCCCATCCCGGGAACGGCGGCGATCTCCTCGACCGTGGCGGCGCGCAGCTTGCGCAGGGAGCCGAAGTGGCGCAGCAGTGTCTTGCGGCGTACCTCGCCGAGGCCGGGGACGTCGTCGAGCAGGCTCTCCACCATCGACTTGGAGCGGCGGTTGCGGTGGTGGGTGATCGCGAACCGGTGTGCCTCGTCGCGCACCCGCTGCAGCAGGTAGAGACCTTCGGAGGTTCGCGGCAGGATGACCGGGTCCTCCTCGCCCGGCACCCAGACCTCCTCGAGCCGCTTGGCGAGGCCGCAGACCGGGATGTCGTCGATGCCGAGCTCGTCGAGCGCCCGCTGCGCTGCGGCCACCTGGGGCGCCCCGCCGTCGACGACCACGAGGCCCGGGGCGTAGGCGAACTTCCGGGGGCGACCGGTGTCGGGGTCGACCAGCATCGGACCGGTCCCGGCGTCGGGGTCGCCGGGCCGCAGCTCGGAGCGCGCCTGCTCGTCGAGCAGTCGGCGGAACCGGCGAGTGATCACCTCGTGCATCGCCTTGACGTCGTCGGAGCCGTCCTGGTCCTTGATCACGAACCGGCGGTACTCCCCCTTGCGGGCCAGCCCGTCCTCGAACACCACCATCGACGCCACGATCTCGGTGCCCTGGATGTGGGACACGTCGTAGCACTCGATCCGCAGCGGCGCCTCGTCGAGCTCCAGCGCCTCCGCGATCTCGGCCAGGGCGCGGTTGCGGGTGGTGAGGTCGCTGGCGCGTTTGGTCTTGTGCAGCGCGAGGGACTCGGTGGCGTTGCGGGCCACCGTCTCCTGGAGGGTCTTCTTGTCCCCGCGCTGCGGGACCCGGATCTCGACCTTCGCGCCGCGCAGGTCCGAGAGCAGCTGCTCGAAGGTCGCGTGCTCCGCCGGCAGGGCCGGGACCAGGATCTCCCGGGGGACGGCGTCGCGGACGTCCTCGGGCGCCACGCCGGCGTACAGCTGGAGCAGGAAGTCCTCGACCAGGGCCGCCGTGTCGCCGTCGTCGGTGCGGTCGGCGACCCAGCCGCGCTGGCCGCGGATCCGGCCGCCACGCACGTAGAACACCTGCACCGCGACCTCGAGCGGGTCCTCGGCCAGCGCGATCACGTCGGCGTCCGACCCGTCACCGAAGACGACCGCCTGCTTCTCGAGCGCCTTGTTCATCGCGCCGAGGTCGTCGCGCAGCCGCGCGGCCTTCTCGAAGTCGAGCGCGTCGGAGGCGGCGTACATCTCCTGCTCGATGCGCCTCATGAACGGGCGGGTCCGCCCGGCCATGAACTCGCAGAAGTCGTCGACGATCGCGCGGTGGTCCTCAGCTGAGACGTTGCCGACGCAGGGCGCCGCGCACTTGTCGATGTAGCCGAGCAGGCACGGCCGTCCGATCTGGCTGGACCGCTTGAACACGCCGTTGCTGCACGAGCGCATCGGGAAGACGCGGAGCAGGATGTCGACGGTCTCGCGGATCGCCCAGGCGTGGCCGTAGGGGCCGAAGTAGCGGGTGCCCTTGCGCTTGGCGCCGCGCCCGACCATGACGCGGGGGAACTCCTCGGACACGGTGACAGCGAGCCACGGGTAGGACTTGTCGTCGCGGTACTTGACGTTGAAGCGCGGGTCGTACTCCTTGATCCAGGAGTACTCCAGCTGCAGCGCCTCGACCTCGGTCCCGACGACCGTCCACTCCACGGACGTTGCTGTCGTCACCATCGTGGCGGTGCGCGGGTGCAGGTTGCCGATGTCCTGGAAGTACGACGACAGCCGGGCGCGCAGGTTCTTCGCCTTGCCGACGTAGACGACCCGCCCGGTGCGGTCGCGGAACCGGTAGACACCCGGCTGGGTGGGGATCGAGCCGGGTTTCGGCCGGTAGCTCAGCGCGGGTGACACACGATCAACCCTACGGATCGCGTCCGACATCATCTTATTGGCGTTAGTCGCGTGGTTTACTAGAGTTATGCGATGTCGGGATGCCTACGGCTACGAGCTCACCACCAGCCCCCTGGCCGCCGACGCCTATGTCGGCGGCGTGCGCGACCTGCTGCGGCTCCGCACCGGCGCCGCCGACCGGGTGGCCACCGCGATCGCCCTGGACCCGACGTTCGCGCTCGGGCACGCCGCTCTCGCCCTGCTCGGCCACGAGATGTGCGTGCAGGTCGACATCGCCGCACGGCTCGCCGACGCCCGCCTGCACGCGGCCCGGGCCACCGAACGGGAGCGCAGCCACGTGCACGCGGTCGAGCGACACCTGGTCGGCGACCCCGCACCCCTGATCGCCCACCTGGCGTCCTACCCGCGCGACGCGCTGCTGCTCTCCGTGGCCATGCCGACGATCGCGTTCGCGGGCGTGACCGACGTCCCGGAGCAGGCCTGGCGGATCGTCGAGGACGCGGCGCCGGCGTACGGCGACGACCCGTGGATCACTGGCCTGATGGCGTTCGTGCGCCAGGAGCAACGTCGCTTCGACGAGGCGATGGACCTCTCCTGCCGCTCGCTCGCCGCCGAGCCGTCCGGCGGTCATGCCGCGCACGCACGGGCCCACGCGCACTACGAGACCGGCGACCACGCGGCTGGCCTGGCCTGGATGGACGACTGGATCGACGGCGACGGCGCCACGACCGACAGCCTCACCCACTTCTCGTGGCACGCCGCCCTGCACGAGCTCTCGATCGGCGACCTGGCCGCGGTCCGGGCCCGCTACGACCGCCAGCTCCAACCGCGCCACGCTGTCGGCTGTCGCGCCCTCGTCGACAGCGGGTCGCTGCTGTTCCGCTGGGCGATCACCCCGGACGCGGGCGACGTGCCGCCGATCGAGGAGGTCGTCGCCGTGACCGGCCGTGACGTGCTGGAGCGCCCCGGCACGGCCTTCCTCGGGCTCCACGCCGCTGTGGCGCTGCTGGCCACCGGTGACCCGGTGGGCCTGCGCAAGCTGGCGGCCTGGAGCGCGGGGCACCCGAGCCCGACCCACCGTGACGTCGTCGCTCCCCTGGCCACCGCCCTCGCCCTGCTCGCCGACGGCCGCTGCTCGGCCGCCGCCGACCGGCTGGCCGCGCTGGCGTCCTCGACGTGGCGCCTCGGCGGCTCGGACGCCCAGCGCGAGATCGTCGAGGAGGCGCGCATCGCCGCCCTGCTCCGCGCTGGTCGGTACGACGATGCGCGGCAGGTGCTCGACAACCGGCTCGACCGGCGGGCATCGCCGCGCGACGTCGCCTGGCGTCGGTCCGCGAGCGCTCAGGCGGCGAGGATCTTGTCGCCGTCGACCTTGATCTCGACCTTCGCCAGCGCCGACGGCGCCGGACCGCCCTCGACCTCGCCGGTGGTCGCCGAGTAGGCCGAGCCGTGGTTGGCGCAGCGGATCGTGCCGTCCTCGACCGAGGTGACCAGCAGGCCCTGGTGGGTGCACACGGCGCTGAAGGCGTCGTACGTCCCGGCGGTGGGCTGGGTGATCACGAGCTTCTGGTCGGCCAGGATGATGCCGCCGCCGACCGGGACCTCGGCCGTGGTCGCGAGCTCGGTGCCGGCGCTGACCTTCGTCTTCGTCGAGCCGCCGTTGCTACCGGCGCACCCCGCCAGGGCCGCGGCGACGCCGAGCGCACCCAGGCCCGAGAACACGATGCGCCGGCTGGCGCGGACCTCTCCGATGCTCATGCCCGCCGCACCTGCCCCTCGACGACGCGCACCGCGACCGCGGCCAGCGGACTGCTCGCCGGACCGACCTGGACCGAGCCGTCGGCAGCGGAGAAGGAGCTGCCGTGGCACGCGCACTGGATCGCACCGTCGGCCACGGTGCCGACCAGGCACCCCTGATGGGTGCACAGGGCGCTGAACGCCTTGAACACGCCCGCGGCGGGCTGGGTCACCACGATCTCCTGCGCGGGGAGCACCACACCCCCACCCACGGCGACGTCGGCCGCGGCGACCAACCCGGAAGCCGTGGCGGTCGCGGCCGGGTCGGTCGCGGCCGGGTCGGTCGCGGCGCTCCCGGTCGTCGGCGGCGACGGTGCGGCCGTCGTCAGGGCGCCCGTGGGGTCGCTGGGCACCGGGTCCGTCGCCGAGGACGCGTCGTCACCGCAGGCCGCCAGCAGGGGGGCCCCGACACCGAGGGTGGCGACGCCGACCAGGGCACGCCTCCTGCTCACCGAGGAAGTCATGGCGTCAGGCTACGGTTCGCTCCTGAGAGCGACCTGTGAGCCCCGGCGACGTCAGGATCCCGCCCCGGCCTCGGCCTTCTTCGCGGCGGTCTTCTTCGCTGGCGCCTTCTTGGCCGTCGCCTTCTTGGCCGTCGCCTTCTTCGCAGCGGCCTTCTTGGCCGGAGCCTTCGTCACCGCCGCCGGAGCCCGCTTGAGACCCGTCGGCTGCTGGGCGGAGCGGCCTTCGAGCAGCGGCTTGAGGAAGGTGCCGGTGTGGCTGCCGGGCGTCGCGGCGATGTCCTCCGGCGTGCCCTCAGCGACGACCGTGCCGCCGCGCGACCCACCTTCGGGACCCATGTCGATCAGCCAGTCGGCGGTCTTGATCACGTCGAGGTTGTGCTCGATGACCAGGACCGTGTTGCCCTTGTCGACCAGCCCGGACAGCACCCCGAGCAGCTTGCGGATGTCCTCGAAGTGCAGGCCGGTCGTCGGCTCGTCGAGCACGTAGACGGTGCGCCCGGTCGAGCGCTTCTGCAGCTCGGCGGCGAGCTTGACCCGCTGGGCCTCACCTCCCGAGAGCGTGGTCGCGGGCTGGCCGAGCCGGACGTACCCGAGCCCGACCTCGGTCAGCGTCTTCATGTGCCGCGCGATCGGGGGCACCGCGGCGAAGAACTCCTGCGCCTCCTCGATCGGCATGTCGAGGACCTCGGCGATGGTCTTGCCCTTGTAGTGGACCTCGAGCGTCTCGCGGTTGTAGCGGGCGCCGTGGCAGACCTCGCACGGGACGTAGACGTCCGGGAGGAAGTTCATCTCGATCTTGATCGTGCCGTCGCCGGCGCATGCCTCGCAGCGGCCGCCCTTGACGTTGAACGAGAACCGGCCCTGCTGATAGCCGCGCATCTTCGCCTCGGGCGTCTGCGCGAACAGCTTGCGGACGTGGTCGAAGACACCCGTGTAGGTCGCCGGGTTGGACCGCGGCGTGCGGCCGATCGGCGACTGATCGACGTGGATCACCTTGTCGACGTGCTCGAGACCGGTGATCTTCTGGTGCCGGCCGGGGATGCCGCGGGCGTTGTAGATCTGCTTGGCCAGCGAGGTGTAGAGGATGTCGTTGACCAGGGTCGACTTGCCGGAGCCGGAGACCCCGGTGACCGCGGTGAACACGCCGAGCGGGAACGCCACGTCGACGTTCTTGAGGTTGTGCTCGCGAGCGCCGATCACCTTGAGCTCGCGGCCCTTGGTGCGCGGACGGCGTACGGCGGGCACGGGGATCTCGCGCCGCCCGGACAGGTACTGACCGGTCATCGAGTCGGGGTGCTCGAGCAGGTCCTTGACGGTGCCCGAGTGGACGACCTGGCCGCCGTGCTCGCCGGCGCCGGGGCCGATGTCGACGATCCAGTCGGCGACCCGGATGGTGTCCTCGTCGTGCTCGACGACGATCAGCGTGTTGCCGAGGTCCTTGAGCCGGACCAGGGTCTCGATCAGCTTCTGGTTGTCGCGCTGGTGGAGGCCGATCGACGGCTCGTCGAGGACGTAGAGCACGCCGACCAGGCCGGCGCCGATCTGGGTCGCGAGGCGGATCCGCTGGGCCTCGCCGCCCGACAGCGAGCCGGACGGGCGGTCGAGCGAGAGGTAGTCGAGGCCGACGTCCAGCAGGAAGTTGAGCCGCTCCTGGATCTCCTTGAGCACCCGCTCGCCGATCTGCCGCTCGCGGGCCGACAGGTCGAGGTCGCGCAGGTAGGCCGCGGCCTCGTTGATCGGCAGCGCGCAGACCTCGGCGATGTTCTTGCCGCCCTGCTCGCGCGAGCCCAGGGTGACCGACATCGACACGGGCTTGAGCCGGCTCCCGGCGCACACCGGGCAGGGCACCTCCCGCATGAAGCCCTCGAACCGCTCGCGGCTGGTGTCGCTCTCGGCCTCGCGGTGCCGACGCTCGACGTAGGTGCGCACGCCCTCGAAGTCGGCGTAGTAGGAGCGCTCGCGGCCGTAGCGGTTGCGGGTGACCACGTGGACCTTGGTCGGGTGGCCCTCGAGGATCGCCTTGCGCGCCTTCGGCGAGAGCTGCTCCCAGGGCGTGTCGACGTCGAAGCCGAGCTCCTCGCCGAGCGCGATGAGCAGGCGGCCGAAGTAGTCGGCGACGTGGGCGTGGCTCCACGGCTGCAGCGCACCCTCGGCCAGCGTCGCGGTCGGGTCCGGCACGACCAGCTCGGGGTCGACCTCCATCCGGGTGCCGAGGCCGGTGCAGGCCGGGCAGGCGCCGAACGGCGAGTTGAACGAGAACGAGCGCGGCTCGAGGTCGTCGGTCTCGATGGGGTGCTCGTTGGGGCACGCCATCTTCTCGGAGAACTTCAGCTCCTGGCCGGCGTCGACCAGGTCGAAGACGACCAGGCCGCCGGCGAGGCCGAGCGCCGTCTCGACCGAGTCGGTGAGCCGGCGCTTGGCCGACTCCTTGACCGCGAGCCGGTCGACGACGACCTCGATGGTGTGCTTGTACTTCTTGTCGAGCGTCGGCGGGCTGTCGAGGTTGTGGGTCTCGCCGTCGACCCGGGCGCGCGAGAAGCCCTGGGACTGCAGCTGGCGGAACAGCTCGACGAACTCGCCCTTGCGACCGCGCACCACCGGCGCCAGCACCTGGAACCGGGTGCCCTCCTCGAGGGCGAGCATCCGGTCGACGATCTGCTGCGGCGTCTGCCGCTCGATCGGGGCGCCGCAGGTCGGGCAGTGGGCACGCCCGGCGCGGGCGTAGAGCAGGCGGAGGTAGTCGTAGACCTCGGTGATGGTGCCGACCGTCGAGCGCGGGTTCTTGCTCGTGGACTTCTGGTCGATGCTCACCGCGGGCGAGAGGCCCTCGATGAAGTCGACGTCGGGCTTGTCCATCTGGCCGAGGAACTGGCGGGCGTAGGCCGACAGCGACTCGACGTAGCGCCGCTGTCCCTCGGCGAAGATCGTGTCGAACGCCAGGCTCGACTTGCCCGAGCCGGACAGCCCGGTGAACACGATCAGGGAGTCGCGGGGAAGGTCGATCGAGACGTCCTTCAGGTTGTGCTCGCGTGCCCCGCGGATGATCAGCTGATCGGTCACTGCCGGTCCTTCTCCTCGAAGGTTCGTCTTTCGAACAAGTGTTCGCCATCGTACGTCGACAGGCAAGCGGCCACCCAACCACGACGCAACGCGACCAGCCTCTCATCCGGCACCGACAGGCGCTCCTTCCGCGCGAGCGCCCCGGGCATGATGGGGCCGTGACCTCCCCCACCGCGGCCCTGGCCGCCGCCACCGACCGGGTCCTCGCCACCGCACGGGCCCTGCCCGCCGCCGACTGGACCGGCCCCTCGCTGTGCGCCGGGTGGACCCGCGCCCACGTGCTCGCCCACCTCGCCCTCAACGCCGAGTCCCTCGCCGGCGTGCTCCGCGGCATCCGGGAGGGCGCCCCGGTCACCATGTACTCCTCCGACCGGGCCCGGGGCCAGGACATCACCGAGCTCGCCACGGCGGCGCCCCAGGTCGTCCTGGAGCGCCTGGTCAGCGGCTGCGCAGCGCTCACCGAGGTGATCGACGTGGCCGCCGGTCTCGCCCCGGGCAGCACCTTCGAGCGCACCCCGGGCGGGCGACTGATGCCCGCGGACGCCGTCCCCCACCTCCGGCTGCGGGAGGTCGAGATCCACCACGCCGACCTCGACGCCGGCTACGGCCCCGCCGACTGGCCGCCGACCACCGCGATGGCGTTCCTGCACGACGACGCCGCGCGGTACGACGGCCCCGGCTTCCACGTCGTCGCCACCGATGAGCCCGCCCGCTGGGCCTTCGGCTCCCCGGCCGCCGACGCGGCCACCGTCAGCGGCCCCCTCGGCGCGCTCGCCTGGTGGGCGACCGGCCGCGAGGCGGCGCCAGTAGTCTCGAGCACGACCGGAACGCTGCCGAGGCTGGAGGGACGATGAGCTACACCGGAGAGGTCAAGGTCGGCGGTGCCCCCGACGTCCGTGAGCTGCCTGCGCTGACCATCACCAAGGTCGCCGTCGACGAGAAGATGTCGAACAACTGCTACCTCCTGCGCTGCAACGACACCGGCGAGCAGGTCCTCGTCGACGCCGCCGCCTCCTCCGAGACGCTGCTGCCGCTCATCGGCGCCGGCGGCCTGTCCGCGGTCGTGACGACCCACCAGCACTGGGACCACCACCGAGCGCTGGCCGACGTGGTCCGCGAGACCGGGGCGACGGTCGTCGCCGGGGAGCCCGACGCCGACGCCATCACCGAGCAGACCGGCGTCGCCATCGACCGCCGCGTGAGCGACGGCGACACCGTCGCGGTCGGGACCTGCTCGCTCGAGGTCATCCGGGTCACCGGCCACACGCCCGGGTCAATCTGCCTGCTCTACCGCGACCCCACCGGCCACCCCCACCTGTTCACCGGCGACTCGCTGTTCCCCGGCGGCGTCGGCGGGACGTTCGGCGACGCGGACGCGTTCGTGTCGCTGATCGGCGACGTCGAGACCAAGCTGTTCGGCACGCTCCCCGACGACACCTGGTTCTACCCGGGGCACGGCAGCGACGGGACTCTCGGATCCGAGCGTCCGCACCTCGCGGAGTGGCGCGAGCGGGGTTGGTAGCCGCCCGGGCCGGTCGGCGTCGTCAGCCGACCAGTGCGAGCACAGCCCCGAGCACGGCCGTCGCATAGACGCCGCGCTGCGCCCACCGCAGCCGTAGGAGCCGCGGGTCATCGACTTTCGCGCCTCGGACGAGCAGGCGCCGCTGGGCCAGTAGGATCAGCGCCCAGAGGGCGGCGAAGCCCAGCAGCAGCCCCAGCTCGCCGGCTCCGACGCCACCCCACGTGACCGCCAGCACGGTGGCCGTCCCGACGGGCAGCAGTGCGGTCGACGCGAGCGCCTTCGCCTCTCGGCCCGGCTTGGTGCGACGGCGCCACTCGTCGTACGGCTCGGGGGTCACCACGGTGAGAGGGTAGAGCGGGCAGACTCGGGGTATCAGCAGCACCCGGCCCAGCGATCGAAGGAATCCGCAATGCCTGAGCAGGTCGCCCTGTACGGCGCCGACGGCCGCCCGACCGGCGTGGTGGTGCCGCGCTCGGAGATGCGCGCGCGGAACCTGCGCCACGCGGCGACCCTGGTGGTCGTGCGCAACAGCGCGGGCCAGGTCTACGTCCACCGCCGCACCGACACCAAGGACGTGTTCCCCGGTCGCTACGACTTCGCGGCCGGCGGCGTGCTCCAGGCCGGCGAGGATCCGTTCGACGCCGCGGTGCGCGAGGCGGCCGAGGAGCTCGGGGTCAGCGGGGTCCAGCTGGAGTCGCTGGGCGAGGACGACTACGCCGACGCGGACACGAACTACCACGCGTTCGCCTACACCTGTGTCTACGACGGCCCGATCACCTGGCAGCCCGAGGAGGTCGCCTGGGGTGAGTGGGTGAGTGTCGAGCGGCTCCGGGAGATGGTGGCGACGCTGCCGTTCGTGCCGGACACGGTGGCCGTGCTGGGCGAACGGCTCATTGGCCGTAGCTGAACCGGAGCTCCCCGAACAACAGCCGGTTCAGTCGCTGCCGCACGTGCCCGATCGTGCTGTCTGCGGGCGGCGGGTCGCCGGCGAGCCAGACGAACTCGAGCGTTGAGCCACCCGGCGCGGGAGCCACCTCGAGGATGATGCGGTCGTCAGGCCGGTGCGGCCACAGAGTGGACCACACGACGCGCTCCCCCTCGACCCGATCGATGACCGACGGCCACTGCTCGTCGTCGAGCAGGTCCAGCCACACCTGGGAGCCTGAGCACCGCGGCGACGCCAGGTCCTCCCACAGCACACGGGCAGGCGGGGGCATGCTCTGGCGGCGACGCCCCAGCTCCTCCACGGCAGCGAGGCTACGGGACCGCTCCGGGCGCCGCTCCTCACCCCGGAGGCGTGAAGCCGGCCCGTGCCTGCGCGACCTGGTCGCGGGTCACGCACCCGACCACGTGGTCGTTGACCAGTCCCATCGCCTGCATGAACGCGAACGCGGTGGTCGGACCGACGAACCGCCAGCCGCGCTTCTTCAGGTCCTTCGACATCGCGACCGCGGCCGGGGAGGTGGTGAGCGTCTGCGGTTCGCCGAGCTCGGCGACAGCGGGCTCGAAGCCCCAGAAGTACGCCGCCAGCGAGCCGCGCTCCTCGACGAGCTCGATCGCCCTCCCGGCGTTGTTGATGACCGCCTCGATCTTGCCGCGGTGCCGGACGATGCCGGCGTCGGCGAGAAGGCGGGCGACGTCGCGCTCGTCGTACGCGGCGACCTTCTCGAACGCGAAGCCGTCGAAGGCGGCGCGGAACGCCGGCCGCTTGACCAGGATGGTGCGCCAACTGAGGCCGGACTGGAAGCCCTCCAGACTGACCTTCTCGAACAGCCGCTGGTCGTCGACCACGGGGAAGCCCCACTCGGTGTCGTGGTAGGCGGGGAACTCGGGAGCGGAGACGGCCCACGGGCAGCGGGGAAGCCCGTCGGGACCGGGCACGGCGGCAGTCATGGCGAGACCCTCCCACGGCGTACCGACAGACCCTAGAGTCCGGTCATGGAGTTCACCGCGAGGCAGGTGCGGGCGATGGGCCTGATCGCCGACACGTTCGCCACCGGGCGCGACGGCGTCCCGGCTCCTACCGAGGTCGGCGCCCATGAGCTGGCGCTGCAGATCGCGGCGGCCAACCCCCGCACGGGCGAGGTGCGGCAGCTGCGGGCGCTCCTCGACGCCTGGGACAGCCGTGCGCTGGGCCTGGCGCTGACGGGACGGCCGCGCCGGTTCTCCGAGCTCGACCAGGCCGCGCGCGAGCGGATGCTGCTCTCGCTGTCCGACAGCCGGGTCGGCGCCAAGCGGGTGCTGTTCCAGGGCCTCAAGACCGCGAGCCTGCTCCCCTACTACATGACCGGCGGCGCTGCACTGTGGGACGGCCTCGGCTACCCCGGACCGCTCGGCGTCCACCCCGACCCGCCGGCGCCCGCCATCCGCCCGCTGCCGCTGACCCACGACACCGCGCTGAGCTGCGACGTCGTCGTCGTGGGTTCGGGCGCGGGCGGCGGTACGGCGGCCGGGGTGCTGGCCGCCGCCGGCCTCGACGTGGTCGTGCTCGAGGCCGGCGGGATGCACGACGAGCGCCACTTCGACGGCGGCGAGGAGACCGGCTTCCTCCAGCTCTACGCGCTCAGCCCCCAGTCGACCGCGGAGGGCCAGGTCGCGCTGCTCGCCGGGCGTGGGCTCGGCGGCGGCACCGTCGTCAACTACACGACCTCGTTCCGCACCCCCGACCGGGTGCGCGAGGAATGGGCGGGACACGGCGTGCCCCAGTTCGCCACCGCGGAGTACGCCGCCTCGATGGACGCCGTCTGCGCGCGGCTCGGCGTCAACACCGACCACGACCGGGCGGCGCCACGCGACGCGATCCTCGAGCGCGGCGCCCGCGCACTGGGCTGGGACGTCGCCGCGATGCCGCGCAACGTCGCCGGCTGCGACCAGGACGTCGAGTGCGGGCGGTGCGGGATGGGCTGCCGGCTGGGGGCGAAGCAGTCGACGGCGAAGACCTGGCTCGAGGACGCGGCCCACGCGGGTGCCCGGATCTGCACCGGCGTCACCGTCCGCACCGTCACCACCAGCTTCGGCCGCGCCACGGGCGTCGAGGGCGTCACCGCCGACGGTCATCGGGTCCAGGTGCGCGCCCGCGCCGTCGTGGTCGCCGCCGGTGCGATCCAGACCCCCGCGCTGCTCCAGCGCAGCGGACTCACCAACCCCCACATCGGCCGCCACCTGCGCCTCCACCCCGCCACCGCCGTCTGGGGCCGGATGGAGGAGCCGGTCGACGGGTGGGTCGGCGCCATGCAGAGCCGTTACGTCGACGCGCTCACCGACCTCGACGGCGACGGCTACGGCGTGCTGTTCGAGACCGCTCCCCTGACGCCCGCGTTCGGCACCGGCTTCGTCAACTGGCGCGGCGCCGACGACTTCCGCCGTCGGATGACCGAGCTGCGGCACACCCTCGGCGTGGCCGTGATCGTCCGCGACCGCGACCCAGGCGGCACGGTGCAGGTGGACCGTCGCGGCGAGCCGGTGGTCCGCTACCGGCTGTCCGCGCGCGACACCGACCACCTGGTCCAGGGCCTCGTCGGCGGTGCCCGGATCGCCGAGGCCGCGGGCGCCCGGTGGATCGCATCGACCCACCACCGCACGGTGAGCTACGAGCCCGGGGTCCGCGGCTCGGCCGCCACCTTCGAGCAGGACCTGCGCAGCGCCGGCGCGACCCCGGCCACCCTCGCCCTGGCCGCGCTACACATCATGGGGACCGCGCGGATGGGCGGGTCCCGCGACAGCTCGGCCGTCGACCCGGACGGGCGGACATGGGACGTCGAGGGCCTGTACGTCGCCGACGGCTCGTGCTTCCCGACCGCCTCCGGCGTCAACCCGATGATCTCGATCGAGTCGATCGCCCACATGACCGCGACCCGCCTCGCGGCCCGGATGGACTGACAGCGATTTCGACAGAACCCATGTAACAACGGCGCGGCCTGCCGACATGTAGCTGGTGACGAACGATTCGACCAACGAAGGAGCGTCAACCATGACCCTCGCCCGTACCGCCGCTGCCGCGGCCGTGCTCGCCCTCGGCCTCACCGTCGCGCCGCTCACCAGCGCCGTGGCCGCGCCGCCCACCGACGCCCCGTGCGCCCGGCAGCAGGCGCAGCTCGACAAGGCCACCGCCAAGCTCGAGTCGCTCACCGCCAAGCTCGCCGCCAAGAAGGAGGCGATCGCCGAGGCGAAGGCCGAGGTCAAGGCGTCCGACACGGCCCAGGAGAAGCGCAACGCCCAGGCCGCGCTCGCCACGGCCAAGGAGAAGAAGCAGCACGCCCAGAAGGCCAAGAAGTTCCAGCTCAAGCGCATCGAGCAGGCCCAGGCGCGCCTCGACAAGTGCCTGGCCGCTCAGCCGGTCACGCCGGCCCCGCCGGTCACCCCGGCCCCGACCGCCTGAGGCCGGTAGCCACCCAGACCGACGGCCGCCGGCTGCATCCTAGGGGGGTGCAGCCGGTGGCCGTTGCCGGACGCCAGGTGCTCCTCAGCTGTAGCTGACCTTCACCGTGTCCGTGAGCGGGACCGACTGGCAGCCCAGGCGGATGCCGTCCTCGAGGTCGTCGTTGTCGAGCACGTCGTTGAAGAGCATCTTCACGTCGCCCTCGACCAGCCGGATCGCACAGGCGGAGCACTCGCCCTCGCGGCAGGAGTACGGCGCCTTGACGCCCTTGGACTCCAAGAAGTCGAGCATCTTGGTGCGCGGGTCCCAGTCGTCGAAGGTGTACTCCTCGCCGTCGAGCTCGACCTCGAGCTTGACCGGGCCCGCCGGCGCGTCGGCGAAGACGTCCGCGCCCGGGCCGTCGTCGTCGGACTCGGCGAGGGCGATCTCGGCCTCGACGGCCTGCAGCTCCTCGATGTCGCCGAACGGGTTGCCGCCCAGCGAGACGAACTTCTCCTGGTGGCGCAGGCTGCGCGGGACCTCGAGGTCCTTGAGCACCGTGGTGACCATCTTCATGAACGGCGCCGGGCCGCACACGAAGGAGTCGAAGCCGCCGTACTGGGCGGCGAAGGCCTTCATCTGGGCCTCGGTCGGGAGCCCCTGGACCGACTCGAGCCAGTGGATGACCTGCAGCCGGTCGGGGTTCTCGGCGGCGAGCCGGGCGAGCTCGTCGGCGAAGATGACCGACTTCTCGTCGCGGTTGGCGTAGAAGACGACGATCTGGCCCCTGCCGTGGGCCAGTGCGGTGCGGGTGATCGACATGATCGGCGTCACGCCGGAGCCGCCCGCGAACAGCAGCAGGTCGGCGTCGATGGAGGCCGGCGTGAAGATGCCGGACGGCGGCAGCACGCGCAGCGTGTCGCCGACCTTGAGGTTGTCGCAGATCCAGTTGGACGCATAGCCCTCGGCGGTGCGCTTGACGGTGACGGTCAGCGGGCCTCCGTCGTGGGGGCTGCTTGAGAGCGAGTAGCACCGCGCCGCGATGCCGGTCTGGTCGCTCGGCACCGCCACGGTCAGGAACTGGCCGGGCTTGTAGTCGAACTTCTCCTCCGTACCCGCGGGCACGGCGAAGCTGATCGACTTCGCGTCGGCGGTCTCCTCGACCACGCCGACGACGTCCAGCACGAAGGACTCGATGTCCACGGAACTCCCACTCCTCGAAGACGGCTCAGTAGCCGTCGTACGCACCCACCGGGACATCTCCGGCCCGGACTGCGTCGTCGATGCTAGCCATCAGCCGCGTGCACGGCTTGTGCACGTCCCGTCCGCCGGGACGCTGATCTCGTCGCACGAACTCTTGACAAGCAGACCTGGCCTCTGCGCTCCATTGCACGGAGGTCTGGTGGTCGCTGTTCTTCTTCACGCGCACCCGGGCCAGGCAGTCGAGGCAGGCGACGTCGACCAGCCGGTCCTCGGTGTAGTGCCGGAGGTCCTCGAGGGTCTCCTCGCTGGTCGGGACGAACGATGCCATCGCCGGACTCAGGCGTCCGCGGGCGCAGCAGCCTCGGCGGCCGCCCGCTTGGCGAGGTTCTCGGCGACCTCGGCGTGCCAGTACTCGTTGGCCTTGGTGGTGTCGACCTCGAACTCGAAGCGGTCGGTCATCTCCGGCGCGATGTCGGCCACGTCGACGTAGAACTGCTCGTACCAGCGGCGCAGCTGGTAGACCGGCCCGTCCTCCTCGCACAGCAGCGGGTTCTGGACGGCGACCTTGTTCTCCCAGATCGCGACGTCCTGCAGGAAGCCGTCGCCGAAGGACTCGGTGTAGCGCTCGGCGATGTAGGCGCAGGTCTTCTCGTCGAGGCCCTCGGGCTTCTTGACCGTGATGCCGTACTGGAGCAGGAACGAGTCGGGGCCGGTCGGGATGTGGCAGTTGATCAGGATGACCTCGGTGACGAAGCCCTTGTAGTCGACCTCGAGCCAATTGATCATGTACGACGGTCCGTAGTAGGTCGCCACCGACTTGAGCGTCGAGTTCTCGTCGCCGTACCCGCCGCCCATGGTGTCGGGGCGGCCCTTCGACTCCATGAACTGGGTCGCGGTGTGGCCGTCGAAGATGTTGCGGAAGCTCGTCGGGAACGCGAAGTGCACGTAGTAGAAGTGCGCCATGTCGGCGACGTTGTCGATCAGCTCCCGGCAGTGCGAGCCGTTGATCTCCTTCGTGTGCCACGACCAGGGCGTGTACTTGTCCGACATCACGTCCGGCAGCTCCGGCGGCAGGATGTCGTGGTCGGCCGCCGAGCCCTCGGGGTCGTTCCAGATGAGCAGCTGGCCGTTGCGCACGACCGTCTCGTAGCGCTGCGTGCGGGCCCGGAGCGGAACGCGCCGCGCGTACGGGATCTCCTTGCACTTGCCGTCGCCGCCCCAGCGCCAGTCGTGGAAGGGGCACCCGATGTGGTCGCCCTTGACCTCGCCCTGGGTCAGGTCGCCGCCCATGTGGCGGCAGTAGCCGTCGAGCACGTTGAGCTCGCCGTTGGCGCCCTGCCACACGACGAGCTTGGTGCCGAACCCGTGGATGGCGTGCGGCTTGCCGTCGGCGAAGTCCGAGGCCAGCCCGAGGCAGTGCCAGCCGCGAGCGAAGCGGATGGGCGTCGTTCCCTGGTCGAGCATGCGGGTGTCGGTCATGTAGAACACGTTACAGTTTTGCCGTTAAGGTGACAACAACCGGCCCGCCACAGGACCGGTCCAGGACCCGCACAGGAGACCCGATGCACATCGACCTGGAGCCGCAGCAGGTAGCCCTGCGCGAGGAGCTCCGCGAGTACTTCGCCCAGCTCGTCACCCCCGAGATCCGCGCCGGGCTGGCCTCCGCCACCGGCGAGTTCGGCGAGGCGGGCGTCTACAAGGACGTCATCCGCCAGATCGGCCGCGACGGCTGGCTCGGGATCGGCTGGCCCAAGGAGTACGGCGGCCAGGCGCGCTCCATGGTCGAGCAGCTGATCTTCACCGACGTCGCCGCCATCGCCGGCGTGCCGATCCCGTACCTGACGCTCAACACCGTCGGGCCGACGATCATGCGCTTCGGCAGCGAGGAGCAGAAGGAGTTCTTCCTCCCGAAGATCCTCGCCGGCGAGCTGCACTTCTCGATCGGCTACTCCGAGCCCGGTTCGGGCACGGACCTCGCCTCGCTGAAGACCAAGGCGACACTCGAGGGCGACGAGTGGGTCATCAACGGCCAGAAGATGTGGACCTCGCTCATCCAGTACGCCGACTGGCTCTGGATGGCCTGCCGCACCGAGCCCGACGCACCCCGGCACAAGGGCTTGTCGATGATCCTGGTCCCGGCCGACGCGCCGGGCGTGTCCTACACCCCCGTCCACACCGTCGCCGGTGTCGGCACGTCGGCGACGTACTACTCCGACGTCCGGGTGCCCGCCTCCAACCTGGTCAGCGAGCGCGGCGGCGGCTGGGCGCTGATGACCAACCAGCTCAACCACGAGCGGGTGGCCCTCACCTCGGCCGCTCCCCTCCAGCACTCACTGACGCTGGTCAAGGACTGGGCCGCCGAGACCCGCAACCCCGACGGCAGCCGGGTCATCGACACCGAGTGGGTCCAGATCGCGCTCGGCCGCGCGCACGCCCGGATCGAGGCACTCACCCTGATCAACTGGAAGCTGGCCGCCGACGCCGACCACGGCGTACCGCTCTCGCCGGCCGAGGCCTCGGCCACCAAGATCTACGGCTCCGAGCTCGCGACCGAGGTCTACCGCTCGCTGATGGAGGTCGTCGGGCCCCACGCCGGCGTCACCGGCGACTCGCCCGGCGCGGTGCTCGCCGGCCGCCTCGAGCGGTTCCACCGCTCGTCGCTCGTGATGACCTTCGGCGGCGGCACCAACGAGATCCAGCGCGACATCATCGGGTACGTCGGCCTCGGTCTGCCCGCCGCCAAGCGAGCCTGAGGAGCACCGCCATGGACTTTCTCTTCACCCCCGAGCAGGACGAGGCCGCCGAGTTGGCGGCGCAGATCCTCGCCGACAAGACCAGCAACGAACGGCTCAAGGAGGTCGAGGCGGGCGGCGACCGGTTCGACCGTGAGCTGTGGGCGACGCTGGGTGACGCCTTCGACTGGACCGAGCTCGACCTGATCATGGTCGCGCGGGTGCTGGTCGAGTGCGGCAAGCGCGTCGCGCCGGTGCCGCTGGCCGGGCACGCCGCGTGCCTCGCCGTGCTCGGCGACGCCGCGGACAAGACGTTGCTGTACGCCGCCGCCGTCGCCGAGGAGCGCGCCCACCTGCCCGCCGCCCCGACGGTCACCGCGGACGCGTCCGGTGCGCTGACCGGGACCAAGACCCTGGTCCGCGCCGGCATGGCCGCGGACGCGCTGCTCGTCACGGCGACCGGCCCGTCCGGCGTCGGCGTCTACGTCGTCGACGCGACGGCGGCCGGTGTCGAGCGCGTGGCGCAGAAGACCAGTGACGGCGACGTGGCGGCCCTGGTGACCCTCTCCGGCGCCGCAGCCACCCGGGTCGGGGACGCGGAGGCTCCCGAGCGCCTCGGCCAGCTCCTGGTCGCGCTCGCCGCGGCCGAGCAGCTCGGCGTGACCGAGGGCGCCCTGCGGCTGACTGCGGAGTACGCCAAGACCCGCGAGCAGTTCGGGCGTCCGATCGGCACCTTCCAGGCTGTCTCGCAGCGCCTGGCCGACGGGTTCATCGACGTCCTCGGCCAGCGGCTCACCCTGTGGCAGGCGATCTGGCGCCTGGAGGAGGGCCTGCCGGCCGCCACCGAGGTCGCGACGGCCAAGCTCTGGGCCGCCGACGCGGGCCACCGGATCGCACACACCACCGTCCACGTGCACGGCGGTGTCGGCATCGACCTCGACGGCGAGGCGCACCGCTACTTCACCAGCGGCAAGCGGTTCGAGTTCCTCTTCGGCGGCGCGACCGAGCAGGCGCTGGCGATCGGCCGCAGCTTCGCATGACGGTCCGGGACCTGCTTCTCGCCCGCTCGGACGACGACCGACCGGCGCTGCGCTGGCGGGAAGCAGGCTCGGTCCGCGAGCTGTCGTGGCGGCAGTACGTCGCCGCGGCGGCTCGCCTCGCCGCCGACCTCGAGGGCCGGCTCGACCCGGACCAGCCGCCCCACGTCGGCGTGCTCCTCCCCAACGGACCGGCCTTCGCGCTGCACCTCGCCGCAGCGGGCCTCGGCGGACACGTCCTGGTCGGTCTCAACGCGACCCGCCGCGGCGCGGCCCTCGACGCCGACGTGGCGAAGGCCGACTGCCAGATCGTGGTCGACTCCCCCGACCCGGCGCTCGCGGCGCTCGCCGGCTCGGAGGACGCGGACCTGCCGGAGACGGTCCCGACCCCCGACACGCTGTTCATGCTGATCTTCACCAGCGGGACCAGCGGATCGCCCAAGGCCGTGCGGGTCACCCACGCCAAGATCACCGGGCCCGGCACCCACCTCGTCGGGCGGCTCGGCCTGAGCGCCGACGACGTCCACTACGTCTCGATGCCGATGTTCCACTCCAACGCCGTGATGGCCGGCTGGGCGCCCGCCCTCACCACCGGTGCCGCGTGCGCGGTCGCCGGCTTCTCGGCGCGCGGCTTCCTGCCCGATGTCCGCGACTTCGGGGCGACGTACGCGAACTACGTCGGCAAGCCCCTCACCTACGTCCTCGCAACGGACGAACAGCCGGACGACGCCGAGAACCCGCTGCGCCTGGTGTTCGGCAACGAGGCCAACGAGGCCGACATCACGGCCTTCGCCGCCCGCTTCGGCTGCGCGGTGGTCGACTCCTACTCCTCCACCGAGAACGCCGTGATCGTGCAGCGTCGTCCCGACATGCCTGCCGGGAGCCTCGGGATGCCGCTGCCCGGTGTCGAGGTCCGTTCGCCGGAGACCGGGGAGCCGACCCCCGACGCCGTCTTCGACGGCACGGGTCGACTCGTCAACCCCGAGGAGGCGATCGGCGAGCTGGTCAACACGACCGGCGCCGGCGCCTTCGCCGGCTACTACAAGGACGATGCCGCCGAGGCCGAGCGGATGCGCGGCGGCATGTACTGGTCCGGCGACCTCGCCTACCGCGACGCCCACGGCTGGGTCTACTTCGCCGGCCGCTCCGGCGAGTGGCTGCGCGTCGACGGCGAGAACCTCGCCACCGCCCCGATCGAACGGATCCTGCTGCGCCACCCCTCGATCGGCGAGGCGGCGGTGTACGCCGTCCCCGACCCGAAGGTGGGCGACCAGGTCGCCTGCGCCCTCATCCTGCGCGGGCCGCTCACGCCCGCGGGCCTCGAGGAGTTCCTCGCCGCCCAGGAGGACCTGTCAGCCAAGGCCTGGCCGCGGTACGTCCGGGTCGTCGAGCAGCTCCCCCGCACCGCGACCAACAAGGTGGTCAAGCGCGACCTCGCCGCCGCTGGTGTCGACCACGACGACCCCGAGGTGTGGGTGCGTGCGGAGCGCGGGACGGCGTACGCCTGATCGGGGCTCAGGGAAGCAGCGCCGCGGCCGGGCCCTGCAGGCCGACGGCGAAGAAGCCCTCGTCCAGGTCGGTGTACCAGACCTGCTGGTGCTCGACGTCCCACGCGGGCTGGGACAGGGCGGCGCCGCCGTTGGGCCCAGGCTCGTTGAAGTAGCCGACCTCGCGCGGGTGTGCCAGGTCGGAGATGTCGAACAGCCGCAGCCCGGAGCCGATCATCGAGCAGCCGGCGATCCGCGGCTCGGCCCGCGTCGGCAGCGAGCAGTAGTGGCCGGTGTAGCTACGCACGATCATCCGCGCGCCGGGGTCGTCCATCACGTCGCCGCGCAGGAGCGGGTCGTGGACCTCGAGCCGGACGTTCGAGACGACGTACGGCGCCCGCGGGTCGGTGACGTCGATGATCCGCGCCGCCCCGACCGGGCTCTTCGGCGAGTTGATCCGCGCGAAGTCGCCGAACAGGTCGCTGAACTCGTCGACCTCGAAGACATACTGGCGACCGTCACGGGTGAACGGCTCGGCGACCTGCGGGATCGAGGACTCCTCCCAGGTCAGCCGGGAGAGGGTGCGGATAGCCGGGCTGGGGCGCCGGTCCTGCACGTCGGAGACGTCCAGGACGTCGAGGCCGGCGCCCTCGAGCAGACCCCCGGTGAGGATGCTGGGGCTGCCGATGTTGGCGACGTACATGGTGCGGCCGTCGTCGGAGAGCCGCAGCCCGTGGTAGACGACGCCGGTCTTGGTCTTCAGCACCCGCGGTCGCCGCGGATCCGCGAGGTCGATCGCGGTGAGCGTGAAGCCCGCGGCACCGGCGGTCCAGAACGTCTGGCCGTCGGGAGCGAACCCGCTCTCGTGGCCCATCACGCCGGACAAAGTCGTCGACATCAGCCGCGGGTGGCGGCAGTCCTGGCTGGCGTCGTACACGTCCAGGACGCCGGGCGCCGTGGCGAGGGTGCCCATGACGGCCGCGAGCAGGCCGCGCTCCTGGTTGACCAGCAGCGACTCGTGCGGCTGCAGCATCGCCGGCGTGACCAGGTTGGCCGTCTTCACCGGGTGTGCCGGGTCGGTCATGTCGAGCACGACGACGCCGAGGCCGGCGCCGCCGGTCAACAGGCCGGGCAGGTTGAGACCGACCATCATGGCCGAGTCGTAATAGGCGCAGGTGCGGCCGGTGACGTCGGTGTAGCGCTGCACCTTGTAGCCGCCCGAGCCGAGCTGCGAGCGCTTGCCGTGGTGACCGATCTCGACGGTGTTGCAGCGGTAGCCCTCGGCCGCGCGGCCCGAGGCGTAGTCCGCGGCCGGGACGCGTCCCTGCTCGGCGGTCTCGGGCAGGTCGTCGTCGGCGCAGGTCGCGCGCGGAACGCCGCTCAACGAGAGGTCGGCCTGCGACGACCCGGCCGTCACCACCGCTCCGGCCAGCACCAGCGTGGCCGCGACCGCGGCGAGGCCCAGCCGGCGTCCGGCGTACTGCCTGTTGCGATCGGTGCGATCCGTCGTGTCCTCGTGCACCATGGCGACCCCCATGTCGTCGTCGGTACGACAGCACCCGGCCGCCGAGTGCGCCCACCCTGCCACGGCGCCGGCGGGCCTGTCGACCGTCCTGCTGCACGGTCCCGCTGGCGTTGCGGTTTGGTCCCAAACCGCAACGATTCGGCACAGTTCGGTGTGGTTCGTGCCCAAAAGCAACACATTCCACCCGTAGCGAAGCGGGTCACGTCCGCCGGCGGCACGCCGGCGGGCGGGTGCGCAGCGGACCGCGTCGAGCCGCCATCCAACCGATCACACCGGCCATCTGGGCCCCAACGGTCACCGAGCGGACGCAACGCATGCGCTTGTCAGGCGTTGCAGCCCCTGACAAGCGCATGGATCCCCGGATATCCGGGGATCCATGCAGACGGTGCCGAGCGCCGCCGGCCCAACCCGGGTCAGCCGGTGTAGGGGATCTCCGCGCGCCAGTCCGCCTCGTCCTGTTCGATCGCGGCGCGCAGTGCCCGCGCGACGTTGTCGGGCGCGAACGGGCCGTCCTTCTTGAGCAGCCCGCGGACGGTCACCGAGACCGCGCGGATGCCGTCACCCGCGAGGGCGGCGTCGATGCTGTGGACCAGGTTCTGCACGCCCGCCTTCTGCACACCCAGCGACGCGGCCCCGAACCACGGCGAGTCCGCGGCCATGCTGCCGGTGACCGTGATCCGCCCGCCCGGGCCCATGAACGGACGCGCGGCCTGCACCACGGAGAGCAGCGCGCCGACACCGAGCCGGACGTCCTCGAGCAGCTCGTCGGGGGTCAGGCTCAGCGGGTCCTTCTCGCGGTACGCCGACGGGTTGAAGTGGACGACGTCGAGGTGTCCCCGCTGCTCCCCCATCCGGGTCACCGCATGGCGGGTCGCCGCGTCGTCGGTGAGGTCGACGACCGCCGATCCCGCCACGGCGCCGGCAGCCTCGAGGTCGCTGCGCAGCTGCGTCAGCACGTCCTCATCGGCGCCGAGCAGGCCGACCGAGCCACCCTCCGCGGCGTACAGACGGGCGAGCGAGCCGCTCACCCCCGGTCCGGCTCCGGCGATCAGCACGTTGCGGGTCATCTCGGCAGCCTAGTGCCGGCGCCCCGGGTGCACAGGCGCGGAGTCAGGCTCCGACCCTGCGCACCCGGGCTCGGGTCCGGTCGAGGGCGGGACTCAGATGCCGGCGATCCCGTCGAGCTTCTTCACGGTCGCCTCGAACTCGGCGACGAGGTCGGCGACGACCTCGGCGACCGGGCGGACCTCGTTCATCCGGCCGACGATCTGGCCGATGGGCATGGAGATCACGTCGGGGTCGCCGGAGGCGTTGATCCGGTTGTGGGCGTCGGCGACGAGGAGGTTCTGCAGCGGCATCGGCAGCGGCGCGGGGGCGGTGTCCTCCGCCCAAGCGTCGGTCCACTTGGTCTTGAGCAGACGGGCCGGCTTGCCGGTGTAGATCCGGGTGCGGACGGTGTCGGAGGAGGTGGCCCGCAGGAACGCGGTCTCCCAGCCCTTGTTGCCGGCGAGGTTGCGGTACTCCTCGGTGCCGAGCCAGATCGAGCCGGTCCACACGCCCTGCGCGCCGAGCGCGAGCGACGCTGCGATCTGTCGGCCGGAGCCGATGCCGCCGGCGCCAAGGACGGGGACGTCCGGGCCGACCGCGTCGACGATGTCGGGGGTGAGCACCATGCTGGCGATCTCACCGGTGTGGCCGCCGGCCTCGTAGCCCTGGGCGATGATGATGTCGACCCCGTTGGCGACGTGGCTCAGCGCGTGCTTCGGGGCGCCGGCCAGCGCGGCGACCTTGAGGCCCGCCTCGTGGCACTGCTCGATGACGTCGACCGGCGGCGAGCCGAGCGCGTTGGCGATGAGCACCGGGCGGTGCTGCAGCGCGACGTCGACGTGCGAGCGGGCCACCGAGTGCAGCCAGCCCAGCACGCCCTCGCGGCCCTCGCCCTCCGGCAGCGGCGGGACGCCGAGCTTGAGCAGCGTCTCGTCGACGAACAACTTGTGTTCCTCGGGGATGTACGACGACAGGTCGGCCGAGGTGCCCTCGGTCGGGATCTTCATCGGCATGACCACGTCGACGCCGTACGGCTTGCCGTCGGTGTTCTCGTCCATCCAGGTCAGGGTGCGGTCGAGCTCGTCGGTGTCGTTGAACCGGACGCAGCCCAGCACGCCCAGTCCGCCGGCCCGCGACACAGCCGCCGCGACGTGCTCGGAGGGGGTGAAGGCGAAGATCGGGTACTCGATGCCGAAGGCATCGCACAGGGCGGTGTGCATCAGGCGTTCGCTCCTTGGTTGTCGGCGCGGGAGGCGAGGGCGAGCTCCTTGGCCCGCGGGTACTGCGCCTTGCCCGTCGCGTTGCGGGGGATCTCGGGGACGATGGTCAGCGCGCGCGGCAGCTTATAGCCGGACAGGTGGGCGCGCAGGAAGGTGCGCAGCTCCTCGAGCTCGACCTGGTGGCCCGGGCGCGGCTCGACGACGGCGGCCACGGTCTGGCCGTACTTCTCGTCGGGCAGGCCGACCACCAAGACGTCGTACACGCCGGGGTGGGCCTTGATCGCCTGCTCCACCTCTTCGGGGTACACCTTCTCGCCGCCGGTGTTGATGCAGTTGGATCCGCGGCCGAGCAGGGTGATCCGGTTGCCCTCCTCGATCCGGGCGTTGTCGCCCGGGATCGAGTAGCGCACGCCGTCGATCTCGATGAACGTCTTGGCCGACTTCTCGGGGTCCTTGTAGTAGCCCACCGGGACGTTGCCGGAGCGGGCGGTCCGACCGACCTTGCCGACGTCCGCGACCGGGTCGAGCGGACGGTTGTCGTCACCGAGGATGACCGTGGTGGCGGGGATGGAGACGACCGGACCGTCCGTCGACAGCGCGCTGGCGTCCTGCAGGCCGGTGCCTTGGAACCCGGTCTCCGAGGAGCCGATGGAGTCGGTGAAGACGGCGTTGGGGAAGTGCTTCATCCAGCGCTCCTTCACCGACTTGGAGAAGATCGCGGCGCTGGAGGCGATCGCGAACAGGGTCTGGCCGTCGTAGCCGCCGGCCTCGTAGGCGTCGATCAGCGGAACCGCCATCGCGTCGCCGGTCATGAACAGCATCTGGACGCCGTGCTTGTCCACGAGGTCCCAGGTGCGCACCGGGTCGAACTTCGGCTCGAGGATCGTCACCTGTCCGGCGAAGAGGTGCATCAGCAGCGAGGCCTGCGCGCCGCCATGCATCAGCGGGCTGAGCGGCAGCGTGACCAGGCTGTCCTGCAGCGCCTTCTTCGACTGGTCGTACTCCTCGAGAGGCTCGCCGGTCATGAAGTCGATGCCGCCACCGAGCACGCGCCAGAAGTCCTCGTGGCGCCACATGACGCCCTTAGGGAAGCCGGTGGTGCCGCCGGTGTAGATGATGTGGATGTCGTCGGGGCTGCGCTCACCGAAGTCGCGCGCGGCGGACCGGCCGGCCAGGGCGTCGGCGAGGGTGACGCCGCCGAACGACGACAGGTCGCTCGCGTCGTCGGGCTCGAGCGGGTTCGGCACGGCGATGATCGTCTTCAGGCCGGGGAACTTCGGCGCCACCTCGGCGACCAGCGGGGCGTACACCCGATCGTGGACGAGGCCGACCAGATCGGCGTTGTCGAAGAGGTACTCGAGCTCGCCGGCGACGTAGCGGTAGTTGACGTTGATCGCGACCGCGCGGACCTTGAGGATCCCGATGAGGGCGATGACGTGCTCGATGCTGTTCTTGGCGTAGAGGCCGACGTGGTCGCCGGTTCCGATGCCCTGCGCCTGCAGGTAGTGCGCGAGCTTGTTGGACTCGGCCTCCAGCTCGGCGAAGGTGATGACGTCGTCGCCCACCTGGACGGCGGGCTTGTCGGGAACGGCGTCGACGGCGTGTTCGAAGAGATCGGCGATGTTCAGGGCCACGAGGGCGACACTAGAACACGTTTCACTTTTTCGCTAGCGTTGTTCACATGAGTGATTGCCTCGTCGAGCAGGACGGCCACAAGCTGGTCGTCACGATGAACCGGCCGGAGCGCCGCAACGCGTTGTCGAGCGAGATGCTGCGGATCATGGAGTCCGCCTGGGACCGCGTGAACGAGGACCCGGAGATCCGGGTCTGCATCCTCACCGGTGCCGGCGGCTACTTCTGTGCCGGCATGGACCTCAAGGCTGCGGACGACAAGCCGCCGTCGGAGAGCTTCGAGTCCGGCGCCTACGACCCGACCACCATCAAGGGCCTGCTCAAGGGCTTCCGGCTCACCAAGCCGCTGATCGCCGCCGTCGAGGGCCCGGCCATCGCGGGCGGTACGGAGATCCTGCAGGGCACCGACATCCGGGTCGCCGGGGAGTCGGCGAAGTTCGGCGTCGCCGAGGCCCGCTGGTCGCTGTACCCGCTCGGCGGCTCCGCGGTCCGTCTGCCGCGCCAGATCCCGTACACCGTCGCCGCGGAGCTGCTGCTCACCGGTCGCACCCTCGGCGCCGCCGAGGCCAAGGAGCTCGGCCTGATCGGCCACGTCGTCCCCGACGGCGAGGCGCTGGCGAAGGCGCACGAGATCGCCGACCGGATCGCCGCCAACGGGCCGCTCGCCGTCCAGGCGATCCTCAAGACCATGCGCGACTCCGAGGGCAAGCACGAGGAGGAGTGCTGGGCCGACGACGCGAAGATCGGCGCGGCCGTGTTCTCCTCCGAGGACGCCAAGGAAGGTCCGCGGGCCTTCCTCGAGAAGCGCGCCCCCGAGTTCAAGGGCCGCTGAGCCTGGTCCCATGCCCGAGGGGCAGCGGACTCAGCTGCGCGCCGCCAGATGGGCGTCGAGCCAGCCCGGGAAGTCGCCGAGGCCCGGCAGCACGACGTCGGTCCCGGCGGCGCACAGCTCCTCCGCGGAGCAGCCACCGGTGAGCACCGAGACACTGGTGACCGCCGCCGCCCGCGCGCCCTCGACGTCGTGGACGTGGTCGCCGACGTAGATCGAGGCCCCCTCGCGGCGCAGCGCCTCCGCCTTGCCGACGCCCCAGACCCAACCCTCCAACAGGTCGACGTCGAGGCCGGTGTGGTCCAGGTGCAGCTGGGCGTTGGGGCCGTACTTGCCGGTGACCACCACGACCCGGCCGCCGTGCCGCCGTACCGCAGCGATCGCCTCGTGGGCTCCGGGCAGCACCGGGACGTTGGCGATGGCGTGGTCGGGGTAGAGCGCTCGGAACCTGTCCCCCGCCGCCGGGATCTGCGCGGCGGGAAGGTACGGCGCCAGCAGCAGCTCGAGCGGCGGCCCGAGCCGCTGCGTCATCTCCTCGACCGGGAAGTCCACGCCGAGCTCGCGCCCCAGCTCGCGCAACACGTCGCGGAAGCCGGGCACCGTGTCGATGAGGGTCAGGTCGAGATCGAACCCGACGACGAGATCCACCATGGGGGCACGGTATCCAGCGGCGCGTGGGCGGCCGTCGCCAGAATCCGAAGGTAAAGAGTTTTCAGGTTTTCTGGCGCGGACTCCCGCTCGGGAACATAGTGATCCTCGCACTCCTGCTTGTGCTCCCATCCCCCCTATCGGCAGGTGAACCTCGTGCGTCCTCGGATCCTTTGTGCTGCCCTCGCGACGATGGCCATGCTGGTCGTCCTCGTCCCACCCAACGCCGCCCAGGCCGAACCGGGATCTCCCGGTACGCCGGCCGCCGGCGCCGCCGTCACCTGCGACTCGCCGCCGGAGTCCGACGGAGCCACGCCGGAGAACCGCGACCGGTTCGTCCGGCTCTGGTCGGACCGCTTCGCGGACAACGCGTGGCGCAAGAGCTTCGTCGCGCTCAAGAAGGTGCCCGACGAGATCCTCGCCGAGGACTTCCACGCGCTGCCCGAGGCCACGAAGCTGTGGCTCAGCGCGTGCCTGCTCGACGACCTGCTGGCGACGGCGGGCGAGCAGCCCACGGCCCAGCAGCGCGAGACCTACCTGACCGGCGTCGCGCTCGTGATCTTCGGCAAGAAGAGCACCGAGCAGATGCGTGAGGACCTCAACGAGCCCGCTCCGCCGCCCCCTGCGGACCTGCCGCCGGTGGAGCGCGACCTCACCGGGCAGCGCCTCGACGCCATGTCCGAGGAGCTCGCCGAGGCGCCGGCGCTGACCTCGGCCCAGCAGCCGCGGACGACGGTCGCCGCGCCCACCGCGAAGGCGTCGACCAACATCACCGCCGGTGCGCCGTCGTCGTTCAACGACAAGCTGACCGCCCTGCCGGCCGTCCCGCTGGTCCTCAACGCGCTCGACGCGCTCCTCCAGGAGGTCAGCAAGATCCAGGGCAAGCTGTTCACGCTCCCCGTGATCAACCTGCTCTCGCCGCTCTTCTACCGGATCTGCGCCGAGTCCCCGACGATGGACCTCGCCTGCAGCGTGTCCGTCCCGGTCGGCGTACCGGTTCCCGCCGACGTCACCGGCGACAAGCTTCCCGACGTCCTGGCGACGCTCACGCCGCTGACCAACCTGATCGACGTCGGCGCCAAGTTCTCGGTCGGCCGGCTCAACGGCAACATCGACCTGCCCGCCCACGTGTTCGCGGTCTACGACACCCCCGTGGTGAAGAAGCGCGTCACCGTCGGCATCGACGGGCGCGGCTCCACCCTCGGCTGGAGCAGCTCGGCCAAGTTCGTGCTCAAGAACGTCGTCGACGCGATCACCGGTGACGTCCAGGTCGCCGCGAACGTGACGACCAACCACCCCGGCGCGACCCAGGCCCTCACTTTCGGGGTCAAGTCCCTCGCGGGCGGCAGCATCGGCGTCCCCGCCTCCGAGCAGGACCCGATGACCGGCTCGGTCCAGCTCAGCCCGTTCCCGACCACCCTCGACGTCGGCGCCCGGCTGACCCACGACAGCAACCGGAGCAAGGACACGATCACGCTGGCGACCCCGACCCCGACCAGGGTCGACGCCGTCATCGACCAGGCCGTGACCTCCGGACCGATCGACAGCAGCCGCCGCTTCACCGCGACCGTGGACCAGCTGCCAAGCAACGTGCGGATCGACCTCACCCGCCAGGACAAGCACCAGAACATCGAGTACACGGCCAACAGCGAGATCGGCTTCGTGCAGGCGACCGACACCACCACGCCGGACGTCACGAAGCCGGCAGAGGTCGACCACGCGGTCTACCAGGCCAACGGCGTTCCCGCGCACATGCAGGTCGACCTGAACGGCAAGCTCATCGACTACCACGCCAGCGACACCATCGACCGGGTGTACGCCGGCGTCGAGCGGATCAACGGCGACGCGATCACGGCCGAGGTCCGCGACATCCCGGACCGGGCGACCGTGGTCTTCGACGGAAAGAACGCCGTCCTCGATTGGGATGCGTCCGCGGCCACCACGAGCGTCGTGGCCTCGGCCCACCTCACCGGCGACACCCTCGACATGGACCGTGACTTCGACGCGGGCCTGACGATCGACTCGATCCCCGCCAAGTGGAACGCGAGCTGGGCCGACGGCAACGTGCTGTTCGAGGCACCGGAGGCCGGGATCGGCGCGATCACCGCCAACGTCACGAACCACGAGGAGTACCAGACGCTCCCGGGTGACCACCTGACCGCCTCCTACGACGAGGAGTCCGGCAACCTCGACGCGAGCCTGCGGATCAGCGACCTGCGTCGCGTCGAGTTCACCAAGCTGCCCGACACCGGCAACGGTGGCGGCTTCGAGGCCGGCCTCGACATGGGCGACCACGGCGCCTTCGCCTTCGCCGGCAAGGTCCACGCGGCCGCCGGCGACCTCGAGGCGTCCGGAAACCTGACCAACCTGCCCTCGAGCGTGACGTTGCGCAGCGAGGGCGGCCGGATCACCTACACCGGCGACTCGCACCCGGATGCCACGATCTCCGTGGCCGCCGGCAAGAAGGCTGCGCTCGATGCGACGCCGACGCCCCCACAGGTGCACGGCATCGCCGTGCGCGACGGACAGAGTGGCACCGACAAGGCGGTCCGCGCGAAGGTCTACCTGACCGGTCTCCCGACCGGGCTCGACCTCAACACGACGGCCGGCACCTACACCCTCACCGGCTACCACCCGACCGTCGACACCCTCGTCGTCGACGCGGTGCTCCAGGCGCTCGCACCCAAGCCGCTGAGCCTGCAGCTGCAGCAGGGCGTGCCGACCGCAACACCGGTCGACATCACCTTCGGCCCGATCACGACGGCCACGCAGCCGGACGGCAGCCACACCATCGCGGTCGACTACACCGCGAGCCAGCCGCTCGGCGCGCTCACCGCGAACGCGACGTACGACAACACCGACGAGGCGCAGCTGGACATCAGCGCCATCCCCGCCTCGATCCACGTCGACGCCGCCTTCGGCGCGGACACCAAGAAGGTCGGCGTCGACATGAGCCAGCCGATCAGCGACATCACCGCGGCGTACAAGCATGTCGGTGACGCCGAATTCGCCGCGTCGGTGCACCTGCACGACGTGCCGAAGACCGTGGACCTCACGATCGGGAAGGACAGCTCGGCCGGCGGCGGCACCACCGTCGACGCGCCGGTGTTCACGATGGAGGCCGACGCCCCGGGCCTGGACATCGACGCCTTCGCTTCGGCCGCCATCGCGGACCCGGTGGACGCTGACGCGGCGGTCGCCCTCACGGTGACCAACCTCGGCAAGCTCGTCACGGCCGCCTTGGACGGCGCCCGCCTGCACATCACCTCGGCCCCGGCCACGCAGGCGTTCGCACTCGAGGCCGCCGGACGGGTGCAGAAGACGATCGACCTGGCCTGGAGCAGCGGGGACAACCCCGGCGACGGACTCTTCCAGAACAGCGGCAACCTCTCCGCCGACCTGAAGATCCGTCGGGTCACCCTCGGGCTGACCGACTTCTCCGACGTGAACCTGCGACTCGGGTTCACCACGGGCCTCGACGGGACGTACGGCACCTTCACCTTCGGCCAGGACAGCAACCTGACCGTCGACCTGGAGGAGCACTTCTCGATCTACATCGACTGGCCCGACCCGCTCGGGTCGGACACGATCCCGCTGGTCAGCATCCCGCACCGGACCATCCCGTTCGGCAACGTCGTGCCCCGCTGGCACATCAACGAGAACGTCTACGGCCGGATCTTCCACGTCCCGGTGCTCGAGTTCGGGATCGCCAACTGCGGCGTCACCTTCGACGCCCGGCCCGCGCCCGGGTTCACGACCAGCGGCAACACGTTCACGCTCGGTCAGCCGACGAACGACGGATCCCACACGCCCGCCTGGCTGATCACGCCGGACATCAACCTGCTCGGCTTCTCACTGCCGGACTTCGGGCTCGACATCATCGCGTACTTCCTGTCACCGTACGGCCACGGGATCGACGCCTACCCGGAGTGCGAGTGGGGTCCCTGACGAAGGAGCAGCCCACCATGGCCCAGCACGGTCCAGCCTCTCTGATCCTCGGGGGGCTGGCCGTGCTGGTCCTGGCCACCGGCTGCAGCGGCGGGTCCGACGACCCGCCGAAGGGGGCTCCTTCGCCCACGTCGACGGAGCTCACGGAGATCACCGTGCCGTGCGAGAGGTTCGCCGGCACGGCCCAGCGCATCATCGACGCGCAGACCGCGCTGTACGACGGCAAGGACTCCCCCGACGACGCCACCGCCGTGGACGCGCTGGTCGGTGAGCTCGACGCCCTCCGACAGGACGCCCCGGCCGACGTGCGACGCGCTCTCACCGATCTCGGCGAGGGCTTCCGGTCGGCGCAGCGGCTGCTGGCCGACCCGACGGCCGACGGCGCCGATCTCGCGGCGCTCACGCCCGCCCTCACCGAGGACGGGCGGCTGGTGACGACCTGGATCGTCTCGCAGTGCCCGAAGTGACGCAGCGGGGCGGCGTCGGGCCGAGCCCGGTCAGCCGACCGAGCGCTCCCCCGTCCAGAACCGGGCCCGCAGGGCCTTCTTGTCCGGCTTGCCGAGGGCGGTGAGCGGCAGCGCGTCGACGACGAGGACGTCCTTCGGCGCCTGCACGGATCCCTTGCGCTGCTTGACCGCGTCCTTGATCTCGGCCACGACCTCGTCGGTGAGCTCGAAGCCGTCACGCAGGACGACGACGGCCGTCACGGCCTCACCGAACTTCTCGTGCGGCGTACCGATGACACCCACCTGGGCGATCGCCGGGTGCTCGGCGATGACGTCCTCGACCTCGCGCGGGAAGACGTTGAAGCCGCCGGTGACGATCATGTCCTTGGTGCGGTCGACGATGTACCAGAAGCCGTCCTCGTCCTCCCGGGCGACGTCGCCGGTGTGCATCCAGCCGTCACGGAAGGTCTCGGCGGTGGCCTCGGGCAGCTTCCAGTACCCCGCGGCCAGGAGCGGGCCGGCGACGCAGATCTCGCCCGGCTCCCCCTGCGGCACCGGGTTGCCGGCCTCGTCGAGCAGCGCCGCGCGCAGGTACGCCGACGGGCGGCCGCAGGACGTCAGCCGGCTCTCGTGGACCGTGACGGTGCCGTCGGCGGCAGTGCTCGCGTGGTCACCCTTCGGGAAGTAGCTGATGACCATCGGCGCCTCGGACTGCCCGTAGTACTGGGCGAAGATCGGGCCGAACCGCTCGATGGCCTCCTTGAGCCGGACCGGGTTGATCGCGGACGCGCCGTAGTAGACGGTCTCCAGCGACGACAGGTCGCGGGTGCGCGAGTCGGGGTGGTCCATCAGCGCGTAGAGCATGGTGGGCACGAGCATCAGCGAGTTGATCCGCTTCTCCTCGATGGTCTGCAGCACCTCGGCCGGGTCGAACCGGGAGGAGACGAACAGCGTGCCGCCCTTGAGCACGACGGGCACGAAGAAGGCGGCGCCGGCGTGCGAGAGCGGCGTGCACATGAGGAAGCGGGGCTCCTCGGGCCACTCCCACTCGGCCATCTGGACCTGCGCCATCGTCGAGAACGCGCGCACCGTGCCGATCACGCCCTTGGGCTTGCCGGTCGTGCCGCCGGTGTAGGTGATCGAGGTGATGTGGTCGGGCTCGAGGACGGCGGCCTGCACCGGCTGTGGCGCGAACGACGCCGCGACCTCGGTGAGGTCCGTGCCGACCTCGGCGAGTTCCGGCGGCACGGGACCGATGGTGAGGACCTGCTTGAGGCCCGGGCACTTGCCGAGCAGCTCGACCGCCCGTGCGGCGAAGTAGGGGTCGATGACCAGCGTGGTGATGCCGGCGTCGTTGATGACGTAGGCGTGGTCGTCGGCGGAGCCGAGCGGGTGCAGCGAAGTGCGCTGGAGCCCCTGGGTCTGGCCGGCGCCGAGGATGAAGAGCACCTCGGGCCGGTTCAGCGCGAGGAGCGCGCCCGGCGTACCCCGGCCGGCGCCGAGGGACTCGAAGGCCTGGATGTACTGAGAGATCCGGTCCGCGGTCTCCTTGCCGGTCAGCGTCACGTCGCCGAGGTGCACGATCGGGCGGTTCGCGTGGCGCTTGAGGGCGGCGACCATCAGGTGGCCGTTGTGGGCAGGCGTGCGGAGCGTGTCGGTCACCCCCGCAGACTAGAACGTGTTCTATTCGCGGGGCAAGGATCTCGCCACCGACGACCAGGCGGGTCAGCTCGCCGGCCGCCGCTCGACAGGCGCGACCAGCGGCCGCACGCCGCCGAGCCGCCGGTGGAACCTGACCCGGTCGGCATGCGCGTCGAGCACCTGCCATAGCGCGCGGTGGGCCGACCACGGCAGCGGCTCGTCGCCACTGGCCCACCGCTCGCCGAAGCTGATCCACACCGGCACCCACGTGGCCGCGCAGTCCCAGGCGCCCCGCTGCGCCTCGACCAGGCGGCGGCGCACCTGGAACTCCGTGCGCGGCCCGTCGGTGCAGATCGGCGCCGAGCGCACCGGCCACACCCACAGGTCGAGCTCGACCAGCTCCAGCTCGAGGTCCGGCAGCAGGGCAGGGTCGACCAGCACCGTGGCGACGTTCTCGTGCGGCTCGCGCCTCATGCCGAGGACGGTAGCCCGGGCCACCGACAGGCGGGCCGCGATCAGGCGAGCAGCTCGGCGATCCCCCGGATCTCCTCGGCGCTGCGGCAGGACAGGAGCAGCGTGGTCACACCGGTCTCCTCCCACTGCGCGACCCGCTCCTTGACCTCCGAAGGCGTGCCGATGATGTGCATGTCGTCGACCAGCTCGTCGGGGATGAGCGCGGTGGCCTTGTCCTTCTCGCCGGACAGGTAGAGCTCCTGGACCTCGTCGGCCAGCTCGCCGTACCCCATCCGGGTGAAGACCTGGTGGTGGAAGTTCTGCTCCTTGGCGCCCATGCCGCCCATGTAGAGCGACACGAACGGCTTCATCGCCTCGATCACCCGCTGCTTCTGCTCGGCGTTCTCGACGACCTGCAGGTGGCAGGTGGCGGCGATCTCGAAGTCGGCACGGGTACGACGCGCGCCCGGGCGGGCGAACCCCTCGTCGAGCCACGGCTGGTACATGCCGGCACTCTTGGGCGTGTAGAAGATCGGGATCCACCCGTCGGCGATCTCCGCGGTCTGGGCGACGTTCTTGGGACCTTCGGCGCCGAGCCAGATCGGGAGGTCGGCGCGCAGCGGATGGACGATCGGCTTGAGCGGCTTGCCGAGACCGACCGAGCCGGGGCCGTTGTAGGGCAGCGGGTGGTGCGGGCCGTCGTTGGTCACCGGTGCCTCGCGGGCCAGGACCTGGCGGATGATCGAGACGACCTCGCGGGTGCGGGCCAGCGGCTTGGCGAACGGCACGCCGTACCAGCCCTCGACGACCTGCGGGCCACTGACGCCCATGCCCAGGATCACCCGGCCACCGCTCAGGTGGTCGAGGGTCAGCGCGTGCATGGCGATCGAGGTCGGCGTCCGCCCGGACATCTGCACGATCGAGGTGCCGAGGCGGACCTTCGAGGTCTCCCGGCCCCACCAGGCCAGTGGTGTGAACGCGTCGCTCCCCCACGCCTCGGCGGTGAAGATCGCGTCGAAGCCCGCGTCCTCCGCGGCGGCGACGAGCTCGCCGACGCCCTGCGGCGGTTGTGCGGACCAGTACCCCAGCTGCAAGCCCAGTTTCATGGTCCGCATCATGACGGATCGACCAGATCCATTTCTAGAACATGTTTCACTTTCTCCCGGAACATGTTTCACTTTGGCCCATGAGTCGCACCCTCTCGGCACCGGTGACGGTGTCCTTCGACTACACCCGATCGGTCGGCCCGGTGATCGGCCGCTTCCTCACCGGACTCCGCGACGCCCAGTTCGTCGGAGCCCGACTCAGCGACGGGCGCGTCGTCGTACCCCCGCCGGAGTACGACCCGGTCACCCACCGCGCCACGGCCGACTTCGTCGAGGTCGCCGAGACCGGCACGGTCACCTCGTGGACCTGGGTCAGCGAGCCCGTCGCCGGCCAGCCCTTCGACCGGCCCTTCGCGTTCGCCCTGGTGACCCTCGACGGCACCGACGCCCCGCTCCTGCACGCGGTCGACGTCGCGAGCCCCGACGAGATCAACACCGGGATGAGGGTGCGCGCCCGCTGGGCCGCCGAGCGCACCGGCGCGATCACCGACGTCGTGTTCGTCCCCGACACCGGTACGGCGACCGCGCCGCCCCCGGCGGCCGGCGAGGGCGACGTCACCGGCATCGTCACGCCGGTCAGCCTCGACTACACCTACGCCGCCTCCCCCGAGGAGTCCGCCTTCTTCCGCGGCCTGGCCGAGGGCCGGATCATCGCCCAGCGCTGCCCGAAGTGCCAGAAGGTCTACGTCCCGCCGCGTCCGGCCTGCCCGGTCGACGGCGTCCCGACCGTCGAGGAGATCGAGCTGCCCGACACCGGCACCGTGACGACGTTCTGCATCGTCAACGTGCCGTTCCTCGGCCAGAAGATCACCCCGCCGTACGTGTCGGCGTACATCCTGCTCGACGGCGCCGACATCGCGCTGCAGCACCTGATCCTCGACATCCCGGTCGAGGAGATCCGGATGGGGCTGCGGGTCAAGGCGGTCTGGAAGCCCCGCGAGGAGTGGGGCACCACGATCGAGAACATCAGCCACTTCGCGCCGACCGGTGAGCCGGACGCGGACTACGACACCTACAAGCACCACCTGTGAGAAGGGACGAATCAGATGCGTGACGTCGCCGTCGTCGGGTTCGCCCAGCGACAGATGCAGGACTACGACGGGTCGCCGACCTGTGCCGAGCTGCTCGTGCCGATCTTCGCCGAGTGCTACGAGCAGACCGGCTGGACCAAGAAGGACATCGGCTTCTGGTGCTCCGGCTCCTCGGACTACCTCGCCGGCCGCTCCTTCTCCTTCGTGAGTGCGATCGACGCGATCGGCGTGCTGCCGCCGGTCAACGAGTCGCACGTCGAGATGGACGCCGCCTGGGCTCTTTACGAGGCGTGGCTGAAGATCCAGACCGGCGAGGTCGACACCGCCCTGGTGTTCGGCTTCGGCAAGGCATCGGCCGGCGTGCTGCGCCGTACCCTCAGCCTCCAGCTCGACCCCTACACCCTGACCCCGCTGTGGCCCGACACCGTGTCGATCGCCGCCCTGCAGGCCCGGCTCGGCATCGACGCCGGCGCCTGGGACGAGGCCGCCATGGCCGAGGTCGTCAACCGCTCCCTGACCGACGCCGAGAAGAACGAGTACGCCGTGCGCGCCGGCGGGTCCTCCGTCGAGGACCTGCTCGCCCGGCCGATGTTCGCCGACCCGCTGCGCAAGCACGACGCCTCGCCCGTCACCGACGGCGCGGCCGCGATCGTCCTCGCCGCCGGCGACAAGGCCCGCGAGGTCCGCGAGCGCCCGGCCTGGATCACCGGCCTGTCGCACTTCACCGACGGCCTGCACCTCGGCACCCGCGACCTGACCCGCTCAGAGTCCGCGACCCGGGCCGCGTCCGCCGTCGGCGGCCTCGACGGCGTCCAGATCGCCGAGCTGCACGCGCCGTTCAGCCACCAGGAGCTGATCCTGCGCCGCGACCTGGGCCTCGCCGACGACGTACGGGTCAACCCGTCGGGCGGCGCCCTCGCCGGCAACCCGATGTTCACCGGTGGCGCGATCCGGATCGGCGAGGCCGCTCGCCGGATCTGGGACGGCACCGCAGACAAGGTCCTCGGCCACGCCACCAGCGGACCGGCCCTCCAGCAGAACCTCGTGTGCGTCATGGAAGGAACGAACTGATGGGCAAGACCCCAGCAGCCGTGATCGGCGTGGGCCAGACCCACCACCGCGCCAAGCGCGAGGACGTCTCCATGGCGGGCCTGTGCCGCGAGGCGATGGACCGCGCCCTCGAGGACGCCGGCATGACCCTCGACGAGATCGACACGATCGTCGTCGGCAAGGCGCCCGACCTGTTCGAGGGCGTGATGATGCCCGAGCTGTACCTCGCGGAAGCGCTCGGCGCGGCCGGCAAGCCGTTGCTGCGGGTGCACACCGCCGGCTCGGTCGGCGGCTCGACCGCCATCGTCGCGGCCTCGCTCGTCCAGTCGGGCGTGCACAAGAAGGTCCTCACGGTCGCGTTCGAGAAGCAGTCGGAGTCCAACGCGATGTGGGCCCTGTCGGTGCCCGTGCCGTTCGTGATGCCGGTCCACGCCGGCGCCGGCGGCTACTTCGCCCCGCACGTGCGCTCCTACATCCGCCGCTCCGGCGCGCCCACCCACATCGGCGCGATCGTGGCCGCCAAGGACCGCACCAACGCGCTGAAGAACCCCTACGCACACCTGCACAACGAGGGCACCACCGTCGAGTCGGTGCTCGCCTCGCAGATGCTGTGGGACCCGATCCGCTACGACGAGACCTGCCCCTCCTCCGACGGCGCCTGCGCGCTGGTCATCGCCGCCGAGGACGTCGCGGCGGCCTCGCCCAACCCGGCGTGGATCCACGGCACCGTGATGCGCTCCGAGCCGACCACGGCCGCCGAGCGCGACCAGGTCAACCCCCAGGCCGGCCGCGACGCCGCGGCCGCGCTGTGGAAGCAGGCCGGCATCACCTCGCCCATCGACGAGATCGACGCGGCCGAGATCTACGTGCCGTTCTCCTGGTTCGAGCCGATGTGGCTGGAGAACCTCGGCTTCGCGGCCGAGGGCGAGGGCTGGAAGCTGACCGAGGCCGGCGAGACCGCGATGACCGGCCGGATCCCGGTCAACTGCTCCGGCGGCGTGCTCTCCTCCAACCCGATCGGCGCCTCGGGCATGCTCCGCTTCGGCGAGGCCGCCCTACAGGTCCGCGGCGCGGCCGGCGAGCACCAGGTCGACGGCGCCCGCAAGGCCCTCGGCCACGCGTACGGCGGCGGCTCGCAGTTCTTCGCCATGTGGGTCGTCGGCGCCGACAAGCCGACCAACTGACGGGCACGGAGGCGGGCACGGATAGGTTCACCCGGTGAGCCACGCGCCGTACCCGCCTCCCCCGCCGTCGCCCGGACCGGGCTTCGGGCCGCCCGCCGCCCGGCGGCCCGCCAACGGCGTCGCGGTCGCCGCGCTCGTGGTCGGCATCATCGCGCTGGTCACCTCGCCCATCCCGCTGGTCAACTTCGTCGGACTGCTCCTGGCGCTCGTCGGGGTCTGCCTCGGCGTCGTCGGGCTCGTCCGCGGCCGCCGCACCGGCCGTCGTACCGCCCTGGCCGGTTGGGGCCTCGGGCTGTCCGTGGTCGCGGCCGGCGTGGCCGTCGTGGTCGGCTTCCTGACGCTGCGCTACCTCGGCGACTGGCTCGACACCGTCGATCCGCCGGAGCCGAGCGCCCAGGTCGGCGAGTGGTTCACGACCGACGACGGCGACCTGCGGATCAAGGTCACGACGCTGGAGTGCCATGCCTACGACCCCGAGTACGCGACCGGACCCAGCGACGTCGAGTGCACCTTCGCGTTCGTCGCCCAGAACCGGAGCGAGCGCGCGATCAGCCTCAACGACGTCACCGTCAAGTCGGTCATCGACGGCGCGTGGGACAGCGCCGACGTGAGCGACCCGGCGCTCGGCGACGAGTACCAGTCCAGCGTGGTGCTCGAGGCCGGCGAGGAGAAGTCGCTGGCCGGCGACATCACGCCCCGCACCGGTCACCTCGACGGCATCGTGTTCGACGCGGACGACGCGTCCAGCCACAGCGCGATCGTCGTGGATGCCGGGGAGGCCTCCTCCGGTCAGTAGGCTCGACCCCGTGATCGAGCTGCGCACCCCCACCCAGATCGAGCAGATGCGTCCGGCCGGGCGCTTCGTCGCCTCGGTGCTCCAGGCCCTCTCCGAGAAGGCCGCGGTCGGCGTCAACCTGCTCGAGCTCGACGAGCTGGCGCACAAGATGATCAAGGACGCCGGCGCGGAGTCGTGCTACATCGACTACCACCCGTCCTTCGGCGCCAGCCCGTTCGGCAAGGTGCTGTGCACCTCGGTCAACGACGCGGTGCTGCACGGCCTGCCCCACGACTACACGCTGCAGGACGGCGACCTGCTGTCGGTCGACTTCGCAGCCTCCGTCGACGGCTGGGTGTCGGACTCGGCACTGTCCGTCGTGGTCGGCAACGCCCGCGAGGAGGACCTCCGGCTGATCGAGGTCACCCAGGAGGCGCTCGACGCCGGCATCGCCGCCGCCCGGGCCGGCAACCGGCTCGGCGACATCTCCTTCGCCATCGGCAGCGTGGCCCACGAGGCCGGGCTCAAGGTCAACCTCCAGTTCGGTGGCCACGGCGTCGGCCGGACCATGCACGGCGAGCCGCACGTCGCCAACGACGGACGCCCCGGCCGCGGCATCAAGCTCCGCCCAGGCCTGGTCATCGCGATCGAGCCGTGGTTCCTGCACACCACCGACGAGATCGTGTTCGACCCCGACGGCTGGACCATCCGCAGCGCCGACGGCTCGCGGGGTGCGCACGTGGAGCACACCGTCGCCATCACCTCGGGCGACCCGCTGGTGCTCACCGCCCGCGACTGATCCCCGGCCGGTCCGGGTACCACCTGCCCGGACGGACCGATCGGGGGTGAGCGGCATGGACCGACGCCCCCTGGGCGTCGAGGAGGAGCTCCTCCTCGTCGATCCCCGGACCCGAGCGACGGTCCCCCGGGCCCAGCAGGTGCTCCAGTACGCCGCTGACCACGACGCCGAGCCCGCCGACGAGCTGGACCACGAGCTGTTCGCCCACCAGCTGGAGACGCGGACGCCGCCGGTCCTCGACGCCACGGACCTCCACCGGCATCTGGTCCGGCTGCGTCGCCGCGCCGCCGACGCGGCCGAGGCCGTCGGGACGCGCACGGCGGCGACCGGCGCCGTGCTGCTGCCGGGTGGTCCGCCCCGCACCACGCGGGACGACCGGTACCTGACGATGGTCGCGACCTTCGGGGAGGTCGCGCGGCCGGGCGGGACGTGTGGCCAGCACGTGCACGTCCAGGTCGACTCGGACGAGGAGGGCGTGCGCGCCATCGACGCCGTCACGCCGTGGCTGCCCGTACTGCTGGCGATCAGCGCGAACTCGCCCTTCTACCACCGTCGCGACACGCGCTACGCGTCCTGGCGCTCGCAGGCGTGGGCGCAGTGGCCGAGCTCGTCGGCGACCGAGCCGTTCGGCTCCGCGGCGGCGTACCACGCCCTGAGCCGGGCCCTCATCGCGTCGGGGGCGGCGATGGACCACGGGATGCTGTACTTCGACGCGCGCCTGTCGGTCCACCAGCCGACGGTGGAGGTGCGGATCGGCGACGTGTGCACCGACCCGGCCGACGCCACCCTGGTCGCGGTCCTCACCCGAGCGCTGGTCTGCCAGGAGCTCGACGGCGGCGGCCTCCCGGGTGGCCGCTGGCGTGCTGAGCTGCTCAAGGCCGCGCGGTGGCGCGCGGCCCGCTACGGCCTGACCGACCGCCTCCTCGACCCGGTGACCGCAGAGCTGACGCCGGCGCGCGACGTCCTGCACCTGCTCGTCGCGAGCGTGCGCGAGCAGCTGGAGGCCTACGACGACGCCGCCCTGGTCGAGGCGAGCGTGCCCCGGGTGCTGGCCGAGGGCGGGGCGACGCGGCAGCGGGCGGCCTACGAGCGCAGCGGCGGCAGCATCGCGGCCGTGGTCGACGATCTGGTCAGGCGCACGAACGCGGGCTGACCGGGCCGGCGAGGATCAGTGGCTGATGCCCCAGACGAAGCCGAAGATGCCGGCGGCGACGCCCAGGCCGACGATCAGCCAGAGCGAGATCCAGGCGAGGGAGTGCATCCCGTGCTGGTAGTGGTTCTCGGAGAACCCGGGGAACTGATCGGCGTTGACGTCGCTCATCGCAACCTCCTGCGTGTCTGCCTGCTCTTCATCTCGAACGCTACTGCATCCGAGGCCTGCCCGAGGGCCACCGGGAACCACCGGGAACCACCGGGAACCACCGGGAGCACGACGGCCCGGTCCCCCACGGGAACCGGGCCGTCGTACGACGCGCGGCGGGTCAGACGTAGTTGACCTGCATCTCCTTGATGGCGTTGAGCCAGCCCGAGCGCAGGCGGCGCGGCTCACCGGCGAGGCTGATGTCGGGAGCCAGGTCGGCGATCGCGTTGAAGATCAGGTTGATCTGCAGGCGGGCCAGGTTGGCGCCGAGGCAGTAGTGCGCGCCGTGGCCGCCGAAGGCGACGTGCGGGTTGTTCTCGCGCAGGATGTCGAACTTGAACGGGTCCTCGAAGACGGCCTCATCGAAGTTGGCCGAGGCATAGAAGAGGCCGACCCGGTCGCCCTTCTTGATCGCCTGACCGGCGAGCTCGGTGTCCTGCTTGGCGGTGCGCTGGAACACGGTGACCGGGGTCGCCCAGCGCACGATCTCGTCGATCGCGGTCTCCGGACGGTCCTTCTTCCACAGCTCCCACTGGTCGGGGTGCTCGAAGAAGGCGTGCATGCCGTGGGTGGTGGCGTTGCGGGTGGTCTCGTTGCCCGCGACGGTCAGCAGGATGACGAAGAAGCCGAACTCGTCGTTGGTCAGCGCGCCGTGGTCGTCGTCGGAGCCGACGCTGATCAGCTTGGTCACGATGTCGTCCTGCGGGTTCGCCCGGCGCTCGTTGGCGAGCTGGTCGAAGTAGCCGAGGATCTCCATGGAGGCGATCGCCGGGTCGGCGCCGATCTCCGGGTCGTCGTACCCCATCATCTGGTTGGACCACTCGAAGAGCTTCTTGCGGTCCTCCTGCGGCACGCCGAGGAAGTCGGCGATGGCCTGCAGCGGCAGCTCGGCCGCGATCTCCTCGACGAAGTCACCGCTGCCCTTGGCGACGGCCTGCTCGACGATCTCGTAGGCGCGGTCCTTGAGCGCGTCCTTGAGGGAGGCGATCACGCGCGGGGTGAAGCCGCGCGAGACGATGCCGCGCATCTTGGTGTGGCTCGGCGGGTCGTGGTGGATCAGCATCGCGCGCTGGACCTCGACCTGGTCGCGGGTCATGTCGGGCGCGAACCGGATGATGACGCCGTTCTCGGCGGTGGACCAGTTCTCGTTGTCCTTGGAGACCTGGCGCACCTCCTCGTGGCGGGTGCACGCCCAGTAGCCGGTGTCGAGGAAGCCGGCACGCGCCTCGGGGATCTGCTCGACCCAGTGGATCGGCTCGTTGGCGCGCAGGGCGCGGAACTGTTCGTGCGGCAGGGCCACTTCGTTGATGTCGGGATCGGTGGGATCCCATCCCGCCGGAATGAGGAGCTCGGTCACGCCCTGAACCTTTCACTGCTGGACAGCCATGGGGGTGGAACACGTTCTAAGCCCACCGTACAAAGCATCGCGGCAATACGAAAGGGTTTCGTGAAATGACTTTTCCGCGGGACCGCCGACTCGGACCATATGTAGAACGTGTTCTACTTCGGTGCTACCGTGCGGACATGGGCAACCCTGTGATCGTCGAAGCAGTTCGCACCCCCCTGGGCAAGCGCAAGGGCTGGCTGGCCGGCCTCCACCCGGCTCAGACCCTGGGCTTCATCCAGGCCGAGGTGCTCCGTCGCGCCGGTGCCGACCCGGCCCTCGTCGAGCAGGTGATCGGCGGCTGCGTCACCCAGGCGGGCGAGCAGTCCAACGACATGGTGCGCCGGGCGTGGCTGTACGCCGGCCTCCCCCAGGCCACCGCGGGCACCGCGCTCGACGCCCAGTGCGGCTCGGGCCAGCAGTCCACGCACCTGGTCAACGACATGGTCGCCGCCGGCACCATCGACGTCGGCATCGCCTGCGGCGTCGAGATGATGTCGCGCATCCCGCTCGGCGCCAACGTGCCCTCCGGCATGGGCGACCCCCGTCCGGCCGACTGGTCGATCGACATGCCGAACCAGTTCGAGGCCGCCGACCGGATCGCCAACAACCGCGGCATCACCCGCGCCGACCTCGAGGCACTCGGCCTCGCCTCTCAGGCCAAGGCGCGCACCGCCGTCGACGAGGGCCGCTTCAAGCGCGAGATCGCCGCCATCGAGGCGCCGGTGCTCGACGACGAGGGCAACCCGACCGGGGAGACCCGGCTCGTCGACGCCGACCAGGGCCTGCGCGAGACCACCGCCGAGGGCCTCGCCGGCCTCCGGCCCGTGCTCGACGGCGGCCTGCACACCGCCGGCACCTCCTCGCAGATCTCCGACGGCGCCGCCGCACTGCTCATCATGGACGAGGACAAGGCCCGCGCCCTCGGCCTCACCCCGCGCGCCCGGATCAAGGCCCAGTGCCTCGTCGGCTCCGACCCCTACTACCACCTCGACGGCCCCATCGACGCCACCCAGCGCCTGCTCGACAAGACCGGCATGGCGATCAGCGACTTCGACCTCTTCGAGGTCAACGAGGCGTTCGCGTCCGTCGTCCTCTCCTGGGCCGGCGTCCACGGCGTCGACATGGACAAGGTCAACGTCAACGGCGGCGCGATCGCCCTCGGCCACCCCGTCGGCGCCACCGGCGTCCGGCTGATCACCACCGCCCTGCACGAGCTGGAGCGCCGCGACCAGAGCACCGCGCTCATCTCCATGTGTGCCGGTGGTGCGATGGCCACGGGCACGATCATCGAGCGGATCTAGCGCGGTCGGATTCCGATTTGGCCGGGTCGGGAGTTTCACCGGCCGGCCGGTGAAACTGGTGCTGGGACGAGGAACCTTCCTCGTCCCAGCACCAGTTTTGTCGTCCCAGCAGGAGCTTCATCCACACCGGGCCTGCCGTCGTACCCAGCTATCCACAGGCCGAGGGCTCGCCCAAGGCGCCGCGCGACACGAAGCGGCAGGCTGGCGCGCATGCTCGAGTACCTCGTCGACGCCCACGGGATCCTGCTTCGCCGCGACGCCATCGCGGCCGGCTCGACGGACAACGCACTGAAGCGAGCCGTCCACATCGGGTTCCTGCACCGGATTCGCCAGGGGGTCTACGTCCTCCGCGGCATCTGGGAGCAGGCCGATGCCGTCGAGCGGCACCGAATCCTCCTCGAGGGCACACGCCGCCTGTACGACGACAGGGTGGCGGCGTCGCACGTCAGCGCCTGCATCGAGCAGGGCGCGCCGGACTGGGGACTCGATCTCTCCTCGGTGCACCTCACGAACCTGTTCGGCAGGGGCGAGCGGTCCGCGGCCCGCGTCGTCCATCACCGCGGAGAGCTGTTGGTCGACGACGTCACCCGCGACGAGCGCGGATGGCTGACAGCACCGACCCGGACGGCACTGGACACCGCGGCGCTGGCGTCTCTCGAGCCGGCCGTGGCCGTTCTCGACTGGTACGTCCAGGCACGCCTCACCACGCTGTCGCGACTGTTCGAGATGTTCGACCGCCGAATGAGGACGTGGCCGGACACGCTGCGGTTGCGCCGCGTGCTCGCCCTGGCCGACGGCAAGGCGGAGTCCGTCGGCGAGACGCGAACCAGGCTGATGTTGCGCGCCGCACGGGTTCCGGCGCCGATTGCGCAGTACGAGATCCGGCACCCGAGCGGTCGGTTCGCCGGACGCGTCGACTTCGCCTGGCCGGACTACCGCGTGATGCTGGAGTTCGACGGCCTGGTCAAGTATCACCGTCTCCGGCGCCCCGGGGAGACGATCGAGGAGATGGTGATGCGGGAGAAGGCGCGCGAGGACCAGCTCCGCGAGCTGACCGGCTGGACCATGATCCGGATCACGTGGGCCGACCTCGCCCGCCCGGACGCAACCATCGCACGCATCCTGCGGGCGATGCGGCTGGCCGCATGATCGGCTCACCTGTCCCACCAGTCACGGCCTGGACGACAAAACTGGCGCTTGGACGAGGAAGTTTCCTCGTCCAAGCGCCAGTTTCACCGGCCGGCCGGTGAAACTCCCTTTTCAGGCCGTCCCGTACACCGCCTCCGGCGTCGGCGCCTCACCGAGCAGGTCCCGGAGGGCGGGGCCGACCTTCTCGGCCTCCCAGCGGGTGCCGTTGTCGCGCGAGGGGCCGTGGGTCCAGCCGTTCTCGACGGTGATCACCGAGCCGTCGATCTCGATGACCCGCCCGGTCACGTCGCCGGCCTCCTCGGAGGCGAGCCACGCCACGACCGGGGAGTTGTCCTCGGGCAGGGCCATCGCGGAGGTGTCGAAGGCGCCCTCGGTCATCCGGGTCTTCGCGACCGGGGCGATCGCGTTGACCGTGACGCCGTACCGGCCCATCTCGACGGCGGCGACCAGGGTCATGCCGGCGATGCCGGCCTTGGCGGCGGTGTAGGTCGTCTGGCCGAGGGAGCCCTGGAGGCCGGCGCCCGAGGAGGTGTTGATCACGCGAGCCGCGCGCTGGCGTCCCTCCTTGGCCTCGGCGCGCCAGTAGGCACCGGCGTGGCGCAGCGGGGCGAAGTGGCCCTTGAGGTGCACGCGTACGACGGCGTCCCACTCCTCCTCGCTGGTGTTGACCAGCATCCGGTCACGCAGGAAGCCGGCGTTGTTGACCAGGATGTCGAGGCCGCCGAAGGTGTCGATCGCCTGCTGGACCATGGCCTCGGCGGCGGCGAAGTCGGCGACGTCGGCGCCGTTGACGACGGCCTGGCCGCCCATCGCCTCGATCTCGGCGACGACCTGGTGGGCGGGCGACTCGTCGGTGCCCTCGCCCGCAGCCGACACACCGAAGTCGTTGACGACCACCCTCGCGCCGTGACGCGCCAGCTCCAACGCGTGCGCGCGCCCGATGCCTCGTCCAGCACCGGTCACGATCGCGACCCGGCCCTCCAGCAACCTGCTCACTTCGGTCTCCTCTACGGCTCGGTAGGTCTGCTCCTCGCCCGTGCGGACTCGGGGCGAGGCACACGATACCAAGCAAATGCTTGGTAGCATGGCGGCATGACAGTCAGCAGCGAGTTGCGGCCCGACGGGATCCGCGTCGTCACGATGAACGCTCCCCCGGTCAACGCCCTCACCGTCCAGGGCTGGTTCGACGTGGCGGCGGCGCTCGACGAGGCCAGCGCCGACATGGCGACCAAGGTCGTCGTGCTTCGCGCCGAGGGCAAGGGCTTCAATGCGGGCGTCGACATCAAGGAGATGCAGAACTCGACCGGGTTCGACGCCCTCCTCGGCGCCAACAAGGGCTGCTTCGCCGCCTTCAAGGCTGTCTACGAGTGCTCGGTCCCCGTCGTCGCGGCCGTCAACGGCTTCTGCGTCGGCGGCGGCGTGGGCCTGGTCGGCAACGCGGACATCGTGGTCGCGAGCGACGACGCGTTCTTCGGCGTCCCCGAGGTCAACCAGGGCGCCCTCGGTGCCGCGACCCACATGGCGCGCCTGGTCCCCCAGCACATGATGCGCACCCTCTACTTCACCGCGCGCACCATCTCCGCCAAGGACCTGGTGCAGTTCGGCTCGGTGCTCGAGGTCGTCTCGCGCGAGGACCTGCTCGACGCCGCCCTCAAGGTCGCCGGGGAGATCGCCGCCAAGAACACCGTGGTGATCCGGGCCGCCAAGGAGGCGCTCAACGGGATCGACCCGATCGACGTCAACAAGTCGTACCGCTGGGAGCAGGGCTTCACCTTCGAGCTCAACCTGATGGGCGTCAGCGACGAGCTGCGCGACGACTTCGCCGGAACCGACAAGGCCGAGCACAACGCAAAGGGAGCCTGATGAGCAGCAACCGCAAGCCGCGCGACAAGCGGATGTCGATCGACGAGGTCGTCGGCAGTCTCGAGAGCGGCATGACCATCGGCATCGGCGGCTGGGGTCCGCGGCGCAAGCCGATGGCGCTGGTCCGCGCGATCTACAACTCCGACCTCACCGACTTGACGATCGTCAGCTGGGGTGGCGCCGACGTCGGCCTGCTCGCCCGCGCCGGCAAGATCCGCAGGCTGGTCTATGCCTTCGTCTCCCTCGACTCGGTCCCGCTCGAGCCGAACTTCCAGCGCGCCCGCCAGACGGCGTCCATCCCGGAGGTCGTCGAGCTCGACGAGGGCATGTTCCAGACGGGCCTGCGCGCCGCCGCGCAGCGCCTGCCGTTCCTCCCGATGCGCGCCGGCCTCGGCTCCGACGTCATGGTCAACAACCCGTGGCTCACGACCGTCACCAGCCCGTACGACGAGGGCCACGGTCACGAGGAGCTCGTCGCCGTCCCCGCGCTCAGGCTGGACGCCGCCCTGGTGCACCTCAACCGCGCCGACCAGCACGGCAACGCGTCCTACCTCGGGCCGGACCCGTACTTCGACGACCTGTTCGCCATGGCGGCCGACAAGACCTACCTCAGCGTCGAGCAGGTCGTCGACACCGCCGGCCTCACCGTCGAGGCGCCCGTCCAGCGACTCCTGCTCAGCCGGATGATGGTCAGCGGGGTGGTCGAGACTCCCAACGGCGCGCACTTCACCACCTGCACGCCCGACTACGAGCGTGACGAGAGGTTCCAGCGTGCGTACGCCGCCGCGGCCTCCGGCTCCGACGAGGACTGGCAGGCGTTCCACGACCGCTTCCTCGCCGGCGACGAGGCGTCCTACCAGGCTGCCGTCCAGGCCAACACCTTGGAGAACGCTCGATGAGTGACTACACCCGCGCCGACGTCTGCGCCGCCGCGATCGCGGACGCGTTCAGCGAGGACGGCGAGATCTTCGCCAGCCCGATGGGCCTGCTGCCGACGCTCGGCGTCCGGCTGGCCAAGCTGACCTCCAACCCCGACCTGGTGATCAGCGACGGCGAGTCGGTGTTCCTGGGCGGCGTCCCGCCGCTGGGCGGCAAGGACGTGGTCGAGGGCTGGATCCCGTTCCGCCGCGTGTTCGACGTCGTCGCCTACGGCAAGCGCCACGTGATGATGGGCGCGACCCAGATCGACCGGCTCGGAAACCAGAACATCTCCGCCATCGGCGCGTTCGCCCAGCCCAAGCGCCAGCTGCTCGGCTCGCGCGGCGCCCCGGGCAACACGGTCAACAACCGGACGTCGTACTGGGTCCCGAAGCACTCCTCACGCGTCTTCGTCGAGGACGTCGACATCGTCTCCGGCGTCGGGCCGACCCGGGCCGCACAGGCCGGCGCGGCCGCCTCACGGTTCAACGACATCCACCGGATCGTCAGCAACCTCGGTGTCTTCGACCTCGGCGGCGCCGGCGACACCGTGCGGCTCGTCTCGGTGCATCCGGGGGTGAGCGTCGACGAGGTCGTCGCGGCCACCGGGTTCGTGCTGGAGGTGCCGGACGAGGTGCCGGTGACCCGCGAGCCGTCGTACGAGGAGCTGCTCCTCATCCGCGAGGTGCTGGACCCGAAGGGCCTGCGGTTCAAGGAGGTCCCGAATGATTGACCAGCAGATCCGTACGCCGTTCACCGACCTGGTCGGCGTCCCCCACCCGGTCGTGCAGACCGGGATGGGCTGGGTCTCCGGCCCGCGGCTGGTCTCGGGCACCGCCAACGCCGGCGGCCTCGGCATCCTCGCCTCGGCGACGATGACCTTCGCCGAGCTGGAGCAGGCGATCATCGAGGTCAAGGGCCGTACCGACCAGCCGTTCGGCGTCAACCTGCGTGCCGACGCCGGCGACGCCGGCGACCGCTGCCAGCTGCTCATCGACCACGGCGTCAAGGTGGCGTCCTTCGCGCTGGCGCCCAAGCCGGAGCTGATCGCCAAGCTCAAGGAGCACGACATCGTCGTGATGCCCTCGATCGGCGCGGCCAAGCACGCCAAGAAGGTCGCCGGCTGGGGAGCCGACGCGGTCATGGTCCAGGGCGGCGAGGGCGGCGGCCACACCGGCGCCATCCCGACCACCCTGCTGCTGCCGACCGTCCTCGACGCCGTCGACATCCCCGTCATCGCGGCGGGCGGCTTCTTCGACGGCCGCGGCCTGGCCGCCGCGCTGTCGTACGGCGCCGCCGGGGTCGGCATGGGCACCCGCTTCCTGTTGACCCGCGACTCCGCGGTCCCCCAGGCGGTCAAGGAGCTCTACCTGTCGAAGGGGCTGGCGGACACGGTCGTCACCGCCAAGGTCGACGGCATGCCGCACCGCATGCTGCGCACCGACCTCGTGGACTCGCTCGAGGAGACCTCGGCCGTCCGCCGGCTCGGCCCGACCGCCCGACGCACCCTGGAGTTCAAGAGGTCCTCCGGCATGTCGTGGACCCAGCTGCTCACGGACGGGCGCGCCATGAAGAAGGCGCAGGGTCGCACCCTGGGGCAGATGGCCCTGGCCGCCAACACCCCGACCATGCTCCGCGCGGGCCTGGTCGAGGGCGACACCTCCGCCGGCGTGCTCGCCAGCGGCCAGGTCGTGGGCGTGATCGACGACCTGCCGTCCTGCGAGGAGCTGATCGAGCGGATCGTCGTCGAGGCCGCCTCGGCGCTGAAGCGCGCGTCCTCGTACGTCGTGTGAGCTCGACGTGACCTCGTGACCGAGGGCGCGGCCGGTCAGTCCGGCCGCGCCCTCGTCGCGTCCTGCTGGGTGCGGCGCTCATGGAGGCGCTGCTCGGCGGCCGCCAAGAACTCCAGGCAGGGTGCGTCGCTCGCCGGGTGCTTCTCCCGGAGGTGGAAGACCCAGCGGTCCATCGCAGCCATGAATCCGTTGTCGGCGCCGGCGCGATAGGCCGACCACGGACGGTGACCCTTCGCGGTGCACTCGGTGCAGGTGATCTTGTAGACGAACTGCTCCTGCGCACCGACCTCGATCCGCACCCGGGCGAGCGGACCGGCCTGGGCGGCCGCCTTGCGCTCGCGAGCGGACCTGCTGGCCACCATGTCAGCCCCTGACGTCGTCGGACCGCCGAGCCTAGCCCCCACCGAGGTTCTGTCGGTCGCCTCCCCTAGGGTCACTCGGGTGAGTCGCCGATGAGCAAGATGGATGCAGTGCGCGCGATGCGCGAGGCCAGGTACGCCGAGGCCCAGGCCCGCGCCGGCCGCCCCTCGCCGGCCGCGCGGCGCGCCAAGCCGGCCGCCGCCGCCCCGGTCGCACCCCCGCCGGTCGACCAGCGGGACGGCGCCGACGGCGGCGCCGACGGCGGCGCCGACGACGGTCTGTGCGGCCACCGCAACATCAGCGGGCGCACCTGCACCCGCGAGCGCGGGCACGCCGCCAAGAGCCACCGGTACTCGTAGGCGCGTCGTCCGGGTCAGTCCAGCGGCCGCTGGTAGGTCCACTCCCGGCCCATGACCCGGTAGCCGAGCGTCTCGTTCACACCGATCATCTGGTCGTTCGACTCGGCGTTCCAGGTGTCGATCCGCTCGAGAGCGGGCTCGGCCTCCGCCAGCCAGCGCAGCATGCCGATCTTGAGCAGGAGGCCGAGGCGGTGGCCGCGGTGCGGGCGGGTGACCGTGGTGTCGTGCTGCCGGCCCCAGGCGTGGGCGGTCGACACGACCACGACGACGCTCTGGCCGGCGAGCTCGCCGGTCGGCAGGTGGCGGGCGACGAGACGGTACTGCCGGAAGCCGCGAGCGGCCGACGCCTCCTCGTAGGCCCGCACCCGCTCGGGCGTGAACACCTCGTCCTCGTAGTCGAGGTCGTCGGTCGGAGCGTCGTTGATCGAGCTCGCCATCGCGGCGACGTCGGCGAGGCGCTCGTCGGGCGTGGGCGGCGTCCAGCGCTCGAGGGCGTAGTCGGCGGCGTGCGGGAGGGCCTCGTCGTACCTCTGCTCGAGGTCGGCACGGTCGACGTCGGCGAGCAGCTGGCGGCGGCTGATGGAGGCCAGACGGCGCTCGAAGCCGTGGCGGGTGGCGAAGCCGTCGCCCGCCCGGGTCTCCCACGCCTCGGTCAGCAGGCTGGTCCGGCCGCGGCGCCGCGCCTCGGCGCGGAGCAGGTCGAGCAGCGCGGTCCCGTACCCCCGGCGCTGGTGGTCAGGGTGGATGCCGATCGTGAGGAACGCGAGGTCGAGGTTGTCGTAGTCGCTGGTCGCGATCGATCCCCAGCCGACGGCCACGTCCCCCACCCGGAGCAGGTACGGCGACTCCGGCTCGCCGTCCCACCCGTGCCGGAACTGGCCGACGCCCAGCGTCACCGTCTGCCGGAGCGTCCAGGGTGCGTCGACGTCGGCGATCGCGTTGACCAGGTCCGTCCAGGCGGCCACGTCGTCGAGATCGTCCGGGGTGAAGGGGCGGATGTCCACGAGAGCAGCATCCGGTGCGTGCCTCGTCGATGCCACTGGATATCCTGCAGGGGTGAACCAGACGTCGCAGCAGGGCCCCAGCCAGAGCACCGGAGCCCCCCGGCGACGTCACCTGATGGACCCGAACGCGCCGCGCAAGGCGCCGGACCCGAAGGACCTCGAGCGGCTCCAGCGGGTGCAGCGCCGGGTGGTCTCGGTGCTGATCATCACCACGATCCTGCACCTCTCGGCGGGCCTCGTGATCGCGGCCGACCACGTCGCCGCGGACCGGACCGACGCCCGGGTCGGCCTCAACCTCATCGCCGCGGCGTTCATGGTCGGCGGCATCGCGGCCACGCTCGTCATCAACGGCCGCTCGTGGCGCTCGCCGTGGCTGCTGCTCGGCCTGGTCCCGGCCGTCGTCGGCCTCTGGTGGACGGTGCTCTGAGCCTCGCCCGGACGGCTCACTCGGGCGGCTCGCCCGGCAGGTGCAGGTCGACGTAGGGCACCGTGTCGCCCTCGAGCAGGTAGCGGTCGTGCTCGACGAATCCCCGGGCGAGGGCGAAGGCCAGCCCGTCGTGATTGGAGGCCAGCACGACCGTCTCGATCCGTCGGGCCCCGATAGCCCGGGCGACGGCCAGCTCCGACGCGAGGTACGTCGACCCGAGGCCGTGGCGCCGGTGGCCGGCCAGGATCCGCACGATCACGGTGGCAGTGCCGTGCCCGTCCGGTGGTCGCACGGTCGCGTTGCCGACCAGGACGCCGTCGTCGTACCCCAGCGTGAGGCGGTGGCGTCCCGAGCGCTCGAGGACCTCGGCCTCGGAGAGCGGATCGGTCGGGATGATCGCGTTGTGGACCTTCCGCCAGTCCGCCAGCGCGGCGCCGGTCGCGACGAAGACGTCCAGCGCCATCAGGCCTCGGCGGTTTAGCCGTGGAAGACGGCCTCGATGTTGTTGCCGTCGAGGTCACGCACGAAGGCGCCGTAGTAGCCGGGGTGGTACTCCGGCCACGGCCGCGGCTCGTGGAGCACCTCTGCACCCGCGGCGACAGCGGCGTCGTGGAAGGCGTGGACCGCGGCGACGTCGGCGGCCCTGAACGCGACGTGGACCTCACGCTGCGGAGGCATGTTGGCATAGCTGCTCAGCCAGAACGCAGGGTCGTTCTCGGTGCCGTAGCCCACCGCCACGTCGTAGTCGAGCACGCGGCCGTAGCCGAGCGGTGCGAGCACCTGGTCGTAGAAGGTCTTGGACGCGGCGAGGTCGGCGCAGTTGATGCCGAGGTGATCGATCATGGTCACATCGAAGCAGGCCGCGCCGACAAGGCCCGCCACCCCAGTCCTCAGGTACGACGATCCGCAGCCGATCTGGTCGGCATGCAGCACACGGACGTCCAGCCCGACCTGCATCCGACGGTCCTGCAGACAGTGGCACTGACGTTGCGGCCGACCGCCGGCGAGCCGGTGGCGCTGGAGACGAAGGTGCTCGACCTCGAGCCGCAGGCCGACGGGTCCACCACGCTGGTCGTCGCCTGCCCGGTCGGTCTGGACCCCAGCGAGCACCACTTCGACGTCACCCTGGCCTGGACCTACCCCCTCGGGCGGATGGAGTGCCCGGTGAGCACCCGTCCCGGGCGTCGGTCGTACGGCGACGTGTGGCTGCTCCGGCCGAGCTCACCGCCGGCACGGCTGCAGCAGCGGGCCTACTTCCGCGCGCGGATCTCGATGCCGGTGCTGCTGCGCTGGACGCCCGATCCGGCCGGGGCCGGAGCGCGCGGGGACGGGCCGGACGAGGCAGGCGACCCTCTCGACCCGCACGACCCGCTCGAGCCGATCGAGCTGCTCGGCGTGGTGGTCGACGTCAGCGAGGGCGGTCTGATGGCGTGCGTGCGCACGCAGCCGCCGCCGGTCGGCACCACCGTCGAGGCGACGACCCGGGTCGACGGCGACAACCTGGTCCAGGGCGCCCGCGTGGTGCGGCACGTCCGGTTCGCCAGCGGCGGGCTGGGGGTCGGTATCGCGTTCGTGGACCCCAGCGTGCACGGCGACCGGATCCGGCGGCTGGTCTTCGAGACCGAACGCCGCCGGCGCCGACGCCGCTGAGCTCAGCGAACCTCGCAGTCGACCGGGTCCTTGCACTCACGCAGCGAGTGGTCCTCGATCACGGTGCCCGCGGCGTCGTAGGCGATCACCCGGGCCAGCGGACCGGGGACCTCCCCGAAGAACATCGACTCCCCGGGGACCAGGGTGCCGGCGAGGACCGTTCCCTCGACCCGGCTGCCGTCGGCTCCGACGAAGACGGCACGCGCGACGTCGACACCGTCGAGCCCGGCGATCGCCAAGGTGCCGTCGTGCCCGTCGACCACAGCGTCGCTGGTGAAGACCTCCATCGGGGCGCCGGGCTCGAGGAACCGCTCGGTGCCCATCCCCCACTCGTAGCTCCAGCGCTCGCCCTGGCGGGTCACCACCGCCGGCCCGCAGCCGCCCGCCGCGGGACTGCTCCCCCGGCGCCTGGGCCCGGGCGCAGGCGAGGTAGCGCGGGCCGAGGTCCACGCCGATGCCGGTGAGGTCGGTCGTCCCGGTCGGGTAGCCCTCGTCCTGGCTCCCCTCGGCCTCCTCGGCCTGCTCGGTCGCGTCGTAGAGCCAGTCGGGGAAGCCCGAGCTCTCGTAGGAGGTGACCCCGGCGTAACCCTCCTCGGGCAGCTCGACCGGCTCGCCCTGGACCTCGGCCTCGAGGCCCGCGGCGAAGGACCGGGGTCCGGGCGCGGGGATCGAGACCATCGACGGCGACACCTGCTGCGCGCCGGGGATCTCCGCGAGCGCGCGGCGGGCCAGGTCGGAGAGCCCGGCAGGACTCACCGGCCGGGGCGTCGACTCCGCGGGATCGGCGGCCCGCTGCGTCCCGCCGCTGACGGCCACGGCGACGACGGCCACGAGCGTGGCGCCGGCGACGGCGGTCCCGGCGGCGCTGACCCGTCGCAGCCGACGGCGGCTCCGGCCCCGCCGGCGGATCACGTCCAGGTCGGGGCCCGGCCCGGTCGGGCCGTTCCCGGTCAGCAGCAGCTCCAGCTCGGCGACGGTTCGATCGCTCACAACGCACCCCTCAGCTCGTCGGTGTCCTCGGTGATCGACACCCGCAGCTTGGCGAGGGCGCGCGAGAGCGCGCTCTTGACCGTGCCCGGAGCGATACCGAGCTCGGCCGCGACGGCGGCCTCGCTCAGGTCGCAGTAGTGGCGCAGCACCACCACCCGCCGCTCGCGCTCGGTGAGCCCGGCGAGCAGGCGCACGACCTGGTCGCGGTCCTCGACCGTCGTCCCGGACGTGGACCCGCCCGCGACCGGCACGACCTCCAGCGCCGCGTCGCCGACCTCGACGACCCGCTTGCGGCGCAGGCGGTCGATGTTGAGGTTGAGCAGTACGCGCCGTGCGTACGCCGGCGCGTCGCCGGCCGCACCCGGCTCCAGGAGGAGTAGGTGCGGACCAGCGCGGTCTGCGCGAGGTCCTCGGCGAGGTGGTGGTCGCCCGTCAGCAGGTAGCCGATGCGGTGCAGCCGCGGCCACGCTGTCGTCGCGAACTCGTCGAACCCGTCCTCACGCTGGTTGCGCATCGCGGCTCACTTCAGGTGTCACCCTCCCTTACGCAGGCAGGGTGGACCGGGTTCCGCGCGAGGCCGGAGATCTCAGAGGCGCTCGATGATGGTGACGTTGGCCTGGCCGCCGCCCTCGCACATGGTCTGCAGGCCGTAGCGGCCGCCGGTGCGCTCGAGCTCGTTGAGCAGGGTGGTCATCAGCCGGGCACCGGTCGCGCCGATCGGGTGCCCGAGGGCGATGCCGCCGCCGTTGACGTTGACCTTCTCGTGCGGCGCGCCGGTCTCCTTCATCCAGGCCAGCACGACCGAGGCGAAGGCCTCGTTGCACTCGAACAGGTCGATGTCGTCGATGGTCATCCCGGCCTTCGCGAGCGCGTGCTTGGTCGCCGGGATCGGGCCGGTGAGCATCCACACCGGGTCGTCGCCGCGCACCGAAAGGTGCACGATCCTGGCCCGCGGGGTGAGGCCGTGGTCCTTCACGGCCTGCTCGGAGGCGATGAGCATCGCCGCGGAGCCGTCGCAGATCTGCGAGGCGACACCGGCGGTGATGCGACCGCCGGGGGCGAGCGGCTCGAGGCCGGCCATCTTCTCCAGCGAGGTCTCGCGCGGACACTGGTCGGTGTCGAAGACGCTGCCGTCCTCGAGGACGTACGGCGCGATCTGGCCGGCGAACCGGCCCTCGGCGATCGCGGCCTTGGCCCGCTCGTGCGAGGCGAGCGCGAACTCCTCCATCTGCGGGCGGGACACGTCCCACTTCTCCGCGATCATCTCGGCCGAGCGGAACTGGCTGACCTCCTGCTCGCCGTACCGCTTGATCCAGCCCGGCGACTCGGCGAACGGCGTGGTGAAGCCGTACTGCTGGCCGACCATCATCGCGGCGGAGATCGGGATGGCGCTCATGTTCTGCACGCCACCGGCGACGACGAGGTCCTGGGTACCGGACATGACGCCCTGGGCCGCGAAGTGCACGGCCTGCTGGGACGAGCCGCACTGGCGGTCGATGGTGACGCCGGGGACGTGGTCGGGCAGGCCCGCGACGAGCCACGCCGTGCGGGCGATGTCGCCGGCCTGCGAGCCGATCGTGTCGCAGCAGCCGAGGATGACGTCGTCCACGGCACCGGCGTCGATCCCGGTCCGCTCGACGAGAGCGGCGAGCGAGTGGGCGCCGAGGTCGGCGGAGTGGACGCCGGCCAGCGCGCCGCCGCGCTTGCCCACGGCGGTGCGGACCGCGTCGACGATGTAGGCCTCAGCCATGACAGGACTCCTTGTGTTGGGGATGGACGAGCTCAGGCGTGCTGGCTGCTGACGGAGATGACCTCACCCGTCAGGTACGACGAGTAGTCGCTCGCGAGGAAGACCATCACGTTGGCGACCTCCCACGGCGCGGCCGCCCGGCCGAACGCCTCGCGCTGCTTGAGCTCGACGAGCAGCTCGGGCGAGGTCACCTTCTCGAGGAACGGGTGCATCGCCAGCGACGGCGAGACCGCGTTGACGCGGATGCCGTGCGGGGCGAGGTCGAGCGCCGAGCAGCGGGTCAGCGCCATCACGCCGGCCTTCGCCGCGGCGTAGTGGGCCTGGCCCTCCTGCGCGCGCCAGCCGATGACGGAGGCGTTGTTGACGATCACGCCCTTCTTGCCCGCAGCGACCAGGCGCTGGCCGACCGCTCGGGTGGCCCGCATGGTGCCGGTGAGGGTGATGTCGATGACCCGATTCCAGGTCTCGTCGGTGACCTCGAGGATCGAGTCGGTACCGCCGAGGCCGGCGTTGTTGATCATCACGTCGACGCCGCCGAACTCCTCGGCCGCGTCGAGGAGGGCGGTGATGTCCTCCTCCTTCGTCACGTTGCAGACCAGCTGGCGGACCCGGTCGGCGCCGAACTCGGCGGCCAGCGCCTCCTCCGCCTCGGCCAGGCGCCGCTCGTGGGTATCGCTGAAGACGACCGCCTTCGCTCCCTCCTCGAGCGCCCGACGGACGACGGCCGCGCCGATCCCGGCACCGGCGGCTGCGGTCACGACGACCACCTTGCCGGCGAGCAGGTCGTGCCCCGGGACGTAGTCGGGGGTGGGCTGCTCGGGTCGCAGGGCGGTCATCCGCGGGGCTCCTTCGGTAGGCCGAGCACGCGCTCGGCGAGGATGTTCTTCTGGATCTCGTCGCTGCCGCCGTAGATCGTGTCAGCACGCGAGAAGAGGAAGAGGCGCTGGTGGTCGTCGAGGTCGTACGACGACCCGCCGCGCGTCAGCAGGCCGTCGCGGCCGGCGACGTCCATGGCCACCTCACCGAGGGTGCGGTGCCAGGTGGCCCAGGCCAGCTTGAAGATCGAGCCGGCGCCACCCCCGGCGGCCGAGTCCTGGCCGCCCTCGACGAGCGCGAGCGCGCGCAGCGCGAAGCTGCGGATCACGGCGAGCTCGGTCTTGAGCGTGGCGAGCCGGTCACGCACGACCGGGTCGCCGATCGTGCCGTTCTCCCTGGCTCGCGCCACGACGCTCTCGAGCTCGCGGGCGAAGCCGACGGTCTGGCCGAGCGTGGAGACGCCGCGCTCGAAGCCCAGCAGTCCCATCGCGACGCCCCAGCCCCTGCCGGGCTCGCCGACCACCAGGTCGGCCGACGTCCGGGCGCCGGTGAAGAACACCTCGTTGAACTCCGACCCGCCGGTGAGCTGCTCGATCGGGCGCACCTCGACCCCGTCCTGGCGCAGCGGCACCAGCAGGAAGGACAGCCCCTGGTGGCGCTGGGAGCCGGCCTCGGTGCGGGCGACCACGAAGCACCAGTCGGACAGGTGGGCCAGTGAGGTCCACACCTTCTGGCCGTCGATCACCCACTCACCGGTGGCCTCGTCGAGGCGGGCCCGGGTCTGCACGTTGGCGAGGTCGGAGCCGGCACCGGGCTCGGAGTAGCCCTGGGCCCACAGCTCGCGGACGGCGACGATCTCGGGAAGGAAGCGCTGCTGCTGCTCGGGCGTGCCGAACGCGATCAGGGTCGGACCGAGGAGCTGCTCACCGAGGTGGTTGACCCCGGCGGGCGCCTCGGAGCGCGCGTACTCCTCGTGGAAGATCACCTGCTGCCACAGCGACAGGCCGCGGCCGCCGTGCTCGGCGGGCCAGCCGACGGCGGTCCAGCCGTGCTCGGCGAGGTGGCGGTTCCAGGCCAGGCGCTCGTCGTGCGCCTCGTGCTCCCGGCCGGGGCCGCCGAGCCCGCGCAGCGCGGCCCACTCGCCGCTCAGGTGGTCGCCGAGCCATTCCCGGATCTCGGCGCGGAACGCGCGGTCCTCAGGCCCCTCGGTGAGGTTCATGACTGGTACTCTACCAAGCAAATGCTTGGTTCGGGCAGCGCCCGGGCCTACATTCGACCGTGCCGACCTCCACGCCGATGAGGAACCCGAACTGACATGGATCTCGAACTGAGCGAGTCCGAGCTGGCCTTCCAGGCCGAGGCCCGGGCCTGGCTGGCCGCCAACGTGCCGCTCGAGCCGCTGCCGTCCCTGGACACCGCGGAGGGCTTCGTCCTGCACCAGGCCTGGGAGGCGAAGCTCGCCGCCGAGCGCTGGTCGGTCGTGTCCTGGCCGAGGGAGTACCACGGACGCGAGGCGTCCCTGGTGGAGTGGGTCGTCTTCGAGGAGGAGTACTACCGGGCCGGCGCTCCCCTGCGCGTCTCGCAGAACGGGATCTTCCTGCTCGCGCCGATCATCTTCGAGCACGGCACCCCCGAGCAGCAGGACCGCTTCCTGCCCTCGATGGCGACCGGCGAGCGGGTCTGGGCGCAGTGCTGGAGCGAGCCCGAGGCAGGCTCCGACCTCGCCTCTCTCAAGTCGACCGCCCGTCGGGACGACGAGCGCGGCGGCTGGGTGCTCAACGGGCAGAAGATCTGGTGCTCGCGCGCGGCGCTGGCCCAGTGGGGTTTCGGCCTGTTCCGCAGCGACCCGGAGGCGCAGAAGCACGCGGGCCTGACCTACTTCCTCTTCCCGCTCGACGCCGACGGCGTGACGGTTCGCCCGATCGCGCAGCTCGACGGCGAGGAGGGCTTCGCCGAGGTCTTCTTCGACGACGTCTTCGTGCCCGACGCGGACGTGCTCGGCGCCCCGGGCGACGGCTGGCGGGTCGCGATGAGCACCGCCGGCAACGAGCGCGGTCTCTCGCTGCGCTCCCCCGGCCGGTTCACCGCCGTCGCCGACCGCCTGCTCGCGCTGTACGACGAGGGTCTCGAGGCTCGCAAGCTCGCACCTCGACCAACGGTCGGTGACGTCGCGAAGCGCGTCGTCGACGCCTGGCTCAAGGCCGAGGCCTACCGCCTCTACACCTGGGGAACGGTGACCAAGCTGAAGGACGGCGGTGACATCGGAGCGGCCGGCTCGGTCAACAAGGTGTGGTGGAGCGAGCTCGACGTCGCGCTCCACGAGACCGCGCTCGACCTGCTCGGCCCCGACGCCGAGCTCGAGTCACGCTGGCTCGACGGCTACACCTTTTCGCTGTCCGGGCCGATCTACGCCGGCACCAACGAGATCCAGCGCAACATCATCGCCGAGCTGATCCTCGGTCTGCCCCGCGAGCCCAAGGGAGTCCAGAAGTCATGAGGTTCGAGCTCACCACCGACCAGCAGGACTTCGCCGCCTCGCTCGACTCCCTGCTGACCGCGGCCGACGCCGTCGGCGTCGCCCGCAGCTGGGCCGCAGGTGACCACGCCGCGGGCCTGAAGCTGTGGGAGCGACTGGCCGAGCAGGGCCTGACCATGCTCGCCACCGAGGCCTCCCCCGTCGAGGTCTGCGTCGCGTTCGAGGCGCTCGGCCGCCACGCCGTGCCCGGCCCGTGGGTCGAGTCGGCTGCCTACCTGCCCGTCGCGCTCGGCGCCGAGGTCGAGGGCGTCGCCACCGTCGCGGTGCCGCCGCAGACGCCGTACGCGCTCGACGCCGACGTCGCCGACCAGGTGTACGTCGCCGGGCCCGACGGACTGCACGAGGCCGTCGTCGGCGACCGACTGGTGTCGGTGGACCGCACCCGCCGGCTCTTCGAGGTCACCCCGGAGGCCTCGAGGCTCGTCGCCGGCGCTCCTCGCACCTCGACCACCGGGCCGGACGCGGCGTACGACCTGGCCGTCCTCGCGACCGCCGCCCAGCTCCTGGGCGCCGGCGAGCGGGTGCTCGCCGACGCGGTGACCTACGTCAAGCAGCGCAGGCAGTTCGGCCGCGAGATCGGCTCGTACCAGGCGGTCAAGCACAAGCTCGCCGACGTGCGGATCGCCCTCGACTTCGCGCGGCCGCTGGTCTACGGCGCCGCTCTTGCTTCCACAGGCTCAACCAGCGAGCGGGCGCGCGCGGTGTCGGCCGCCAAGGTCGCGTGCGCGGACGCGGCCTACCTCGCCTCCCGTACCGGCCTGCAGGTGCACGGCGCGATCGGCTACACCCAGGAGTTCGACCTCAGCGTCTGGATCACCAAGATCCGCGCGCTGGTCAGCGCCTGGGGCACGCCGGCCGAGCACCGTGCCCGCATCCTCGAGACCCTCCGGAGCGCGTGATGCAGTTCGAGCTCAGCGAGGAGCAGGCCGAGCTGGCGGCGACCGTCCGCGGCCTGCTCGACAAGCGTGCCGACTCGGCCGCCGTCCGCACCGCGTCGGCGTCGGAGACCGGCTACGACGAGGCGCTCTGGGCCACCCTGTGCGCGCAGATCGGGGTGGCGGCGCTCGCCGTCCCGGAGGAGTACGACGGCGTCGGCGCGTCCTTCTTCGAGACGGCCGTCGTGCTCGAGGAGCTGGGCCGCACCCTCGCGCCGAGCCCGCTGCTCGCCACGACGGTCGCCACCGAGGCGCTGCTGGCCGGCGGCACCGAGGATGCGAAGAAGAGGCTGCTCCCGGGCATCGCCGCCGGTCAGATCGCCACCGTCGCGCTCGACGACGGCGCGGTGCTCGACGGCGACCGGGCCGAGATCGTGCTCGCCGTCCGTGGTGGCGACCTGGTCGAGGTCACCGGCGCGCGCGCGACCTGGGTCGAGTCGATGGACCAGAGCATCCGCCTGGCCCGTCTCGACCTGTCCGGGGCCGAGCTGTCGGTGATCGGCGACGGCGACGCGGCGCGGAGCCGGGCCGAGCTCGTCGGCGCCGCGGCCGTCGCGGCGCTCGCCGTGGGCCTGTCCGACCGCGCGCTGCAGATGACGGTCGGCTACCTCAAGGAGCGGGTGCAGTTCGGCCGCCCCATCGGCTCGTTCCAGGCGCTCAAGCACCGGATGGCCGACGTGCTGGCGCGGGTCGAGATGTCCCGCTCGGCGAGCTGGGCCGCGTGCTACGCCCTCGCCGACCCCGGGTCGGCCCCGGACGAGGCCGCCTTCCTGACGCACTGCGCGGCGTCGTACGCCCTCGAGACGGCGAGCCTGGCCGCCAGCGAGTGCGTGCAGCTGCACGGCGGCATCGCGATCACCTGGGAGCACGACGCCCACCTGGTGTTCAAGCGCGCGCACGCACTCGGACAGCTGTCCGGCGCTCCGCACCGGCACCGGGCAGCCGTGGAGCTGTAAGGCTCGATCACTTGTAACTAAGTGTTCGGTCGACTTATCCACCACACTGGTCACTCCAGCCACAGATTCGCGACGTAACACTTAGTTACAAGGGGCCAGTCAGCCCACCGGGCTGGTGCAGCGGGTCGCGCTCACCACCCCCGGCGAGCGGTCCAGCGGCAGCGGACACGCCCCCACGGTCACCGCCACCGGCGCGCTGTGCCTCTTCGCGCCCCGCACCTTGACCCGGTACCACCGGGTGCCCGGCGGTGGAGACTGGTCGAACACGGTGACGCCGCCGCGCACCCGCGCGCTCGCGAGCCGGCGCCACGGCGCTCCCGGCAGGTCGCGGACCTGCAGCACGATCCTGCGGACCCGGCGGGTCTCGGCGACCAGCCGGTAGGACTCGCCGAAGCCCACGACGCCGGCGGTCGCGGCCAGGCGCAGCCGGGCCCCTCGCTTCGGGCGGTCGCCGGTGACCCGACCGGTGACCCGGCCGGCGACCGGGCGGGAGACCGGTCGCGGGGCGGACCGCGCCACCGCGAGCAGCGTCTCGATCGAGGCGTCGAAGGGGGTCGCGAACAGCAGGGGGGTGCCGTCCGTGGGCCGTCGCGAGGTCACCGCGAAGATGAACCCGGTGTCGGCGCTCGCCATCCGGACGAACCAGGGCCCGCCGCTGGCGCCGCCCGTCAACGGGCACGCCATCTCGGCGTCGGCGGGCGTGTTGGTCCTCGTGGACCCCACCGTCGAGGCGACGCACTCCTGGCGGCTCTGGCCGTCGTACGGCGCCTCGGCGGGCCAGCCGACCACCCGGACGCCGTCCTCGCGGGCCGGGTAGTTCCAGGCCAGTCCGTTGCCGCCGACCACGTCCACCAGGTTGCGCCCACCGAGCGGCGCCACGCGGATCATGGCCTGGTCGCGGGCGTACAGGTCGCACTGGGTGACCCACTCGTTGGGCGTCGCGACCGACGTGCCGACCCAGGTGCCGTAGGGGCGCGCGTCGTGGTCGTAGGCCGGGACGAACAGGAAACCGCTGAAGTAGCTGCCGGCCCGGCAGCCGCCCAGCAGGCCCTTGACCCCGCCGGTGTTGACGCAGTGCCCCGCGGTGAGGACGAGGTCCTTCTCGGGCGTGCTGACGGCAGCGCCGGAGCAGACGAAGTCGCTGCGACCGTCGGTGAAGAACAGCTTGCCGGTGCTGCGCAGGCCCTCCCCGGTCCGGGCGCTCAGGCGCGGGGCGGCCGTGCCCGGCGCCGACGCGATCCGGCCACCCGCCGGGTCGAGGTCGAGCGGGATCGCCTCCCGCATCCGCTCCGGGGTCCAGTAGGCCCGCACTCCTGCGTGCGGCACCGGCGTGACGACCACCGACGGCCCCGACTGCGCCGACGGCACCGACGGCACCGACGGCACCCGCGGGTCCACCGGCGTCGCACCCGCGGCCACGCTCGCCACCGGCAGCCCGGCGACCAGCCCGCCCAGCACGGCGGTGAGCACCGCGGCCGCGACGGCCACCGCCCCGCGTGACCCACGCAATCTCATCGATCCCCCCAGACCTGTTCGTACTCGATCAGGGGCTCAACGCCCGAGTGTGGCGCAGGTCACGAGCCCGGGTCATGGTGTCGGGTCGCGGTGTCGGGTCACGCGTCGGTGGTGCGGTAGCGACCCTTGAAGTAGAGGAGCGGTTCGGCGACGGCTGCGTCCTCGGGGTGGGCCTCGAGGTGCTCGACCTTGCCGACGACGATGAAGTGGTCGCCACCCTCGTAGACCGCATGGATCGTGCAGTCGAGGTGGGCCAGCGCCCCGGCGAGGACGGGCGAGCCGGTGGCCCGCGCGGGGGTCCAGTCGATGCCGGCGAACTTGTCGATGCCCTTGGTCGCCATCTGCCCGGAGACGTGCTCCTGGTCGGCGGCGAGGACGTTGACGCAGAACCGGCCCGAGCGCTGGATCGCGGGCCAGGCACGCGAGCTGCGCGCCGGGATGAAGGTGATCAGCGGCGGGTCGAGCGAGACGCTGGCGAACGACTGGCAGGTCATGCCGACCGGCTCGTCGCCGCTCATCGTGGTGATGACGGTGATCCCCGATGCGAAGCATCCGAGCGTGTCGCGGAACCGACGCGCGGCGGCCTGTGCCTCCGGGTCGTCGTGGACCGCGACCTCCTCGCCGGGACGCAGCTCGAAGTCGACCTCCGCGTCCCCGAGCCAGGACTGGATCAGCTCGGGATGCGGCCAGGTCTCCCGTGCGTCGGGGCTGATGCCCTCGGGGATCTCGCTCACGTCACTCACGCTAGTAGCCACTCACTGACCGCCGAATACATGGCCCCAGTACGAGACGGCGGTCGACTCGCGCGCCACCCAGCGGGCGTCGTCGACGGTCATGCCCTCGGTGCCGAACTCGACGTCGAAGCCGCCGGGCGACTTCACGTAGAACGAGATCATCTCGTCGTTCATGTGGCGCCCCAGCGTGGCCGACAGCGGCGCGCCGTGCTTGCGGACCCGCTCCAGGGCCCGGCCGACGTGGTCCAGCTTGTCGACCTCGAGCATCACGTGGACGCACTTGCTCGGGTTGGGCATCGGCAAGAACGCCAGCGAGTGGTGACGTGGGTTGACGCCGAGGAAGCGCAGCCAGACCTTGCTGCCGGGCTCCTTGCCGACGAACTCGCCCGGCATGCTCATCGAGTCGCGCAGCCGGAAGCCGAGCACCTCGGTGTAGAACCGCAGCGCCTCGACGTCGTCGAGCACCGGCACCACGATGTGACCCATGCCCTGGTCGCCGGTCACGAAGGTGGCGGCGTACGGCGTCACGACGGGACGGGCCTCGTAGGTGATGCCGTGGAACAGCTCGAACACGTTGTCCCACGGGTCGCGGAACCGGACCAGCTCCTGGACCCGGCGCTCGTCGAGCTCCTCCCGGGTGCCCTCCTCGAACTCCACACCGGCCTTCTGCAGGTGCTCGCGGGCGGCCTGCAGGGCCTGGTGGTCGGCGAGCTCCCAGCCGGCGCAGTCGAGCTGGTCGACGTCGGAGGGGAAGACCACGACCCGGGCCGACACCTCGTCGATGCGCCAGTACTGGTGCGCGGGGTTCGGCCCGCGGCCCTCGGCGAGGCCGAGGACCTTGCCGGCGAAGGTCTTCCATGCCTCCAGGTCCGTGCTCGCGACCCGGATGTAGCCCATGGACTTGATGTCGATGGTCATGCTGCGCCTCCGTTCGAGGTCGATCGTTCGACGTGGCGGGCCAGGAAGGCCGTACAGATCTCGGCGAACTCCTCGGCGGCCTCGATCTGGGCCCAGTGGCCGCAGTTCGGGAACACGTGGAGCTGCGCCTTGGGGATCTGCTTGAGCGCGACCAGCGCGCCGTCGAGCGGGTTCACCCGGTCCTCACGGCCCCAGGTGAGCAGGGTGTGCTTGCGCAGCCGGTGGGCCTCGCGCCAGAGCATGCCGTCCTCGGCCCACTCCGGGTTCCAGAACGAGGCTCCCATCGAGCGCATCGCCTCGAGCGAGCCCGGCGCGGTGGCGTCGGCGAAGCGCTCCTCGACCAGCTCGTCGGTGACCAGGGCCTGGTTGACGACCATCGTGGAGATGAACGCCCGCAGCGCCTCGCGGCTCGGGTTCATGCTGAAGTCCATCAGCCGCTGGACACCCTCGGTCGGGTCGGCGTGGAAGAGGTTGGCCGACAGGCCGCCAGGGCCCATCAGCACCAGCCGGCCGACCCGGTCGGGGTACTCCAGCGCGAACCGGGTCGCCGTACCGCCGCCCAGGGAGTTGCCGAGCAGGTGGATCCGCTCGATCTGCAGCTCGTCGAGGAGCTTGAGGAGGTACGACGCGGAGTGGCGGAAGTAGTTGGCCGTGACCGCCGGCTTGTCGGAGCCGCCGAAGCCGGGCTGGTCGACCAGCAGGGTCCGGAAGGTCCCGGCGAAGCGCGGGAGCGCCGAGCCGAAGTTGCTCCACGCCGAGGCGCCCGGGCCGCCGCCGTGCAGGAGCACGAACGGCAGGCCGCCGCCGACCGTCGAACCCCCCTCGGGTCCGGCCTCGTAGTAGTTCAGCGTGATGTCGCCCGCCTTCGCGGAGCGACGGGTCTCCTCCTGACCCCAGGGCGAGCCGCTGGCCATCAGTACATCCCGGGGTCGACCTTGTGGCCGAACTGGTGGCCGCCGTACATCTGCAGGGCACGCTCGGGGTCGTTGGCCGCGTGGACGCGACCCGCGTGGGCGTCGCGCCAGGCGCGCTGCAGGTAGGTGCCCTCGGCGAGCGCACGGCCGCCGGAGGCCTCGAAGAGCGTGTCGATCGCCTCGATGGAGCGGGCGGTGCCGAGGACCTGGTCGCGGCGCACGCGCAGTCGCAGCTCGAGCGGGATCTGCTCGCCCTTGGCGACGTGGGCCTGCTCCTCGCGGAGGTTGTTGATCAGCAGCGCCCAGGCGGCGTCGATCTCCGAGGAGGCGCGGGCGATGCGGACCGCGGCGAACGGGTCGAGGGACGCCTTCTCGCCGAGGTAGGCCGCACGGACCCGCTTCTGCTGCATCTCGACGTGCTCGGCGTAGGCACCCTTGGCCATGCCGATGATCGGGGTGGCGATGGTCGAGGTGAAGATCGAGTGGAAGGGCAGCTTGTAGAGGTCGCTGGTGTTGACCGCCTGGCCGGGGCCCTTGCACTGGCCGGTCTCCCCCATCGAGAGCGTGAACGCCTCGGGGATGAAGGTCTCCTCCACCACGATGTCGTTGGAGCCGGTGCCGCGCAGACCGACGACGTTCCAGACGTCGACGACCTGGTACTTCTCCCGCGGGACCATGAAGGTGCGGAAGTCGACGACCTGGCCCTCCACGTTGAACACCAGGCCGCCCAGCAGCACCCAGGAGCAGTGGTCGGATCCGGACGAGAAGCTCCACTTGCCGGAGAGCTTGAAGCCGCCCTCGGTGATGACGGCCTTGCCGGTCGGGGCGTACGACGAGGAGAGCCGCACGCTCTGGTCGTCACCCCACACGGCCTGCTGTGCCTCGTCGGCGAACAGGGCGACCTGCCACGGGTGCACGCCGACCACGCTGGCGACCCAGCCGGTGGCGCCGTCGGCCGAGGCGATGTCGCGCACAGCGGTGTAGAACGCGACCGGGTCGGCCTCGATGCCGCCGTACCGCTTCGGCTGCAGCAGCCGGAAGAAGCCGGTCTCCTCGAGCTCCTTGATCGAGGCGTCCGGGATCACCCGGAGCCGCTCGCCCTCCTCCGCCCGCTCGCGCAGGGTGGGGAGGAGGTCGCGCACGCCGTCGAGGACGGCGGTCACCTCGGGGGCGAAGTCCTGGTTCATGGGAGCTCCTGTGTCGACGACGGTGTGGGTGCCGCACCAGAGTAGAACAGGTTCTACTTTTGGGGCAAGCGGGGTCCCCCGGCGCGGGAACGGCGCGCCCGGCCCCGGCCGCACCAAGCAGGACGGGGCGGGGATGACACTACTAGAACCTGTTACAGTTTTCGCCATGAAGGACTCCTACGACGTCGTCGTGGTCGGCGCCGGCGGTGCCGGCATGTCGGCCGCGCTCGCCGCCTCCCACCAGGGGCTCGACACCGTCCTGGTCGAGAAGAGCGCCCACTTCGGCGGTTCGACCGCCCGTTCCGGCGGCGGGGTGTGGATCCCCGGCAACTACGCGCTCCAGGCGGCAGGGCAGGTCGACGAGGGCGACCGCGAGGCGGCCAAGACCTACCTCGACGCGATCGTCGGCGACGTCGTGCCGAAGGTGCGCCGCGACACCTACCTCGACCGTGGCCCCGAGGTCCTCGACTTCCTGCGGGAGAAGACGCCGCTGCGCTTCACGTGGGTCCCCGAGTACGCCGACTACCTGCCCGAGCGGCCCGGCGGGCGCCCGCGCGGGCGCAGCGTGGAGCCGGTCCCGATGGACGCGCGCTTCCTCGGCGACGAGCTCGACCGGCTGCACCCGCCGTACACCAAGGCACCGGCCAACCTGATCGTCACCCAGGCCGACTTCCGCAAGCTCAGCCTCGGCCTGCGCACCCTCCGCGGCCCGCTCACGATGATCAAGGTGATGGTCAAGCGACTGCTCGCGATCGTCACCGGCAAGAGGATGTTCGCGATGGGCAACGCGATCGCCATCGGTCTGCGCAAGGGCCTCATCGACGCCGGCGTGCCGGTCTGCTACGACACCTCGCTGCTCGACCTGCTCGTCGAGGACGGTCGCGTGGTCGGAGTCGTCGTCGAGCAGGAGGGCCAGCGCCGCGAGATCCGCGCGCGCCGCGGCGTGATCCTGGGCTCGGGCGGCTTCGAGCACAGCCAGGAGCTGCGCGAGAAGTTCCTGCCCCAGCCCACGTCCGCCGCGTGGTCCACCGGCGCCGCTTCCAACACCGGCGCCGGCCTGCTCGCCGGTACGGCGGCCGGCGCCGCCACCGACCTGCTCGACGACGCCTGGTGGGGACCGACCATCCCGCTCCCCGGACGCGCCTGGTTCTGCCTGGCCGAGCGCAACCTGCCCGGCTCGATCATCGTCAACTCCGCCGGCGCGCGCTACATGAACGAAGCGCTCCCCTACGTGGAGGCCACCCACGAGATCTACAAGGGACAGGCCACCGGGATCGACCACGTGCCGTCGTACATGGTCTTCGACCAGACCTACCGCAACCGCTACCTCTTCGCCGGCGTCGCCGGGCGGCAGCCCTTCCCCGGCCGCTGGTACAAGGAGGGCGTCGTCACCCGCGCCGACTCGCTCGGCGAGCTCGCCGCCAAGGTCGGCCTGCCCGAGGGCTCGCTGGAGGCGACCGTCGAGCGGTTCAACGGCTTCGCCCGCGCCGGCGTCGACGAGGACTTCCACCGCGGCGAGTCGGCCTACGACCAGTACTACTCCGACCCGACGGTGAAGCCGAACTGCTCGCTCGCGCCGATCGAGAAGGGCCCGTTCTACGCCGTGAAGATCGTGCCCGGCGACCTCGGCACCAAGGGCGGCCTGGTCACCGACGAGCGCGCCCGCGTCCTGCGCGAGGACGGGACGGTCATCCCCGGCCTGTACGCCGCCGGCAACGTCTCGTCGGCGGTCATGGGCAACACCTACCCGGGCCCCGGCGGCACGATCGGCCCCGCCATCGTGTTCGGCTACCTCGCCGCCCAGGACATCGCTCACGACAGCGCCCAGGACATCGCCAAGGAGAACGCCTGATGCCCATCGATCCGTCCGTCGCGATCGGAGCCGACCTCGGCTCCCGCACGTTCTCGTGGACCGAGTCCGACGTGCTGCTCTACCACCTCGGCATCGGCGCCGGCTCGCGCACCGGCGACAACCTCTCGGCCTCCGCCCTGCGCTACACCCTCGACGACGCGGCGCTGCAGGTGCTGCCGTCCTTCGGCGTCGTGGCCCCGACCTTCCACGAGACCGACCCGCCGCCGCTCGACCTGCCCGGGTGCGACATCAACCTCGCCCAGGTGGTCCACGGCTCGCAGTCGATCTCCGTCTCCGGGCCCCTCCCGACCGCGGGGACCGCCACCGTGCGGACCACGCTCACCGACATCTGGGACAAGGGCAAGGCCGCCGTCATCTGGCAGGAGGGCGTCGCCACCTCACCCGACGGCGAGGAGCTGTGGCGGGTGCGCTCGTCGATCTTCGTCAAGGGCGAGGGCGGCTGGGGCGGCGACCGCGGCACGGCCTCCCCCGTGGCGGTGCCCGAGCGGGAAGCGGACCACGTGTCGTCGTACACCGTGACGCCCCAGCAGGCGCTGCTCTACCGCCTGTGCGGTGACCGCAACCCCCTGCACGCCGACCCCGGCTTCGCGAAGGCCGCCGGCTTCCCGGCACCGATCCTGCACGGGCTGTGCTCCTACGGCATCGTGCTGCGCGAGCTCACCGACGGCCTCCTCGGCGGCGACGCCGCGCAGGTCGGCGGGTTCACCGGCCGGTTCGCGGGCGTCGTGTTCCCCGGCGAGACGATCCGGGTCGCCGGCTGGCGCGAGGGCGCCGCGGTGATCGGCACGGCCACGATCGAGGGCGGCGAGCGGGACGGCTCCCCCGTCCTCGCCGACTGCGTCCTGTCGCTGGCCTGATTCCGGGTCGGGGCGTTGCGGTTTGGTCCCAAACCGCAACAATTGAGGCCACCAGCATGCAGTCTCTGCCCAATCGGAACCTGTTCTACGGAGGATTCTCATGCCCACTCGCACCGGACGCACCGCCTGGAACGGCGGCCTCCAGGACGGCACCGGCCAGGCCGAGCTGACCTCCTCGGGCGCCGGCACCTTCAACGTGTCGTGGCCGAAGCGGACGTCGGACGCAGCGGACGGCACGACGAGCCCCGAGGAGCTCATCGCCGCCGCCCACTCCGCCTGCTTCTCGATGGCACTGTCGGGGCAGATCGAGAAGGCGGGTGGCACGCCGGTCGCCCTCGACGTCACCGCCGACGTCAGCTTCGGTCCCGATCCCGCCGGCGGCTTCCACATCTCAGGCATCGCGCTGACGGTGCGCGCCGAGGTCGAGGGACTCGACGCGGAGGCGTTCGCCGCTGCCGCCGACGCGGCGAAGTCCGGCTGCCCGGTCAGCAAGGCCCTCGCCGCCGTCCCGATCACGCTGGACGCGGCGCTGGAGAGCTGAGCCCGTCTCCCGGCACCGCCAGGTCGACCGGGTCGCCGACCCGGATCGTCCCGCCGGCGAGCACCCGGAACACGGTCCCCGCCCGGCGCCGCAGCGCCTCCTGTGCTCCCGCGCCGATCGTGTCGTCGAGCAGCTTGCACGGCGCCGCGACCCGGACCACCTCGAGCACCACCTCACCGATCCGGATCCTGGTCCCGGGCGCACGGGGTACGGCGCCCGCGCTGATCGTGATGTTGCGACGGGTCAGCTCGCTGGGCACCGCGCGGCCGTAGACCGTGGCCGCCTCGTCGAGGCTCTCGCGGCTCTGCACCGTGACGTGCCGGTGCCGGGTGCCGTGGTAGCGGTCGCCGACGATCCCGCGCCCCGCCTCGACCACGACGACGTCCTTCGCCTGCATCGGCAGGCGGGTCGCCTTTGCGACGTGCAGCGCGGCGACGACGGGCGAGGGATCCACGCCCCGAGGCTACCGACGCCCTACGCTCCCCGGGTGTCGTCCCTCGATGTCCGGTTGCCCGCGCCCGCGAGCAGCCTGCCGCGCATCGCGCTGGTCGCCGTGCTCGCCGGAGCCGTGATGGTCGCGGCCCCTCTCGCGGCGATCGCCTCCCAGGGCCTGGACCCGTTCGACCGCCTGGACGCCCTCATGCTCGCACTCGCCGGGCTGGTGGTCGCCGGCTGGGGCGGCTACCGCCTCGGCGCCCGGCCGCTGCTGCGCCGCGACATCGCGCTGCACCTCGACGAGGCCGGCGTCACCTTGCAGGGCGCCGACTCCGGCGCCCGGCTCCTGTGGCCGGACCTCGCGCGGGTGGAGCTGGCCTGGTGGGAGATCGTGCCGCCGTACGTCGAGGACGCCGAGCACCTCCCCGTGCTGCGCCTCGTCGCCCACGACGACCACGCGATCGCCGTGAACGGCGCCGGTGTGGTGTCCGGCCAGCTGGCGCGCGCGTTCGGCATCTCACCACCCGCGGCGGCCCGCACCGCCGTCGTCGGCCACGGCGGCCTCGGGGCGCTGCAACAGGTGCTCGACTGGGTCGGCAGCCACCAGCCCGACGTACCGGTCGAGGTCGGCGCACCGCCGGCGCTCTAGGAGCGCGCGGCCTCGGCCTTCGCCCGCAGGGCGGCCACCATCGCGTCGGGGTCCTGGGCCGAGTAGACGGCGGAGCCGGCCACGAAGACGTCCGCGCCGGCCTCGGCGCAGCGCTCGACCGTCTCCAGCGAGACACCGCCGTCGACCTGCAGCCAGGTCTCGACCCCGTGCTTGTCCATGAGCGCACGGGCGCGACGGATCTTGGGCAGGCACAGGTCGAGGAACTTCTGACCACCGAAGCCGGGCTCGACGGTCATGATCAGCAGCATGTCGAGCTCGGGGAGCAGGTCCTCGTAGGGCTCGATCGGGGTCGCGGGCTTGAGCGCCATCGACGCCCGCGCACCCGCCGACCGGATCTCCCGGGCGAGCCGCACCGGAGCCTTGGCCGCCTCGACGTGGAAGGTGACCGAGCCGCAGCCCGCCTCGACGTACGCGAGCGCGTTGCGGTCGGCGTCCTCGATCATCAGGTGCGCGTCGAGCGGGACCGGGCTGACCCGGGCCAGCGCCTCGACCATCGCGGGACCGAAGGTCAGGTTCGGCACGAAGTGGTTGTCCATGACGTCGACGTGGACCCAGTCGGCGCCGGGGATCCGGGCGACCTCCTCGCCGAGACGGGCGAAGTCGGAGTTGAGGATGGACGGCGTGATCTGGATGTGGCCCACGGGCGAGCAGTCTATGGCGCCGCGTGGCCAGCAGACACTTCGGCGTTTCTGCTCGGTTCCCGCCACCGCCGGACGATCATGGGTGCAGGGAACGGAGGAGTTCCGAACGGGGGTGGCAACGATGCCCATGATGAACAGCGAGGCCCGCAAGCGGGCCGTGGAGCGCGCGCTGGTGGCGGATCCGCGAGCCGAGGCCCGCCGCCTCGCCGACGAGTGGGACCGCGAGGCGGACAGCGAGGACGCCCGGGGCAACGGCTTCGCCGCCGTGATCCTGCACGCACATGCCCGTGAGCTGCGGGCCGCTCTCGACGAGCAGCTGAGCGCCTGACCGACCAGCAGGGCTAGTCGACGTCTTCGTCGCCTGCGGGGAGGTCGTCGCGGTCGGCCCACGCCACCAGCGGGGCGATGTCGAAGACGTGGTCGTCGATGTCGTGGTGCAGGTCGCCGAGCTCGGCGAAGCGCGCGGGAACGGTTCGGATGGTGAAGTCCCGCGGGTCGGCGTCGTCGACCTCGTCCCAGCGGATCGGCGTGGAGACCCGGGCGTCGGGCAGCCCGCGCACGGAGTACGCCGCGGCGATGGTGTGGTCCCGGGCGTTCTGGTTGTAGTCGACGAACACCGCCGCCGGGTCGCGGTCCTTCTTCCACCAGGTGGTGGTGACCAGCCGGGGTGCGCGGCGCTCGACCTCGCGGGCGAAGGCGAGCGCGGCGCGTCGTACACCCTTGTGGTCCCACTCGGGCTTGATCCGGACGTAGACGTGCAGGCCCTTGCTGCCGCTGGTCTTCGGGTAGCCGACGGCGCCGAGCTCCTCGAGGACCTCGTGGGCGACGTGGGCGACCTTGCGGATGTCGTCGTACGACGACGCGGGGCCGGGGTCGAGGTCGATGCGCCACTCGTCGGGCATCTCGGTGGCGCCGCGGCGGCTGTTCCACGGGTGGAACTCGACCGTCGACATCTGCACCGCCCAGATCACCGAGGCCAGCTCGGTCACGCAGAGCTCGTCGGCGGTCCGCTTCCAGCGCGGGAAGAACAGCTGGACGGTCTCGACCCAGTCCGGCGCGCCGGCCGGCAGCCGCTTCTGATGGACCTTCTCGCCGTCGAGGCCCTTCGGGAACCGGTGCAGCATGCACGGGCGCTCCCACAGCGCGTTGACGATGCCCTCACCCACAGCGAGGTAGTACTCGACGAGGTCGAGCTTGGTGGCGCCGATCTCGGGGAAGTAGACGCGGTCGGGGTTGCTCACCCGTACGACGCGGTTCTCGACCTCGATCTCGACCGCCGGGGACGCCATGGCTGCTGAGGGTACCGAAGCCTCAGCCCACGCGGCCCAGGGCGACGAGGGCGAGGAGCAGGCAGGCGAGGCTCTCACCGTCGGTGATCTCGCCGCGCCCGACCCGGGCGAGCAGCTCGTCGAGCGGCACCCGGTGGACGGCACGGATCCCGTCCTCGAGCATGGCGTCGTCGCCGACGTAGGTCAGGCCGCGGGCGAGGTAGACCACCTCGGGGGCGTCGGCCACGCCGATGAGGGCGTTCATCCTGCCGATCTCCTGCCACTGCGACGCGGCGAGGCCGGTCTCCTCGCGCAGCTCGCGTTGGGCCGCGACGAGCGGGTCCTGACCGTCGGCTCCCCCCGCCGGCAGCTCGAGCGAGGCCCGGTCGCCCGTCGTGTAGCGGTCGATCTCGACGAGCACGACCTCGTCGTCCTCGGTCAGCGGTACGACGAACACGGCGGGCTGGCGGACCTCGACGACGCCGTACAGCCCGTCGGTGCCGTCGGGACGGACCACCTCGTCCTCACGGACCCGGATCCACGGGTTCTCGTAGGCGATCCGGCTCGATCGGCGCTGCCACGGCTGCATCCGGCCAACCTAGCCAACCACGCCGTAGCGTGAGTCCCGTGGACTTCGACCAGCCGCCCGTGGTCCGGGTCACCGCCGAGGACCGGCTCGACCCCGACGACTGGCCGATGACCATCCCGGCGGTCGCCCAGGTGGTCCGCGACGGGCTGGAGCTCGCGAAGGGCGTCACCTTCCTGGTCGGCGAGAACGGGTCCGGCAAGTCGACGCTGGTCGAGGCGGTCGCCGTCGCCTACGGCCTCTCACCGGAGGGCGGCACCAACCAGGGGCGGCACACGACCCGGGAGACGGAGTCGCCGCTACACGGGGCGTTGCGGCTGCAGCGCGGGCTCGGGGCGGGCCGGTGGGGCTTCTTCCTGCGCGCCGAGACCATGCACGGCTGGTACAGCTTCCTCGAGCACAACCCGCGCAGCCCGACGGCACCCCAGGAGAGCCGGTTCCACGAGATGAGCCACGGCGAGTCGTTCCTGGAGGTGCTCCGCACCCGCTTCGACTCCCCCGGCTTCTACTGCCTCGACGAGCCCGAGGCGGCGCTCTCGTTCTCGTCCTCGCTCGGGCTGGTCTCCGTGCTCGACGATGTCGTGCGTCAGGGTGGGCAGGTGCTCTGCGCGACGCACTCGCCCGTGCTGGCGGCGATGCCGGGTGCGACGATCCTCGAGGTCGGCGACTGGGGGCTGCGTCGTACGACGTGGGCCGAGCTCGAGCTCGTCCAGCACTGGCGGCGCTACCTCGAGGACCCGCAGCGCTACCTGCGCCACGTCCTGGACTGAACCCGTGCAACCGGCTGTCACGCGACCGCGCCCCTGGAGCGTCAGGTGGGAGTGAAGGCAGACCGGCAGGCCGAGGAGTTCTCGGCGTTCGTGCGCGCGACCGGCACGCAGCTCCACCACGCGGCGATGCTGCTGACGGGTGACCACCACCTCGCGGAGGACCTGACCCAGGCGACGTACGCGAAGGTGTTCGTGCGCTGGGGTCGGGTGCAAGCAGCAGAGAGCCCGGTCGCCTACGCGCGAACGGTGCTGCTCAACACCTTCCTGTCGCACCGCCGACTGCGGCGCAACGGCGAGCGCCCCAGCGACCTGACCGTCGCCGACGTGGGGCCGCCCGACACCGGTCCGGACCCGGAGCTCCGGGTGGACCTGCTGGCCGCGCTGGCCGGCCTCTCCCCGCTCGACCGCGCCGTCGTGGTGCTCCGCTACTGGGAGGACCGCAGCGTCGTCGACACCGCCGCCGACCTCGGGATCAGCGAGTCGGCCGTGCGCACCCGCGCCCGCCGCGCCCTCCTGCGGCTGCGCCCGCTCATCGACCCGATCGCCGAGAGGACCCACCCATGACCGATCTCGACCACCTCGCCCCCCTCGTCGGGCCGGCCCTGCGCGAACGGCTGCGCGACGAACGCCCCGATCTCGAGCACCTCGCCGCCACCTCCCTCGCCTCCGGCCAGCAGCTGCGCCGCCGCCGCCGCGTCATGTCCGGCACCGTCGCCGGCGTGGCCGCAGTCGCCGCCGTGTCGGTCGCCGCGGGCCTCGTGACCGGCGACGGTACGGCGGCCCGCGACCGCTCGGTCGCCACCGCCCAGACCTCCGCACCCGCTGCCGGCCTGCAGGTCGGGCAGGTGCTCGACCTGGGCGACGGACTCACCGGCACGGTCGGCAAGGAGGAGGACGCCCTCCACGTCCTGGGATCGAGCAGTGAACCCGGCTCCGGCACCGGTTTCGCCGTTCTCGTCTCCGGTCCGGTCGACCAGATCGAGAGCTGGTGGTCCGCGGGCTTCGACAGCCTGCTGGAGGACTGGCCCGGCATCGTGGTCGAGGTCTCCGAGGCTGACGCCGCCGCGCTCGGCATGTTCGGCAAGGTCGACCACGCTCCGGCATCCGCGCCTGCCGGCTGGACGTGCGAGTGGTTCCTCGTCGACGACAAGGCCACCTGCACGGCCGACGACGGTGGTGTGGCCTCGCTGGTGATCCGCGACGCCTCCGAGCGGGACGCCTGGCTTTCCTCGCCCGACAAGGGCGCAGGCCCTGGCGGGTACACGACCGAGGCGCACGACGGGATCTTCATCAGCGTGCAGGGCGGCCGGGGCACCACCGACGCCGAGATCGCGGCCCTCGGCGAAGGCCTGGCCTGGGTCGACTGAGGTTCACCGACGGGTGGCCCGGGCCAGTCCGACCGCAGCGGTCGCGATCAGGACCGCGGCGGGCAGCCCGAGCGCGCCCACGCCGTACCCGGCGACGACGGCGGAGGCGAGAGCCGCGCCGACCGCGATTCCGCCGTTGAACAGCACGGGGATCAAGGCACCGGCGAGCGCGCGGTGGCGGGGACCGGCGAGGCGCAGCACGAGGGTCTGCGCGAACGGCGGGAGCGCGCCGGACGCGAGACCCCAGAGGGCGACCAGGGGCAGGCTGCCGAAGGTCCCGACCGCGAGCACAGCCACGGCGGTGAGGACGGTGGCAAGGAGGAGTCCGGGCACGGTCCGCTCGACCCGACCTGCGAGGACGACGCCGAGCGCGGACGCGAGGCCGAACACCAGCAACGCGACGGCCGGCGGTCCGGCGAGGCGGGTGATGAAGGTGTACGCCCCGTAGTGGCCGACGAGCACCAGCGCGACCAGCAGGGTCACGACGACCATCGTCCGCAGCCCTCCCCCGGTTGCCGCGTCGGGGCGCTGGTCGTTCGGCACCGCGCGGGTCGTGGGCACCACCCGGAGGACGAGCACGGCCGCCACCAGGCTGCCGCCGGCCAGCACCCCGAAGGCCGCACGCCAGCCCGCGAGATCCGCGACGAGCCGCGCGGCCGGCGTCCCCAGCACCATCCCGAGCGTCGCCCCGCCGAGGACCACCGAGGTCGCGCGCCCGAGCAACCGGTCCGGCACGAGGTCGGCGACGTGCGCGTTGACGGTGGACCACAGCAGGCCGACCGCGCCGGCACCGAGGGTGCGCGCGAGCAGGACGACGGCGTACGACGGGGCGAGGGCGGTCGCCGCCGCGGCGAGCGCGAACACAACCAGGCTGCCCGCGATCACCGCCGGACGCGCAAGGCCCCGGGTCAGCCGGACCAGCGGGATGCTCGCGACCACCACGACCGCGGCCCACACGCTCACCAGCAGCCCGGCGGCGGACTCGGAGACCGCCAGGCCACGGCTCATCGGGTCGAGGACGGCTGTGGGCAGCATCTCGCCGGTGACCATGACCAGGGTGGCGGCGCCGAGGGTGAGCAGGACGGGCCAGGGCAGCGGATCGCCGCCGGTCGGGTTGTCGTGGTCGATCGTTGCTGCGGCGTGGGGAGTGGTGAGGGCCATGTCCTCGACGGTAGAGTTTCACACTGATGTCAATGTCAAGGTCCGGCGACGAGGATGTGAGGCAGCAGACATGAGGTCACGGCGATGAGGATCGGGGAGCTGGCCGAGCAGACCGGCGTCGCCACCCGGCTGATCCGGTACTACGAGCAGCAGGGCCTGCTCAGCGCGGACCGGCTGCCCAACGGGTACCGCACCTACAGCACCTCCCACGTCGAGCGGATCGAACGGATCGCCGGCCTGGTGCAGGCCGGCATCCCCACCCGCCTGGTCAAGGTGCTGCTCGAGGCCGAGGCCGCCTGCGCCCTCGAGCAGCCCGCCTGCTCCGCCGAGGTCGCCACCCTCCTCGCCGAGGAGCTGGTCGGCCTGGAGAAGCGGATCGAGTGCCTCACCCGCAGCCGCGACACCATCCGGCAATACCTCGCCCAGGTCAGCGCCGCCGGGCCGTAGCGGAACGTCTCGGGCGGGTCGACGGGTTGCGGTTTGGGACCAAACCGCAACATCTGGGCCCGAATACATGCGGTTTGGGACCAAACCGCATGCATCCGCGGCGGTGACTCAGCGCCAGCCGAGCGCCGGCGCGACGTGCGTCAGGATCGACTCGATGACGTGCGCGTTGTACGCGACGCCGAGCTGGTTGGGCACGGTGAGGAGCAGCGTGTCGGCTTCGGCGATGGCCTCGTCGCCCCGCAACTGCTCGACGAGCCGGTCGGGCTCAGCGGCGTAGGAGCGTCCGAAGATCGCACGCATGTCGTCGATCTGCCCGACCTGGTCGTCGTCGGGACGGCCGCCGAAGTACATCCGGTCCTCCTCCGAGACGAGGGGGAAGATCGACCGGCTGACCGACACCCGCGGGGTGCCCGCGTGCCCGGCCGACGCCCAGGCGTCGCGGAAGACGCGAATCTGGTCGGCCTGCTGGACGTGGAACGGCTGGCCGCTCTCGTCCTCCTTGAGCGTGGAGCTCATCAGGTTCATGCCGAGCTCGGCGGCCCAGCGGGCGGTGCCGTTGGACGCTGCGCCCCACCAGATCCGCTCGCGCAGTCCTTCGGAGTGCGGCTCGAGGCGGAGCAGCCCGGGCGGGTTGGCGAACATCGGGCGCGGACTCGGCTGCGCGAACCCCTCACCGCGCAGCGCCTCCAAGAAGACCTCGGTGTGCCGGCGCGCCATGTCAGCCTCGGCCTCCCCCTCGGCCGGCGCGTACCCGAAGTACCGCCACCCGTCGATGACCTGCTCCGGTGATCCGCGCGAGATGCCGAGCTGCAGCCGGCCGCCGGAGATCAGGTCGGCGGCGCTGGCGTCCTCGACCATGTACAGGGGATTCTCGTAGCGCATGTCGATCACGCCGGTGCCGATCTCGATCCGGCTGGTCCGCGCGCCGATCGCCGCGAGCAGCGGGAACGGGCTGGCGAGCTGGCGCGCGAAGTGGTGCACCCGGAAGTACGCCCCGTCGGCGCCCAGCTCCTCCGCCGCGACGGCGAGGTCGATGGACTGCAGGAGGGTGTCGGAGGCCGTGCGTGTCTGCGAGTGCGGGCTCGGCATCCAGTGGCCGAAGGAGAGGAACCCGATCTTCTTCATGACTGGTTGAACCATCAACTTTCCTGGTTCATTCCGCGGCTCACGCCTTGCGCAGCAGGGCCAGGAACATCGCGTCGGTGCCGTGCCGGTGCGGCCAGAGCTGGACAGTGCCGGGCAGCGGCCCCTCGGCATCCGGTACGGCGGGCAGGTGCGCGCTCACGTCCTCGAGCCGCACCTGCGGGTGCTCGGCCAGGGCGGCGGTCACGACGTCGGCGGTCTCGGCCAGCACCGGCGAGCAGGTCGCGTAGAGCAGCGCTCCCCCGGGCCGCAGCACCCGGATCGCCTCGGCCAGCAGGGCCCGCTGCAGCCCGACCAGCTCGGTCACGTCGGCGGGCCGGCGACGCCAGCGGGCCTCGGGACGCCGGCGCAGCGCTCCGAGACCGGTGCACGGGGCGTCGAGCAGGATCCGGTCGGCGCTGGCGTCGGCGAAGGGCGCCCGGGTCGCGTCGGCCTGCACGACACCGGCGAGTCCCGCGGTGGCGGACGCGGCCCGGGCCACCAGGCGGGCCCGGTGGTGGTGCAGCTCCACGCCGGTCAACGCGGCGCCCTGCTGCGCGGCGAGGGCCGCGAGCAGCGAGGCCTTGCCGCCGGGGCCGGCACACAGGTCGATCCACCGCTCGTCGCGCCCGTCGACCGGGGCGGCGGCCAGCGCGAGCGCCACCAGCTGCGAGCCCTCGTCCTGCACACCGGCCCGGCCCTCGGCGACGGCGACCACCGACGACGGGTCACCGCCGTCGAGGACGACGCCGTACGGCGAGTACGGGGTCGGCGTACCCGGGAGCTCGTCGCGCGCGGCCAGACCGGGCCGGGCGACCAGGGTGACCCGCGGCGCGTCGTTGTCGGCGGCCAGCAGCTCGGGCAGCTCCTCCGCGCGGTCCGCCAGCGCGCGGCGCAGCTCCTCGACCACCCAGGCCGGGTGGCTGTGGGCGACCGCGAGGTCGTCGGGCGCGACCTGGGCGAGCCAGGCGTCGAGGTCCTGCGAGGCCACCTTGCGCAGCACCGCGTTGCTGAAGCCGGCCGCCCCCTGGTTGACCTGGTCGCGGACCAGGGTGACCGTGGTGTCGATCGCCGCATGCGTCGGGACCCGCATGCCCAACAGCTGGTGGGTGCCGAGCCGCAGCGCGTCGAGGACCTTGGCCTCGACCTTGCGCAGCGGCCGGTCGATGCAGGCGGCCAGCACGGCGTCGTAGGTGCCCTGGCGACGGATCGTGCCCGAGGCGAGCTCGGTGGTGAACGCCGCGTCCCGCCCGGCCAGGCCGTGGCGGGCGAGCAGCGCCGGCAGCAGCAGGTTGGTGTAGCCGTCGTCGACCCGGACCGCCTTCAGCACCTCGAAGGCGGCAAGCCGGGACGGGTCGACCGCCCGCCGCTTCGGCCTACTCAAAGCGTGCGGTCTCGGGCAGTCGGACGCCGCGCGCCCAGTCGGCCGCGCCCATCTGCTTCTTGCCGAATGCCTTCACCTCGGTGAGCCGGACCGGGTCGCTCGCCGTACCGACGAGGACCTCGTTCTTGCCGACCTGAATCGCACCGGGCGCGAGGTCGGGCCCGTCGGCGACGATCTCGACCCGGCCGAGCTTGACCCGCTCGTCGTCGAGGGTGGTCCAGGCGCCGGGGCCGGGCGTGCAGGCGCGGATCCGCCGGTCGACGCCGACCGCCGGCTCCTTCCAGTCGACGCGCGCGTCGTCGACGCTCATCTTCGGCGCCAGGCTGACCCCGTCGGACGGCTGCTCGCGGGCCTCGAGGGAGCCGTCGGCGATGCCGTCGAGGGTCGCGACGAGCAGGCTCGCACCGCCCTCGGCGAGGCGGCCGAGCAGGTCGCCCGCAGTGTCGGTGGGCCGGATCCGCTCGGTCATCACGCCGAAGGTCGGGCCGGCGTCGAGGGCCTCGACGATCCGGAAGGTGGTGGCGCCGGTGTACTCGTCGCCACCCCAGATCGAGTGCTGGACCGGCGCCGCGCCCCGCCAGGCCGGCAGCAAGGAGAAGTGCAGGTTGACCCAGCCGTGGACGGGGATGTCGAGGGCACTGCGCGGGATGAGGGCGCCGTAGGCCACCACCGGGCAGCAGTCCGGCGCCAGCGCCTTGAGCGCCTCCTGGAACTCGGGGTCACGGGGATGCGCCGGCTTGAGGACCGGTACGCCGAGCTCCTCGGCCCGCTGCGCGACCGGGCTCGGGGTCAGCTTCCGCCCCCGGCCCGCGGGGGCGTCGGGACGGGTGACGACGCCGACCAGCTCGTGGGCGGACGCGGCGATCGCGTCGAGGGCGGGGACGGCGACCTCGGGGGTGCCGGCGAAGACGACCCTCATCGGCCGAAGCCTCCCGTCGCGTGGGGCGAGACCTTGACCGTCGGCTTGTCGAGGCCGAACCACTCCGACTCGCGGATCTCGCGCATCGCGGCCTTGCGCCCCGCCTCGTCGAGGCGGTCGATGAACAAGATCCCGTCGAGGTGGTCGGTCTCGTGCTGGATGGCCCGGGCGAGCAGGTCGGAGCCCTCGATGGTGATCGGGTCGCCGTGCATGTTGAAGCCGCGGGCGACCACTGAGAGGGCGCGCAGGCAGTCGTAGGTCAGCTCGGGCAGCGACAGGCAGCCCTCGGGGCCGTCCTGGGTCTCCTCGGAGAGCTGGAGCGTCGGGTTGACGAGGTGACCGACCTCGCCGTCGACGTACCAGGTGAAGACCCGCAGGCCCACCCCGATCTGGGGTGCGGCCAGGCCGGCGCCGGGCGCGTCGAGCATGGTGTCGGTCAGGTCGGTGACCAGCTGGCGCAGCTCGGCGTCGAAGTGGACGACCTCGATCGCGGGCTTGCGCAGGACGGGGTCGCCGAAGAGTCGGATGGGTCGGATCGCCACCGCGTCAGCCTAGTGGCTGGGCCGCCAGGCTCAGAGTTCCCAGGGGTCGACCTGGATCCGCACCGGCTCGAGCTTGCGCGCCGAGCGCAGCCGCTGCGCCTCCCCCAGCGCCCGGGCGAGGGCGACGCCGTCGGCGCGCGGCACACGCAGCACGAGCCGCTCCAGGTCGGGATCGCGGGTCGGGACCGGCCCGAGCACCTCGGCGGCCTCCGGCAGGTCGAGCAGTGCCCGCAGGTCGTCGAGCGCACCGGGCGGCCCGGTCACCGTGGCGATCCGCGCCGCTGGGGGCAACCGCGCCTCGCGTCGCTCCTCGGCCTCGCGGACGGCGAACCCGGCGGTGTCCCAGCGGACCAGCGCCTGCAGCACGGGGATCGCGGGGTCCCCCACCGCGAGGGCGCGACCGCCGGGGCGGACCAGGCCGACGGCGTTGCACCAGCGGCGCAGCGCCTCCTCGGGCGCCCGCATGCTGTCGCGGCCCAGCGCCCACCAGGTGTCGAGGAGCACGACCACGGCGTACCCGCCCTCGGCGACCGGTTCGGCGCCGGGGGTGGCGACCACGATTCGCGGCTCGGGCCCGATCGTGGACCGGACCTTGTCGCCCGACGACGACACCACCGCGACCTTGGGGAAGCTGCGGCCGAGCTCGTCGGCGGTCCGGGCATCGCCGACTACCGGGGCCCGCAGCCCGGTGGCGCCGCACTCCGTGCACGACCAGCCGGGAGCCTCGGTCGCGCACCAGCGGCACCGCGGCGGCGTGGTCGGCCCGGTGAGCTCGAGCGGTCCGGAGCAGGCCTGGCACCGGGCCGGTGTGCGGCAGCGCTCGCAGGCCAGCCGCAGCGCGTAGCCCGCGCGCGGGGTCTGCACCAGCACCGGCCCGCGCTCCAGCCCCCACCGCAACGCGTCGTGGGCCTCCTTCGGCACCCGCGCCGCGCCGGCGGTCGGGTCGCGGTCGAGCGCGACGTCGCTGGCGCCGCTGACGCCGATCAGCGCACGCTCGCGGACCGCCACGCGCGGCAGCGCGATCTCCCGGGCCCAGCCGGTGTGGAGCAGGTGCTGCGCCTCGACGGTGCGGGCGAACCCGCCGACCAGCGCCGCGGTGCGCTCCTGCTCGGCACGCAGCAGCAGCACCTCGCGGACGTGGGGGTAGGGCGCCCGCGGCTCGGCGTGGAGGTCGTCCCCGTCGTCCCACACCACCACCAGCCCGAGGTCACGCACGGGAGCGAAGGCGGCGGAGCGGGTGCCGACCACGATCCGCCGCTGCCCCCGGGCGACGCCGAGGAACTCCCGGTAGCGCGAGGCCGGGCCGGGGTCGGCGTGCAACGCGACGTGGTGACCCTCGCCGAGCAGCGCGGTGAGCGCGGCGTCGAGGCGGGCGACGTCGCGGTGGTCGGGCAGGCACAGGATGCTTCCTCGTCCCGCGGCCAGCGCCGCGCCGGCCAGGTGGGCCAGCAGCAACGGCCAGTCCTCCCCCGGACCGGCCGACCACACCGCCCGCGGCGGGTGCCCCTCGCGCAGGTGGGCGAGGAACGGCGCGGCCGCGGGGTAGGCGGCCCAGGCGCGGTCGGCGGCGGTGCCGTCGTAGGCCAGCTCCGGCTCGGCCGGTGTCGGCTCCTTCTCGGTGCTGGCGTGCCGCGGCGGGACGGCGAGCCGGCGTACGTCGGCGCTCACGCCGGCGTACCGCTCCGCGACCCGCTCGCACAGGGCCGCCACCGCCGGGCTGAGCACCGGCTCGGCGCTGACCAGTCGCTTGAGCGGCGCGAGCCGCCCGTCGTGGTCGGTGGCCGCCGCGCGCGCGACGACGAAGCCGTCGACGTCCTGGCCGCCGAAGCGCACCTTGACCCGGGTCCCCGCCACGGCGCCCTCGGCCATGGCGACCGGCACGGCGTAGTCGAAGGTGCGGTCGAGATGGGCCAGCGGCAGGTCGAGCACCACCCGCGCGACCGGGTCGACCTCGGCGATCTCCGCCTCCGCGACCTTGCGCGCCCGCGTGGCCGCTGCCTTGGCCCGCCCCTCGGCCACCCGGTCCCGGACGAGCCCCGGCAGCTCCAGCGCCGGTTCGTCGGGAGTGGGGGTCATGCCGGCAGTTCTACCAGTGGGCTCAGACGCAACGCGCCCGCCGTCCCCAGGGGACGACGGGCGCGATTCCATGCGTCTGGCGAGTGCGAGCGGTGCTCGACGCGTGCGCTGGCAAGGCGGAGGCGCGCAGGCGACCGTCAAGCGAAGCGGGTCGTCAAGCGCCGACAACGCTGCCAGCGTGCGTGGCGAGCGCTGCTCGCGCCGTCAGATGCCGGCGGCGGCCTTGAGAGCCTCGGCACGGTCGGTCTTCTCCCAGGTGAACTCGGGGAGCTCGCGACCGAAGTGGCCGTAGGCGGCCGTCTTGGCGTAGATCGGGCGACGCAGGTCGAGGTCGCGCAGGATCGCGGCGGGACGCAGGTCGAAGACCTCGAGCACCGCCTCCTGGATCTTCTCGTCCGGGACGACACCGGTGCCGAAGGTCTCGACGAAGACGCCGACGGGCTTCGCGACACCGATCGCGTAGGCGACCTGCACCTCGGCGCGGCGCGCCAGGCCCGCGGCGACGATGTTCTTGGCGACCCAGCGCATGGCGTAGGCGGCCGAGCGGTCGACCTTGGACGGGTCCTTGCCGGAGAACGCGCCACCACCGTGGCGGGCCATGCCGCCGTAGGTGTCGACGATGATCTTGCGACCGGTCAGGCCGGCGTCACCCATCGGGCCACCGACGACGAAGCGGCCGGTCGGGTTGATGAAGAGCTGGTAGCCCTCGGACGGCACCGAGGAGGCGAACTGCGCCAGGACCGGCTCGATGACGTGGGCGGTGATGTCCTTGGCCAGGCTGTCCTGGTCGACGTCCTCGGCGTGCTGGGTCGACAGCACGACGGTGTCGATCCGCACCGGGCGGTCGTCCTCGTCGTACTCGATGGTGACCTGGGTCTTGCCGTCGGGGCGCAGGTAGGGCAGCGTGCCGTCCTTGCGAACCGCGGTGAGCTTCTCCGCGAGCGTCTGCGCGATCTTGATCGGCAGCGGGAAGAGCTCCGGGGTGTCGTCACAGGCGTAGCCGAACATCAGGCCCTGGTCGCCCGCGCCCTGCCGGTCGAGCTCGTCACCCGAGCCGTCGACCCGCTCCTCGAAGGCGTCGTCGACGCCCTGGGCGATGTCGGCCGACTGCGCGCCGATCGCCACCTGGACGCCGCAGGAGTTTCCGTCGAAGCCCTTGTCCGAGGAGTCGTAGCCGATCTCGAGGATCTTCTCGCGCACGAGCTGGGCGACCGGGGCGTACGCCTCGGTGGTCACCTCGCCGGCAACGACGACCAGGCCGGTGGTCAGCAGGGTCTCGACGGCGACCCGGCTCGCGGGGTCGTGCTCGAGCAGGTAGTCGAGCACGGTGTCGCTGATCTGGTCGGCGATCTTGTCCGGGTGACCCTCGGTCACCGACTCCGACGTGAACAGACGTCCGGTCATGGTGGTGGGAACTCCTGGTTGGGGGGCTGGTGGGCTGTGTTCCAACGATACGGACCGACGGAGGTGATGCTCGGGAGTCTCAGGAAAGTCGGGCGACGACCTGGTCCCAGATCAGGTGGGCGAGCGCCGCCTTCGTGCCGTGCGGTACGTCGACCGCGGACCCGTCGGCCCCGAGGATCACCGCTTCGTTGTCGGTGCTCCCGAAGACTGCTCCGCCGCTCACGTCGTTGACGACGAGCAGGTCGCAGCCCTTCCGGGCGAGTTTGGCGCGGGCGAGGTCGAGCACGCTGCCCGTGGCGTCGCCGGTCTCGGCGGCGAACCCGACGATCACCGCCTCGGGACGGGCCCGATGCGTCGAGATCTCCTTGAGGATGTCGGGATTCTGCTGCAACGTGATCGACGGCGCCGACCCGTCGTCGGCCTTCTTGATCTTCACGTCCGACAGCTCGGTCGGGCGGAAGTCGGCCGGCGCCGCGGCCATCACGACCGCGTCCGCGCCGGCCGTCGTGCTCAGGACGGCGTCGCGCAGCTCCGCCGTCGACTCGACCCGGACGACCTTCACGCCGGCCGGGTCGGGCAGGTCGACGTTGGCGGCGACCAGGGTGACCTCGGCGCCGCGAGCGACGGCGGCCCGGGCCAGGGCGTAGCCCTGACGACCCGAGGACCGGTTGCCGAGGAAGCGGACCGGGTCGAGGCGCTCGCGGGTGCCGCCGGCGGAGACGACGACGTGGCGCCCGGCCAGGTCGAGCGCACCGGTGCCGGCGGAGGTGCCGGCCTGCGCACGGGCCAGCACGTCGCGGGCGACCTCGAAGATCTCGGCCGGCTCGGGCAGGCGGCCCTTGCCCGTGTCGGCGCCGGTGAGCCGGCCCTCGGCGGGCTCGATGACCAGCAGGCCGCGCGAGCGCAGGGTGGCCACGTTGGCCGTGGTCGCCGGGTGCTCCCACATCTCGGTGTGCATCGCCGGGGCGAGCACCACCGGGCACCGCGCGGTCAGCAGGGTGTTGGTGAGCAGGTCGTCGGCCAGCCCGTGGGCGGCCTTGGCCAGCAGGTCGGCGGTCGCCGGGGCCACCACGACGAGGTCCGCCGTCTGGCCGAGCCGGACGTGGGGCACCTCGTGGACGCCGTCCCAGACCTCGGCGGACACCGGCTTGCCCGACAGCGCCGCCCAGGTGGGCGCGCCGACGAACTCCAGTGCCGCCGCGGTCGGTACGACGGTCACGTCGTGGCCGGACTCCGTGAACCGGCGCAGCAGCTCGCACGCCTTGTAGGCGGCGATGCCGCCCGAGACGCCGAGCACCACCCGGGGACCGGAACCAGCCGGCGACATGCGCGTCAGATCACTCGGAGTCGGCGGCCGGGGCCTCGGCGGCAGCCGCGGCCGCAGCCTGCTCCGCGGCGAGCTCGGCCGGGTCGATGTCCTCGCAGGTCAGCAGGTCCTCGTTGATCTCGCGCAGCGCGATCGAGAGCGGCTTCTCCTGGACGTGGGTCTCCACGAGCGGGCCGACGTACTCGAGCAGGCCCTCACCGAGCTGCGAGTAGTACGCGTTGATCTGCCGCGCGCGCTTGGCGCTGTAGAGCACCAGCTTGTACTTGCTGTCGGTCTTGGACAGCAGGTCGTCGATGGGAGGGTTGGTGACACCCTCGGCGGCGGTGTTCGGGGCAGACACGTGGCGAAGCCTCACAGAAGATGGGCGGGCAGAAGACGAGCAGAGGAGCAACAACGGCCGATCGCGAGCGATCAGCGCGAACCAACCATCAAGGTTACCAACTCCTCGACGGCAGCGTGAACTTCGCGGTTGACGATCGTCACGTCGAACTCCGCCTCGGCGGCCAGTTCCTCCCGCGCGGTGGCCAGCCGACGCTCACGCTCCTCCTCGTCCTCGGTGCCGCGACCGACGAGCCGGCGGACCAGCTCCTCCCACGACGGAGGCTTGAGGAAGACGAAGACGGCGTCGGGCGCGGACTCCCGCACCTGACGCGCCCCCTGGAGGTCGATCTCGAGCAGCGCGGGCCGGCCGGCGGCGAGCGCCTCGTCGACGGGGCCGCGCGGGGTGCCGTAGCGGTTCACGCCGTGGACCACGGCCCACTCCAGCATCTGGCCGTCGGCGACCAGGCGGTCGAACTCCTCGGCGGACACGAAGTGGTAGTGCACACCGTCGACCTCGCCCGGCCGGGGCGGTCGCGTCGTGGCGGAGACCGACAGGTAGATCTCGGGGTGCTGCTCGCGCATCGCTGCAGCGACCGTGCCCTTGCCGACCGCGGTGGGTCCGGCGAGGACGAAGAGCTTCGCCGTCACAGGCTGCTCACGCCTCGGGGGCGAACTCGCGCTCGAGCGCGGCGACCTGCTTGGCGCCGAGCCCGCGGACCCGGCGCGACTCGGCGATCCCGAGCCGCTCCATGACCTGGCGGGCGCGGACCTTGCCGAGGCCGGGCACCGACTGCAGCAGGTCGAGCACCTTCATCTTGCCGATGACCTCGTTGACCTGGCCCTGCTGCAGGACGTCCTGGATGGAGGCACCCGAGTTCTTGAGCCGGTTCTTGACCTCGGCCCGCTCCCGGCGGGCGGCTGCTGCCTTCTCGAGGGCAGCCTGGCGCTGTTCGGGGGTGAGGGGAGGCAGAGCCACGAGTGAGATGTCCTTCGGTCAAGGGGCAGCAAGCGGGCAGAGCCGCCGCTGGTCAATCTAGCCATTGCCCGTCGGACCGGGCAATGCGGGGTTGGGCGTGGCTCCTCAGCCAGCAGATCGCGTCGCAGACGTTGCGGAGCAGGTGGGGCCGGGAAGCCGTGCCCTCACATGCTCAGCGGTGTCTTGCAGACGTCACGCGCCTGCTGCTCGACATGGGACAGCGCGGTCGCCGTCTCCGCCGCCCCGAGGCGCACGGCGGCGGTGTCGATCGCCTCCTTGTCGGCGGCGGGCAGGCCGGTGGGCGGCTCCTCGACGTTGTACGTCGACGCGTCGACCCCGGCGTCGTCGAGCGCGTCCTTCAGCGCCCGGATCCGCTCGACGACGAGGCTCCAGTCGGCCCGGATGTCCTCGGGCGACTCCTCGGCCAGCGCCTCGAAGCTCGGTAGCGCCCGCAACAGCCCGGTCGTCGGGCCGGCCCCGAGTGCGGCGCCGATGTCCTCGCGGCGCTCGGTCACGGCCGAGCAGTACGCCGCGAACGGGTCCTCGTCACCCCCGGTGCCGCGCAGCAGGAGGAGGCCGACCGCCAGCGCTGCGACGAGCGTCACGACGAGGGGCAGGTGGCGACGCAGCACGCTCAGCCCCGCAGCGCGCGCAGCTCGTCGTTGGTCCGCAGCACGGCGTCGCGCATCGCCGCCGCGTCGGGCCCCAGGCGCAGCACGCCCCGCGACGAGCTGGCGAGCACGTGTCCGGCGCTGGCCCCGAAGATCCGGCGGATGTCGTCGGTGGTGCCGCCCTGCTCGCCGTACCCGGGCGCCAGGATCGGGCCGTTGAACGCCAGGTCCAGGCCTCGGTCGTCCTCGAGCGTGGCGCCCACGACAGCGCCGAAGGAGCCGAGCGGGGTGGCGTCGGCGTTGAGTCGGCGCAGGTGGTCGAGCATCGTCGCGGAGACGCTGTGGCCGCCGGTGACCGCCTCCTGCACCTCGGGCCCCTCCTTGTTGGAGGTCGCGGCGAGCACGAACAGGCCGGCATCGTGCTGGGTCGCCGTGTCGACGAAGGGCTGCAGCGAGCCGAAGCCCAGGAACGGGCTGACCGTGACCGCGTCGGAGGCGAGCGGCGAGGCCGGATCGAGGTAGGCGTCGGCGTAGGCCTGCGAGGTCGAGCCGATGTCGCCCCGCTTGATGTCCAGCAGCACCAGGGCGCCGGCCGCACGGGACTCCGCGATCACGCGCTCGAGTACGGCGACGCCGCGGCTGCCGAAGCGCTCGTAGAACGCGGACTGCGGCTTCACGATGCTGCAGTGGGGCGCGACCGCCTCGACGGCCCCGAGGGCGAACCGCTCGAGCCCGGCGACGTCGTCGTCGTACCCCCAGGCCCGCAGGAGTGCGGCGTGCGGGTCGATCCCGACACAGAACGGGCCGCGGTCGGCCACGGCGGCGTGGAGGCGGGCGCCGAAACTCATCAGGGAACTCTCCGCAGGGCGTCGGGGCCGAGGTCGGCCAGGGTGGAGTAGCCGTCGACGGCCATGATCAGGTCGGCCTCGGCCTGCAGGGCGCGGACCTGGTGGACCGCGCCAGGCACGCCGCCGAGCGCCAGGCCGTAGACGTAGGGCCGGCCGATCGCGACCGCGTCGGCACCGAGGGCGAGCGCCTTGACGACGTCGGCGCCGGTGCGGACACCGGAGTCGAAGACCACGGGTGCGCGGCCGTCGACCGCGGTGACGATGTCGGGCAGCCAGTCGAGGGCCGCTCCCCCGCCGTTGGCCTGGCGTCCGCCGTGGTTGGAGCAGTAGATGCCGTCCGCGCCCTCGTCGAGCGCTCGCCGCGCGTCGTCGGGGTGGCAGATGCCCTTGAGCACGATCGGCAGGTCGGTCAGCGACCGCAACCAGGGCAGGTCCTCCCAGGTGACCGGGTGCCCGAAGGTGCCGACCCAGGTCATCACGACCGTGCCGGGGTCGGGGTTCGGCCCGGTCATCTGCTGGAAGACCGGGTCGGAGGTGTAGTTGGCCAGCGCCTTTGCGCGCAGCTGCGGGAAGTTGCCGCTGGCGAGGTCCCGCGGACGCCATCCCGGCACCCAGGTGTCGAGGGTGATCACGATCGCCTCGTAGCCGGCCTTCTCGGCGCGCTGGACGAGGCTGGCGGCGAGGTCGCGGTTCTTCGGCGTGTAGAGCTGGAACCACTTCCCTGCCTCGCCCGTGGCCGCGGCCACGTCCTCGAGCGGGTCGCTCATCAACGTCGAGCCGATGAGGGGTACGCCGGTCGCGGCGGCCACCTCCGCGGCGTGCACGTCGCCGTGCTGGTCGGGCGTGCAGATCCCCACGACGCCGACAGGAGCGAGCAGCAGCGGGCTGGCCAGGGTGCGGCCGAAGAGCTCCACGGACAGGTCGCGCTCCGCCGAGGCCCGCAGCATGCGCGGCACGACGGCGTAGCGCTGGAAGGCCGCCACGTTGGCACGCTGGGTCGCCTCGTCGCCGGCTCCCCCGGCGACGTAGGTCCGCAGCTCGGGCGGCAGCGCCGCGAGGGCACGGGTCTCCAGGTCGGCGTGGTCGAACGGGTGCGCGGGGAGCACCCCGCCGAGAGCGCCGAGGTAGAGCTCGATCTGGTAGTCCCCGAAGCTCACCGCGCCACCTCCGAGCCTGCGAGGAGGTGGATCCTGCGGGGAGGTCGAGTAGCCGCGCGAGCGAGGAACGAGCTCGCGACCGGCGTATCGAGACCCGTCACAGTGCGCGCAAGATCTGTCGTGGCCACATCGGCCCACCGTAGATGAGGGCGCTGTACGCCTGCAGGAGGTCTGCGCCGGCAGCGAGCCGCTCCCGGGCCTGCTCGGGGGTGCCGATCCCGCCGACACCGACCAGGGTGAGGTCGGGCCCGACGCGGCCACGCAGCAGGCGCAGCACCTCGGTCGCACGCGCGGTCAGCGGCGCGCCGGACAGGCCCCCGGCGCCGATCGCCTCGACCTGGGCCGCGGACGTCCGCAGCCCTTCCCGAGAGATCGTCGTGTTGGTCGCGATGATCCCGGCGAGGCCGAGGTCGAGCGCCATGTCGGCGACGGCGAGGACGTCGTCGTCGGACAGGTCGGGCGCGATCTTGACGAGCAGCGGCAGCGCGGCCGACGTCACCTGGTCAGCGGTACGACGGACATGGGCCAACAGCGGGGCGAGCTTCTCGACCGCCTGCAGGTTGCGCAGTCCCGGGGTGTTGGGCGAGCTCACGTTGACCACGAGATAGTCGGCGTGGGGCGCGAGCAGGCGGGTCGAGGTCTCGTAGTCGGCCTCGACGGCGGCCTGGTCGTCGTCGGGGACGACCTTGGACTTGCCGATGTTGACGCCGAGCACGAGCCCGCCAGGCGTGCGCCTCCGCCTCGCCAGGCGCGCGGCGACCGCGGTGGCCCCGTCGTTGTTGAACCCCATCCGGTTGACGATCGCCCGGTCCTCGGGCAGCCGGAACAGCCGCGGCTTCGGGTTGCCGGGCTGGGCCAGCGCCGTGACCGTGCCGATCTCGACGTGTCCGAAGCCGAACGCCCCCATCCGGTCGTAGACCTGGGCGTTCTTGTCGAAGCCGGGCGCGAGACCGAGCCGGTTGGGGAAGGTCAGGCCCATGGCCTGCACCGGGGAGCCGCCGGGGATCGGCGCCCGGGACAGCACCGGCCCCCCGGCCCGCAGCGCCTCGTAGGTCAGGTGGTGCGCCTTCTCGGCGTCCATCTTGACCAGGACGTGGTGGAAGACCTTGTCGTACAGCCTCACCGCGCCGCCTCGGCGGCGGCATTCCACTCCTGCAGGGAGCGCACGCCGATCGCGCCGGCGCGCACCGCGGCGATGCCCTGCACCGCGGCGGCGAGGCCCTGCACGGTGGTGATGCACGGGGTCCCCGTGAGCACCGCCGAGGAGCGGATCTCGTAGCCGTCGATGCGGGAGTTGGCGCCGCCGGTGGTGGTGCTTCCGTGCGGGGTGTTCACGATCAGGTCGATGTCGCCGGCCAGGATCATGTCGACGACCGTGGGCTCGCCGGAAGGGCCCTTGCCCTCGAAGTGCTTGCGCACCACGGTGGCCTGGATGCCGTTGCGGCGAAGCACCTCGGCGGTGCCCTGGGTCGCGAGGATCTCGAAGCCGTAGTCGACCAGCACCCGGACCGGGAACACCATGGTCCGCTTGTCGCGGTCGGCGATCGAGACGAAGACCTTGCCGGAGGTCGGCAGCGGGCCGTAGGCCGCGGCCTGCGACTTGCTGAACGCCGTGCCGAAGTCGGCGTCGAAGCCCATCACCTCGCCGGTCGATTTCATCTCCGGCCCGAGCACCGTGTCGACGAACTGGCCGTCCTTGGTGCGGAACCGGTTGAACGGCAGCACCGCCTCCTTGACCGCGATCGGCGAGTCGGCGGGCAGCGTGCCGCCGTCGCCCTCGGCCGGGAGCACCCCGGCGACGCGCAGCTCGGCGATCGACTCCCCCAGCATCAGCCGGGCGGCGGCCTTGGCGAGCTGGGTGCCGGTCGCCTTCGAGACGAACGGCACCGTGCGCGAGGCGCGCGGGTTGGCCTCGATGACGTAGAGCACGTCGGCGCCCAGCGCGAACTGGATGTTGATCAGGCCGCGCACCCCCACGCCCTTGGCGATGGCGGTGGTGGCCTCGCGGATCCGGGCGATCTCGGCGTTGCCGAGGGTGATCGGCGGCAGCGCGCACGACGAGTCGCCGGAGTGGATGCCGGCCTCCTCGATGTGCTCCATCACGCCGCCGAGGAAGAGGTCGGTGCCGTCGTACAGGGCGTCGACGTCGATCTCGACGGCGTCGTCGATGAACCGGTCGACCAGCACCGGACGGTCGGGGCTGATCTCGGTCGCCGCGTTGATGTAGGCCTCGAGTGCCTGGTCGCTGTAGACGATCTGCATGCCGCGTCCGCCGAGGACGTACGACGGCCGCACGAGCACCGGGTACCCGATCGCGTGCGCGATCTCCTGCGCCTCGTCGTACGAGACGGCGGTGCCGTGCTTGGGCGCGACCAGGCCGGCGTCGGCGAGCACGCGGCCGAAGGCGCCGCGCTCCTCGGCGAGGTCGATCGCCTCGGGGCTGGTGCCGACGATCGGGACACCGGCGTCCTGCAGGCCCTGGGCGAGGCCGAGCGGGGTCTGGCCACCGAGGGTGGCGATCACGCCCGCGATCGGGCCGGCGGCCCTTTCGGCCTCGTAGATCTCGAGCACGTCCTCCATGGTGAGCGGCTCGAAGTAGAGCCGGTCGGAGGTGTCGTAGTCGGTCGAGACCGTCTCGGGGTTGCAGTTGACCATGATCGTCTCGTAGCCGGCCTCGGCCAGCGCGAGGCTGGCGTGGACGCACGAGTAGTCGAACTCGATGCCCTGGCCGATCCGGTTCGGGCCGGAGCCGAGGATGATCACGGCCTGCTTGCCCTCGGCCCGCGGCTGGACCTCGGTCTCCTCGTCGTAGGAGGAGTAGTAGTACGGCGTGGCCGCGGCGAACTCGGCGGCACAGGTGTCGACGGTCTTGAAGACCGGCCGGACGCCGAGCGTCTGCCGCGCGATGCGCACCTCGGACTCCTGCAGGCCGCGGATCGCCGCGATCTGGGCGTCGGAGAGGCCGTGCCGCTTGGCCAGGCGCAGCGCACCGGCGTCGAGCGTGTCGGTGGCGGCGACCTGCTGGGCGACCTCGTCGATCAGGAACACCTGGTCGACGAACCACGGGTCGATCTTGGTCGCGTCGTGGATCTCGGCCTGGGTGGCGCCGGCCCGGATCGCCTGCATCAGCTCCTGGAGCCGGCCGTCGTGCGGGACCTTGATCTGCTCGAGCAGGGCGTCCTTGTCGCCGACCGGGGACGCCCAGTCGAAGGGTGCGTGCTTGTTCTCCAGCGAGCGCAGCGCCTTGTTGAGCGCCTCGGTGAAGCTGCGGCCGATCGCCATCGCCTCGCCGACGGACTTCATGTGCGTGGTCAGCGTCGGGTCGGCGGTCGGGAACTTCTCGAACGCGAACCGCGGCACCTTGACCACGACGTAGTCGAGGGTCGGCTCGAAGGAGGCCGGGGTCTCCTTCGTGATGTCGTTGGGGATCTCGTCGAGGGTGTAGCCGACCGCGACCTTCGCGGCGATCTTGGCGATCGGGAAGCCGGTCGCCTTCGACGCCAGCGCCGAGGAGCGCGAGACGCGGGGGTTCATCTCGATGACGATGACCCGGCCGTCGGCGGGGTTGACGGCGTACTGGATGTTGCAGCCGCCGGTGTCGACGCCGACCTCGCGGATGATGCCGATGGCGAGGTCGCGCAGGTGCTGGTACTCGCGGTCGGTCAGCGTCATCGCGGGCGCGACGGTGATCGAGTCGCCGGTGTGCACGCCCATCGGGTCGAAGTTCTCGATCGAGCAGATGATGACGACGTTGTCGGCCTTGTCGCGCATTACCTCCAGCTCGTACTCCTTCCAACCGATGATCGACTCCTCGATGAGGACCTCGGTGGTCGGCGACGCGGAGAGGCCGGCCCCGGCGATGCGGTGCATGTCCTCCTCGTCGTACGCGATGCCGGAGCCGAGGCCGCCCATGGTGAACGACGGGCGGACCACGATCGGGAAGCCCAGGTCGGCCGCGGCCTTCTCGACCTCCTCCATCGAGTGGCACACGAAGGAGCGGGCGACCTCGCCGCCGACCTTGTGCACGATGGCGTTGAACAGCTCGCGGTTCTCACCACGGTGGATCGCCTCGAAGCTGGCGCCGATCATCTCGACGCCGTACTTCTCCAGGACGCCGCTCTCGTGGGCCGCGATGGCGGCGTTGAGCGCGGTCTGACCGCCGAGGGTCGGCAGGATCGCGTCGGGGCGCTCCTTGGCGATGACCTTCTCGACGAACTCGGGCGTGATCGGCTCGACGTACGTCGCGTCGGCGAACTCCGGGTCGGTCATGATCGTGGCCGGGTTCGAGTTGATCAGGATGACCCGCAGGCCCTCCTCCTTGAGCACCCGGCACGCTTGGGTGCCGGAGTAGTCGAACTCGCAGGCCTGGCCGATGACGATCGGGCCGGACCCGATGACCAGGACGGACTTGATGTCTTCGCGCTTCGGCATCAGGCGTTCTCCTCCAGGAGCGTGGTGAAGCGGTCGAAGAGGTACGCCGCGTCGTGCGGGCCGGCGGCGGCCTCGGGGTGGTACTGGACGGAGAACGCCTTGAGCTTGCCCACCTCGGTGGTCGAGCCGGTCGAGACCCGGAGCTCGAGGCCCTCCACGACGTCGTCGTTGAGGCAGACGTGGCTGACCGTGGCGGTGCCGTAGGGCGTCTCGGTAGGCGCGTCGATCGGGGCGTCGACGGCGAACCCGTGGTTGTGGGCGGTGACCTCGACCTTGCGGGTGGTCAGGTCCATCACCGGCTGGTTGATGCCGCGGTGCCCGTACTTCAGCTTGTAGGTGCCGAAGCCGAGCGCGCGACCGAAGAGCTGGTTGCCGAAGCAGATGCCGAAGTACGGCAGGTCGCGCTCCAGCGCCTGTCGGAGCAGCTCGACCTGACCGGTGGTCGCGGCCGGGTCGCCCGGGCCGTTGGAGAAGAACAGGCCGTCGGGCCGCACGGCCAGGACGTCGTCGATGCTCGCCGTGGCGGGCAGGACGTGCACCTCGATGCCGCGCTCGCTCATCCGCTGCGGGGTCATGTCCTTGATGCCGAGGTCGAGCGCGGCCACGGTGAACCGCTTCTCTCCCTGGGCCGGCACGACGTACGCCTCGGCGGTGGAGACCGCCTCGGACAGGTTCGCGCCGGACATCTCGGCGGAGGCCTTGACCTTCTCCAACAGCTTGGCGGGGTCGGTCTCGAGGGTGGAGATCCCGACCCGCATGGCACCGCGCTCGCGCAGGTGGCGGGTGAGCGCCCGGGTGTCGATGCCGGAGATGCCGACGACACCCTGGGCCTTGAGCTCGTCGTCGAGGCTGCGCCGCGAGCGCCAGTTGCTCGGAACCCGAGCGGGCTCGCGCACGACGTACCCGGCGACCCAGATCCGCTTCGACTCCGGGTCCTCGTCATTGACACCGGTGTTGCCGATGTGGGGAGCCGTCATCACGACGACCTGGCGGTGGTACGACGGGTCGGTGAGCGTCTCCTGGTAGCCGGTCATGCCGGTGTTGAAGACGGCCTCGCCGAAGGTCTCGCCCTCGGCGCCGTAGGCCTCGCCGTGGAACGTGCGGCCGTCCTCGAGGACGAGCAACGCCCCGGTGGTTGAGGTGCGAGCGGAGCGAGCCTCGAAACCACTCATGCCAGTTCTCCTTCCAGGACGGTCGGCGTGCCGCGCAGCAGCGTGGCGACGATGCGACCGGTCAGCAAGCGGTCGTGCCAGGGGTTGTTGCGGCTCAGCGAGAGACTGGCCGCGCGGTCGACGACGACCTGCGCCGTCGGGTCGACCAGGGTGAGGTTGGCGGGCTCGCCGACCGCGATCGGGCGGCCGTGCTCGCCGTCGAGCCCGGCGATGCGCGCCGGGTTGGCGCTCATCACGCGGGCCACACCGGCCCAGTCGAGCAGCCCGGACCCGACCATCACCGTGGTGACGACCGGCAGCGCGGTCTCGAGGCCGAGCATGCCGAAGGCCGCGTCGACGAAGGCGTGCTCCTTGTCCTGGCGTGCGTGCGGCGCGTGGTCGGTGGCGACGGCGTCGATGGTGCCGTCGGCCAGGGCCTCGCGCAGCGCCTGCACGTCCTCGTCGGGACGCAGCGGCGGGTTCACCTTGTACGTCGGGTCGTAGCCGGTGAGCAGGTCGGTGGTGAGCATCAGGTGGTGGGGGGTGACCTCCGCGGTGACCGCGATCCCCTGCGCCTTGGCCCAGCGGACCACCTCGACGCTGCCCGCCGTCGAGACGTGCGCGACGTGGACCCGGCTGCCGGTGTGGCGGGCCAGCATCACGTCGCGCGCGACGATGACCTCCTCGGCGACACCCGGCCAGCCGGGCAGGCCCAGCTGTCCGGAGAGCTCACCCTCGTGGCAGCACGCGGTCGGCCCGGCGAGCGCCGGGTCCTGGCTGTGCTGGCTGACCACGCCACCGAAGGCCTTGACGTACTCCAGCGCCCGGCGCATCACCCGCGGGTCGTGGACGCACTTGCCGTCGTCGGAGAAGACCCGGACCTTCGCACGGCTGCGGGCCATCAGTCCGAGCTCGGCGAGTTCCTCGCCCGCCAGGCCCTTGGTGACCGCGCCGACCGGCTGCACGTCGACCAGGCCGGCGGCGCGGCCCAGGTCGTAGACCCGCTCCGCGGCCTCGGCCGTGTCGGTGACCGGGTTGGTGTTGGCCATCGCGAGGACGGCGGTGTAGCCACCGACCGCGGCGGCCCGCGAGCCGGTGAGCACCGTCTCGGCGTCCTCGCGGCCGGGCTCGCGCAGGTGGGTGTGCACGTCGACCAGGCCGGGCAGCAAGCGCAGTCCGTCGGCGTCGATCGTCTGGTCGGCCCGGGTGGACACCTTGCCCAGCTCGGCGACGATGCCGTCCTGGACGAGCACGTCGCTCGTCGTACCGTCGGGCAGGGTGGCGCCCTTGATCACCAGCCGGTGATCGAGCTTGTCGATATTCATGAGGTCTCCTCACCGGCGAGCAGGTGGTAGAGCACGGACATGCGGACGGCGACACCGGCGGACACCTGGTCGAGCACGGCCGAGTCCAGGGCGTCGGCGGCGTCCGCCGAGATCTCCAGGCCGCGGTTCATCGGGCCGGGGTGCAGGATCGGCGTACCCGGCTCGAGCCGCGCCAGCCGGTCGCGGGTCAGGCCGTAGCCGACGGTGTACTCCCGCGCGGTCGGGAAGAACCCGCCGCTCATCCGCTCGCGCTGGACGCGCAGCATCATCACGGCGTCGGCCCGCCGTGATCCGCTCAGGACCTCGTCGAGGTCGTAGGACACCGAGAAGCCCGCCGCCTTCGACCAGTCCCCCACCCCTGCGGGCATCAGGGTCGGCGGGGCGACCGCGGTGACCGTGGCACCGAGCTTGGTGAGGCACTTGAGGTTGCTGCGGAACACCCGGCTGTGGGTGAGGTCCCCGACGATCGCGACGTGCTTGCCCTCGAGGGTGCCGAGCTTGCGGGTCAGCGTGTAGGCGTCGAGCAGCGCCTGCGTGGGGTGCTCGTGGGTGCCGTCGCCGGCGTTGATCACCGGTACGTCGACCCACCGGCTGATCTGCTCGGCCGCACCGCTCGCGCCGTGGCGCACGACCAGGCCGTCGATGCCCATCGCGGTGACCGTCAGCACGGTGTCGCGCAGGGACTCGCCCTTGCTCGCGCTGCTGCCTTTCGCGGACAGGTTGATCACGTCGGCGGAGAGCCACTTGCCGGCGATCTCGAAGCTCGACCGGGTGCGCGTGGAGTCCTCGAAGAAGAGGTTGATCACCGTGCGGCCGCGCAGCGCCGGGAGCTTCTTGACCTGGCGGCTCTGCACGTCGTGCATCTCCGCCGCCGTCGTGAAGATCTCCTGGATCTCGTCGGCACCGACGTCGTCGATGCTCAGCAGATGCTTGTTCACTGGATGCGCACCTCGTCCTCGCCGTCGGTTTCGACCAGCCGCAGGCTGACCCGCTCGCTGCGCGCGGTCGGCAGGTTCTTGCCGACGTGGTCGGCACGGATCGGCAGCTCCCGGTGGCCGCGGTCGACCAGCACAGCCAGCCGTACGACGGCCGGCCGGCCCAGGTCCGAGAGCGCGTCGAGCGCGGCCCGGATGGTGCGCCCGGAGTAGAGCACGTCGTCGACCAGCACGACCGTCTTCCCGTCGATGCCGCCGGGCGGCACCTGGGTGCGGTGCGGCGCACGGGTCGGGTTCGAGCGCAGGTCGTCGCGGTACATGGTGACGTCGAGCTCGCCGGTGGCGACCGTCGTACCCTCGACCTGGGCGATGTTGTCGGCCAGACGCCGGGCCAGCGGGACGCCGCGGGTGTGGAGCCCGAGAAGAAGAAGATCCTCGGCGCCCTTGTTGCGCTCGAGGATCTCGTGGGAGATACGGATCAACGCCCGGCTGATGTCGCCGGCGTCGAGAACGACCCGGCCGCCGTCGGCGCCATCGTGGGCCTTCGTGGTCTGCTGTGCAGGCAAGGCTGAACGGCCCTCCTTCTCCGCCTCACGGGACGGCTCGTTAAAGGATGTCGAACTGCGGCTCACCTTACCCGCTGCGGCGGCCCGGGGGCGAACCGGGATCGGTGTGCTGCGGGACACCGCGGTTGCGGCGACGGTGGGTGCGGCTCGGGCCCTGCGGTTTGGTCCCAAACCGCAACATTTCGGGCCCTCGGCGTGCGGTTCGTGCCCAATCGGCGACGACGGAGCGCCCCGCACAGACCGGAGGGACCCGGCATCGCCGGGTCCCTCCACGCATCGACAGGTCCTACTTGAAGGCGTCCTTCACCTTCTCGCCGGCCTGCTTCAGGTTGCCCTTGGCCTTGTCGGCCTTGCCCTCCGCCTCGAGGTCCTCGTCGTCGGTGGCCTTGCCGGCCGCCTCCTTGGCCTTGCCGGCCATCTCCTCGGTCTTGTTGCTCAGCTTGTCGTCGAGACCCATCGTGGGCTCCTCTCGTCGTCGGTCTGCTGACCGGCCGGAGGTACCCGCCGCCGCTGCGTCGAGACGGGGTGGCGGTCACGGACGTTGCGGTTTGGTCCCAAACCGCAACGTTCGGCCCCTTCGGCATGCGGTTTGTGGCCAATCGACGATGCGAGACGGGTCCGTGCGCACGCCGTTCGTCTTCGTTCGTCAACTCGTCAGGTCGCGGTCGCTGCGCTCGGGGTCGGCGTCCGGGCCCGGCGGAGTCGCCGCACGCTGGACGCCCGCAGCCGAGCGGACCTACAGCGCCGTCGCCATCGCGGCGCACGCCCGCAGCCACGACCTCCGGGTCTCGGCGGACAGCTGGGCGTACGGGACCACCGAGCCGGAGACCAGGACTGGGTCGTAGGGGACGCGGTAGACGCCACGGGTGCGCTGCTCGTAGACCTGCACCAGGTCGCGCGCGAGAGCCTCGTCGACCTTCGGGCTCGGGTCGGACAGCACGGTGAGCGTCTTGTACTTGAGATTCTCGTGGCCCGCGTCCTGCAGCGCATCGAGCATCCACAACCCGCTGTAGCCGGTGTCCTCGCGCACGGTGCTGGTGACGACGAGCAGGTCGGCGGCGCCGGCTGCGGCGAGCCAGTTCTCGGCCCTCAGGTTGTTGCCGGTGTCGATCAGCAGGATCCGGTAGAAGCGCTCGAGCAGCGCGTGCACCTCGGCGAAGTCGGTGGCGTGGATGACGCCGGTGACGTCGGGACGCTCGTCGGAGGCGAGGACGTCGAAGTGGGCGTCGCCCTGGGAGCGGACGAAGGCGCCGAGGTCGCCGATCCGGGACTGGTAGACGTCCTTGAACCGACCGAGGTCCTCGAGCAGCTCCCGGGTGGTGTTGCGATGCGATCCGCGGGCGCCGCGGATTCCGAGCGTGCCACGGGTCTCGTTGTTGTCCCACGCGACCACCCCGCCGCCGCGAACGGTGCCGAAGGTGTGGCCGGCCGCCAGCACGCCGGTCGTCTTGGCCGCACCGCCCTTCGGGTTGACGAACGCGATCGTGCGCGGGCCGTCGAAGTCCTTCTGGATCGAGGCCCGGTCGGCCTCGTACGAGCGCTCCGCGGCGCCCATCGCCGGGTTGATCAGACCGCCGCTCCAGCGACGAACCCGACCGCGCCACCCCCACGTCGCCGGGCCGAGCGTCGTCTCGCGGTCCCGGCGGTCGAGGAAATCGGTCGCCGTCATGAAGCGGCGGGGCTCCACGGGCGCCGTGTGCGCAGCAGGTACGGCGGCAGCAGGCGCCGCCCCCGAAGGCAGGCTCGTCGGCGAGCTCGTCGGCGGCGGGCCCAGCGGCACACCCGGCAAGCTCGTGGCACCCGCAGACCCACCCACTGGGGGCGGCGGACCCACCGGAGGCGGCGGGACGACGGGCGGGCCGGCGGGCGGCGGACCGAGCGGGTCCGTGAGCGGGTCGGACAGATGAGCGGTCAAGGGGTCGATCGACGAGTGACTCACGAGTACCTCCGAGATAGGCAGCGGTCGTCGGCCAACCTACCCCGGGCGCCGCGCTCACGACACGGCGGAAAGTGCGGTCTCGATCGCCCTGTGGAAAGTGGGGTACGCGAAGTGCATGCCGCGCAGGGTGGCCAGCGGGATCTCGGCGTGGACGGCCGCCACGAGCATGCCGATGATCTCGCCACCGGCCGGCCCGACGGCGCTCGCGCCGACCAGGACGTCGCGGTCGAGGTCGGCGACGACCTTGATCAGCCCGTCGTTCCCGGCCTTGTGGATCCAGCCCCGGCTCGACTCGGGCAGCGCGGCGATGCCCACGCCGACACGCAGGCCCGCTTCCCGGGCCTGCTGCTCGGTCAGCCCGACCGAGCCGACCTCGGGGTCGGTGAAGGTCGCCCGCGAGACCGCGCGGTAGTCGGCCCGGGGCTTGCCGTCACCGCAGAGGTCTCGCAGGGCGATGTCCGCCTGGTACATCGACATGTGGGTGAACGCGCCCTTGCCGGTGATGTCGCCGATCGCCCACAGCCCGTCGACACCCTTGACCCGCATCCGCTTGGTGACCCTGATCGCGCGCGTCGACGGGTCCAGCCCCACCGTCTCGAGGCCCACGTCCCCGAGGTTGGTACGGCGCCCGGCTGCGACGAGCAGCGCCTGCGCGCCGACCGACGTACCGTCGGCGAGGCCGATGGTGAACGCCTCCTCGTAGGCGACGGCGGTGACGCCGACACCCGTGCGGACCACAATGCCGTCGGCCTCCATCGACCGTCGGACCACGTCGCTGGCCTCGGGCTCCTCCGGGCCGAGGATCCGGTCGAACGCCTCGATCACGCTCACCTCGACGCCGAACCGGGCGAACGCCTGCGCGAGCTCGCAGCCGATCGCGCCGCCGCCGAGGACGGCCAGGCTGCGCGGCAGGTCGCGAACCCGGACCGCGTCACGATTGGTCCAGTACGGCGTTCCGGCCAGGCCGGCGATGGGCGGGACGGCAGGCTCGGTGCCGGTGTTGAGAACGACGCCGCGTCGTACGCTCACCCCGACCTCGCCGTCGTCGGTGGCCACCACGACCCGTCCGGGTCCGTCGAGCCGGCCGTGCCCGCGCACGAACCGCACGCCGGCCTTCTCCAGCCGCTCGACGGCGACCTTGTCGTCCCAGTCGTCGGTGGCCTCGTCGCGGATCCGGTCGGCGACGGTCGTCCAGTCGGGGCGGACGTCGGTGACGCCGCCCAGCACCGGCACGCGCCGGGCCTCGGCGAGCGCGTCGGCGGCGCGGATCATCATCTTGGACGGGATGCACCCGTAGTACGGACACTCGCCCCCGACGAGCCGGCGGTCGACCCCCACCACCGAGAGTCCGGCCCGGGCCAACGAGGCGGCGAGGTGCTCACCTCCGGGCCCGAGCCCGATGACGACGACGTCGGCTTCCAGCTGGCCTGTCATGGCGCCACACTGGCACACCCCGCAAGGCGGCGACCAGCATCACCTGGCGCGTCGATTGGGCACGAACCGCAGCGACACGCCGAGGAATCACACGGTTTGGTCCCAAACCGCAACAGGTCAGACCAGCGAGGACTTCTTGCGCTGGATCGCCCCGAGCACGCCGTTGACGAACGCGGGCGACTCGTCGGTGGACAGCTCGCGGACCAGGCTCATCGCCTCGGTCACGGCGACGGTGTCGGGCACGTCGTCGGCCCAGAGCAGCTCCCAGACGCCGATCCGGAGCACGTTGCGGTCGACCGCGGGCATCCGGGTCAGGCTCCAGTCGGTGGAGAACTCCTCGAGCACCTCGTCGATCCGCGCGCGGTGCTCGGTGACGCCGCGCACGAGGACGGAGGTGTAGGGGTTCGCCGGGGCCTCGCCCTCGGCGGTGACCCGCTCGAGCGCCTCGACGCCCGTCTCGCCGCGCAGGTCGGCGGCGTAGAGGACGTCGAGGGCGCGCTTGCGGGCCTTGGTCCGGGCTCCCACGAGTGGAATCAGCCCTTCACGCGCGACAGGTACGAGCCGCCGTCGCGGGTGTCGACCTTGATCTTCTCGCCCTGCTCGATGAACAGCGGGACCTGGATCTCGGCGCCGGTCTCGAGCGTGGCGGGCTTGGTGCGGCCGGTGGCGGAGTCGCCGACGACGCCGGGCTCGGTGTAGGAGACGACGAGCTCGACCGAGGCCGGCATCTCGATGAAGAGCACGCGGCCCTCGTTGGTGGCCACGATGACCTCCTGGTTCTCCAGGAGGAAGCCGGCGGCGGTGCCGACGATGGCCGGGTCGACCTCGATCTGGTCGTAGTCCTGGACGTCCATGAACACGAAGTTGGTGCCGTCGTTGTAGAGGTACTGGAACGAGCGGCGGTCGACCGTGGCGGTCTCGACCTTGGTGCCGGCGTTGAAGGTCTTGTCGACGTTCTTGCCCGACTCGACGTGCTTGAGCTTGGTACGGACGAACGCGGGGCCCTTGCCCGGCTTCACGTGCTGGAACTCCACCACCTGCCAGAGCTGGCCCTCCAGGTTGAGAACCATGCCGTTCTTGAGGTCGTTCGTGGTTGCCATGCGCGTCAGCCTTCTTTACAGATGTCCAAGATCAGGGAGGCACCGGCAGCGAGGACCGGGCCAGCGGTCGAGTCTAGTGGGCGCCCCGTGCTGCGATGAATTCGAGCGCCTGGCGATAGCCGTCGATACCCTGCCCGGAGATCGTGGCGGCAGCGTGCGGCTCGACGTACGACGTGTGCCGGAACTGCTCCGGACGCTGCTTGGGCTCGGAGATGTGCACCTCGACCAGCGGGGCGGTCAGCTGGGCGCAGGCGTCGTAGAGGGCCAGCGAGTAGTGGGTCCAGGCCGCGGCGTTGAGCACCACCGGCGTCTCCTCGTCGGCGGCGCGGTTGAGCCGGTCGAGCAGCTCTCCCTCGTGGTTGGTCTGCCGCACCTCGACCTCGAGCCCCAGCCCGCTGCCCCACTCGACGCACAGCGCGGCGAGCTCGTCGTGGGTGGTGTGCCCGTAGATCTCCGGCTGGCGTCGTCCCAGCCGCCCGAGGTTGGGGCCGTTGAGGACCAGGACCTTCACGCCGCACCGCCGCTGATCGCGGCGTACGCCGAGCGCAGGTCGTCCTCGGAGGGCCCGGCGAGCACGACCGGCCGGGCGAGGTCCTCGAGGACCACGAAGCGCAGCTGGTTGCCGCGGGCCTTCTTGTCGACCCTCATCGTGGCGAGCAGGGTGTCGAAGTCGGCGCCGTTCCAGGTGGTCGGCAGCCCGACCCGGCCGAACGCGGCCCGGTGACGGGCGACCAGCTCGGGCGACAACCCACCGGCGCGGGCGGCCAGCTCGGCGACGTACACGCAGCCCAGCGCCACGGCCTCGCCGTGCCGGATGGAGTAGTCGGTGGCCTTCTCGATGGCGTGGGCGAGGGTGTGGCCGTAGTTGAGGACCTCGCGGCCGGGGTGGCCGTCGACTCCCCCGGTCTCCTTGAGGTCGCCGGCGACGACGTCGGCCTTGACCCGGATCGCGCGCTCGACCAGCTCCCGCAGCACCGGCGAGTCCGGGGTGAGCGCGTCCGGCTCGGTCTCCTCGACCAGCTCGAGGATCCGCGGGTCGGCGATGAAGCCGCACTTGACGACCTCGCCGAGGCCGGCGACGACCTCGGCCCGCGGCAGGGTCTCGAGCAGCGCGAGGTCGCACAGGACGCCGGCCGGCTCGTGGAAGGAGCCGACCAGGTTCTTGCCGGCGGGGGTGTTGATACCGGTCTTGCCGCCGACCGCGGCGTCGACCATGGCGAGCACGGTGGTCGGGACGTGGACCACGGCGACGCCGCGCAGCCAGGTGGCCGCGACGAACCCGCCGAGATCGGTGGTCGCGCCGCCGCCGAGGGTGACGACGGCGTCGGAGCGGGTGAAGCCCTCCTCGCCGAGCGACTCCCAGCAGGCCGCGGCGACCTCCCAGTTCTTCGCCTCCTCGCCGTCGGGGACCTGCAGCACAACGACGTCGAGGCCCTCGAGCAGGTCGGCGAAGGGCTCGAGCAGGTCCTCGAGCGACTCCGGGGTGATGATCGCGACCCGCTGGACACCGGCGGGCAGCAGGCCGCGCAGGCGGTCGAGGACACCGTGGCCGACCACGACGTCGTACGGCCCGGCGGCGGTCACCGGGATGACGGTGGGCTGATCGGTCATGGCGTGTCTCCCTGCAGGGCGGTGACGATCTCGGCGGCGATCTCGGCGGGTTCGCGGCCGTCGGTGTCGACGGTGATCCGGGCCAGGCCGGCGTAGATCGGGGTGCGCTCGTCGAGGAGCTGCTTGACCCGGGCGCGAACGTTGCCGAGCAGGAGCGGGCGTCCCGTGCCGAGGCCGACCCGCTTGACGGCCTCGGCGAGCCCGACGCGCAGGAAGACGACCTGGTGGGCAGCCAGCAGGGACCGGGTCGACGGGTCGAGGACCGCGCCGCCGCCGAGCGAGAGGACGCCGGCCTGCTCCTCGAGCGCCCGGGCGACCGTGGTCCGTTCGAGCGCACGGAAGGCGGCCTCGCCGTCCTCGACGAAGATGTCCTGGACGGCCTTGCCCTGCTGCTCCTCGATCAGCTCGTCGGTGTCGGCGAACCCGACGCCCAGCCGCTCGGCGAGCAGCCGGCCGACCGTGGTCTTGCCAGCACCCATGGTGCCGATCAGGACCGCGCGCGGCGCACCCGCTCCGGTCACTTGAACCGGAGCGTGTCGAGGTAGGACTGCACGTTGCGCCGGGTCTCCTGGACCGAGTCGCCGCCGAACTTCTCCAGCACCGCCTCGGCGAGCACCAGCGCGACCATCGCCTCGGCGACGATGCCGGCCGCGGGCACGGCGCACACGTCGGAGCGCTGGTGGTGGGCGACGGCCTCCTCGCCGGTGGCGAGGTCGACGGTGCGCAGCGCCCGCGGGACGGTGGCGATCGGCTTCATCGCGGCGCGCACGCGCAGGATCTCGCCGGTCGTCATGCCGCCCTCGGTGCCGCCGGAGCGGCCGGACACGCGGCGCAGCCCCTCCGCGGTCGACACGATCTCGTCGTGGGCGAGGGAGCCGGGGGTCGCGGCGAGCTCGAAGCCGTCGCCGACCTCGACGCCCTTGATCGCCTGGATGCCCATCAGCGCGCCGGCCAGGCGAGCGTCGAGGCGGCGGTCCCAGTGGACGTGGGAGCCGAGGCCCGGCGGAAGGCCGTGGACGACGACCTCGACGACGCCGCCGAGGGTGTCGCCGTCCTTGTGGGCCTGGTCGATCCGCTCGACCATCAGCTTGGAGCCGTCGGCGTCGAGGCAGCGCACCGGGTCGGCGTCGAGGCGCTCGACGTCGTCGGGGGACGGCAGCTCGGCGGACGGCGTACGGACGCCGCCGATCTCGAGGACGTGGCTGACGATCCGGGCGCCGGTCGCCTGCTCCACGAAGTTGCTGGCGACCCGGCCGAGCGCGACCCGGGCCGCGGTCTCCCGCGCGGAGGCGCGCTCGAGGATCGGCCGGGCGTCGGCGAAGTCGTACTTCTGCATGCCCGCGAGGTCGGCGTGGCCGGGTCGCGGGCGGGTCAGCGGGGCGTTGCGGGCCTGCGCCTCGAGGACGGCGGGGTCGACCGGGTCGGCCGACATCACGGTCTCCCACTTGGGCCACTCGGTGTTGCCGACCTGGATCGCGACCGGGCCGCCCTGGGTGCGACCGTGCCGGACGCCGCCGGTGATGGTGACCTCGTCGGCCTCGAACTTCATCCGGGCACCGCGGCCGTAGCCGAGGCGACGACGGGCGAGCGAGTCGGAGATGTCATCGGTCGTGACCTCGACGTGGGCCGGCAGGCCCTCGAGGATCGCGACCAGGGAGGGGCCGTGGGACTCCCCCGCAGTCAGCCAGCGCAACATGGGCACCAGTCTCCCACGCATGCCTCAGGCGCTGAGGACCTGTCCCACGACGACGGCGACCAGCGCGCCCAGCACGAGGAACGGGCCGTACGGCACCCGTCGGCGGATCATCGTGCCGCTGCGCCGCATCGGCACCATCGCCACCACCCCCAGGACGGCGGCCGCGAGCACCGACACGAACAGCACGCCGAGGCCCAGCGGTCCCAGCGCCACTCCCAGCAGCGCACCCAGGCGGACGTCGCCGCCGGCCATCGCGCGCGGACTGATCAGCCGCATCAGGCCGTAGTAGCCGCCGAGCCCGGCGAAGCCACCCACCCCCCACAGCGCGACGTCGACGGAGCCGACGATCACGGCCACGAGGGCGACCAGAGCACCGGTGACCAGCCACGACGGCCGGATCAGCCGCGAGGGGAGGTACCAGGTGACGTAGTCGATGACCGTGAGCGCACAGCACACCGGCACCAGGAACAGCAGCCACAGCAGCGCCCAGCTCCAGCCCAGCGCCGCGCCGAGGACTGCACCGGCCAGGGCGCAGGCGATCACCGAGCGCAGCAGCAGCCCCGGCCGGGCGGCCAGCTCGGCGAACGGCACGTGGTCGGGGTAGTCCTCCGGGTTCTCGGCCGGGTCGTGCTCCGGCTCGGGGCACAGCGCGATCAGCCGCGGCACGAGCAGTCCGCCGAGCGCACCGATGAGGGCGCAGGCCAGTGCGGGGAGCAGCTCCATGCCGAGGAACCTACCGAGCCGCGAGCGCTGCTTCGCCCGCCGAGCGCATGCCGTCGAGTGGCCCGTCCTGACCAGTGAACAGGCCGAACTGGAGCACGGCCTGGTGCACCAGCAGGTCCAGGCCGGACACGACGGTCGCCCCCGTGGCGAGGGCGGCCGCGACCAGTGGGGTGGGCCACGGGTCGTAGGTCACCTCGAACACGACGTCCGCCGGGAGCACTCGCCCGAGCAGCGTGTCGGTCTGGGCGCCGGCAGGGACGGTCGACACCAGGACGCCTCCGCTCGCGCGGACCTCGTCGAGACTCACCACGGCGAGCGTCGGTGCGCTGGGATGGGCCTCGACCGCCGCGACCGCCTCGGCGGCGTTGGCCGGGTTGCGCGCAGCGACGGTGATCGTGGTGACGCCCAGGTCGGCGAGCGCGAGACCGACGCTCGCGGCGGTCGCCCCGCCGCCGAGGATCGTGGCGCTGGCCAACGGCCCCGCGAACCGCTCCCGGATCGCAGCCGCCGCGCCCGGCACGTCGGTGTTGTCGGCGAACCAGCCGGCCGCCGTCCGCACCAGGGTGTTGGCGCCGCCGGCCAGCCGCGCGAGGTCGGAGACCTCGTCGGCCAGTGCCAGTGCCTCCCGCTTCAGGGGCGCGGTGACCGACAGGCCTCGCCACTCGGGGCCGAGGCCCGCCACGAACCCGGCCAGCTCCCCGGCGGGCACCCGCACGGCGTCGTACGTCGCGTCGATGCCGAGCGCGGCGTACCCGGCCCGGTGCAGGGTCGGCGAGAGCGAGTGGGCGACCGGGTCGCCCAGGACGGCGCACCTCATCGACAGGGCATCAGCAGGCATCGGAGGTGGTGCAGTACTCACGCAGCCGCTCGGTGGCGGCGTTGTGCTCCGCGAGGGTGGTCGAGAAGACGGTCTCGCCGGTCTTCAGGTTGACCACGACCCAGTACAGCCACGGGCCGTCGGCCGGGTGGAGCGCGGCGTCGATGGTCGCCTCGCCCGGGTTGCCGATCGGGCCGGGCGGCAGGCCCCGGTTGGCGTAGGTGTTGTACGGCGAGTCGATGTCGCGCTGCGCCGAGGTGGTCCAGACCTCGCCGGAGAGCCCGTTGGCGTAGGCGACGGTGGCGTCCGACTGCAGGGCCATGTCCTGGTCGAGGCGGTTGTAGATGGCGCGGGCGACCTTCGGGTAGTCCTGGTCGCGGTTGGCCTCGAACTCGAGCATGCTCGCCACGGTCAGCACCTCGTGGGCGGTGAGGCCGACGTTCTGGGCCTGGGCGTCGAGGTCGAGGTCCTTCATCACGGCCTGTCCCTTGGCGACCATCGCGGCGAGGATCGTCTGCGGGGTGTCGGCCGGCGTGATCGTGTAGGTGGCGGGGAACAGGTAGCCCTCGGGGTTTCCGCCCGCCGACGGGGGCAGACCGAGCGCCGCCGGGTCCGCCAGCACCGCCTCGAACTGGGCGGCCTTGAAGTCGGTGTTCTTGGCCAGGATCTTGACGATGTCGCTGGTGCGCTTGCCTTCCGGGATGGTCACCGTGTCCTGGGCCATCTGCGAGGGGTCGACGAGGATCGCGACCACGTCGGCGGCCTTCATCCGGCTCTTGAGCAGGTAGGTGCCGGCCTGGATCCTCGTGGAGCGGCTGTCCTTGGCCGCGGCGTCGACGAAGGCCTCCGAGGACGCGACGACGCCGAGGTCCTCGAGCTCGGCGCCCATCGAGCCGACCGACTGGCCGGGGTCGATGACGAAGGTGACCTGCCCCTGGCCGGGACCGGCGAAGTCCTCCGGCCCGGCGAGCATGTCCTTGACGTCGGCGATCGCCCCGCGCGCGAACCACGCCACCAGGCCGCAGAAGAGCACGGCGACCAACAGGATCGGCAGGCATCCGCCGCGGCGCTTCTTGGCTGCACGCCGCCGGCCACCTGCCGGTGTGCTCACCGGCAGGATGTCGTGACCGACGGCGTCATCCGGCGCGACGTTGTCGGACAGCGGCTCAGTCATGCGTCTCCTCGTGCGTGGGGTCCACCAGCTCCCCCGGAGGGGTGCCGGTCGCGCGTTCTGCATCCAGCGCCTGCTGGAGGATGACGACGGCCGCGACCTGGTCGACCACGGCGCGCCGCTTCGCTCCCTTGCGCTGGTCGCGCAGCATAGCCTCCGCCGTCACGGTGGTGAGCCGCTCGTCGACGAGCCGCAGCGGAACCGGGGCGATCCGTCGCGCCAGGCGTACGGCGAGCTCGCGGGTCTTCAGCGCGGCCGGGCCCTCGCCGCCGCCGAGCGAGCGGGGCAGACCCATCACGACCTCGAGGACCCCCGAGGAGTCACCTTCGGCCTGCAACAGCTGGTGGATCCGGCGCAGGTCGCCCTTGCCCCGGCGCACCGTCTCGACCGGCGTCGCCAGCACCCCGGAGGGGTCGCTTCGGGCCACGCCGATCCGGGCGTCGCCCGGGTCGATGCCGAGGCGGACCCCGTGGCGCATCAGACGGCTATCCCTGCGCGAGTGCTGCGGTGACGGCGGCGAGCGCCTCGTCGATGCGGGACACGTCGGTGCCGCCGCCCTGCGCCAGGTCGGCCTTGCCGCCGCCCTTGCCGTCGAGGAAGGGGGCCGCCGCGCGGACCAGGTCGCCAGCCGCGAGGCCGCGGGCCTGGGCCGCGTCGTTGAGGGCCGCCACGATCGCCGCCTTGCCGTCCGCCGCGCCGATCAGGACGACGACGGCGGGGGTGTCGCCGGCGAGCCGGGCCCGGACGTCGGTCGCCAGGGTGCGCACGTCGCCGCCGCTCGCGCCGTCGAGCCGCTGGGCCACCAGCCGCACGCCATTGACGTCGCTCGCGCCCTCGGCGAGCGCGGCGCCGCCGGACAGCAGCTGGGCGAGGCGGATCTTCTCGATCTCCTTCTCGCTCTGCTTGAGGCGCTCGAGGAGGTCGCCGACCCGGCCGACGATGTCGCCGGACTGGGTCTTGAGCAGCGTCGAGAGCTGGCCGACGACGTCACGCTCGCGGGCGAGGTAGTCGAAGCCCTCGACACCGGTCAGCGCCTCGATCCGGCGGTTGCCGGAGCCGACCGACGCCTCACTGGTGACCACGATGGTGCCGACCTGGCTGGAGTGCTCGACGTGCGTGCCACCGCACAGCTCACGCGACCACGGACCGCCGATCTCGACGACACGGACCTTCTGGTCGTCGTAGGTCTCCCCGAACAGCGCGATCGCGCCCCAGTCCTTGGCCTCGCTGAGCGTCATGTACTGCCAGCCGACGGGCAGGTCGGCGCGCAGTGCGTTGTTGGAGACCTGCTCGATCTCACGGACCTGGTCGGGCGAGAGCGCGTTGAGCCAGCCGAAGTCGAGGCGCAGGTAGCCCGGGCGGTTGTAGGAGCCGGACTGCAGGGCGGTGGGCCCGAGCACCTCGCGGAGCGCGGCGTGCACGATGTGGGTGCCCGAGTGCGCCTGGCGAGCGCCGATGCGCCACTGCGGGTCGACCTTGGCGTGCACCAACCCGGACTCTGTGGTCGAGGTGCGAGCGCCAGCGAGCCTCGAGACCCGCAGCTCGCCGTCGAGGACGCGGACCTGGTGGACCACGAGGCCGCGGACCGGGCGCTGGACGTCGAGGACCTCGAGGGCCCCACCCTCGAACTCGATCACGCCGGCGTCGGCGACCTGGCCGCCGGACTCGGCGTAGAACGGGGTGCGGTCGAGGACCAGCTCGCCGATCTCGCCGCCGGTGAGGGCCGGGACGGCGGCCCCCTCGCGCAGCAGCGCGAGCGGCTTGGACTCGGTCTCGAGGGTCTCGTAGGCGAGCCACTCGGTCGGGCCGTGGGCGTCGAGGATGTCGCGGTAGACCCCGGTGTCGGCGTGGTGGCCCTTCTTGGCCCGCGCGTCGGCCTTGGCCCGCTCGCGCTGCTCGGCCATCAGCTGCCGGAAGCCCGGCTCGTCGACGCTCAGCCCCGCCTCGGCGGCCATCTCGAGGGTCAGGTCGATCGGGAAGCCGTAGGTGTCGTGCAGCGCGAACGCCTTGTCACCGGCGATGGTGGTGGCGCCGGAGCGCTTCACGTCGCCCGCGGCGAGGTCGAAGATCTGGGTGCCCGCCTGGAGCGTCTTGCGGAACGCCTCCTCCTCGGCGAACGCGATCTGGGCGATCCGGTCCCAGCCGGAGACCAGCTCGGGGTAGCTCTCCCCCATCTTGTCGCGCGAGACCGGCAGCAGCTCGGGCAGCGCCGGGTCCTGGTAGCCGAGCAGGCGCATGTTGCGCACCGCGCGGCGCAGCAGGCGGCGCAGCACGTAGCCACGGCCCTCGTTGCCCGGGGTCACGCCGTCGCCGATGAGCATCAGCGAGCTGCGGACGTGGTCGGCGACCACCCGGAAGCGCACGTCGTCGACGTGGGCGTCGGCCCCGCTGGCGCCGTACTTCTTGCCGGACAGCTCCATCGCCTTCTCGATCACCGGGAAGATGGTGTCGATCTCGTACATGTTGTGCTTGTCCTGGAGCAGGTACGCCACCCGCTCCAGGCCCATGCCCGTGTCGATGTTCTTGCTCGGCAGCGGACCGGCGATGTCGAAGTCGTCCTTGGCGCGGACGGCGCTGAGCTCCTCCTGCATGAAGACCAGGTTCCAGATCTCCAGGAACCGGTCCTCGTCGGCCTCGGGGCCGCCGTCGGGGCCGAACTCGGGGCCGCGGTCGATGTAGATCTCGCTGCACGGGCCGCCCGGGCCGGGCACGCCCATGTTCCAGTAGTTGTCCTTGAGCCCGCGCGGCTGGATCCGGTCGTCGGGAAGCCCGGCGATCCGCTTCCAGGCGTCGCGCGCCTCGGCGTCCTCGGGCAGGACGGTGACCCAGATCTTGTCGGGGTCGAAGCCGAAGCCGCCGTCGGCCTGGGCGTTGGTGATCAACTCCCAGGCGAACTGGATGGCGCCTTCCTTGAAGTAGTCGCCGAAGGAGAAGTTGCCGTTCATCTGGAAGAACGTGCCGTGCCGGGTGGTCTTGCCGACCTCCTCGATGTCGAGGGTCCGCACGCACTTCTGGACGCTGGTCGCGCGCTGGAACGGCGGCGTCTCCTGGCCCAGGAAGTAGGGCTTGAACGGCACCATGCCGGCGTTGACGAAGAGCAGGTTCGGGTCGTCGAGCAGCAGCGAGGCCGACGGTACGACGGTGTGGCCCCGCGCCTCGAAGTGGGCGAGGAACCGGTTGCGGATCTCCGCGCTGCTCAGGTGCCGCTCGTTCAACGGATGCCTTCCCTGCTGGGTGTGGTGGTGGGATTCATGAGTTGGGGCGGACCGGCGTCCGCGCCGTCGAAGCGTTGCCGCAGGTGGATCTCGGCCACGGCCTGGCCCCGGGCGACCTCCTCGCCGAACATCCGGGCGCCGACGACGGCCGCCCCGATCCGGTCGCGCATGCCGTCAGGAGTGAAGGCCTCCGCGAGGCGGCGTACCCGGACCATGCCGTAGACGCCGGCGGCGGCGCCGGCGGCGAACCAGACCCCCGCCTTCACGACGTGACCTCCACGTCGGCGCCCAGCGCGGAGCGCTGGCGCGACTCCAGGTCGCGGCGGGCGGCCTTCAGCATCAGCTTGCGCTCCTTGCGGGAGCGCTTGACCTCGCGCTTCATCTCGAAGCGGATCCGGTGGCGGACCTCGGGCGACAGCGCCCGGCGTAGCCCTGCGGCCAGCGCCGCGGTCTTGATGACGCTCTCGCGCAGCAGGATGTCGGCGAACATCGGGGCCGGTACGACGCGCGCGGGCACCCGCGGTCCCTGCTCCTGGCCCAGGTCGGTGATGACGTACTCGCGGTCGTCGACCACAGCGACCGGCGTGCGCTGCCCGCGCGCCGCCGCCTCCGGCCTGGCCTGCAGCTCCGCCTCGATGCCGGCCAGCTGCTCGCGCAGCGCCTCGGCGTCCTGGGCGGCTGCGGCGAGCAGCGCCTCGGTGTGGCCGCGCGCCTGGCGCACGGACCGCAACAGCCGGTAGGCCGCGACCGCGAGCGCCACGACGGCGACGAGGGTCAGCACGACCAGCCAGGTCGGCACGGCGAGGTCGGAGGTCACGACGAGAAAGCCTACTTGCCGCGGATGATGCGGCGAACTCGCTCCCACCGCTGCTTGACCGCGGCCTCGGCGCCGAGCTCGGTCGGGCGGTAGTAGGCGGCGTCGAGCACGACGTCGGGGGCGTACTGCTGCTCGGCGACGCCGAAGGGTGCGTCATGGCTGTACACGTAGCCCTGGCCGTGGCCGAGCGTCTTGGCACCGGCGTAGTGGGCGTCGCGCAGATGGGGAGGGACCTGGCCGATCTTGCCGGCCCGAACGTCGCCGATCGCCTCGAAGATCGCCGTGGTCACGGCGTTGGACTTGGGCGCCACGGCGAGAGCGATGGTGGCGTGGGCCAGGGTCAGCTGGGCCTCGGGCATCCCGATCAGCTGGACGGTCTGCGCGGCGGCGACCGCGGTCGTCAACGCGGTCGGGTCGGCCAGGCCGACGTCCTCGCTGGCGAGGATCATCAGCCGCCGGGCGATGAACCGCGGGTCCTCACCCGCCTCGATCATCCGGGCGAGGTAGTGCAGCGCCGCGTCGGCGTCGGACCCACGCACCGACTTGATGAACGCGCTGACGACGTCGTAGTGCTGGTCGCCGTCGCGGTCGTAGCGCACCGCCGCCTGGTCGGCCGCGGTCTCGGCCGTCGCGACGTCGATCACCAAGGTGGTCGAGCCTGTCGAGACCCCCTTGCTCCGGGCCGCGCCGGCCGCGGCCTCGAGGTAGGTCAGCGAGCGGCGGGCGTCGCCGCCCGCGAGGCGCACGATGTGGTCACGGGCCTCCTCCTCGAGCACCACCTCGCCGCCGAGCCCACGCTCGTCGGCCACTGCGAGGTCCAGGACGGCGGCGATGTCGTCGTCGGTCAGCGACTGCAGGCGCAACAACAGGCTGCGGGAGAGCAGCGGCGAGATGACGCTGAAGGAGGGGTTCTCCGTGGTGGCCGCGACCAGCGTCACCCAGCGGTTCTCGACGCCGGGCAGCAGGGCGTCCTGCTGGGCCTTGCTGAACCGGTGCACCTCGTCGACGAAGAGGACCGTCTCCTCCCCCGTCGCCACCAGCTGGCGCCGGGCCGCGTCGATCGCCGACCGGACCTCCTTGACACCCGCGGAGACGGCCGAGACCTCGACGAAGCGCCGACCGGTCTGCTGGCTGATGATCGAGGCGATCGTGGTCTTGCCCGTGCCCGGCGGCCCCCACAGCAGCAGCGAGAGGGACTGGTCGCCCTCCACGAGCTGGCGCAGCGGGGAGCCGGGCGCGCGCAGCTGCTCCTGCCCGACCAGCTCCTCGAGCGTACGCGGACGCATCCGGACCGCCAGCGGGGCCGAGGAGTGGGTGGCGTCGGCGAGCGAGCCGACCGACGCCGCCGGCCCGAACCCCGCGGCCGAGGAGCCCGGGGTGTCGAACAGCTGGGGCTCGTCATCCACGAGGACCCAGCCTAGCCAGCCGCGCGAACGGCTCCCGCTCGAGGTTCAGGCGCGCCCGATCGACTTGTTGTCGAGGTCGAACCAGGTGTCGGCGTACCCGGGCTGCTCGACCAGGTCGGGGCTCGGGCTGGCGCCCGGGTCGGGACGACCCACGGCGTCGACGCCGAGCAGGCCGGCGGTCAGCGGCTCGCGCGGCGCCTGGCCGAGCCGTCCCGGGAAGTGGCAGGCGACCTTGTGCCGGCGGCCGATCTGGAGCAGCGGCGGCTCGTGCCGCGCGCAGATCTCCTGCGCGATCGGGCAGCGGGTGCGGAACCGGCAGCCGGACGGCGGGTCGATCGGGCTCGGCACGTCGCCCTGCAGCCGGATCCGCTCGATCCGGGCCCCGGTGGCGGCCTGCTTGACGTCGGGGACGGCCGAGAGGAGCGCCTGGGTGTACGGGTGGTGCGCGTTCTTGTAGATCGAGTCGCGGTCGCCGATCTCGACGATCTTCCCGAGGTACATGACCGCGATCTCGGGGCAGAAGTGCCGCACGATCGCGAGGTCGTGGGCGATGAAGAGGAAGGCGACCCCGAACTCGTTCTGGATGTCCTGGAGCAGGTTGATGACCTGCGCCTGGATCGAGACGTCCAGCGCGGAGACGGGCTCGTCGGCGACGAGCAGCTTGGGCTGCAGGGTCAGTGCGCGGGCGATGCCGATGCGCTGGCGCTGGCCGCCGGAGAACTCGTGCGGGTAGCGGTTGTAGTGCTCCGGGTTGAGCCCGACGATCTCGAGCAGCTCCTGGACCCGCGGGAGAATCTTGTCCTTCGGCAGGGTCTTGTGGATCGCCAGCGGCGCGCCGACGATCGAGCCGACCGTCTGCCGCGGGTTCAGCGAGGTGTACGGGTCCTGGAAGATCATCTGGATCTCGCGCCGCAGCGGCTTGAGCTCCGAGGCCTTCGCCTGGGCGATGTCCTGGCCCTCGAACCGGATGGCGCCGGCCGTGGGCTTGTAGAGCCGGGTGATCAGGCGACCGGTCGTCGACTTGCCGCACCCGGACTCCCCCACGAGGCCGAGGGAGGTGGCCTCCGCGACCTGGAAGGAGACGCCGTCGACCGCCTGGACCTGGCCGACGGTGCGGCGGAACAGGCCGGGCGACTTGACGGGGAAGTACATCCGCAGCTGGTCGACCTCGAGGATCGGCTTGGCGCCACTCGGCGCGACCGAGGCCCCGTGGCCGGCTCGGGGCGCGACCGCGTCCTCGGGAGCCAGGTCCTGGTTGGTCGTGTCGTTCGTCATCACAGCTCCTCGGCCAGGTCCGGCGCGATGACCGGCAGGACCTCGGCCGCGTAGATCGCGTCGGCGTTGGGCAGGTGGCAGCGCTTGGTGTGCATCGGCCCGCGCTGGCCGGGGACCAGCATCGGCAGCTCGGTGCGGCACAGGTCCCCGGGCACCTTCTCGCGGTGCGGGCACCTGGGGTGGAAGGCGCAGCCGGACGGGGGGTTGAGCAGGCTCGGCGGGTTGCCGGGGATCGGGATCAGACGCGCGTCCGTGTCACCGGTGAGGTCGGGGACGCTGGACAGCAGGCCCCAGGTGTAGGGCATCTCCGGGTGCGTCAGGATCTCCTTGCACGGTCCGTACTCGACGGCCCGCCCGGCGTACATCACGAGGACGTCGTCGGCCATCTCCGCCACGACACCGAGGTCGTGGGTGATGATGATGACCGCGGAGTTGAACTCGCGCTGCAGATCCTGCAGCAGGTCGAGGATCTGGGCCTGGACCGTCACGTCGAGCGCGGTGGTCGGCTCGTCGGCGATGAGCAGGTTGGGGTCGTTGATCAGACCCATCGCGATCATGGCGCGCTGGCGCATGCCGCCGGAGAACTGGTGCGGGTAGTCGTTGACCCGCTTGTCCGGGTTGGGGATGCCGACCCGGTCGAGCATCTCCACGGCACGCTGCTTGGCGACCTTGCGGGACACGTCGTGGTGCACGCGGTAGGCCTCGGCGATCTGGTTGCCGACCGTGTAGTACGGGTGCATCGCCGACAGCGGGTCCTGGAAGATCATCGAGACCTCACGGCCGCGCTTCTTCCGCATCTCCTCCGCGGAGATGTCGAGGAGGTTGACGCCGTCGAGGACGATCTCGCCGCTCAGCTTGGCGTTGGTGCCCCGATGCAGGCCCATGATCGCCATGCTGGACACGGACTTGCCGGATCCCGACTCACCGACGATGCCGAGCGTCTTGCCGCGCTCGAGGTCGAAGGTCAGGCCGTTGACGGCCTTGACCAGGCCGTCCTGGGTCGGGAAGTGGACGTGCAGGTCCCTGACCGAGAGCAGCGCCTCGGAGGCGGGGTCCGTCGTGGGGAGGATGGACGGGGAGGTGGTGGACATTCCGGGAGTTCCTCTCAGCCCAGCCGCACGCGCGGGTCGATGACGGCGTACAGCAGGTCCACGATGATGTTGGCCACGATGACGAAGGCCGCCAGCAGGACGACGAGTCCGACCGTGGTCGGCAGGTCGAAGTCCGAGCTGGCACGCACGGCCAGCTTGCCCATGCCGGGGTAGTTGAACACCGACTCGGTGATGATGGCGCCGCCCATCAGGCCGGCGAAGTCGAGTCCGGCCATGGTCACGATCGGGGTGAGGGCCGCCCGCAGGGCGTGCTTGAAGGTCACCGTGCGCTCGCGCAGGCCCTTCGACCGCGCGGTGCGCACGTAGTCCTCCTGGAACGACTCGATCACGTAGGACCGGGTCATCCGGACGTAGGCGGCCATGAAGAACACCGCCAGCGTGATCGCGGGCAGCGTCAGGCTGGAGAGCCAGCCGCCGACGCCTCCCTCGGCGATCGAGGTGTAGCGCGGGATGTCGGTGAGCCCCCACTTGATGGCGACGAACTTGTAGAGCACCAGTCCGACGAAGAACGTCGGGAACGCATAGGCGACCAGGGAGAGTCCGACCAGGCCCCGGTCGATGATCGTGCCCTTCTTCAGGGCCGCGGTGACGCCGAGCAGGACGCCGCCCACGATCCACAGGACGAAGGCGGAGATCGCCAGCGAGAAGGAGACGGGGAAGGTGTCCTTGATCAGGTTGGTCACCGTGTCGCCGCGCTCGCGGGAGTAGCCCAGGCAAGGCGCGTCACAGTGGACGATGGTCTCCGGCGCGGTCTTGCGGAGCTCGGGGTCGTCGGGGTAGTCGCGCCCCTGGACGACGCCCTTGGCGAAGTCCACCCACTGGTTGGCGAAGGAGTCGTCGTAGCCCATCGCGGCGGCGGTCTGCGCCTTCTGGGCGGCCGAGCAGTTCTTGCCGCAGATGAAGGACGCCTGGTCGATCGGCGAGGCGAAGAACAGGGCGAAGGTGACGATGCTCATCACGATGAGCATGATCACGCCGGCGAAGACACGGCGGATGACGTACGCGAGCACAGGGGACCTCAGTGTGGGAGGAAAGGACCGTTGGGCACGGACAGTCGGGGGTCGCCCTGGGGACGACCCCCGACCGTCAGGTGTGGTTAGCGGAGAGTCACTTCTCCACGCCGATCACGGCGAGGTCGGCGTAGCCGTTCACCGAGACGTTGTTGGCGTAGCCGGTGATCTTGCCTCCGTGGACGAAGTTGAAGATCGTGATCTCCAGCGGGATGTAGGCGACGTCCTCACCCAGCTTGGCGTCGACCGCGGCCCACTTGTCCGCAGCGGCGTCGAGGTCGGGCTCGGCGTAGGCGTCGTCGATCATCTTGTCGACCTCGGCACCACCCTTGTAGTTGCCGTAGTCGTTGCCGTTCGAGTCACCGGTCAGGTTGATCCGGCTGTCGAACAGCGGCGGGATGACGGTGCCGGCGGAGGACCAGTCGGCGCCCCAGCCGCCCCAGGTGACGTCGAAGTCGGCGTCGGGCTTCTGGATCACCGAGTAGTAGGTGTCCTCCAGCGGGTCCAGCTCGGTGTCGAAGCCGGCCTTGTCCCAGCCGGCCTTCAGCGCGGAGGCCTGCTTGTCCGAGGTGGGGGTACCGCCCGAGTAGGTGAACTTGATCTTCACCGGCTTCGGGGCCGCGCACTTGTCGAGCGCAGCCTTGGCGGCCTCCGGGTCACCGGACTCGCCCATGGCGTCGAAGGCCGGGTTGGGCTTGTAGCCGGGGACACCCGGGTTGATCACCGAGTCGGCGGCCTTGAAGTACTCCTCGCCACCGCCGGCCTTGATCCAGGCGGCGCGGTCGGTCGCGAGCTTCAGCGCCTCGCGGCAGTTCGCGTCCTTGAAGACCTCGGAGTTGAAGTTCGGCAGCACGTAGTCGACGTACGGCGACTCGACCTGGGTGTAGCGGTCACCGGCCTCGTCCTTGCGGCTGAACAGGGCCGGCGGGAGACGACGCTCGGTCACGGCGTACTGGGCGTCGCCGGAGTCGGCGAGCAGCTGCTCGTAGATCGCCTCGTCGGTGTCACCCTCGCGGAAGTCCCAGGTGTCCGGGTAGGCCTTGCGGATCGGGTCGGTCGACTCGTCCCAGTTCTCGTTGCGGACGAACTTGCCGCCGGTGCCCTCCTTCCAGCCACCGTCGAGCTTGTAGGGACCGTTGGAGATGATCGCGAAGTTGTTCGCGTCGCCCTTGTCGAGGTCCTCGCGGTAGGGGTCCATGTACCGCAGCTGAGCGATCGACAGCGGGAAGTCCGGCCACGCCTTCTTGAAGCGGTACGTGATCGTCTTGCCGTCGCAGGTGACGGCCTTGTCGAACTGGTCCTGGCCCTTCTTGGTGTACGGGCCCTTGTACTCGGGCAGGCCGTCGGCACCGGTCTTGACGTCCAGGTAGGTGAACAGGTAGTTGGCGGGACCACCGATGATCACGTCGGTCGCGAAGTTGCGCGACGCGCCGTACTTGAAGTCCTCACACGTGATGTCCTTGCCGTCCTCCCACTTCACGCCGTCCTTGACGGTGAAGCTCCAGGACTTGCCGCCATCGGTCGTCGTACCGGTGTCGGTGGCGAGGTCGGCGACCGGCGTGGTGCCCTCGACCGGGTCGTTGGAGGCGGGCAGCGCCACCAGGCTGCGGTAGAACAGCCGGCCCGAGTTGTTGAGGTCACGGCCGATGTACATGCGCTGGGGGTCCCAGTGCTCGACGTTGCGGACACCGACGAAGAAGATGGCGTTGCCGCCCTTCTCCGCCTTGCCGCTGTTCCCGCTGCTGTCGCCGTCGTCACTGCCACCACCGCACGCGGCGAGTGTCGCCGCGAGCGCCGTGGCGGCCACGGCAGCCAATGGCTTCTTAAGGGCCATCCAACTATCTCCTTTTCGGTGAGTGACGCCGGCTCGGCCGGCGCCGCGGTGCTCCGGATCCCGTGTGATGTCGGCGGAGCACCGGGTCTGGGGGGATCCAGCTATCGGTGCGACTTGGGGTCGAGCGCGTCGCGAGCACCGTCGCCGACGAGGTTGAACACCACGACGATCAGGGCGAGCAGCGCGCCAGGCAGGAAGAAGTACATGGGATCCGCGCTGGTGTAGCTGACGGAGTCCGCGAGGATGTTGCCCAGGGTCGGGGTCGGCGGCTTGATGCCGACGCCGAGGAAGTTGAACGCCGCCTCGGCCGAGATGTAGGCCGGGACGAGGAGCGTGACGTAGACCAGGACGGGCGCCCACACGTTGGGCAGCACCTCCTTGAAGTACAGCCGGCGCCGGGACGCGCCCAGCAGGCGGGCCGCCTCGATGAACTCGCGCTCGCGGATCGAGAGCACCTGGCCCCGCACCACGCGGGCCACCGGCGGCCAACCGAAGGCAGCGAGGATCACGATCACGAAGGCGCCGTTGGCCAGGTCGGGGTTGGTGAAGAACCCGAAGCCGGGGAAGTCGGCGACGTCCTGGCGGATCATCACCACCACCGGCCCGGACAGGGCCAGCAGCATCAGGGTCTGGGGGAACGACAGGGTCAGGTCGATGATCCGGCCGATGACGGCGTCGACGAAGCCGCCCGAGAACCCGGCGACGATGCCGAGCACCGCGCCGATGATGACCGTGAAGATGGTCCCGGTCAGCGCGATGGTCAGCGAGGAGGTGATCGCCAGCATCAGCCGCGCCAGCAGGTCACGCCCCGCGCCGGGGTCCACCCCGAACGGGTGGTCCCAGCTGATGCCGCCGAAGCGACCCGCCGGAGCCACACCGTCGTCGGAGAGCAGCTCCTGGTGGAAGTCGTTGGGGTGCAAGACCCCCAGGAGCACCAGGATGGGCGCCGCGATCGCGCAGAGCACGATGAACACCGACAGCACGAACGAGATCATCGAGAGCTTGTCCGCCCGGAACCGGGCGATGGCCAGCTGGGTCGGGGACCGGCCGGCCACCGAGACGACGGAGTCGTCCTCGACCGGGGTCTCGGTCTCGTGGATCTCCAGTTCGGAGCCCGGGATCGTCATCTTCACCTCGTCGCCGTGGTCACGGATGCGACGCGAGCCACAGTGGCCTCGCGCCGTCCGTGACACTAGGCGCACCAGGTGCGTCAAGGCGATAGCGACGCGGTAACGGTTTGGTCTCGACCCCCGGCAAACCGTCCGGCGGACGGGCCTCAGCCCTTGTTTTCCTCCGTCGGACGGGCATCGACACCGGCTTCCTTCCGCTGCTCCGGCGTGATCGGCGCCGGAGCGGCGGTCAGCGGGTCGTAGCCACCACCGGTCTTCGGGAAGGCGATCACGTCGCGGATCGAGTCCGTGCCGGCCAGCAGGGCGACCACGCGGTCCCAGCCGAAGGCGATGCCGCCGTGCGGGGGCGCACCGAACTTGAACGCCTCGAGCAGGAAGCCGAACTTCTCCTCGGCCTCGGCCTCGTCGATGCCCATCACCTCGAAGACCCGCTTCTGGATGTCCTCGCGGTGGATACGGATCGAGCCGCCGCCGATCTCGTTGCCGTTGCAGACGATGTCGTAGGCCCAGGCGAGGGCGTTGCCGGGGTCGGTGTCGAAGGACTCGAGGTCCTGGGGGCTGGTGAAGGCGTGGTGGACCGCGGTCCAGGCTCCCCCGCCGACAGCGACGTCACCGGCCGCGGTGGCCTCGTCGGCCGGCTCGAACAGCGGTGCGTCGACGACCCACAAGAAGCTCCAGGCGTTCTCGTCGAGCAGACCCCCACGCCGACCGATCTCGAGCCGGGCCGCGCCGAGCAGGGCTCGGCTGGACTTCACGGGGCCGGCGGCGAAGAAGATGCAGTCGCCCGGCTGCGCGCCGACATGGGCGGCCAGGCCGGCCTTCTCCTCGTCGGTGATGTTCTTGGCGACCGGGCCGCCGAGCTCGCCGTCCTCCTGGACCAGGACGTAGGCGAGGCCCTTGGCGCCGCGCTGCTTGGCCCACTCCTGCCAGGCGTCGAGCTGCTTGCGCGGCTGGCTCGCGCCGCCCGGCATCACGACCGCGCCGACGTACGGTGCCTGGAAGACCCGGAACGGGGTGTCCTTGAAGTAGTCGGTGCACTCCACCAGCTCCAGGCCCATCCGCAGGTCGGGCTTGTCGGAGCCGTAGCGGGCCATCGCGTCGGCGTACGTCATCCGCGGCAGGGGCAGCGGCACGTCGTAGCCGATGAGCTTCCAGAGCGCGGCGACGATCTGCTCGCCCAGGGCGATCACGTCGTCCTGGGTCACGAAGCTCATCTCGATGTCGAGCTGGGTGAACTCGGGCTGGCGGTCGGCGCGGAAGTCCTCGTCGCGGTAGCAGCGCGCGATCTGGTAGTAGCGCTCCATGCCGGCGACCATCAGCAGCTGCTTGAACAGCTGAGGGCTCTGCGGCAGGGCGTACCAGCTTCCCGGCTGCAGGCGCGCGGGCACCAGGAAGTCGCGGGCGCCCTCGGGCGTGCTGCGGGTCAGCGTCGGCGTCTCGATCTCGACGAAGTCGTGGCCGGCAAGCACGTCGCGCGCTGCCTTGTTGACGTTGCTGCGCAGCCGGATCGCGTCGCCGGGCGCGCTGCGGCGCAGGTCGAGGTAGCGGTGCTTGAGCCGCACCTCCTCCCCCACCTCGACGTGGTCGCTGATCGGGAACGGCAGCGGCGCGGCGGCGCTGAGCACCTCGACGTCGGTGGCGACGACCTCGATCGCACCGGTCGGCAGGTTGGGGTTCTCACGACCCTCGCCACGCGCGGCGACCTCGCCGGTGACCTTCAGGCAGTACTCCGAGCGCAGGCTGTGGGCCACCTCCTCGTCGCGGATCACCACCTGCACGACGCCGCTGGCCTCGCGCAGGTCGATGAAGGCCACACCACCGTGATCGCGCCGATTGGCCACCCACCCGGCGAGGGTGATGGTCTGACCGACGTTCTCGGCGCGCAGGGCGCCGGCGTCATGGGTGCGGATCACTTGGATTCCCCTTCATCGGTGGTGCTGTCGGTGGTGACGACCTGCGGTCGCAGGTCCTCGGTCGGAGGCTCCCAGGTCGCCGGGTCGGCGGCGACCTGGTTTCCGGAGCGGATGTCCTTGACCTCGCTCGACCCGTCGTCCTGGCGGAACCAGACGTACGGGATGCCACGCCGCTCGGCGTGCCGGATCTGCTTGCCGAACCTCGCGGCGGTGGGCGCGACCTCACACGGGATCGCGCGGGCACGCAGTGCGGTGGCGATCGCGTCGGCCTCGGCGCGCGACTCCTCGTCGGTCACGGCGACCAGGACCACGCTGGGCACGGAGCGGTCGGCGGTGAGCACGCCCCGCTGCAGGAGCGGGACCAGCACCCGGCTCAGGCCGAGCGAGATGCCGACGCCGGGGTACGTCGTACGACCGTCGGAGGCGAGGGCGTCGTAGCGGCCTCCCGAGCAGATCGAGCCGAGCGACTCGTAGCCGTCGAGGCGGGTCTCGAAGACGGTGCCGGTGTAGTAGTCGAGGCCGCGGGCGATCGAGAGGTCGGCCTCGATCCGGGTCCGCTCGGTGGCGAGCGGGGCACAGGCGCGGACCAGGGTGGCCAGCTCGTCGAGGCCCTCGTCGAGCAGCTCGTGGCTGACGCCGAGGTCGCGCACCTGCTTGACGAAGGTGTCGTCGCTCGCGCGGATGGCAGCCAGGGCCAGCGCCTTGTCGGCCTGGTCCTCACTGATGCCGGCCTCGGTGAGCAACAGCTCCCGGACCTTCTCGGGAGCGAGCTTGTCGAGCTTGTCGACCAGGCGCATCACCTCGTCGATGCCGTCGCCCGACACGCCGAGGCCGGCGTAGAAGCCCTGGATCAGCTTGCGGTTGTTGACCTGGAGCCGGAATCCGGGCAGGAAGTCGAGGCGACCGAGCGCCTCGAGCATCACCCGGGCGACCTCGACGTCGTGGTGGAACGGCAGCGTGTCGCGCCCGACGATGTCGATGTCGGCCTGGGCGAACTCGCGGAAGCGGCCCTCCTGGGGCCGCTCGCCGCGCCACACCTTCTGGATCTGGTAACGGCGGAACGGGAACTCGAGCTTGCCGGCGTTCTCGAGCACGAAGCGAGCGAACGGGACGGTCAGGTCGAAGTGGAGCCCGATCCCCTTGTCCTTCGACGTGTCGTCCTCCTGCAGGCGGCGCAGGACGTAGACCTCCTTGGAGGTGTCGCCCTTGCGCAGCAGCTGGTCGAGCGGCTCGACGGCGCGGGTCTCGATGTTGGCGAACCCGTGCAGCTCGAAGGTGCGCGCCAGCGTGGCGACGACCTGCTGCTCGACGTAGCGCTGGGCAGGGAGCAGCTCGGGGAATCCGCTGAGCGGACGGATCGGCGCAGCCTTGGCCTTGGGGGATGTCACAGTCACAGTCCTCGGGTGACTCGACCCGCGTCGCCGGAGTCGAGGAGATCGAGCAGGAACGGGTTGGTCGCGCGCTCGCGGCCGATGGAGGTCTGCTCGCCGTGGCCGGGCAGGACGACGACGTCGTCGGCCAGCGGCAGCACCTTGGTGGCCAGCGAGCGGAGCATCGCGGCGTGGTCGCCGCCGGGCAGGTCGGTGCGTCCGATCGAGCCTTGGAAGAGCAGGTCGCCGGAGAACATGACCTCGGAGATGTCCGGCCCCTCGGGCGTCTGCTCCCACGGAGTGCGGAAGGTGACCGAGCCCTCGGTGTGGCCGGGGGTGTGGTCCACCACGAAGCTCAGGCCGGCCAGCTCCAGGCGCGCGCCGTCGCTCAGCTCGGCGACGTCGTCGGGCTCGGTGAACTCGTAGTCGCCACCCAGGAGCATCGCGGCCGACTCGCGGGAGATCCCGGCCATCGGGTCGGCGAGCAGGTGCCGGTCGCCCGGATGGATCCACGCGGTCGCGTCGTACGTCCCGGCGACGGGGGTCACCGACCACATGTGGTCGATGTGGCCATGGGTCAACAAGACGGCCACGGGCTTCAACCGGTGCTCGCGGACGACCTCGGCGACACCCGCTGCGGCGTCCTTCCCCGGGTCGATGACCACGCACTCGGCGCCCGGTGCCGTGGCCGCGACGTAGCAGTTGGTGCCCCACGGTCCGGCGGGGAAAGCGGCGATCAGCACCGGCCCAGCCTATCGAGCGCTTCGGCTTTGATTAGCATGGGCCACTGTGACTACCTCCGACTGGGGCCGCGTCGACGGCGACGGCACCGTCTACGTGAAGACGACCGATGGCGAGCGGGCGGTCGGGCAGATGCCCGATGCGACACCCGAGGAGGCCCTGGCCTTCTACACCAAGCGGTACGAGAACCTCTCGCTCGAGGTGGACCTGCTCCATCAACGGGTGCTGACCGGCGTGCTCTCGCCCGAGGAGGCGACGTCATCGGTCAAGCTCGTGCGCGAGCAGCTCGTCGACGTCCACGCCGTCGGTGACATCGCCGCGCTGGTGCGCAAGCTCGACGAGCTCGGTCCGGTCATCGCCACCCAGCGCGACGCCCGCCGCGCCGCCAAGGCCCAGCGGGTCGCCGAAGCGCGCGCCGAGAAGGAGCGCCTCGCCGGCGAGGCGGAGAAGATCGCCACCGGGCGGGACTGGCGCAACGGCGCCAACCGGCTGCGCGAGCTGCTCGACGAGTGGAAGAAGCTGCCCCGCATCGACAAGGCCGCCGACGACGAGCTCTGGCGCCGGTTCTCCTCCGCCCGCTCCGCCTACACGAAGGCGCGCAAGTCGCACTTCGCCGAGCAGGACGAGAAGCGCGAGGGTGCCCGCGCTGTCAAGGAACGCCTGGTCGCCGAGGCCGAGGCGCTCGCGTCCTCGACCGAGTGGGGTCCCACGTCGGGCCGCTACCGCGACCTGATGCGCGACTGGAAGGCTGCCGGCCCAGCCCCCAAGACCGTCGACGACGAGCTCTGGCGCCGCTTCCGCGGCGCCCAGGACACCTTCTTCGGCGCCCGCGACGCCGCCAACGCCGCCCTCGACACCGAGTTCGCCGCGAACGCCGTCGTGAAGGAGGCGCTCCTAGAGGAGGCCGAGGCGATCGCCGCCGCTCTGGAGGCCTCGGGCGACCTCAACGCCGCCAAGGCCGCCTTCCGCCTCGTCGCCGACAAGTGGGACGAGGCCGGCAAGGTGCCCCGCGACCGCATCAAGGACCTCGAAGGTCGGATGCGCACCGTCGAGCAGGCCATCCGGCGCGCCGAGGACGACCAGTGGCGTCGTACCGACCCCGAGAAGTCGGCCCGCGCCGACGACATGGTCTCCAAGCTCGAGGCGGCCATCGCCGAGGCCGAGGCCAAGCTCGAGGCCGCCCGCGCCCGCGGGGACGAGAAGAAGGTCCGTGAGCTGGAGGAGAACCTCCAGGGACGCCGCTCGTTCCTCGAGATGGCCAAGAAGGCGTCCGCGGACTACCGCTGAGGTTGCGTCGCGACTGCTGCATGGATCCCCGGATGTCCGGGGATCCATGCGCATGTCAGGGGTTGCAACACCTGACAAGCGCACGGAGTGCATACGCGGTGTGACCAGCGGTGCTGACGTGGCGATCAGCGCCGGGCTGCAGCGGCTGCCTCGATGACGGCCCGAATCCGTCGCGCCAGGCGGACGGGATCGGCGAGGTCGGCCCAGGTGATCCGGATGCACCGCCAGCCGGTGAGTTCCGCGACCCGACTCTCGCGTTGCTTCTCACGGAGGACGGCATCGACGACGGACTCGCCTGGCCGCCGGAACTTGAGGTACTTCTCCTTGCCGTCGAACTCGATCCAGATACCAAGATCGGGGAAGGCGAAGTCGAGGTAGGCGAACAACAGCGGCCCGTCGTACACCTCGAACTGGGGCTCGGGCGACGGAAAGTGATGGCGCCACAGGAAGTAGTGCGTGCGGCTCTCGCCTGCGGACTCGATCCGGGGATCGCCGAGGCGCAGCACGAGGTCCGTCGCGAGCGAGTCCGGCCAGAGCGCCATACCGTTCTCGTATCGGTCGCGGATCTCCGCGGCGGTGAAGTCTCCTCGATGCAGGAAGTGGTTCAGCACCACCAACGCTGGCTCCACGCCCGTCATCGTCGCAACCTCCAGCGTGGCGCGCATCGGGGCCGCGCACTCGATGTCACCCACCACGACCAGGTCGCCAGCCTCGAGCGCACCCCGATGCTGCTTGATCCCGGCTTCGCGCCGTCCTGCACGGCCGTCCTTGCGCGTCGTGTGCACGGCCTCCAGCGAAAGCGCCCACGTCGGCGCATCAAGGAAGGGCAGCGCGGACACGTGGGTGGCGGCCGCTTCGACACACGCCTGCCGCAGCGCGGATCGGACCCGCAGCGCATACCGCTCCTCTCGCGACAGCTGCGCCCACAGAGCACCATCGACGTACGCGCCGCGTCGGGGCTTGCCGAGCTGACCGGTGGCCACGGCGCGGGCCAGGCTGCGGTCGGTGTGACCGAGCGCGAGCAGGTCTTTGCGCAGAGCGATGTCGGTCAGGCAGGGGTGATCCGGATCCAGGTACATGCAGACGCACTGCCCTGGCCTGACCAACGCCTACACCACGTCCAGCCTCGCCTGTGGAGAGGAGCGTGAAAGCCGTGCACGATGACGCACTTCATGCGCTTGTCAGGGGTTGCAACCCTCGACAAGCGCATGAATCCCCGGATGTCCGGGGATCCATGCAGCCCCCGACCTACTGGGTGACGCGGTAGGCGTCGAACACGCCCGGGACCGAGCGGACGACGCTGAGGACCGTGTCGAGGTGCTTGGCGTCGGCCATCTCGAACGTGAACCGGGACTTCGCGGTCCGGTCACGGGAGGTGGTGAGGTTGGCCGACAGGATGTTCACGTGCGCGTCGGAGAGCACCATGGTGATGTCCGAGAGCAGGCGGGAACGGTCCAGCGCCTCGACCTGGATGTTGACCAGGAAGGTCGACTGGCCGGTGGGAGCCCACTCGACGTCGACGAGCTTCTCGGGCTGGGCGAGCAGGCTGGCGGCGTTGGTGCAGTCCTTGCGGTGCACCGAGACTCCCCCGCCCTTGGTGACGAAGCCGAGGATGGTGTCGGGCGGGACCGGGGTGCAGCACTTGGCCAGCTTGACCCAGACGTCGGGTGAGCCGGTGACGATGACGCCGGCGCCACCGCTCGTCGGGCGGCGGGGACGGCCCCGCCGGCCGGTGATGGTGACGGCCTCCGCGAGGTCCTCCTGAGCCCCCTCGTCGCCGCCGTGGAGCTCGATCACCTTGCGGACCACGGTCTGCGCGCCCAGGTTGCCCTCGCCGACCGCGGCGTAGAGCGCGCTGACGTCGGTCAGCCGGAACGCCGACGCGACGAGCGTCAGCGAGTCGTGGGAGAGCAGCCGCTTGAGGGGCAGGCCCTCCTTGCGCATCAGCTTGGCGATCTCGTCCTTGCCGCGCTCGATCGCCTCCTCGCGACGCTCCTTGGTGAACCACTGGCGGATCTTGGACCGGGCGCGCTGGGACTTCACGAAGTTCAGCCAGTCGCGCGAGGGGCCGGCGCCCTCGGCCTTGGAGGTGAAGACCTCGATCACGTCGCCGTTCTCGAGGGTGGACTCGAGCGGGACGAGGCGACCGTTGACCCGGGCACCGATGGTGCGGTTGCCGACCTCGGTGTGCACGGCGTACGCGAAGTCGACGGGGGTGGAGCCGGACGGCAGGGCGATCACGTCGCCTCGCGGGGTGAAGACGTAGGTCTCGGCCTGGTTGATCTCGAAGCGCAGCGACTCGAGGAACTCCCCCGGGTCCTCGACCTCGCTCTGCCAGTCGAGCAGCTGGCGCACCCAGCTCATGTCGTCGAGGTCGCCGGGCCGGTCGGTGTCGTTGCCGGCTCGGCCGTCCTCCTTGTACTTCCAGTGCGCCGCCACGCCGTACTCCGCGCGACGGTGCATCGCGAAGGTGCGGATCTGCATCTCGACGGGCTTGCCCTGCGGGCCGATGACCGTGGTGTGCAGCGACTGGTACATGTTGAACTTCGGCATCGCGACGTAGTCCTTGAACCGGCCCAGGACCGGGTTCCAGCGCGAGTGGAGCACGCCGAGGACGCCGTAGCAGTCACGGTCCTCCTCCACGAGGATGCGAATGCCGACGAGGTCGTAGATGTCGGAGAAGTCGCGACCGCCGACGATCATCTTCTGGTAGATCGAGTAGTAGTGCTTCGGCCGGCCGGTCACCGTCGCCTTGATCTTGGCCTCGCGCAGGTCTTTCTCGACCTGGGAGATCACCTCGGCGAGGAAGGAGTCGCGCGACGGCGCGCGCTCGGCGACCAGGCGGACGATCTCGTCGTAGATCTTGGGGTGGAGGGTCGCGAACGCGAGGTCCTCGAGCTCCCACTTGATGGTGTTCATGCCCAGCCGGTGGGCCAGCGGGGCGTAGATGTCGAGTGTCTCGCGGGCCTTGCGCTCCTGGGTGTCCTGCTTGACGAAGCGCAGTGTCCGCATGTTGTGGAGCCGGTCGGCGAGCTTGATGACGAGGACCCGGATGTCGCGCGACATCGCGACGATCATCTTGCGGATCGTCTCGGCGTTGGCCGAGTCGCCGTAGACGACCTTGTCGAGCTTGGTCACGCCGTCGACGAGCAGCGCGACTTCGTCACCGAAGTCGCGGCGACACTCCTCGAGGGTGTACGGCGTGTCCTCGACCGTGTCGTGCAGGAGCGCGGCCACCAGGGTCGGCTCGGTCATGCCGATGCCGGCGAGGATCGTGGTGACCGCGAGCGGGTGGGTGATGTAGGGGTCGCCGCTCTTGCGCTTCTGCTCGGCGTGCAGGCGCTCGGCGGTCAGGTAGGCGCGCTCCAGCAGCGGCAGGTCGGCCTTCGGGTGGTTGGCCCGCACGGCCCGGAACAGCGGCTCGAGGACCGGATTGGAGACCTGGCCCCGGCTGCCCATCCGGGCCAGCCGGGCGCGGACACCACGACCGCCGCCGGGCTCGCTGGGGACCGGGGTGGGCGCCGTCGGCACTCGTGGCGTCGTGCGCTCCTCGGTCATGGTCGCAGTCTAGTGCGGGCCTCAGACCCTCTGCAGCGCCTGCACGGCAACGTCGCCGAGGGCGGCGCGTCCGTCGAGGAAGCCGAGCTCCATCAGTACGGCGAAGCCGACCGGCTCCGCGCCGCAGCGCCGGACCAGGTCGCAGGTCGCCGCCGCGGTGCCGCCGGTGGCGAGCACGTCGTCGACGAGGAGGACCCGGTCGCCCGGCGCGACGGCGTCCTGGTGGAGCTCGAGCACCGCCTCGCCGTACTCGAGGGAGTAGTCGGCCTGGTGGGTGTCGTGCGGGAGCTTGCCGGCCTTGCGGACCGGTGCGAAGCCGACGCCGAGTGCCAGCGCGACGGGGGCCGCGAGGATGAACCCGCGGGCCTCCATCCCGACGACCTTGTCGACGACGACCGCGCCGCTCTCGTCGCGCCCGGCCGCGGCCATCGCCTCGACGACCGCGCCGAAGCCGGCCGCGTCGGCCAGCAGCGGCGTGATGTCCTTGAAGACGATGCCGGGCTCAGGGAAGTCCGGGATGTCGCGGACCAGCCGGGTCAGGGCGTCGACCGCCCGGGCACGGACGTCGAGAACGGGCACGGCGCTACTTCTTGCCGCGCTTGGACCGGGCCTGGCGCACCGGCTGCTTGCGGCCCGAGCTGCCGCTCTCGTTGACCGGGCGGCTGGGGGTCGGCACCACGCGGCCCTTGCCCACGGCCCCCCTGTTGGGAGCGGTACGACGGGGACCCGGCGTGTCGTCGACCTCCACCTCGAACTCCTCGTCGAGGAGCTCGTCCGGGATCGAGTCGGGGTCCTCGCCGCGGCGGCCGGCGACGGGCGCCTCGTCGGTCGCGGCGGGAACCGAGGCGTACCGGTCGGCGAGCGCGCGCTGCTTGGCCTTGGCGCGACGCGCCTGGATCTGCATCTCGGTCTCCTGCATCTTCAGGTGGACCAGGACGCGCGGGGCGAGCATGACCGAGGAGTAGACGCCGACGCCCATGCCGACGAACTGGGCCAGGGCGAGGTCCTGCAGCGAGCTGGCACCGAGCTGGACGGCCGAGACGTAGAGGATCGCGCCGATCGGGATGAGCGCGACGATCGAGGTGTTGATCGAGCGCACCAGGGTCTGGTTGACCGCGAGGTTGGCCGCGTCGGCGTAGGACTGCGTGTTCTTGCGGAGAACCGTGGTGTTCTCCTTGATCTTGTCGAACACGACGACCGTGTCGTAGAGCGAGAAGCCGAGGATCGCGAGCACACCGGTCACGGCGGCCGGCGTCACCTGGAAGCCGGACAGGGCGTAGACGCCGACGGTCAGCATGACGTCGTGGACCAGCGCGATGAACGCGGCCACCGACATCCGCCACTCGCGGAAGTAGCCCCAGATGAACAAGACGACGAGGAACAAGAAGATGCCGACGCCGAGCGCGGCGCGCTTGGCGACCTCCTGGCCCCAGCTGGGGCCGATGTCCTGCACCGACAGGTCACCCGCGTCGACCGTGGGGAACTCGTCGTGCACGAGCGCGGAGATCTCGCCGCGCTGCTCCTCGCTGAGGTTCTCGACCTGGATCACCAGCGACGAGTCGCCCTCGGTCGTGACGACGGGGTTCTCGGCGTTCTGGATACCGGAGTCGGCCACCTTGGTGCGCAGGTCGTCGGCCGCCGACTGGGTGGCCTTGCCGGCGCCCACCGGGACCGACACCGTCGTACCGCCGGTGAACTCGACGCCCATGTTGAGCGGCTTGAGGAAGAGGACCAGCACCGCGGCCGCGACGAGCGCGCCGGAGATGGCGTAGAAGAGCCACGGCTTGCCGACGAAGTTGATCGACTTGCGGCCCTGGTAGAGCTCGTTGCCGAGCCGGGACATCTTGCCCATCAGGCGTCACCTCCGGCGACGGCGGTGCGACCGGGGCGGGAGGGCGTGATGTCCATGCCCAGCGTCTCCTTGCTGAGGCCGGACAGCTTGTGCCCGGAGTTGAAGGCCTTGAACTGCGCGAGCCACGACACCATCGGCTTGGTGAACCAGAACAGCACCGCGAGGTCGATGAGCGTGGTCAGGCCGAGCGCGAAGCCGAAGCCCTTCACCGCGCCGCTCGCGAAGATGTAGAGCACCAATGCCGAGAGGATCTGGACCGTGTTGGCCGCGACCCGGGTGACCCGGGCCCGGGCCCATCCGGTCTCGACCGCGACCCGCATCGACTTGCCCTCGCGCATCTCGTCACGGATGCGCTCGAAGAAGATGACGAACGAGTCGGCGGTGATGCCGACGGCGATGACGAGACCGGCGATGCCGGGCAGGGTCAGGGTGAAGCCGGCGGTCTTGCTCAGCAGCAGCACCAGCGCGTAGGTGATCGCCGCTGCCACGAACAGCGAGCTGACCACCACCAGGCCGAGGCCGCGGTAGTAGAAGAGGCAGTAGAGCATCACCAGGACGAGGCCGATCGCGCCCGCGGTCAGACCGGCGGAGAGCTGGTTGCCGGCCAGGGACGGCCCGATCTCCTCGACGGAGGTCTGGTCGTCGTTGAACTTGATCGGCAGTGCACCGAACTTGAGGCTGTTGGCCAGGTCGAGCGCCTGCTGCTCGGTGAAGTCACCGGAGATGCTCGAGCGGCCGTCGGTGATCACGGCGTTCATGACCGGCGCCGAGATGGTGACGGCGTCGAGCACGATGGCGAACTGCTCGTCGGTGCCGTTGAAGGCCCGGGAGACGGCCTCGAAGTCCGAGGAGGCGCCGGCAGAACCCTTGGGGTGCGCGCGGTCCTTGCTGTTGCCCATCTCGATCTGCACCTCCCAGCCGACCCCGTTCTGGGGGGTGCCGGCGGCGGCGTTGTCGAGCTCGGTGCCTTCGACGACCGAGCGGCTCAGCAGGTACTTGATGCTGATGCCGCCCTCGGGCTGGGAGCAGGACACCAGCGGCTGGTCCGGGTCGTCCGCCAGGTCGGCGGCCTTGCCCTCGGCGTCGAGCAGCACGCCCTTCGCGTCGCAGGTGTACTTGCCGAACTCGGCGATCGCGGCCTGGTCGGGGCTGCGGGACCAGGCGATGTCGTCCTGCACGGTCCACGTCTTGCCGTCGCCACCCGGGTCGTCCGCGGTCGGCGTACCGGTCGGGACGTCGGCGGGGGCGTCCGTGGGGCCGTCGGTCGCCGGCGTGCCGGTCGCGGTGTCCGTGGCGGTCTCGGTCGCACCGTCCGTGGGGGCGTCCGTGGCGCCGTCGGTCGGGTCGTCCTCGGCGAGCGAGAGCGGCGCGCGGCCCAGGCCCATGCCGCTGGGGTCGCCCACGCCGGCGGTGGAGGTCTCACAGGCGCCGGGGCGCTGGTCGGAGCAGGCGACCAGCCGGAAACGGAGCTGCGCCTGGCGCTTGACCGTCTCCTCGAGCTGGCTGCGGTTCTTGGTCTTGCCGGGCACCTCGACCACGATGTTGCGGCCGCCCTGGGTGGTGACCGCGGCCTCCGCGACACCGGAGCCGTTGACGCGCTGGTCGATGATCCGGCGCGCCTCGTCGAGGTTCTCCTTGGTGGGAGTCTTCTCGGCGGTCAGGGTGATCCGGGTGCCGCCTTGCAGGTCCAGGCCGAGGGCGGGACGCCACGGCGTCTCAGGGTCCTTCACCCCGGCCTGCGAGAGCGCGGTCAGGCCGTAGAGCACGGCCAGACCGAGGAAGAAGACGATCAGGTGGCGCCCAGGGCGCGGACGGCGGGACGCCATGCTCAGCGCTCCTCTTCATCGTCGGGACGGTCGGTCGGGTCAGGCGTGGAGGTCTCGGAGGTCTCCGGCTCGGTCTCGCGGCGCACGGACGCAACGGCGCCCCGCACCACCCGGACCACGACTCCGGGGGCGATCTCGAGCTCGAGGTGGTCGTCTGCCTCGCCCGTGATGGTGCCGAAGATGCCGGAGGTCAGCATCACGTCGTCGCCGACGGCGAGGCCTGCCTGCAGGGAGGCGGCCTCCTTGCGCTGGCGCGAGGCGGGGCGGATGATCAGCAGCCAGAAGATGGCCGCGATCGCCACGATCGGCAGCAGGGACGCAGCGTCTTTCACAGACAAACCTCTCCAAAGGGCACGGACGGACCCCGCAGGACGAAGCCGTCCCCGGGACCGCCGGTCAGTGTAGCCAGGGACCCTGGGGAAATGCTGATCGGTGCAGGTCAGTCCTCGAAGAGGGTCGGCCCGCTCTCGTCGTACGGCAGGGCGGGTGGAGTGAGCCCGAGGTGCACCCAGGCGGCGGCGGTCGCGATCCGGCCGCGCGGGGTGCGGGCGAGGAAGCCGTTGCGGACCAGGAAGGGTTCGGCAACCTCCTCCACGGTCTCGCGCTCCTCGCCGACGGCGACCGCCAGCGTGGAGACGCCGACCGGCCCCCCGCCGAAGCGGCGGCACAGCGCGTCGAGGACGGCGCGGTCGAGCCGGTCGAGGCCGAGCTCGTCGACCTCGTACAGGTCGAGTGCGGCCTCCGCGACGGGACGGGTGACGACGCCGTCGGCGCGGACCTGGGCGTAGTCGCGGACCCGGCGCAGCAGCCGGTTGGCGATACGCGGCGTGCCGCGCGAGCGGCCGGCGATCTCGGCGGAGCCGTCGGGGGCCAGGTCGACGCCGAGCAGGTCGGCGGAGCGGCGCACGATCCGGTCGAGCTCGCCGGGCTCGTAGAACTCGAGATGGGCGGTGAAGCCGAACCGGTCGCGCAGCGGGCCGGGCAGCAGGCCGGCGCGGGTGGTGGCCCCGACCAGGGTGAACGGCGGCAGCTCCAGCGGGATCGCGGTCGCGCCGGGACCCTTGCCGATGACGACGTCGACCCGGAAGTCCTCCATGGCGAGGTACAGCATCTCCTCGGCAGGGCGCGACATCCGGTGGATCTCGTCGACGAAGAGGACCTCGCCCTCGTTGAGGCCGGAGAGGATCGCCGCCAGGTCGCCGGCGTGGGTGATCGCCGGGCCGCTGGTGATCCGCAGCGGGGCGTTCATCTCGTGGGAGATGATCATCGCCAGCGTGGTCTTGCCCAGGCCCGGGGGCCCGGAGAGCAGCACGTGGTCCGGCGCCCGCCCCCGCTGCCGGGCGGCCTCGAGGACCAGGCCGAGCTGGTCGCGGACGCGGGACTGCCCGACCACCTCGTCGAGGCTGCGCGGGCGCAGGGCGGCCTCGACCGCGCGCTCGTCGCCCTCCGCCTCGGCGGCGGTCAGCGAGCGGAGGTGGAAGTCCTCCGCCGCCTCCAGGTCGTCCTCGTGGAAGGGCATGCCTCAGCCTCTCAGCCTCACGCCTTGGACAGGGAACGCAGGGCCGCCCGCAGCAGAGCACGTACGTCGGGGGCCGCACCCGCCTCGCCGGCGACCGCCTCGACCGCCTTGTCGGCGTCCTTGGCGTTGTAGCCGAGGCCGACCAGGCCCTGGTGGACCTGGTCGCGCCAGGCCGTGTCGGCGACGGAGCCGGGCGCCGACGTGCCGGATGCGACGCCGATGCGGTCCTTGAGCTCGAGGATGATGCGCTGCGCGCCCTTCTGGCCGATGCCGGGCACCTTGGTCAGGGTGCGGACGTCGTCGGACGCGATCGCGTTGCGCACGCCGTCGGGCGAGAGCACCGCGACGATGGCCTGGGCGAGCTTCGGACCGACGCCGGAGGCGGTCTGGACGAGCTCGAAGACCGTCTTCTCCTCCTCGTCGGCGAAGCCGTAGAGGGTCAGCGAGTCCTCGCGGACGATCATGCTGGTGGGCAGCGTGGCCGTGGCACCGGTGCGCAGCTGGGCGAGGGTGCCGGGGGTGCACATCAGCTCGAGGCCGACTCCCCCGACCTCGACGACGGCGCTGTTCAGGGTGAGGGCGGCGACGTGGCCGCGGACGAACGCGATCATCGCGTCCTCCTTCCTGCGGCGGCCAGGGCCGCGTCGATGCGCGCCTGGGAGCCGCCGCGCCAGATGTGGGTGATCGCCAGCGCCAGGGCGTCGGCGGCGTCGGCCGGCTTGGGGACCGCGTCGAGGCGCAGGATGCGCGCGACCATCGAGCCGACCTGCGTCTTGTCGGCGCGGCCGTTGCCGGAGACCGCGGCCTTGACCTCGCTGGGGGTGTGCAGCGCCACGGGCAGCCCGCGGCGGGCCGCGCAGACCATCGCGATGCCGGCGGCCTGGGCGGTGCCCATGATCGTGCTGACGTCGGAGCGGGCGAAGACCCGCTCGATGGCGACGGCGTCGGGGCGGTACTCGTCGAGGCGGGCGTCGATGCCCTTCTCGATGGTGACCAGCCGCTCGGGGACACTCAGCTGGGCCGACGTGCGCACGACGCTCACGTCGACCAGCGTCAGCGGCCGGCCGAGCGAGCCCTCGACCACGCCGAGGCCGCAGCGGGTCAGCCCCGGGTCGATCCCGAGCACGCGCACGTCATCCACCTTCCGCCCGAACATGTGTTCGGACCCAAGGTAGACGAGACCGGCGTGCCCCGGGGGTGGGACACGCCGGTCTCGTGACGCTCGGCGACGACTTGCTCGCCGCGTGGGTCGTCAGTCCTCGATCTGGTCGAGGACCTCGTCGGGGATGTCGGCGTTGGAGAAGACGTTCTGCACGTCGTCGAGGTCGTCCACGGCGTCGACGAGCTTGAACACCTTGCCCGCGGCGGCCGGGTCGGCGACCGGGATGTCCATCGTGGCGACGAACTGCACCTCGGCGGAGTCGTAGTCGATGCTTGCGTCCTGCAGGGCGGTGCGGACAGCGACGACGTCGGTGGCCTCGGACTGGACCTCGAAGCTGTCGCCGAGGTCGTTGACCTCCTCGGCGCCGGCGTCGAGGGTGGCCTCGAGCAGGTCGTCCTCGGAGACGACCTTGCCGTCCTGCTCCTTGGCGACGACGACCACGCCCTTGCGGGTGAACAGGCGCGAGACCGAGCCCGGGTCGGCCATGGTGCCGCCGTTGCGGGTGACCGCGGTGCGGACCTCCATCGCGGCCCGGTTGCGGTTGTCGGTGAGGCACTCGACGAGAAGCGCGACGCCCTGCGGGCCGTAGACCTCGTACATGATCGTCTCGTAGTCGACGCCGCCACCCTCGAGACCGCCACCGCGCTTGACCGCGGAGTCGATGTTCTTGTTGGGCACCGACTGCTTCTTCGCCTTCTGGATGGCGTCGAACAGCGTCGGGTTGCCGGAGGGGTCGGGGCCACCCATCTTCGCGGCGATCTCGATGTTCTTGATCAGCTTCGCGAAGAGCTTGCCGCGCTTGGCGTCGATCGCGGCCTTCTTGTGCTTCGTGGTTGCCCACTTGGAGTGGCCAGACATCAGTCCCTCTGTCTCTAGGTGCGCGCCGGCGCCGCCTGCGGCGCCGCCGCACCGATGTGCTCGGTGACGGCCGTGGATTCTACCCGGGGCCACACGAACAGCGCGTCCACCCAGCGGTGACGGCGCAGGTGCACGAGCAGCGCCCCCACCGCCAGCGGTACGGCGACCGCGAGCGGCACCGCCAGGCGCGGGTCGTGCAGGCCGGCGCGGTGGACCAGGCGGACGGCGTACACCATGACGACGAGGTGGCAGGCGTAGTAGACGACCGAGTGCCGCCCGACCGAGGCGAGCGCGCCCCAGCGGGTCCGGGCCGCCAGCGCCGCCACCGCTGCCGGGACCCGCGGCCCGACCACCCGACCGAGCAGGTCACCGACGAGGAACCAGCCGGCCAGGGTGACGAAGCGGTGCAGGTCGGTCGACTCGATGGAGCCGCCGAGGAGCACGAGCGCCGGCCCCGCGACGCTGCGCAGCCAGGGCGGCAGCGGCGTGGCGAGCAGGTGGTAGCAGAACAGGAAGGCGAGGAACCACAGGTAGCCGGCCGGGTTGTAGACGGCGAGCCGGGCGAGGTCGGGTGGCAGCGGCTGGCCGGCGACCAGCCGGTCGGCCACGACGTGGGTGAGGTCGAGGGTGGCCCAGACGGCATACGGCCACAGCACGGCCCGCAGCTTGCCGACGACGTGGCGGCGTGCGCCCTTGGCCAGCGAGCGTGCAAGGAGCATCCCGGAGAGTCCCATCAGCAGCGGCATCCGCGCGCGCGCCAGCTCCTGGTTGGTCTCCGAGAGCCATGGCAGCGGTCCGGCGGTCAGCTCGGCATGGAACAGGACCACGGCGACGACACACAGTCCGCGCGTCCCGTCGACCCACTGCTGGCGCACCCGCCGACCATCGCCTGCCGGGGCGTCACCGGGGCGACGGCGGCGAGAACGCCGGCTGAACTCGGGGTCAGCCCACCAGGTCGAGGAAGCAGCGGTGCACCCGGCCGTCCCCGTCGACCTCCGGGTGGAAGGAGGTCGCCATCAGGTGCCCCTGGCGTACGGCGACCGGGTGGCCCTGCGCCTCGGCGAGCACCTCGACGTCGGGGCCGGTGCGCTCGACCCAGGGTGCGCGGATGAAGACGGCGTGCACGGGGTCGGGCAGACCGACGAACGGCAGGTCGTCCTCGAACGAGTCGACCTGGCGGCCGAACGCGTTGCGCCGCACCGTCACGTCGAGCCCACCGAGGGTCTCCTGGTCGTGGGTGCCGCCCACGATCCGGTCGGCGAGCAGGATCATCCCGGCGCAGGTGCCGAAGGTCGGCATGCCGTCCTTGATCCGCTCCCGCAGCGGCTCGAGCAGCTCGAAGGCGCGGGCCAACTTCGCCATCGTGGTCGACTCCCCGCCGGGCAGCACCAGCCCGTCGCAGCGGGCGAGCTCGGCCGGACGGCGGACCGGGAACGCCTCGGCGCCGAGGGCGGTCAGGACCGCGAGGTGTTCACGCACGTCGCCCTGCAGGGCGAAGACTCCGACGGCCGCCACGGCGCCAACCCTAAGGCCTCGGCTCAGGCGGGCCCGCACCGGACGCTGAGTCCGACCAGCAGGTTGACGCTGTGGACCCGGGACACGGTGGCGGTCGCGGCGACCCAGCTGGACGTCTGCGTGAGCCGCGAGCGGATCGTGACATCGAAGTCCACATTGCCGAGGGTCAAGCTGAGCAGCGCCGCGGTGATGTCCAGGGTCACCGACGAGTTCGCCGGCCCGGCCGGCGTGATCGTCCCGGTGGCGACGACGGCGCCGGTGCTGACCCGGGTGGCCGTGTAGGCGTACTCGTAGCGGGTGTCGACGTGGGACCAGGTCAACTCCGAGTAGCCGAGCAGCCCGAGGATGCCGCCCTCGTTGCTGCAGACGGGTGCCGCCTGGGAGATCACGGTGTGGGCGGTGAGCGTGCCGCTGCTGGTCGGCGCGGTGTCGGTGAAGGCCGCTGCGGTGCCGGTGGTCGAGGCCACCACGACCGCGACCGCGACCGGCGCCGCCATCAGAGCCGTCGCGCGCCGCTTGCCGCCCTGCGGCCGGCGCTTGAAGATCACCGCGAGCAGGCCGAGCACCACGCCACCCAGCAGGAACAACCCCAGGGGGCTGCCGAGCCACGCGACGGCGTACCCCAGCAGGGGCACGGACCAGAACAGCCGGTCGGTGCGGCCGACCTGGTAGGTCTCGGTGTCGGGCGTGCCGTTGGCGTCGCCCTGCAGGGTCAGCGACCGGGTCTCCCCCGTGCCGGCGATGTCGACGATCCGGTGGGTGACCCGCGTGCGGTCCGAGGTCAGCACCGACACCACGTCGCCCACGGCAAGGTCGGTGGCCGGTACCGGCCGCGAGAAGCCCAGGGCGCCCGCGGGGATGTCCGGCCCCATCGAGCCGGAGCGGAAGACCAGCGGGTTGACCCCGGCGACCACCCCGCCGATCGCGACCAGCACACAGAGCGACCCCACGATCGCACCGAGGCTCAGCAGCAGGCTGCGCAGGCGACTCATGACGTCACCTGGGTCGCGGCGAGGTCCAGCCGGATCTGTCCCTGCTTGCCCTGGTTGGAGTTGTCGGCGGTCGAGACCATGCTCACCAGCACGCACAGTTGGGCGTCGGTCACGCCCTTGTCGAGGCGTCGGGTGTTGGGGATCACTGTCGTGTCGCCGGTCGTGACCGTCGCCGCGGCGGCGAGCTGCGTCCCGCTGCAGGTCTGCTGGATCGGGTATGTCGTGTCGGTGGTCACCGGCGACCCGGCGAAGACCTGCACGGTGATGGGGGTGTCGACGAAGCCCCAGGCGGGCGAGGCTCCCTGCGTGGCCGTGGCGCCATAGGTGAAGTCGGCGGCGCCCACGTTGCGCACGGCGAGGGGGAACGCGTAGGCCTCCGACGGGGTCAGGTCGCTGATGGTGATGTGGGAGGCGCTGTAGGCGGTATCGGTGCCCACGGCGCCCCACGGTCCGGCGGTGGTCTGGGCGACCTGCAGGTCCATGCTGCCCGAGGTGATGGTCGAGCCCGTGACCGTCGCCGTGTCGGTCCAGTACGCCGAGGTGCCGACCGCGCCGAACGCAAGGAGGATCCCGAGCGAGAGCAGCGCCCTGGTCCGGCCCCGGCCGAGCCAGGAGCGCCAGGCCGAGCGGCGGTGCCGGGCGCGGGCGACGTCGCTAGCCATGACGCAGCCCTCCTCCCCGACGGCCGGCGACGAGGGCGACCCCGCTACCGACCATCGCCGCGCCGAGCACGATCAGCCACAGCTCGGCCTCGCTCCCGGTCGCCGGCAGGGCGTCATGATCGTCGTCGCGCTCGCCGGCGACGTCGGGGGCCTCGCGCAGGTTCACGACCAGCGCGAACCCCGCCCGCTCGGACATCGAAGCGTTCGGAGAGGCCCAGCGGAAGTCGATCCGGACGTCCACGCGGACCCGTTCCCGTTGGGCGAGCGCGTCCTCGATGAGACCGGTGGCGTCCGCGCCGCCCGGCAACTCCGCCCAGGGCCCGTCGTCGACCCGGAGCGCCAGCTCGACGTCCTCGTCGCTGAGGAGCCCCCCGTTGTCGGTGGTGATGTCGACGCGCAGCAGGGCCTCGGACGGCCCGTTGTTGCGCACCCAGAACGACCGCACCTCGCGGTCCCCCGGCACCCACCTGAAGCCGGGATCGAACAGCGGTTGGCGCAGCCGGTCGCTCCAGGTGCGGCCGTCGCTGCTCACCTGCACCGCGTCGACGTCCGTGCCCCGGTCAGCGCGGGCGGGACCGACCGGACCGACGACGAGGAGCACGGCCCCGAGCAGGGCGGCGATGCGCATCATGGGACGAGCTCCTCCTTCCGGCGGGAACGGCCCAGCAGGGCGCTGGCGAACATGTAGGCCGCGTAGGCCGACAGGGCGCCGGCCACGAGGTAGACGCCCATCTGACGTTGCCGGCCGGTCAACAGGTTGTTGAGGTGACCGAGGTACGGGACGACGTACCAGGCGCGTCCCTTGATCTGGACCGGGCGGACCCACGCCTGGTCGGGCGCGTCGTTCGCGTCGCCCTGGGTCCGGAAGATCGGCTCACCGTCGGGGGTGTTGGACACCGCCACGACGCGGTGCGTGGCGACGGGCGCCTTCCCGGACTCGAGCTGGAAGGTGATGATGTCCCCCAGCCCGATCTCGCTCGCCGGCTGCGGCCGCACGACCACCAGCGTGCCCGGCGGCAGATCCGGCGTCATCGAGCTGGTCAGGACCGTGTACGGCGTCGCGCCGGCCAGCCTCGGGATCAGCACCGTCACCGACAGCACGGCGCACACCCCGAGGATCACCAGCCACGCGGCGACGCGGCCCAGCCAGCCGGCCATGGGCGCCCCCGATCTGCAGACCCGAGCGGCGATCAGTTGGCGTCGTTCAGGTGGTCCTGGGTGGCCACCACGGTGATGTCGCCGAGCGCGGCGGTCAGCCCGGCCGCCACATTGGAGTCGTTGTCCTCGATGCCGTAGGGCCAGGTGACCGTGATCGCCACAGCCAGGGGCTGACCGTCCGTCACCGCCACGTTGTCGGCCGTGCCGCCGCCGACCGTCGCGGTGGCGCTGAGCTCGTCGATCAGGTCCTGATCGCCCGTCACGTCGGTCGGGACCGTCACGTCGAGGTCGATCTGGTCGAGGTGCTCGCCGGCGATGTCGACGACGACATTGCAGTTCTTGGTCAGGGTGTCGCCCGGGATCAGCAGCTGGCTGCCGTCGTACACGCTGTCATCGTCGAGCAGCCACGATGCCGTGGTACAGGACGAGGCGTCGAGCTTCAGGTGGCCGCTGGCGATGTCGGTCCCCTCGACGGTCGCCGTGTCCGTCCAGAAGGCGAGCGTGCCGGCGCCGCCCATCAGCAGTACGGCGGCAGCGCCCGCGGCGAGTGCACCTTTGGCGGTCTTGTTCATAGCGACGTCCCTCCACGATCCCCTAGATCACGGCCGACCAGCGGCAACCCGACGGCTCGGCCTCACCCCTCCTGGGGCGAAATCGAGACTACGCTTCGGCGGCCCGACCAGGGCCCCTGCGGGACCAAGGGCCCGGCCAGAGCAGGGAAGTGGGGAATTAGGACCCCCTCGCGACGGCACCATAGTCCCTTCGGACCACGCCGGTCGACACGTCCGGTGCTACTGGTGCGGCGTCCGCCGCACCAGCGCCCGGGATACCGAGCTCAGCTCACCAGCCACGCTCGGCGAGCCGGTGGCCCACCGGGAGCTCGTCGACGTTGATGCCGACCATCGCCTCGCCCAGCCCGCGGGAGACCTTCGCGACCACGTCGGGGTCGTCGTGGAAGGTCGTCGCCTTCACGATCGCCTCGGCCCGCTGGGCCGGGTTGCCGGACTTGAAGATGCCCGAGCCGACGAACACGCCCTCGGCACCGAGCTGCATCATCATCGCGGCGTCGGCCGGCGTGGCGATGCCGCCCGCGGTGAACAGCACCACCGGCAGCTTGCCGGTGCGCGCGACCTCGACCACCAGGTCGTACGGCGCCTGGAGCTCCTTGGCGGCGACGTACAGCTCGTCCTCGGCCAGCGAGCCCAGCCGGCGGATCTCGGCGCGGATGGTGCGCATGTGGGTGACCGCGTTGGACACGTCGCCCGTGCCCGCCTCGCCCTTGGAGCGGATCATGGCCGCGCCCTCGGTGATCCGGCGCAGCGCCTCACCGAGGTTGGTCGCACCGCAGACGAAGGGAACCGTGAAGGCCCACTTGTCGATGTGGTTGGCGTAGTCGGCCGGGGTCAGCACCTCGGACTCGTCGATGTAGTCGACGCCCAGCGACTGCAGCACCTGCGCCTCGGCGAAGTGGCCGATCCGGGCCTTGGCCATCACCGGGATCGAGACGGCCTCGATGATGCCGTCGATCATGTCGGGGTCGCTCATCCGCGACACGCCGCCCTGGGCACGGATGTCCGCGGGGACCCGCTCCAGCGCCATGACGGCGACCGCGCCGGCGTCCTCGGCGATCTTCGCCTGCTCCGGGGTCACCACGTCCATGATGACGCCACCCTTGAGCATCTCGGCCATGCCGCGCTTGACCCGAGTGGTGCCGTGCTCCTGCTGCTCGCTCATGTGCTCAATCGTACGGCGGGACCCGCCGCGTTCCGACCCCGGGGATGTCCCGCGGACGGTCCCTCAGGAATCCGCCGGATCGACCGGCGCGGCGAGCGCCTGCCGGCGTACCTTCAGCACCCGGAAGACCACCGTGTAGGTGCTGGCGAGGGCCAGGGCCCAGAGCGTCACGAACATCAGGATCGGCAGGTCGAGCAGCGCCCCGAGGCCGGTCATCACGAGGATCGAGACCAGCCGGTCGGCACGCTCGGCGAGCCCGCCCTTGGCGTCCATGCCGAGGGACTCGGCGCGGGCCCGGGCGTAGGAGGTGACCGAGCCCATGACCAGGCACCAGAGGGTGACGCAGAGGTAGAGGTAGCTGTCCCCCTGGTCCTTGCCGGTGCCGGCGAAGTAGAGCGCGAGGCCACCGAAGATCGCGCCGTCGCCGATCCGGTCGAGGGTCGAGTCCCAGAAGGCACCGAACTTCGAGACCTGGCCGGTCTCGCGAGCCATCCGGCCGTCGATGAGGTCGCTGAACACGAATGCCGTGATGAACAGGACGCCGATCAGCAGCTCGCCCTGCGGGAAGAAGATCAGGGCGCCCGCGCTGACGCCGAGGGTGCCGACCAGGGTCACCGCGTCGGGGCTGATGCCCAGCCGGATGAAGAGCCGCACCACGGGGTGCAGCACGGTCCCGGCCCAGAACTCCTTGAAGCGATCCAACACGGGTCAGGAACCTACTCGATGGTCACTTCGGGGGCCCTATTGCCAGGCCGCCGCGAGCAGGTCGCGGGTCTCCCCCAGCAGCTGCGGCAGGGTCTTGGTGCCGCCGATCACGGTCATGAAGTTCGCGTCGCCGGACCAACGCGGCACGACGTGCTGGTGCAGGTGCCCGGACAGCGAGCCGCCGGCGGCGCCGCCGAGGTTGAGTCCCACGTTGAAGGCGTGCGGCTGGGAGACCGCGCGGATCGCGCGCAGCGCCGCCTTGGTCAGCGCGGTCACCTCGTCGGTCTCCTCGTCGTCGAGGTCGAGGTAGTCGGCGACGTGGCGGTAGGGCAGCACCATCAGGTGGCCCGGGTTGTAGGGGTAGAGGTTGAGCACGACGTACGCCGTCCGGCCCCGCACCACGACCAGCTCGTCGTCGGTGGAGGTGGCCGGGTCGGCGGTGATCCGGCAGAACGGGCAGGCAGGGCGCGGGTCCGCGTGGGCGGGCGCCGAGTCGCCGGTGTCCCCGGTGTCGCCGCGGACGTAGGCCATCCGGTGCGGGGTCCACAACCGGTCGAGCCCGTCGGGCCCGGTGACGGGCGGGTTCATGCGCCGCCCTCGGAGGCACCGGCCATGCGGGACGGATCCTCGGCCGGGCCGAGCGTCTGGAGCAGGTCGGCGACGGGGAGGTCGGGGAGGTTGAGTCCGCGCGCGAGCGCCATGCCGTTGATCTGCAGCCAGATCGACTCCGACAGGATCGCGATGCAGGCCTCGATCCCCGGCTCGCGCCGATCGCGCTCGAGCCACCGCCGGACCGCGGCGAAGACCGCGCCGATCATGCCGAAGACCCACGGGTCCAGGCCCGCGCGGTCGTCGTCGCTGAGCTCGACGCCGAGCGCCGCGACCACGATCGCCATGATCCCCTCGATGCCCTCGGCGACCTGCTCGACCGCCCGGCTCAGCGGGCTCGGGCCCCAGCCGGCGAGGTCGCGCTCGGCGAACCAGTACAGCGTCGGGTGCGCCTCGGCCCAGCGCACGAAGCTGCCGACCATGCGGTGGATGATCTGGTCCGGCGTGCCGTCGTAGGACAGGGCGGGGAGCAGCTCGACCCCGAGCTGGTCGCAGATCGCCCGCTGCACGGCGCGGTCGAGGTCGGAGCGGTCCTCGAAGTGGCGGTAGATGACGGTGCGGCTCATGCCGGCCTCGTCGGCCACGGCCTGGACCTGGAACTCCTCCCCCGGCGCCTGATGCTCGAGCACGGCGACCGCGGCGTCGATGATCACCTGGCGGCGCACCTGGTTGTGCTCCTGCCAGCGCCGCCGACGCCCGTCGAGCTGCTCGGTCTCCGCACCGTCCGAGGTCATGGGGAAACCCTCTCACGCCGTCCCACGGGGTCGCGTCCGGTCACGAGAACCGGTGGAACCAGCGGCCGAGGTCGGCCGCGATCCCCGGGCAGGTCAGGTTCAGGTCGCGTTGTCCCTCCACCCACTGCCCCATGACGGCCGTCCCGCCCTGGATGGACCAGTCGGGGCCGCACCGGTTGAGCGCCTCCGCCCGCGAGGTCTGTCCAGCGGCTCGCCACTCGGGCACGCCGCCGAGGCTCAGGTTCCCGACGACGCGGCGGTACAGGCTGGGCGTGGAGTAGACGCCGATCGCGAAGCCGGCGTCGGAGTAGCCCCGGGCCACGCCCTCGATGACGGCGGCGTTGGCCTGCAGGTCGGCGCTCCAGTCGAAGTTCGGCACCGGCTCGACGTCGATCCACACGATCGGGCTGACCACGCCGACCTGGCCCATGGTGCCGATGTTGTAGCGCGCCTGCTGGTAGCCGACGTTGCGCAGCCGCCCGAGCCGGTCGGTGGCCTCGTACGGACCGTCTGCACCGTACTCCTGCAGGGTCTGCTTGCTGGGGAAGCTGGAGACGGCGTAGACGGAGACGAGGACGTCGTTGGCCTTGGCCCACGCGACCTGGTCGGCCAGGCACGGGTTGGGGGTGAAGCCGGGGCCGTTGGTGAGGCCGAGGACGACGTACTCGGCCTCGGGCAGGGGCATCGGCAGCCCCTTGCCCTGCTTCTCCGGGATGCCGGTTCCGGGCGGGCACTGGGGCCAGCTCACGTCGCCGCCGAGCACCTCCCCGTCCCGGGGCGCGATGTCGCTGGTCGGCCCCCGGCTCGCCCCGCGGGCGGCCTGCTCGGCCAGCTTGGCGAGGTCGCTCGCGTCGGCGCCGGGGTCACCCGCGTCACCGCCGGGCGCGCCGTCGACCGCCGTGTCGGTGGCGGTCGGCGTACTGACCGGCGGGAGCGGCGGGGCGCCCGAGGGCGTGGACCCGCCGCAGCCGGTGAGGACCGCGGCCAGCGCCGCGGCGACGCAGGCGAGCGCCGCCCGGCGACCGCCGGCCTCCATCGCTCAGACCTGCTCGCGCGACTCGACCGCGGCGACCACGCGGGCGACGGCCTCGTCGATCGGGACGCCGTTGTCCTGGCGCCCGTCGCGGTAGCGGAAGCTGACCGCGCCCTTCTCGACGTCCTCACCACCGGCGATGAGCATGAACGGGATCTTCTGCAGCTGCGCGTTGCGGATCTTCTTCTGGAACCGGTCGTCGGACTCGTCGACCTCGACCCGGATCCCCCGTGCCTTGAGCTGGCTGGTGACCTCGTAGAGGTAGTCGGTGAACGCGTCGGCCACGGGGATGCCGACGACCTGCACCGGGGCCAGCCACGGAGGGAAGGCGCCGGCGTAGTGCTCGACGAGCACCCCGAGGAAGCGCTCGATCGAGCCGAACTTCGCCGAGTGGATCATCACCGGCTGCTGCTTGGAGCCGTCGGAGGCGGTGTACTCCAGGCCGAACCGCGCCGGCTGGTTGAAGTCGTACTGGACCGTGCCCATCTGCCAGGTGCGGCCGATGGCGTCCTTGGCCTGGACCGAGATCTTCGGGCCGTAGAACGCCGCGCCGCCCGGGTCGGGGACGAGCTCGAGGCCGGACTCAGTGGCGACCTGCTCGAGGATCGCGGTCGCCGTCGCCCAGTCCTCGTCGCTGCCGATGAACTTGTCGGCCTTGGCGTCGTCGCGCGTCGACAGCTCGAGGTAGAAGTCGTCGAGGCCGAAGTCGCGCAGCACGCTGAGCATGAAGTTCAGCAGGTGCTTGACCTCGTCGGGCGCCTGCTCGGGGGTGCAGTAGGAGTGCGAGTCGTCCTGGGCGAAGCCGCGCACGCGGGTGAGGCCGTGGATGACGCCGGACTTCTCGTAGCGGTAGACGCTGCCGAACTCGAACAGGCGCAGCGGCAGCTCGCGGTAGGAGCGCCCGCGGCTGCTGAAGATCAGGTTGTGCATCGGGCAGTTCATCGCCTTCAGCTGGTAGTTCGCGCCCTCGAACTCCATCGGCGGGAACATCGTGTCTGCGTAGTGCGGCAGGTGGCCCGAGGTGTGGAACAGCCCGTCCTTGGAGATGTGCGGCGTGCCGACGTACGAGAAGCCCTCCTCGATGTGGCGCCGGCGGACATAGTCCTCCATCTCCCGCTTGATCACGCCGCCCTTGGGGTGGAAGACCGGCAGGCCGGAGCCGATCTCGTCGGGGAACGAGAACAGGTCGAGCTCGCGACCGAGCTTGCGGTGGTCGCGGCGCTCAGCCTCCTCGAGGCGGTGCAGGTGGGCGTCGAGCTCGTCCTTGCTCGGCCACGCGGTGCCGTAGATGCGCTGGAGCTGCTTGTTCTTCTCGTCGCCGCGCCAGTAGGCCGCCGCGCTCCGCATCAGCTTGAACGCGGGGATCCGCTTGGTGGTCGGCAGGTGCGGCCCCCGGCAGAGGTCCTTCCACGCGACCTCGCCCTTGCGGTTGAGGTTGTCGTAGATCGTCAGCTCGCCCGCGCCGACCTCGGCGGACGCGCCTTCCGCGGCGTCCGCGGCCGAGCCCTTGAGACCGATCAGCTCGATCTTGTAGGGCTCGTCGGCGAGCTCGACCAGCGCGTCCTCGTCGGTGGTGACCCGGCGCTCGAAGCGCTGGTTCTCCTTGATGATCTTGCGCATCGCCGTCTCGAGCTTGACCAGGTCCTCGGGCACGAACGGGGTCTCGACGTCGAAGTCGTAGTAGAAGCCGTCCTGGATCGGCGGGCCGATGCCGAGCTTGGCGTCGGGGAACACCTGCTGCACGGCCTGCGCCAGCACGTGGGCGGTGGAGTGCCGCAGGATGTCGAGGCCGTCGGGGCTGCCGATCAGGACGCCCTCCACCTCGTCGCCGTCGACCAGCGGGTAGGAGAGGTCCTTGAGCTGGCCGCCGACGCGGGCGGCGATCACGTCGGCGTCGTCGCGGAACAGCTCCCAGGCCTTGGTGCCCTCCGTGACCGTCTCCTCCTGGCGCGCGTCAGGACTGAGTACGGCGACCTTGATGTCGGGCACGGAAGGACTCCCTCGAGTGGTTCACGGGTGGCGGCGCGACCGGACGGCGCACCGGTCACGATCGTACCGAGCCGGCTGGGGGTCCCGCGCGGCAGTTCGACGCCCCGCCGCCCGACCGTCTGAACGCTCGTCGATCGCGTACCTCAGGACCATGGCATCCACCCCCACCCTGCACTTCACCACGCCCGGTCTCGACGAGAAGGCGGCCGCGCGCGTCGTCGAACTCCTGCAGAGCCGTCTGGACGCGTGCACCGACCTCCACCTGACGCTCAAGCACGTGCACTGGAACGTCGTCGGGCCGCATTTCATCGCCGTCCACGAGATGATCGACCCTCAGGTCGACACGGTCCGTGGCTTCGCCGATGCGCTCGCCGAACGGGTCGCGACCCTCGGCGGCTCGCCCCAGGGAACTCCCGGTGGCCTGGTCGAGCGCCGGGCCTGGGACGACTACGGCATCGGCCGCGGCACCACCCAGCAGCACCTCGCCGCGCTCGACATCGTCTACCAGGGCGTGATCTCGACGTACCGCGACGGGATCAAGGAGCTGGACGACCTGGACCTGGTCACCCAGGACATGTTCATCGCGCAGACCGAGCAGCTCGAGCTGTTCCACTGGTTCGTCCGCGCGCACCTCGAGGACACGGGCGGTCGGTTGAGCACCGCCGGCGACACCACGGAGCAGGCCGCCGCCGCCGACGCTTGACCCGCACGTCGGGCTCAGGCCTTCTCGCAGGCGATCCCGTCCTTGTCACGGTCGCTCTTGGCATTGGCCTTGTAGAGCTTGGCGTTGCGCGTGAAGTCGGTGACCTTCGTGCCCGAGGTCTTGTCCACCGCGCCGGGCTTGCCGACGCCGTGCGGGTAGGCCTTGTTGAGGGCCGTGCAGTTCCGGTAGGTCTTCGGACCGGCCGCGTCGGCGGGCCCGGCCAGCGCGAGCGAGGCGGGCGCCAGCAGCGCGGCGGCGAGGACGGCGGCAATTCGACGGCTGTTCATGGCGCTGGAGCGTACGTCGGCGACCGCGTGCTGTCCGGAGAACGCGGCAGGTCAGGACCGCCTCGGTCACCCCGGTTGCAGCACCACGGTGATCGTCGCGGCCCGGCTGGCGGCGTCGGTGGAGGCGGTCAGCGCGGGCGCCGTCCCCTCGGCAGCCGGTCCGCCGCCGTCGGCCAGCAGGGCGTCGATGTGCCCACCGCTGGTGCCGATCGTCTCGTCGCGCACCGCCACGGCGGCAGGCGGCAGCCAGTCGGTGGTCGAGGACGACTTGTCGGCCCAGTACGACACCACCCAGCGCCCCGCGCCGGAGACGGCGACGGCGGACGTCGGGTGAGTGAGGGTGCTGGCCGCGTCGCTGCGCGTCGCGACGAGCGCGACCGGCGTCGTGCGCGAGGCACCGGCGTACGCCGCCAGCTGGAGCGCGGTCTTGGCGTACCCGCCGAGCTGGACACTCACCCGCGAGCCGGCGTCGGCGGCGGTGGCGACCCGCTGCCAGAGCAGGGTCCGCTCGGAGCCGGTGACGAAGTCGGCCAGCTCGGTCCACCCGGCGGGCGGGGTGATCGCGACCGTGGTGACGTTGAGCGTCGCGTAGAGCAGCAGCGCGTCGCCGTCGCGTACGGCGGCCGGGACCGTCACGGCCGGGGCGGTGGTGTTGGCGTTGATCCGCGCGAGGGCCCGGAACCCGATCGGGGTGCTGTCACCGACGCTCACCGCGTGGGTGACGGTCGCGGTCTGGCCGGCGGAGTCGGTCACGACCAGCGTGACGTCGTAGGTGCCCGGGGCGGCGTAGGTCCGGTCGGCGACGGTGCCGGTCGCGCTGCCGCCGTCGCCGAACGACCACTGCAGCGAGGCGAGCGGGCCGTCCGGGTCGGAGGAGCCGGACCCGTCGAAGGTGCAGGTGAGGGCGCTGCAGGCGGAGGTGAAGGCCGCGGTCGGCGGCCGGTCCTGCTGCTGCGGCACCGTGTAGGCGAGGTGCAGCACCGGCGCCGTGGCGCCGTCGTGCGACGACGCTCGCCGCTCGCCGGTCCCGGTCAGCACGAAGGCGAGCGCGTTGCCCTGCCGCCAGCCGGCGCGGTCGACGACCTCCTGGACGACGCTGCGCAGGTCCGGGGTGCGCTGGGCGCTGCCGCGCTGGCCGGCGGTCCAGGCCGGCGGGCTCCAGGCGACCTGGGCCGTGGTCCGCGGCCGCGAGGACACGGTCGTCGAGGAGGTGGTGAAGGTCGGGGTGTCGTCGGCGTCGATCCCCCGCACCTGTACCGAGGCGGCAGCGCTGTTCGAACCGCTGGCCGCGAACTGGATCCACGCCTCGGTGAGCGTCGCACCCGCCGGCACCGCGAGGTCGTCGAACCGGATGCCGATCGTCTGCGACGTCGTCCCCGCCTGGGGGATGTTGAGCGTCGAGCCCAGCCAGTCGGTGTAGCCGGTCGGGCGCTGCTCGACGTCGTCGAACGCCTTGGCCACCGGGGTGTCGAGCGGGCGCGGCGCTCCGGGAGCGACGGCGGTGATCGTGACGTCGTCCGAGCCCGACAGCTCGCCGTCCGAGGCCGTCGCGCGCAGCACGTAGCTGCCGGGCGTCGAGAAGGTGGCGGTGGTCTGCGGCTGGGTCGGCGTCGAGAAGGCGACGGCGGCTGGCCCGGAGACCCGGGCCCACTGCACGGTTGCCGGCGCCGGGACCCCGTCGTCGCGGACTGCAGCGCTCAGGTCGATGGGGGTACCGACCTCGACCGGCGCGTCCCGGCCGGCGTCGACCACCGGCGCGAGGTTGCCGACCGGCGGCAGGTCGGCCCTCAGCTCGTAGAGCCGGCCGTCGTTCTCGTTGGCGTTGCTGTCGTTGTCGACACCTCGGTCGACCACGTAGAAGTCGTACCGGTTCGGGTCGTTGCTCGCCGGCGCCACCGCGATGCCCGCCGCGAACCGCTGGTTGGTGACGGCGATGTCGATCTGGTCGACCAGGACCAGGTCGCGGTTGAGCTCGTAGATCCGGTCGGAGGTGCTGTCGACGACCACGAGCGTCCCGCGGCCGGGGTGGTAGCCGATGCCCTCGGGGTCCTCGGCGCCGTACCGCTGCACGTCGAACTCGGTCGCGGTGTCGTCCCCCGTCGGGGCGACCCCGTCGAAGACGCCGTTGGGACCGGGCGAGACGCGGTGCACGTCGTTGTCGGCGCCGTCGAGGACGAAGAGCTCGCCGGTCGGCGGGAAGTAGGTCACGTCCTCGGGGTCGGTGCTGCCGAACGCGGCGGTGCTGAACTGGGTGTGGACGTCGTCGCCCGTGCCGTAGCGCCCGTCGGCGCCCGCGGTGATCTCGTGCACCCGGAACTGGTCGTCGTCGGAGACGTAGACGTGACCGTTGGCCGGGTTGCTCGCGATGCCCGCGGCCTCGTGGCTGTACGCGGCCGTCGTTCCGCGGTCCACGATCGTCCCGGTCCGGGTCGTCTCCAGGATGTTCGAGCCCTGGAACACCGGCGTCTCGTCGACCTCCGAGTCGGCGAGCAACAGGTGGTCGCGGCCGGGCAGGTAGGTGATGCCGGCCGGGTCGGGCAGCGGCGTCGACCACGCCGCCGTCGAGATGTCCTGCACCAGGCTCGCCACCACCGTGGGGGCGGCGGCAGCGGCGGGAGGCGCGGCAGGGATGAGGGCGAGGCTCGTCGCGCCCAGCACGACGGCAACCGCGGCGGGGAGCTTCATGGTCTCGACCGTAGGAACGGGAAGGAGCCGCGCGCATCCCCCGATTCGGGGCAGTTCGCGCCGGGAAATGCACGAGAGCCGCACTCGGTGAGTGCGGCTCTGGTGGATCTCCGGTGGGCGATACTGGGTTCGAACCAGTGACCTCTTCGGTGTGAACGAAGCGCGCTACCACTGCGCCAATCGCCCGGGGCGGACCCGAAGGAACCGCGGTGCGAGACTCTAGCCCATCACGCGACCGCGGTTCACATCGGGGACACCCCCAGGGTCTCAGCCGAGGTGGTGGACCTCCTGCAGCCGGTGCACCGGGGTGTCGATGCCGGCGTGCCGGGCCTTGAGCTGCAGGGCCAGGTAGAGCGAGTAGTGACGCGACTGGTGCAGGTTGCCGCCGTGGAACCAGAGGTTCTCCTGCTGGGTCGGCTTCCACATGTTGCGCTGCTCGCCCTCCCACGGCCCGGGGTCCTTGGTCGTGTCGGAGCCGAGGCCCCAGACCTTGCCGACCTTGTCCGCGACCTCCTGGCTGATCAGGTCGGCCGCCCAGCCGTTCATCGAGCCGTAGCCGGTGGCGTAGACGACCAGGTCGGCGGGCAGCTCCGTGCCGTCCTCGAGCACGACCGACGTCTCGTTCAGCCGCTCGACCTGGCCGTGGGCCAGCTTCACGTCACCGTTCGCCACCAGCTCGGCGGCACCGACGTCGATGTAGTAGCCGGAGCCGCGGCGCAGGTACTTCATGAACAGACCGGACCCGTCGTCGCCCCAGTCGAGGTCGAAGCCGGCAGCCGCCATCCGGTCGTAGAAGTCCTGGTCGCGCTCCCGCATCTGGTCGTAGAGCGGGATCTGGAACTCGTGCATGATCTTGTAGGGCAGCGAGGCGAAGATCAGGTCGGCCTTCTCCGTGGTCACCCCCGCCTCGAGCGCCCGCTCGGAGTAGAGGTCGCCGAGGCCGATGTCCATCAGGGTGTCGCTCTTGACGATGTGCGTCGACGAGCGCTGGACCATGGTCACGTCGGCCCCGGTCTCCCACAGCGCGCCGCAGATGTCGAAGGCCGAGTTGTTGCTGCCGATCACGACGACCTTCTTGCCGGCGTACGCGTCGGGTCCGGGGTGCTGCGAAGAGTGGTGCTGCTCGCCCTGGAAGACGTCGGCACCCGGGTAGGCCGGGATGTTCGGCTTGCCCGACATGCCGGTCGCCATCACCAGGTGGGTGGGCTTGAGGACGAGCGGCTTGCCCTCGCGCTCGAGGTGGACGGTCCACTCCCCCGCGGCCTCGTCGTACGACGCCTGGGTGGCGACGGTGCTCGACCAGTACGGCACCTCCATCACCCGCGTGTAGAACTCCAGCCAGTCGCCGACCTTGTCCTTGGGCGCGAACACCGGCCAGTTCTCGGGGAACTTCAGGTAGGGCAGGTGGTCGTACCAGACCGGGTCGTGCAGGCACAGGGACTTGTAGCGGTTGCGCCACTGGTCGCCGGGCCGCGGGTGCTTGTCGATGACGAGGGACGGTACGCCGAGCTGGCGCAGCCGCGCGCCGAGGGCGATGCCGCCCTGGCCACCGCCCACGACGAGGACGTACGGCTGGGTGTCGACGCCGAGCGCGGCGTCCTCGGCCTGGCGCTTCTCCAGCCAGGTCACCCGCTCCTTCGTGGCACCGTGCTCGGCGCCCATCGGGCGTCGTACGCCCTTGGGCTCCTCGTGCCCCTTGAGCTCGTAGAGGCTGGTGAGGAAGGTCCACGCCTTCGGGCCGTCGCCGGCGTCGACCAACCGCACCAGGCCGCGGCCGCGGCCGACCGAGGTCTCGAACTCGAACCAGGCGGTGGTGACGCCGTCGGCCGTGGCGGCCGGCTCGCTCAGCCGGAAGCCGTGCGGGGCGACCCGGTCGAGGGTGTTGGTGAGCAGGTCGGCGACGCCGTCGGGGTTCTCGACGGTGGTGAGGTTCCAGGAGAAGGCGATCAGGTCGCGCCAGAAGCTGGTGGCGGCGAACAGTCCGGCGGCGCGGTCGATGTCGCGGGCGGCGAGGGCGTCCTCGAAGGCCGCGAACCAGGCGGTGGCGGGGTCGGTGTCGGCCGTGGTGACGGGCCGGTCGTCAAGCTGGGTCATGGCGAGAAGCAGACCCCCGGACGTCGTTCACCGGGAACCGTTGCACGTTGTTGCATGTGGCCCCGATCACATCGCACCGCCTACGGTGGTCGCATGGCCACGCACGACCTCGCGATGCGGGCCCGCGACCTGGTCCGGATCCACGACGCGGTGCTCTCCGGGTCGGCGCCGCCCGAGCGGCCGCGGGCCGTCGTCGCGCGCTCGTGGACCCGCGTCCTGAGCCTGGGCATCGACCCCGACGGCCGCAACGGCCGTGACCCGCTGCCGCCCGCGGAGGTCGAGGAGCGTCGTCGCGCGTCGCGGCTCTCGCTCGTCATCGACGAGATCCGCGAGCTGCTGCTCAGCGCGGCCGACGCGTCGAGCTACCTCGTCGTCGTGGCCGATGCCGAGGGCGTGGTGCTGTGGCGCAGCGGGTCGCCGCGGGTGAAGCGTCAGGCCGACGGGCTCGGCTTCACCGACGGTGCGACCTGGACCGAGGCGGCGGTCGGCACCAACGCGATCGGCACCGCGCTCGCGGAGGCCACCCCGGTGCAGCTCTTCTCGGCCGAGCACTTCGAGAACGCACAGGTGCCCTGGTACTGCACGGCCTCGCCCATCCACGACCCGATCGACGGCTCACTGCTCGGCATCGTCGACGTGAGCGGTCCCGCGCTCACCCTGCACCCGGCGATCGAGGCGCTGGTGACGGCGTCGGTCCGCCTCGCCGAGGCCCGGCTGTGGCGCCACCACGAGGAGCGCCTCGACCAGCTCCGGCGTACGGCGGAGCCGCTGCTCTGCAGCGCCAACGGGCCGCTGCTCGTCGTCGACGACCACGGCTGGGTCGCGGCCCACCAGGGGGTCGCCGTCCGCGACCGGGTGGAGGCACCGCAGGCCGACCGCGCGCTCGCCGTCCCCGGCCTCGGGCTGTGCCTGCCCGAACGCCTTCGCGGCGGCTGGCTGATCCGCCCCTCCGCGTCGACGCACGTGCTCACCGCGGTACTCGACCTGGCCTCGTCACCCGCCACCCTCGAGGTGCGCGGCGGCGACTCACCGTGGCGGGTGGCGCTCACGCCCCGGCACGCCGAGCTGCTCGCGGCCATCGCCGCCGCCGGTCCCGGCGGGGTGTCGGCAGGTCAGCTCAGCCGAGCGCTGTACGGCGACGCCGAGCGCCAGGTGACGGTGCGCGCCGAGATCTCGCGGATGCGCCGCGCGCTCGGCGCGCTGCTGGCCACGAACCCCTACCGGATCGGCGACGGCGTGTCGCTGAGCGTGGTCGGCGGGTAGCCGCCGCTCAGCGATCGAGGCCGAGCAGCTCCGCCTCGCGCTCGCGCCAGGCCGCCGCGACCTTCCGGGTGACCGGGCCGGGCGCCTCGAGGGTGCGCTCGTCCCAGCGGTGCACGCCTTGCACGTCGCGGGTCGTCGAGACCAGGAACACCTCGTCGGCGCCGGCCGCCACCTCGATCGGCTCGTCCACCTCGGTCGCACCGAACCACTCGAGCACCAGCGCCCGGGTCACCCCCGCGAGGCAGCCGCTGGCCAGCGTCGAGGTCCGCACCTCGCCGTCGACGACGTAGAAGACGTTCGTCCCGGTCCCCTCGCACAGGTGGCCGGCGAGGTTGGCGAACACCGCCTCGCTCGCACCCTTCTCCCGCGCCGCCGCCAACGCCACCACGTTCTCCGCGTACGACGTCGTCTTCAGCCCGGCCAGTGGCCCCCGCTCGTTGCGCGGCCACGGCACCGTGACCACAGCGGTCGTCTCCGGAGCGGGATCCATCGGCGCCGCCACCACGATGGTGGTCAGCGGCGCGTCACCGCGCCCGCTGCCCAGCGGTGCGTTGCCGCCCGTGACCGTGATCCGCAGCCGGCCCAGGGGCAACGGGTCGCCCTCGAGCACGGCAGCCACGCCCCGCCGCACCTCCTCGGGGTCGAGGCCCTCCAGCCCCAGCCCGGCGGCCGAGCGCTCCAGCCGGTCGAGGTGGCGCCGCAGCGCGAACGGCTGCCCGCCGACGACCTTGACGGCCTCGAACACCGCGTCCCCGACCGTGAGCCCGTGGTCGGTCACCGGCACCGCCGGCGCCATCGGGTCGGACAGGACTCGGCCGTTGATCCACACGCGCATGCAGCCAGCGTAGAAGGGCGCCGGACGCCGCCCGCAGGAGCCACGACATGCCGGAAGTGGCCCCCCGTTTTGGCGCCGTTCAGGCAATCGGCTAATGTTCTCAACGCACCGCAGGGCGGGCCGAAAGGCGCGCAAGGCAGTGTGATGCGGACGTAGCTCAGTTGGTAGAGCGCAACCTTGCCAAGGTTGAGGTCGCGAGTTCGAGCCTCGTCGTCCGCTCGGAGTGGTCAGACCCACTGCCTGACCAGGCCAGTGTGTTGGGCCGCCGCGGTGGGTTGGCCGAGAGGCGAGGCAACGGACTGCAAATCCGTGTACACGGGTTCAAATCCCGTACCCACCTCACAGACAACTCCACACGGGCGATTGGCGCAGCGGTAGCGCGCTTCCTTGACACGGAAGAGGTCACTGGTTCAAACCCAGTATCGCCCACCAGCCTTCGGGCACGGAACCGGCTCATCCTCGAGGATCGAGCCGGTTCGCTGGCTTTCGGCCTCGGTCGACGAGCCCGCACGAGCAGAGGCTAGGAACCCTCGACCCGTCCCCGCGCCTCGATCCGCGCGACCAGGTCCCGCTCGCGGTCGCGGACGCCGCACACCGTGTCGACGAACCGGGCCACGGCGGCCGAGCGCTCGCCGAGGTGCCAGGCGACGGCGACCCGTGAGCCCGGCCAGTCCTCGATCGGGAGGAACCGGACGCCGGGCAGCGGGGCGTAGGTCATCACGGCGGCGCCGGTGACACCGATCGCGGCACCGGCGGAGACCAGCGAGGTCTCCTCGGTCACGGAGGTGACGCCGACGAAGGTGCCGGGGGTCTCGCGGGCGTCGTACAGGCCCCAGAAGGCGCGGTAGACCTCGTCGGTGGTGCCGGACAGCGTCATCGGGTGCGCGAGCAGGTCGCGGACGGCGACCGAGGTCCGGGACGCGAGCGGATGGCCCTCGGCGACCATCGCGACGACGGGGTCGACGAAGAGGTCCTCCGTCTCGATCCGCTGCGTGCCCTGGGGCAGGCGGATGAAGGCGACGTCGGTGACGCCGGAGGCGAGGCCGGCCGACGGGTCGTTGGCGGGGAACTCGCGCATCTCCACCTCGACGTCCGGGTAGGCCGCCCGGAAGGCCGTCATGATCGGCGCGGTCAGCTCCAGGGCGGCGCCCGGGATGAACCCGAGACGGATCCGGCCGCTCAGCAGCCGGTCGGTACGACGAGCCGTGGCGACCGCGTCGTCGAAGCGGTCCAGCAGGTCGCGGACGGCGACCAGGAACGACTCCCCCGCCGGCGTGAGCGCGACGCTGCGAGTGGTTCGCTCGAAGAGCTGGACCCCGAGCTCCTCCTCGAGCTCCTTGATCTGCCGGCTCAGCGCCTGCTGGGTGAGGAACACGCGCGCGGCCGCGCGGCTGAAGTGGAGCTCGTCGGCTACCGCGAGGAAGTAGCGGAGCTTGCGGGTCTGGAGGTCGATGAGCGTGATGCTAGCGGCAGCGCCGGCAGGGCGAGCAGCGTGACGGCGGCGAGGAACACGAACGCGGCGGCCGGGGCGTCGACGAGTAGGCCGGCGAGGCCGGTGACGACGAGGGCACCGAGCTGGCCGGCCATCCAGACCAGGCCCGCTGCCGCGCCGGCGGACGGGCCGGAGGCCCGCTCGCTCAGTTCGAGCACGATCGGCAGCGCGGGCAGCAGCAGCACACCGACCATGACGAACACCACCAGGCCCGAGCCCGCACCGGGCAGCGCCGCGAGCACGAGGCAACCGGCGACGGCGGCCAGCACCCCGGCGAGGACCGCCTGGTGCTGGCGGCCGCGCTCCGCCGCCCACACCGGTACGACGGCACAACCCACGACACCCGCCGCGACGTTGAGCAGGAGGAGCAGACCGGCCTGGTCGCTGCTCACGCCGGCGGGCTCCAGCAGCGGCTGTCCCCAGGTCGTGAGCGCGGTGAAGGTGCCGAACGGGATCGGGACGAGCAGGCACATCCGGCGCACGACCGGGTTGCGCCAGGCCGCGAGGAAGTCCACGACGCCGGCAGCCGGCAGCTCGGGCACGAACCCGGGCGCCTCGCGGAGCACCACCAGCAGGACGCCGGCGGCCGCGACCGCCACGACGGCGCCGACCACCAGCGTGGTGTGCAGGCTGACGACGGTCCCCAGCAGGAACGCCAGGATCATGCCGGCGAAGGTGCTGGCCGAGGCGGCCGCGATGCCGCGGGGCCGGTCGGCAGCACGCAGGTAGCGGGCCGGGACCGCGGAGGTCGCGGTGACCACGAGCGGCTGGGCGACGGCGATCAGGGTCTGGCCGGCGAGCGCCGTGCCGAAGTCGTCGCCGGCGAGCCGCACGCACGCGCCGAGTGCGGTGAGGACCGCGCCGACGGCAAGCGTCGGTCGCAGCCAGCGGTCGAGGGCGAGGCCGGTGGGGATGGCGAGGACGACGTACCAGAGCGGGAAGACGTTCGCGAGCCAGCCGATCGCGGCCTCCGAGACGCCGTAGTGCTCGGCCGCCGCGGTCGTGACCGGCGCGTAGGTGAGCCAGAGCAGCTGGGTCACCGCGCCGACGACGGCGAACGCCGCGAGCACGGCCCAGCTCGAGCGGGGATACGGATCGGTCGTGGCCATGCCAGCAGCGTGACGCCGGACACCTCTGCGGGAGAAACAACAACCCACCGTCGATTGACAACCGCAGCGGTGTGAGTGAGTGGCGATTCCGGTGCTTCACCCGCCCGCCCGGACGGGGCATCGTGAGCCGCATCTCACGAGAGGGAGCGCCATGTGGAACAACTGGACCGGTGACCAGAGCTGCACGCCCGCGCGCCGGGCACTGCCGTCGTCCGTCGCCGACGTCGTCGCGACCGTCCGCCACGCCGCCGAGCGCGGCGAGGTGGTCCGCGTCGTCGGCGCCGGGCACGCCTTCGGCGACAACGTCGTCACCGACGGCACGCTGGTCTCGCTCGACCGGCTGACCGGCCTGCACCACGTCGACCGGGCCACCGGCCTGGTCCGGGTCGCTGCCGGCACCCGGCTGCACGACCTCAACGACCTCCTCGACGCCCACGGCCTGGCGTTCGCCAACCTCGGCGACATCAACGTCCAGAGCGCAGCCGGCGCGATCTCGACCGCCACCCACGGCACCGGCGCGAAGCTCGGGAACCTCGCCACGCTCGTCGAGTCGGCCGAGCTCGTCACCGGTGACGGCACCGTCGTCGAGGTGTCCGGCGACGACCTGCGCGCCGCGCGGGTCAGCGTCGGCGCGCTCGGCGTCGTGACGGCGTACACCCTGCGCACGGTGCCGTCCTTCCGCCTCCACGAGCGCCGCGACCGGCTGCCTCTCGCCCAGGTCCTCGCCGAGCTCGACGCGTACGCCGACGGCAACGACCACTTCGAGTTCTTCGTCTTCCCGCACGCGACCGACGCGCTGACCAAGGAGCTCAACCGTACCGACGAGCCGATCCGCACCCGCGGCAAGGTGGGGGCGTACGTCGACGAGGTGGTCCTCGAGAACCGGGTGCTCGACCTCCTGTGCCGCGCCGGACGCCGCTACCCGTCGGCGATCCCGCGGCTCAACCGCACGGTCACCCGCCTGGCCGGCTCGTCCAGCCGGGTCAACGTCAGCCACCGCGTGTTCTCCAGCCCGCGTCTGGTGCGGTTCACCGAGACCGAGTGGGCCTTCCCCCGCGAGGCGTGCGCCGAGGCGCTGACCGACATCCTCGCGATGGTCGAGCGCCGCGGGTTCGACGTGAACTTCCCGCTCGAGGTGCGCTTCGTGGCCGCCGACACGGAGTCGATGCTGAGCCCGTCGTACGGCCGCCCGACGGCGTACATCGCCGCGCACGCGTACGCCGGCATGGCGTGGCAGGAGTACTTCTCCGCCGTCGAGCAGATCGCCGCGGCGTACGGCGCCCGGCCACACTGGGGCAAGCGGCACACCCTCGGCGCGGAGAGCCTGCGCGAGCTCTATCCCGAGTTCGACGCCTTCCTCGACGTCCGCAAGCGCTTCGACCCCGCCGGCGTCTTCACCAACGCGCACGTCGAGCGGATCTTCGGATGACCGCCACCCAGGTCCTCGACCTCGCGGCCGTCGCCGCTCGCACCGCCGGCGCCACCAGCGTCGCCACCCTGGCCGCGGCGACCGCGCACCTCGAGCCGCCGTACGCCGTGGTCGACCTCGGCGCCCTGGCGACCAACGCCCGCTCGCTGGTGAGCCGGGCCGCAGGCAAGCCGGTGCGGCTGGCCACCAAGTCGGTGCGGTCTCGGGCGATCAGCGACGCGGTGCTCGAGCTCGACGGGTTCGCGGGCGTCCTCGCCCTCACCCTGCCCGAGGCGCTGTGGCTGGCACGGACCTGCGAGGACGTCGTGGTCGGCTACCCCACGGCCGACCAGCACGCGCTGCAGGAGCTGGCGGCCGACGAGCGGCTGGCCTCCCGGGTGACCCTGATGGTCGACTCGATGGAGCAGATCGACCTGGTCGAGAGCGTCGTCCCCGCGGGCGCCCCGCCGATCCGGGTCTGCCTCGACCTGGACGCCTCGCTGCGGCTGCTGCAGGGCCGGGTGCACCTCGGCACCCGCCGCTCCCCCGTGCACAGCCCGGACGCCGCCGGGCGGATCGCCCGGGCGATCGCGGCCCGGCCGCGGGTCCGGCTGGTCGGGATGATGGCCTACGAGGGCCAGGTCGCCGGGCTCGGCGACAACACCGGCTCGCACCTTCACCGCGCACAGATCCGAGCCGTCCAGGCCGCCTCGATCGCCGAGCTGGCCCGCCGCCGGGCGGCCGCGGTCTCCGCCGTGCGCGAGGTCACCGAGCTGGAGTTCGTCAACGGAGGCGGCACCGGCAGCATCGAGACCACCGTCGCCGAGGACGCGGTGACCGAGGTGGCCGCCGGATCGGGCCTCTACTGCCCCACCCTGTTCGACGGCTACCGCCGCTTCCACCCCCACCCGGCGGCGTACTTCGTCACCAGCGTCGTACGGCGGCCGAGCGCCGACATGGCGACCGTGCTCGGCGGCGGCTGGGTCGCCAGCGGCGTCCCGGGCGCGGACCGGCTGCCCACGCCGGTCTGGCCGCCGGGCCTCCGACTGACCGCGATGGAGGGCGCCGGCGAGGCGCAGACCCCGCTGACCAACGCCGCCGACCTGCGCGTCGGCGACCGGGTCTGGTTCCGGCACGCCAAGGCCGGCGAGGTGTGCGAGCGGGTCAACGAGCTGCACCTGGTCGACGACGGGAGACTCGTCGCCAGCGTCCCGACGTACCGCGGCGAGGGACGCGCGTTCCTCTGACCGGCGGGCGAGGCGTCGCAGTGGCCGCTCATTCCCGGACGGCCCGGCCGCCCGGGGTCAGAACCGCGCGCCCGCCAGCACGGCGCCGGCCTGGTCGGTCGGCACGATCTCGCGCCCGAGCGGCAGCAGGCTGACCGGGATCATCTTGAAGTTGGCGAGCCCGAGCGGGATGCCGATCATCGTCAGGCACAGCAGCACACCGGTGACCACGTGCCCGAGAGCGAGCCAGATCCCGGAGAACACCAACCGCAAGACGTTGCCGATCCCACTCGCGAGACCCGCGCTGTCGCGGACCACGACCGTGCGGCCGAACGGCCACAACGCGAAGAGCCCGATCCGGAAGGAAGCCAGGCCGAACGGAATCCCGATGATCGTGATGCACCACAGCGCACCGGCGACCAGGTAGCCGAGGAACATCCAGAACCCGCACAGCACCAGCCAGATGACGTTCAGCAGCACCTTCATGGAGCGAGCGTAGGGCTCCTCACCCGGCGAGGAAGCTGAACCGCACCTCGCGCTCGTGGTTGTCGACGTTGAGGTCGACCAGGCACACGCTCTGCCAGGTGCCGAGGGCGAGGCTCCCGCCGAGCACCGGCACGGTGGCGTACGGCGGCAGCAGGGCGGGCAGCACGTGCGAACGGCCGTGCCCGCGAGTGCCGTGGCGGTGCCGCCACCGGTCGTCGGCCGGCAGCAGGCTCCCGAGCACGGAGAGCAGGTCGTCGTCGCTGCCGGCACCGGTCTCGAGGATCGCGAGGCCACAGGTGGCATGCGGCACGAAGACGTGGAGCAGGCCGTCGTCGCGCCCCGCGGCGAACCTCGCGCAGTCGCGGGTCAGGTCGAGGACGACGTCGCGGTCGCCGGTGCGGTAGATGCGGGTCTCGGATTCCACCGGACCATCATCGGCAGGTCGTCGTCTGCTCCGTCGCAGGCGCGCTCTTCCGGCGACGGAGCAGACACCCGGTGACCCGGGTCCGACGGGCGCTCAGCGGTCTCCCGGGGAGCATCCGCCCATGGTCAGGCAGAGTGGGGACGCCTGACCACGGCCGGCCCGATGCAGGGAACAGCCACGGGCCGGGGATGGGGAGATGCAGGGGCTCGCACCAAGCTGCGGACGTCGCACGATCGACATGCGCGGGAGCCCCTTCATCGTCGCGACCAGGTCGATCCCCAGAGCTCGCCAGGTGCTCACTCAGCATAGGTCCGCGCGGTGCCGCCCCGGGCCGACTTCGGGAAGGCTTTACCCGCCGCTCCGGACGAACGCCGCAGACAAAGAACGCCCTGTCCGGCGTGCCGGACAGGGCGTCCCGTGCCCGGCGAGTGTGGGGTTCGTCGGGCACGCTGTGGTTGGGGAACCGGGACCGAGAGTAGTGGCCGGAACCGCCGCTTGGGGGCGGAATCGGCGAGATGACGGCGGCTGATTTCCGCGGCCGGCCCCCGCCCCGTCACGGCGCCGGGGCGCCACCCTTGTGCTCCAGCGGGACCGGACGCAGCGCGGTGGCGGACAGCCAGTCGGTCACCGTGCGTCCCTCCCGGTCGACATAGGCGACCAGGCCCTCCCAACCGTTCTCGGTCGAGCGCCAGTGGAGCACCAGTCCGGGCAGCTCGACGGGCACGAATGCCAGCCGGACCCACACGTGCCGCACCCCCGCCATGGGTCCAGAATAGAACACCTGTTCGAAAGCGTCAGCCCTGGTCGTCCTCGCCGATCTCGGTCCTGACCGGCCGCGGCGGCGGGCTGTTCCTGCGGCGGGCGACGAGGGCGACGGCGGTGCCGAGCAGGCCGAGCCCGGCGAACAGGACGAGGGCCCTGCCGCGCCTGCGGCGCCGCTGCGGCAGGCGGTCGGTGACCGGGGCCGGCAGCCGGTCGAGGACCGGGTCGGGCAGGCGCCGGGCGAGGGCCTCGGCCGCCTGGTGGCGCTTCTCCATCGCGACCGCGCGGCCCTGGTGGACCAGGGGCGGGGTCCGCTCGGCGACGGTCTGGACGGCTGACTCGACGTCGGGCACGACAGCGTCGACGAGGTCACGCAGGTCGTCCCTCAGCTGTTCGGCCGTGCTCTTGCGGTGCATGGGTGCCTCCTCCTCGGATACGGGCTACGCACGCGCAGTACCCGTTCCCCCGAGGGCAACCCCGACCGGTCGGTCGGCGCAGCCGGGGGCGCTCAACTGGCCTCGGCGCGGCCGAGATCGGCCGAGCACTCGTTGCAGCGCACCCGCCGCTCGTGCTGCTCGGGCGGCTCACCCAACAGTCGGCGGTACCAGCGCGTCTGCTCCGTCAGCCGGTAGCAGCGTGGGCACCAGTCGTGCCGTACCCACGGTCCGAAGTCCTTCCCCATGCACTCAAGAGTGCCGGTTCACCGGCGTCCTGTCGCGGGGCACGACGACCTTGTCCTCGACGGGCGCCCAGGTCTGGACGGTCGTCGGCGACCGGCGTAGTCCCGGATGACCAGTGGTCCCGCCGACGGTCCCGGGTCGTCCCGGGCGTCTCGGGGCGTCAGTCCTCGTCGGCGGCGAAGTCCTCGTTGTGCGTGCCGGGCCGTGGTGCCCACGGCAGCTCCTTGGCCGGGCGTACGACGACCAGCCGGTCACCGCGCGCGAGCAGGGTGACGACCGGGTCGAAGTAGCGGTAGACCTTCTCGTCGCGGATCACCGCGATCACCTGGTCGGGCAGCGACTGGGGCGGCATGCCGACCTCGTTGACGAGCAGCTCGCGCTCGGCGACCTCCAGCCCCTCGCCGTACGTGAGCAGGTCCTCCATCACCGTGCCCAGTGTCGGCGAGAGCGTGGAGAGGCCGAGCAACCGGCCCACGGCGTCGGAGGAGGTGATGACCGAGTCGGCACCCGACTGCCGCATCAGCGGGGCGTTCTCCTGCTCGCTGACCGCCGCGACGATCCAGGCGTCGGGGTTGAGCTGGCGCACGGTCAGGGCGGCGAGGACGTTGGAGTCGTCGCGGCCGGTGGTGATGATGACCTGGTCCGCCTCGGAGACACCGGCGCGCTGCAGGACGCCGCGGCGGGTGGCGTCGCCGGTGACGACGGCCAGCTGGTCGGCGTGTGCGTCGGCCAGGGCGACGGGGCTCGGGTCGACGACCACGATGTGCTCGCGGTCGAGGCCGTTGCCGACCAGCGTCTCGACGGCGCTGCGGCCCTTGGTGCCGTAGCCGATCACGACGACGTGGTGTCCCATGTGCTTCCTCCAGCGGGTGATCCGGATCATCTCGCGCCCACGCTGGGCGAGCACCTCGAGCGTCGTGCCGATCAACAGCACGAGGAAGGCGATGCGCAGCGGGGTGATGATGAAGGCGTTGACCAGGCGGGCCGGGTCGCTGACCGGCGAGATGTCGCCGTACCCGGTCGTGCTGAGCGTGACGGTCGTGTAGTAGATCGCGTCGATCAGCGAGATGGTGCCCGTCGGGTCCGCCGCGGTGGCGTCACCGGAGTCGCGGTAGCCGTCGCGGTCGAAGTAGACCAGCAGCACCGTGCCGACGAGGATGCCGAGCGCGGCCAGCAGCCGCCGTCCCAGCTCCCACCACGGCGACCGGATCCGCTCGGGCAGCGCGACCTGCCCCGTCAGGGGCGTCTCCGCCGGTCCTGCGTTCAGCACTCCCACGCCCGGAACCTACTCCACCGCGTCCGGCGTACGGCGCAGCAGGCGGTCGAGCAGCTCGCGGCGCGCCCGCTGCGTGGCCTCCTGCGGGAACACCTCGTCGAACGCCGCGTTCACGCCGGCACCGATGAGCACCGCCAGCGCGGCGATGTAGAGCCAGACCAGGATCGCGATCGGAGCCGCCAGCGGGCCGTAGATGGAGTGCGAGTCCTCGGCCGTCACCGTGAGCACCCAGCGCAGCAGGTAGGAGCCGAGGATCCAGCTGGTCAGCGAGAACACCGCGCCGGGAAGGTTGAAGCTCCAACCGGTCCGCACGGGGACGGACACGTGGTACAGCGTCGCCAGGAAGCACACGCACAGCACCACGATCAGCGGCCAGTAGAACTGCATCAGGAACTCGGCCCGGTTGGGCAGCCAGGAGCGGACCAGCTTCGGGCCGGCCACCACCAGCGGCAGCGTGATCGCGCCGGTGACCACGGCGAGGATGTAGAGCACGAACGACAGAGCCCGGGTCCGCACGATGCCGCGGTGCCCGCCGAGCCCGTGCATGATCGTGATGGTGTCGACGAAGACGTTGAGCGCGCGCGAGCCCGACCACAGGGCGAGCACGAAGCCGAGCGAGATCACGTCGAACCGGCCGCCGCGCAGCACGTCGTCCATGGTCGGCCGGATCACCTTGTTGACGGCCGTGTCGGTGAGGAAGCGGGAGAACAGGTCGACGACGGCGCGGCGTACCTCCTCCACCTGCGCGGCCGTGAAGTGCTCGGTGACGTAGCCGACGCCGCCGGCGAGCGCGAAGATCAGCGGTGGCACCGAGACGACGGCGAAGAAGGCGGCCTCGGCGGCCAACCCGGTGACGCGGTACCGCAGGCAGGAGCTCACCGTGGTGACGACCAGGCGCCACACCAGGTGGGCGAGCCGGCGTGGCCACGGCACGCGCTGGGTGCCCGAATCCTCCGCCATGGGCGGCACGCTATCCGGCCGGAGCCGCTGCCCCGGGGATCCGCACGGGCCTACGATCAGGTGATCTGCATCGCTCGGGCCGCACCGTCCCTTCGCCCCGGTCGGCTCAGGAGGGAGGTCACCGTGCACGACCGCTCCGCCCTCGGCCCCGCGGACGTCGACGACGACGTGCTCGCGGCGATGGTCGCCGAGCTCCTCGGCGTCGACGACGTCGAGCTGCTCTCGTCGCGCGCCCACGTGGTCGACTACAACCTGCCCGCGATCACCACCGGGGGCCGCTGGTGGGTGAGCGGGACCGCCGCCGTCGACGGTCACGCCCACGACTTCCGGCTCTTCGTGAAGCACGTCCACGAGTGGTCGCGCTCGCCGCTGTTCCTCGACGTGCCGGAGGAGAGCCGGTCCTGGGCGGCTGCGATGGTGCCGTGGCGCACCGAGGGTGCCGTCTACCGCTCCGACCTCGCCGACCGCCTGCCACCGGGGCTGGCGATGCCGCGGGCCCTCGGCGTGCACGACCTCGACACCGGCTCCTACACCGTCTGGCTGGAGGTGGTGCCGACCGTCGACGTCGCATGGGACCTCGAACGTCACCGGCAGGCCGCCCACCTGCTCGGGCGCCTCGCCGGGAGCCCTGCGGTGCGTGAGCTGGCCGGGGTCGGTGGCCACGACTGGAACGTCGGCAGGTATGTCGAGGGCCGGCTCGGGCACCAGGTCGTGCCCGTCCTCGGCTCCGAGGACGTGTGGCGGCACCCGCTCGTCGCCGCGGCGTTCGGCGAGCTTCGCCCGCGGCTGCTCGCGGTGCTCGAGCGACTGCCGCAGCTGGTCGCCGAGCTGCTGGCGGTGCCGCTGCTCGTGGGTCACGGCGACGCCTGCCCCAACAACCTGCTGGTCCGGCCCGACCGCGACGGCTTCACCCTCATCGACTTCGGCTTCTTCATGGCCCTGCCCGTCGGCTTCGACCTCGGCCAGCTCCTCGTCGGCGAGCTCCAACTCGGGCGGGGTACGGCGGACGGCCTGGCGGAGCGCGACGAGGCCTGCCTGGCGGCGTACGTCGACGGGCTGGCGGCGGAGGGCGTGGACCTCGAGATCGCGACAGTGCGCCGGGCGCACGCGCTGCACCTGCTCATCTTCAGCGGACTCTCGGCGATCCCGTTCGAGGTCCTGGAGGCCGAGCCCACCGACGCGCTGCGGGCGATGGCCGCCACCAGGGCAGCCATCGCCCGCTACAGCCTCGACCTGCTGGATCAGACCGGCTGAGGCTCCCGGGCCGCGTAGCCGGCCTCGCTGCTGACGGTCTCGGCGGCCGGGGCGTGGTCGTCGACCATGGTGGTCTCGTCGAAGGGCTCCTGCCCGGCGAGCACCCGGTCCAGCCGGGCCCGGTCGACGCTGCCGGTCCAGTGGCCGACCAGGACGGTGCCGACGGCGTTGCCGGCGAAGTTGGTCAGCGCGCGTGCCTCGGACATGAACCGGTCGATGCCGACGACCAGGCCGACACCGTCCACCAGCTCGGGACGGTGCGACTGCAGCCCGCCGGCGAGCACCGCCATCCCGGAGCCGGTCACGCCGGCCGCGCCCTTGGCGGCGATCATCATGAACAGCAGCAGCGAGACCTGCTCGCCGATCGCGAGCGGCGTGCCGAGGGCCTCGGCGATGAAGATCGAGGCCATGGTCAGGTAGATCGCCGTGCCGTCGAGGTTGAACGAGTAGCCGGTCGGGACGACGACGCCCACCGTGGTCTTGTCGATGCCGGCGTGCTCGAGCTTGGCGATCGCCCGCGGCAGCGCGGACTCCGAGGAGGAGGTGGCGAGGATGAGCAGGAACTCGCGACCGAGGTAGCGCAGCAGCGCGAAGATGTTGATGCCGGTGGCGACCTTGAGCAGGAGGCCGAGGACGACGAACACGAACAGCGCGCAGGTGATGTAGAAGCCGACCATCAGCACCGCCAGGCTCTTCAGCGCGTCGGCGCCCCCCTGGCCCGTGACCGCGGCCATCGCGCCGAAGGCGCCGACCGGCGCGGCCCACATGATCATCGCGAGCAGCCGGAACACCAGCCGCTGGAGGTGGCCGACAGCGGTGATGATCGGCGCGCTCGTGGCCCCCATCCGCTGGAGGGCGAAGCCCACGAGCAGCGCCACCAGCAGGGTCTGCAGCACACTGCCGCTGGTGAGCGCGCTGAACGCCGAGGTCGGGATGATGCCGAGCAGGAACGCGGTGGTGTCGGCGTGGCCCTCCGCCGCCTTCTCCTGGGCGGTCGCCACCGCCTCGGCGGTCAGGTGCAGGCCGTCCCCGGGCTGGAGCAGGTTGCCGACGAGCATGCCGATCGACAGCGCGACCGTCGACATCACCAGGAAGTAGCCGAGCGCGAGACCGCCGACCCGACCGACCTTCGCGGCACTGGCGACGGAGCCGACGCCGAGGACGATCGTGCAGAAGATGACCGGCTGGATCATCATCTTGATCAGGTTGACGAAGCCCTCTCCGAGCGGCTTGAGCTCGACCGCGAAGGCCGGGAACAGCAGGCCGGTCGCGATGCCGAGCAGCACCGCGCCGATCACCGCGAGGTAGAGGTAGTGCGTCCGTGCGCCGCGCTGGGCCGCGCTCGCCGTGCTGGTGGTGCCCATGGTTCCTCCGGGTCGTTGCAGGGTCGGGCTGGGGTTCCCCGCCACTGTGCGACCGGTCGTGACGACCGTCACCGTTGTGTTCGTTGTGTTCGTGGCACGGGTCACACCGGTGGCCTGCGCCTGGGCGAGAATGGCGAGGTGCGCCGTCCCCGCCTGCTCCGCGACCGCCCGGTCGCGCGCCAGGTGCTGGTGCTGCAGGTCGGCACCGTGCTGCTCCTCGTCGTGGTCGGCATCGCGCTGGCGTCGTACGACGCCCGGCGCGACTCGCGCAGCCGGGCCACCCAGCGCGCGGTGGCCGTGGCGCAGACCGTCGCCGACTCCCCCGCCGTCCGCGCGGCGCTGCGCAGCGCCGACCCGACCGCCGAGCTCCAGCCGTGGGCCGAGGAGGTCCGCCGCGACACCGACACCGACTTCGTCGTCGTGATGGGGCTGGACCGGACCCGGTTCACGCACCCGGATCCCGCCCAGATCGGGCGGAGGTTCGTCGGCGACCTCGGGAACGCGCCCGAGGGCGGGGTGTTCACGCAGCAGTACACCGGAACGCTCGGCCCGTCGGTGCGCTCGGTCGTCCCGATCCAGGACGGCGGTCGGGTGGTCGCGCTGGTGTCGGTCGGCATCACCGTCAGCGACATCGACCGCGGGCTGCGCCGCGACGTGACGATCGTCGTGCTGTGCGGCCTGCTCGTGCTGCTGCTCGGCCTCGTCGGCGCGTGGCTGGTCGGCCGGCGACTGCACCGGGTGACGCACGGCCTGGGCGAGCAGGAGCTGGCCCGGATGTACGAGTACTACTCGGCCGTCCTCCACTCCGTGCGCGAGGGCCTGCTGCTCCTCGACGGGGCGGGCCGGGTCCAGCTGGTCAACGACGAGGCCCGGCGCCTGCTGGCGCTGCCGGACGACGTCGTCGGACGCGCAGTCGAGGACCTCGGCCTGGCGCCCGGCCTCGTCGCCGCCGCCCGCGGGCGCACCGCGGAGTCCGACGACCTCTACCTCGCCGGCGAGCGGATGCTCGTCGTCTCGGCGGCCCCCGCCCGCTGGGACGGGCGCGACGTCGGCTCCGTCGTCACCCTGCGCGACCACACCGAGCTCCGCTCGGTGACCGGCGAGCTCGAGGTCGTCCGTCGGCTCACCGAGTCGCTGCGCTCGCAGAACCACGAGTCCGCCAACCGGCTGCACACCGTCGTGTCCCTGATCGAGATGGGCCGTCCCGAGGACGCGGTCGAGTTCGCGACCTCCGAGCTGCACCTCGCCCAGCTGCTCACCGACCAGGTCGTGGGCGCCGTCGAGGACCCGGTCCTGGCCGCGCTCCTGCTCGGCAAGACCGCCGAGGGCGCGGAGCGCGGGATCGACCTCGCCATCGCCGGAACCGTGCCGGCCGGCACCAGCATCCCCGCCCGCGACCTGGTCACCGTCGTCGGCAACCTGGTCGACAACGCCTTCGACGCGGTCGCCCTGGCCGACCCGCGCCGGGTCGCCGTGGCGTTCGAGAGCGACGCCGGGACCCTCGTCGTACGAGTCGGCGACAGCGGGCCGGGGCTCGACGCCGAGGCCGCTGAACGGGTGCTCGACCGGGGCTGGACCACCAAGGCCGAGGCCGGTGCCGGCCGCGGGCTGGGCCTCGCGCTCGTCGTCCAGGTCGCGCGCAAGCACGACGGGGACGTCAGGATCGGCCGCTCGGAGCTGGGCGGCGCGGAGTTCGTCGTCTCGCTGCGCGTGGAGCCCGCCCCGTGAGCGTGCGGGTGCTCGTCGTCGAGGACGAGGAGCTGGCGGCCGAGGCCCACGCGTCGTACGTCGGCCGGGTGCCGGGGTTCACGCTGGCCGGGGTCGCCCGCTCGGCCCGTGAGGCCGCACGGGCGCTGGACGCCGCCCGCGACGCCGGCTCCCCCGTCGACCTGGTCCTGCTCGACATGAACCTGCCCGACGGGCACGGTCTCGGGCTGCTCGCCGGACTGCGCGGCGCGGGCCACCTGTGCGACGTGATCGCGGTGACGGCCGCGCGTGACACGCAGGTCGTGCGCCAGGCGGTCGGCCAGGGGGTGGTGCTCTACCTGCTCAAGCCCTTCACCTTCGCGACCTTCCGCGCCAAGCTCGAGCAGTACGCCGCCTACCGGGCCGAGCTGGACGCCGCCCCGGCCGAGGTGGTGCAGGACGAGGTCGACCGGCTCCTGGGGTCGCTGCGGCCCAGTGCCACCGCACCGCTTCCCAAGGGGATGAGCCCCGAGACGCTGCGTGCCGTCACGACCGCGTTGCGGGAGGCCGATGGCGACCTGTCCGCGAGCGAGGTCGCGGCGACGGTCGGCAGCTCACGCGTCACCGCACGGCGCTACCTCGAGCACCTCGCCGACCAGGGGCTGGCCGCCCGGGGCCTGAGGTACGGCGCGAGCGGCGGGCGGCCCGAGGTCAGCTACTCCTGGCGAGGCCGCCACGCCTGAGCGAAGCGAAGGCGTGGAGGGAGGCCGAAGGTCGAGGAGCGTCGACGACCTCGCGCCGCGAAGCAAGCGAGGTCGTGACGCGTCACGAGACCAGCCCGACGTGATGCCGGGACCGTCCGCGGAGAGTCCCGGCATCGTGGCCAGCCGTCTCGAGACGCCACCCAGGCGGGCCGAGACCTCAGCTCAGGTCGAGACCCGGGTAGAGCGGGTGCTTGTCGAGCAGCTCCGCCGAGGCCGCGCGGACCTTGTCGGCCACGCCGTCCGCGACGACGTAGGAGGCCTTCGAGGGAGCCCCGGCGGACGTCGTGCCCGGCGTGGTGTTCTTGAGGACCTCCACGATCAGGTCGGCGACCACGTCGAACTCGGCGCCGCCGAAGCCGCGGCTGGTGAGCGCCGGGGTGCCGATCCGGATGCCGGAGGTGTACCAGGCGCCGTTCGGGTCGGAGGGGACCGAGTTGCGGTTGGTGACGACACCGGCGTCGAGCAGGGCAGACTCGGCCTGGCGGCCGGTCAGGCCGAAGGACGACACGTCGAGCAGCACGATGTGGTTGTCGGTGCCGTCGGTGACCAGCTTGGTGCCGCGCTTCTGCAGACCCTCGGCCAGCGACTTCGCGTTGTCGGCGACGGCCTGCGCGTAGGTCTGGAAGGCGGGCGTGCGGGCCTCCGCGAAGGCGACGGCCTTGGCTGCCATCACGTGCGAGAGCGGGCCGCCGAGCACCATCGGGCAGCCGCGGTCGACGCTCGGGGCGTACTCCTCGGTCGCGAGGATGAAGCCGCCGCGCGGGCCGCGCAGCGACTTGTGCGAGGTGCTGGTGACGACGTGCGCGTGCGGGATCGGGTCCTCGTCGCCGGTGAACACCTTGCCGGCGACCAGACCGGCGAAGTGCGCCATGTCGACCATCAGCGTGGCGCCGACCTCGTCGGCGATCTCGCGCATCTTGGCGAAGTCGACCCGGCGCGGGTACGCCGAGTAGCCGGCGACCAGGATGAGCGGCTTGAACTCCTTGGCCTTGGCGCGCAGGGCGTCGTAGTCGATGAGACCGGTTGCCGGGTCGGTGCCGTACTGCTGCTGGTGGAACATCTTGCCGCTGATGTTCGGGCGGAAGCCGTGGGTCAGGTGGCCGCCGGTGTCGAGGCTCATCCCGAGCAGCCGCTGGTTGCCGAGCTCGTGGCGCAGCTTCTCCCAGTCGGCGTCGGAGAGGTCGTTCATGTTCTTCACGCCGGCGTTCTCCAGCCACGGGCCCTCGACCCGGTGGGCCAGGATCGCCCAGTAGGCCGTCAGGTTGGCGTCGATGCCGGAGTGCGGCTGGACGTAGGCGTACTCGGCACCGAACAGCTCGCGCGCGTGCTCGGCGGCGAGCGCCTCGACGGTGTCGACGTTCTGGCAGCCGGCGTAGAAGCGGTGGCCGACGGTGCCCTCGGCGTACTTGTCGCTGAACCAGGTGCCCATGGTGAGCAGCACGGCCGGTGAGGCGTAGTTCTCGCTCGCGATCAGCTTGAGCGACGCTCGCTGGTCGGCGAGCTCCTGGCGCGTCGCGTCCGCGATGCGCGGCTCGACGGAGGCGATGACCTCCAGGGCCTGGTTGTAGGCGCTGCTGACGAGGGCACCGTTGAAGGAGTTGTCGCTCATGGCGCACAGCGTAGTGGCGAACACGGGCTGGCGCGCTGCCAGGCGGTACCTGGTGTGACGTCCGTCGCAACCCCCGCCTGAACCCGCGGGCCAGGCGGGCATAGTGTCCGAATCCTGAGAAACGCATCCAGATATTGAGATTGACATTTGTGGACGCGGAGTCCGAGGGATGAGACTCGTTGACATGGTCACTGCTGCCACCCATGCGCACCTCGTGGTTCGACGCCACGTGGACTTCGGGCGCACGCGCAGCATGTTGTGTTGGCCCCGCTGACGTCGCCGCCGCATCCACCCGAGCCGCACGCCCCCACCGCCCGGCGTGCCCATCAGCGAAGGACCACCTCTCCAGCATGCCTGACCTGCGCTACAAGCCCGAACGTGCCAAGCTCACCGAGATCCCGCGTCCCAAGCGCGCGGAGGGCCAGTGGGCCCTCGGCTACACCGAGCCGCTCAACAAGAACGAGCAGTCCAAGAAGGACGACGACCCGCTCAACGTGCGGGACCGGATCCTCTTCACCTACTCCAAGCGTGGCTTCGACTCGATCGACCCGGCCGACCTGCGCGGCCGGTTCCGCTGGATGGGCCTCTACACCCAGCGCAAGCCCGGCATCGACGGCGGCAAGACCGGGTCGCTGGACGAGGAGCAGCTGGACGACCGCTACTTCATGATGCGCGTCCGCTCCGACGGCAAGCTGCTCTCCCCCGCCGCCGTGCGCGCGCTCGGCCAGATCGGCGTCGACTTCGCCCGCGACACCGCGGACGTCACCGACCGGCAGAACATCCAGTACCACTGGATCGAGATCGAGAACGTCCCCGAGATCTGGGAGCGCCTCGACGCGGTGGGCCTGCACTCGATGGAGGCCTGCGGCGACTCGCCCCGCCCCTTCCTCGGCTCGCCGGTCGCCGGTGTCGCCAAGGATGAGATCATCGATGGCACCTCGGCGCTGGAGGAGATCGAGCGCCGCTACATCGGCAACAAGGACTTCTCGAACTTCCCCCGGAAGTTCAAGACCGCGGTCACCGGTCACCCTAGCCACGACGTCTCCCCCGAGACCAACGACGTCTCGTTCGTCGGCACCGTCCACCCCGAGCACGGCGCGGGCTTCGACGTGTGGGTCGGTGGCGGGCTGTCCACCAACCCGATGCTCGCCCAGAAGCTCGGCGTCTGGATCCCGCTCGACGAGGTCCCCGACGTGTGGGCCGGCGTGGCCGGCATCTTCCGCGACTACGGCTACCGCCGGCTGCGATCGCGGGCCCGCCTGAAGTTCCTCGTCGCCGACTGGGGTGTCGAGAAGTTCCGCGAGGTCCTCGAGAACGAGTACCTCGGCAAGAAGCTCGAGACCCTCGCCTCCCCCGACTCGCCCGTCGGCCACCGCGACCACGTCGGTGTCCACGAGCAGAAGGACGGCAAGTTCTACGTCGGCCTCGCGCCCACCGCGGGCCGCGTCTCCGGCACGCTGCTGGTGCAGCTGGCCGACCTGCTCGAGGAGCACGGCGTCACCGGGGCCCGCCTCACGCCGTACCAGAAGATCGTGTTGATCGGGGTCGACGGCAGCGTCCTCGACGCGCTCCTCGACCGGCTCGACGAGATCGGCCTGTCGGCCCGTCCCTCCGCCTGGCGCCGCAACACGATGGCCTGCACCGGCATCGAGTTCTGCAAGCTCGCCATCGTCGACACCAAGAACCGCGCGAGCGAGCTGGTCGACGAGCTCGAGAAGCGGTTCCCGGACCTCGACACCCCGATCACGATCAACGTCAACGGCTGCCCCAACGCCTGCGCCCGCACCCAGGTCGCCGACTTCGGCCTCAAGGGCCAGCTCGTCGTCGACGAGTCCGGCGAGCAGGTCGAGGGCTTCCAGGTGCACCTCGGCGGCGCGCTCGGCCTGCGCGCCAACTTCGGCCGCAAGCTGCGCGCGCACAAGGTCACCAGCAGGGGCCTCGACGACTACGTCGCCACCGTGGTCGGCAACTACCTCGCCGACCGCAGCGAGGGCGAGGCGTTCGACGCCTGGGTGCATCGCGCCGACGAGGAGCTGCTGCGCGGCGAGAAGGCATTGGAGTCCGTCTGATGTCCGAGGAGTCGGTGTCGTCGCGGGCAGTGCCGTACCACTGCCCCTACTGCGGCGAGACCGACCTGTGGCCGCACGAACCCTCCGGCTGGGAATGCCGCGGGTGCCGTCGGGCCTTCAAGGTCGAGCTGCTCGGCCTCATCAACCGGACGTCCGACGCCCGAACCAACGAAGAAGGAGGTGCCTCATGACCACCGCCACCACGCGTGCCGCCCGCGAGTTCCGCGGGTCGCACACCGCCGGCCGGTCCCCTGAGGAGCTCCGCGAGCTGGTGTCCCACTGGGGCGCCGAGCTCGAGCTCGCCCCGGCCGAGGTCATCATCGAGTGGGCCGCCGCCACGTTCGGCGAGCGGTTCTGCATCACCTCCTCGATGGGCGACGCCCTGCTGGCGCACCTCGCCGCGAAGGTCGTGCCCGGGGTCGACGTCGTCTTCCTCGACACCGGCTACCACTTCGTCGAGACCATCGGCACCCGCGACGCCGTCGCCGCCACCATGGACGTCAACCTGATCTCGATCACCCCGGTCCAGACCGTGGCAGAGCAGGACGCCGAGCACGGCCCCGAGCTCTACCGGCGCGACCCCGACCTGTGCTGTGCCCTGCGCAAGGTCAAGCCCCTGGCCGACTCGCTCGCGCAGTACGACGCCTGGGCGACCGGCCTGCGCCGCGCCGAGACGCACAACCGGGTGATCGCGCCGGTCATCGGGTGGGACGCCAAGAAGCAGAAGGTCAAGGTCTCCCCCATCGCCCGGTGGAGCGACGAGCAGGTCGAGCGCTACATCGCCGAGAACGGCGTGCTCGTCAACCCGCTCGTGTACGACGGCTACCCGTCCATCGGCTGCGCGCCGTGCACCCGCCGGGTCGCCCCCGGCGAGGACCCGCGCAGCGGCCGCTGGGCCGGCACCAACAAGACCGAATGCGGGATCCACTCGTGACCAGCCGCTCCGACCGCTGCGTCATCCGCCCAGCCGCCCGCATCCTGGAGAGGGGGAACCGACGATGACCGCTCCGGCACTCATCGCCCTGGCCCACGGCAGCCGTGACCCGCGCTCGGCCGCCACCGTTTCCGCGCTCGTCGACGCGACGAAGGCGTTGCGTCCCGACCTGCGCATCGAGAAGGCGTTCCTCGACCTCGCCAAGCCGAACTTCCACACCGTCGTGGATCGGCTGGTGAAGGCGGGGTACGACGAGATCGTCGTCGTACCGCTGCTGCTGGTGGAGGCGTTCCACGCCCGGGTCGACGTACCCGAGGCGATCGCCGAGGCGACCACGCGGCACCCGGGCCTGCAGATCCGGGCGACCGCCGTGCTCGGCCTCGAGGCCCGCTTCCTCGAGGTGCTCGACGAGCGGCTCCGCGACGCACTCAAGCAGGCCCGGGTGCGCGAGCTCGACGCCCTCGTCCTCGCCGCCGCCGGTACGTCGGACCCGCTGGCCAACCAGGCCGTCGCCCGGCTGGCCCGGCTGTGGGGCGCGCACCACAAGCTGCCCGTCACCGCCGCCTACGCGACCAGCGCGCCCCCGGCCACCGGTGAGGCCGTGCGTGCCTTCCGCGCCGAGGGCCGCCGGCACATCGCCGTCGCCTCGCTGTTCCTCGCCCCCGGCAACCTGGTCGACCGGGCCACCGAGCTCGCCCTCGAGGCCGGCGCCGTCGCCGTGTCCGAGCCGCTCGGCGCCCACCCGGAGATCGCGCGCACCATCCTCGCCCGGTACGCCGTCGGGGCGGTCGAGCTCGTTCCGGTCTGAAAATCCAGTTTCACCGGCCGGCCGGTGAAACTCGCGCTTGGACGAGGAAGCTTCCTCGTCCAAGCGCGAGTTTCGTCGTCCCACTTCTCGTTATGTCAGGGCGACCTGGCTAGAGGACCAGGCACTCGAGCAGGTGCTCGAGGGTCCGGGCCGGGTCGGCGGTGACGCCTCCGTGGACCGGGCCCGGCTGGAGCACGGTGCTCCTCGGCGCCTTGAGGAAGCCGAAGCGGGTGCTCGCGTCGTCCTTCTGGGCGCGGGAGCCGTACGCCGTCGCGCGCACGCCCACCCCGAAGCCGGCGTGGGCGTCGCCGCGGCACACCCGCTCGATCGCGTCGAGCGCGGCCTGGACCGCGGCCAGGTCGATCTCGGCGTCGAGTGCCCGGATCCGGGCCGGGTCGACGGCGGAGCGGACGCCGAGGAAGTCCTCGGCGGGGCAGTGGAGCACCACCCCCACGTTGACGAACTCCTCGCGCTCGACGCGAGGCACGCAGCGCAAGGTGACGTACTGGTAGGGCTTCACGACGCCATCTCCGGCGCCGGCAGCCACGCCCGACCCCCGTCACGGCGCGCGGCGAGGAAGGCGACGTACCGCTCCCGCAGCGCCTCCGGCGTCTCCGCGCCCGGCACCGGGTCCAACCAGTCGTCACACACGTCGGCCAGCACCTGCGCCAGCGCGTCGTCCGTCAGCCGGGCCGCGAGCTCGGCGTCCTGCGCCGCTGCCTGCGGGGCGAACCCACGCAGGATGTGCTCGGAGGCGTCATACGGCTGCGCGGCGAAGCGCGCCGGGTCGCCCGGTCCGCCCGACCAGGAGTGGTGGAAGTACAGCGAGGCGCCGTGGTCGATCGCCTGGAGGGTGCCGCGCCAGACCAGCAGGTTGGGGTTGCGCCAGCTGCGGTCGACGTTGGCGGTGAAGGCGTCGAGCCAGAGCACCCGGCCGGCGAGGTCGGCGTCCGGCGCGCTCGTCGGGTCGTACCCGAACGAGCCGGGGAGGAAGTCGATGCCGAGGTTGAGGCCGGCGCTGGCGTTGATCAGGTCCTGCACCTCCTCGTCGGCCTCGTAGCGCGCGATCTCCGGGTCGAGGTCGAGCACCACCTGGTCCGGCGTCGGGACCTCGAGCAGCCGGGCCAGGCCTGCCACGACGACCTCCGCGACCAGGACCCGGGTGCCCTGGCCGGCGCCACGGAACTTGCAGACGTACGTGCCGAGGTCCTCGGCCTCCACGATCCCGGGCAGGCTGCCGCCCTCGCGCAGCGGAGTGACGTACCGGGTGACCTTGACCTGCTCCATCCGTCCGCCGCTCACAGCGGCTTCTCGTCGAGCAGACGTCGCTTCTCGTGCTCGACGTCGAAGTCGGCGCTCGGCCAGCCCAGGTCGAAGGCCTGCAGAGCGTCGTGGAGCAGGGTCCCGATCGCCAGGTTGCGGTACCACTTCTTGTCGGCCGGGATCACGTGCCAGGGCGCGACCTCGGTGTTGGTGCGGGCGATCGCGATCTCGTAGGCCTCCTGGTACGCCGGCCACAGCTCGCGCTCGTCGACGTCACCCGGGTTGTACTTCCAGTGCTTGGTGTCGTCATCGAGCCGGGCGAGCAGCCGGTTCTTCTGCTCCTCGGCGCTGATGTGCAGCATGCACTTGATGATCGTGGTGCCCTCGGCGGCCAGCTCGGCCTCCCACGCGTTGATGGCGGCGTACCTCCGCTCGATCTCCTCCGGCGGCGCCAGGGAACGCACCCGGGCGATGAGGACGTCCTCGTAGTGGGAGCGGTCGAACACGCCGATCAGTCCGACCGGCGGCAGCGCCCTGGTGATCCGCCACAGGAAGTCGTGGGCACGCTCGTCGGGGGTCGGCGCCTTGAACGAGGTGATCCGCACCCCCTGGGGATCGACCAGGCCGACCGTCGATCGCAGCGTGCCGCCCTTGCCTGAGGTGTCCATCCCCTGCAGGACCAGCAGGAGATTGCGCCGGCCACCCGACTTGCCGTCGGCGAACAGCCGTTCCTGCAGCTCGGCCAGGCCGGGACCGAGCTCCGCGAGCGCCGCCTCGCCGTCCTTCTTCTCGCCGTCGAATCCGGGCGCGGCGTCAGTCTCGATCGCGCCGAGGTCGATCGGGCCGGGCGCGACGCGCAGGGTGGAGGTGAGCTCCGAGAGAGGAAAGGCCATGTCAGTGCGCCTGTCCGCCGCGACGGTCCACGAGCGGCGGGGTCGAGGACCAGGGGAAGTCGATCCAGGCGTCCGTGCGCCGCCAGACGTACTCCGGACGGATCACCGTCCACGGCTTCTCGTAGATGACCGCGGTCCGAGCCTCGGCCACGTGGTCGGCGAAGAAGTCGCGGACCACCTCGAGGGTCTTGCCGGTGTCGGCGACGTCGTCGGCGATGAGCACCTTCATACCGGTGAGGTCGATCGCGGCCGGGGTCGGGGGCAGCATCATCGGGACGTCGAGACGCTCGTTGACGCCCGTGTAGAACTCGACGTTGACCGCCGACAGGTTCTTCACGTCCAGCGCGTAGCCCAGGCCCATCGCCAGGCCGAGGCCGCCACGGGCGATCGCCAGCACGATGTCGGGCTCGAAGCCGTCGTCGACCACCTGCTGCGCGAGGTCGCGCACCGCGGTGCCGAAGAGGTCATAGGTCAGGATCTCGCGCTCGGGTGCCGGCGTCGCGTCAGTCGTCACCCGCCCATTCTGCACGGGCGTCCATCGGCTCCGCCGCAGCCCCGAGCTCGCGCCGGACGACCGCATAGGCGACCCCCGGGGCGTAGCCCTTGCGGGCCAGCATCCCCACCAGCCGCCGCGTGGCGACCGGGGCATCCAGGCCGCGCATGCTCCGCAGCTTCTTGCGGACCAGCACAGCCGCCGTCTCCTCCTCGTGCCCCGGGTCCACCTCGGCCAGCACGGTCTTCGCCGTCTCGTCGGCCACGCCCTTGCGGCGCAGCTCGACGGCGAGCGCGGTCCGGGCCAGGCCGCGGCTGCGCTGCCGACCCTCGACCCAGGCGCGGGCGAAGGCCTCGTCGTCGACGAGGCCGACCTCCTCGAAGCGATCGAGGAGGCGGGCCGTCACGTCCACCGGGACGTTGCGCCGAGCCAGGCGCTCCTCCAGCTCGTGGCGGCTGCGCGCCTTGATGCTCAGCTGGTCGAGCAGGATCTTGCGCGCGACCGACTCGGGGTCGGCCTCCTCGGTCCAGCCGTCGTCGTCGGGGGGTTCTTCGTTGCGCATCGGTCGCCTCCCGTCTGGTTGATGTGAGCGGGCCTCACGGCCCGCTGGGGGCCGGAGGTTCCGAGGCTCGTCGCTGGCGCTCCTCGCACCTCAACCGCCGGGGAGGCGCTGGTCGAGGTGCGAGCGGCGCGAGCCTCGGAACCAAGCCTCAGAACGAGTCCACGCCGATCGGCTCGTCGGAGAGGTCGCTGTCACCGTCGATGGTCGGGGTGACGCCGAGCTTCTCGAGGATCTTCTTCTCCAGCTCGTTGGCCAGGTCGGGGTTGTCCTTGAGGAAGCTGCGGGCGTTCTCCTTGCCCTGGCCGAGCTGGTCTCCCTCGTAGGTGTACCAGGCACCGGCCTTGCGGATCAGGCCCGCCTCGACGCCGACGTCGATCAGGCTGCCCTCGCGGGAGATGCCCTTGCCGTACATGATGTCGAACTCGGCCTGCTTGAACGGCGGGGCGACCTTGTTCTTGACGACCTTGACCCGGGTCCGGTTGCCGACCATGTCGGTGCCGTCCTTGAGGGTCTCGATGCGGCGGACGTCGAGGCGCACGGAGGAGTAGAACTTCAGCGCGCGACCACCGGTGGTGGTCTCGGGCGAGCCGAACATGACGCCGATCTTCTCGCGCAGCTGGTTGATGAAGATGGCGGTCGTCTTGGACTGGTTGAGCGCACCGGTCATCTTGCGGAGCGCCTGGCTCATCAGTCGGGCCTGGAGGCCGACGTGGCTGTCGCCCATCTCGCCCTCGATCTCGGCGCGGGGCACGAGCGCGGCGACGGAGTCGATGACGATCAGGTCGAGCGCACCGGAGCGGATCAGCATGTCGGCGATCTCGAGGGCCTGCTCACCGGAGTCGGGCTGCGAGACCAGGAGGGCGTCGGTGTCGACGCCGAGGGCCTTGGCGTAGTCCGGGTCGAGCGCGTGCTCGGCGTCGATGAACGCCACGATGCCGCCGGCGGCCTGCGCGCTGGCGACGGCGTGGAGCGAGACGGTCGTCTTACCGCTGGACTCCGGACCGTAGATCTCCACCACGCGGCCACGCGGGAGGCCGCCGATGCCGAGCGCCACGTCGAGCGCGATCGACCCGGTCGGGATCACGTCGAGGGGGGCACGCGAGTCGTCGCCGAGCCGCATCACCGATCCCTTGCCGTACTGCTTCTCGATGTTGAGCAGGGCGGTCTCGAGCGCCTTCTGCCGGTCGTCTCCAGCCATGGTCCTCAGATCCTTCGTGTCGTGGTGGGCCAGGTACGTCGGCGACGCTAGGGCGAGGTCCCGACACAACCTGATCAGTCGTGCCGTGGGTGTGGACAACCCGCCCGGACGTCGTACCTGTGGACAGTCGAGGGACCCGATCGGTCCGGCGACTGCCGTAGCACCAACCTAGCCGAACACGTGTTCGAAGTCAGGTCACGCGAGCCGGCGTGTCGCGGGAGCGCGCGACGCCGTCACGGCGCGGGCCGCGCAGCCGAGCACGCCGACGACGAGCAGCAGGCTCCCCAGGGCCAGGGCGGGGTAGCCGGCGAGACCGACGACCAGACCCGCGAGCGCGCCGGTAGCGGCCGCGGTCAGTCCCATCACCAGGTCGGACACCCCCTGGACGTCCGTGCGCACGTCGAGCGGCGCGTGCTCCGCGACCAGCGTGGACGCCGAGACCATCGCCAGCGACCAGCCGACGCCGAGGAGGAACAGCCCGGCCGTGACCTCCCACGACATGCCGCTCGGGGAGGAGGCGCACAGCACGAGCGCCGCGAGCAGCACGACTCCCCCGGCGGCCAGCACGGGCGGGCGGCCGACGCGGTCGGCGAGCATCCCGACGAGCGGCGAGAAGGCGAACATGCCGAGCACGTGCACGCTGATGACGATGCCGATCACCTCGAGGCCCGAGCCGCCGTGCTCCATGTGCAGCGGGGTCATCGTCATCACGCCGATCATCGTGGCGTGGGTGAGCGCCAGCCCGGCGATGGCGTAGCCGAGCACGGGCCGCTCCCGCACGGTGGCCGCGGCCCGGCTCCACGAGGACCCGGTCCGTCCGGCACCCGTCGACGCGACGCCCCCGGCCGCGGCGTGCTGCGCGGTCAGCAGCGGGTCGGGGCGCAACAGCAGCCCGATGAGGACGGCCGCGGCGAGCATGCCGACCGCACCGATCGCGAACGGCCCGGTCAGCTCGGGGATGCCGACGGCATCCGCGAACGCACCGGCCGGGCCGGTGAGGTTCGGTCCCGCGACGGCGCCGATCGTCGTCGCCCAGACCACCAGGGACAGCGAGCGGCCGCGGTTCTCGTCGGTCGCGAGGTCGGTGGCGGCGTACCGCGCGGCGTTGTTGGCCGAGGTGGTCGCGCCGAGCATCATCGCGCCGAGCAGGAGCAGAGGCATCGACCCGGCGACGCCGGCGAGCACAGCGGTCAGGGCGCCGGCCGAGCCGACGACGTACCCCGTCATCAGTCCGGTGCGACGCCCGCGGCGCGCCATCAGCGGCGCCAGCAGGAACGAGATGACCGCGGCACCGAGGACCTGCGCCGTCTGCGCCAGTCCGGCCATCGACTCCGACCCCGAGAGGTCGCGCGCGAGCAGCGACGCGGTGGCGATGCCGATGGTGATGCCGACGGCGCCGACCGCCTGGGTGAGCACGAGGACCCGGACCGTGCGGCGCTGCACCGCGCCGACGACCAGGTCGGGCTCGGCGAGGCGCGTCACCGTTCGCTCTCCGGCAGCTCGCGCACCTCCCAGACCGCGCGCCAGACCTCCTTGGGCGAGACACCGGCAGCGAGCGCCTCGCTCGCGGTGCGGTGGTCGAGTGCCCCGATCACGAAGCTGTCGGCCCACACACGGGCGTAGCCCGGACCGAGGTGGCGGTCCATGCGTGCCCAGAACTCGGTGTGCCTCACCCCGCCATGATCCACCGCACGTCCCAGCGGTGGTGCACCAGGTCGTGCAGGTGGTAGCTGCCGAGGCTCTCCACGGTGAAGACGCTGCCGTTGCTGCGCCGGCCCGGGCGCGCCCAGGCGTCGTCGGGCACCCGGTCGTAGGCGTCGGCCACGGCCTCGGCCGCCGCCACCAGGTCCGGTACGACGTCAGCGGCGCGCTGCTCGTCGTACCGCTCCGCCACGGCGGTCTCGTCCTGGTCCCAGTTCGCGAACCGGGGGTCTTCCTCGGCGAGCATCTGCTCGACGCGGCCGAGGAAGACGCGGTGCACGTCGCGGACGTGGCAGGCGTACTCGGTCGGCGACCAGACCGTCGGCTCCGGCCGCTCGCCGGCACGCGGAGAGGCAAGCGCCGAGACCCAGAAGTCCGTGTTGTCGCGGATGGCGTCGCCGAGGGCGACCCGGTCGACGGCGGTGGGGTCGAACCCGCAGTCGGGGCACGGGTGGTCGAGCACCCAGGTCCAGTCCTTGGTGTCGGGGGCGATCTCGGCGGTCGTCTCGTCGGTCATGGGGACCATCCTCGGGCGCCGGAACCGCCCACCGCGAGCGGGGATCCGGTCATTCGCCGTCGATCGACTGCCAGCCGTGACGACTCCCCTGCCGGATCAGGACCCCTCGGCTAGCAGCTCCGCGCGTCGCTGGGTGGCGGGCCGGGTCAGCGCGAGCAGGTTGAACTGCGCGAGGCCGGACATCACGCTCACCTCGTCGACGTCGAGGAGACGCGACACCGCCACCACTGCCTCATCCACGCTGCGGGCGCGCGTGATCAGCGCGACCACCTGGGTGGCGTGCTCCGCGACGGCCTGCACGAACCGCAGCCGGTCCAGCTGGGCGCGGTGCTCATCGTCCTGCTCCATGCCCGCACGGTAGTCACTCCGCGCCGGGTTGGCGGCGCAAGCGCGCGACGAGATGGGCGCGTCGGACGGACATCCGGCTCCACACGGCCTGCTGGAAGGCGAGGGTGAGCCAGCCGGCGACCGCCATGCCGGTGATGTTGATCAACAGCTGCAGCAGGCTCCCCCGGATCTCGTCGGGCAGCCCGAACGCCAGGCCCAGCGCCACGTTCCCGGCGGCGGGGATGGTGGTGACGGAGATGAAGACGCCCGACAGGCCGCCCACCTTGGCCGAGGTCAGCGACAGGGCGCCGGCGGCCGCCGCCACGACCGCGACGACGAAGGACCACTTGTCCGGGGTGTAGATGAAGGCCGTCGCCGGCCGCGGCGCCGTGACCTGGTCGACCGTCACCCAGCCCAGGCCCCGGGCAGCGAGCGCAGCCAGCGTGGTGACGCCGATCGCGACGGCGAAGCCGACCAGGAGCGAGCGTGCGGCGAAGCGGAGCAGGGTCGGCCGGCGTCGGACGAGCGCGAGCCCGAGGGCCGCGATCGGGACGAACTCCGGTCCGAGCACCATCGCGCCGATGACCAGGATCTGCGAGTCGAGGACGATCGCGATGCTCGCGATGATCGTCGCCAGGCTCATGAACGTCAGGAAGGTCCAGTTGAGCTCGGACTCCTCGAACGCCCGCTGGGTGACGTCGGCCCACACGACGGAGTCGGCCGAGGACCCGGGGGTACGACGCTCCGCGTCCAGGCCGGGCTGTGAGAGCCAGGTCGTCACGGGCACCACGTGGATCGAGCCGTCCTGAGGCACGCCGAGCGCCCGGAGCACGTCGACGACGTCGTTGACGGCTTCGCGGGGCAGGTCGGCCTCGACCACGTCGCCCTCGGGCACGAGGGATGCGCCGTGCACACAGGTCAGGCTGGTCACGGCCGGGTCGGCGCGGAGCGCGTCGACGACGCCCGCGGTGAGGTCCTTCGGCGAGGTGATCCGCAGGTGCTGCACGGGGTCAGGCTAGAGGGGCGGTGCCGAAGGCCACGTTGAAGCGGTCGCACCAGATGACGACGGACCGCATGGCCGAGAGGTCCGCGGACGCGGGGATCTCGTAGTTCTGGCTGCCGCGGTTGCCCTTGAGCTCGCCGAGGCGGACGTACGCGTCGTCGTCGTAGATGCCCCACGAGTCGCGGCACCCCTCGCACGAGCCGCCGCTCGGCTTGTCGGTCAACCAGACATGGAGGTCCGGGCCGTTGGAGGTGGCGAGGTCCTCGATCCGCAGGAACCGGCTGCCGTCGCTGCGGCGGTAGACCGTGGCCCGGCCGGTGGTGCCGTGCTCGCCGTCGATGAAGCGCGCCGAGGCGAGCACGACCCGGGTCAGCCCCTCACCCGGTGCCGCGGGGACGGTGGTGTCGGCGAGCCCGCCGCTCGCCGTACCGACGACTGCGGCGGGGTCGTCGCCGTCGTCGGCGGTGCGGTCGACGACGAGCAGCCAGGGTTCGAAGACGGCGAGCGCAGCGACGAGTACGACGACCAGGACGCCCCCGATCGCCAGCCAGGTCGCGCGCCTGCGGCTCACGCCGCCACCCTAGGCCGTGGGCGAGCGGAGCGTCAGGAGGTCCAGGTGCGCGCCACGAGCGGCACGCCCGGCCGATAGGCCAGGTGCACGTGGGTGGGGGCGTCGAGGAGCACCAGGTCGGCGCGGGCACCGGGGACCAGGACACCGACGTCGGTACGCCCGAGAGCGGCGGCGCCGCCGGCGGTCGCGGCCCACACGGCCTCCGCCGGCGTCATGCCCATCTCCCGCACCGCCAGCGCGATGCAGAACGGCAGCGAGCTGGTGTAGCAGGAGCCGGGGTTGCAGTCGCTGGCGATCGCCACCGTGACACCGGCGTCGAGCAGCCGGCGCCCCGAGGGGTAGGGGTGGCGGGTGCTGAACTCCACGCCGGGCAGCAGCGTCGCCACCGTGCCGGCGTCGCGCAACGCGTGCACGTCGCCGTCGGTGAGGTAGGTGCAGTGGTCGACCGCGGTGAGGCCGAGCTCGGCGGCGAGCCGCACCCCGGGGCCCTCGCCGAGCTGGTTGGCGTGCAGCCTGCCCTTGAGGCCCGCGGCCGCGCCGGCGGCGAGGATGGTGCGGGCCTGGTCCTCGTCGAAGGCCCCGCGCTCGCAGAACACGTCGATCCACGACGCGTGCGGGGCTGCGGCCGCGAGCATCGGTCCGGTCACGAGGTCGACGTAGGCCGCCGGGTCGTCGGCGTACTCGGGAGCGACGACATGCGCGCCCAGGAAGGTGGTCTCGTCGGTGAACCGGCGTGCGACCCGCAGCGATCGGGCCTCGTCGTCGACGGAGAGCCCGTACCCGGACTTGATCTCGACGGTGGTCGTGCCCTGGCGGCGCATCTCGGCGACGTGGCGCGCGACGCCGGCGGTGAGCTGCTCGTCGGAGGCGGCGCGGGTGGCAGCGACGGTGGTGCGGATGCCGCCGGCGGCGTACGACTCCCCTGCCATCCGGGCCTGGAACTCCAGGGCCCGGTCACCGGCGAACACCAGGTGGCTGTGACTGTCGACGAAGCCGGGGATCACCGCGCGGCCCTGGGCGTCGAAGACCTCGTCGGCGGCGGGCGCGTCGGCGGCGGAGCCGACCCACGACACCACGCCGTCGGAGACGACGACGGCCGCGTCGGTGCGGACGCCGAGCAGGCCGCCCGACCGCGCAGCCGCCGGGTCGTTGGTGACCAGCTCGCCGATGTGGGTGATCAGCAGGCTCATCGGCTCCAGACCTTCCCGATCGCGTCGACGAGCGAACGGCCCACCCGGTCGTGGTCGCCGTCGAAGACCACCGTGCCGTCGACGATGACATGGGTGACGTCGGCGCCACTGGCGGCGAAGACGGCGGTGTGCTCGTCGCCACCGGTGCCGGCCGTGCGCGGCGAGGCGAGGTCGACGGTGACCAGGTCGGCGCGCTGGCCGACGGCGATCTCGCCGGCGTCGGCGAAGCCGAGACTGCGGTGCCCGTCGGCGGTGCCCGCCAGGAGAAGCTCGGCGGCGGTCCAGTGGCCGCGGGTCCGGCTGGCGAGGCGTTCGTCCATCTCGACGGCCCGCATCTCCTCGAACGCGTCGATGACCGCGTGGCTGTCGGAGCCGAGGGTCAGGATCGAGCCGGCCTGCTGCAGCGCACGGGCCGGGCCGATGCCGTCGCCGAGGTCACGCTCGGTGGTGGGGCAGAAGGAGGCGAACACGCGCGCCTCGCCGAGCAGCCGGATGTCCTCGTCGGTCAGGTGGGTGGCATGGACGGCGCTGGTCGTCGGGCCGAGGACGCCGTGGTCGGCCAGCAGCCGGGTCGGGGTCACGCCGTGCGCGGCGACACAGGCGGCGTTCTCCTCGACCTGCTCGGAGAGGTGCACGTGGACCGGCACCCCTTCCTCGACGTAGGGCGCGAACCCCTTCAGCGAATCGGCCGGGACCGCACGCACCGAGTGGGCGGCGACACCGATCAGGGAGTCGGCACCGGTCAGCGGCGCGAGCCCGGCGACCCGCTCCTGCCAGGCCTCGGCGCTGCCGTCGGAGAAGCGCCGCTGCACGCCCTCGGGTGCGGCGCCGAATCCGCTGGACAGGTAGAGCGTGTCGAGCAGCGTGATCCGGATGCCGGCGTCCCTGGCCGCGGCGAGCAGGGCGTTGCCCATCGCGTTCGGGTCGTCGTACGGCGTGCCGTCGGGTTGGTGGTGCAGGTAGTGGAACTCCCCCACCGACGTGTAGCCGGCGGCGACCATCTCGGCGTAGGTGGCGCGGGCGAGCTCGTAGTAGGTGTCCGGGTCGAGCTGCCCGGCCACGGCGTACATCTGCTCGCGCCATGTCCAGAAGGTGCCGCGGTCGGCCTGGGTGCGACCGCGCAGCGCTCGATGGAAGGCGTGGCTGTGGGTGTTGGCGAAACCGGGCAGGGTCAGGCCCCGCAGCGGTACGCCGGTGCGGGTCGCGTCGGCCTCGACCGACGTGATCCGGCCGTGCTCGACCTCGACCCGGACCGTGTCCTGCACCCGGCCGCCGACCCAGGCGTGCTCGAGCAGGTAGGCGCTCACTCCGTCACCTGCGCCGTCACCTGCGCGGTCACCTGCGCGGTCACCAGGCCGGTGAGGGCGTCGGCGAGCGCGGTGACGCCGGCGAGGCAGTCGGCCATCTCCGCGCTCTCGTACGGCGAGTGCGAGACGCCCGAGGGGTTGCGGACGAACAGCATGGCGGTGGGGATGCCGGCGTCCTGCAGGACGCCGGCGTCGTGCCCGGCCTGGGTCGGCAGGATCGGGACGCCCCCCAGGCGCCCCGAGAGCTCGTCGCGCAGGTCGACGTCGAAGGTGACCTCGCCGCTGACCGACTCGGCCGTGACGGTGACGGTGGTGCCGTCGCGATCGGCGCGCTCGGTCGCCTGGCGCTCGATCTCGCCCACCAGGGCGGTGAGTGCGGCGTCGGACTCGGCGCGGGCGTCGAGCCACGCGGTCACGTGCGACGGCACGGCGTTGGTGCCGTTGGGCCGTACATCGATCCGGCCGAAGGTGGCGCGCTGCCCCTGGACCCGGGCCTGCTTGTTGGCGGCGAGCGCGGTCATTGCGTAGGTCAGCATCGGGTCGATGCGGTCCTCCATGCGAGTGGTGCCCGCGTGGTCGGCGCGACCGGCGATGTCGTAGCGGTAGCGGCCGTGCGGCCAGATCGCGTCGTGGACGCCGACAGGGGCGTCGAGGTCGACCAGGCCCCGGCCCTGCTCGACGTGGAGCTCGACATAGGTGGCGACCCCGTCGAGCATCCGCGACTCGCCGCCCTCGATGACGTCGCCGAGGCGGATGCCCTCGCGGTCGGTGAGCTCAGCCGCGTCGGCCCACTTCGTGGCACCGACCGCGAGCCGGGAGCCGAGGCAGGCCCGGCCGAAGCGCGAGCCCTCCTCCTCGACGAAGGCCGCGACGCCGAGGCGCCGGTCCGGCACCACGCCGCGCGAGCGCATCAGGTCGAGCGCGGCGAAGGAGGAGACGACACCCAGCGGGCCGTCGTACGCGCCCCCGTCGAGGACGGAGTCGAGGTGGGAGCCGGTCAGGACCGCGGGACCGCGAGCGGAGCGAGCCTGGTCCGGCGGATCAGGAAGTCCGGGGAGCGTAGCGACCACCTCCGGTGTCCACCACGCGACCAGGTTGCCGAACGGGTCCTCCTCGACCTCGAGCCCGCGCGCGGTGGCCGCCTCGCGGAACCACGCACGGAGCTCGAGCTCGGCCGCGTGCCACGGCAGGCGGTTGTAGCCGCCCGAGGATGCCGAGCGCCCGATGGGCGTGAGCTCACGCCACATCTGCTCGAAGTCAGGAAGATCCGTCACGATGCCACATCCTCCGGGTTTCGTGACGCGTCGCTCCGCCCTCGCAGGCTCGGACCGAGCCGACGCTCCTCAACCTCCTCGGCGGTCACTCGTCCCTCGCAGGCTCGGTCCGAGTGGCCTCGGACATGGGGATCCGGACGCCGCGCTCGGCCGCGACCTCGAGGGCGCGTTCGTAGCCGGCGTCGACGTGGCGGATGACGCCCATGCCGGGGTCGTTGGTCAGCACGGCCTCGATCTTCGCAGCAGCGAGCTCGGTGCCGTCGGCGACACAGACCTGGCCGGCGTGGATCGAGCGGCCCATGCCGACGCCGCCGCCGTGGTGCAGCGACACCCAGGTGGCGCCGGAGGCGACCGCAGTCATGGCGTTGAGCAGCGGCCAGTCGGCGATGGCGTCGGAGCCGTCGAGCATGGCCTCGGTCTCGCGGTACGGCGAGGCGACCGAGCCGCAGTCGAGGTGGTCGCGGCCGATCACGATCGGCGCCTTGAGCTCGCCGCTGCGGACCATCTCGTTGAACTTCAGCCCGGCCAGGTGCCGCTCGCCGTAGCCGAGCCAGCAGATGCGCGCCGGGAGGCCCTGGTAGTGGACCCGCTCCTGCGCCATGCCGATCCACTTGTGCAGCCGCTCGTTGTCGGGGAACAGCTCGAGGATCGCCTTGTCGGTGGCGGCGATGTCGGCCGGGTCGCCGGACAGCGCGGCCCAGCGGAAGGGGCCCTTGCCCTCGCAGAACAGCGGCCGGATGTACGCCGGGACGAACCCCGGGAACTCGAACGCGCGGTCGTAGCCGCCCTTGCGGGCCTCGTCGCGGATCGAGTTGCCGTAGTCGAACACCTCGGCGCCGGCGTCCTGGAACTCCACCATCGCCCGCACGTGGACGGCCATCGACGCCTGGGCGTCCTTGGTGAAGCCCTCCGGGTCGCGCTCGGCGGCCGCGTGCCAGTCCTCGAAGGCGACGCCGAGCGGCAGGTAGGACAGCGGGTCGTGCGCCGAGGTCTGGTCGGTGACGATGTCGATCGGGGCCTTCATCTCGAGCAGCTTCGGGAAGACGTCCGCGGCGTTGCCGAGCAGCCCGATTGACAGCCCGCGCCCCTCGTCGCGGGCCTGGACGGCCAGCGCGAGGGCGTGCTCGAGGTCGTCGGCCTGGACGTCGAGGTAGCGGTGGTCGATGCGGCGGGTGATCCGGCTCTGGTCGACGTCGACGCAGATCGCGACACCGTCGTTCATCGTGACCGCGAGCGGCTGCGCGCCCCCCATCCCGCCGAGGCCGGCGGTGAGGGTGATGGTGCCGGCGAGGGTGCCGCCGAAGCGCTTGTCGGCGACCGCGGCGAAGGTCTCGAACGTGCCCTGCAGGATGCCCTGGGTGCCGATGTAGATCCACGAGCCGGCCGTCATCTGGCCGTACATGGTCAGGCCGAGCTCCTCGAGGCGGCGGAACTCCTCCCAGTTCGCCCAGTCGCCGACCAGGTTGGAGTTGGCGATGAGGACGCGCGGGGCCCACTTGTTGGTCTTCCACACGCCGACCGGCTTGCCGCTCTGGACGAGCATGGTCTCGTCGTCCTCGAGGTCGCGCAGGGTGCGCACGAGCGCGTCGTAGGCCTCCCAGCTGCGAGCGGCCTTGCCGGTGCCGCCGTACACGACGAGGTCCTCGGGCCGCTCGGCGTTCTCGGGGTCGAGGTTGTTCATCAGCATCCGCAGCGGCGCCTCGGTCTGCCACGACTTCGCGGTCAGCTCGGTGCCGGTGGCCGCGTGGATGGGCAGGCGGGGGTTGGTGGGGCTGGACTGCGTGGTCATGCGAGTTCTCCGATCACGTTCGCGACGGCCCGGGTGACGGACCGGTCGGCGACGAGCTGGTAGGCGGTCTCGATCTCGGGGGCGAGGAAGCGGTCGATGCCGGGGCCGCCCACGCCGGCGTCGCGGAGCAGGTCCACGACGGCGCCGGTGGCCGGGCTGGGCGAGGTTCCGGCGGTCGAGCCGGTCGTGGTCCGCAGGTTGATGGCGCGGGCAGCGGTCATCAGCTCGATGGCGAGCACCCGGGTGAGGCCGTCGACAGCCCGGCGCAGCTTGCGCGCCGAGGACCAGCCCATCGAGACGTGGTCCTCCTGCATGGCGCTCGACGGGATCGAGTCGACGCTGGCCGGGTTGGCGAGCCGCTTGAGCTCGGACACGATGGCGGCCTGGGTGTACTGGGCGATCATCAGGCCCGAGTCGACGCCCGGGTCGTCGGCGAGGAACGGCGGCAGGCCGTGGTTGCGGGCCTTGTCGAGGAAGCGGTCGGTACGCCGCTCCGCGATCGAGGCGAGGTCGGCGGTGACGATCGCGAGGAAGTCGAGCACGTAGGCGACCGGTGCCCCGTGGAAGTTGCCGTTGGACTCGACGCGGTTCTCGTCGGCGAGCACGACCGGGTTGTCGACGGCCGAGGCGAGCTCGCGCGAGGCCACGGAGGCCGCGTGGGCGACGGTGTCGCGCACACCGCCGTGCACCTGGGGCGAGCAGCGCAGCGAGTACGCGTCCTGGACCCGGTTGCAGTCGGGGCCGCGGTGGGACGCGACGATGCCGGAGTCCCGCAGCAGGGCGGTGAGGTTGGCCGCGGATGCCGCCTGGCCGGGGTGCGGACGGATGGCCTGCAGCTCGGGGGCGAAGACCCGGTCGGTGCCGAGCTGACCCTCGACCGACATGGCGGCCGAGATGTCGGCGACCTTCAGCAAGTCATCCAGGTCGTGCAGCGCGAGCACCAGCATGCCGAGCATGCCGTCGGTGCCGTTGATGAGGGCCAGGCCCTCCTTCTCCTGCAGCTCGACCGGCGTGAGGCCGGCGGCGGCGAGCGCGGTGGCGGCGTCGGTGAGCTCGCCGGCGGCGTTGCGGACCGGGCCCTCGCCCATGAGCGCGAGTGCGCAGTGCGCGAGCGGAGCGAGGTCGCCGGAGCAGCCCAGCGAGCCGTACTCGTGGACGACGGGCGTGATCTCGTGGGTGAGCAGGCCGGCGAGCAGCTCGGCCGTCTCCCGCCGTACGCCGGTGCGGCCGGTCGCGAGCGTCGAGAGGCGCAGCAGCATGAGGCCGCGGACGACCTCGCGCTCGACCTCGGGGCCGCTGCCGGCGGCGTGGGAGCGGACCAGCGAGCGCTGCAGCTGGGCGCGCAGCTCGGGGGCGATGTGGCGGGTGGCCAGCGCGCCGAACCCGGTGGAGACGCCGTAGTGGGGCGTCGGGGACGCGGCGAGGTCCTCGATGACCGCGCGCGCCTTGTCGATCGCGGCGACGGCCTCGTCGCTGAGCACAACAGCGGCGCCGCCCCGGGCGACCGCAACCACGTCGTCGAACGAAACCGCGCCCGACCCGATCGTCACTTTCTGCATACCTCGATCTTGGGCCCTGGGAGTGGCGCCCACCAGCGTCGACCGGCATGATGAGTCTCAGATCCGAGACTTGTGGGGACCGGCCGAGCGGCCGTGGGAGGACGTGTTCGAGTGGCACAGGTGCCTGCAGCGACCCGAGCACTCCGGGTGCTCCGCTTCCTGGCCGGCCAGCCGGAGCCGGTCGCCGTCGAACGGATCGCCCGCGAGCTCGGGATCCCGCGGTCCACGACCTACCACCTGCTCCAGGCGATGGCCGACGAGGGCTTCGTCGTCCATCTCGCCGACGACCGCCGCTACGGCCTGGGCGTCGCCGCGTTCGAGGTCGGCTCGGGCTACTCGCGCCAGGCGCCGCTGCAGCGCCTGGCGCGGCGCCCACTCGCCTCCCTCGTGGACCGCACCGGCCACAGCGCCCACCTCGCCGTCCCCCACGGCCGCGACGTGCTGTACGTCGTCGAGGAGCGCGCGCCCGGCCGCCCGCCACTCGTGACCGACGTCGGCGTCCGACTTCCTTCGCACCTCACCGCGAGCGGCCGCGCGATCCTCGCCCACCTGCCCGCCAGCCAGGTCCGGGCGCTCTACCCCGACCGCGCGGCCTTCACCGACCGCACCGGTCTCGGCCCCGGCTCCCCCACCGCGCTGCGCTCGGTGCTCTCGGAGACCCGGCAACGCGGGTACGCGATCGAGGACGGCGAGGTCACCGCGGGCATGGCCAGCGTGGCCGCCGCGGTGCTCGACCACAACGAGATGCCGGTGGCCGGCGTGGCGATCACCTATCCGACCGCGGAGCTGGACGAGCGGCAGCGCGAGCGACTCAGCGGCGCGGTCGTCGCCACGGCCGGGACGCTCACGCGGCGGCTGCGTGGGCGGTAGCCGCCGGACGCCCGGTCCCGGGGACCGATCGCTGCCGGTCCGACCGGAGTGCTCGCCCTGGCGACACCGGCCGTCGCCGCCCCCGCCACCCCCGCCCACGCGACCGCCCGTGCCGCGTCGAGCGCCCCCTCGATCGACATCTCCGTCAGGAGCAACCAGGTCGAGCGCGGCAAGAAGGTCGTCGTCACCGGCACCGTGACCGGCAAGAAGGTCACCAAGGTGACCCTCCAGCAGAAGCGTGCCGGGACGCCGTGGAAGGCCCAGGCCACGGTCAAGGTGAAGGCCGACGGCAGCTTCCTGCTGAAGGACAAGACCACCACGGCGGTGATCCGCAAGTACCGCGTGGTCAGCGCCTCCGGGCCGAGGACGAGGTCCGCGAAGGTCACGGTCGGGGTCTACGCGTGGGCCGACCTGACCAAGCGCAAGGCTCGCTCCAGCATGAGGTGGAGCCAGCAGAAGACGGTCGCGATCAACGGCACGTCGTACGGCCTCGCATTCACGTCGTACAACTGGGGCAACATCGCGCCGCTGGTCGACTTCAACGTCAACCGCAACTGCATCGCCCTGCGTGCTCGCTTCGGCCTCAGCGACAACTCCGACGCTGCCGCGCGTGCGACCGTCTCCGTGGTGAGTGACGGGTCGACCGTCTACGCGAAGTCCTTCGGCCTGACCGAGTCCGAGCTGGCGACGGTCCCGATCGCCAGCCCGTTCCGGGTGGGGATCACCGCCACGGTCGAGAACCCGGGCAACCTGACGCCCGCACCCAACGCGATCGCCGTGGCCGCCGAGCCCGAGATCCTCTGCACGTCGGCGAAGTAGTCCAGCCCGACTCAGGCATCCACGACGAGGTCGGCTCCGGGGTTCCCCCCGAAGCCGACCTCGTTGCCGTCCGGGTCCCGGAAGGTCACCTTGCGCACGCCGGCGCCGTAGACCTCCTCGCTGGTCGGCTCGAGACCGCGGCCCGTGATCGCCGCCACCCGGGCGTCGAGGTCGGCGACGAAGAGCGTCTGGACGGCGTACCCGGCGCGCTCGGGTCGTTCCTCGACGACCAGCCAACGGTGCGGGGCCACCTCCCACACGGACTCCTTCTCGTGCGCCACGAAGGTGGGCGGGCCGCCGAGCAGCGCGTCGTACCACGGCCGAGCCCGCGCGTGGTCGCGTACGCAGATGCCCGCGAACAGCTCGACTCCGTCAGCCAGGAACTCGCTCATGCAGGGGCGGACCGGCCGGCCGGCCCGGACTCATCGGACTCATCGGCCCGGTCGGAGGGCCGTGAGCATGAGGGCCAGCCGCTCGATGCCGTCGGCACCGAGCTCGAGGTGCAGGTAGCGCCCGTCCACGACGTACCTCAGGGCACGCGGGCCGCTCCACTCCGGCGGCCCGAGCAGAGCGAGCACGTCGTCGGCGCCGGCGTTCGGCGCGAGGCCGTCGACGAGGTCCTCGGGCCGCGGGTAGGCCGCGAGGCGGACGAGGATCGCCTGGACGACACCGCGGCGCACGGACACCTCGAGGCCCGCCGCCCGGAGCGCGGCGCCGGCCCAGCGCAGCTGCGTGATGTCGCGGGACACGACGGCGCCGACGGTACTCGCGACAGCGTGCAGCGCGCCGGATCCGTCCGGTCCGCCGACGTGACGCAGCAGCGAGCGCGCGTCGCCGGCCAGCACCTCGGCGGCCGGGCTGTCGTCGGGCACCTGGCGCAGCGCGGCCGGCGGGGTCGCGCCACTGGCCCGCTCCACCCAGTCGGTGAACTCGTCGTCGCCCACGGCCGGCCACTCCGCCGGCACGACGACATCGAAGGTCGCCTCGACCCAGCTCCGGAACGGCGCCAGCGCCGCGACCGACTCGTCGTCGGGCGGCAGCCCGAGCTCGTCGGCGGTCAGCTCCCGGTGACCGACCGCGACCAGGCGCAGGAAGTCGACGGCCGAGTCGGCCAGCAGGTAGGCCTCCCCGTCCGCGCCGAGGCCGACGAACCGCAGCGCACGCTCGTCGTCCAGCCAGATCGCGGCGGCCGAGCCGTCGCTGCCGATGGTGCCGATCGTCGCCAGGCGGTCCACCGGGAAGCCAGGAACCAGCCAGAGGTCGAGGAAACCCTCGACAGCGCCGAACACGGCACCGAAGACCGCGCCGGACACCCGGTGGCCGGCGTAGGGGGCGAGGAAGTAGCCGTGGTCGCTCGCGATGCTCCAGCCCTGGTCCTCCATCCAGCACCAGGCCTGCTCGAGCTCGTCGGGCACCTCGAGGCCGGCGGGCAGGGACGGCGAGAGGGTCGTCAGCATCCGGGACACAGTCGGCGCGTGCCCACCCACCGGCCACCGCAAACACCGGGCGGTCAGGCGCCCGGCGGCCGCTGCTGCCGGCCCCGCCACCACTGGGCGGTCTCGTGATCGGCCGGCAGCCCGTAGGCAGCGGTCATCACGCCGGCCAGCTCGCCCAGGTACGCCGTCCGCGCGGTCGCGTCCGCGCGCTGGGCCGCCTCGGCAAGCCGCGCGCCCTCGTCCCAGGCGCCGCCGTCGGCCGGGAGCGGAAGAGCGGCGAGCTGGCGGGCGCTGACCTTGACCGATCCGGGGGTCAGTCCGGTCCCGAGGTAGCGAGTCGCGGCGTGGGCGACGACCGGCGGGGCGAGCAGCACGGCCAGCAGGGGCCACAGGTCCGCCCGGTTGTGGGGAACCACGCTCACCACCGGCACCGACGGCAGCCAGGCGCCCGCCTCGTCGGCGACGGCCTCGATCACGCGACCCTGCCCGGCGACCAACAGCTTGGGGACGAGGCGGGCGGTCGCCCAGCCGGCCAGTGCGCCGTCGGCGCGGAGGGCGGCGAGGTCAACCGACGGGGCGTCGTACTGCTGCCGGGCGAAGCGGGTCGGCGCGCTCCCCCAGCGGGACTCGGCCGGATCGATCAGTCCAGTGGTGACCAGCGGGGTGCCGCCGGGAAGGCCGTCGCGGACGAAGGGCGCCAGGCCGTAGTACTGGTCGCGGAAGTCGGCGGTGCAGGTGGCGAGGTCGCCGACCGTGCCGGTGTCGCCGGGGAGGGTCACCGCCGGGATCCCGAAGCCGGGCGCCGCGAGCGCGCCCCAGCTGTCGGGGTCGGTGGCGGGCGTGGCGCCGGCCCGCACGACGGGGACGCAGGTGAGCACGGGCGTGCCGTCGAACACCGGCCGATCGGTGCACCAGAAGTCCGTGACCGCGCCACGCTCCGCGACGGCAGTCCGGACCGGCCCGGCGTCGCGGGCCGCGAGCACGGAGATCGGCTGGACGAGCGCCACCACCCCACCGGGTACGACGAGGTCGAGCGCCCGGCGCAGGAACACCGCGCTCGTGTCGGTGTAGGCCCCCAGGCCGCGGCGGTGCTCCTCGCTCTGCCCGGCCGACCGGCGCCGCAGCTGGCCGAGGAACGGCGGGTTCCCGACCACCGCGTCGAAGGTGCGCCCCTCCCAAGCGACGAGTCCGTCGGCGACGACGACCTGCTGCGCGATCGTGGCCATCGGGACGCTCGGGTCCAGCTCGTGCAGTCGCTGCCGCGCGATCCGCACGGCGTCGATGTCGAGGTCGGAGCCGTGGACCGCACGGACCCCGAGGCGGCGCGCGGCCGCGACCAGGAAGTGCCCGGTCCCGCAAGCCGGGTCGAGCACCGTCCCCGTCGTCGGCAGCGCGCGGTCGAGGACCCAGCCGACCAGCTCGGCGGGCGTGTAGAAGGATCCCTGTGCCCGACGCCGGTCGCGTTCACGGGCGGCGAGGTGGCGTTCGTACGCGTCGGCGGCCTCGTCCGCCTCGGTGCCGCGCGCCATGCTGGGGAGACTAGAGGAACCCTGTTATAGTCATTATGACTACAACATCGAGGAGCTGCGATGGACCGCACCGGACTGCTCACCGACCGCTACGAGCTCACCATGCTCGACTCGTTCGTGCGCGACGGCAGCGCCGGGCGCCCCGCGGTGTTCGAGGCCTTCGCCCGCCGCCTGCCCGAGGGGCGTCGCTACGGCATGCTCGCCGGGCTGGGCCGGCTGCTCGACGCCATCGAGCACTTCTCCTACGACGCCGACGAGCTCGCGTGGCTGCAGGAGCAGGGGGTGATCGGCGCCGAGACCGCCCGGTGGCTGGCCGACTTCCGGTTCACCGGCGACATCGACGGCTACCGCGAGGGCGACCTCTACTTCCCCGGCAGCCCGATCCTCACCGTCAGCGGATCCCTCGGCGAGTGCCTCCTGCTCGAGACCCTGGTGCTCAGCGTCCTCAACCACGACACCGCCATCGCCAGCGCGGCCGCCCGGATGGTCGACGCCGCGCAGGGCCGGCCGATCATCGAGATGGGCGGGCGCCGTACCCACGAGGAGGCGGCGGTCGCGACCGCGCGGGCGGCGTACCTCGCCGGGTTCGCGACCACCAGCAACCTGGCCGCCGGGCGGAGGTACGGCCTCCCGACCGCGGGAACCGCCGCCCACGCGTTCACCCTGGCCCACGACACCGAGGCCGACGCCTTCCGCAGCCAGGTCGAGGCACTCGGCGTCGGCACCACGCTGCTCGTCGACACCTACGACATCACCCAGGGCATCCGCACCGCCGTCGAGGTCGCCGGCACCGGCCTGGGGGCCGTCCGGATCGACTCCGGCGACCTGGCCGAGGAGTCGCACAAGGCGCGCGTCCTGCTCGACGCGCTCGGCGCGACCTCCACCCGGATCGTCGTGACCAGCGACCTCGACGAGTTCGTCATCACCGCGCTCGCGGACGCCCCGATCGACGGCTACGGCGTCGGCACCCGCGTCGCCACCGGCTCCGGCCACCCCACCGCGAGCATGGTCTACAAGCTGGTCGCGATCGCCGACGCCCCGGGCGAGCCGCTGCGCTCGGTTGCGAAGAAGTCGAAGGACAAGGGATCGGTGGGCGGCCGCAAACACGCCTTCCGGGAGTACGACGCCGGCGGCACCCTGCTCGCCGAGTGGTTCACCGGCCAGGACGCTCCCCGGCCCGGCCCCGGCGCACGCCCGGTCCAGGTCGCACTGGTCCGCGCCGGGGAGGTCGTGCACCGCCCCCCGCTCACCGAGGTCCGCGCGTTCGCGGCCGCGACCCTGGCCACCCTGCCGGCCGACGCGCGCACGGTCGCCGCCGGACCGGCGTACCTGACCGCCACGCTTCGAGAGGAGACAGCCATGGCAGCACCCGGCACGAGGGCGTTGATCGTCGTCGACGTCCAGAACGACTTCGTCGAGGGCGGCTCGCTCGGCGTCCCCGGCGGCCGCGAGGTCGCCGGTCGGATCAGCGACCACCTCGCCGCCCACGCCGGCGACTACGCCGTGGTCGCCGCGTCACGCGACTGGCACCACGCTGGGGAGACCAACGGCGGCCACTTCCACGCCCCCGGTGAGCAACCGGACTTCGTGACCACCTGGCCGGTCCACTGCGTCCAGGGCGAGGCCGGCTCCGAGTACGCCCCCGAGCTGGAGACCTCCGCCGTCACCCACCACGTGGTGAAGGGCATGGGCGAGCCGGCGTACTCCGCCTTCGAGGGGATCACCGCCGACGGCGAGCGGCTGGCCGACGTGCTGCGGTCCGCGGGCGTCGACCGGGTCGACGTCACCGGCATCGCGACCGACTACTGCGTGCGCGCCACGGCCCTCGACGCCGTCCGCGCGGGCTTCCGGGTCCGGCTCCTCGACGGCCTGCACGCCGGCGTCGCCCCCGACTCGTCGAAGGCGGCGATCGAGGAGCTGGCCGCGGCCGGCGTCGAGGTGGCCCGATGACCGCCCCCCACCCGCCGTTCGCGGTGGCCGTCGACCTGGCCGTGTTCACCATCCGCGACGGCGCGCTCGCCGTGCTGCTGGTCGAGCGCGGCGAGGAGCCCTTCCGCGGATCGTGGGCACTGCCGGGCGGGTTCGTCGAGCCCGACGAGGACGCCGAGCAGGCCGCCTGGCGCGAGCTGCGCGAGGAGACCGGGATGGCGCGCTTCCCCGGCCACCTCGAGCAGCTGCGGACCTACTCCGCCCCCGACCGCGACCCGCGCCAGCGCGTGGTCTCCATCGCCCACGTCGCCCTCGCCCCCGACCTGCCCGAACCGCAGGCCGGCACCGACGCCGCCGACGCCCGCTGGTGGGTCGTCGACGACCTGCTCGAGGGCGACGACGGACCCACCCTGGCCTTCGACCACCGGCAGATCCTGCTCGACGCCCGCGAACGGGTCCGGGCCAAGCTGGAGTACACGACGCTGGCCACCGAGTTCGTCGCCGAGCCGTTCACCCTCCCCGAGCTGCGCCGCGTGTACGCCGCCGTCTGGGGCACGCCCCCGGACCTCGGCAACTTCCGCCGCAAGGTCCTCGGCACCGACGGCTTCGTCGTCCCCACCGACGTCCGCGGCGAGGCGACCGAGGCCGGCGGACGGCGGGCGTTGCTCTACCGACGGGGTACGGCGACGGTCGTCTCTCCCCCGATGGCTCGCGGCTGATCTCGGCCGAGGACGTTGCGGTTTGGTCCCCAACCGCAACGACACGCCGGCAGATGCTGCGGTTTGGGACCAAACCGCAACACCTCCTCAACCCGATGGTTGACAGTCGCGGCCGATCGGCATCTAATCAACCACATGGTTGAGCAAGACGATCGGCTCTCCCGGGTCTTCGCCGCCCTCGCCGACCCGACCCGCCGCGACATGGTGACCCGCCTGGCGGCGGGCGACGCGACGGTGAGCGAGCTGGCGGCGCCGTACGACGTCTCGCTGCAGGCGGTCTCCAAGCACCTCAAGGTGCTCGAGGAGGCGGGCCTGGTCCGGCGCAGCCGCGACGCGCAACGGCGTCCGGTCCACCTGGACGCGGAGGTGTTCGACCTGATGACGAAGTGGATCGAGCGCTACCGGCAGCAGGCCGAGGCGCGCTACCGGCGCCTGGACCAGGTCCTCGCCCGAATGCAGGGCGAGCACACCGCCCACGGACGACGAGCACGAGCGAGGCGAAGGAGCAGCAGGATGAGCACCAGCAGCACGGCACCCGAGGTCCTGATCGAGGCGGATCCCGACGTCCCCACGGTCCGGATCGTGCGCGAGTTCGACGCCCCGCGCGAGCTCGTCTTCCGCGCCCACGTCGAGCCCGAGCTGGTCACCCAGTGGCTGGGCCCCGACTCGGTCGGCATGGCGATCGACCTGTGGGACATCCGCACCGGCGGCGCGTACCGCTACACCGCGCTGCGCGACGGCGCGGAGATCGCCCACTTCTACGGCGCGGTGCACCGCGTCGACGAGAACGAACGGATCGTGCAGACCTTCGGCTTCGAGGAGATGCCCGACGCGGTCAGCCTCGACACGATGGTCTTCGTCGCCCTGCCCGGCGACCGCACCCGGCTCGAGGCGCTGTCGGTGGTCTACGACTTCGAGTCCCGCGCCGGGATGCTCGCCAGCGGGATGGAGGTCGGCATCACCGAGGGGTACGCCGCCCTCGACCGCCTTCTCGCCTCGCTCTCCGGGGACGCGGAGTGATCCCCGGCGCTCCGGCCGAGGAGCACCGCAGCATCGCGGGCACCTTCGGCGCGAGGGTGCGCGGGGTGGCCGCGGAGGGCTGGGACGCGCCGACGCCGGTCGCTCAGTGGCGGGCGCGCGACGTCGTACGTCACCTGGTCGAGTGGTTCCCCGCGTTCCTCGCCGACGGCTCCGACATCGAGCTCCCACCCGGCCCGGACGTCGACGTCGACCCGGTCGCGGCGTGGGACCACCACGCTGCCGCGGTCCAGGCCGTCCTCGACGACCCGGCGTACGCCGACGTCACCTTCACGCACCCCCGACTCCCCCCGCTGCCGCTCCCCCGCGCGATCGCGCAGTTCTACACCGGCGACGTCTTCCTGCACACCTGGGACCTCGCCCGCGCCACCGGCCAGGACGACACCCTCGACGCCGAGCGCTGCCGGGTGATGCTGCACGGCATGGAGCCGCTCGACGAGATGCTGCGCCAGAGCGGGCAGTACGGTCCGCGGGTGCCGGTCGCCGGGGACGCGCGCTGGCAGGACCGGCTGATCGGGTTCATCGGCCGCGACCCCGCCTGGCAGCCGTCGTAAACGGGTCGAGCGATGTCGGTGGCCGGTCCTAGCCTGCTGCCATGGCGTACGACGAAGAGCTGGCCGGGCGGCTCCGCGACCTCCTCGCGGAGGAGCCGGCTGCGGCGGGGCGCGAGCTCACCGAGAGGAAGATGTTCGGCGGACTGGGCCTCATGGTCGCCGGCAACATGGCCGTCGCCGCCAGTGGCCAGGGCGGCCTGATGGTGCGGGTCGACCCGGCCGAGGGCGAGGAGCTGGTGGCCACGACGCCGGCGTACCCGATGGAGATGCGCGGCAGAGCGATGAGCGGCTGGCTGCGGGTCGACCTCGCCGACCTCGCCACCGACGAGGCGCTGGGCGCGTGGGTGCACCGCGGCGCGTCGTACGCCGCGTCCCTGCCGCCCAAGTGAAGGCCTTCTGGGCGGCCCTGCCCACCGAGGGCCGCTGGCTGCTGTCGACGGTCGCGATCCAGACCCTGGGCCGCGGCCTGACCCTGCCGTTCACGCTGATCTACCTGCACGAGGTCCGCGGCTTCGAGCTCGGCCTGTCCGGCACCTTGATGGCGCTGATCGCGGTCGTCGGGTTCCTGGTGACCGGGCCGGGCGGCGCGCTGGTCGACCGGTACGGCGCCCGCGCGGTGCTCCTGGTCGGCCTGGCCGCGATGATCGCCGGCAACCTCGTCCTGGCCTTCGCGACGACGCCGGCGGTGGCCGCCCTGGCACTGGTGCTGGTCGGGTTCAACTTCGGGGTCTCGTGGCCGGCGTTCAACGCGCTGATCGCGGCGGTGGTGAGCGGTGAGCTGCGTCAGCAGTACTTCGGCATCAACTTCGCCCTGGTCAACCTCGGGATCGGCGTCGGCGGGGTGGTCGGCGGCCTGTTCGCCGACGTCGACCGGCCGGACACGTTCACCGCGATCTTCGTCGGCGACGCGCTGACCGGGCTGGTGCCGCTCGCGCTGCTGCTGGGCCCGCTACGCCACGTCCACGGCCGCGCTCCCGCGCCGGAGGACGGCTCCGCGCCGGCGAGCGTCGGCTACCTCACCATCCTCCGGCAGCCGGCGGTGCGCTGGCTGACCCTGCTCACCTTCGTCGGCACCTTCATCGGCTACGGCCAGCACGAGGCCGGCTTCCCGGGCTTCGCTCGCCAGGCCGCCGAGGTATCGACCCGCACCGTCGGTCTGGCGTTCGCGGTCAACACCGTGGTGATCGTGGTCCTGCAGTTCTCGGTGCTCAACCGGATCAAGCGCCACCTGCGCACGCGGGTGATGGTGGTGATGGCCCTGATCTGGGCGGTGGCCTGGGGGCTGCTCGGCGCGGCCGGCGTCGTCCCGGGTGGCGCCCTGGCGGTCGCGGGCGTGCTCGCCTACATGGCGGTCTTCGCGCTCGGCGAGACCCTGCTCCAGCCCACGGTGCCGGCGATGGCCAACGACCTCGCGACCGACCACACCCGTGGCCGCTACAACGCGATCACCGCGGCGGCCTTCCAGGGCGGCGCGATCGCGGGCCCCGTGGTTGCCGGGTACCTGCTCGAGCACGGCCTCGCGGCGGCCTACATCGCGACCATGGTGACGGGCTGTGCAGCGATCGCGGCGATGGCGCTGGTGCTCGAACGGCACGTCCCGGCGGCCGCCAACGGGGGTGTCGGCGTGGCGTCCCCCACACCCGAGGTGGTTTGACCCCGCACAATTTCGTGGCGACCTTGCCGCATCCGTAAAGTTTTCGGTTGTGAAGCGCCCGGTCCACGCATGATCTCGTTGAAGTCGTTCTGGACCGCACTTCCCGCCGAAGGCCGGTGGCTGCTGTCCACCGTCGCGATCTCCACGCTCGGCCGCGGCCTGGTGCTGCCCTTCACCTTGATCTACCTCCACGAGGTGCGCGGCTTCGGACTCGGCCTGTCCGGCGTGCTGATGGCGACCATCGCCGTCGCCGCCTTCGTGGTGACCGGCCCCAGTGGCGCCCTGACCGACCGGTACGGCGCCCGCGCGGTCATGCTCGGCGGCCAGTCGTCGATGGTGCTCGGCACCGTGCTGCTCGCCTTCGCCACGACCCCGGCCAGCGCAGCGGTGGCGCTCGTCCTGGTGGGGGTCAACTTCGGCTCCTCGATGCCGGCGTTCAACTCGCTCATCGCGACGGTCGTCGAGGGCGAGGTGCGCCAGCAGTACTTCGGCGTCAACTTCGCACTCATCAACCTCGGTCTCGGCGTCGGCGGCATCGTCGGCGGCCTGTTCGCCGACGTCGCCCGGCCGGAGACGTTCACTGCGATCTACCTCGCCGACGCGACCTCCGGCCTGATCCCGCTGGCGCTCTTCCTCGGCCCGCTGCGGCACGTCCACGGCCGCGTGCTCCACGCGCCGCGCAACCTGGAGGCCGGGGCCGCGCCCGGGTACCGCACCATCCTGCGCAGCCCGGCCGTGCGCTGGCTGACGCTGCTCACCTTCGTGGCCACCTTCATCGGCTACGGCCAGTTCGAGGTCGGCCTGCCCGCGTTCGCCCGTGGCGACGCCGGGTTGTCGACCGAGATGATCGGGGTCGGCTTCGCCCTGAACACCTTCGTGATCGTGGCCTTCCAGTTCACCGTGATGGGCCGGATCCGCGGCCGGCGGCGCACCCGGGTGCTCTCCGTGATGGCTCTGCTGTGGGCGGCCGCCTGGTTGCTGATGGGCGCCGGCGCCCTGGCCCCCGGCAGCGCCCTCGCCGTCACCGGTCTGCTCGGCTTCGGGATCGTCTTCGGCATCGGCGAGACCCTGCTCCAGCCCACCCTGCCCGCGATCAACAACGACCTCGCTCCCGACCACCTGCGGGGGCGCTACAACGCGCTCAACTCCGCGGCCGTGCAGGCCGCCACCGTCGCCGGACCGGTCGTCGCCGGGCTCCTGCTCGAGCGCGGGCACGGGACCGCGCTCATCGCGCTGATGGTGCTCGGCTGCGGCGCGATCGCCGTCGTGGCGACAGTGCTCGAGCGGCACCTCCCGGCTACGGTGAACGGCCGGCCGGCCGTCGTACCGGAACCGGTCGGGTAGCCGTCAGGCAGCCGTGGCCGGGCTGGCGAACCACAGCGTGCGGTGCGTCCAGTTCCCGGGGCCGAGGCGCTTGCCCGAGCAGACCACGATCACGACCTCCGGCGGCCCGTCGGCGGCGTCCCAGCCGGGGAAGCCGGCGCTGGCGAGCACCTCGGTCCGCTCGGTGACGGTGTAGCAGGCGGTCCGGCGGGTCTCGCCCTTCCCGGCCGCGAGCACGAGCCGACCGCCGACGTCGAGGCCGGCGAGCAGCTTGTTGCCCATCGCGGTGCCGTCGGGCCAGGTGTGGGTGTTGAGCAGCACGTGGCCCGCAGCCGAGCCGGGCTCGATGCCGCCGCGGTCCCAGGCGAAGGCCAGCTTGTCGGCGACCGGGGGGACACCGGGCACGCCCGCCGCGTCACGCGGCAACGCCAGCACCCGCGCCTTCCGGGTGACCCCGGGGACGCTGATCGTCGTCGGGACGAACCCTGCGCTCGCCTGCCGGGCGCACGGGTCCGGCGCGGGGGCCGGGGCCGGAGTCGGAGTGGGAGTCGGGGTGGGCGCTGCGGGCGTCGGTACGGCGGCCGGCCGCTCGGGCTCGTCACCACCGCGCAGCAGCAATCCGGCGCACAGGACCGCCAGCACGACCACGCCCGCGACCAGCGCGAGCTCGCTCCGCCGACGCTCCTCCTCCACAGCCACGGGCCCATTGTGACGGCCGTGTCGGTGGCGTGCGGGAGGATGACGGAATGGAGGACCCCCTGGCCCGGTTCAGCGAGGCGACGCGCACGTGGTTCCGTGCCGCGTTCGCCGAGCCCACCGCCGCCCAGGTGGGCGCGTGGGACGCGATCGCGCGGGGCCACCACACCCTCGTCGTCGCGCCGACCGGTTCCGGCAAGACGCTCAGCGCCTTCCTCGCCAGCCTCGACCGGCTGCTCACCACGCCGGCACCCGACGACCGGCGCCACCGCACCCGGGTCCTCTACGTCTCCCCGCTCAAGGCGCTCGCGGTCGACGTCGAGCGCAACCTGCGCGCCCCGCTCACCGGCATCCGGCAGACCGCGGAGCGGATCGGGTTTCGAGGCTCGGCCGCGGGCGGCCTCACACCTCAACCAACGGTGGGGCTGCCCGAGGTGAGCGTCGGCATCCGGTCCGGCGACACCCCCGCCAACGAACGGCGTCGGCTCGCCACCCGGCCCCCCGACGTGCTCATCACGACGCCCGAGTCGCTCTTCCTCATCCTCACCAGCCAGGCCCGGGAGACCCTGCGCGGCGTCGAGACGATCATCGTCGACGAGGTGCACGCGGTGGCCGGCACCAAGCGCGGCGCCCACCTCGCGCTCAGCCTCGAGCGGCTCGACGCCCTGCTCCCCCGGCCCGCCCAACGGGTCGGGCTGTCGGCCACGGTCCGGCCCACCGAGGAGGTGGCCCGGTTCCTCGGCGGCACCGCGCCGGTCGAGATCGTCGCCCCACCCACCCGCAAGGAGTGGGACCTGCGGGTCGAGGTTCCCGTCGAGGACATGACCGAGCTCGGCCAGGTGGTCGAGGACGACGACCCCACCGCACCGCCGAGCCGGGCGAGCATCTGGCCGCACGTCGAGCAACGGGTCGCCGAGCTGATCGGCGAGCACCGCTCGACGATCGTGTTCACCAACGGCCGGCGGACGGCGGAGCGGCTGACCGCACGCCTCAACGAGATCGCCGCCGAGATGACGACCGACGGCATCACGCCCCCGGCGCAGGTGATGGCGCAGTCCGGAGCCGCCGCCGGCGCCCCACCGGTGCTGGCGCGCACCCACCACGGCTCGGTCTCCAAGGAGCAGCGCGCGCTCGTCGAGGACGACCTCAAGTCCGGCCGGTTGCCGGCGGTGGTCGCCACCAGCAGTCTCGAGCTCGGCATCGACATGGGTGCCGTCGACCTGGTCCTCCAGATCGCCTCGCCCCCCAGCGTCGCGAGCGCCCTCCAGCGCGTGGGGCGTGCCGGCCACCAGGTCGGCGAGACCTCGACCGGAGTCTTCTTCCCCCAGCACCGCGGCGACCTGGCGCCCGCCGCCGTGGCGGTGGCCCGGATGCGCACCGGCGGCATCGAGGCGCTCCGTGTGCCGGCCAACCCGCTGGACGTGCTGGCCCAGCAGGTCGTCGCCGCGACCGCGGTCGACGAGTGGGACGTCGACGAGCTGTTCGCGCTGGTCCGGCGCAGTGCGCCCTACGCCCACCTCCCCCGCTCGGCCTACGACGCGGTGCTCGACCTGCTCGCCGGGCGCTACCCCTCCGACGAGTTCGCCGAGCTGCGCCCGCGGGTCACCTGGGACCGGGTCACCGGGGTCGTCACCGGGCGCCCGGGCGCCCAGCGGCTGGCCGTCACGAGCGGTGGCACCATCCCCGACCGCGGCCTCTACGGCGTCTTCCTCGCCGGCGAGGGCACCAACCGCCGGGTCGGCGAGCTCGACGAGGAGATGGTCTACGAGAGCCGGGTCGGCGACGTGTTCGCCCTCGGCGCGACCAGCTGGCGGATCGAGGACATCACCCACGACCGGGTGATCGTCACCCCCGCGCCCGGCGTCCCCGGGCGCCTGCCGTTCTGGAAGGGCGACACCGCCGGACGTCCGACCGAGCTCGGCGAGGCGATCGGTGCGTTCACCCGTGAGCTCGCCGCGCTGCCCGACGCCGACGCGCAGGCCCGGGCGCGGGAGGTCGGGCTCGTCGCCAACGCCGCCGCCAACCTGGTCGCCTACCTGCGGGAGCAGGTCGAGGCGACCCGGGTGCTGCCCAGCGACACCACCGTCCTGGTCGAGCGCTTCCGTGACGAGCTCGGCGACTGGCGCCTCGCCGTCCACTCCCCCTACGGCACCGCCGTCCACGCGCCCTGGGCGCTGGCCATCAACGCCCGGCTGCGGGAGCGCTACGGCGTCGACGGGCAGGCCCTGGCCTCCGACGACGGCATCGTGATCCGGATCCCCGACACCGACGCCGACGCACCCGGCGCCGACCTGATCGCGTTCGAGCCCGACGAGATCGAGGAGATCGTCACCCGAGAGGTCGGCGGGTCCGCGCTCTTCGCCGCCCGGTTCCGCGAGTGCGCCGCGCGGGCCCTGCTGCTCCCCCGCCGCGATCCCGGCCGGCGCTCTCCGCTGTGGCAGCAGCGTCAGCGGGCCGCCGCCCTGCTCGAGGTCGCCGCCCGCTACCCGGCCTTCCCCATCGTGCTCGAGACCGTCCGTGAGGTTCTCAACGACGTCTACGACCTGCCGGGCCTGACCACCCTGCTGCGCCGGGTCGACCAGCGTGAGGTCACGGTCACCGAGGTCGAGACGACCCAGCCCTCGCCGTACTCGCGGACGTTGATGTTCGGCTACGTCGCCCAGTTCGTCTACGAGGGCGACTCGCCGCTCGCCGAGCGCCGAGCCGCCGCGCTCACCCTCGACCAGGGCCTGCTCGCCGAGCTGCTCGGTCGTGCCGAGCTGCGCGAGCTGCTCGACCCCGACGTGCTCGCCGAGGTCGAGGCCGAGCTCCAGCGCACCACCCCCGAGCGTCGCGCGCGTGACGCCGAGGGCCTGGTCGACCTGCTCCGCCTGCTCGGCCCGCTCACCGCCGCCGAGGTCGCCGCCCGCTCCCGCGACGACGCCCCGGTCGCCGACTGGCTCGCCGACCTGGTGACCGCGCGGCGGGCGGTCGAGGTCCGGATGCCGTACGGCGACGCCTGGGCCGTCGTCGAGGACGTCGCCCGGCTGCGTGACGGCCTGGGCGTCCCGGCCCCGCCCGGCACCCCCGCCGCCTTCACCGAGCCCGTCGACGACCCGCTCGCCGACCTGGTGGGCCGCTACGCCCGCACCCACGGGCCGTTCACCGCCGAGCAGGTGGCGACCCGGCTCGGTCTGGGCGTGGCAGTGGTCCGCCACACCCTGCAGCGGCTGGAGGCGCACGGCCGGGTGCTGTCCGGCGAGTTCCGGCCGGTCGGCGCGGGCGAGGAGTGGTGCGACGTCGAGGTGCTGCGCCGGCTGCGGAGACGCTCGCTGGCCCGGCTTCGCCACGAGATCGAGCCGGTCGAGCCGACCACGCTGGCCCGGTTCTCGACCGCATGGCACCAGGTTTCGACAGGCTCAACCACCGGTGGGGGCAAGGGCCCCCGCGGCGTCGACGGCCTGCTCCACACCCTCGAGCAGCTCGCCGGAGCCCCGGTGCCGGCCAGCGCGCTGGAGTCGCTCGTGCTCCCGGCCCGGGTGCGCGACTACGAGCCGGCGCTGCTCGACGAGCTGACCGCGACCGGCGAGGTCGTGTGGTCCGGGCACGGCGCGCTGCCCGGCAGCGACGGCTGGGTCTCGCTCCACCTCGCCGACCGTGCGCACCTCACGCTCCCCGCCCCCGGTCCCGTGGAGGACCCGCTCCACCGGCGGGTCCTCGACGCGCTCGCACCGGGCGGCGCCTGGTTCTTCCGACAGGTCGCCGACCAGGTCGCCCGTGCCTGTCTCGACGCCGGCGAGGACGCGCCCCTCGACGACGCCGTCAGCTCCGCCCTCTGGGCGCTGGTGTGGAGCGGCCACCTCACCAACGACACGCTCACTCCGCTCCGCGCCCTGACCCGCTCGGGCCGCGCGGCCCATCGCACCCGCCGCGCCCCGGCCCGCCCCGGACGCGTCGCCCGCACCGGCCCGCCCGAGACCGCCGGCCGCTGGTCGCTGCTGCCCGCGATCGACACCGACCCGACCCGACGGGCCCACGCCGCCGCCGAGCAGCTGCTCGAGCGCCACGGCGTCGTGACCCGGGGTGCCGTCGTCAACGAGCGGGTGCCGGGCGGCTTCGCCGCGGTCTACAAGGTGCTCAGCGCCTTCGAGGACGCCGGCCGCTGTCGCCGGGGGTACTTCGTCGAAGGCCTGGGCGCGGCCCAGTTCGGCACCGCCGGGGCCGTCGACCGGCTGCGGTCCTTCTCCACCCCGCTCGGGGAGGACCTCGAGGCCAAGCCGGTCGCCGTCGCTCTCGCCGCCACCGACCCGGCCAACCCCTACGGCGCCGCGCTGCCCTGGCCGAGCGCCGAGCGGGAGCAGGAGAGCGGACACCGCCCGGGCCGCAAGGCGGGCGCGCTCGTGGTGCTGGTCGACGGTGCGCTGGTCCTCTACGTCGAGCGCGGCGGGCGCACACTGCTCACCTGGACCGAGGACCTCGACCTGCTCACCCCGGCCGCCGAGGCGCTGTCGAGCGCCGTACGCCGCGGCACGCTCGGGCAGCTCACCGTCGAACGGGCCGACGGCACCGCCCTGCTCGGCAGCGGCGGACCGTTGCGCGACGCCCTCGCCGCCGCCGGGTTCGTCGCCACACCGCGGGGGCTCCGGGTCCGTGCCTGAGGGCGACGCGGTCCGGCGTACCGCCGACCGGCTCGACCGGGCTCTCGCCGGCCAGGTCCTCAACGGGTCCGACCTGCGGGTCCCCCAGCTCGCCACCACCGACCTGACCGGCGCCACCGTCGAGCGGACCGCCACCCACGGCAAGCACCTGCTCACCCGGATGACGATGCCCGGCGGCACCTCGCTCACCCTGCACACCCACCTCAAGATGGAGGGCAGCTGGCGGGTGATCGCGCCCGGCGCCCGCTGGCCGGGCCCGGCCCACGACGCCCGGGTCGTGCTCCGCAGCGCCCGGGCGGAGGCCATCGGCTTCCTGCTCGGCGTGGTCGAGCTGCTGCCGACCGCCGAGGAGCCGTCCGTCGTCGGCCACCTGGGCCCGGACCTGCTCGGCGCCTGGAGCGCGGACGACGAGGCCGACGCGCTGGCCCGGCTCACCGCCCAGCCCGACCGGGTCCTCGGCACCGCCCTGCTCGACCAGACCGTCGTCGCCGGGCTCGGCACGATCTGGCTCTCCGAGGTCTGCTTCGTCCAGGGCGTGCACCCGCAGTCGCCCGTCGCCGCCGTCGGGGACCCGTTGCGCCTGCTGCGCCGGGCGAGGCAGATGATCCGCTCCGGCCTCGAGCACGGCCAGCCGCTGACCACCGGCGACCGGCGCAACCCGGTCTGGGTCTACCGCCGCCAGCGTCAGCCGTGCCTGCGCTGTCGCACCCTCGTCGAGGCCGGTCAGGTCGGCGACCCGGGCCGGGAGCGGACCACCTACTGGTGCCCCCGCTGCCAGCCGCGCGCGTGACCGGGGTCTCCCCGGACGTGCGGAACGCGACACCCACAATCGTTCGTTGACCAGGCATGCACCAGCACTTCAACGGGCTCAAGACGGCCGGCCTGTTCGGCGCGATCTTCGCGCTGCTGCTCGCCGTCGGCGGACTGATCGCTGCCGCGACCGGCAGCTCGGCCTTCATCTGGATCTTCGCTCTGATCGGTGTCGGTACGACGGCCTACGGCTACTGGAACTCCGACAAGCTCGCCATCCGCGCGATGCACGCCTACCCGGTCTCGGAGTTCCAGCAGCCCGCGATGTACCGGATCGTGCGCGAGCTCTCCCAGCGCGCGGGCCAGCCGATGCCGGCGCTGTACGTCTCCCCCACCCAGGCGCCCAACGCGTTCGCGACCGGCCGCAACCCCCAGCACGCAGCCGTCTGCTGCACGGAGGGGATCCTCGGCCTGCTCGACGAGCGCGAGCTGCGCGGAGTGCTCGGCCACGAGCTGATGCACGTCTACAACCGCGACATCCTCACCGGCTCGGTCGCCGCCGCCGTCGCGGGCGTGATCAGCTCGGTCGCCCAGTTCCTGGCGTTCACGTCGTTCTTCGGCGGCGGCAACGACGAGGACCGCCCGAACCCGCTCGTCATGATCGCGACCGCCCTGCTCGCCCCGTTTGCGGCCGCGGTGATCCAGATGGCGATCAGCCGCACCCGCGAGTACGACGCCGACGAGGACGGCGCCCGTCTGACCGAGGACCCCCTGGCGCTCGCCTCGGCGCTGCGCAAGCTGGAGCTCGGCACCGCCCGCGCTCCCCTGGCCCCCACGCCCCAGCTGCAGAACGCCAGCCACATGATGATCGCGAACCCCTTCCGGGCCGCCGACGTGCAGAAGATGTTCTCCACCCACCCGCCGATGGCGGACCGGATCGCCCGGCTCGAGGCGATGTCGCGCCGCTGATCCGGCCACCTTCAGGCTGACGTAACCAGAGCCTGGACGACAAAACTGGCGCTTGGACGAGGAAGTTTCCTCGTCCAACCACCAGTTTCACCGGCCGGCCGGTGAAACTGTTCCGGGGTCGAAAATCAGGCAGCGGACGCCACGACCGCGGCACGACGCGGAGCGATCGGCGTGGGTTCGGCCGCCACCAGTGCGGCGGCCTCCTCGAGCGCCACCGCGTCGGCGACCTCGCGCAGCACGTCGGACAGCGGCATCTCGAGCGCGTCGCACAGCGACGCCAGCAGCTCGGAGGACGCTTCCTTCTGGCCGCGCTCGATCTCCGAGATGTACCCCAGGCTCACCCGCGCGGCCCCGGAGACCTCACGGAGGGTCAGTCCGAGCTCGGTACGGCGACTCCGCAGGATGTCACCGAGCGATCGGCGAAAGAGCACCATCGCGAGCTCCTCTCCGGGCTGTACGGGGATGGGTGGTCGGGTCCTGTGCCCAACGCTACCCGAGGCCCGAATCTTCCGGCGGCTGCCCAGCCCTTGAGCGTGCCGCGGCGTGCTCGCCGTCGAGCTCCGCGATGAGGGCGCCGACCGCCGCGTCGACGGTCGCGGCCTGGATCTGGGACCGGTCTCCCGCCAGCGTGAGGTCGAGGACCCGGGTGCCGCCGGGACCGGCCAGGCCGACGTAGACGGTGCCGACCGGCTTGCCCTCCTGCCGGTCGGGGCCCGCCACACCGGTCGTGCTCAACGCGTACGCCGTCCCGAGCAGCCGCCGCGCACCGTCGGCCATCGCCCGCGCGCACTCCGCCGACACCACGCCGTGGGCCTCGACCAGGTCCTGGGGCACACCGAGCACCTCGACCTTGATGTGGGTCTGGTAGCTGACCACGCCGCCGGCGTACACGACCGAGGAGCCGGGGGCCTCCGTCAGACGGGCGGCCAGCCGGCCGCCGGTGAGCGACTCCGCCGTGGCGACACTGGCGCCGGCATCCCGCAGCACACGGACGAGGGCCTCAGCCGGTGACTCCATGACCGCATCGTGTCACGGAGCACCGACCGAGGCCCTCGGTCCGTTCAGGCGTGTCGGATCAGCGGCGGACCACCTTGATCGTCGCAGTGGCGGTCGCGGGCAGGTGCGTCGTCGTACCGGGGAAGGTGACGACCACCTTCTTCTTGCCCGTCGTGGCGAACGCCTTCAGCCGCACCGTGGCCTGGCCGTCCACCACCGTCACGGTGCGGGCCTTCTGTCCCTTGGCCTTGACGGTGACGGTCCCGGTGACGGGCCTGCCGGCGGCGTCGACCAGGGTGACGGCGACCCTCGCCCGGGTCTTGCCGACCACGACCTTCTTCGGCTTGGTCTTCACGGTGAGCGTCACGGCCTGCTGCCCGGTCGGCGGGGTGACGACGCTGCCGGTCACGGCGACGGGAACCCGCATCTCGGTACCCGTCTGGGGTCCGACGAGGGTCAGCGTGACCACGCCGCCCGGCGTCGAGGCCGGCAGGACCACGTCGACCGCGGCGGTGCCGTACGGGTCGTAGACCGCCGTGCCGATCGTGTTGTCGACCGCCGCGGTGCCGAGCACCTGGTCGCCGAGCTTGACCTGCAGCTCGGCGTCCTTGACGTCCGAGCCACTGAAGGACCACGACCCGACGGTGAGCTTGACGTGCTCGCCCGGGGCGTACGACGCCGGGGGGTCGGCCGGGAACTCGACCTCGACGGCGTGCTGGCTGTAGTCGACCGGCAGCGGGTCGGTGCTCGCGTGCGCGTCCATGTAGTCGACCATCGCCTGGAGGTCGACCTTGCCGGTGTCCTTCTTGCTGGCGCCCTTGCCGAGCTCGAAGAAGTTGTCACCGCCCGAGGCCAGGAAGGAGTTGACGGTCACGGAGTACACCTGGGCCGCGTCGATGGCGACGCCGTCCAGCCACATCCCGGTCACCTCACCCTGGAAGGTGGCGGTGCCGTTCACGTTCACCGGCGTCTCGGTGTAGGTGTAGGTGAACCCGGCCGAGACACCCAGTCGCAGGAACGGTCGCGACGGTACGGCGCCCACCGCGGTCCGCTGCCACTGCTGCTCCAGCACCGTCTCGATCTGCGCGCCGGTCAGCCGCATGTTGACCAGCGTGTTGGCGAACGGCTGGACCACGGCAGCCTGCTTGTAGGTCAGGTCGCGCACGTCGCCGTTGACCGTGCCGCCCATGTCCTGGCGCAGACCGCCCGGGTTCATGAAGGCGATCTGGGCCGATCCCGCCTCGGGGGTCTCGGTCGCCCAGCGCTGGACCTCGGCGACCAGGTTGCCGAGCGTCGACTCGCCACCGCGGTTCTCGGTGGTGCCGTTGACGAGCTTGGCGCGGTTGAACGGACCCTCGATCTGGCCGAGGACCTCGGCGCCGAGGACGTCGGCCTGCTGCTTGGCCTGGTCGACGATCGGCTTGACGGCGGTGTCGGCCTCGTAGCCGGTGCCGGCGATGCCGATGACGTCCTGCGACACCGCGACCAGGTCACCGGTGTTGTCGTCGTAGGTGAACACCAGCTGGTTGAGGTTCTGGCCGTACTGGCCGGCGGAGACCACGGGCCGCTCCGTCACCGCCCGCCCCTCGTTCGCCCACGAGGCGACCGGGTAGGAGCAGTTGTAGGCGAGGTGGGTGTGACCGGACACGATCGCGTCCACGTCGGCCGACGTGTTCTGGGTGATGTTTCCCCAGACCGTGTCCGCGTCGGTGAAGTTGGGCGACGTGCAGTCGGTCGTCGGTGAGCCCTCGTGCACCAGCAGGACCACGAGGTCGGCGCCCTGCGCCTTGAGCTGGGCCGCGGCCGCGTTGGTCGAGTCGACGATGTCGCTGACCGTCACGCCCTGGATGCCGGCCGGGCTGACCAGCGACGGCAGGTCCTCGGTGACCGCTCCGACGAAACCGACCTGGACGCCGTCGATGGTCTTGGTCCAGGTCTCCGCCAGGTCGTCGCGACCGGCCGGCTCGTTGACGTTGGCGGCGATGTACTCCCAGTCCGCCTCGTCCTGGATCCGGCCCACGAAGTCCTCGTAGCCCTGGTCGAACTCGTGGTTGCCCGCAGCGGACACCTCGAGGCCGGCTTCGTTGAGGGCGTCGATCGTCGGCTGGTCGTTCTGGATGAACGACTCGAAGGTGGACGCACCGACGAGGTCACCGGCGGCGACGAAGACGGTGTTCGGGTTGTCCGCGCGCAGCTCGTCGAGCGCGCCCGAGAGCACCTCGGCGCCCGCGCTGTCGCCGCCCGAGGGCAGGATCCGGCCGTGGAAGTCGTTGGTGCCGACGACCTGGATCCGCTTGTAGCTCCCGGTCACGGCCGGGACGTCGATGCCCACGATCTCGGGGTTGTGGTCCGAGGCCGCGAACGGGTCCGCGCCGTTGAAGAACTGCGTGAGGTTGTAGTTGTGGCGGCTGTACTGGAACGCCACGGACTCGGCCGCGTTGATGTCCCAGATGTCGGCGCCGGTGACCATGTCCCGTGCGACGGTGTTGCCGAGGACGTGGTCGAGCGATCCCGACAGGCCGGAGTACGAGTAGCTCTCCTCCGTCGGGTCGTCGGAGTCGATCAGACCGAACCCGCCCTGCTCGAGAACCCGGATCGGGTCCTCCTTCGAGTACGAGTTGAAGTCGCCGGCCAGGAACACGGCGTCGGTGCCGCGCGCCTCGGCGAACTCGTTCGCGAACTGGACGAGGCGGTGCGCCTGCCGGGTCCGGTCGCCGTTGAAAGCACCCGTGTCGGGGCTGTTGGCGTTGTCGCCGGTCGCCGCGGGCGTGCTGTCGCCCTTCGACTTGAAGTGGTTGAGGACGACGGCGAACGCGTCGCTGTCGAGGGCTCCCTTGGCCTTGAACGCCTGGGCGAGCGGCTCGCGGGCGTTGGCGAACTCCGTGGTGCCGAACAGGATGTCCGACTGCCCGACCGGCTCCACGTTGGCCTGGCGGTAGATGAAGGCCGGACGGATCACGTCCTGCTCGGAGACCGACGTCGCCGTGGTGGCCTCGCCGGGGCTGTGCACGTAGCGCCACACCTCGGAGCCGGCGGCGGTGTTGAGCGCGTCGACGAGGGAGCGCAGGGCGTCGTCGCGGTCGACCTCGTTGACCAGCTTGACCGAGTTCTCGACCTCCTGCAGGCCCACGATGTCAGCGTCGAGCAGGTTGATCGCGGTCACGATCTTGGTCTGCTGTCGCGCCAGGCTGGCCGCCGTGGCAGCACCGCGGGGACCGCGGCCGTCGTTCGGGTCGGGCCCGTTCGGCGTCTCGAAGCCGCACCGGTTGTTGCCGATCCGGTTGCCCTGACGATCGGTGTAGTAGGTGCAGTGGGTCTTCGGGTTCAGCGAGGCCCCGGCGGCGACGTACGCCTCACCGGTGGTGTTGAAGTAGTTGAGGACGTTGAAGGTCGCGATCTTCAGGTCGCCACCCACGTTCGCCGGGGCGGCGTTCTGGAGCCGGGTGTTCTCGAACGTGGCCGTGCCCGCGCCGTCGTCGTAGACGGGGGCCTGCGGCTGGAAGCGCCACAGGTTGTCGCGGAACTCCAGGACCACGGGACCGGTCAGGGTCGCCTGCGCGCCCACCCGGATCGGGTTGGCCGGGCTCAGCCACGGCAGCGGCTGGCCCTTCACGGTGCTGTTGGCCAGGTAGTTGACCGAGGTGCCGTCGTCGAGGACGACGCTGCGCGCGGCGTTGTCGGCCTTGACCTCGTCGAGCTTGAGGCTGCTGTCGGAGTAGAACTCGGTCGGCTGGCGCAGCGGCGAGTCGCCGGTGGCCAGGCCGATCTCACCGTCGGTGTTGATGTCGTAGACGTTGGTGACGGTGAGCTGGTCGGTGGGCGCGAGCAGCATGCCCTCCTGGGCCTCGCGCCCCGACTCGGTCGTCGGGTAGGCGATCTGCAGCGGGGTCACCGCGGCGAGGGGGGCGCCGAGCTCGACAACGCCGCCGGCCCCGGGGGTGATCTCGGTGATCCCCTGGAACTCGCTGACGATGCCGGTGACCTCGACCGAGTCGCCGATCGCCACGCCCGCGGGCATCGCGTTGCTGCCGTAGACGAACAGGGCGTCCGATCCCGCCGTGGCGTCGACCGCGCCACCGGTGCCGGCGGTCTGGACGTACATGCCGTCGAAGTCGGACCCAGCGAATGCCGGGTCCTTGTACATCGCTGTCACGACACCGCGCACCCGCAGGGTGTTGCCGACCTCCGGCGAGGCAGACCCCGTGCCCTGCACGGCGTCGATCTCCTTGAGCGGCGGCGGCTCGGCGTTCACCGTGATCGTGAAGGTCGCGTCGTCGGAGTCCGTGGGAGTGGCGGAGTCGGTCACGGTGATGGTGACCGGGAACGTGCCCGTCTCGGTCGGCGTGCCGCTGACGGTGCCGCTCGGTGACACGGCGACACCGGCCGGGAGGCCGACCGCCGTCCAGCCGTAGGGCGCGACGCCGTTGGTGGCGGTCAGGTCGAAGGCCGTGAGCGGCTCGTTGACGACGACGGTCAGGTTCGTCGGCGCAACAGCGGCCAGCGTCGGCACCGTCTCACCGGCCGCGTTGACGGGCGTCGGTGCGAGCTCGCTGAAGTCGGTGGCGTTGTTGTCACTGTCGGGCTGGGCCGCCGCGACGTTGCGCTGGGCGGAGGTGATGTTGGTGAGCTGGACCCCGGTGTTCGCCCCCTCGAACGAGGTCGGCGTCGTGCCGTAGCCGACCATGTCGACGAGGGGCGAAGCAGCGCCGGCGAGGTCCCCCTGGGCGGTGTAGCCCGTGGTGTTGTTGACCAGCAGCACGACCCCGTTCGTGCCGGACAGCCCGATCCCACCCTTGGCGTCCGGGTTCGGGAGCTGGTTGCCGGTGGCGAAGTTGCCCTCCTGGACCAGGTAGTGGCCGTGTGCCGGGATCGTGCCGGTCAGCGGGGTCACCTGGGCCGTGTTGCCGGTCGCCGAGCGGTACTGCACGGACCAGCCGGTCAGGTCGACATCGCTCGCCGTCGGGTTGTACAGCTCGATGAAGTCGTTGCCGTAGGAGGCCGGCGGCAGCTGGGCGGCGCCGTACACCTCGCTGATGATCACGCCGGTCCCCGCAGGGTTGGCCTGCGCCGGGGTGGCCTGGAGTGCGGTGAGGCCCGAGACGGCGAGTGCTGCGCCGAGGGAGCCGAAGAGGAGCTGTTTCGGTGAACGCATGAACTTCTTCCGGGGTCGTCAAAACGGCACGGGACAGCCGAACGCGCGCGCCCGAGAGCTGCCGGCGAGAACGGGGGGAAGGGTCCTTAACCTAGGTGCGCGCCCCGTCAGGCTGGCAAGGGGATGAGGAAAATCAAGTGACGAAAAGGCGACGTCTTGCCGTCAGATCTTGCCCTTGCGGATCCTTCGACCGGAGGATCTCGCCAATCGCCTCAGGCGGCGGACGACCTCCGGATCGAGTGCCGCTGCTTCCAGACGTCGCGGAAGAACTCGTAGCCGGACCACAGGGTCAGCACGAAGGCGATCAGGAGCAGCCCGATCGCGCCGACGTAGACGACCTCGCCGGGGATCTCGAGCCAGCCCACCTCGTCGCCGACCTCGAGGAGCGGCAGGGTCAGGAAGCCGAGGGCCAGGGCCTGGACGGCGGTCTTCCACTTTCCGCTGCGGGCCGCGGCGATGACGACCGACTTGAGCACGGAGAGCCGGAGCAGGGTGACGGCCCACTCGCGGACCAGGACGACGATCGTGATCGTCCACATCCACCAGGTGTCCATGATGATCGACAGCCCGATGAAGGCCATCCCGGTGATCGCTTTGTCGGCGATCGGGTCGGCGATCTTGCCGAAGTCGGTGATCAGGTTGCGCGCCCGGGCGATGTCACCGTCGATCTTGTCGGTGACCATCGCGACGAAGAAGATCGCCCAGGCGACGATGCGCCACGTGATCGAGTCGCCGCCGTCGTGCAGGAGGGCCCAGCCGAAGAAGGGCACCAGGACGATCCGCAGCGTGGTCAGCGCGTTGGGGAGGTTCCAGTTGCTCGGCTGGGCCTCGGCCGGGGGCTGTCCCGTGCTGGTCCCGCTCATCGCTGTCCTCCTGCCGGTTCGGCGATCAGGTCGACGCCGTCGGTCGCGACCACGACGGCGGTCACGAGGTCACCCACGCGGGCGTCCGGTACGCCGAGCACGCGGGTGGTGCCGTCGACCTCGGGGCCCTGCTGGGCGGCGCGGCCCTCGACGGTGCCGTCACCGGTGCCGTCGGGGTCGAGCTCCTCGACGAGCACCTCGACGGTGCTGCAGATCCGCTCCTCGGCACGCTGCGCGGTGAGCTCGGAGACGAGGTCGTTGAGGTGCTGGACGCGGGCGTTGATCTCGTCGTCGTCCAACTTGCCGTCGAGCTTCTCGGCCTCGGTGCCGTCCTCGTCGGAGTAGCCGAACACGCCGGTGACGTCCATGCGCGCGGCGACGAGGAAGTCGCACAGCGTCTGGAACTCCTCCTCGGTCTCCCCCGGGAAGCCGACGATCACGTTGGACCGCACGCCGGCCTCCGGCGCGAGCCCACGCACCTGGTCGAGCAGACCGAGGAAGCTCTCCGGGTCGCCGAAACGACGCATCCGGCGCAGCACGCTCGCGGAGGCGTGCTGGAACGACAGGTCGAAGTACGGCGCCACGCCCGGCGTGGTCGCGATCGCGCGGACCAGTCCCGGGCGGGTCTCGGCGGGCTGCAGGTACGACACCCGGACCCGCTCGATGCCGTCGACGGCGGTCAGCTCGGGAAGCAGCGTCTCGAGCAGGCCGAGGTCGCCGAGGTCCTTGCCGTAGGAGGTCGAGTTCTCCGAGACGAGGAACAGCTCCTTGACGCCCTGCTCGGCGAGCCAGTGCGCCTCCTGCAGCACGTCGGAGGGCCGGCGGCTGACGAACGAGCCGCGGAACATGGGGATCGCGCAGAACGTGCAGCGCCGGTCGCAACCGCTGGCCAGCTTGAGCGGGGCCATCGGGCCGCCGTCGAGGCGGCGCCGGATCGCGGAGCGCCCGGGGATCGCGATGTCGACCTCGGCACCGAAGCCGGCAGCCTCGGCGGTCTCGACCGCGGCCTGACGCTCGGCCGGGCTGATCGGCAGCAGCAGGCGCCGGTCGCGCGGGGCGTGCGGGTGCGGCCGCTCGCCGGCCAGGATCGAGCGCAGCCGCCCGGAGATGTCCTGGTAGTCGTCGAAGCCCAGCACCGCGTCGGCCTCGGGCAGCGAGTCGGCGAGCTCCTCGCCGTACCGCTCGGCCAGGCAGCCGACCGCGACGACGGCCTGCGGGCGACCGGACTCCTTGAGGTCGGCGGCGGCGAGCAGGGTGTCGATCGAGTCCTTCTTGGCCGCGTCGACGAAGCCGCACGTGTTGACCACGACCGTGTCGGCGTCCTCCGGGTCGTCGACGAGCGTGAAGCCATCCGCGGCGAGGCGGCCGGCCAGCTCCTCGGAGTCGACGTCGTTGCGTGCGCACCCGAGGGTGAGCAGCGCGACCGAGACGGGGTTCGTGGGTGTGCTGGTCATGTCCGGTCGAGGATACCGGCGGACGGGGGCCCGCCGGGATTCCTCGGTCGCGTGGTCAGGTCCGGATCAGGGCGCCACGAGGGTCTTGGAGACCTCGGAGCCGGTGTCGCCGAGCGCCTGCGGCTTCTGCCCGCCGATCGCGTAGGTCACCGAGCCGTCGGAGCTCCAGATCCGCACCGGCGGCACCACCTTGAGCTCGGAGGTCTGGCCGAAGGCCAGGTTGCCGTCGAACACGATCTCGCCGGCAGCGTCACGGATGACCAGCTGGGCTCCCCCGCCGGCGGCGACCAGGCTCAGCCTGATCGGGTCGCCCTTGGCAGCGGCGGCCTTGGAGATGCCGCCGCTCTGGTTGAGGACCGGGGTGTCGCTCACCGGCTCCGGGCCACCCATGACCAGCTGCGCCACGGACCAGACGAGCACCGCACCCATCACCGCGGCGATGAGCACCGACCAGTTCCGGCCGCCGCGGGTGCTGCGGATCGAGCCACCGGTCCCCGTGGCCAGCTCGGCCTCGAACACGCGGCGCGGGTCGACCGGCGCGTCGGCGTAGTTCTCGTCGTACGACGCCACGAGCGGTCCGGCGTCGATGCCGAGGACCCGCGCGAGGGTGCGCAGGTGGCCGCGGGCGTAGAAGTCGCCGCCGCAGGGCGAGAAGTCGTCGACCTCGATGGCCTCGATGACGTGGGGCCGGATCCGGGTCCGCTCGGAGAGCTGGTCGATGGTCAGCCGGAGCCGGTCGCGGGCCGCCGACAGCTCGGGCCCGATCACCGGCTGCGCGGCCGGACGCAGCGCCAGGTCGTCGAGGACGACGGTCACGCCGGTGTCGTCGGTGGCGACGGGCCGGGGCGTCTCCACGGGCGCCCGGACCAGGGTCGGTCGGTCCAGCTCGACCCGGGCCGCCAGCACGGTGGGCCGCTCCGGTGCGGGCGGCTCGTCCTGCTCGTCGACCGCGGCGAACTCGTCGGTCGTCTCGGTGTCCTCGGCGAGGATGACCTCACCGGTGTCCTCGTAGTCCGCCTCTGCGGCGGACTCCTCGGCGCTCTCCCCTGCGGCCCCGGCGGCCCCGGACTCCCCGGCGGCATCGTCGAGGTCGGGCGCCGTCGGTGCCGACAGGCCGGCGGCGACCCGGGCCGCGATGCCGCGGCGCTGCTCGGGAGAGGCCGGCGCGTCGTCGGCGTACAGGTCGCTGAGCTTCGGCACCGACCCGCTGCGCGGCGCGTTGGCCTCGTCGGCCATGCCCGGTACCACCTCGACGACGTCGGCGCGGCCGTCGGCGAGCTCGGCGAGCACGTCGCTCAACGAGCCCGCGTCGACGCCGACCACGCGGGTCGCCAGCGTCAGCGGTACGACGAGCTGCTGGTCGTCGTACCCGTCGACGAGGATGTGGCCGTCGCGGACCAGGCCGCGGCGCGGCAGGTGCTCCAGGCAGTCGATGTCGGGCCACGCGATCCCCCGCCAGGTGGCGCCCTGGCGCAGGCGCACACCGTGCTCGTCGGCGACGAGCAGCGGCGCCCGGCCGTCGACCAGGGCGGCGACGTGAAGGACGGTGACCAGCGCCAGCACGCCGAAGGACAGCCAGTCGAGGGTGGTGCCGTCGCTGAACGCGCGCACCGCGAAGGCGACGGTGAGCAGGGCGGAGAACCCGCCGACGGAGGCGGACAGGGCGACGTTGCGGCGGACCTCGACGTGCGGAGCGCTCTCGGCAGTCTCGGTGGTCTCGGTCATCTCGGTGCTCTCCGTCATCTCGCTCACGCCTCCCCCTGGATGGTCATGATCACGGCATCGATCTCGTCGGGCTTGACCAGCACGTCGCGGGCCTTGGATCCCTCGCTGGGTCCGACCACGCCCCGGCTCTCGAGGATGTCCATCAGCCGGCCGGCCTTGGCGAAGCCGACCCGCAGCTTGCGCTGCAGCATCGACGTGGAGCCGAACTGCGTGGAGACCACGAGCTCGATCGCCTGGATGACCAGGTCCATGTCGTCGCCGATGTCGTCGTCGAGCACCTTGCTGGACGCCGCGGGCGCGGTGACGTCCTCGCGGTAGTTGGGCTCGAGCTGGCCCTTGCAGTGCTTGACGACCTGGTGGATCTCGGGCTCGCTGACCCAGGAGCCCTGCACCCGGATCGGCTTGGAGGCACCCATCGGCAGGAACAGCCCGTCACCCTGGCCGACCAGCTTCTCGGCGCCGGGGGTGTCGAGGATGACGCGGCTGTCGGCGAGGCTGGAGGTCGCGAACGCCAGCCGGGAGGGGACGTTGGCCTTGATCAGACCGGTCACGACGTCGACCGACGGACGCTGCGTCGCGAGGACCAGGTGGATGCCGGCCGCACGGGCGAGCTGGGTGATCCGGACGATCGAGCTCTCGACGTCGCGCGGCGCGACCATCATCAGGTCGGCGAGCTCGTCGACGATCACCAGCAGGTACGGGTACGGCGTCAGCGTGCGCTCGCTGCCCGGCGGGACCTCGACCTTGCCCTCGCGCACGGCCTTGTTGAAGTCGTTGATGTGCCGGAAGCCGAAGTTGGCGAGGTCGTCGTACCGCATGTCCATCTCGCGGCAGACCCATTCGAGCGCTTCGGCGGCCTTCTTGGGGTTGGTGATGATCGGCGTGATCAGGTGCGGGACACCCTCGTAGGCGTTCAGCTCCACCCGCTTGGGGTCGACCATGATCATCCGCACCTCGTCGGGCGTGGAGCGCATCAGGACCGAGGTGATCATCGAGTTGATGAAGCTCGACTTGCCGGAGCCGGTGGCACCGGCGACCAGCAGGTGCGGCATCTTCGCGAGGTTCGCGACGACGAAGCCGCCCTCGACGTCCTTGCCGAGCCCCGCGACGAGCGGGTGGTGGTCGGTGCGCGCGACGTTGGAGCGGAGCACGTCGCCGAGCGAGACGATCTCCTTGTCGGTGTTGGGGATCTCCACACCCACCGCGGACTTGCCCGGGATCGGGCTGAGGATGCGCACGTCCTCGGAGCCGACCGCGTAGGAGATGTTGCGCTGGACGCCGAGGATCTTCTCCACCTTGACGCCGGTGCCGAGCTCGATCTCGTAGCGGGTGACCGTCGGACCGCGGGTGTAGCCGACGACCTGGGCGTCGACGTTGAACTCGTCGAGCACGCCCTGCAGGCGCAGCACGACGTCGTCGCTGGCCTTCGACCGGGCGCGGTGGGGGTCGCCGGGCTTAAGTGCCGACGCGTCGGGCAGCGTGTAGACGATGTCGCCGGACAGGGCGAGCTGCTCGACGCGCTGCGGCAGGTCGGCGTGCGGCGGCGGCTCGAGCTCGCCGGTCTCGTCCTCGGTCGGCGCGGACTGCGCAAGCCGGCGGGCGATGAGGGCGTTCGAACCGGCTTCCGGGTCGATCGGCTCGTCGTCGACGAGCGGCACGTCGATCGGCGCCAGCAGCTCCATCGACTCCTCGGCCGGACTCGGCTCCTCGTCCTTCTTGCGGCGCCGCTTCTTGGGCTCGGCGAGGACCGGGGAGTCGTACGCCGGGTCGCCCAGCCGCTCGAAGGTGTCGTCGATGCTGAGCGGCTGTGCGGCGTCGTCCTCGTGGTGGCGGCCCAGCAACAGGTCACCGATCTCGCGCAGCCGGTCGGGGACGCGGTACAGCGGGGTCGCGGTGATCACGAGGATGCCGAAGAAGGCCAGCAGCGCGAGCAGCGGTACGACGACCGCCGGCGCGCGGAGGAGGTCGAGCAGCAGGGCCGAGACGACGTAGCCGACCGCGCCGCCGCCGTCGCGCAGCGGCGTGGTGTCGCCCTGCACCGGCTCGGGGCTGCCGTTGGCGATGTGGACGATGCCGAGCAGTCCGAAGGAGAAGGCGGTCCAGCCGATGACCTGGCGGCCGGCCGGGCCGTTGCCGATCGGGTCGCGCATGACCCGCCAGCCCGCGGCCAGCACGAGCAGCGGCACGAACCAGCCGATCTTGCCGACCGATCCGGAGACCGCGGCGCGGGTGAAGTCCATGACACCGCCCGGGACCTCGAACCAGACCGCGCCGGTGATGATCAGGGCGACGGCGACCAGGAGCAGGCCGAAGCCGTCGCGGCGCTGCTCGGGGTCGATGTCGCGGGCGCCGTGCCCGACGCCGCGGGTGACCGCGCCGATGCCGTGCGCGAAGGCGAGCCACAGCGCGACCACTCCCCTGCCGAGCGCGGTGAAGGCGCGCAGCACCGGACCGGGGCCGGTGCGCACCGCCCGCGGGGCAGGCCGCTTCGCCGCCGACTTCTTGGCCGGCGGTCGCTTCTTGGTGGTCGTACTCCGGCTGCGCGAGCTGGCTGTCTTCTTCACGCCCGAGCGGGAGGAAGAGGTGGTCCTGCTGCGCGACGCCGGCGGGGAAGACGTACGGGTCGCCATGACACCAAACCTAGGCGATCGTCCCACCCGTCACAGGGACCACAGAGCGGTGTGTCTCGCTCGGCGTCGCACCACGGCGCGACGCCGTCCGCGCGTCCCTGCCTGCCCTCACCGCCCCCGACCGGGACCAAGGGCACGCCCGAAGTTCCTGCGGCCCGGCGCCGCGGATGACGCAGAGTTTGCTCCGAACCTCTGGACCGCCCGCATTCCTGCCCTCTAGGGTCTCGTCCACGTGCGCGGGAGCGGGAACCCCCCTAGGCCTGCCGAGGGCACGTTCTATCTCGAGGAGAACATTGTCGTGAGACTCAACCTTCCGGACGCCCTGAGGAAGGGCGTCGGACTCTCTCTCGTCGGGGCGGCCCTCGTGGTCATCCCGGCGGCACCGATCAAGGCCGCCCAGCCGGACCCGTCCGTCGTCGAGCAGATGCGCAACGAGGCTGCCGGCGACGTCGCGGTGACGACCTCGCCTGCCACGGGCAAGGTCGGCTTCATCAGCGCGACCGAGGACCTGGCACCGTCCGAGCGCTCGGGCGCCACCCGCAGCGGCGCCCAGGCGAAGGCCGGCGACTACGTCGACAAGTACGCCCGCGCCTTCGGCACGACCGCCGCCCAGCTCGGCAACCCCGTCACCACCGCGACGCCGGCCGGTCACACGGTCGACTTCACCCAGTCCTACCAGGGAGTCCCGGTCTTCGGCTCCAAGCTGCGCGCCCAGGTCGACACCGACGGTGACCTGGTGTCCGTGTCCGGCTAGGTCGCTCCGAACGTCGACGTCGACGTCACGCCGAGCCTGGACGAGGCGACCGCGAAGGCGAAGGCGATCAAGCTCGCCGCCCAGGCGCCGGCCGGTGCCGGCGAGGGCGCCGCCGCCAAGGCGAAGGCGAGCGACCTGACCGCCAAGGCCACGTTGATGGTCTACCGGATGGGTGCCATCCAGGGCGTCGAGGGTCGCAACCTGCTGGCCTGGGTGGTCGAGGTGACCGACGGCAAGCAGGTCCGCGAGACCAGCGTGCTCGACGCGAAGACCGGAAAGCCGGTCAACCGCTACTCGATGATCGCCCACGCGCTCGACCGCGAGCTGCACGAGAGCTCCATCGAGGACCCGATCGTGTGGAAGGAGGGCGACGCGTTCCCCGGGACCCTCGACGCCGACCAGAAGAGCGAGGTCCAGGGCACCGGCGAGGCGTACTGGTTCTTCAAGAACTCCTTCGGCCGCGACTCCTGGGACGGCGCCGGCGGCAAGATGATCACGGTCAACAACGACCCGACCATCGACTGCCCCAACGCCAACTGGAACGGCACCTCGACCAACTACTGCACCGGCGTCTCCTCCGACGACACCGTCGCCCACGAGTGGGGCCACGCGTACACGGAGAAGACCTCCGGCCTGCTCTACCAGTGGCAGCCCGGCGCGATGAACGAGGCCTACTCGGACATCTGGGGCGAGACCGTCGACATGCTGAACAACCGGTTCAACGCCCCGGACGAGGAGACCCACCGCAGCGACGGCAAGTGCTCCGAGGGCACCCGCGGCGCGATCTCGGTCGAGGTGAGCGCCCCGGTCGGCACCTGCACCGGCGCACCCGCTGCGTTCGGCCCCATCATCTCCACCGTCACCGACGACCTGGTCGTCGGCACCGACGCGATCGAGGAGCAGGACGGCCAGGTGGTCGGCACCGACACCGACGGCTGCTCCCCGTTCGACAACGCCGCCTCCCTGGCCGGCAAGTTCGTGTACGTCGACCGCGGGCTGTGCGCCTTCGCCGACAAGATCACGCACGCCGAGGACGCCGGCGCCATCGGCATCATCTTCGGCAACAACCGTCCCGGAGTCTCGTCGGTGGCCGGCTTCTCCACCCTCTACGGCGCCATGGTCAGCCAGGACGACGGCACCGAGATCAAGGCCGCGGCGGGACCGCTGACGATCACCCTGGCCGACGACGAGGCCCCCGGCTCGCGCGACACCAGCTTCCGCTGGCTGTCCGGTGAGGACGACCCGGCCTTCGGCGGCGCGATCCGCGACATGTGGAACCCGAACTGCTACGGCGACCCGGGCAAGGTGTCGGACGAGGAGTACTTCTGCGACACCGACGACAGCGGTGGCGTCCACACCAACTCCGGCGTGGTCAACCACACCTACGCCCTGCTGGTCGACGGCGGCACCTACAACGGGGTGACCGTGCCGGCGATCGGGCTGGACAAGGCGGCGCACCTGTTCTGGCGCACGCAGACGGCGTACCTCACCTCGACCTCCGGGTTCGCGGAGCTGGCCGACGGCCTCGAGGGATCGTGCGCCACCCTCACGGGCAACGCGACGCTCAAGAAGTTGACCCTCGGCGTGAGCGGACCGAACGAGCGGGGTGGCAGCGCGGACGACCAGGGCACGATCGCTCCGATCACCGCGGCCGACTGCGCGGCCGTCACCAAGGCGATCGCCGCCACCGAGCTGCGCAAGGAGCCGGTGCAGTGCAACTTCAAGCCGCTGTTCCACCGCGGAACGGTCGGTTGCGGGGACGGCACGGTGACCAAGGACATGTGGACCGAGGGCTTCGAGTCCGGCCTCCCGGCCGGCTGGACCCAGGACGTCGAGTACGCCGACTTCGGGCCGGACGGGAGCGGCGCGAAGCACTTCGACGCGACGACGACCACCAACCTCCCGGTCGTCAGCAAGGGCGGCGTGCAGCACAAGGGCGGCACCTCGGTGCTCTACTTCAACGACAAGGGCAACGCCGGCAACTTCGGCAGCTGCAAGCTCGACGCGAACGACTACTCCTCCCGTGTGGGGATGTCGACGCCGGTGCTGACGGTGCCCGAGGGCGAGCTGCCGAGGTTCTCCTTCGACCACTACGTGGCCTCGGAGGTCGGCTTCGACGGCGGCAACGTGAAGGTCAAGGTCAACGGCGCGCCGGACTTCGAGCTGGTCCCGGACAAGGCGTGGCTCTACAACGCGCCGGGCGGCCTGCTCGACACGGTGGCGGCAGGCAACACCAACCCGATGGCCGGCGAGCCCGCGTTCACCGGTGCGGACGGCGGTCTCCCGACCGGCGCCTGGGGCCAGTCCTCGATCGACCTGTCGATGATCGCCAAGCCGGGTGACACCGTGCAGTTCCGCTTCGACTTCGGCATGGACGGCTGCAACGGCAACGACGGCTGGTACATCGACAACGTGGCCGTAAGCATCTGCACCAAGCCCGTCGTCGCCCCTGGCACCGCGACGGTCTCCCCGAAGGCGAGCGCCAAGAAGGGCATCGTCAAGATCAACATCGCCACCGCCGGCAACGTCGCGCTGGCCGGTCCGGTGACGGTCACGATCAAGGGCAAGACCTACACCGGGACCGTGGTCGACGGCGTGCTGACCGTCAAGGCCAAGAAGCAGCTGCGCAAGCTGTGGAAGCAGGGCAAGCGCAAGGTCAAGGCGAGCGTGAGCTACCCCGGTGACGCGAAGATCGCCGCCTTCACCGCGACGGTGACGATCAAGCTGAAGGGCAAGCAGTAGCACGTTGGACCAGGCGTATGGATCCCCGGATGTCCGGGGATCCATACGCTTGTCAGGGGTTGCAACCCCTGACATGTGCATGAATCCCCGGATATCCGGGGATTCATGCAGGCGCGAATCAGGCCTCGACGACCACCGGGATGATCATCGGGCGGCGCTTGTGGGTGTTGCTCACCCAGCGGCCGATCGTACGGCGGACCGTCTGCTGCAGCTGGTGCGTGTCGGTGTTGCCCTCCTCGATCGCGCGGTTGACGGCGTCGATGATCGGCTGCTTGATCGGCTCGAAGTCCGAGTCGAGCCACGCGTGGCCGCGGGCGTGGATCTCGGGGCCGGCGGAGACCTTTCCGGCGACGGAGTCGACGACCACGATCACCGAGATGAAGCCCTCCTCGCCGAGGATCCGGCGGTCCTTGAGCTCGGACTCGGTGACGTCGCCGACGGACTGGCCGTCGACGAAGACGTAGCCGCACTCGACCTTGCCGACCACGGAGGCCACGCCGTCGACGAGGTCGACGACGACGCCGTCCTCGGCGTAGACGACGTTCTCGACGCCGGTGGCCTTCGCGAGGTCGCCGTTGGCCAGCATGTGCCGGACCTCGCCGTGGACGGGGAGCACGTTCTTCGGCTTGACGATGTTGTAGCAGTAGAGCAGCTCGCCGGCGCTGGCGTGACCACTGACGTGGACCAGGGCGTTGCCCTTGTGGACCACGTTGGCGCCGAGGCGGGACAGCCCGTTGATCACCCGGTAGACGGCGTTCTCGTTGCCGGGGATCAGGCTCGAGGCCAGCACGACGGTGTCGCCCTGCTCGAGGTGGACGAAGTTGTGGCTGCGCTGGGCGATCCGGGCCAGGGCGCTGAGCGGCTCACCCTGCGAGCCGGTCGAGATGAGCACCTGCCGCTCGGGGGCGAGGTCGGCGAGCTCCTTGGCCTCGACCATCACACCGGGCGGAACGTGGAGGTAGCCCAGGTCGCGGGCGATCGCCATGTTGCGCACCATCGAGCGGCCGACGTAGGCGACCTTCCGGTTGTACTTGACCGCGGCGTCGAGGACCTGCTGGACGCGGTGCACGTGGGAGGCGAAGCAGGCGACGATGATCCGCTGCTTCGACTCGGCGAAGGCCTGCTCGAGGACCGGGGTGATCTTCCGCTCGGCCGTGGTGAAGCCCGGGACGTCGGCGTTGGTGGAGTCGGTGAGGAAGAGGTCGACGCCCTCCTCACCCAACCGCGCGAACGCACGCAGGTCGGTGATCCGCCCGTCGAGCGGAAGCTGGTCCATCTTGAAGTCGCCGGTGTGCAGCACCATCCCGGCGCCGGTGCGGATGGCGACCGCGAGCGCGTCGGGGATGGAGTGGTTGACCGCGACGAACTCCAGGTCGAAGGGACCGAACGAGATCCGGTCGCCCTCCTTGACCGTGTAGAACGGCGTCTGGCGCAGACGGTGCTCGCGCAGCTTGGAGTTGACCAGCGCCAGGGTCAGCTGGGAGCCGACGAGCGGGATGTCCTGGCGCTCGCGCAGCAGGTACGGCGTGGCGCCGATGTGGTCCTCGTGGCCGTGGGTGAGCACGATCGCCTCGACGGCGTCGAGCCGGTCCCGGATCGCCGCGAAGTCGGGCAGGATCAGGTCGACGCCCGGCTGGCTGTCGTCGGGGAAGAGCACACCGCAGTCCACGACGAGGAGGCGACCGTCGTACTCGAAGACAGTCATGTTGCGGCCGACCTCGCCGAGCCCGCCGAGCGGGATGACCCGCAGGCCGCCCTTCGGGAGCTTCGGCGGGGCGGACAGCTCGGGGTGCGGGTGGCTCATCAGAGCAGACCCGCCGCGGCCAGGCCGGCGCGGAGGTCGGCGACCTCCGCGTCGTCGAGTGCCATCAACGGCGGTCGGACCGCTCTGTTCGTCAGCACGCCGGCCAGCTCGAGCGCGGCCTTCGCGGTCGTGGCGCCGTAGTTGGGCACGCCCATGATCGCCTCGAAGGCGGGGATCAGGCCGGTGTGGATGCGCAGCGCCTCGGCGTGGTCGCCGGCGAGGAAGGCGTCGATCATCGCGCGCAGCTGGGTGCCGGCGACGTGGCCGACGACCGAGACCAGGCCCGTGGCGCCGTAGGCGAGGTAGCCGAGGGTGTTGACGTCGTCACCGGAGTAGACGGCGTAGCCGAGGTCGACCAGCTGGGCGGTCCGGGAGATGTCGCCGGTCGCCTCCTTGACCGCCACGACGGTGTCCCACTGCCTGGCCGCGGCGTAGGTCTCCAACGCGATCTTGGTGCCGGTGCGGCCGGGCACGTCGTAGAGCATGACCGGGACGGCGGTCGCCTCGACGACGTGGCGGAAGTGGTTGAGCACGCCCGGCTGGCTGGGCTTGTTGTAGTAGGGGGTGACGAGCAGGAGCCCGTCGGCGCCGACCTTCTCGGCCTGCTTCGCGAGCTCGACGGAGTGACGGGTGTCGTTGGTGCCGACACCGGCGACCACCTTGGCGCGGTCGCCGACCGCGTCCTTGACCGCGGCGAGGGTCTCGCCGTCCTCGGCGCCCGTGGTGGTCGGCGACTCGCCCGTGGTGCCGGACACGACGATCCCGTCGTTGCCGTTGTCGACCAGGTGCTTGGCGACCTTCTGCACCCCGTCCAGGTCGACCGAGCCGTCCTCGAGGAACGGCGTGACCATCGCGGTCAGCATGGTGCCGAAGGGTGCAGAAGTCATGGGTCAAGGCTATCGTCCCCGACTCATTTCGCTCACTCCGCACGCTCACGTGCCGCCGAGGAGGCATGTCGGTGCCGGGTGGCAGGGTCGGCAGGGTGAACGAACCCGTGCTCCTCCTCAGCGGTTCCGGCCTGCCGGCCTGGATCTGGGACGAGGTCCGCGCCGGCCTCGACGAGTCCGCGGTCGCGCCCCGGCCCACCTCCCCCGACGCCGGCCCGGAGGCGTACGCCGCCGCGGCGCTCGCCGCGGTCGACTGGCCCCGGTTCACGGTGGTCGCCCACTCCGTCGGGGGCGTCGTGGCCCAGGCGCTGCTCGCCGCTGCGCCCGAGCGGATCACGGGCGTGCTCGGCGTCTCGGCGGCGTGGCCGGCGCCCGGTCGCTCGTTCGCCGACGCGCTGCGGGTGCCGCAGCGCTGGCTGCTGCCGCTGATCCTCCGGCTCGCGGGCACCCGGCCGCCGGAGAAGCAGCTGCGCGCCGGGATCGGCGCCGGGCTGCCCGCGCAGACCGTCGACCGGCTGGTCGCGGAGTTCACCCCTGAGTCACGCCAGCTCTTCGTGACGCCCGCGCCCGTCGCGGACGGGTCGCCGGCGCGGCGGGGATATGTCCGCACCACGGGCGACCAGGAGCTCCCGCTCCCGGTGCAGGACCGCGCGGCCGCCGGCCTCGGCGGCGACTTCCGACGAGACCTGGCGACCGGCCACCTGCCGATGCTCGAGGACCCGGCCGGCCTGCTCGAGGTGGTCCGGGAGTTCCTCAGACCTGCGGCATGACCTCCGCCGCGACCAGGCGCAGGTGGTCGAGGTCGGTCAGGTCGAGGACCTGGAGGTAGATCCGCTGCGCACCGAGGTCGGCGTACCGCCGGATCTTGGCGACCACCTCGTCCGGCGTGCCGGCCAGCCCGTTCTCGCGCAGCTCGTCCGGCTCGCGACCGATCGCGGCGGCGCGCCGGGCGACGGCCGCCTCGTCCTCACCGACGCAGAGCACCAGCGCGTTGGACCAGGTGATCGACGCGGGGTCGCGGCCGATCTCCTCGGCGGCGCGACGGACCCGACCGAACTGGAGCGCGGTGAACTCCTCGTCGACGAACGGCAGGTTGAACTCGTCGGCGTACGCCGCCGCCAGGGCCGGCGTCTTGTGGGCGCCCTTGCCGCCGATGAGGAGGGGGACGGCGCCGCGGTGGCCGCTCGTCTGAGTCGGCTTGGGCAGCGCGGGGCTGTCCTCGAGCCGGTAGTGCTGACCCTCGAAGGCGTACCGCTCGCCGACGGGCGTCGACCACAGGCCGGTGATCAGCTCGAGCTGCTCGGCGTACCGCTCGAAGCGCTCGCGGGTGTCGGGGAACGGGATGCCGTAGGCGGTGTGCTCCTGGGTGAACCAGCCGGCGCCGAGGCCCAGCTCGATCCGGCCGCCGCTCATCTGGTCGACCTGGGCGACCTGGATCGCCAGCACGCCGGGGTGGCGGAAGGTGGCGCTGGTCATCAGGGTGCCGAGCCGGATGCTCGTCGTGTCGCGGGCCAGGCCGGCGAGCGTGGTCCACGCGTCGGTCGAGCCGGGCAGCCCGTCGCCGCTCATGTGGAGGTAGTGGTCGCTGCGGAAGAAGGCGCCGAAGCCGAGCTGCTCGGCCTCGAGGGCCACGGCCAGCAGGTCGTCGTAGGTCGCGCCCTGCTGTGGTTCGGTGAAGACACGGAGCTCCATGTCCCCTACCTTGCCAGCCGCGTGGTTTCGAGGCTCGGCCGCGGGCGGCCTCGCACCTCAACCAGCGGCGCCGCCACAGGCGAAGGTCCGCTCCCACCACACGATGGTGAACCCGTCGCGCGGCTCCCGGCGCACCTCGCGCCAGCGCTGGGGGCTGAACGGGGGGTAGTGCGTGTCCCCCGGCGGCGACAGCGGGATCTCGGAGATGACCTGCTCGTCGGCGTACGGCATCGCAGCGGCGTAGACGTGTGCTCCCCCGCCGATCATCACCTGCCGGTCGGCGGGCTGGCCCTCGAGGATCCGGTCGGCGAGCGCGAGCGCGTCGGTGATCGAGTGGGCGACCTCGACCCCCTCGGCGGCGTACGACGGGTCGCGGGTCAGCACGACGGTGGTCCGGCCCGGCAACGGGCGGCCGATGCCCTCGTGGGTGGTCCGGCCCAGCACGAGGACGTGACCCATGGTGGTGGCCTTGAAGTGCGCGAAGTCCTCGGGGATCTTCCACGGGATGTCGGCGTCGGCGCCGATCACGCCGTTCTCGGCGACGGCGGCCACCATGGTGACCCGCCGCCCTGCGGGAGTGGTCATCGTCGTCCTAGACCGCGATCGGGGCCTTGATGGCCGGATACGGGTCGTAGCCCTCGACGGTGATGTCCTCGAGCTCGAAGGCGTCGATCTCGCTCACCGCGGGGTTGAGGACCAGCGTCGGCAGCGGCCGCGGCTCACGGGTGAGCTGGAGCCGGGCCTGCTCGAGGTGGTTGGAGTACAGGTGGGCGTCGCCGAGGGTGTGCACGAAGTCGCCGACGCCGAGGCCGCACACCTGGGCGACCATGTGGGTGAGCAGCGCGTAGGAGGCGATGTTGAACGGCACGCCGAGGAAGACGTCGGCCGAGCGCTGGTAGAGCTGGCAGCTCAGCCGCCCGTCGGCGACGTAGAACTGGAACAGGCTGTGGCACGGCGGCAGCGCCATGTCGTCGACCTGGCTCGGGTTCCACGCCGAGACGATGTGACGGCGGCTGTCGGGGTTCGCCCGGATCTGCGCGATCACCTGGGCGAGCTGGTCGATGTGGCCGCCGTCCGGGGTGGGCCACGAACGCCACTGGGCGCCGTACACGGGGCCGAGGTCGCCGTTCTCGTCGGCCCACTCGTCCCAGATGGTGATGCCGCGCTCCTGCAGCCAGCGCACGTTGGTGTCGCCGCGCAGGAACCACAGCAGCTCGCCGAACACCGACCGGGTGTGGATCTTCTTGGTCGTGACCACCGGGAAGCCCTCGGCGAGGTCGAAGCGCATCTGGTGGCCGAAGACGCTCAGCGTGCCGGTACCGGTCCGGTCGCCCTTCTCGGTGCCCTCGTCGAGGATCCGCTGGACGAGGTCGAGGTAGGCGCGCACGGCCTCAGGCTAGTCGGCGGCCGGTCGTCACAGCGCGACCGTCCCGCGGATCGTCGTGAGGGTGTCGCCGCCGACCCAGATGGTGCCGTCGGCGCCGGTGTCGACGTGGACCCGGCCACGACGGCCGATCACGCTGCCCTGCGAGGCGACGTACGACGGCGGCAGCACGTCGCCGGCCAACCACTGCCCCAGCGAGGCGTTCAGCGACCCGGTCACCGGGTCCTCCGCGATACCCGCGGCATGCGGGACGAACGCGCGGACCTCGACCGCGCACTCCGATCCCTCCGGGTAGGGCCCCACGACGCCGACGTCGACCGGCAACCGGTCGACGTCGGGCCTCAGCGCGAGGACCTGCGCCGCCGACGCGAGCCGGACGCCGACCCAGCCGGGACCGTTGTCGGCCCAGGCGAGGTCGACGACGTCTCCCCAGTCGACGCCCAGCGCGGCCACGATCTGCTCGGAGAGGTCGACGTCGACCGGGCCGGAGCGGATCAGGTCGGGAGCGGCGAAGGCCAGCCGGCCGCCGTCACGGCGCAGCTCGACGAGCCCGACACCGCACTCCTGCACGACGCCCTCGCCGGCCGGGACACCGCCCGCCTCCAGCCAGGCATGGGCCGAGCCGAGGGTGGGGTGCCCCGCGAAGGGCAGCTCGGTCTCGGTCGTGAAGATCCGGACCCGGTAGTCCGCGGCCGGGTCCGTCGGCGCCAGCAGGAAGGTGGTCTCGCTGAGGTTCGTCCAGCGGGCGAAGCGCTGCATCTCCTCCGCGCTCATCGCGTCGGCGTCGTGCACCACCGCCAGGGGGTTCCCGAGAAGCGGCCGGTCGGTGAAGACGTCGACCTGGCGGAAGTCGCGGACGGTGCGCCCGCTCATGCGGACAGCGACATCGGGCCGTAGACCTCGCGGTCCACCTCCAGCAGGGTCACGTGGGTGACCCCGAGATCGGCCAGCGCCGACCAGGTCTCGCCGATCCACGACTCGGCGTCGCCCTGGCTGGGGAACGCCACGTCGGCGTACGCCTTGGCGTCGGCGTCGCTCAGCGCGACCGTCGCGCCGGAGGCGTCCTCGAGACGCCAGTGCCAGGGGTTCTCGGCCGGTGCGGAGGGGCGGTACGGCGCGGGCTGCTCGGGAAGGCTCATGGTCAGGACTCTCGCACGGAGGGCTGGACGAACGGCGGCTTGGTGATCTGGAAGACCTCGGGGCGGCCGCGCACGTCGACCATCACCTCGGCACCGTCGTCGACCACGGTCGAGACGAGGGCGAGGGCGATGCCCTTCCTCATGGTCGGCGAGAAGGTGCCGGAGGTGACCTCGCCGAGCGGGACGTCGCGCAGCAGCCGCACGCTCATGTGCGGCCGCGGGATCGCGCGCCCGGTGGAGACCAGTCCGACCAGCTTGCGGCGCGGGCCCGCCTCACGCTCGGCGAGCAGCTTGTCGCGGCCCCAGAACGCCGGCTTCTTCCAGCCGACCGCCCAGCCGAGGCGGGCCTCGTTGGGGGTGATGTCCGGGGAGATGTCCTGGCCGTGCAGCGGGTAGCCCATCTCCGTGCGCAGCGTGTCGCGGGCGCCGAGCCCGGCCGGCACGAGGCCGTACGGCTCCCCCGCCGCCATCAGCGCGTCCCACAGCGCCGGGGCGACCGCGGACGGCGCGATCAGCTCGTAGCCGCGCTCGCCGGTGTAGCCGGTGCGGCACACGACGACGTCGGCACCCTCGAACGGCGCCTCGACGAAGGTCAGGTAGTCGTGGCCGACCGGGAGGCCGACCCCCGCCACGACCTCGTCGGACCTGGTGCCCTGGACCGCCAGCACGACGTAGTCGCGGTGGTGGTCGACCACCTCGACACCCTCCGGCGCGGCCTCCGCCAGCCGCCGTCGCACCTCGTCGCTGTTGGCGGCATTCGGGACGACGAGCACGTGGTCGTCGTCGCGGTAGTAGAGGAAGACGTCATCGACGATCCCGCCGGTGGCGTCGTCGACGACGAGGCTGTACTGCGCCTGGCCCGGACCGATCCGGTGCAGGTCGTTGGTGAGCGTGGCGTTGAGGAACTCCACCGCCCCCGGGCCGCGGACCACCAGCTTGCCGAGATGGCTGACGTCGAAGATGCCGACGCCGCCACGGACCGCGGCGTGCTCCTTGACGACGCCGGTCGGGTACTCCAGCGGCATCAGCCAGCCGCCGAACTCGGAGAACTTGGCGCCCAGCGCCTCGTGCCGGTCGTGCAGGGGCGAGTGGAGAGGAGTCGCTTCCGCCATGATCCGGAATCTATTGCATCCGGCGCTCGATATCCTGCGACGGTGACGACCTTCGCCCTCCGCACGGCCAGCCCCGCCAAGACCCGCGCCGAAGCGGTCGTCGTCGGGGTGCTGCCCGACGGCACACTGGCGCCAGGGGCCGAGGACGTGGCCGCGGCGTACGGGCGCAAGCTGGCCGGCCTGCTCGCCACCGTGGGCGTCAAGGGCGCGCCCGGCGAGGTCGCCAAGATCCCCACCGGCGGCACCATCACCTCCCCCCTGCTGGTGCTGGTCGGCCTCGGTGCGCAGGCCGACGCCGCGTCGGTCCGCCGAGCCGCCGGCAACGCCGCACGCGCCGTCACCAACGCCGCGTCGGTCGCGCTGGCCCTGCCCGCCGACACGCCGGAGCTGGTCCGCGCGGTCGTCGAGGGCTACCGGCTCGGCGGGTACGCCTTCACGACCTACAAGAGCAAGCCGAGCACGCCGACCACGCCGGCCGAGGTGGTCGTGCTGACGCCGGCCGCCCGCCGTACCGAGGTCGTGGCGGCCGTCGAGCCGGCCCAGGTGCTGGTGGACGCCGTCGTCGCCGCCCGCGACTGGGTGAACACGCCGCCCGGCGACCTGACGCCGCCGGCCTTCGCCGACGCGATCGCCGGCGCCGTGAAGGCGACCAACAAGGGGCTCGCCAAGGGCGCCACCAAGGTCAAGGTCGAGGTGCTCGACGAGACCCGGCTCGCCGAGCTCGGCTGCGGCGGCCTGCTGGCCGTCGGCGCCGGGTCGGCCGCTCCCCCGCGCCTGGTCGAGCTGAGCTACGCCCCCAAGGGCGCGGTCGCCCACGTCGCCCTGGTCGGCAAGGGCATCACCTTCGACTCCGGCGGCCTGTGGATCAAGCCGGCCGCCAGCATGGCCACGATGAAGGAGGACATGGCGGGCGCCGCCGCCGTCGTCCAGGCCACCCTCGCCGCGGCCCGCCTGGGCCTGCCGATCCGGGTCTCCGCGTACGCCGCGCTCGCCGAGAACATGGTCGGCGAGGCGTCGATGCGGCCCGGCGACGTGCTCACGACGTACGACGGCACCACCGTCGAGGTCTCCAACACCGACGCCGAGGGCCGGCTCGTCCTCGCCGACGCCCTCGGCCGCGCGGTCGCGGCCGAGCCCGACACCGTCCTCGACGTCGCCACCCTCACCGGGCACATCGTGATGGCGCTCGGCGAGAAGATGGCCGGCGTCATGGGCGACGACGACGTCGTCGCAGCCGTGCTCGCCGCCGGCGCCGCAGCAGGCGAGGACGGCTGGCCGATGCCGATCCCGGAGTTCATGGACGAGCGGATCCACAGCTCGACGATCGCCGATCTCGCGCAGTACGACGGCATCCGCTGGGGCGGCGGCCTGTTCGCGGCAGCGTTCCTGCGGGAGTTCACCGGCGGCCTGCCCTGGGCCCATCTCGACATCGCCGGTCCGACGTTCAACAAGGGCGGCCCGGCCGGGCACCTCACCGCCGGCGCGACCGGCTACGGCGTCGCGACCCTGCTGGAGTACCTCAGGAGTCGCGCGACTGCTGGCCCCGCTGCTGCTCCCGCTGCTTCTGCGCCTGCCTGACCCGGGAGTTGTAGTCGCGCATCCGCTGCGGGATGCCGACCACCGCGGCGTCGTACGACGGCACCTGGTGGCGGTTGCAGAAGTCGTGGGCCCAACCGATCGACGGCACCCGGCGCCGGGTCCACTCACCGTCGTGGGCGACGAGCAGCAAGGTGACCTCGCTGACCGCCGTCCGGGGCTCGACGAATCCCTCGACCCCACGGCGCGCCTGGAGCCAGGTCTGCAGGTGATCCTCGTCGGCGCGGTCAGCCGCGCGGACGCGCGTCGAACCGGTACGCGCGGCGTCCCGTGCCGGGTTACTCATGCGTACCTTCGCGCGCCCGCGGAACCGGTCGAACAAACCCATGGTTCCAGTTTGCCCGAACCGTGGGTGGGCTGTTGCGAGTTGGCTCCGTCGTGGTGCAAGGATGAGACCCATGGCGACCGAAGTCACTCTCCCCGCGCTCGGTGAGTCCGTCACCGAAGGCACCGTCACCCGCTGGCTCAAGCAGGTCGGCGACCAGATCGCGATCGACGAGCCCCTGCTCGAGGTCAGCACCGACAAGGTGGACACGGAGATCCCGTCTCCCGTCGCCGGCACGCTGGTCGAGATCCGCGCGAACGAGGACGACACGGTCGAGGTCGGCGCGGTGCTGGCCGTCGTCGGGGAGGCCGGCGAGGCGCCGGCCGCGGCCCCCGCCGCCGCCGCTCCTGCTGACGAGACTCCCATCGCCGCTCCCGCCGAGCCGGCTCCTGCCGCCGCGGCTCCGAGCGCCCCTGCACCGGTCGAGGAGGCGCCCACTCCTGCCCCGGCCGCTCCCGCTGCCTCCGGTGGTGCCGCCGACGGCACCGCGGTCACCCTGCCGGCCCTGGGCGAGTCGGTCACCGAGGGCACCGTCACCCGCTGGCTCAAGCAGGTCGGTGACGCCGTCGCCGTCGACGAGCCGCTGCTCGAGGTCTCCACCGACAAGGTCGACACCGAGATCCCGTCGCCGGTCGCCGGCACGCTGCTCGAGATCAAGGCCGCCGAGGACGAGACCGTCGAGGTCGGCGCCGAGCTCGCCATCATCGGCTCGGGTGCGCCGGCCGCCGCGGCTCCCGCTCCGGCCGCTCCCGCTCCAGCGGCCGAGGCTCCGGCGCCCGCCGCTCCGGCCGTCCCCGCTGCTGCTGCCCCGGCACCGGCTGCCCCTGCTGCCCCGGCGCCCGCTCCGGCTGCGCCCGCTCCGGCCGCCCCCGCTCCGGCCGCCCCCGCTCCGGCCGCTCCCGCTCCGGCGGCTCCCGCTCCGGCTGCGCCCGCGCACACGACCGACGCGACCGAGGGCCCCGGCTACGTGACCCCGCTGGTCCGCAAGCTCGCGGCCCAGCACGGCGTCGACCTCGGCCAGGTCACCGGCTCGGGCGTGGGTGGCCGCATCCGCAAGCAGGACGTCCTCGACGCCGCCGCGTCGAAGGCGCCCGCGGTCGCCACGCCGGCTCCGGCTGCCGCCCCCGCGGCCGCCGCGCCCACCCCGTCGCCGCTGCGCGGTCAGACGGTCAAGGTCAGCCGGCTGCGCAAGATCATCGCCGAGCGGATGGTGGAGTCGCTGCACGTCTCCGCCCAGCTCACCCAGGTGGTCGAGATCGACGTCACCAACATCGCCCGGCTGCGCGAGAGCGTGAAGGCCGAGTTCCTGGCGCGCGAGGGCGTCAAGCTCACCTACCTGCCGTTCTTCACCAAGGCGGCGATCGACACCCTCAAGCACCACCCGGTGCTCAACGCCAACCTCGACCTCGAGAAGGGCGAGATCACCTACTACGACCGCGAGAACGTCGCGTTCGCCGTCGACACCGACAAGGGTCTGCTGACCCCGGTCGTCAAGGACGCGGGCGACCTGTCGGTCTCCGGCCTGGCGAAGAAGATCGCCGACGTCGCCGAGCGGACCCGGACCAACAAGATCGGTCCCGACGAGCTCTCCGGCGGCACCTTCACCATCACCAACCTCGGCAGCTTCGGCGCGCTGTGGGACACCCCGATCATCAACCAGCCGCAGGTCGCCGTCCTCGGCCCGGGTGCCGTGGTCAAGCGTCCCGTGGTGATCGACGACGAGGACCTCGGCGAGACCATCGCGGTGCGCCACATGGTCTACTTCGCGCTCACCTACGACCACCGCGTGGTCGACGGCGCCGACGCGGGCCGCTTCCTGCGCGACCTCAAGAAGCGTCTCGAGTCCGGCCAGTTCGAGGTCTGAGGCCGGAGGCAGCCATGCATGTCGTGGTCGCCGGCTCGTCCGGCTTCCTCGGCCGCCAGCTCGTCACCGAGCTGCGCGGCCGGGGCCACGACGTCACCTGCCTGGTCCGTCGTGACCCGTCGCCCGGGCAAGACTCCCGGGAGTCCCGCTGGGACCCGCAGGGCGGCGTCGTCGACTCCGGCCTGGTCCAGGGCGCCGACGTCGTCGTCAACCTCGCCGGCTCACCGCTGATCGGCAACCCCCACTCGACGAAGTGGGCGCGCGAGGTCCTCACCAGCCGCCGCGCCACCACCCGCCTGCTCGCCACCACGATCGCTGCGGCCGCGAGCCCGCCAGCGCTGGTCAACGCCTCCGGCGTCAGCTGGTACGGCGACCACGGGTCCGCCGAGCTGACCGAGGCGTCCGACACCCGCGGCCACGCGCTGCTCACCCGGGTGGCCCGCGAGTGGGAGGAGGCCGCCCAGCCCGCGAGCGGGGCCGGCGCGCGCGTCGTGCTGCTGCGCACCGCACCTGTCCAGGACCGGCGCAACGCCCCGCTGCGCCAGCAGCGCCTTCAGTTCCTCGCCGGTCTCGGCGGACGCCTGGGCAACGGTCGTCAGTACTACCCCCTCATCTCGCTGCGTGACTGGGTCGGCGCGGCAGCGTTCCTCGTCGAGCACCCGACCGCGTCGGGTCCGGTCAACCTGTGCGCGCCCAACACCCCGACCAACGCCGAGTTCACCCGCACGCTGGCGCGGCTGGTCCACCGCCCGGCGGTCCTGCCGGCGCCCGCGGCCGCGATCCGGCTGGCTGCCGGCCCGATGGCCGACGAGGTGCTGGGCTCGCTCAACCTGCGTCCGGCGGCCCTGCTCGACCTGGGCTACGGCTTCGCCGACCCCGACGTGGCATCCGTGCTGGCGACCGGGCTCCGCGGCGGTCCCGAGGCTCACGCCTAGCAGACCGCTCGACTCAACGAGCGGTGGCGGAGGCGAGCAGCCAGCGACCGCCCGACCGGGTGAAGACCAGTCGTCGGGTCGACGGCCCGTCGCGCGGCAGCGCCACCCGCTCCCCCGACCTCGGCCGGACACCGACCGCGCCGGCGAGCCGATCGGTCACCACGAGCACGATCCTGCGCTCGGTCCGCCGGCGCAGCTCGACGCCCAGCACCTGCATCGCCATCCCCTCGACCCGCAGGCCCCGCCGCAACCAGGCCCGCAGCATCCGGACGTCCTGCTCCCCCGCAGCCGATCCGGGCAGGTAGAGCGCCCGCAGCCCCGGCACGTCGCCGTCGGCCCAGGCTCGCGCACGGGAGCGGTCCCAGTCGCGGAGCACGGCCAGCGAGCCCACGGCCCGGGCCACGTCGACCCGCCCGGCGGAGGGAGCGACGACGACGTGGGGGCCGGCGGCCGGCGTACGCGTCGACGGCGGGGAGGCTCCGCGCAGCACGAGGCCGAGCACCACCGCGACCACCGTGAGGACGACGGCGGCGGTCCCGAGAAGGACGGCCCGCGGGCCCGAGATCCGCATGGGACGATCCTGGACCCGACCCCCGACAGGTGCGTCCGTTCATCCACAGGCGCCGGAGTAGGCTCGACGTCGTGACGCTGACCTTCCGCGAGGACGGACTCGGACCGGACTTCATCGACTACGTCACGGCGTGGGACCTGCAGCGTGAGCTGCACGCGCAGGTCGTCGCCGGCGAGCTGACCGACACCGTCCTGCTCGTCGAGCACCCGCCCGTCTTCACCGCCAGCCGGCGTACCGAGGCCCACGAGCGCCCCGCCGACCCCGGCGGCGCGCCGGTGATCGAGGTCGACCGCGGCGGCAAGATCACCTTCCACGGCCCCGGCCAGCTGGTCGGCTACCCGATCGTCCGGCTGCCCGACCACGTGAAGATCCTCGACTACGTCCGCCGCCTCGAGGAGGCGATCATCGCCGTGTGCGCCGAGCTCGGCGTCACGACCGCGCGCATCCCCGGCCGCACCGGCGTGTGGCTCAAGGCCGACGACAAGGGCGGGGAACGCAAGATCGCCGCCATCGGCATCCGGGTCCGCAACGGCGTCGCCATGCACGGCTTCGCGCTCAACTGCGACGTCGACCTGAGCTGGTACGACCGGTTCGTCCCCTGCGGCATCTCCGACGCCGGGGTCACCTCGCTGAGCGCCGAGCTCGGCCGGGACGTGCCGGTGCGCGAGGTCGTGGACTCCGTACGGCGCCACCTCGCCGAGCTGCTGGAGTGGAACGACTACACCCTCACCCCCGACTACGAGCCCCGGCCCGACCCGGCGAAGGCGAGCGCGCCGGCCGCCGTACCGGTGCTGAGCTACCCCGCCCGCTGAGCGTCTCGGGCGATCGCCGATCGTCCTCGGCCGCGGAGTAGGGTGATCGGGTGAGTGCCACACCCGAGGGGCGCAAGCTCCTCCGCCTGGAGGTCCGCAACGCGGAGACCCCGATCGAGCGGAAGCCGTCGTGGATCCGGACGAAGGCGACGATGGGCCCCGAGTACCGCACCCTGAAGAGCCTGGTGAAGT
>NZ_JAHTKU010000009.1 GCF_019192965.1 Nocardioides daeguensis
CGGCGGCGCAACCAAGGACCGAAGTGGAAGAGCCGGTGCAGGCCGGCAGGTCAGCCACGCCAACGGCCTGGCTCCCACAACGATCTAGTGAAATCACCGATCAAGAATCAACGGCGGTGGATCAGGGCTCAGCGAGGGTCGGCCGGGTGCAGGGCGAGGGCGGATCGGGAGCGCAGATGGGCCTCGCAGTGACGCACCAGCTCGTCGTACGCCTCCTGTCCCATCAGCGCCACGAGCTCGGCCTCGTTGGTGACGTAGACCGGCTCGACGCCCACGTGGGCCTCGGTGTTGCCGGAGCAGTACCAGTCGAGGTCGTGGCCGCCGGCGCCCCAGCCGCGACGGTCGTACTCGGTGATGGTCACCTCGACGTACGACGTGCCGTCCATCCGCTCGATCTCGCGGAAGGTACGGCGGATCGGGAGCTGCCAGCACACGTCGGGCTTGGTCTCCAGCGGGTTGCGGCCGAGCTCGAGCGCGAGGCCGTGCAGCGCGCAGCCCGCGCCGCCGGCGAAGCCCGGCCGGTTGGAGAACACGCAGGAGCGTTGGCCGTCGACCTCGTGCATGCGGGTCTTCCGCTCGCCGTCCTCGTCCTTCTCGACCCAGTCCTTGCGCTTGACCGGGCGGCCCGGGTGGGACTGCCACTGCGCCGGCGTGAGCTGCTCGACGAAGCCGGCGACCCGCTTCTCGTCGGCCTTGTCGGCGAAGTGCGCGCCGAGCGTGCAGCAGCCGACGTCGGGGGAGTCGGCGTAGATGCCGGCGCAGCCGCTGCCGAAGATGCAGGTGAAGGACGACGTGAGCCAGGTGAGGTCACACTTGAGGACCTCGCTCTCGTCGGCCGGGTTGATGAACTCCACCCACGCACGGGGGAAGTCGAGAGAGACCTCGGGCACCGCGCAAATCTAGATCACCGTGCACGGCGCTCCGGCGTCGGCTAGTACCGTGGACGCATGCGTCTGGGCGTGCTCGACATCGGCTCGAACACCGGCCACCTCCTGGTGGTCGACGCCCACGGAGGCGCGGCGCCGCTGCCGGCGTACTCCTACAAGGAGCCGCTGCGGCTGGCCGAGCACCTCGACGAGAACGGCGACGTGTCGCCGACGGGCATCGCCGCGCTGACGGCGTTCACCGCCCAGGCGCTGATCGTGGCCGAGGAGAAGGGTTGCGAGGAGATGCTGCCCTTCGCGACCTCCGCGGTCCGCGACGCCGGCAACTCCGAGCAGGTTCTGGCCCACGTCGAGGCCGAGACCGGGGTGCGGATCGAGGTGCTGCCGGGCGAGGACGAGGCGCGGCTCACCTTCTTGGCCGTACGACGCTGGTTCGGTTGGTCGGCCGGCCGCCTCGCGGTGTTCGACATCGGTGGCGGCTCGCTGGAGATCGCGGCCGGCTCCGACGAGCGGCCCGACGTCGCGTGGTCGCTGCCGCTGGGCGCCGCCCGGCTGGCGCGGGCGGAGTTCGCAGCGCGACCCGACGAGGACCAGCTGCGCCGGATCCGGCGCCGGATCCGCGCCGAGATCGCGCGCGACGCGGGCCACCTGCTGCGGGCGGGTACGACGCATCGGGCGTCCGCGACCTCGAAGACCTTCCGCTCCCTGGCCCGCATCTGCGGTGCCGCGCCGTCCGCGGACGGACCGCTGGTCCCCCGGACCCTGCCGTTGGTCGAGCTGCGTCAGTGGATCCCGAAGCTGGTGGCGATGACGCCCGAGGAGCTGGCGGCGCTGCCGGGGGTCTCCTCGGACCGGGCGCACCAGATCGTGCCCGGCGCGCTGGTCGCCGAGGCCTGCATGGACATCTTCGACCTGTCCGAGCTGGAGATCTGCCCGTGGGCCCTGCGTGAGGGCGTGATCCTCGAGCGGATCGACAAGCTGAGCGTCACCGACCCGTCATGAGCGAGCGGGGCCGTCCCCGGATCGGGCTCTCCACGAGCTCGGTCTACCCGGAGTCGACGGCCCACGCGTTCGGGTACGCCGCCGCGGTCGGCTACGAGGCGGTCGAGGTGATGGTCGGCATCGACGCGCTCTCCCAGCAGGTCGACGCCGTCCGCCAGCTCTCCGAGCACCACGGGCTGCCGGTCAGCGCGATCCACGCGCCCTGCCTGCTGTTCACCCAGCGGGTCTGGGGCGTCGAGCCCTGGGGCAAGCTCCAGCGGTCCGCGGCGATGGCGAAGGCAGTCGGCGCGGAGGTGGTGGTCGTGCACCCCCCGTTCCGCTGGCAGAAGGAGTACGCCCGGGACTTCGTCAACGGGATCGCCGCGCTGGAGGAGTCCTCGGGCATCGCGTTCGCCGTCGAGAACATGTACCCGTGGCGGACCTCGCGGCGCCGCCTCGAGATGTACCTGCCCGGCTGGGATCCCTCCGACGAGCCCTACGCCAACACCACGATCGACCTGTCCCACGCGGCGATCGCCCAGTCCGACCCGGTCGCGATGGCCGAGCGGCTCGGCCCCCGGCTGCGCCACATCCACCTCACCGACGGCACCGACTCCGCCAAGGACGAGCACCTCGTGCCCGGCCGCGGCGACATGGGCGCCGACGTATTCCTGCAGCACCTCGCCGCGACCGGCTTCGCCGGCGAGGTCGTGCTCGAGATCAACACCCGGCGCTGCACCACACGCGAGGAGCGTGAGGCCGACCTGCGCGCCTCGCTCGAGTTCGCGATCGAGCACCTGGGCGCCGTACCTGTGCCGGACACGGACGGGCGGTGAGCCCGGTGAGCGCGGTCGAGATCGCCGGGCTCCGGGTCGTCCGGGGTGGGACGGCGGTCATCGACGGCCTCGACCTGACCATCGGCGCCGGCGTCACCGGCCTGCTCGGCCCGTCCGGCTGCGGCAAGTCCACGCTGCTGCGCTCGATCGCCGGCGTGCAGCGGGTCGCCGCCGGGACCGTGACCGTCCTCGGCGAGCCGGCCGGCAGCGCTGCGCTGCGCGACCGGGTCGGCTACCAGACCCAGTCCTCCAGTGTGTACGACGACCTGGCGGTCCTGGAGAACCTCCGCTTCTTCGCCCGGGTGCTCGGCCTTCCGCCCGCCGCGGCCGAGGCCGCGCTCGCGTCGGTCGACCTGACCGGCCAGGGCGGCGTGGTCGTCGGCCGCCTCAGCGGCGGCCAGCGCTCGCGCGTCGGGTTGGCGGTGGCGCTGCTGGGCAGCCCGGCGTTGCTGGTGCTCGACGAGCCGACGGTCGGCCTCGACCCGGTGCTGCGCCGCGACCTGTGGGCGCTCTTCCACCGGGTCGCCGACACCGGGACGGCGGTCCTCGTCTCCAGCCACGTGATGGACGAGGCCGAGCGCTGCGACACGTTGCTGCTGATGCGGGAGGGCCGGATCATCGCCGATGGTGCGCCCGGCGAGATCAAGGCGGCGCAGGGCGTGGCCGACATCGAGTCCGCCTTCCTGGCCCTCGTCGAGGGGCGGGGGATCGCGTGACGCCCCGGGTGACGCTGGCGATCGCCGTCCGGGTGCTCACCCAGCTGCGCCGCGACCACCGCACGCTCGCGATGCTGCTGCTCGTGCCGTGCCTGCTGCAGGCGCTGCTGTGGTGGATCTTCTGGGACCAGCCGCTGGTCTTCGACCGGATCGGGCCCGCCCTGCTGGCGATCTTCCCGTTCTTCGTGATGTTCCTGGTCACCAGCATCACCACGCTGCGCGAGCGGTCCGGCGGCACCCTCGAACGGCTCTTCACGATGCCGATGGGCCGCCTCGACTTCCTGGTCGGCTATGCGCTCGCGTTCGGCGCGATCGCCGCCGTGCAGGCGGCGCTCGCCGCGGGTGTCGCGGTCGGGCTGCTCGACCTCGACCTGCGCGGCCCCGACGTGCTGCTCGTGCTCGTGGGTGTCGTCGACGCCGTGCTGGGGACGGCGCTGGGCCTGTTCGTGTCCGCCTTCGCCCGCACCGAGTTCCAGGCGGTGCAGTTCCTGCCGGCGATCGTGGTGCCGCAGATCCTGCTCTGCGGGCTGATCGTCCCGCGCGACCGGCTGCCGCGGGTGCTCGAGAGGATCGCCGACGTGATGCCGCTGACCTGGGCGGTCGACGCGATGGAGCACCTCGCGACCACGGCTCGCACCGGCGCGGTGTGGCGCGACCTCGGGATCGTGGTGGCGTTCGCGGTCGCCGCGCTGGCTCTCGGCGCGGCGACCCTGCGCCGTCGTACCGAATGACCGGGGGCGCCCGCCCCGTCGGGTGCGGACGGGTGACCGGTCCCGGCCGCGACGGCACCGAGTGGCACGGCTGTCGGGTGCGGCGAGTGGCGGAGCGTCCCGCCGACCTGAGACTCTTCGTCACGTCGTTGGTCTCCAGACGGTGACCACCCAGGACGGGAGTGAGCAGGGCGTGGGCGAGAAGCGGACCGCAGTCATCGGTGCTGGCGTGATGGGGGAGACCCTGCTGTCCGGCCTGATCCGGGCCGGCCGCGCCCCCGGGTCGCTCGTGGTCGTCGAGAAGCGGGCCGAGCGCGCCGCCGAGCTCGCCGACAAGTACGGCGTCCGGGTGGTCGACGACGTCGCCCAGGCCGCTGCCGCCGACACCGTGCTCCTGGTCGTCAAGCCTCAGGACATGGCCGACGTGCTCACCGAGCTCGGCCCGACGCTGCGTCCCGGCCAGCTCCTCGTCTCCCTCGCGGCCGGCATCACCACCGGCTTCGTCGAGGCCCGCGTTCCTGACGGCGTCGCCGTCGTCCGGGTCATGCCCAACACGCCCGCGCTCGTCGACCAGGGCATGGCGGCGATCTCGCCCGGCACCCACTGCGACGAGGGCCACCTGGCCGAGGCCGAGGAGCTGATGGCCTCGGTCGGCCGCGTCGTGCAGGTGCCCGAGAAGCAGCAGGACGCCGTCACGGCGATCAGCGGCTCCGGGCCGGCGTACGTCTTCTTCGTGGTCGAGTCGATGATCGAGGCCGGGGTCCACCTCGGTCTGCCGCGGACCATCGCCCACGAGCTGGTCATCCAGACCCTGCTGGGCTCGGCGACGATGCTGCGCGAGACCGGCGAACACCCTGCGGTGCTGCGCGAGCAGGTCACCTCGCCCGGTGGTACGACGGCCGCGGCCCTGCGCGAGCTCGAGGTGCACCGCGTGCGCGCCGCCTTCCTCGCCGCCCTCGAGGCCGCCCGCGACCGCTCGCGCGAGCTCGGCTCCTGACCTCTCGCCCAGCCTGCACCTGGCGGGTGCCGCACCCCATGCGGATTGGTCGACGATCTCGCCGATCCGCAGCCCATCCGCAGGGGGCGCGGAGCTACGCCACCTCGGTCAGGCTGCGCACGGTCTGGACCCGCACGCCGGTACGGCGGGCGTCGTGACGGCCGTGGCGGTCGAGCAGCAGCGCCTTGAGGCCGGCCCGCTGGGCGCCGACGACGTCGTGGCGCAGCGAGTCGCCGACCATCAGCGTCGCCGCCGGGTCGGCGTCGAGCGAACGGCACGCGGTCAGGTAGGAGCGGGCGTCCGGCTTGGCGGCCGGTAGCGACGACGAGGCGAACACGGGGACGTCGGGACGGAGCAGGCCGGTGCGGCGCACCTTCTCGGTCTGCACCGCCTGGTCGCCGTTGGTGAGGATGCCCACGGGGATCCCGGCCGCGCGGGCGGCGTCGATCGCCGCCCCGGCGTCGTCGAAAGCCCGCCAGGCGGCGCGGTAGCAGGCCAGGAAGCCGGCGTAGACGTCGTCGGCGAGGGCGTCGTCGGCCAGGTCCCAGCCCGGCAGGAAGTCGCGGATCCGGGCGCGGCGGTGCTCGACGAAGCTCACCTCGCCGCGTTGGGCGCGCTCATGGTGGCGGGTCTCCAGCACGAACCAGCGCTCGACGTGCTCCTCGAGCTCGCCCGGCGTCTGCGCGAGCCCGAGCCCGGCCAGCCAGGTGCGCAGCCCTCGGTCGGCGGCGCCGCGGTGGTCGAAGAGGGTGTCGTCCAGGTCGAGGAGGAGCGCCTGGAAGGACATGCGGAGCAGTCTGCCAGTGCCCACCGACACCGGCCCGGGCCGGTCGGAGCGGATCACATCGGTGTGGTTCGGGTGGCGAGTGAGGCTCCGGGTCAAGACGACACGCCGGATCGGGAAAGTTTCACTGGTTCATCTCTTCCCCACGAGTCACATCTGGCCCTATTCTCACGCCAGTGGCGTCCGGCTGATCACAGCTGGGGAAGGCGGTGACGCCGGACGCGGAAAGTTGGTTTGTCATGGCTCCTTCGTCGCGCGAGCGCACCGAGTCCCTCCCGGACCCGAAGTTCCTTACCATCGCTGAGGTCGCGTCGGTCATGCGCGTCTCGAAGATGACCGTCTACCGCCTGGTGCACAGCGGCGAGCTTCCGGCCGTGCGGGTCGGCCGCTCGTTCAGGGTCACCGAGGACGACGTCAACGAGTACCTGCGCAAGTCCTTCTACTCCGCCGGCTGAGCGCCTCGCGGATCCGGCGCGTGTGCTCACGAGCCGGTCGATTCTTCGCGCTCACGCGGGTCCGGATAGGCTGACCCGGTGCTCCGGAGTCCCCGGAGCGTCGTACGTCACGCCGAGCGCTGCCGCGCCCGGCGCTCCGGAGAGGTTCCACGTGGGTTCTGTCATCAAGAAGCGCCGCAAGCGCATGGCGAAGAAGAAGCACCGCAAGCTGCTCAAGAAGACGCGCGTCCAGCGTCGCAAGCTCGGTAAGTGATCCGAGCCAACCAGTAGCTTCCTGATTCCGAGGAGTCGGTGGAGATGGGTGCCGGACGCACGGTGCTGGTCACGGGGGTCTCGCGAGACCTCGGCCGCACCCTTGCGCGCACCCTGGCCACCGACCCCGGGATCGACCGGGTCGTCGGTGTCGACGTCGTCCCCCCGCGGGGCGACCTCGGCGACGTCACCTTCGTGCGCGCGGACATCCGCAACCCGATCATCGCGAAGGTCATCGCGAAGGAGGACGTCGACACCGTCGTCCACATGAGCGTGATCGCGACCCCCGGCTCCGCCGGTGCCCGCGGCACCATGAAGGAGCTCAACGTCATCGGGACGATGCAGCTCCTCGCGGCCTGCCAGAAGGCCGAGGGGCTGCGCACCCTGGTCGTGAAGTCCTCGACGACGGCGTACGGCGCCAGCAGCCGCGACCCCGCCATGTTCACCGAGGACATGCAGCCCCGGCGTCCCGCCCGCACCGGCTACGCCAAGGACGTCGCCGAGGTCGAGCAGTACGTCCGCGGCTTCGCGCGCCGTCGTCCCGACGTGACGACCACGCTGCTGCGCTGTGCCAACGTCATCGGACCGCGCGTCGAGAGCCCGCTCGCGTCGTACTTCCGGCTGCCGGTCATCCCCACCGTGCTCGGGTTCGACCCGCGCCTGCAGTTCCTGCACGAGACCGACCTCAACCGGGTCCTGCGTCATGCCGTGCGCGAGGACGTCGGTGGCACCTTCAACGTCGCCGGTGACGGCCTGCTGATGCTCTCGCAGGCGCTGCGCCGCGCCGACCGGCCCAACATCGCCGTGCCCGGCGTCGCCTTCGGCGGCCTCGGGTCGGTGCTCAAGTCGGTGCGCCGGGCCGACCTGTCGCCCGAGCTGGTCGCCTTCTTGACCTACGGCCGCGGCGTCGACACCACGCGGATGCGCAACGAGCTCGGGTTCGAGCCGCACTACACGACGGCCTCGGCCTTCGCCGAGTTCGCCGCCTCGCTCCCTCCGGGGTCGCGCCGCACCGAACGCCTGCTCGGCTCGCTGGCCGAGCGGCTGCCCGCGGTCGAGGACGACCGCCCCACCCAGCTCGCCCTCGCGGGAGGAACGGATGGCTGACGCCGAGATCATCCCGATCGGCACCCGCGGCCAGCCCGGCCGCGGCACCGGCAAGCGGCCCTCGGCCGCGGCCCGCGGTCTCGCACCGAAGGGCAGCACGCCGCCGCGCAAGGCGCCCGCGAAGAAGCCGGCGCCGGCCGAGCAGGGTGCTGCGGACCAGGAGCGGCCCGCCGTCGAGGACGCCCCGGTCGTCGCGTCGCCGTCGCTGCTCGACCCGCCGTCCGACGTGCCCGTGGCCGGGCCGGCTGCCACGTCGGGCACGCGCGCCGAGGAGCGCGGCGCGGGCCCGCTCGCCGGCATCCCGGTCGGCGACTGGCTGGCCGCCTTCCAGCACGCCAGCAAGGAGCTGTTCGGCGAGCAGTGGGAGCCCCAGCTGGCCCGCTTCCTGGCATTCCTGCGTCGCCGCGTGACCGGCGACTACACGGTCGACGAGTACGGCTTCGACGCCGAGGTCACCGAGCGCTTCTTCATGGCGGCGCTGCGCCCGGTCGCGCAGAAGTGGTTCCGGATCGAGGTCCGCGGGGTCGAGAACATCCCGGCCGAGGGCGGCGCCCTCGTCGTCTCCAACCACTCCGGCACCATCCCGGTCGACGGACTGATGACGATGGTGTCGATCCACGACCACACCGGCCGCTTCCTGCGCCCGCTCGGCGCCGACCTGGTGTTCCGGCTGCCCGTGGTCGGCGCCGTGGCCCGCAAGGGCGGCGCCACGCTGGCCTGCAGCGAGGACGCCGAGCGGATGCTGCGCGGCGGCGAGCTCGTCGGGGTGTGGCCCGAGGGATTCAAGGGCATCGGCAAGCCGTTCTCGGAGCGCTACAAGCTCCAGCGGTTCGGCCGCGGCGGCTTCGTGTCGGCCGCGCTGCGCACCGGAGTCCCGATCGTGCCGCTCTCCGTGGTCGGCGCGGAGGAGATCTACCCGCTCGTCGGCAACATCCCCTCGCTGGCCCGCCTGCTCGGCGTGCCCTACATCCCGATCACGCCGCTCTTCCCGCTGCTCGGCCCGCTCGGTCTGGTGCCGCTGCCGTCGAAGTGGCTGCTCGAGTTCGGCGAGCCGATCCGCACCGACGAGTACGACGACGGCGCGGCCGACGACCCGATGCTGGTCTTCAACGTGACCGACCAGGTCCGCGAGACCATCCAGCAGACGCTGTACAGCCTGCTCATGCAGCGGGAGTCGGTCTTCCGCTGAGGCCGCGCGGCCTGCCGTGCTGCGAACGGCGACGCGTCGCTCGCGGGCACGGCGTGAGTGACGCTGCTCGACCTTCGCGTGTGGTCATCTGGTCATCGAGCGAGCTCGATGACCAGATCCGCGTTCACTTGCCGCCGAGCAGGCCGCCGACGATGCCGGTCAGGCCGTCGACCAGGCCGGGCACGAGACCGGGGTCGGTCGCGGTGCCGTCGGTCGTCTGGGAGCCGCCGTTGATGCCGAGGGTGTCGGTGAGACCCTTCGTGACGCCCTCGACGGTCTCGCCCAGCGGGTTCGTCGGGGACTTGGTCGGGTTCGGGACCGTCGGGAGCTCGACCGGCGGCAGCAGCGGCGGCGCGACGGTGGTCGGGGCCGGCGTGGCCGGCGCCTGCGGCGCCTTGTCCTTCTTGGTCGGCAGCGGCGCCGCGTCGGTCACCGAGGCGGTGAGATCACCGCTGAGGACCGCGCTGAGCGGGAGGGTCGCGAAGTCGGGGACCTCGGTGACCGCGCCGCCGGCACAGGTCGGGCAGGCCTCCCACGCGGACACGTCGATCTGGCGGATCGTCTGGGTCGCGGTGATCAGGGCCGAGCGGCTCTCGGACGGGACGAGCGGGCCGAGGCCGGCCAGGACGTCCATGCTGTCGCCGGCGAACGCGCGCAGGTCGACGATCCGGCCGGACTTGCCGGTGGCCGCGTAGTCCTCGAGCGCGAACCCGGAAGCCTGACGGGCCTGGTCGGTGAAGTCCTGGAGGGTCGCGTTGACCTCGTCGGCCTCCGCGTCGTGGGCCAGGAGCGACTGGAGCTCGTCGAGGCGGGCCTCGGCGTGCGAGATCAGGGCGTCGGCCTTCGCGGCACCGTCGGGCTGCAGGTTGGTCTGCGCGTCCTCGATCGCGCGCTTGACCGGGTAGAGGACGTCGCCCGGCAGCGCGTCCTGGGAGGCCATCGCCATCGAGCCGGTCGCCGAGACGACGGCGAAGCCGCCGATGACGGCAGCCAGACGGCGCTCGCGGGAGCCCCGGCGCTGGCGCGGCGTGAGCCGGAGGGCCAGGTCCTCCTCGGTGCGGGCCGGCTCGCGCTCGGCGGCGGCGATCAGCTGGGTGCGCAGGGAGGAGACGAACTCGGGACGGGCGGTCACGGGCGGCACGGCGCGCAGGGCCGCGACCAGCTCGAGGAGATCGGCGTGCGCCTCCGAGTCACCGGCGCGGCCGGAGACCAGAGCGTCGAAGTCCTCGGCGCCGCGCGACCAGGCGTTCCCGCGCATCACAACGACCGTCCTCGTGTCGGGAGGGCGGCGGCTCCCGCGGAGCACGCCCTCGTGTTCTCTCGGACGTCCAACGACTCGACGACGGAGCTGGTTACGGTCCGGCAGGTCAGGGCGGCGTAGTCCGAAATGACCATCGGCCGCTGCGTCCTCATCGCAGACCCTCGGGCATCAGCTTGGCCAGGTTGCGCACCCCGCGCAGCTGGAGCTGCTTGATCGCGCCGTCGCTGCGCCCGAGGGCGGCGGCGGTCTCGGCGATGCTCATGCCCTGCAGGAAGCGCATGATCAGGCAGTCGCGCTGCTCGTTGGGGAGCTTGGTGAGCGACTCGAGCAGGATCTCGTTGGTGAGGCTCGCGAGGACGGCGTTCTCGGGTCCCTCGGTCGCGTCGTCGTGCTGGCCCATGTCCTCGGTGGTCAGCTCAAGGCGGGTGCGGCCCGCCTTGAAGTGGTCGGTGGCCAGGTTGCGGGCGATGGTCATCAGCCAGGCGCCGAAGTCCTTGCCCTGCCAGCGGAAGGACGACATGTTGCGCAGCGCGCGGAAGAAGGTCTCCGAACAGAGGTCCTCGGCGACCACGACGGAGCGGGTGCGGTAGTAGAGGAACCGGTAGACCGACGGCTGGTAGTGGTCGTAGAGCTGCCCGAACGCCTCGGCGTCCCCGCCGCGGGCCAGCTCGACCAGCGCGATCAGTCGCTCCCGGGCCTCGGGGGAGTCCTCGGAGGAGGTGGCGAGCGTGGCGTCGTCGAAGCCGGACGTGGCGTCGCGGTCGAACCCCTCGGTCTCCGCGGTGGCCTCGCTCAGCAGCCAGCGGTCGGGGGTACGACGCCCCCGGTCCGGGCCGAGGGCCGCGCCGGCCCCGGCGAGCGCGGGCTGGAGGCCGGCCTGGGGGCACAACGCAGCGAGAACGGCCGCGCGCAGGGCGTCCAGCCCTCGCGACAGGTCGGTTCGCTGCCAGGTCATGCGGGTCCCCTCCCTAACGCCCCCGGAGGGGATCCTACGGGCGATCCTTGCGCAGTGGAACCGGAACGCGGGAACCGGTCGACCGGATTGCGGACCACCCAAAGTGACCACGTCGCGCTCCGGTAGCGCGGCCGTCAGGAGACGTGGCGACGCACCTGGCGCCGGACGACGGCCCCGGCGATCGCCGCGCCGGTGGCCGCCGATCCGGCGATCAGCCCGGCCCGGGCCGCCTTGCGTCCGGTGCGGTAGTCATGGATCCGCCAGCCGCGGGCCCGGGCGTGGGCGCGCAGTCTCGCGTCCGGGTTGATGGCGCACGGGTCGCCGACCAGGCTGAGCATCGGCAGGTCGTTGGCGGAGTCGCTGTAGGCCGAGCACAGGGACAGGTCGAGGCCCTCCCGCTCCGCGAGCGCGGTGATGGCGACCGCCTTGGCGGGCCCGTGGAGCATGTCGCCGACGAGCCTGCCGGTGTAGGTCCCGTCGACGTGCTCGGCGACCGTGCCGAGGGCTCCGGTCAGGCCGAGCCGGCGGGCGATCAGGCTGGCGATCTCGATCGGCGCCGCGGTGACCAGCCACACCCGCTGGCCCTGGTCGAGGTGCATCTGTGCGAGCGCCCGGGTGCCGGGCCAGATCCGGTGGGCCATCGCCTCGTCGAAGATCTCCTCGCCGATCTCCTCGAGCTCCTGCACGGTGTGCCCGGCGATGAAGGCGAGCGCGGAGTTGCGGGCCTCGGCGACGTGCTCGGGGTCCTCGACGCCGGCGATGCGGAAGTACGCCTGCTTGTACGCCGCCCCGACGAGGTCGCGGGTCGTGAAGAACTTGCGCCGGTACAGGCCCTTGGCCAGGTGGAAGATGCTGGCGCCCTGCATCACCGTGTTGTCGACGTCGAAGAAGGCCGCTGCCATCGGGTCGACCGGCTGCGCGAGCGCCCTCTCGACCTCGGCGGCCGCCGCCGCGGCCTCGCCCGCCAGGCGCGAACGTTGCTGCAGGTTGAGCCGTCGGGGGCGGTCAGCGGGCGGCACCATGCGCCCACCCTAGAAGAACCGGCGCGCGCGTAGGATCCCTCCATGCCGTTGCCGGACGCCTCCGCTGTCCCCGACGTGGCCGCCCTCGTCGCGTCCGCCGCCGCCGAGCATCCCGAACGGCTCGCGGTCGTCGAGGCCGGCGGCCGGGGCCTGACCTGGGCCGAGCTCGAGGACGAGGTCGCCCGGGTCGCGACCGGCCTGGGGCGGGCGGGTGTGCTCGCCGGCAACCGCGTGATGCTGGTGCTCGGCAACCGGCTCGAGTTCGTCACCGGCTACCTCGGAGTGCTGCGTGCCCAGGCGGTCGCCGTACCGGTCAACCCCGGCTCCACGCCCACCGAGCTGGCCGCGATGCTCGTCGACTGCGGCGCGCGTCTGGTGCTGGCCGACGGCGGGACCGTCGCCGCGGCCCGTGACGCCGTGAGCCGCGCCGAGGTCGCTGCCGCCGCGCACGACGAGCACCGCCCCGCCCCGCGGATCGTGCTCGTCGGCGCCGAGGCCGGCGCGGCCGGGCCCACCGAGATCACGTACGCCGACCTGCGGGCCGAGCCGGCCGTGCCGGTCCCGCCGCTGCAGGACCCCGAGAAGCTCGCGGTCCTGCTCTACACCAGTGGCACGTCGGGCCGGCCGCGAGCCGCGATGCTCACGCACCGCGCCCTGCTCGCCAACGTCGACCAGGTCGCCGCGGTCCACCCGCCGATGATCCACTCCGACGACGTCGTGCTCGGCGTGCTCCCCCTGTTCCACGTCTACGGGCTCGGAGCCGTGCTGGGCGGCGTGATCCGGCATCGCGCCAAGCTGGTGCTGGCCGAGCGGTTCGACCCCGAGGGCACCCTCGACCTGGTCGAGGACGAGGCGTGCAGCGTCGTCCCGGTCGCGCCGCCGGTGTTCGCGGCCTGGCGGGGCGTCGACGCCCTCGCCGAGCGACTCGGCCCGGTGCGGATGATCCTGTCCGGCTCCGCGCCGCTCGCCGCCGAGACGGTCGAGGAGTTCGGCGCCCTCGCCCGGGTCCCGATCCACCAGGGCTACGGCCTCACCGAGGCCTCGCCGGTCGTCACCAGCACCCTGCGCTCGGCCGAGGCGAAGCCGGGCTCGGTCGGCGCGGCGCTCGACGGCATCGACATCCGCCTCGTCGACGAGGAGGGCGTGCCGCTCGACGATGCGGCCGTCGACGACCCCGGCGAGATCCAGATCCGCGGCCGCAACCTGTTCAGCGGCTACTGGCCCGACGGCCAGGACGGGCCCGCCGCCGACGGCTGGTGGTCCACCGGCGACGTCGGCTTCCTGGACGCCGACGGCGACCTGTTCCTGGTCGACCGGGTCAAGGAGCTGGTCATCGTCTCCGGCTTCAACGTCTACCCGACCGAGGTCGAGGCCGTGCTCGAGGGCGTCGCGGGCGTGCGCCAGGCGGCGGTGCTCGGTGTCCCCGACGAGCGGACCGGCGAGGCGGTCATCGCCTACGTCGTGCCCGAGAGCGGTGAGGTGACCGGAGCCGGTGCCGATGCCGTCGTGTCCGCAGTCCGGGCCGCGGCGGCCGAGCAGCTGGCGCCGTACAAGCGGCCGCTGCGGGTCGAGGTCGTCACCGCCCTGCCGCGCACCGTGACCGGCAAGATCCGCAAGGGCGTGCTCCGCGGCGCCGAGCGGCGCAAGGCACTGGGGATCCTGGAGTGAGCGGCGTGAGCGGCGCGAGCGCGCGGGTCACGCTCTACAGCCGGCCCGGCTGCCATCTGTGCGACGACGCCCGCGCGGTGATCGAGGCGGTCTGTGCCGAGCTCGGCGAGTCCTACGACGAGGTCTCGATCGACGACGACCCGGTCCTCGCCGACCGCTTCGCCAACGAGATCCCGGTGACCTTCGTGGACGGTCGCCAGCACGACTTCTGGCGGGTCAGCCCCGACCGGCTGCGGGCCGCACTGCGCTGACGACGCACCGGGCGAGGCGCCGGATCCGGTGACGCTTACCACGGCGTTTGCCCGTACCTGATCCGGGGGCCTTTCGTCCATTTTGTTCCCACGTTCACAAACTCCTACAGTGATCGAGCCGCGTGGTTGACGCCCGATCGTGCGGCTGGAAAGTGGAGCTGTGACCACACGGAGTTCGACGGATGCCACCCGGGTCATCCCGGAGGCCACGGTCGCCCGCCTGCCTGTCTACCTGCGGGCGCTGACGGCCCTGGCCGACAGCGGGATCCGCACGTGCTCGAGCGAGGACCTGGCGACGGCGGCGGGCGTCAACAGCGCCAAGCTGCGCAAGGACCTCTCCTACCTCGGCAGCTACGGCACCCGCGGGGTCGGGTACGACGTCGACTACCTCCGCTACCAGATCGCCCGTGAGATCGGGGTCACCCAGGACTGGCCGGTCGTCATCGTCGGCATCGGCAACCTCGGGCACGCGCTGGCCAACTACTCCGGCTTCCGCAGCCGTGGCTTCCGGGTCGTCGCGCTGCTCGACGCCGACCCCGCGCTCGTCGGGCAGACGGTGGCGGGCGTCGTCGTCCGGCCGTTCGACGACCTGGAGGAGATCGTGCGCGAGCACGACGTCGCGATCGGCGTGATCGCCACCCCGGCCTTCGCCGCGCAGGACGTCGCCGACCGGATGGTCGCGATCGGCATCACCAGCATCCTCAACTTCGCGCCGGCCGTCGTGGCGGTTCCCGAGGGCGTCGACGTGCGCAAGGTCGACCTGTCGATCGAGCTGCAGATCCTCGCCTACCACGAGCAGCGCAAGGCCAACGGGGCCGACCCGACCAACGCCGATGGAGGTGCCGCGTGAGCGTGCTCGTCGTGGGGATCTCCCACAATTCCGCGCCGGTCTCCCTGCTCGAGCGGGTCGCGCTCGACCGCGACGGCGTGCACAAGCTGATCACCGACGCCGCGTCGTGCGAGCACGTCAGCGAGGCGACGGTCATCGCGACCTGCAACCGCCTCGAGATCTACACCGAGGTCGAGCGCTTCCACGGCAGCATCGAGCAGATCTCCCGCCTCCTGGTCGACCGGGCCGGGGAGACGACCGAGGCGATGCTCCCGCACCTCTACGTCCACTACGACGACGGCGCCATCTCCCACCTGTTCCAGGTGGCCGCCGGCCTCGACTCGATGGCGGTCGGCGAGGGCCAGATCCTCGGCCAGGCCCGCGAGGCACTGCGCCGAGGCCAGGAGCTCGGCACCGTCGGCCCCGCGCTCAACCTGCTCTTCCAGCAGGCGCTGCGGGTCGGCAAGCGCACCCGTGCGGAGACCGAGATCGACCAGGTCGCCCCGACCCTGGTCAGCGCCGCGCTCGAGGAGACGGCCAAGGTCGTCGGCCCGACCGAGGGCAAGTACGTCGTCGTGGTCGGTGCCGGAGCGATGGCCGGACTCGCGACCGCGACCGCCAGCCGTCTCGGCGCCGGTCGCCTCTCGATCGTGAACCGGTCCCTGGACCGCGCGGTCCGCCTGGCCGTGCAGTACGCCGGCGAGGCCGTCCCGTTGGCCGACCTCGGCGAGGAGCTGGCTCGTGCCGACATCGTGATCAGCTGCACCGGCTCGACCGGCACGGTCATCGACCGCGCGCTGCTGTCCCGTGTCCGCGGCGACGTCGATCGGCCGCTGGCCCTGATCGACCTCGCGCTGCCCCACGACATCGCGCCGGACGTGGCCGACCTGCCCGGCGTACGACGCGTCGGGCTCGCCGAGCTCGCCGACCTGCTCCACGGCGGTCCGACCGGCCGCGAGGTCCAGGAGGTGCGCCGGATCCTCGGCGAGGAGGTCGCCGCCGTTCTCGCCGCCCGCCGTCAGGCGAGCGTCACCCCGACCGTGGTCGCGCTCCGTTCCATGGCCACCGGCGTCGTGGACGCCGAGATGACCCGGCTCGAGGGCCGGCTGCCGGACCTCGACGAGGCGACCCGCGAGGAGATCCGGCACGCCGTGCGTCGGGTCGCCGACAAGCTGCTCCACGAGCCGACCGTCCGGGTCAAGGAGCTCGCCAACGAGCAGGGCGCCGTCTCGTACGCCGCTGCGCTGGCCGAGCTGTTCGCGCTCGACCCGGACGCGGTCGATGCCGTCACCCGCCCCGTCGTCGGTGAGGAGGGCCGGTGATGGCCGCCCTGCGCATCGGCACCCGCCGCAGCATCCTCGCGACCACCCAGTCCGGGCACGTCGCCGACGCCCTCGAGGCGCTCGGCACGGCGACCGAGCTGGTCGAGATCACCACCGACGGCGACCGCAGCCAGGCCGGTGGTGTCCCGCTCACCGGCGCGCCCTCGACGGGGGTGTTCGTCAGCGCGCTGCGCGACGCGCTGCTCGCCGGCGAGGTCGACGTCGCCGTCCACTCGCTCAAGGACCTGCCGACGTACTCCACCGAGGGGATCGTGCTGGCCGCCGTCCCTCCCCGGGAGGACCCGCGTGACGTCGTCGTCGCCCGCGACGGCCTCACCCTCGGCGAGCTGCCCCCGGGCAGCAAGGTCGCCACCGGGTCGCCGCGCCGGGTCGCGCAGATCGAGGCGCTCGGTCTCGGTGTCGAGCTGGTCGGGGTCCGCGGCAACGTCGACACCCGGATCGGCCGGATCGCCGAGGGCACCTACGACGCCGTCGTGCTCGCCCGCGCCGGGCTGGCCCGGCTGGGCCGGGCCGACGAGGCCACCGAGGTGCTCGACCCGCTCCAGGTGCTGCCGGCCCCCGGGCAGGGGGCCCTGGCCGTCGAGTGCCGCAGCGACGACACCGCCACGCTCGCCCTGCTCGCCCGGCTCGACGACGCCGGCACCCGGGCCGCCGTCACCGCCGAGCGCACGCTCATGGCCACGCTCGAGGGTGGCTGCGCCGCCCCGATCGGTGCCCTGGCCGAGGTCGCCGACGGCGACGAGGGGCCCGAGCTGTGGCTGCGGGCCGTGATCTTGTCCGAGGACGGCGCGCTGTCCCTGCGTCGCTCCGCCTCGGCCGCGCTCGGCGCCGACGGCGCGTCCTGGGCCGCCGACGCCGCCAAGCTCGGCGGCGATCTCGGCGCCGAGATGCTCGCCGACGGAGCCGCGGAGCTGATGGCACAGCTCACGCAGCCGCGGGGCGAGCAGTCCCGCCCCACCGACTCGAACTCCCACCCATCCGCACGATCTGCAGAGGTGCCCAACCCATGACGCGAGCCACGACAGCCAAGAAGGCTGCTTCGACTCCCGCCGCCGCCCAGGTCCACCCCGGAGGCTCCGGCTTCACGGCCTTCGTCGGCACTGGTCCCGGTGATCCCGACCTGCTGACCGTGCGCGCCGTGAGGCTGATCGAGGACGCCGACGTCGTCATCACCGAGGACCCGGGTCACGCCGACCTGGTCGCGGTGGTGCGCGCCCGTGCCGCGCAGGTCGGCGAGGAGCAGGCTCCCGCTCCCGAGATCGTCGACGGCGGCTTCGGCGAGGACGGCCAGCCGCTGACCCACGCCGCCCGCGCCAAGGTCGTCGTCAAGCAGGCCAAGCGCGGCCTGCGCGTCGTCCGCCTCCTCGGCGGCGACCCGTTCCTCTACGCGTCCGGTCCGGAGGAGGCCCAGGCGGTCGCCAAGGCCGGCCTCGCCTTCGAGGTCGTCCCCGGCGTCTCCTCGGTCGGCGCCGTCCCGGCGTACGCCGGCATCCCGCTGACCACCAAGGACCACCGTGAGGTGGCCGTGGTGACCTGCGGCGACAAGGTCGACTGGACCCGGTACGCCGACACCCCGACCCTGGTGCTGCTCTCGGCCGTGGGCCAGATCGGCGACATCGCCAAGCAGCTCATCGCCATCGGCCGCTCGCCGCGCACCCCGGTCGCGATGACCCGGGTCGGCACGACCACCGAGCAGGAGACGATCACCTCCACGCTCGAGCACATCGCCGCCGACGCCCGCGCCGCCCGGATCGCCCCGCCGGCGATCACGGTCATCGGTGCCGTCGTCGACCTGCGCGAGAAGCTGTCGTGGTTCGAGACCAAGCCGCTGTTCGGCTGGCGGGTGCTGGTGCCGCGCACCAAGGAGCAGTCCGCGTCGCTGTCCAACCGGATCCGCGAGTTCGGTGGCGTCCCGGAGGAGGTCCCCACGATCTCCGTCGAGCCGCCGCGCAACCCGCAGCAGATGGACAAGGCCGTCCGCGGCCTCGTCGAGGGCCGCTACGAGTGGATCGCGTTCACCTCGGTGAACGCCGTGAAGGCCGTGCGCGAGAAGTTCGAGGAGTACGGCCTCGACGCCCGTGCCTTCTCCGGGCTGAAGATCGCCGCCGTCGGTGAGAAGACCGCCCAGGCGATCGCCGACTGGGGCCTGCGCGCCGACCTCGTCCCCTCGGGCGAGCAGTCCGCCGCCGGGCTCCTCGAGGACTGGCCCGAGTACGACGAGCAGCTGGACCCGATCAACCGGGTGTTCCTGCCGCGCGCCGACATCGCGACCGAGAACCTGGTCGCCGGCCTGATCGATCTCGGTTGGGAGTGCGACGACGTCACGGCGTACCGCACCGTCCGGGCCGCCCCGCCGCCGGCGCCGACCCGCGACGCGATCAAGACCGGCAAGTTCGACGCCGTCGTGTTCACCTCGTCCTCGACCGTGCGCAACCTGGTCGGCATCGCCGGCAAGCCGCACCCGTCGACGATCATCGCGGTGATCGGGCCCGCCACGGCGAAGACCGCCGAGGAGCACGGCCTGCGGGTCGACGTGCTGGCCCCCAAGCCGGACGTCGAGCTGCTCGTCGAGGCCCTCGCCGGCTTCGGCGCGAGCCGTCGGGCCGCGATGCTCGAGGCCGGTGAGCCGGTCACCAAGCCGAGCGACCGCAAGCCGTCCGCTCGCCGACGGAAGGCCTGACCCGGTAGGGCACGCGCCACATGTAACTAAGTGTTACAGCACGGTTTTCCACCACTTGGGCCACTTGCGTCCCAAATCGGAGCTGTAACACTTAGTTACAAGCGGCTGCCGTGCAACCTGATCAGGTGGTCACCACGTTGGGTCCGTCATGGAGCGGATGACCGATGCGTGACGACAGCGAGTTCGTCGCCTTCGCCCAAGGCTCGCGCGACCGGCTGCGCCGCACGGCGTACCTGCTGTGCGGTGACTGGGACCGGGCGGCGGACCACGTCCAGGACGCACTGATCCGGGTGTACGTCGCGTGGCCGCGACTGACCCGGGCCGGGCGTGAGTACGCCTACGCCCGCCGGGCTCTGGTCAGCGTGGTGCTCGACCACGCCCGGCGCCGGTCGAGCAGCGAGCTGGTCGTCGAGCCCGACGTGCACCGGCCCGACGGCGTCGACGTCGCCGAGCTGGTCAGCGCCCGGGAGACCCTGCTGCAGGTGATGGCCGAGCTGCCGCCGCGGCAGCGGGCCTGCGTCGTGCTGCGCTACTTCGACGACCTCAGTGTCGCCGACACCGCGAAGGCGCTCGGTTGCAGCGAGGGCACCGTCAAGAGCCAGACCGCGCGTGCGCTGGATCGGCTCCGCTCCGTGTTCGAGGACTCGTCGCTGGGCGAGCTGACCCTGGGAGCTGGAACATGGTGAACGACATGCGGGCCCTGCTGCACGACGCGGCCGCCGCCCCGCCGGCAGACGACATCGACCTGGCCACGGTGCTGGCCGGTGGCCGGCAGCGGCTACGGCGGCGCCGCGCGCGCCTCGCCGGCGGACTGGCCGTCGTGGTGGTCGGCACGGTGGCCCTGGGCACGGTCGTGGGCCGCGACGCCGACGGCCGGGACACACCGGCCGCGAGCGCCGTACCGCGTCCGGAGGGGCCGGTCGTCCGGCTCGCCGATGCCCGGCAGGCGAAGGAGGGCGTCGACTACGACGTCGTCGCGTCCCAGACCAACGACAACCTGGACGCCGCGAACGGCCGGTACTTCGACGGGGTGACCGAGGACGGGAAGATCCTGTTCCGCGACGGTCCGCACGGGCCCGAGAACTCCATGAGGTACGCCCTGCTCGACCCGGCGACGGGCCACAAGGACTGGCTGCCCCGCTTCCCGGAGCACCAGCAGGTCTTCCCGCTCGAGCTCGGCCGGGACCGCCTGGTGCTGCTGACGGCCGGCAACGACCGCGGCACCGGCCTGCGGGCCTGGGTGTACGACCGCGCGGCGCGGACCTGGGCGTCGATCGCGTGGGCCGGGCTCCCGGACGAGGCCGACCTGTCCAAGACCGAGATCGGCCCGGGCGGGCGGCTGTACGTCGGCGTTCCCGCCACCGTCGGCAGCCCGCCGCCGGGTGGCTGGCCGACGGGCCCGGACGGCGAGGCCGACGACGCCGGTGCGACCGGGGAGACCTACGACCTGTGGTCGGTGTCGCTCACCGACAGCACCGACGCACGCGAGGAGGGCCTGCGCGTCGGAGACATCGCGTTCACCGACGACGCGATGGTGTGGTCGGCCGCGACCAACGGCAAGAACGACCGGATCCACGTCCGCGACCTCGCCACCGGCGCCGAGCACGACTTCGACCCGCACTCGGGTGCGCGCTGCAACCTGCTGGGCTTCGGCGCGCTCGACGACCGGATCGTGCTCAGCCAGTACTGCGGCACCTACGACAACGGTCGCGACGACCGGGTCCAGGTCCTCACCACCGACGGCGACCTGGTGACCACCCTGCAGGGCAACGGCCTCGACGGCTGGGTCACCGGCGGCGTCGTCCGGGTCACCGCCCACGACCCGGCCCGGCCCGGGACCTACGTCTACGAGCCGGACACGGGTCGCTTCGCCCGGGTGTCCGACGGCAACTCGTCGTGGGGGCTCGGCGGGCCGGTGCCGGACGGCTACCTGCTGTGGGACACGCCCGTCGGTACGGCGAGCGACCCGCAGGAGCCGATCCCGGGCGCCACCCAGTGGCTGGCGAGGTGGCGCTGAGCGCCGGTCCACCAGGGATGCGGGACAATGGGCGGGTGAACGAGATCCTGCGCCCGATCGTCCGTCCCCGTCGCCTGCGGACCTCGGCGGCGATGCGTGACCTCGTCGCCGAGACCACGCTGCGGCCCGGTCAGCTGGTGCTGCCGGCGTTCGTCCGTGAGGGCGCGAGCGAGCCGACCCCGATCGGGTCGATGCCGGGCGTCGTCCAGCACACCCGCGACTCCCTGCGGAAGGCGGCGGTCGAGGCGGCCGAGGCGGGTCTGCGCGGGATCATGCTGTTCGGCGTGCCCGAGACCAAGGACGCGGCCGGGTCCGGCGCGACCGACCCCGACGGGATCCTCAACGTCGCGATCGCCGACGTCGTCAGCGAGGTCGGCGACGCGCTGGTCGTGATGGGCGACCTGTGCCTCGACGAGTTCACCGACCACGGTCACTGCGGCGTCCTCGACGGCGCCGGACGGGTCGACAACGACGCCACCTTGGAGCGGTACGCCGACATGGCGGTCGTGCAGGCCCGGGCCGGCGCCGGGATGGTCGGGCCCAGCGGCATGATGGACGGCCAGGTCGCCGTGATCCGCGACGCTCTCGACCGCGCCGGGTTCACCGACACCGGGATCCTCGCCTACTCGGCCAAGTACGCCTCCGCCTTCTACGGCCCGTTCCGCGAGGCCGTCGACAGCGCGCTGCAGGGCGACCGCCGCACCTACCAGCAGGACGGCCGTCGCGACGGGCGCGAGGGCGTGCGCGAGGCGCTGCTCGACATCGAGGAGGGTGCCGACGTCGTGATGGTGAAGCCGGCCCTGGCCTACCTCGACGTGCTGCGCCAGGTGGCCGACGCGGCCGCGGAGCTGGGCGTGCCGACGGCGGCGTACAACATCTCGGGGGAGTACTCCATGGTCGAGGCCGCCGCCGCCCACGGCTGGATCGACCGCGAGGCCGCCATCCTCGAGACGCTGACCTCGATCCGCCGGGCCGGTGCCGGGATCATCCTCACCTACTGGGCCACCGAGGCTGCGCGCCTCCTGGCCCGCTCCTAGGTAGGCCGGTCTCGCTCCGAGGCTCGCGGCCCCGGAAATGGGCGAGAGCCCCGGACTGCGGGGCAGTCCGGGGCTCTCGCGGGTCGTGCGGGGTGGCTACGGCTTGAGGCCGTAGCTCAGCAGGCAGTTCAGCAGCTGCACCGTCTGGGTGAGCTTCGGGAACTCCGCCTGGCAGGCGGTGGCCGCCTCCTGCTTGGTCAGCAGGCCGAGGATGCCGCTGATCGCGGTCGAGGTGACCGCGCCGACGCCCTCGTCGACGCCCTGGATGACCGGGTCGAGCGGGGTGTTGGTCTTCGGGAGCTCCGGGCTGGAGGGCTTGGGCTGGGTCGGCTTGGCCGGCGTGCCGCCGACGCCGCCGTCACCGCTGCCCGCGCCCTGGGCCGGGTCGGCGGCCGGAGGCGTCGGGGAACCGGTGGTGGTGTCCTCGGTGCTGCCCTTGCCGTTCTTGAACTTGCCGGGGCCGCGGACCTCGAAGCTCGGCGGCTCGGGGACGACGTAGCCCGCGGCGGTCGAGTTGTTCGGCACCGAGGTGAAGTCGCCCTCGAGGTAGGCGTTCATGATCTTGAGGACCAGGTCGACGTACGCCTGGCTGTGGTTGTAGCGGTAGACCGCGGCGCGCTGGCCGACCACCGTGGAGAGGTCGCCGTCGCCCGAGCACAGGTAGACCGCGGCGGCGAGGGCCGCGTCGTCGACGTCCTGCGGGTTGCGGGCCGCGTCGTGGGGGGGGGGGGGGGCCCCGCCCCGCCCCCCCGCCCGGGGGGAGGGCAAAGGGGCGGCCCCCC
>NZ_JAHTKU010000010.1 GCF_019192965.1 Nocardioides daeguensis
GGGGGGCGGGCCGGGTCGTGGCGGGGGGGGGGGGGGGGGGCGGCGGGGCGGGCGGCGCCCCCCCCCACGACCTGCCAGGTCGACGGGATGAACTGCATCGGGCCGACCGCGCGGTCCCACTGGGTGTCGTTGTCGTAGACGCCCGCGTCGCTGTCGGAGATGGCCTTGGTGTTGTTCTGGCCGTCGAGCGCCGGACCGTAGATGCCGGGGGTGGCCACGCCGTCGTTGTCGAGGACGTTGCCGCCGAAGCGACCGTGGTTGGACTCCACGCGGCCGATCGCGGCGATGAGCTCCCAGGTGATGTTGCAGGACTCGTCGGCGGAGTTGATGACGGTCTCGGCACGCTGGTAGGCGGCCAGCGCCGCGGCCGGGATGGCGTTGGTGGAGGCGGCGGAGACGATGCCGGCCTCGTTGCCGTCCTCGAGGCCCTCGACCGCAGCCGGGTCGGAGAAGCTCGCCGGGTCCTCGATGGACTCCTCGGGAACGCTGGTGCCGTCGGTCACCTGACCGGGCGTCTCAGCGGCCTGCACGGGCGAGCCGATGCCGCCGATGCCGGCGACCGACGCGGTCCACGCGGCAGACAGCAAGGCGAGCGGAATGATGGTGGCGACGCGCTGCAGCCGCCCCAGACGCTTCCTCGACATGTGTAACTCTCTCCCCTGGCCACGAGTGGCCCCATTGCGCGGGCTCTCCCTCAGTGCCCACCTGTGCACCGAGTCAACGAATCGTGACACACCGGCGTTACGGGTGTCACATGATCCAACTCACAAGTCCCGCGGCGTGCTACGGACGTGGCACACGAAACAGGTGGCCTGGATGAGGGTGATTGGGACCTATCGGCGACAATGGCGCGGTGGCTGTACCCCTGACCTCGACCTCGGAGGCGCTCTTCGCCCGGGCCCGTGAGGTGACCCCCGGCGGAGTCAACTCTCCGGTCCGTGCGTTCAACGCCGTCGGCGGCACGCCGCGCTTCATCCGCTCGGCCTCCGGGCCCCGGCTCACCGACGTCGACGGCAACGAGTACGTCGACCTGATCTGCTCCTGGGGGCCGATGCTCCTGGGCCACGGGCACCCCGCCGTGCTCGAGGCCGTCCAGGCGGCCGTGAGCCGCGGGACGTCGTACGGCACGCCGACGGAGGGGGAGGTCGCGCTCGTCGAGGCGATCGTCGCGCGCACCCCGGTCGAGCGCCTGCGCCTGGTCACCTCCGGTACCGAGGCGACCATGTCGGCGATCCGGCTCGCCCGCGGGTTCACCGGCCGCGACGTCGTCGTCAAGTTCGCCGGCTGCTACCACGGTCACGTCGACTCGCTGCTCGCCGCAGCCGGCTCGGGCCTGACCACCTTCTCGATCCCCGGGACTCCCGGCGTGCCGGCCAGCTCCACCGAGCTGACCCTGGTGCTGCCCTACAACGACCGCGAAGCGGTCGCCGCGGCCTTCGCCGAGCACGGCGACCGGATCGCCTGCCTGATCACCGAGGCCGCCCCGGGCAACATGGGCGTCGTCCCGCCCGCGCCGGGGTTCAACCAGTTCCTCGCCGAGACCTGCCGGGCCCACGGCGCGCTGTTCATCAGCGACGAGGTGATGACCGGCTTCCGGGTCTCGAAGGCCGGCCAGTGGGGCACCGACGGTGCCGTCGAGGGCTGGGTTCCCGACCTGATGACCTTCGGCAAGGTGATGGGCGGCGGCTTCCCGGCCGCGGCGTTCGGCGGCCGCGCCGACGTGATGTCCCACCTCGCGCCCGAGGGCCCGGTCTACCAGGCGGGCACCCTCGCCGGTAACCCCGTCGCGACCGCCGCCGGCCTCGCCACGCTCAGCGCCGCGACCGACGAGGTCTACGCCCGTCTCGACGTCGTCGCCGACGCGCTGCGGGCCGGGGTCGCCGAGACGTTCACCGCCGCCGGGCTGCCCCACGTCATCCAGTCGACCGGCTCGATGTTCTCGGTGTTCCTCACCGAGGCCCCGGTGACCAACTTCGCGCAGGCGCAGGCCACCAGCGTGCCGGCGTACGCCGCCCTGTTCCACTCGATGCTCGACCAGGGCGTGCACCTGCCGCCGTCGGCCTTCGAGGCGTGGTTCGTCTCCTCCTCCCACGACGACCGGGCCGTCCAGCAGGTCCTCGACGCCCTCCCGGCGGCGGCCCGTGCCGCCGCGGCAGCGGGTTTCGAGGCTCGGCGCGGGGCGCCTCGCACCTCAACCACCGAGGAGGTCTGAGGTGAGCACCCCGGCGAGCATGCCCGACACCGTCGTCCACCTGGTCCGCCACGGCGAGGTCCACAACCCCGGGGGCGTGCTCTACGGCCGCCGCGACGGCTTCCACCTCTCCGCCCGCGGCCGGGCGATGGCCGACCGGGTCGCCGAGGCCCTCCAGGGCAACGACATCACCCTGATCCGGTCCTCCCCGCTCGAGCGGGCGCAGGAGACCGCCGCACCGCTCGCGTCCGCGCTCGGCCTCGCCATCGGCCTCGAGCCGCGGGTGATCGAGTCGACCAACCGGTTCGAGGGCCTGACCTTCGGCAAGGGCAACAACGCGCTGCGCAACCCGCTGCTGTGGCGCCACCTCTACAACCCGTTCAAGCCGTCGTGGGGCGAGCCCTACCGGGCGATCGTCGAACGGATGATGGCCGCCGTCCACGACGCGCGCCGCGACGCGGCCGGTCACGAGGCGGTCCTGGTCTCCCACCAGCTGCCGATCTGGACCACCCGCCTCGCCGCGGAGAAGCGCTCCTTCCTCCACGACCCGCGCAAGCGCCAGTGCACGTTGTGCTCGGTGACGTCCTTCGGGTTCGCCGGCGAGGAGCTGGTCGAGATCTCGTACGCCGAGCCGGCGATCGACCTGATCCCGACCGGCGACATCGCGGCGCCGTTCTCGGCAGGGGACGCGCCCGAGGAGAACAGGCCCGAGGGGACGCCTTCGGCATGAGACGCCTGCTCGCCGCAACCGCCCTCGCCGGCGTGGTCCTCACGGCCACGGCGTGCTCGAAGATCGGCGGCACCGGCGACCTGAACTACATCAACGGCGACCAGCAGCTCGTCCTGGTCGGGCCCGCCGACCGGCAGGAGCCGCTCGAGATCAGCGGCACCACGATCCAGGGCGACCCGCTCGACGTCGCGGACCTGCGCGGCAAGGTCGTCGTGCTCAACGTGTGGTGGTCCGGGTGCGGGCCGTGTCGCAGCGAGATGCCGATGCTGGTCGAGGCCGAGGACGAGCTGGCCAAGGACCAGCCCGACCAGGTCGCCTTCGTCGGCATCAACATCCGCGACCTCGCGCCGGAGACGGCCGCCGCGTTCGAGCGCGACCGCGGCGTCGACTACCCCTCGCTCTACGACCCCGGCAGCGAGACCCTGCTCGACATGGGCAAGTACGCGCCGTACGCGCCCCCGGCGACGCTGGTCCTCGACCGCGAGGGCCGGGTCGCCGCGCTGGTCAACGGGCCGATCCCGTCGAAGACCACGCTGACCAGCGTCGTCGAGGACACCCTGGCGGAGTCCGATGGGTGAGTGGTTCCGCGAGCAGGCGCTCGCCGGCGGGCTCGGCATCGCCATCCCGGTCGCGATGGTCGCCGGGCTGGTGTCCTTCTTCTCCCCGTGCGTGCTGCCGTTGCTGCCGGGCTACCTGTCCTACGCGACCGGCCTGTCCGGCGCCGACCTCGCCGCCGGCGAGGCGAGCAGGCGCCGCGGCCGGATGCTGCTCGGCTCGGTGCTCTTCGTGCTCGGCTTCGCGGTCGTCTTCGTCTTCGCGGGCACGGCGTTCGGGGGCCTCGCCGTGCACCTGCAGCGGTGGCAGGACACGATCACGCTGGTCCTCGGCGGTGTGCTGATCGTGCTCGGCCTCGTCTTCGCGGGCCTGGTCCCGTGGCTGCAACGCGACTTCCGGATCCACAAGCTGCCCGGCGTCGGGCTCGGCGTCGCCCCGCTGATCGGTGCGCTGTTCGCGATCGGCTGGACCCCCTGCGTGGGACCGACCTTCGGCGTCATCCTCAACCTCACCTACGCCGACGGCGGTACGGCGGCCCGCGGCGCGCTCCTCGCGCTGTGCTACGCCCTCGGCCTCGGCATCCCGTTCGTCATCGTGGCGCTCGCCTACAACCGCACCGTGGGCGCGCTGAAGTGGGTGCGCCGCCACCAGGCGACCGTGATGCGGATCGGCGGGCTGTTCCTGGTCGCGATCGGCGTGCTGATGGTCACCGGCTGGTGGGACCACATGGTGCAGTGGGCCCAGCTGCGCACCGTCGAGTTCGGCGAGACCGCGCTATGACCACCCCACGACGTCCTTCTCCTCCGCTGCGTTCCCCCGAACGACGCCGCGGGGAGCCCGGTCCTTCGGGCGACTCGGCTGCGAAGCGGGACTCCGAGCGCCGCCCCGGCGAGCTGACCGCGCGCGAGCTCGGCCGCTGGACCTGGCGGCAGATCACCTCGATGCGCACCGCGCTGCTGCTGCTCCTGCTGCTCGCCCTCGCCGCCATCCCCGGCTCGGTGATCCCGCAGGCCGACGTCGACTCGCTCGCCGTCACCCGCTGGAAGGACCAGCACCCCAAGCTCACGCCGATCTACCAGAAGCTCGACCTGTTCTCGGTCTACAGCTCGCCGTGGTTCTCGGCGGTCTACCTGCTGCTCGTGCTGTCCCTGGTCGGCTGCATCATCCCGCGCCTGCTCGTCTACTACCGCGCGCTGCGCGCCCAGCCGCCCGCGGCACCGCGCCACCTGACCCGGATGCCGGTGCAGGCGTCGTACACGACCGAGCAGGCGCCCGCCGACGTCCTCGAGCAGGCCCGGGGCGTGCTCGGGCGTCGCCACCGGCTGCGGGCCACCGGTGACGGGGACGACTACGTCGCGGCCGAGCGCGGCTACCTCCGCGAGGCCGGCAACCTGGTCTTCCACCTGTCCCTGCTGGTCGTCCTCGCCGGCGTCGCGATGGGCAGCCTGTGGGGCTACCAGGGCGGCGTCATCCTCGTGCAGGGCACGACCTTCAGCAACAACCTCACGCAGTACGACGACTTCAAGCCCGGCGGCCTGTTCCGCCAGGACCAGATGAAGAACTTCCGCTTCAGCGTCGACGACTTCTCCGTCGACTGGCTCAAGAGCGGCCCGCGCTTCGGCCAGGCCCGGAAGTTCGAGGCCGCGCTGAGCTACCGGACGGGGGACGCGGAGCCACGGAAGTACAACCTGCGGGTCAACCACCCGCTCGAGATCGACGGCACCGACGTCTTCCTGATCGGGCACGGCTACGCCCCGGTCATCACCATCCGTGACGGGTCCGGCCAGGTCGTGTGCACCGGACCGACCCCGTTCCTGCCGCGCGACGCCAGCTTCTTGTCGTACGGCGTCGTGAAGTGCCCGACCGCGAAGCCGGGCCAGATCGGGCTCGAAGGCATGTTCTACCCGAGCTTCGAGATGCAGAACGGCAACCCGGTCACCGTCTTCGGCGACGACCTCAACCCGACCCTGTCGATGCTGTCCTACACCGGCGACCTCGGGCTCGACGACGGACGCTCGCAGTCGGTCTACGTCCTCGACAAGGCGAAGGCCACGCCGCTCAAGAAGGCCGACGGCAAGCCGATGCGCGTCGACCTGCAGCCCGGCGACACCGTCGAGCTGCCCGACGGGCTCGGGACGGTCACCTTCGACCGGGTCGACCCGTGGATCCGGGTGCAGATCAGCCAGACACCCGGCAAGGGGATCGCGTTGCTCGGCGTGATCCTGGCCCTGATCGGTCTGTGCGGCTCGCTCTTCATCCGGCCCCGCCGGGTGTGGGTGCGGGCGGTCCCGGCCGAGGACGGGACCGGTACCAGGGTCGAGGTCGCCGTCCTCGACCGTTCCGGCAACGGCGAGACCGACGAGGTCCTGGCCCGCCTGCTGCCCCAGCTCAAGAAGGAGTCACAGTGAGCAACACCGCGTGGGAGACGCTGAGCAACCAGGCCGTCGCGACGGCCGGCATCGTCTACTTCCTGGCCCTGGTGGTCTACCTGGCCGAATGGGCGTCGCTGCGGCAGCCGGCGGCCGACCGTGAGCTGGTCGGCGTCGGGGGCGGCGCGGAGCCCGCCGCGTCGGCGGCCGCCCCGGCCGCCGGGGCGCCGGCCGCGCGTACGGCGTTCCTCGGCCGGCTCGGCATCCTGCTCACCGCGCTCGCCTGCGCCGCCCACTTCGTGGCGCTCGTCGGGCGCGGCATGGCCGCCGACCCGAACCGGGTGCCGTGGGGCAACATGTACGAGTTCACGCTCTCCGGCACCTTCGTCGTGGCCCTGCTCTACGTCGTGCTCTACAAGAAGTTCGCCCTCGGCTGGATGGGCCCGCTGGTCGTCGGCTTCGTCGTCGCCACGCTGATGGTCGCCGTGATCTGGCTCTACGACGCCGTCGCGCCACTCACCGAGGCCCTCAACTCGCCGTGGCTGGTCATCCACGTCATCTCGGCCGTGATCGCGACCGGTGCCTTCACCCTCGGCGGCATCGCGTCGGTCATGTACCTCGTCCGGATGCGCGCCGAGCGCCGTGCCGCCGCGGCCGAGCGCCCGCTGAGCCGTTGGCTGGACCGGGTCCCGCAGCTCGACGCCCTCGACCGCCTCGCCTACCGGGTGCACGCCTTCGCGTTCCCGGTGTGGACCTTCGCCGTCCTCATCACCGGCCCGATCTGGGCGCACGAGGCCTGGTCGCGCTACTGGAACTGGGACCCCAAGGAGGTGTGGGCGTTCATCACCTGGGTCGTCTACGCCGGCTACCTCCACGCCCGCGCCACCGCCGGCTGGAAGGGCCGCAAGGCCGCCCTGCTCGCACTGGTGGGCGTCGCCACGCTGTGGTTCAACTTCATCGGGATCAACTACTTCTCGACCACCAGCCAGCACGCCTACGCGGCCGAGCGCATCGTGCCCTGACCTGGGCGCTGGTCTGCGTCAGGTCCCTCAGATCGTTCGATCGACCGATCTGAGGGGATTGGGGCTGCACAGGTCCCCCGAACCGTTCGATCGAACGATTCGGGGGATCAGGCGTCCGGCGAGTCCGGCGGCTGGGGCCGGTCGCGGTGGCGTTCTTGCTGGCGGCGCCGCCACTCGAGGTCGCGCAGGAAGCCCTCGTCGTCGTCCGGGGCGACCGGACGGGTCGGCGGGTGCGGCTTCGGCGTACGACGAGGGGCGGGCTGGTCGCCGTTCCCGTGGTCCTGCAGCCAGCGGATCGCGAGATAGGTCACGGCCGCGAAGACGAGGACGACGAGCAACAGCTTCACGTCTCCAGAGTAGGACCTGGGCGGTGAGATCGTGCCGACTCCCGGTGGGCTTCTCCCGCACCTCGCCGCCTAGGCTGGTGGGGTGAAGGAGTTCTGGATCTACACGGCCCTGCGGGCCGGCCTGTTCGTCGGTGCGTTCTGCGTCGTGGGCGGCATCTGGCTGGTCGCCGCCGATACCGTCAACGTGCTGTGGGTCATCGTGATCGCCTTCCTGATCAGCGGCGTCGCGTCCTACGTCCTGCTCGAGCGGCAGCGGGCCGCGTTCGCGGTGAAGGTCGAGAGGCGGGCGGGCCGGATCAGCGAGAAGTACGAGGAGATGCGGTCCAAGGAGGACGAGGACTGAGGCGCAGCCTCAGCCCACGACCAGGCCGACGCCGGCCAGCACGGCCCAGGCGAGCTCGGCCACGCCGGTCTTCTGCAGCACCGGGATGAGTGCCGGGCCCTGGGCGCCGCCGAGGACGATGCGCGTGGCTGCGAGGGCGGGGAGCAGGAAGCCCAGGCCGAGCAGCGCCCACCACGAGGTGAGGGCCGCGAGGACCACGAGCGCGGCGACGGAGAGCCCGACCAGGACGGCGTAGAAGCCGCGCGTGCGGGCCTCGCCGAGACGGACGGCGAGAGTCATCTTGCCCGCGACCTCGTCGGTGGGGATGTCGCGCAGGTTGTTGGCCACCAGGATCGCGCAGGCCAGGGCGCCGACTCCGGCGCCGGCGGCGACCGAGGCCCAGCCCGCGGTGCCCCAGCGCTCGGTCTGCACCCAGGTGGTGCCGACGACCGCGACCAGGCCGAAGAAGACGAAGACCATGACCTCGCCCAGGCCGAGGTAGCCGTAGGGCTTCGAGCCACCCGTGTAGTACCACGCGGCGAGGACGCTGACCGCGCCCACGAGCACCAGCCACCACGAGGTGGCGGCGGCCAGCGCCAGGCCGGCCACGGCCGCGACGCCGAAGGACAGAAGGGCGGCGCGCTTCACCGCGGCCGGGGTGGCCAGGCCGGAGCCGACCAGGCGCAGCGGGCCGACCCGCTCGTCGTCGGTCCCGCGGATGCCGTCGGAGTAGTCGTTGGCGTAGTTGACGCCCACCTGGAGTGCCAGGCTGACCACGGCGGCGAGCAGCGCCCTCCACCAGACCCCGCGGTCGTCGTACACGGCGACGGCGGTGCCGATGACGACCGGGGCGACGGCCGCGGGGAGGGTGCGCACGCGGGCGCCGGCGATCCAGTGCGCTGCAGTAGCCATAGCGGCCGATTCAAGCAGGCCGGGCGAACCGGGCCGCCAGGCGGGTCAGGTCGCCGCGGCTGCCTTCCCCTCGGTCGCGGCGGACCGGAAGTTCCGCTCGGCGAACCGCTGTGCCGCGCGGACGGACGGTCCGAGGCCGATCGTCGCGCCGAGGATGATCGCGGCGATCACCAACCAGCCCTCGGCGCCCCAGGTCAGGGCCAGGAAGGTGTAGAGGGCCGGGGACCACTGGAAGCCCAGGGCGCCGGCGACCTCCTGGACGCCCTGGTACTCGCCGCGCCGCGCCGGGTCGGACAGCTCGGCCTCGAACGACCAGCTGGCCGCGGAGATGGCGAGCTCGGCGCCGGTGACGGTCACGTGCCCCAGCCAGACGAGCAGCACCGTGATCAGGCCGACCGTCGAGTGGGTGATCATCGTGATGACGCACGAGGTCACGAAGAAGGCCGACGAGATCCAGACGTAGCGCAGGGCGTCGTGGATGGTCCGCACGCCCTTCGAGGTGTACGCCGGCAAGAAGATGCACAGCACCGTGTTGGTGCCGAACAGCCATGCCAGCAGCACCTCGGGTGCGTCGGTGGCCTCGACCAGCCACAGCGGGATCACCACGTTGAGCAGGATCTGGTTGGTCCACATCACGCCGAGGAAGAAGGTCGTGAGGATCCAGCCGACGTTGCGCAGCGGGCCGGGGCCGGTGGGCGCGGTGCGGGCGGCGCCGCTGGAGGCGCGCAGGTCGTGCGGGGCGGCCGGCAGCCGGGTGATCCCGACGGCGTTGAGCACCATCAGCACGGCGGTGACCACCGGCGTCCAGCGGATCACCTCGAGGCTGCCGGTCGCGAGCGCCAGGCCACCGACCAGGGCGCCGAGGGTGTGGCCGATGTTGAGCCAGGAGTACATGTAGGACTGCGTCCGGACCCGGGTCTCGGGCGGCAGCACGTCGTAGACGTAGGCCTGGTGGCTGGACCGGCCGAAGGCCGTGAACGCGCCCATCAGGGCGGCGGCGACGACGTACTGGCCGAAGCCCTCGACGAACGGGAGCGCGAGGAACACCAGGGCCCGCGCCACCGCCTGGGCCGCCCAGATGCGCTTGGGGCCCACCCGGTCGATGATCCGGCCCGCCGGGTAGGAGAAGACGAACTGGGCGACGCCCATGATCGTCAGCGCCAGGCCGGCGCGACCCGCGGACATCCCGACCACCTTGGTCAGGAAGACGGCGCTGCCCGTCATGAAGGCGCTCTCGCCGAGCGCGAAGACCATGCCCTGGGTGGCGAGCCGTCGCGGCAGTCCCGCGGGAGGCACGAGACGGGCGAAGAAACCGCGGGTGTCTTCCGAGACAGAGGTGCTCATCGCAGGACATCGTCTCGCCAGGGACTAGGTTCTGTCGCGTGGATTTCTGGTCCCCCGGTGGTTCGGCCGACATCGTTGCGGCGCAGGCCCGTGCCTGGCTCGACGGGCCGGACGACGTCGACCTGGTCGTCGCCACCTCCGGGTCGACCGGGCAGCCCAAGCGGGTGCGGCTCGCGCGGGCCGCGGTGCTCGCCTCGGTCCGGGCCTCGGCGAACCGGCTCGGCGCGAGCGGGCCGTGGGTGCTGGCCCTGCCGCCGTCGTACGTCGCCGGGGTGCAGGTCGTGCTGCGCTCGTTGGTCGCCGGTTCCGTCCCGACGCTGCTGGAGCGTGACGGCTGGCCCTCCGGGGAGCGGTGGTTCGTCTCGCTGGTGCCGACCCAGCTGACCCGGATGCTGGCGTCGCCGGCCGACGTCGAGGCGTTGCGGCGGGCGCACACCGTGCTGCTCGGGGGCGGCCCGATCGGTGCGTCCCTGCGCGCGCGGGCGGCCGAGGCGGGCGTGCACGTGGTGGCGACGTACGGGTCGGCGGAGACCGCCGGCGGCTGTGTGTACGACGGGATGCCGCTCGACGGCGTCGCCGTCGCGCTGGGGGAGGGCGGCCGGATCCGGATCGCCGGACCCACCCTGTTCCGCGGGTACGACGACCAGCCCGACCTGACCGCGGAGGTGTTCGTCGACGGCTGGTTCCGCACCTCCGACGCCGGCCGGTTCGACGAGGACGGGCGGCTGGTCGTGATCGGGCGGGTCGACGACGTGATCGTCACCGGTGGGCTCAACGTGCCGGGCCCGGCGGTGGCCGAGCGGCTGCGGCAGCACCCGGACGTCGAGGCGGCCGAGGTGCTCGGCGTACCGGATCCGGAGTGGGGGAACCGGGTGGTGGCCTTCGTCGTGGTTTCGAGCCCTTCGAGGCTCGCAAGCTCCCACCTCAGGACGAGCCACGCTGACGCTCGCACCTCAACCAGCGAGTTGAGGTTGGGCGCCCTGCGGGACTGGGTGAGCGCGGCGCACCCGCGGGCCTGGGCGCCGCGGCAGCTGGTCCGGCTGGACGCGATCCCGCTGCTGGCCAACGGGAAGCCCGACCGGCAGGCGCTGCTGGCGTTGGCGCAGGAGGCGCGATGAGGGTCGTGTCCATCCCGATGCGGACCCGCTTCCGCGGCATCACGGTGCGGGAGGCCGTGCTGCTGCGCGGCGAGGCGGCATGGGGGGAGTGGAGCCCGTTCCTGGAGTACTCGCCGCAGGTCGCCGAGCCGTGGCTGCGGTGCGCGGAGGAGGCGGCCGCAGGGCTGTGGCCCGCGCCGGTGCGCGACCGGGTGCCCGTCAACGTCACCGTGCCCGCGGTCGGGCCCGAGCGCGCCCGCGCGATCGTGCTCGCCGGGGGTTGTCGCACCGCCAAGGTCAAGGTCGCCGAGCCCGGCCAGACGACCGCCGACGACGAGGCGCGGCTGGAGGCGGTCCGCGACGCGCTGGACTCGCTCGGCCCCGGCGGCCGGATCCGGGTGGACGCCAACGGCGGCTGGTCCGTCGACGACGCGGTCGCCGCGATCGGGAGGCTGGACCGTGCCGCCGGTGGTCTGGAGTACGCCGAGCAGCCGGTCGCGACCGTCGAGGAGCTCGCTCGGGTGCGGCGCCGGGTCGGCGTACCGATCGCGGCCGACGAGTCGATCCGACGCGCCGAAGACCCCTACCGCGTGCGTGAGCTCGAGGCCGCCGACATCGCGGTGCTCAAGGTGCAGCCGCTGGGTGGGGTCCGGGCGTGCCTGGAGATCGCCGAACGGATCGGCCTGCCCGTGGTGGTGTCGAGCGCGCTGGAGACCTCGGTCGGGATCGCGGCCGGGGTCGCCCTGGCGGCCGCCCTGCCCGAGCTGCCGTACGCGTGCGGCCTGGCCACGGTGCAGATGCTCACCGACGACGTCGTGAGTGAGCCGCTGCTGCCGGTCGACGGCGCGCTGCCCGTCGTACGACCGGTGGTCGAGGAGGCGCGGCTCGATGCCCTGGCCGCCGACCCTGAGCGGATCGCGCACTGGGAAGCCCGGCTCGCCGCCACGCGGGCGGTGCGGAAGGATCAACGTCCATGACGGACAGCTCGTTCGCCCTCGCGGACGCCCTCGTCGCCCGGCTGCGGCGAGCCGGCGTGACCGAGGTCGTGATCGCGCCCGGCTCGCGCAACGCTCCGCTGGCGATGGCGCTCTGGGCCGCCGCGCAGGCCGGCGCCTTCCGGCTGCACACCCGGATCGACGAGCGCACCGCCGGCTTCCTCGCTCTCGGCCTGACGAAGTCGGGCGCCCGGGCCGCGGTCCTCACCACCTCCGGCACCGCCGTCGCCAACCTGCACCCCGCCGTCCTCGAGGCGGTGCACGCCGGGGTGGGCCTGGTCGTCGTCTCCGCCGACCGCCCCGCCCGGCTGCGCGGCACCGGCGCCAACCAGACCACCGACCAGGTGGGCATCTTCGGCGAGCTGGTCACCTCCCACGACGTCACCACGGTCGCGGGTCTGGAAGCCGTCCCGACCCCGTGGGACTCGGTCGTCCACCTCAACCTGCAGCTCGACACCCCGCTCGTGCCGGATGTGCCGCGAGCCCCATTCGAAATGGTCGCGATCGAGCCGGAAGCCCGACCAGAACGCATGGGGCGCGGCAGCCAGATGCAGCGGGGCCCGCGGACCGTCGTCGTGGCCGGTGACGACGCCGGCCCACCGGCCCGCCAGCTGGCCGAGGCGGCCGGCTGGCCGCTGCTCGCCGAGCCGTCCAGCGGGGCGCGCACCGGAGAGAACGCCCTGCGCACCTACCGCCTGCTTCTGGGGACCGAGCTGGGGGAGCGGGTCGAGCGGGTCGTCGTGTTCGGCCGGCCGACCCTGTCCCGGCCGGTGACCCGACTCCTCGAGCGCGACGACGTCGAGGTCCTCGTGGTGCCCGGCCCCGGCGTGTGGCCGGTGCGCCCCGACGGGTCCCGCACGATCGAGGGCCCGACCTGGGCCGCTGCCGAGCCCGACGACCCCGCCTGGCTCGACGCCTGGCGCAGCGCCGACCGTGCGCTCGGGCGGCGCATCGACCGGCTGCTCGCGGACCAGCCCGCCCTGACGCCCTACGACGTCGCAGCGGCGACCCATGCCGCCCTGCCGGCCGGGGGGCTGCTCGTCGTGGGTGCCTCGAGCCCGATCCGCGACCTCGACATCATGATCCGCCCGCCCGCGGTGGGCACCCATCGCAAGGTGATCGCGAACCGTGGGCTCGCCGGCATCGACGGCACCGTCAGCACCGCGATCGGCGCCGCGCTGGGACGTCCCGACGGCACCCGCAACCTCGCCCTCATGGGCGACCTGACCTTCCTGCACGACCAGACCGCCCTCGTCCTCGGTCCCGACGAGCCGCGCCCGGACCTGACGATCGTCGTACCCAACGACGACGGTGGCGCCATCTTCTCGATGCTCGAGCAGGGCGCGCCGGCCCACGCCGCGTCCTTCGAGCGGCTCTTCGGCACACCGCACGGCCACGACCTGGCCAGCCTGTGCGCGGCCGCCCGGATCCCGCACCTGCGGGTCACCTCGCGGCCCGAGCTGGAGCAGGCACTCGCCAGTCCCAACGGGGGCATCGAGGTGGTCGAGGCCGCTGTCTCCCGGTCGGGGCGGCGCGAGCTCGACCTGCAGATCAGGGCGCTCCAGCCAGGAAGCTAGCTAGGCGATCCAGATCTCCCCGGTGTCCGGGCCGCTCAACGCGGGGCATCGCACGTCGGGGAGGACCTGGACGTCGAAGATCTCCTCGATGGCGTCGGTGAACTCGAACGTCGCGACCGTGGCCCCGCTCGCGAGGTCGATGACACCGAGACCGCACTTGAGCTGGTCGTGGTACTCGGCCAAGGGGACATCGCCGAAGATGGCGGTCTCCCGGATCCGGGAGAGCCCGACGAACGCGAGGCCGTCGTGGATCGCCAGACCCCGCGTGTAGCCCGGCAGGGCGGCGACCACGTCCCTGCGCCCGGAGTCGACGTCGACGCGCTGGAGGTGGCCGACTCCCGAGTTGAGGACATACAGCTGCCCGTCGTGCCAGCGTGGGGAGTGCGGCATCACGATTCCGGTCGTGACCGGCTGGCCGGATGCTACGTCGAGCACCATGCCGCTGGCCTTCGGCAACCGGCGCCACCCGGCCGGCTCGTCGGTCGCAGCCATCAGGCTGACGAACGCGGGGCGCTCGTCGCGCAGCGCCAGGCCGTTGAGGTGGCAGCGGTCCTCCGCGGCCATCGAGGTGATGAAGGGCGGTCGCCAGCGAGGGACGAAGTTGTGTTCGGCGCGATCCGGCGCCGCGAGGCCGACCAGGCAGGAGAACGCGGTGTTCACCATCCACAGCTCGGGTACGCCGTTCGGGTCGCGTCCCCAGACGACCTCGTGCCCCTGGACCGGGCCGGTGAAGATCGAGGTTCGCGGCAGGTAGCAGGCGTCGTACCGGGCTCCGGGGAGCTGGCCGGCGATGTCGGGGAAGGACCGCAGCGACCAGACCTGGTTCTTCGAGCCCACGGTCAGCCCGGGACCGGTGCGCCCGGACGCGCTCGGTCCGTCGGCCGGGTCCACCGCGACGCCCATCGCCCGGTCGAAGTGACGGAAGGACAGGTTGATCCGAGCGGCGTCGGTGCCGATCGCGACGAGCTGGCCGGCCTGGTAGGTGGAGACCAGCAGCGAGCACCCGGCTCTGGTCAGGATCTCGGGCAGCGAGGCGCTGTGCGTCCACGACACCGGCGTACCCGCGCCGCTCGTCGCGGGCCTCACGCCGGAGGCGGTGTCGTCGGAGCCGACCCTGGTGGTCATGGCGGCGTCCTGCGCCCTCGCCTCAGCAGGACACAGCCTGGGTGGCCGCTGCTGCCGCGGCGGCCTTCTTCGCCTTCTTCAGTCTGGCCTTGGCCTTCTTGATCTTGGCCGGGTTGTGCGACTTCTTGGCCTTCTTCAGCTTGGCCTTGGCCTGGCTCACCTTGGCCGCCGCGTCGGCAGACGCGGTCGTCGCGGGAGCGCAGGCGGGATTCGCCGTCGGGGTGACGGGGACCGCGCCTCCCGTCGCCGGCTCGCCGACGCCGAGCACCCACAGCTCCCTGCCGTGCGCAGCGTCGGCGGCCGAGAAGAACAGTGCAGTGCCGACCGCGGCGAATCCGCCCGGGGCCGACGAGTTCGCGTAGGTCTCCGTGTGGCCGTTGTAGGTGTAGCTGCTCGTGCCGGTGTAGAGGTCGTTCACCAGCGCGGTGCCGGCGGCGGTGCCGTCCGAGGACCACAGCTCCTCGCCCTGGTCCGGGCCGTACCCGCTGAAGTAGAGCGTGCTCCCGACCATTGCTCCTGCGTCCGAGTAGCCGTACGTCGACGTGCCGCTGCCCGGGCCGGGGTGGACGTCCTTGACCAGCTGGGTGCCGCCGGCCGTGCCGTTCGACTTCCACAGCTCACGACCGTGGTCCCCGTCCGTCGCGGAGAAGTAGAACGTTCCGGAGGCCGTGGTCGCCAGGGGACTCGGCGAGGAGTCGTTGACCGAGGTCTCGGTGTGCTCCACCCCCTGGCCGTCGGTGTAGGTGTAGGTACTGGTCCCGGGGTAGATGTCCTTGACGAACGCGGTGCCGTTGGCGGTGCCGTCGGACTTCCACAGCTCCCGCCCCCTCGTCTCGTCCCAGTTGGAGAAGAAGAGCGTCGTGCCGGCGGCGGAGATGTCGCCCAGGCTCGAGCTGTTCGGGTAGGTGTAGGTGTGCTCGACACCCTGGTCGTCGGTGTAGGTCTCGGTGGTGGAGCCGGGGCTGATGTCCTGGACCAGGACGGTGCCGGCGGCGGTCCCGTCGGACTGCCACAGCTCCTGGCCGTGGTCCTCGTCGCGCGCGGCGAAGTAGAGGGTGTTGCCGACGACCGCGAACAGGTCGCCGCTGTTGCCGGCGTAGTCGTAGCCGCCGTAGCCGTACATCGACCCGGAGGAGCCGGGGTTGATGTCCTTGACCAGCTGGGTGCCGTTCGGGGTGCCGTCGGTCCTCCACAGTTCGCGCCCGTGGGTCGGGTCGTAGGCCGAGAAGTAGACGCTGCCGCCGAGCGCCACGAAACCCGTGGGCCCCGAGCTGTTCGGGTAGGTGTAGGTGTGCTCGACGCCCTCGTCGTCGGTGTAGGTGTCGGTGGAGGTGCCCGGGTAGATGTCCTTGACCAGGAGGGTGCCGGCGGAGGTCCCGTCGGACTTCCACAGCTCAGCTCCGCCGGCATCGGTGGTCGCGGCGAAGTAGACCGTGTTGCCCAGCGCGGCCTTGTCGCCGGGGCGGCTGCTGGTGGTACCGGGCTGGATGTCCGCGACGGCGTGCGGATCGGTCGGGACGGCGAGTGCAGGGGCCATGCCGAGCCCGGACAGGCCGAGGGCGGTGACGGCGACCGCGGCGCCAGATCGGGCGCCGGCCTGCCGGAGCCGGCGACGACGCTGCTTGCGCTGGGCCTTCAGCGCCGCCCGGCGCTGGATGGACTTCTCTCGCGCCTGGCGCTGCCCCATGCTCATGCGGCCGAAAGTAGCGGTGCCACCGGGCCCCGGGACGAAAGTCCCGGAAACCTTTACCTGGCGGGGCGCGCCGGGTCGGCCGGCCGCCTCCGGTGCAGGCGGATCTCTCAGCAGCGATGGCTCAAGAAGGCCACGACGGGTGGAGCGAAGTCCGCGTACACGTCCTCGGTCAGCTTCTCGATCCGGCTTCGGTCCTCGGGACGGAGACGACCGTCGCCTGTCTCCTTGGCCACGACCTCGCCGACGCGGCGGTAGTAGCTCCGCAGGCCCTCCACGGCCGGCTGGACGGCAGGGGGCGGTGAGAGCTCGCGGAGCAGCTGCAGGTTGGCCGCGACCTGGTCGCGGACCTCGGTCGTCGTGGCGTCGCCAGCGACAGGCGATGCCGGCCCCCGCCCCGTCCCGCCCCAGCACGGCACGCCGACTCCCGACCGGTCGGGGCCGCCGGGACCCTCCGGGCCGTTGCGGCGTCGGTCGCCCCGAAGGCTCTCCGCGTCTCGCCCCCCGTCCGGCTCACCGGTGCCGTCCTCGGTGGCCTCGCCCGGAGCGCCGGACGTCGGCCCGGGCGACGAGATGTCTGTCCCCGCGCCCGGAGCGGGTTCGCTCGCGGCACCCGGTGAGGTGCCGGACGCCGATGTCGGGGCCGGCCGGTCCGCCGCGGCGGGGTCGCCGCCGCGGTGGAGCGTCCAGACGAGTGCCCCGGCGGCGAGCAGGACGGCGATCGCGACGGCCAGCCAGCGTGGCCTCGCTCTGAGCGTGGGCATGCCCGGGATGGTAGGTGCGGGGCGTCTCGGGCGAGCCGGCAATCGTGGAATTCATGGGATTGCTGGTGCGCGGAATGCGCGCGAGGCCCCCTAGGTTGGGGGTTGCACGCCGTGCGGCAGCCACCCAGACAAGGACGGACACGTGGAGATCGCCTTCCTGCTCGTCGCCGTCGCCGCGACGGTGCTCACCGTCACCGCGATCTCCGAGCGCGTCGAGGTCCCGGCGCCGCTGACCCTGGTAGTGGTCGGCGTGGCGGCGTCGTACGTGCCCGGGGTCCCGGAGCTCCGGCTGGAGCCGGAGGTCGTGCTGCTCGGCCTGCTCCCCCCGCTGCTCTACTCCGCCGCGGTCAACACCTCGCTCGTCGACTTCAACGCCAACCGGCGCCCGATCCTGCTGTTGTCGGTCGGCCTGGTCGCGTTCACGACGTTCGGGGTCGCCGCAGTGGTCCGTCTCGTCCTCCCCGAGGTCGAGTGGCCGTTGGCGCTGGCGATCGGCGCGGTGGTCGCGCCTCCCGACGCGGTCGCCGCGACCGCGATCGGCCGCCGGATCGGGCTTCCGCGCCGGATCGTCACGATCCTCGAGGGCGAGTCGCTGTTCAACGACGCGAGCGCCCTGGTCGCGCTGCGGGCCGCCGTCACTGCGATCGGTACGACGGTCACCGCGTGGCAGGTGGGCCGCGACTTCGTCGTCGCCGCCGGCGGCGGTGTCGCCGTCGGCGCGTTGACGTTCGTGGTGGTCGGCTTCCTCCGCAAGAAGATCACCGATCCGCTGATGGACACCGCGATCTCGTTGGTGATCCCGTTCGCGGCGTACATCGTGGCGGAGGAGATCCACGCCTCCGGGGTGGTCGCGGTCGTCGTCGCGGGCCTCGCGCTCGGCCACGTCGCGCCGGTGCTGCAGACCGCTCAGTCCCGGATCGCCGAGCGGATGAACTGGCGCACCATCGCCTACGTCCTCGAGAACACCGTCTTCCTCCTCATCGGGCTCCAGGCCGACTGGCTGCTCGGCGAGGTCGGCGAGAGCGAGTTCGGCGCCGGGACCGTCGCCGCCGCGTGCGCCGCGGCCCTCGCGGCCGTGGTCGTGCTGCGGATGGTGTGGGTGTTCGCCGGCCAGGCGCTGCTGCTGCGGCGCGGCCCGGATCCGGTGACCGGCGAACCGGCGTCGTGGCGCTACACGTTCCTCATCGGCTGGGCCGGCATGCGCGGCGTGGTCACCCTGGCCGCCGCGTTCACCGTCCCCGAGGACACCGCGCACCGCGAGGTGCTGCTGATCGTGGCGTTCACCGTCGTGGCCGGGACGCTGCTGGGGCAGGGCCTGACCCTGCCGCTCGTCGCCCGCAGGCTCCGGGTCCCCTCGCCCGACCCGCACGACGACGCCCTCGCCCGCGCGACGCTGCTCCAGCAGGCCGCGAAGGCGGGCATCCACCGGCTCGACGCGCTCGCGGCCGACTGCGACGACCCGCACCAGGTCCGCGCCCTCATCATCCAGCGGATCGAGCAGCGCAACTTCGCCGCCTGGGAGCGGCTCGGCACCACCGAGGGGGAGGAGAGTCCGAGCGACCTCTACTCCCGTTGGCGTGGCGAGATGATCGAGGCCGAGCGTCGCCGCGTGCTCGAGATCCGGTCCACCGGCTCGGTCCCCTCCGAGGTCGTCAGCGAGGTGCTGGCGATGCTGGACGTCGAGGAGTCGATGCTCGACGCCGCCGAGGCGGCCCGCGTGGACCTGCGCACCACCAGCCGGATGCAGCGCAACGACGGCTGCGAGCACCTCGCCGGCATCCCGCTCCTCGACCCGCCCGAGGTCCTGGCCTGCGCGGGGTGTCTCGCCGAGGGGACTCGGTGGGTCGCGCTGCGGATGTGCCTCTCCTGCGGCGAGGTGGGGTGCTGCGACTCCTCGCCGAGCCGCCACGCCACCGCGCACTTCCGCGCCACCCAGCACCCCGTCATCCGCTCGGTGGAGCCGGACGAGGACTGGCGCTGGTGCTACGTGCACCACCAGACGGGCTGAGCTCGCGGCCACCCGGCCCGGACTACCGTGGACGTCATGCGCCTGACGAAGTTCGCCCACTCCGCCGTCCGGCTCGAGCACGCCGGCACGGCGCTCCTCCTCGACCCCGGCATCTGGTGCCAGCGTGAGGCGGTCGACGGCGTCGACGCGGTGCTGATCACCCACGAGCACCCCGACCACTACGCGCCCGACCACCTGCGCGCCACGGACGCGCCGATCTTCACGATCGACGCCGTCGCCGCGCAGATCCGCGAGCACGCCCCCGACCTGCTCGAGCGGGTCACCGTGGTCGCGCCCGACGAGACCTGGACGATCGGCGGCGTCGCGGTCCGCGCGGTCGGCGAGCTGCACGCGGTGATCCACCCGGAGCTGCCGCGCTTCCACAACAGCGGCTATCTCCTGACCGCCGGGGAGACCACGGTGTTCCACCCGGGCGACGCGCTGACCCCGCCGGGGGTCGCGGTCGACGTACTGCTGGCGCCCGTGTGCGCGCCCTGGATGCGGGTCTCCGAGGGCGTCGACTTCGCCCGCGCGGTCGGCGCGCCCCGCAACGTCGCGATCCACGACCGGGTGTTCTCGCCGGAAGGGCTCGGCGTGGCCGACGCCCAGTTCGGGCGGTTCCTCGGGGCGGCGGGGCAGGAGTACACGCGGCTGGCCGACGGGACGGACCTGTGACCCGATCTCGGGAGGAGGGGTGGTCAGCAGACGTTCAGGTGGACCCGGCATGATGGCCTGATGCCGATCGCTCGATCCACCGTCGTGGGCGCCACCACCGGCGTCCTCCTCCTCGCCGGAGCCGTGGGCTTCGGCGTCGGCCTCCCGAAGCTCGTCGACGACGCGTCGGTGCCCTCGCTGCCGACCCAGCTCGACGACCGCTTCGTCGCGCTCCAGGCGATCACGCCGGAGCAGGCGGGCGCCACCTCGGCCGAGCAGGCGGCCCAGATCAAGACCTTCACCGAGCGGGCCGCGAAGTCCGAGGACGAGACGCGCAAGATCCTCGCCGACCAGTACGACGACGCCGTCGTCCGCGCCTACATCGACGTCCCCGCCGCCTCGGGCGCGACCCAGACGGCGCCCGCCCAGATCGCGGTCACGATCATCCCCGGCGACGCGGGCCTCGTGAACCCGAGCGGTCCGTTCGTCGTCGACGAGTCCGGGACCCACTACACGCTCGAGGTCATCGACGGCAGCCACTGCGCGGTCGCCTGGAACGACCCGATCGACCAGACGACGGGCGCGCCCACCGGCCAGAAGCCCATCGGGGCCGACTACCGCGTCCAGTGCCGCAAGGAGGTCGACGGCCTGACCTACGACCTGTACACGAACGGCCTCACGCCCGACGAGGTCGCGTCGTACGTCGACAAGGTGCTCGCGCTCACCGAGAAGGGCTGAACGACGTGGCCCGCGCAGCGCTCGACAAGCAGCCGGCCGACGTCCGGCGGATGTTCGACACGGTCGCCAAGCGCTACGACCTGACCAACGACATCTTGTCGTTCGGGCAGGACCGCCGCTGGCGCCGTGACGTGCTCGCCGCGGTCGACCCGTCGTACGGCGACCGGGTGCTCGACCTGGCCGCCGGCACCGGCACCTCCAGCCAGCCGTTCCTCGACGCCGGCGCCGAGGTCGTGCCCTGCGACTTCTCGATCGGCATGCTCCAGGTCGGCAAGAAGCAGCTGCCCCACCTGCCGTTCACGGCCGGCGACGGCACGCGGCTCCCGTTCCGCGACGCCACCTTCGACGCGGTCACCATCTCCTTCGGGCTGCGCAACATCGTCGACCCGCTCGCCGGCCTCGCCGAGATGCGCCGGGTCACCAAGCCCGGCGGCCGCCTGGTCGTGTGCGAGTTCAGCCATCCCACGTGGAAGCCGTGGCGCACGGTCTACATCGAGTACCTGATGAAGGCCCTGCCCGCCGTCGCCCGCACCGTCTCCTCGGCGCCCGACGCCTACGTGTACCTCGCCGAGTCGATCCGCGCCTGGCCCGACCAGCGCGGCCTGGCCGACCTGATCGCCGAGGCCGGGTGGACCCGGCCGCAGTGGCGCAACCTGTCGGGCGGCATCGTCGCCCTGCACCGCGCGACCGCCTGATCGGGCTGCGGCGCCCGGTCGGCGCCGCGAATTACGCAACCCTCTCCTTCGTTAAATCCCCAGGTCAGAGGGCTTTTCGGCGTCCCCGAGCGGGACCGGGGCCCCTTTTCCGACCCCCCTGTGCCGGGGTCCGGGAGCAGTGGCACTATGTGTGTCACGCCACTAGTGATTCTGTTCACAAGATCACGAGAGGGAGGCTCATGGAGCTCTACACGCCGGTACTGGTGCTGGCCGCGCTGGCCGCGTTGTTCGCGGTCGGGTCGGTCGCGATGAGCACGCTGGTCGGGCCGCGGCGCTACAACCGCGCGAAGTACGACTCCTACGAGTGCGGCATCGAGCCGACGCCCCAGGCGCTGACGGGCCGCTTCCCGGTGAAGTACTACATCACCGCGATGCTCTTCATCGTCTTCGACATCGAGATCATCTTCCTCTACCCGTGGGCCGTGCGTTTCGACGCGATGTCCTGGTTCGGGCTGGTCGAGATGGTCCTGTTCATCGCCACCGTCTTCGTCGCCTACGCCTATGTGTGGCGTCGGGGCGGCCTGGACTGGGACTGACCGGAGGGATCCACCATGGGTGTCGAGGAGAAGCTCCCCAGCGGAGTCCTGCTGAGCACGGTCGAGGGCCTGGCCGGCTACATGCGCAAGGCCAGCTTCTGGCCGGCGACCTTCGGGCTGGCTTGCTGCGCGATCGAGATGATGACCAGCGGCGGCCCGAAGTACGACCTCGCCCGCTTCGGCATGGAGGTCTTCCGCGCGAGCCCCCGCCAGGCGGACCTGATGATCGTGGCCGGGCGGGTCAGCCAGAAGATGGCGCCGGTGCTGCGCCAGATCTACGACCAGATGGCCGAGCCCAAGTGGGTGCTCGCGATGGGCGTGTGCGCCAGCAGTGGCGGCATGTTCAACAACTACGCGATCGTCCAGGGCGTCGACCACGTCGTCCCCGTCGACATGTACCTGCCCGGCTGTCCGCCGCGCCCGGAGATGCTCATCGACGCGATCCTCAAGCTCCACGACAAGGTCCAGCACACGCCGCTCGGCGCCAACCGCCAGGCCCAGATCCGTGAGCTCGAGGCCGAGGGCCTGGTGGCCCTGCCGACCAGCGACATGAGGGGGATGCTGCGATGAACCACCCCACTCGATTCTCCGCTCCTCCGCTTCGCTCCTCCGCGAACAATCGATCGGGGACCCCGGCATGAGCGACGAGAAGTCCGTCGAGCAGCGGGCCACCGACCAGTCGCCCGAGAACGCCCCCGAGGCGCTCGGCGAGCCGGGCCGCGAGGTCCGCGCCGTCGGCGAGCGGCAGGGCATGTTCGGAGTGAAGGGCTCCGGCGACACCAGCGGGTACGGCGGCCTGGTGGCCCCCGTGGTCCTGCCCGGTGCCGCGCAGCGCCCCTACGGCGGCTGGTTCGACACGGTGGCCGACGTCCTCGACCCCCTCATCGAGCAGGTCGTCATCCACCGTGGCGAGATCACCTTCCACGTGCACCGCGACCACCTCGTCGAGGTGATGAGGCTGCTGCGCGACGACCCCAGCCTGCGCTTCGAGTTGCTCTCCGGCGTGAGCGGCGTGCACTACCCGGGCGACACCGGGCGCGAGCTGCACGCCGTCTACCACCTGATGTCCTTCACCTGGAACCGCCGGGTCCGGGTCGAGGTCGCCGCCCCCGACAGCGACCCGCACCTGCCGAGCGTCGTACCGGTCTATCCCGCAGCCGACTGGCACGAGCGGGAGACCTGGGACATGTTCGGCATCCAGTTCGACGGCCACCCGGCCCTGACCCGGATCCTGATGCCCGACGACTGGCCGGGCCACCCCCAACGCAAGGACTACCCGCTCGGCGGCATCCCCGTGGAGTACAAGGGCGCCAGCGTGCCACCGCCGGACCAGCGGAGGAGCTACAACTGATGGACACCACCGGCACCGACTTCTACGCCGACGGCACCGACACCGCCGAGGGCAGGGTCTTCACCGTCACCGGGCAGGACTGGGACGCGATCGCGGCCGACATGGGCGAGGGCGACGCCGCCGAGCGGATCGTCGTCAACATGGGTCCGCAGCACCCCTCGACGCACGGCGTGCTCCGGCTGATCCTCGAGATCGAGGGTGAGACGGTGACCGAGGCCCGCTGCGGCATCGGCTACCTCCACACCGGCATCGAGAAGAACATGGAGTTCCGCTCCTGGACGCAGGGCGTCACGTTCTGCACCCGGATGGACTACCTCTCGCCGTTCTTCAACGAGACGACCTACGTGCTCGGCGTGGAGCGGCTGCTCGACATCGAGGACCAGATCCCCGAGAAGGCCCAGATCATGCGGGTCCTGCTCATGGAGCTCAACCGGATCTCCTCCCACCTGGTGTGCATCGCCACCGGCGGCATGGAGATCGGCGCGCTGACCGTCATGACGATCGGCTTCCGCGAGCGCGAGCTGGTCCTCGACCTGTTCGAGCTGATCACCGGCCTGCGGATGAACCACGCGTTCATCCGCCCCGGCGGCGTCGCGCAGGACCTGCCGCCGGGCGCCCTCGACGAGATCCGCTCCTTCGTCGCCCTGATGAAGAAGCGGCTGCCCGAGTACGCCGCCCTGTGCAACGCGAACCCGATCTTCAAGGCCCGCCTGGAGAACGTCGGTCACCTCGACCTCGAGGGCTGCATGGCGCTCGGCCTCACCGGACCGGTCCTGCGCAGCACCGGCTACGGCTTCGACCTGCGCAAGGCCCAGCCCTACTGCGGCTACGAGACCTACGACTTCGACGTGCAGACCTGGGACACCTCCGACTCCTACGGTCGGTTCCGGGTCCGCCTCAACGAGATGCACGAGTCCCTGCGGATCATCGAGCAGGCCGCCGACCGGCTGGCGAAGCTCGAGGGGGCGCCGGTCATGGTCGCCGACAAGAAGGTCGCCTGGCCCAGCCAGCTCTCGATCGGCAGCGACGGCATGGGTAACAGCCTCGACCACATCCGCCACATCATGGGCGAGTCGATGGAGGCGCTGATCCATCACTTCAAGCTCGTCACCGAGGGCTTCCGGGTCCCCGCCGGCCAGGCCTACGTGCCGGTCGAGTCGCCGCGCGGCGAGCTCGGCGCACACGTCGTCTCCGACGGTGGCACCCGTCCGTTCCGGGCGCACTTCCGCGACCCGTCGTTCAACAACCTCCAGGCGATGGGCGTGATGAGTGAGGGCGGCCAGATCGCCGATGTCATCGTCGCCATCGCGAGCATCGACCCCGTGATGGGAGGCGTCGACCGGTGAGCAACCAGCCCAGCGCCAATCAGCTCGACGACAAGACGATCGCCGAGCTGCGCGAGATCGCGGCTCGCTACCCCGAGCCGCGCTCGGGCCTGCTGCCGATGCTGCACCTGGTGCAGTCGGCCCAGGGCCGGATCACGCCCGAGGGGATCGAGGCCTGCGCCGCGATCCTCGAGATCAGTGCCGCCGAGGTCAACGGCGTCGCGACGTTCTACACGATGTACAAGCGTCACGGCGTCGGCGACTACCACGTCGGCGTGTGCACCAACACGCTGTGCGCGGTGATGGGCGGCGACGCCATCTTCCAGCGGCTCAAGGACCACCTCGAGATCGGCAACGACGAGGTCGCGGCCCAGCGCCAGGGCGACTCGCGCACGGTCAGCCTCGAGCACATCGAGTGCAACGCGGCCTGCGACTACGCGCCGGTCGTGATGGTCAACTGGGAGTTCATGGACAACCAGACCCCCGAGTCGGCGGTCCAGATGGTCGAGGCGCTCCGCGTCGGCCACGACGTCAGCTCCACCCGCGGCCCGAAGCTGTGCACCTGGCGCGAGGCCGAGCGGGTGCTCGCCGGCTTCCCGGACGGGCGCGTCGACGAGGGCCCCACCGCAGGTACGGCGAGCCTGGCGGGCCTCGAGATCGCCCGGGAGCGCGGCTGGTCCGCCCCCGATCCGTCCGTCGCACCGGCGAAGGAGCCCACCGATGGTTGACACGCTGACCCCGGTCCTCACCGATCTGTGGGACGCCGAGCTGGGTTGGAAGCTCGCGACCTACGAGGAGAGAGGTGGTTACGCCGCCCTCGACGTCGCCTTCGCGATGAGCCCCGACGACGTCATCACCGCGGTCAAGGACAGCGGCCTGCGCGGCCGCGGCGGCGCCGGCTTCCCGACCGGCATGAAGTGGTCCTTCATCCCGCAGGACAACCCCAAGCCCAAGTACCTCGTCGTCAACGCCGACGAGTCCGAGCCGGGCACCTGCAAGGACATCCCGCTGATGATGGGCAACCCCCACGTCCTCGTCGAGGGCGTGATCCTCAGCTCGTACGCCATCCGCGCCAACAAGGCGTTCATCTACATCCGCGGCGAGGTCGTCCACGTCATCCGCCGGGTGCAGGCCGCCGTCGCCGAGGCGTACGCCGCCGGCCACCTCGGCTCGAACATCCACGGCTCCGGCTACGACCTCGACGTCGTCGTCCACGCCGGTGCCGGCGCCTACATCTGCGGCGAGGAGACCGCCCTCCTCGAGGGCCTCGAGGGCCGCCGCGGTCAACCGCGGCTGCGCCCGCCGTTCCCCGCCGTCGCCGGTCTCTACGCCAGCCCGACGGTCATCAACAACGTCGAGTCCATCGCCTCCGTGCCGGCGATCGTCAAGAACGGCGCCGCCTGGTTCGGCTCGATGGGCACCGAGAAGTCCAAGGGGCACGGCATCTTCTCGCTGTCTGGGCACGTGCAGAAGCCCGGCCAGTACGAGGCGCCGCTCGGCATCACCCTGCGAGAGCTGCTCGACCTGGCCGGCGGCGTCCGTGAGGGCCACCAGCTGAAGTTCTGGACCCCCGGCGGCTCGAGCACCCCGTTGTTCACCGCCGAGCACCTCGACGTACCCCTCGACTTCGAGGGCGTGGCGGGTGCGGGGTCGATGCTCGGCACTCGGGCGCTGCAGATCTTCGACGAGACGGTCTGCGTGGTGCGGGCGGTGCTGCGCTGGAGCGAGTTCTACAAGCACGAGTCCTGCGGCAAGTGCACGCCCTGTCGCGAGGGCACCTGGTGGCTGGTGCAGGCGCTCGCCCGCCTCGAGAGCGGCCAGGGCAGCGAGGAGGACCTCGACCAGCTGCTCGACCAGTGCGACAACATCCTCGGGCGCGCCTTCTGCGCCCTGGGCGACGGCGCCACGAGCCCCGTCACCAGCTCGATCCAGCACTTCCGCGAGGAGTACCTCGCCCACCTCGAGCAGGGCGGCTGCCCGTTCGACCCGGCGAGGTCCACGGCCTGGTCCGGACAGGAGGTGTCGGCATGACGGTCTCGACAGGTTCGACCGGCGGGGGTGTCGAGAAGACCGACCTGGTCACCGTCACCATCGACGGCGTCCAGGTCAGCGTCCCCAAGGACACCCTGGTCATCCGGGCCGCGGAGCAGATCGGCGTGCAGATCCCGCGGTTCTGCGACCACCCGCTGCTCGCCCCGGTCGGTGCCTGTCGCCAGTGCCTGGTCGACGTACCCGACGCCGGCAACGGCCGTGGCTTCCCCAAGCCCCAGGCCTCCTGCACCCTGCCCGTTGCCGAGGGCATGGTGGTCAGCACCCAGGTGACCAGCCCGGTGGCGGACAAGGCGCAGCAGGGCGTGATGGAGCTGCTGCTCATCAACCACCCGCTCGACTGCCCGGTCTGCGACAAGGGCGGCGAGTGCCCGCTGCAGAACCAGGCGATGTCCAACGGCCGCGGCGACTCGCGCTTCTCCGACGAGCGCAACCGCGGCGTGAAGCGCACCTTCCCGAAGCCGATCAACCTGTCGCCGACGGTGCTGCTCGACCGCGAGCGCTGCATCGTGTGCCAGCGCTGCACGCGCTTCGCCGACGAGATCGCGGGCGACCCGTTCATCGCCCTGGTCGAGCGTGGCGCCCAGCAGCAGATCGGCATCGCCGAGGACGCCCCCTTCCTGTCGTACTTCTCCGGCAACGTGATCCAGATCTGCCCGGTCGGCGCGCTGACCTCCGAGCAGTACCGCTTCCGGTCCCGCCCCTTCGACCTGGTCTCGACGCCGGGCATCGCCGAGCACGACGCGTGTGGCTCCGCGATCCGGGTCGACCACCGACGGGGCACGGTGCTGCGCCGCCAGGCCGGCAACGACCCGGCGGTCAACGAGGAGTGGATCAGCGACAAGGACCGGTTCGCCTTCGCCTACACCCACGGCGACGACCGGATCACCTACCCGCAGGTCCGCGACGACGACGGCAGCCTGCGACCTGCCTCGTGGCCCGAGGCCTTCACCGTCGCGGCCCGCGGCCTCGCCGCGGCCAAGGCGGCGGGCGGCGTCGGCGTGCTGACCGGCGGCCGGCTCAGCGCGGAGGACGCCTACGCCTACAGCAAGCTCGCCCGGGTCGCGCTCGACACCAACGACATCGACTTCCGGGCCCGCCCGCACTCCGCCGAGGAGGCGGCGTTCCTCGCCGCGTCGGTCGTGCTGACCGGTCCCGGCAACGGCGGCGTGACGTACGACGACCTCGAGTCCGCCGCGAAGGTGGTCCTCGTCGGCCTGGAGCCCGAGGACGAGGCCGCCGCGGTCTTCCTGCGGCTGCGCAAGTCGGTCCGTGCCGGAGGCACCGAGGTGGTCAGCCTCGCGCCGTTCACCACGCGCGGCCTGGCGAAGCTGTCGGCCCGCGTGGTCCCGACCGCTCCCGGCGACGAGCCGGCCGCGTTGCGGGCCCTCGCCGCCGAGCTGGACGCCACCTCGGTCCTCCTGGTGGGCGAGCGGATGGCCGTCGTACCGGGTGCCCTGGGAGCCGCCGCCGAGGTCGCCGCCGCCAGCGGGGCCCGGTTGGCCTGGGTGCCGCGCCGCGCGGGTGACCGCGGAGCGCTCGAGGCCGGCTGCCTGCCGACCCTGCTGCCCGGCGGTCGACCGGTCGCCGACCCGCAGGCCCGCGTCGACGTCGCCACCGCCTGGGGCGTCGCGCACCTGCCCGAGGCCGAGGGCCGCAGCGCCGACGCGATCGTCGAGGCGCTCGCCGCCGGGACCCTCGGCGGCCTGGTCATCGCGGGCGTCGACCCCGACGACACCACGGACCCGGCCGCCACCCGCGCCGCGATCGACGCGGCCGGCTTCGTGGTCGCCCTCGACCTGCGGCGCACCGAGGTCACCGACCGGGCCGACGTGGTCTTCCCGGTCGCGCCGACCACCGACAAGGCAGGCACCTTCGTCAACTGGGAGGGCCGGGTCCGCACCTGGGAGGCCGCCCTGCACAACCCGGCCTCGCTGCCCGACCTGCGCGCCCTGTCCGGCATCGCCGAGGAGATGGCCCGGCTGGGTGAGGGGAGTCCGCTCGGGTTCCGCACCGTCGAGGAGGCCCGCGCCGAGATGGCCCAGTTGGGATCGTGGGACGGGGTTCGGGTCGAGGCGTCACCAACTTCGGTCGAGTCGTCACGAACTGACCGAGGAAGTGACGACTCAACCGGAGAACGTGACGACTCAACGGTCCGGCTCGCCACGTGGAAGCAGCTGCTCGACAACGGCTCGATGCAGGACGGCGACAAGTACCTCAAGGCGACGGCGCGCACGCCGGTCGCGCTGGTCACGCCGGGCGACTTCGACCGCTACGGACCGACCGTCACCCTCACCGGCGACCGCGGTTCGATGACCCTGCCGGCCGAGATCTGCGACGACCTCGTCGAGGGCGTGGTCTGGGTGCCGGCCGGCTCGGTGGGCAACGGAGTCCTCGCCGACCTGGCGTCCCCCGGCGCCGCGGTCACCATCACGGGAGCGGAAGGGGTGCACGGATGAACGACTCGCTGAGCCTGTTCGGCAACGATCCCTGGTGGGTCGTCGGTCTCAAGACCCTGCTGATCTTCGTCATCCTGGTCGTGCTCACGCTGTTCAACATCTGGTGGGAGCGCCGGGTCGTGGCCCGGATGCAGCACCGGATCGGACCCAACGTGAACGGGCCCTTCGGCCTGCTGCAGTCGTTGGCCGACGGCGTGAAGCTGGCCTTCAAGGAGGACCTGATCCCCAAGGCCGCCGACAAGGTGGTCTTCGTCCTCGCGCCCGTGATCGTCGTGGTGCCGGCCTTCGTGACGTTCAGCGTCATCCCGTTCGGTCCCGAGGTGAGCTTCTTCGGGCAGCGGACACCGCTCCAGCTGACCGACATGCCGGTGGCGGTGCTGTTCGTGATGGCGATCGCCTCGATCGGCATCTACGGCATCGTCCTGGGCGGCTGGTCCAGCGGGTCGACGTACTCCCTGCTCGGTGGCCTGCGCTCGAGCGCCCAGATGATCTCCTACGAGGTCGCGATGGGCCTCGCGCTGGTCGCGGTGTTCATGTACGCCGGCTCGATGTCGACCAGCGAGATCGTGGCCGCCCAGGACGACCTGTGGTTCGGGCTGATCCTGCTGCCGTCGTTCGTGATCTACGCGATCGCGATGGTCGGTGAGACCAACCGGGCGCCGTTCGACCTCCCCGAGGCCGAGGGTGAGCTGGTCGGCGGCTTCCACACCGAGTACTCCAGCCTGAAGTTCGCGCTGTTCTTCCTCGCCGAGTACATCAACATGGCGACCGTCTCGGCCCTGGCCACGACGCTCTTCCTCGGCGGCTGGCACGCGCCGTTCTGGATCGACCAGGTGTGGGCCGGCGCCAACGAGGGCTACTGGCCGGTGCTGTGGTTCTTCGGCAAGGTGCTGTTCTTCATCTTCGTCTTCATCTGGCTGCGCGGCTCGCTGCCGCGACTGCGCTACGACCAGTTCATGGCGTTCGGCTGGAAGCGGCTGATCCCCGTCTCGCTCGTGTGGATCGTCGCGGTCGCCACGATGCGGGCCGCGCGCAACGAGGGCGTGTTCGACGAGGGCTTCGGCGCCAACCAGCAGTTCTGGATGATCCTGGCCGGGGTGGTGCTGGTCGTCCTGCTGCTGACCTTCCTCATCCCCGAGAAGGGCGCCGAGGCCGAGGTCGCGACCGCCACGCCGCGCGCCGGGGGCTTCCCGGTGCCGCCCATGCCGGCAGGGGGCGCCGTGCGCGGTGCCGCCGCACCGCTGGTGTTCCGAACCGATGCCACCGTCAGTGAGACCGTCCGCGATTCAGGGGTGAGCAATGGCTGACCAGCCCAAGGGCCCGTCGCTCAAGGAGCAGTTCTGGGACCCGGTCGCCGGGTTCGGGGTCACCTTCCGGACCATGTTCCGCAAGGTCGTCACCGAGCAGTACCCCAAGGAGAAGTTCCCCACCGCACCGCGCTTCCACGGCCGCCACCAGCTCAACCGCTGGCCCGACGGCCTCGAGAAGTGCGTCGGCTGCGAGCTGTGCGCCTGGGCCTGCCCGGCCGACGCGATCTACGTGGAGGGCGCCGAGAACGACGACACCGTCGGCCCCGACGGCCAGTCCGGGCGCTACTCCGCCGGCGAGCGCTACGGCCGCGTCTACCAGATCAACTACCTGCGTTGCATCCTGTGCGGGCTGTGCATCGAGGCCTGCCCGACCCGGGCGCTCACGATGACCAACGAGTACGAGCTCGCCGACGACAGCCGCGCCAGCCTGATCTACGAGAAGTCCGACCTGCTGGCGCCGCTGCTGCCGGGCATGGAGCAGCCGCCCCACCCGATGCTGCTCGGCAACGACGACGACTACTACCGCGGCGACTTCAAGGGGGCCGACCGGTGACCGCCTTCTGGGTCCTCGCGCCGATCATGGTGCTCGCCGCGCTCGGCATCCTGTTCGTGCGCAAGGCCGTCCACGCCGCGCTGCTGCTGGCCGTGGTGATGATCAGCCTCGCCGTCCTGTACGCCGTCCTCGAGGCGCCGTTCCTGTTCGCGGTGCAGATCATCGTCTACACCGGCGCGATCCTGATGCTCTTCTTGTTCGTGCTGATGCTGGTCGGCGTCGACGCCTCCGACTCCACCGTCGAGACGATCAAGGGCCAGCGGCCGCTGGCCTGGGTGGTCGGCCTCGCCTTCGTGGTGGTGATGGTCGTCGGCCTGACCCAGCTCACCTTCGGCACCGCGGTCGGCCTCGAGGACGCCAACTCCGGCGGCAACGTGCAGGCCCTCGCCGACCTGCTCTTCTCCCGCTACGTCTTCATCTTCGAGGCCACCAGCGCCCTGCTCATCACCGCAGCCGTCGGTGCGATGGTGCTCACCCACCGCGAGCGGCTCACGCCGAGGCGCACCCAGGCGAGCATCGCCGCCGACCGCGTCCGCGCCTACGCCGAGACCGGCGCCCACCTCGGCCCGCTGCCGCCGCCGGGCGTCTACGCCCGCCACAACGCGGTCGACACCCCGGCCCTGCTGCCCGACGGCAGCCCGGCGCCGGCGTCGGTCTCCCGGGTGCTCGCCGCGCGCGGCACCATGCAGCGGACGGGCCTGAAGGACATCGAGGCGATCGCCGACCAGCTGGGCGTGGATCCCGAGCATGCTCCCGAGACGGCCGGCAAGAGCGCCGCGACCGGATCGAGCGAGGAGAACGCCGCTCCCCTCGGCTCCGCTGCGCAGGAGGTTGACGAATGACCGAGTACGTCGTCCTGTCGGCGATCCTCTTCACGATCGGCTCCATCGGGGTGCTCACCCGGCGCAACGCGATCGTCGTGTTCATGTGCGTCGAGCTGATGCTCAACGCCTGCAACCTGGCGTTCGTGGCGTTCGCCCGCCAGCACGGCAACCTCGACGGCCAGGTCGCCGCCTTCTTCGTGATGGTGGTGGCCGCTGCCGAGGTCGTGGTCGGGCTCGCGATCATCATGACCATCTTCCGGACCCGTCGCTCGGCCTCGGTCGACGACGCGAGCCTGCTGAAGTTCTGAGGACGAGATGATGCACGCACTGTCCGCGCTGACGCCCGCACTGACCCTCAAGGCCAGCGAGACCACCCACGTCCCCGTGGTCGCGCCGACCGCCGCCGACGGGGCGTTCACCCTGCTCTGGCTGATCATCGCGCTGCCCCTGCTCGGTGCTGCCGTGCTGCTGCTCGGCGGCCGGTACACCGACAGGTTCGGCCACCTGCTCGGTACGGCGAGCGCCGCGTCGTCGTTCGTGATCAGCCTGGTGCTGTTCGTGAACCTGCTCGGCCGCGACGAGGACGAGCGTCAGGTCAGCCAGCACCTCTACGACTGGATCGACTCGGGCCGGCTGCACATCGGCATGGACCTGCTCTACGACCCGCTCTCAGCGCTCTTCCTGCTGCTGATCACCGGTGTCGGCTCGCTGATCCACGTCTACTCGATCGGCTACATGGCCCATGACCCGCGTCGGCGCCGGTTCTTCGCCTACCTGAACCTGTTCGTCGCGGCGATGCTCATGCTGGTTCTCGCGGAGAACTACGTGGGCCTGTTCCTCGGCTGGGAGGGCGTCGGCCTCGCGTCGTACCTCCTCATCGGCTTCTGGCAGCACAAGCCGTCGGCGGCCGCCGCGGCCAAGAAGGCGTTCGTCATCAATCGCGTCGGCGACATGGGCCTGAGCCTGGCGATCTTCTTGATGATCGTCACCTTCGGCACGACCAGCTTCACCGGCGTCAGCGAGCTGGCCGGCGGCGCGACCGAGACCACCCTCAACTGGATCGGCGTGCTGCTCCTGGTCGGCGCGTGCGGCAAGTCGGCCCAGGTCCCGCTCCAGGCCTGGCTCCTCGACGCCATGGAGGGCCCGACCCCGGTCTCCGCCCTCATCCACGCGGCAACGATGGTGACGGCGGGTGTCTACCTGATCACCCGCTCCAACTTTGTCTTCGAGCTGGCGCCGACCGCGCAGACCGCGGTGGTCATCGTGGCCACGGTGACGCTGCTGTGGGGCGCGATCATCGGGTGCGCCAAGGACGACATCAAGAAGGGCCTGGCCGGCTCCACGATGAGCCAGATCGGCTACATGATGCTCGGCGCCGGTCTCGGCGTCGCGGGCTACGCCTTCGCGATCTTCCACCTGCTGACCCACGGCTTCTTCAAGGCCAACATGTTCCTCGGGGCCGGCTCGGTGATGCACGCGATGGACGACGACGTCGACATGCGTCACTACGGCGCACTGCGCACGGCGCTGCCCATCACCTTCGCGACCTTCGCGCTCGGCTTCCTCGCGATCATCGGCATCCCGCCGTTCGCCGGCTTCTGGTCGAAGGACAAGATCATCGAGGTCGCGCTGACCGAGAACCCGGTGGTCGGCATCTGTGCCCTGCTCGGCGCGGGCATCACCGGCTTCTACATGACGCGGATGATGCTGATGACCTTCTTCACCAAGAAGCGCTGGGAGAAGGGGGTGCACCCCCACGAGAGCCCGTTGGTGATGACCATCCCGCTCATGGTCCTCGCCGCGCTCTCCGCGCTCGGCGGCCTGATGCTGGCCGGCAACTGGATCGTCGACTGGCTCAGCCCGGTCGTCGGCCACGCCGAGCACGAGGAGCCGCCGCTCCCGGTCCTCGTCCTCACCCTGATCACGATCGCCGTGGTCGCCGCCGGCGTGGCGCTGGCCTGGGTGCTGGTGGGCCAGCGCGACGTCCCGCGCGCCGCGCCCGCCGACGTCTCGCTCGCCACCAAGGCCGCCCGCGCGGACCTCTACGGCGACGCGATCAACGAGGGCCTGGTCGTCAACCCGGGCCGCGCGACCGTGCGTGCGCTCACCGACGGTGACCGCACCCTCGTCGACGGCCTCTTCATGGGCGCGACCACGGTCTTCGCCGGCACCGGTGAGCTGCTCCGGCGGCTCCAGAACGGCTACGTCCGGTCCTACGCCCTCGGCATCGTCGGCGGCGCGCTGCTCCTCGTCCTGACCCTGGTGGTGGTGAACTGATGTTGCTCAGCCTGCTCGTCTGGCTGCCGATCGCCGGTGCGGTCGCCGTCGCGCTGCTGCCCCGCACGGTCAGCAAGACCGCCGGCCTCGGGGTCGCCCTGGCGACCCTGGTCGTCGGCGGGGTCGTCGCGGCCTCCTACGAGGTCGACGGCGGCCGTCAGCTCACCGAGGAGCACCAGTGGATCGAGGCGTTCGGGGTGCACTACGCCCTGGGCGTCGACGGCCTCGGCCTGCTCCTGGTGCTGCTGACCGTCCTGCTCGTGCCCCTGGTACTCGGCGCCGAGTGGTTCAAGGCCGACGCCGTCGGATCGGCCGGCGCCCGTTCCTTCGTGGCGTGGACCCTCGCCCTCGAGGGCCTCTCGCTCGCGGTGTTCTGCGCGACCGACGTCTTCTTGTTCTACGTGGTCTTCGAGGCGACGCTGATCCCGGCGTACTTCCTGGTCGGTGGCTTCGGCCGCGAGGGCCGGGGCGCGGCGGCGCTGAAGTTCTTGATGTTCCAGCTCGCGGGCGGCCTGATCCTGCTCGCCGCAGTGATCGGGCTGTACGTCGTCTCCGCCCAGCAGGGCGAGCCGTCGTACCTCCTCTCGGACCTCGAGAGGCTCGACATCGGCACCGAGGCCGGCCGCTGGCTGTTCTTCGGCTTCTTCATCGCCTTCGCGATCAAGGCACCGCTGTTCCCGCTGCACACCTGGCTGGCCGACACGACCGAGAAGGCGACGCCGGGCACCGGCGTGCTGCTCGTGTGCATCCTCGACAAGATCGGCACGTTCGGGATGATGCGGTTCTGCCTCGGCATCTTCCCCGAGGCCTCGCAGTGGGCGACGCCGCTGGTCATCACGCTCGCCTTGATCTCCGTGGTCTACGGCGCGTTCATCGCGATCGGGCAGGACGACATCTTCCGCCTGATCGGTCTCACCTCGTTGAGCCACTTCGGTCTGATCACGCTGGGCGTCTTCACGATGACCAGCCAGGGCGGCACCGGCGCGATCCTCTACATGGTCAACCACGGCCTCGGCACCGCCGCGCTGTTCCTGGTCGCGGGCTACCTCTACGACCGCAGCGGCACCTCCTCGATCCGCGAGATGCGCGGCGTCGAGAAGGTCGCCCCGGTCCTGGCCGGCCTGCTGCTGGTCGCGGGCCTGGCCACGCTCGGACTGCCCGGCCTCTCGCCGTTCGTCAGTGAGTTCCTGGTGTTCGTGGCTGCCTTCGACTACGGCTGGTACGTCGGCGCGATCGCCGTCACCGCGGTCGTGCTGTCCGCGATCTACGTGCTGTGGATGTACCAGCGCACGATGACCGGTCCCACGCCCCCCGAGGCGGAGGCGGCGACCAAGGACCTCGGCGTCCGCGAGATCGTCGCCGTCGCGCCGTTGATGGCCGCGCTGGTGTTCTTCGGGTTCTACCCGGCGCCGCTGCTCGACGTGAGCAACCCGATGGTGGGTGACCTGATGCACCAGGTGGGGATCCAGGACGACCAGCCCACGGTCGCGCAGACGGAGGAGGCGCACTGATGGAGTTCGTGAAGCCCGAGCTCGAGTACGCCGAGCTGCTGCCGCTCCTGATCGTCCTCGGCGGCGCCTGCGTCGGCGTCGCGCTGGAGGCCTTCCTCCCGCGTGGCACCCGTCGCCTGCCCCAGGTCGGCCTCGCCCTGGTCACCGTCGTCGCGGCGCTGGTGTCGACCGTCGTCGTCGGCATGGACCTCGACGAGCACCAGGGTGCCGACGGCGCCGAGGGCCGTGGCCTGGTCGGCGCGATGGGCAGCGTCGTGGTCGACGGCCCGACCGTCTACCTGTGGGGCCTGCTGCTGGTCTTCGCGCTCGGCGGGATCGCCCTCTTCGCCGAGCAGCGTCTCGAGGGCGGCGTGTCGGCCTTCACCGGCCAGGCGGCGGCGCTGCCCGGCAGCGAGGGGGAGCGCGAGGCCTCCACCCGCGGCCTGGAGCACACCGAGGTCTATCCGCTGCTGCTCTTCGCCGTCAGCGGCATGCTGCTCTTCCCGGCGTCCGGCGACCTGCTCACCATGTTCGTCGCCCTGGAGATCCTGTCCCTGCCGCTCTACCTGCTCTGCGGCCTGGCGCGCCGGCGTCGCCTGCTGAGCCAGGAGGCGGCGATGAAGTACTTCCTCCTCGGCGCCTTCGCCTCCGGCTTCTTCCTGTACGGCGCCGCGCTGGTCTACGGCTACGCGGGCTCGGTCAGCTTCGCCGGGATCAACGAGGCGGTCCGTGCCGGCTCGGCCAACCACGGCCTGCTGCTGGCCGGCATCGGCCTGCTCGCGGTCGGCCTGCTGTTCAAGATCGGCGCCGCGCCCTTCCAGGCCTGGACCCCGGACGTCTACCAGGGCGCGCCCACCGCGGTCACGGCGTTCATGGCCGCCGGCACCAAGGTCGCCGCCTTCGGCGCCCTGCTCCGGCTGCTCTACGTCGCCTTCGGCGGCGAGCGCTGGAGCTGGCAGCCGATGCTGTGGGTGATCGCGATCGCCTCCATGGTCCTCGGTGCCGTGCTCGCCATCGTGCAGAACGACGTGAAGCGGATGCTCGCCTACTCCTCGGTCGCCCACACCGGCTTCATCCTGGTCGGCGTGCTGGGCGTGCAGAGCGCCGGCGAGCTCGCGAAGGGCCAGTACACCTCGCTCGAGGGCGTGCTCTTCTACCTCACCACCTACGGCTTCGCCATGATCGGCGCCTTCGCGATCGTCACGCTGGTCCGTGACGCGGGCGGCGAGGCGACGGCGTACGAGCGCTGGGCCGGCCTGGGCCGGACCTCCCCGCTGGTGGCCGGCGCGTTCGCCTTCTTCCTGCTCTCCATGGCCGGGATCCCGCTCACGGCGGGCTTCATCGGCAAGTGGGCCGTGTTCACCTCCGCGCTGTCGGCGGGGGCGTGGCCGGTGGTTCTCGTGGCGATCGCGTGCAGCATCCTGGCGATCACGTTCTACGTCCGGCACATCCGGCTGATGTTCTTCACCGAGCCCAGCGCGGACGGCGCCGGGGTGGTCACCCGCTCCTCGCTGCTGACCTCCGGCACGATCACGGTGTGCCTGGTCGCCACCCTCGTGCTGGGTGTCGTGCCGGGCCCGGTTCTCGATCTGGTCACCCGTACGGGAGACTTCATCAGGTGAACACACCTGGGGCCGAGCTTGCGCTGCCGATCGACGATTCCGCTCTCGCCGACCGCCTGCGGGCGCGGATGGCGACGGTGGAGGAGGCTCTCTACGCTCACGCGTCCAGCCGGGCGCCGTACGTCACCGAGGCGGCGCGCCACCTGCTGGCCGCCGGCGGCAAGCGGTTCCGGCCGTTGCTGGTCCTCCTGGCGGCCGAGGCGGGTCCCCGGCCCGACGCCGACGAGGTGCTCACCGCGGCCTGCGTCGTGGAGATCACCCACGTCGGCTCGCTCTACCACGACGACGTCATGGACGAGGCCGCGCTGCGCCGCGGCGAGGACTCGGCGAACGCCCGCTACGACAACCTGGTCGCGATCCTCACCGGCGACTGGCTGTTCGCGAAGTCGTCGGAGCTGACCGCCCAGCTGGGCCCGGAGGCGGTCCGGATCCAGGCCGAGACCTTCACCCGGCTGGTCGAGGGCCAGATCCTCGAGACCGTGAAGCCCGGCCCCGACGAGGACGCCCTCGCCCACTACCTCGAGGTGGTGGCTGGCAAGACCGGCTCCCTCATCGCGACCTCGGCCCACTACGGCGCCCTGTTCTCGGGCGCTATGCCGGAGGTCGTCGCCGCGCTCACCGAGTACGGCGAGCTCGTCGGCACCGCCTTCCAGCTCTCCGACGACATCCTCGACATCGCCTCGGAGAGCGAGGAGTCCGGCAAGACGCCCGGCACCGACCTCAAGGAGGGTGTGCCGACCCTGCCGGTCCTGATCGCCCGCGCGTCCACGGACCCGGCCGATGCCCGCCTGCTCGAGCTGCTCGACCCGGAGCGGACCGACCTGGCCGCCGACGCCGAGCTGCACGCCGAGGCCCTCGACCTGCTCCGCAAGCACGCCGCCATGGACCAGGCCCAGGCGTACGTCGTGGCCCGCGCCCAGGAGGCCAAGCAGCTCCTCCAGGCCCTGCCCGAGGGCTCGGTCCGCACCGCCCTCGAGGCGTTCGCGGACGTCGTCGCGGTCCGCTCCGCCTGAGCGTCGCGCGGGTCACACGGCGCAGGACTCGGCCGCCAGCGCGAGCTGGCGCCGGTGGTGGCGCAGCGCCTCCACGGTGAAGATCGCCAGTGCCAGCCAGACCAGGCCGAACCCGATCCAGCGTCCGGGCGGCATCCGCTCGCCGATCACGGTGATGCCGAGGAGGAACTGCAGGACCGGCGCGAGGTACTGCAGCAGGCCGAGGGTGGTCATCGAGACCCGGGTCGCGGCGGCGCCGAAGCACAGCAGCGGGACGGCGGTGACCACGCCGCTGGCGAGGAGCAGGGCGACGTGGCCGGGGCCTTCGCTAGTGAAGTGCGCGCCGCCGGTGCTGCCGAGCCAGAGCAGGTAGCCCAGGGCGAAGGGGGCGATCACCGCCGTCTCGAAGGCGAGACTCTCGATCGCGCCGACCCCCGCGGACTTCTTGGCCAGGCCGTAGGTGCCGAACGAGAAGGCGAGGACCAGCGCGATCACCGGGGGCCGCCCGTAGTCGAGGGTCAGCACGGCGACCGCGGCGAAGCCGATCGCCAGCGCGGTCCACTGCGCGGGCCGGAGGCGTTCGCCGAGGACCAGGACGCCCATCAGCACGGTGACCAGTGGGTTGATGAAGTAGCCGAGCGAGGTCTCTACGACCCGGTCGGTGTTGACGCCGTAGATGTAGGTGCCCCAGTTCGAGGTGATGGTCGCGGCGGCGAGCACCAGCAGGAGCGTCGTACGACGATCCCGCAGCACGGCCCTCAGGGCCGTCGTCCGGCGCAGCACGACGACCAGCACGCCCATCACGACCAAGGACCAGACCATGCGGTGGGCGAGGATCTCGGCGGCGCCGCTGGGCCTGAGCAGTGGCCAGTACAGCGGGAACGCGCCCCACATGAGGTACGCGAGGAATCCGAGGGTGAAGCCGCGGCGCTGGTCCGACACACTGGGACCCTAGCGACGTGTTGCCACCTGGCGGGGAGAGAGGTGGTTTCAGGTCCTGGCCAGGTGGGCACGAAGGCCGTGTCCACGAACGATCCCGAACCCGAGGGGGAGTCCCCGATGCGATTCACTCGCACCATCACCGTCCTGTTGGCGGCCGTCACCGCCGTGCTTCTCGGCCTGACGACTGCGCCGAGTGGCGCCACTGCCTCCACTGCCGCCGGTGTCTCGGCCGAGCGGACCCTCGGCCCGCACCCGGTCGACTACACCGCGAACGAGATCCGCAACACCGGCCGGTTCAAGGTCAAGGGTTACGCCGCGACCTACCAGGGCGGCAAGATCAAGCTGCAGCAGAAGAAGCGCGGCGGCAACTGGCGCAACTTCAAGAAGGACCGCGCCCGCGTCGGCGACGGCTTCTTCCAGATCAAGTTCGACGGCCCATGCTGGAGCAAGTACCGCCTCGTCCTGAAGGCCGCCAACGGTTACGACAAGACGGTCCTGCCGGTCGGTCGGATCCGCTGCTACTGACCTCCGGAGCATGAAGGGGCCTCGCCGAACGGCGGGGCCCCTTCATGTTTCTCCTGCGTCCGTGGCGTCAGTCGACGGTCCAGGTGTCGCCCGCGCTGATGAGGGCGGTGAGCCGCTCCTCGGGGCTGCCCTGGGCGGCGGCGGACGCGCTGGCGGTGGCGACCTGGGCACGCGCCTGGTCGTCGTACGTCGGCCGCTCGACCTGGCGGAAGATGCCGATCGGGCTGCGGTTGAGGTAGCCCGCGTCGGTGAGGCGCGAGATCGCGAACGCCGTGGACGGGTCCGGGTTCTGGGCGTCGTGGACGATGATCGCCTCCGCCGCCACGGACGCGGTGTCGGCCACCTCGACGCCGCCACCGACGCCGCGGACCAGTGCCTTGTCGCCGAGACCGGTCGCCTCGTCGCGCACGCCGAAGGTGATCGGCTCGCCGTGGGTGAGCGGGATCAGGGCGTGTGCGTTGTCGCGGTCCTTGATCGCGTCGAAGGCGCCGTCGTTGAAGATCGGGCAGTTCTGGTAGATCTCGACCAGCGAGGTGCCGCGGTGCGCGGCCGCCGCGGCGAGCACGGCGGTGAGGTGCTTGCGGTCGGAGTCGATGGTGCGGGCCACGAACGACGCCTCGGCGCCCAGCGCGAGCGAGACCGGGTTGAACGGGTGGTCGAGCGAGCCCACGGGGGTGGACTTGGTGACCTTGCCGACCTCGGAGGTGGGGGAGTACTGGCCCTTGGTGAGGCCGTAGATCCGGTTGTTGAACAGCAGGATCGTCATGTTCACGTTGCGGCGCAGCGCGTGGATCAGGTGGTTGCCGCCGATCGAGAGCGCGTCGCCGTCACCGGTGACCACCCACACCGACAGGTCCTCGCGGGCCGTGGCGATGCCGGTCGCGATCGACGGCGCGCGGCCGTGGATCGAGTGCATGCCGTAGGTGTCGAGGTAGTACGGGAAGCGCGAGCTGCAGCCGATGCCGGAGACGAAGACGATGTTCTCGCGGCGCAGGCCCAGGTCGGGCAGGAAGGACTGGACGGCCTTGAGCACGGCGTAGTCGCCGCAGCCCGGGCACCAGCGCACCTCCTGGTCGGAGGAGAAGTCCTTGGCGGTCTGGGTCTCGCCCTCGCCGAGGGTCGGGACCAGGGCGGTGCCGAGCTGGGGCATCGGGAGATCGATGGTGCTCATGCGTTCGGAGCCTCCTCGTGGTCGGCGGGAAGATTGAGGCCGTGCTCGCCGAGGTCGATCTCGCGACCCTCGGCGTCGCCGACCAGGACGCCGATGGCCTCGGCCAGCTCGGCGGCCTTGAGCGGCAGGCCGTAGACGTGGTTGTAGCCCTGGGCGTCGACGAGGTACTCGGCGCGCAGCATCTTGGAGAGCTGGCCGAGGTTCATCTCGGGAACGAGGACCCTGTCGTAGCCCTTCAGGATCTCGCCGAGGTCCTTGGGGAACGGGTTGAGGTGGCGCAGGTGGACCTGCGCGACGTTGTAGCCGGCGCGGCGGACCCGGCGACAGGCGGCGCCGATCGGGCCGTAGGTCGAGCCCCAGCCGATCACGAGGACCTTGGCCTCGCCGGACGGGTCGTCGACCTCGAGCGGCGGGAGGGAGTCGGCGATGCGCTGGACCTTCTCCTGGCGGAGCCGGACCATCTGGTCGTGGTTGGCCGGGTCGTAGGAGATGTTGCCGTGGCCGGTCTCGGGGGTGCCGGCCTTCTCCAGGCCGCCGATGCGGTGCTCGAGGCCGGCGGTGCCGGGGATGGCCCACGGGCGGGCCAGGGTGTCCTTGTCGCGGGCGTAGGGCCAGAACTCCTCGACCTGCTCGCCCTTGGCGTTGGTGGAGGTGTGGTTGGGCCCGGTCGCGAAGTTGGCCTCGATCTTCGGCAGCTCGTCGATCGACGGGATCGCCCACGGCTCGGAGCCGTTGGCGAGGTAGCCGTCGGAGAGCAGGAAGACGGGGGTGCGGTAGGTGATCGCGATCCGGGCTGCCTCGACCGCGGCCGCGAAGCAGTCGCCGGGCGACTGGGGCGCGACGATCGGAACCGGGGCCTCGCCGTTGCGGCCGTACATCGCCTGCAGCAGGTCGGCCTGCTCGGTCTTGGTCGGCAGACCGGTCGAGGGGCCGCCGCGCTGGACGTTGACGATGACGAGCGGAAGCTCGGTCATCACCGCCAGGCCGATCGCCTCGGACTTGAGCGCGATGCCGGGGCCCGAGGTGGTGGTGATCGCCAGCTGGCCGGCGAACGAGGCACCGATCGCGGCACCGATGCCGGCGATCTCGTCCTCGGCCTGCAGGGTGGTCACGCCGAACGACTTGTGCTTCGACAGCTCGTGGAGGATGTCGGAGGCCGGGGTGATCGGGTACGAGCCCAAGAACACCGGCAGCTGCGAGCGCACGCCGGCGGCGACCAGGCCGTAGGAGAGGGCCAGGTTGCCGGTGATGTTGCGGTAGGTGCCGGCGTGCATCCGGGCCGGCTTGATCTCGTACTGGACCACGAACGTCTCGGTGGTCTCGCCGTAGTTCCAGCCGGCCTTGAAGGCGGCGATGTTGGCGCCGAGGATGTCGGGGACCTTGGCGAACTTCTTCTCGAGGAACGCGATGGTCGGCTCGGTCGGGCGGCCGTACATCCAGGACAGCAGGCCCAGCGCGAACATGTTCTTGGCGCGGGCGGCGTCCTTGCGGGACAGGCCGAACTCCTTGACCGCCTCGACGGTGATGCCGGTCAGGTCGACGGGCTGGACCTGGAAGCCGGCCAGGATGTCGTCGACCTCACCCAGCTTGTCGAGCGGGTTGGACGTGTAGCCGGCCTTGTCGAGGTTGCGCTTGGAGAAGTCGTGGGTGTCGACGATGATCGTCGCTCCCCGCGGCAGGTCGCCCAGGTTGGCCTTCAGCGCGGCCGGGTTCATCGCCACCAGGACGTCGGGCCGGTCGCCCGCGGTGAGGATGTCGTGGTCGGCGAAGTGGATCTGGAACGACGAGACGCCGGGGATGGTGCCCTGGGGCGCCCGGATCTCGGCGGGGAAGTTCGGCAGCGTCACCAGGTCGTTGCCGAAGACGGCCGACTCCTGGGTGAACCGGTCACCGGTCAGCTGCATGCCGTCGCCGGAGTCACCGGCGAACCGGATGATGACCCGGTCCAGCTGCTTGACCTGCTTGGTCTGGCTCACACCTGCTCCACTTCTCTCGACATCGCCGAGCGCCGTGGGAACGCGGCGACGGCGTCAGGTGGTCGAGTCTAGGAGCAAACTAGAACACGTTCCACCTTTCGGTGAATGTCCTTCGTGGTCCCCGGTGGCCAGCGCGCGGCGCGGCTCTCGAGAACCGTTCCCCACGATAGTCCGCCCCGCGCGCGAGCCCGTCCTCGCGCCGACTGATGGGCGCCTGTCGCGCCGCCCTCGGGGTGTGACCTCCGTCATGCCCTGGCCCCGGTTTCGTCCTGTGGTGAGTCACGTATCTCGCTTATGTGGATTATTCCGATCTAGTTTGAAGGAACCGGTCCCCGAGAGACCGGCCGAAGCAGGCAAGGAATGGGTGCAATGAAGCGATCGATCAGGGCCGTCGCGCTCGGCGTGGTGGGAGCAGTGACCGTCTTCTCCGCCGCCGCGTGCAGCAGCGCGGGCGGCAGCGACGACACGGGCAAGACGATCAACATCGTCGGGTTCGCTGTGCCCGAGGCCGGCAACAAGGCCGCGGCGGCGGAGTTCGAGAAGACCGACGCCGGCAAGGGCGTGACGTTCTCCGGCTCCTACGGGCCCTCGGGCGACCAGAGCCGCAAGGTCGCGGACACCAAGGGCAAGGACGTCGACTACGTCGTCTTCTCGCTCGAGCCCGACCTGACCCGCCTGGTCGACGCCGGTCTCGTCGCCGACGACTGGAACGCGGGCCCCACCAAGGGCATCGTGTCCAGCTCCGTCGCGGTCATCGCCACCCAGAAGGGCAACCCCCTCGGCATCAAGGACTGGGGCGACCTGACCCGCCCCGACGTCAAGATCGTCACCCCGGACCCGGCCAGCTCCGGCTCGGCGAAGTGGAACATCCTCGCCCTCTACACCTACGCCAAGCAGAACGGCGCGAGCGAGGAGGAGGCGGACGCGTTCCTCGCGAAGGTGTTCAAGAACGTCACCACCTGGGCGGCCAGTGGCCGCGAGGCGACCGAGGCCTTCAAGAAGGGCGTCGGCAACGTGCTGCTCACCTACGAGAACGAGGCGATCCTGGCCCGGCAGAACGGTGAGGACCTCGACTACATCGTCCCGCCGCACACCTTCCTGATCGAGAACCCGGGTGCCGTGCTCGAGAAGGCCGACCCGGTCGCGAAGGACTGGCTGGACTTCATCCTCAGCGACGCCGGCCAGACCGAGTTCGTGCGGAAGGGCTTCCGTCCCGTCACCGGCCTCGACATCTCCGGTATCCAGGTCGAGGGCGCCAACGACCCGGCCGACCCGTTCCCGGCCCCGCAGTCGCTGACCACCGCCGCCGACCTCGGCGGGTGGAGCGCGATCAACGCGGAGTGGTTCGGCAAGGACGGCGAGCAGCTGCGCTTCGACCAGCTGTACGCCGAAGCGACCAAGAAGTGACGGACACACTCGTTGCACCCCCTGGGCCGGCTCGCACGACGAGCCGGCCCAGCGGGCTGTTCCGGCTCACTCCCACCTCGGGCATCGGGCTGGGGGTCGCGCTGGTCTGGTTCAGCATCCTCGTGCTCCTGCCGCTCGCAGCGGTCGTGGGGGCCGCTGCCGCCGGCGGGTGGGGCGCGTTCTGGAACACGCTGACCGACGCCCAGACCTTCGCGGCGCTGCGGCTCACGGTCCTCGAGGCCGCGGGCGTCACTGTGGTCAACGCCGTCATCGGCACCGTCGTCGCCTGGGTGCTGGTCCGCGACCACTTCTTCGGCAAGCGGATCCTCGACGTCGTCATCGACATCCCGTTCGCGCTGCCGACGATCGTCGCCGGGCTGGTCCTGCTCAGCCTGTACGGACCGGAGAGCCCGGTCGGCATCAACATCGTCAACACCCGCCAGGGCATCTTCTTGGCCCTGCTGTTCGTGACGCTGCCGTTCGTCGTGCGGACCGTCCAGCCCGTCCTCATCGAGCTCGACGCCGATGTCGAGGAGGCTGCCGCGTCCCTCGGCGCCTCACGGCTCACCACCTTCCGGCGGATCATCCTGCCGAGCCTGGTTCCCGCCATCACCGCCGGCTCGTCGCTCGGGTTCGCCCGCGCGATCAGCGAGTTCGGCTCGCTCGTCCTCATCTCCGGCAACACGCCGTACCAGACCGAGGTCGCGTCGCTGAAGATCCTCAAGTTCATCGAGGGCGACAACCAGGCCGGAGCGGCGGCGGTCGCCGTCCTCCTGCTGCTGGTGGCGATCGTGACCATCGTGGGTCTCGACCTGCTCTCGCGGAGGGTGGCGAACCGTGGCTGACACCCGACAGATCCGCGCCGGCAAGGGGCCGGTGACCTATGCGCTGCGCACGTTCGTGATCCTCTACCTCGCCGTGCTGGTCGTGTGGCCGCTGTGGGAGGTCGGCTCCCGCACCTTCGCGCCGCTGGAGCGGGGCGCCGAGTCCGGCATCGGGCCGTTCCTCGAGCGGCTGCAGGACCCGACGGTCACCTACGCGTTCGGGCTGACCGCGACCTGCGCCTTCTGGGCGGTCCTCATCAACACCGTCTTCGGCGTGGGGATCTCGCTGCTGCTGACCCGCTACCGGTTCCCGGGCCGGCGTCTGCTCTCCGTCCTGGTCGACATCCCCATGTCGGTGTCGCCGGTCGTCGTCGGTCTCGCCCTGGTGCTGGCCTACAGCAGCGGCCAGGGCTGGTTCGGCGGAGCGCTCGAGTCGGCGGGCATCTTCATCATCGGCACCACGCCGGGCATGATCATGGCCACCGCCTTCGTCAGCCTCCCGCTGGTCATCCGCGAGGTCGTCCCCGTGCTGGAGGAGATCGGCACCGACGCCGAGCTCGCCGCCAGCAGCCTCGGGGCCAACGGCTGGCAGACCTTCCGCCGGATCACGCTGCCCAGCATCAAGTGGGCGGTCGTGTACGGCGTCGTGCTGAGCCTGGCCCGTTCGCTGGGCGAGTTCGGCGCGGTGAAGATCGTCAGTCCCGGCGCCGAGCTCCGTGGCGAGACCGCCACCATCCTCATCCAGAACCGCTACACCAACTTCGAGGAGCCCACGGCGTACGCCGCCGCCTTCGTGCTCGTGCTGGCCTCCGTGCTCGCCCTCGTCGTCGTCTCCCTGATCCGCAAGGAGGATCGTTCATGAGCATCGAAGTGAGGGGTGTCGGCAAGCGCTACGGCGACTTCGTCGCGCTCGACGACATCAACGTGTCGCTGCCGACCGGCCAGCTGACCGCCCTGCTCGGGCCCAGCGGCGGCGGCAAGTCCACCCTGCTCCGGATCATCGCCGGCCTCGAGTCGGCCGACACTGGCACGGTCGACATCGAAGGCGTGGACGCCACCACGCTGCCGCCGCAGAAGCGCAACGTCGGCTTCGTGTTCCAGCACTACGCCGTCTTCAAGCACATGTCGGTGGCGAAGAACGTCGCGTTCGGCCTCGAGATCCGCAAGCGTCCCAAGGCCGAGGTCAAGGCCAAGGTGGCCGAGCTGCTCGAGCTCGTGCACCTCTCGCAGTTCGCGCACCGGCTGCCCTCGCAGCTCTCCGGTGGTCAGCGGCAGCGCCTCGCGCTCGCCCGTGCCCTCGCGGTCGAGCCGTCGGTGCTGCTGCTGGACGAGCCGTTCGGCGCGCTCGACGCGAAGGTCCGCAAGGAGCTGCGCGACTGGCTGCGCCGGCTGCACGACGAGGTGCACGTGACGACCGTGTTCGTCACGCACGACCAGGAGGAGGCTCTCGAGGTCGCCGACGAGATCGTGGTCATCAACGAGGGCCGGATCGAGCAGATCGGCAGCCCCGACCAGCTGTACGACGAGCCGGCCAACGACTTCGTGATGGGCTTCCTCGGCGCGGTGACCCGGCTCGGGCCGCTGGTGCTGCGGCCCCACGACATCGAGGTCGCCGTCGCGCCCGGCGTACCGGGCTCGTCGGCCGGAGTGGTCCAGCGCGCGCTGCGCGTCGGCTTCGAGGTGCGTCTCACCGTCGACGTCGAGGGCCAGGACGAGCAGGTGCTGGTCGTGCTGTCCCGCGCCCACGCGCGGGCGCTCGACCTCGAGCTCGGCAGCAAGGTCTGGCTGAGCCCCACGACCGGCGCGACGACCGTGCCGGCGCTCGCGGTTCCGCGGGAGGCGGTCGCGTCCGCCTAGTGTGGGGCGCGTGAGCTATCTGCGGGCGACGCGGGTCCTGTGCTGGCTGCTCGGGATCGCGGTACTGGTGTCGGTGGTCCACTACGTCGACAACTACGTCAACTACGACGACTACCCGGTGCCGGGTCCCGACGCGGCCGTGCCCGCGCCGTCCGCGAGGCTCGTCGCGATCGGCTGGTTCGTGTTCACCGCGTTCGGCGCGGCGGGCCTGCTGCTGTGGTTCCGCCGCCACATCACCTCGGCGGCGGTCGCGCTCACCGGCTACTCGGTGTCCGGCCTGATCGGCCTCGCCCACTACACCGTGGCCGGCGCCACCGACATGGTCTGGTGGCGCCAGCTGCACGTCGTCGCCGACATCGTCTGCGGCGCCGCGGTGCTCGGCTTCGCGCTGTGGGCGGCGAAGCACGCAGGCGTGCTCATCCCTCCGGGGGCGAAGCAGCCTCCTGCTCGGCCCTCTTCTTGAGTCCCTCGGCATGGCGCCGGAAGCCGTCGGCCACCCGCCCCGGTCCCGCGAGGCGGACCAGCGGTCCGCTGAACTCCTCGACCGTCTCGTACGTCGTCGGCCCGCCCGGTCGCTGCGTGAGGCGCTGGTGGCGCACCCCCCTCACCAGTCCCAGCTTCGAGGGCAGGCCCTCGTAGACGTAGGACATCAGCGCGGTCGTCGTACCGGTGGCGGGGTCGGTCGTCGGTCCGTCGAGCGCGGTGATCCGCTCGGGCGAGCGGGTGCGGCCGCCGGTGGCCCACACGACGTGGAGCACGATCGGGTTGCTGACCGCGGCGGGTTGCGCGGTCTCGGCGCGCTCGACGAAGGGGTTCCACTCGCCGTACCGCTCGGTGTCGGTCATGACGGCCCACACGACGGCGAGCGGGGCGTCGATGTCGATCTGCGCGGAGGGTTTCACGGGGCCATCATGGCCGAGCCGGAGGGCCCGCCATGATGGTTCCGTGAGCGGGAGCACGGTCGGCATCGTCGGTGGCGGCATCGTCGGCCTGGCCGTGGGTCGTGAGCTGGTCCGCCGCCGCCCGGGTGTGACGGTCGTGGTGCTGGAGAAGGAGGCACGGCTCGCCGCGCACCAGACCGGCCACAACTCCGGCGTCGTGCACGCGGGCATCTACTACCGGCCCGGAAGCCTCAAGGCCGAGCTGTGCACGCGCGGGCGGGCGCTGATGCGCGACTACTGCGCCGAGCACGCGATCGCCTACGACGAGTGCGGCAAGCTGGTGGTCGCCGTCGACGAGGCCGAGCTGCCGCGCTTCGAGGCGCTCGCCCGCACCGCCCGGGAGAACGGCGTCCCCGGGCTGCGCCGCCTCGACGGGCCTGCCCTGCGCGAGGTCGAGGCGCACGCCTCCGGGCTGGCCGCGCTGCACTCACCGCGGACCGCCATCACCGACTACGTCGCCGTCGCCGAGGCGCTGGCGCGCGAGATCGTGACGGCCGGGGGAGCGGTGCACCTCGGCGCCGCGGTGGTGGGCGTCGACGGCGTCCCGGGAGGCCTCGACGTGCGGACGACGAGCGGCCGGCACCGCGTCGACGAGCTGGTGGTCTGCGGTGGGCTGCAGTCCGACCGCCTCGGCCGGCTCGTGGGCGGTCCGGCGACGCCGCGGATCGTGCCCTTCCGGGGCGAGTACATGGCGGTCGCGCCGGCCAAGGAGGACCTGGTGCGCGGCATGGTCTACCCGGTGCCCGACCCGGCGTACCCCTTCCTCGGCGTGCACTTCACCCGCCGCGTCGGCGGGGGCCTGGAGGTCGGGCCGAACGCCTTCCTCGCGTTCAGCCGCGACGGCTACGGGCGGGCCTCCCTCTCGCCTCGTGACCTCGTGGACACGCTGGGGTACGGCGGGTTCTGGCGGTTCGCCCGCCGGCACTGGCGGACCGGGGTGGGGGAGCTGCGGGGAGTGCTGTCGCGCACCGCGTACATGCGCAGCGCGCAGCGCTACGTCCCCGCCATCGGGCCCGACGACGTCGCCCGGGCCGGGCTCGGGCTGCGCGCGCAGGCGGTCGAGGTGGACGGCTCGCTGGTCGACGACTTCGTCATCCACCGCAGCAACCGGATCACCGCGGTCCGCAACGCGCCGTCCCCGGCGGCGACCTCCAGCCTGGCGATCGCCGAGCACGTCGTGGGGCAGATGGGTCAGCGGGCGCGGGAGGCGTAGACGTTGGCCAGGTCGGCGATGTCGGCGACGTAGGTGTCGGAGTGGTTGAAGCTGAACACCGCGCTGCGCCAGGTGTCGGGGTCGGCGAGGTCGCCGGCGTGGCACAGGTAGCGCGCGGCCGCCAGGGCCGCGTCGTCGATCTGGTTGGGGTCCACGACACCGTCGCCGTTGCCGTCGGCGCCCCAGCGCAGCCAGGTCGACGGGATGAACTGCAGCGGCCCGATCGCCCGGTCCCACGTGGACTCCCCGTCGAGGACCCCGCCGTCGGTGTCGTGGACCGCGCCGAACGCGCCACCGTCGAGCACCGGCCCGAGGATCCGCGGGCGCGGCACCCCGTCGTCGCCGAGCGCCGAGCCGTCGACGCTGCCGTGGTGGGACTCGATGCCGCCGATCGCGGCCAGGCTGTTCCAGGCGACGCGGCAGCCGGGCTGCTCGGCCGCCACCCGAAGGTGCGCCCGGGCGTACGCCGCCAGCGCCCGCGGCGGGATCCCCGTCTGCCCGGCCACCCGGGCCAGCCACGCCGCGTCGGGCCGGTACGGGTCCGGCGCGGTCGCGGGCAGGGCGGGCGCGGCCGGCGCTGCCGGAGCGGCGCCGGTGACCGCAGGAGCCGGCTGTGCCGGCGGTGGCGTACGACGACGGGCCGAGCTCGCGTCGTACGCGAAGGCCACGCCGACGCCGATCACCAGCGCGACCGTGAGGACCGCGAGACCGATCGCGCCGACCAGGTAGCGGTCGGGCCGGGGCATCAGGGCAAGGTCAGCGGTAGTTGGTGAACTGCACCGCGAAGTCGTAGTCCTGCGCCTTGACCAGCGCCTGGACGGCCTGGAGATCGTCGCGCTTCTTGGAGGAGACACGCAGCTCGTCGCCCTGGATCTGCGCCTTGACGCCCTTCGGGCCCTCGTCGCGGATCAGCTTGGAGATCTTCTTGGCGTCCTCGGAGGTGATGCCCTCCTTGAGCGTGATCCCGATCTTCGACACCTGGCCGGACTGGCGCGGCTCGGAGGCGTCGAGGATCTTCAGGGACTGGTTGCGCTTGATCAGCTTGTCCTGGAAGACGCTGAGCACGGCGTTGGCGCGGTCGTCGGCGGAGGCGCTGATCTCGATCGCCTGCTCGCCCTTCCACTCGATCGAGGCACCGGTGCCCTTGAAGTCGAAGCGGGTCGAGATCTCGCGCGCCGTCTGACCGAGCGCGTTGTCGACCTCCTGGCGGTCGATCTTGGAGACGATGTCGAACGAGGAGTCGGCCATGGGTGTCACCTGCTGATTCGGAGTGGTCAGTCGTGCTGCGCTATTGTTCCGCGTAGTGGTCCGGTCGCCAAAAGCGGTCGGACGACACCGAGGCAGGTTGCCCGAGCGGCCAATGGGAGCGGACTGTAAATCCGTCGGCTTTGCCTTCGAAGGTTCGAATCCTTCACCTGCCACGGCAAGAACCGCCCCTGGCCCGCGACCGCGGACCGGGGGCGGTTTGCTTTCCTCGCCTCGGGACGGCTCAGGACGCGCTCGAGGATCGGACGCCGTTCCCCGCCGAGAGGAAGCGGCAGCTCAACGGTGAGGAAGCGGCAGCTCAACGGTGAGGAAGCGGCAGCTCAACGGTGAGGAAGCGGCAGCTCAACGGTGAGGAAGCGGCAGCTCAACGGTGAGGAAGCGGCAGGTCAACGACCTCGGGACCGGCTAGGGGCGGGCCTGGTAGAGGAACAGGGCCCGGGAGGACCAGCCTGACCCGGAGGGGGCGATCTGGGTGGCGGTGCCGGCGACGGCGCCGGTCGGGGTCCAGTCGGCCCGGTTGAGGGAGCCGTTGGAGAGGGCGAACCAGAGCTTGCCGTTGGCGACGAAGGCGCCCCGCATCGAGCCGTAGCTGACGCCGGCGACCGACGACACCGCGAACCGCTGCTGGCCGACCACGCCGGACTCGGCCTCGAAGGCGCGGCGGAAGAGCTGCGTGGAGCCGGACTTGGTGAAGTAGATCCAGCCGCGGTCGTAGAACAGGCTGGTGATCGCCGGGATGTCGGCGGTGTGCCAGTCGGACTGCAGGACGATCCGGTCGGCGGTGTTGACCGTCGACTCGGGGCCGTAGGCGGTGCCGTCGAAGGTGCGGCGGGTCAGCGTCCGGTTGGCGTAGGCCGTGTAGAGGTCGCCGTTGACCATGAACGCCCCGACCGTCGTACCCCAGCCGGTGCCGTTGGGCGCATCGGTGGGTGCGGTGGCGGTGGTGCCGTCGAAGCCGAGGTGCTGCAGCTGGCTGCCGCCGCTGGCGACGCGGTACACCTCACCGGGGAGTGTGCCGACCTGGCGGGCCGGGACGGCCGTGCCGGAGGCGAGCGGGACGAAGGCGACCTTGCGGTGGGTCTCGCCGGCGAAGGTGTCGGTGTCGGAGCCGACGAACAGCCCCTCGGGGGTGGCGATCATGTCGCGGACGCCGGCGCCGAGGGTGCGGGTCGGGTTCCACGAGTAGGGCATGCCGTTGGCGACGTCGAGGGCCGCGATGCCGGGCCGGGAGACGGCGCCCTGGCCGGCGGCGTCGCCGCGGGTCGGGTTGTTCTGCCAGCGCATGTGGCCGCCGGTGTAGACGACGTCGTCGGTGACCTCGACGGTCCACGTCGTGTCGCCGCCGGTGTACGCCGTCCAGCTGGGTCGTACGTCGGTGCCCGTCGCGCCCGTCTCGAAGCGGGCGACGACGTCGCAGCCGCTGGTGCCGGCCACGCTGCTGGTGTAGCCGCCGTAGGCGCCGGTGGTCGAGACGACGAAGAAGCTGCCGTCGGGGGAGAACTCGACGTCGGTCAGGTAGGTCTCGAACGAGGAGCTGCACGCCGACTCGAACTGCCTCGTGTAGTACGGCGCGATCGAGAGGCTCGGGCCGCTGATGTCCAGCACGGCGAACTGGTGGCGATGGATGCCGTTGACGGTGTCGAAGTTGCCGATCAGCACCAGGCGGCTGTTGGTGGGGTCGGTCGCGATCTTCTGCACGTTGGTGTAGCTGCCGCGGTGCACCCCGGCGACGACGGCGGTGTAGTACGGGTCGCGGGCGCCGGTGGTGGCGTCCAAGGCGCCGAGCGCCCGGCTCGGCTGGCCCTGCAGGTAGGTGAACTTGCCGGCGACCCACAGCCGGTTCCCGGTCACGGAGACGTCGCGCACCTGTCCGTCGATGGTGCCGGGCCGGAAGGTCGGGTTCCGGGTGCCGGTGGCGACATCGGCCTTGTAGAGCCGGCTGACCGACACCGACGTACCGCCGGACCTGGCGCTGGTGAAGGCGCCACCGATGTAGACCGACGTCCCGTCGGAGGCCGGCTCGAGCGTGTAGACCCGGCCGTTGGGGTTCGGCACGAAGGTCGTGCTGACCTGGCCGCTGAAGGCGTTGAACGCGAACAGGTTGGTGCGCGGGATGTCGGTCGCGCTGCCGGCGTTGCGGACCCGGGTGAACGAGCCGCCCACGATCACCGTGTCGCCGACCCGAGTCATCGAGTACACCGCGCCGTCCATGACGTGCGGGGTGAAGCCGACCGGGTCGTCGTCGACGATGCGGCCCGTCTGCGGGGCCGCGTTGCCAGTGTCCGCGGCGTGGGCCGGGGGAGAGGCGGCCCCCGCGAGGAAGGTGGTGACGAGAATTCCCACGGCGAGCAGGATGCCGGTCGTTCTGCGCGCGATCACCGTCCCATCGGACTCCGTCCCAGTGGCCCGCGAATGACCCGTATTGGTGAAAAGCCCCTACCTGCAGGAATCTCGCCTGGTGGCGAGACGTCGTCAGTAGGCGCCGCGGCCGCTGAGGACCGCGCCGGCGGTGCGCAGCAGGATCCGGACGTCCAGCAGCAGCGACCAGTTGTCGACGTAGTGCTGGTCGAGACGGACCGCCTCGTCCCACGACAGGTCCGCCCGACCGGACACCTGCCACAGCCCGGTCATCCCGGGCCGCACGACCAGCCGGTGGCGGACGTCGGGCAGGTAGGCCGCCACCTCGCACGGGAGGGCCGGGCGCGGGCCGACCAAGGACATCTGGCCGAGGGCCACGTTGATCAGCTGCGGAAGCTCGTCGAGCGAGGTACGCCGCAACCACCGCCCCACCCGGGTGATCCGCGGGTCCTGGCGGATCTTGAACAGCGGGCCGCTCGCCTCGTTGAGCTCGACCAGGTCGGCGACGGCGTCACCGGCGTCGTGGCTCATCGTGCGCAGCTTCCACATCGTGAAGGGCGCGTCACCGGAGCCGATCCGGGTCTGCCGGAAGAAGGCCGGCCCCGGGGAGTCGAGACGGATGGCGAGGGCGAGGGCGAGCAGCAGCGGCGAGAGGACGAGGAGGGCCAGCGTCGCGATCGTCCGGTCCAGGGCGTGCTTGACCAGGTGGGAGGGGCCGAGGCGCCGGGGCGCTCCGACGTGGAGCAGGGGGAGCTGCTCGCCCACGTCGAGGCGGATCCGGCCGGCCGGCGAGGTCAGCAGTCCGGTCCAGACGAAGATCGCGACGCCGGCCTCCTCGAGGCACCAGCACAGTCGCTGCAGGTCGTCCGCCGGGATCGCGGGGTCCGGCGCGAGGATCACGGCGTCGGCGCCGCTCATCCGTGCCGCGGGGACGCAGGCCGCGATCCCGGGGACGACGGGGATGCCGTCGAGCGGCCCCGAGGCGGTGGGGTCGCCCGCGGCGACGCAGGCGCCGACCACGGCGAACCGGTGGGTGCCGGACCGGCGGAGCCGGTCGAGCAGGCCGGGCAGGGTGTCGGCGGTGCCGGCCACCACGACCCGGTGGGTCACGCCGCTGAGCCGGACCCCGCGTCGCGCCGCCCAGGCCAGCGAGCCGCGGCCGACAGCGCCCAGCGCCGCGGTGAGGAGGCACACCGCGGTGACGGTGCGGGCGGCCAGCGGGTAGGCGACCAGCTCGGCCACGAGCAGCATGCCGGTCGGCAGGACCAGCGACGCGACGGTGAGCCGGCGGATCCGGGCCGCGACGTTGCCCGGCAGCTGGTAGTCGCCGGTCGAGCCGACGGCGACCAGCCACATCGGGACGAACAGGAACGCCGGCGCCAGGTTGGCGATCGCGTGCGGGACCACGCCGGCGACGAGTACGACGACGGTCGCGGCGACCAGGTCGCACAGCGCGAGGAGCCAGCCCGTGCGGTGCAACGGGGCGACGGCGTCGGCCCCGGCGCGCACGGCCTCGGGCAGTGCGGCCGCCCTGGCCCAGACGAGGCTCATCGGTGCACGAGGTTCTCGACGAGTGCCTCGAACCGGGCCAGGGTGGGGGACACCCGGTGCGCGACCGGGAGGTGGTGGCCGGTCAGCACCGCGAGGGACAGGCGGGTGGCCAGCTCCTCCTCGTCGTACGCGGTGACGACCAGGCCGGTGCGGCCGAGGAAGCGGGCGAAGCGCAGCTGGTGGTCGTCGACGTGCTCACCGTGGCGGGGGTCGCGGGGGACGACGACCGGCAGGTGGCCGTGCTCACGGGCGTCCATGATCGTGCCGGGTCCGCCGTGGGTCACGACCGCGGCGGCGCGGTCGAGCAGCTCGGCCATCGGCTCCGGGCCGAGCAACGGCGCGCCGGACAGGTACGACGGCAGCGGGGTCGAGCCGTGCTGGACGTGGAAGGTGAACCGGCCCTGCTCCTGCAGGTCGCCGGCCCAGGCCAGCAACCGGTCGAACCGGTGGTGGTCGGTGCCCAGGAAGATCGCGACGAGCGGCGGCGTCACCACAGCTCTCCGACCAGGACCGAGGAACGGTAGAGGTGCTGCTGCTCGGGCCACTGCACGAGGAACAGGTCGGTGGCCGGCCGGCACAGCCTGCCGGTGAGGGTGGGGGTCTCCACCCGGTCGTAGACCTCGAGGTAGATCGAGGAGGTGTGCCGGCGGCGGCGCAGCCAGAAGTAGGGGACCGCCACGGCGGCGCCGGTCGAGACGACGACGTCGGGCGCGAAGCTCTCGAGCACATGGCGGGCCTGGACCGAGTTCCGGGCGAGGTTGACCAGGTTGCGCGTCGTCGGGTGGTGCGCCCAGGTGACCTCCTCGCCCTCGAGCTTGGCCACCGCGTCGGCGGTGTCGAACGTGACCCAGTGCCGGTCGTGCTTCTCCCACCACGGGCGCAGGCACATCAGCTGGGCGAGATGACCGCCCGAGGAAGAGACGAGTAGGACCCTCATGACGCCCTCCCAGCGCTTCGACGGCTGTCGGTGTCCCCTGACCCTAGGGACGAGCCGTTGGCGTGACATGCCCCAAATACGGCATGTCTGGAGAGGTGCGCAGAAGGACCAGGGAGCGTCAGCCCTGGGGCGGGTGCCAGCCGACCTTGTACGCCGCACCGACGGCGGCGAGCTGCGAGCTCATCTCCATCTTGGCCAGGATCGACTTCACCTGGGTGCGGACGGTCGCCTCGGAGACCACGCTGCTACGGGCGATCTCGCGCACGGGCGCACCGCGCATCAACGCGCCGAGCACCTCCATCTCGCGGCGGGTCAGCCGGTCCAGGCGGGTGCGGATGTCGCGGACCTCGTCGCGGTCGTGGAGGGCGAGCTCGATCAGGGTGCCCCGTTCCTGGGCGCTCATCAGCGGCAGGCCGTCGCGCGCACGGCGGACGGTGGCGACCACCTCGTGCAGGGGACAGGTCTTCACGAGTACGGCCTTCGCGCCGCGGCGCAGGCACTCGCCGCGGCGGGCGCCGTCGCCGCTGCCGGTGACCACGACGACGGCGATGCCGGCCGACGCGAGCGGCGTGATCAGCCGCGTGCCGTCACCGACCCGACCGAGGTCGAGGTCGAGCAGGACGACGCGCGGCGCGCAGCGCAGGGCCGAGGCGAGGACGGTCGCGAGGGAGGCGTGCTCGTCGGTGAGGTCGATCCTGCGCACGGAATATCCCTCGGCCTCGAGGGTGAGGGAGACCGACTCGGCGAACAGTGCGTGGTCGTCGATGATGGTGATCCGCATCGGGCGCGGATGTGCGGCGGTCATCGGATCACCCGGCCACGGCGGTCGACGGGGTGCGGTGGCCCACCCGGACCGCGGTCCGCGGGAAGAGTGCCGGTTCGGCTGCGTCCGCGACGGCGTCCGCGTTGGGCAGGGTGACCACGAAGGTCGCGCCCCCGCCCCGCTGTGCGTCGCGGTCGTGGTGGAGCGAGCCGCCGAGCTCGAGCATCAGCCGGTGGGCACGCTGCAGACCGATGCCCTGACCGGTCGAGGTGGTGCCACGGGCGCCCCACTGGAAGAGCCGTTCCTCCAGTCCCGGCTCGATGCCCGGACCGCAGTCGGACACCCTGATCTCGAGACAGTCGCCCCTCGGCTGGGAGGAGAGCGTCGTCGTACAGCCGTGAGCATGCCGGTGGGCGTTGGTGAGCAGCACGTTGAGCACCTCCGCGAGCGCGTCGTACCGGGCCACCACGCGGTGCCCGGAGGGGTGCCAGTGCACCTGATGCCCGAGCGCCTCCTGGGCGATCACGAGCGGCTCGACGACGTCGTCGAGCGCGAGGTCGGTGAACTGGTCCGGTCCGTCCTCGGTGAAGGTGCGGCCCAGGCGGGCGGCCTCGGCGTCGACCATGTGCCTGAGGGCGGCGCGTCGCGGCCCGGGCGGCACCTGGCCGCTCGCGAGCAGGTGGGCCCCGGCGACGATTCCGGCCGTCGCGGCCCGCATCTCGTGGACCACCTCGCGGTCGTGCTGGACGGTCGCCTCGGCCTCGGCAGCGCGGAGCACGAGGGCGGCCTCGCGCAGGCTGTGCTCACGGAGCGAGGAGAGCAGCAGGCCGATCGCGGTGGTCGCCACCAGGGCGCTGAACAGCGCGACGCCGGCGATCGCCTCCGGCGGCGGAGACGCGGCCCGGAGCAGGGTGGACCAGCCCAGGGCGGCGAAGATGACGACGATCCCGCTGGCGAGGCGGATGGCCGCCCACCGGGGCAACGGGGACCGCAGCACGCGGACCGCGATGGCGGCGGTGACCGCGGTGATCGCGACCAGGACGGGGAGGTCCTCCCACGCGGTCAACGACAGGAACGGCGAGGGGTCGACGGCGATCAGGGCCAGCCGGGCGGCGAGTACGCCGAGTCCCAGGACCAGCCCGCCGACCAGCGGGTTGAACCGCGGCGGACGCTGGTGGCGCAGGCCCACCGAGAGGACGAGGTACACCACCGCCACCGTCACCAGGTGGCCGCCGGTGAGCCGGTAGCTGTAGCCGGCGTGCGAGGTGCTCCCGAACGAGATCATGACGAGCGGGAGGTCCTGCAACGCGACCAGCGTGGCGGCGGTCGCCATCCGGGCGCGGGTCAGGCTGTGACCGATGGTGACGTCGAAGGCCAGCACCAGGGCGCTGGCGAACAGCACCAGGTCGGCCAGCATCAGGCACAGGTGCCCGGCGGCGTCGACGGAACGGTGCGACGTGTCCTCGAGGAGCAGGACGCCGTACGGGTGGAGCATCAGGACCGCGAGGAGCGCCACCCACCACAGGGGCGCGCGGTCGCCAGCTCGTTCGAGTGCGAGGGGTGGCCGTCGAGTGACCGTCCGAGAGTCCACCCTGTTCGGGTGCCGGGCCTGACGGTCCTGGTGCGGACGCGTCATGCCGACGATTATTACGGCCCGTTCGGTCTCCGGGCGGGGAACCGGTCAACGTACCCAATTTTGGTTCCCGGGCCGGGACGATCCCGGGACCGTCCCGGGGCCGTCCCGATCACTGGTGCCATCACCACCTCACGGGCTCGTCACGGTGACCTGCCGCGTGGCCGTCGTCGCCACTCCCCAGCCGTCGGTCACGGTCAGGGTCACCAGGTAGGTCCCCGCTGCGGGGAAGGTGTGGGCGGCCGCGGAGGTCGTCGTCACGGGCGTTGCGTCGCCCCAGTCCCAGCGGTAGGCGATCACGTCGCCTGCGTCCGGGTCGGAGGATCCGGAGGCGGAGAAGTTGCAGGCCAGGGCGGCACAGGCCGGCGGGTTCAGCACCGCGATCGGGGCGTCGTTGTCCGGGGGGACCGTGATGGTGACCGTCTGGGTGGCGGTCCCGGTGTCGCCCCACTCGTCCCGTGCGGTCAGCACGACGGTGTAGGTGCCCGCCGCGGTGTAGGTGCGGGTCGGGAGCGGACCGGTACCGGTGCCGTTGCCGAAGTTCCACGAGTAGGTCAGTGCGGTGGCGTTCTCGTCGGTGGAGCCGCGCGCATCGAACGTGCAGGCGTTGCGGGTGCACGACGTCGTGAAGCTCGCGACCGGCGGGTTGTTCGGCGGGTGCGTCACCGTGGCGTGCCGCTCGTAGATCACGCTGATGAAGTCGTGCTGGTCGATCGCCCTCACCCGCACCGTGTAGGCGTCCGCCGGGATCACGGGGGTCGTGTACGAGAAGTTCGACCCCGGCGTACCAGGACTGTTGAGGAACGCCGCGCGCCAGCTGGCGGCCGTGCTCGTGAACGTGCCCGAGGAGCTCATGTACTGCCCGGCGGCGTTGACGATGGCGACCTCGACCCGCTTCATGGCCTGGTCGTCCTCGGCCCGGCCGCTCACGAAGATCTTGCCGTCGGTGAACTCGGTGCCCTCGGTCGGGCTGAGCAGGGACTCGTTGAGGACGGGCGGCTGGTCGCCCGGGTAGATCGGGTAGCGAGCCGTCGCCCCGGTCGTCGACGGGTCCTGCTGCCCGGACCCGTCGAAGGCGTACGCCGTCACGTTCCAGTCGCCCTGCGAGGGCAGCGTGCGGCTCAGCGACCAGGTGGTGCTGGTGGCGCCCGGGGAGGCGAGCGTCGCGTCCAGGGTCGCGAAGGCCGCGGACATGGTGCCGTCCGGCTGCAGGTAGCGGCTGGTGTCGGCGTCGCGCAGCGCCACCCCGACCCGGGTGACCCCGTGGTCGTCGGTCGCCGTCCCGGTGAGGTTCAGCTGGAGCACCTGCTGCCCGGTGACCACGCCGGTGACGTCGAGCAGCCCGTCGGGCGGCGCGTCACCGGGGATCGACGCGTTGAGCGTGAGCCGGCCCTGGTTGGTCGAGGACGTGCGCAGCCCGATCTGGTCCTCGGCGCTGACCGTGAACGTGTAGGTCCCGGGGCTCAGGTTGAACGGGGTCGTGTAGCTCCAGTTGTAGCTCGCCTGGTCGAGGTTCACCGGCGAGACCCGGTAGGAGCCCGCGATCACGCTCGTGCCCCACGATCCGTCGGCGGCGAGCCGCTCGCCCGTCGAGGTGTTGCGCAGCGTGATCGAGACCTCGCTGAGCGACTGGTCGTCGTTGGCCGTGCCCGCGAAGGTCAGGGGCTGCCCGGGCGTCACCGTCACGGGTTGGGCCGCGGTGGGCGGGACCATCGTGGCCGGCTGCGTGATCGACACCGTCGGCGGCTGGCCGTTCGCGGTCACGATCCAACGGCGGTCCGCCGTGTCGAGCGAGGACTGGCCCGCGGTGTCGGAGGAGCGGGCCTGCGCCCACCACTCGTCCTCGAAGGGCACGGTGATCTCGTAGGACCAGGTGGTGCTGGTCGCGCCGACCACGTCCGGGGTGACCTGGAAGGTGTTGAAGGTGCCCGACACGGTGCCGTCGTCCTGCAGGTAGCGGCCCTGGCTGTCGCGCAGGGTGAAGCTGACCCCGTTGACGCCGATGTCGTCGGACGCCGAGCCGGTGATGGTGAAGGTCAGCTGGGCCTGCGGACTGGGCGGACCGGTGATGCTGGTCGTCGGTGTCCGGTCGGCGGTGCCGAAGGTCTCGTACTTCTTCGTCGCCTTGGTGTTGTCGGCCGTGCCGTTGCCGGCGACGGCACGGGCCCGGACGATCAGCTCGCGGTTGGCGGTCATCGTGACGGGGAGCCGCCAGGTGCGCGTCGTACCGGTGCCGGGGTCGAGCGTCGCGTTGAAGGTGTTGGTGGCGGTGCTGCCCCACGTGGTGAGGTCGTCGTTGAGGTAACGGTTCGAGTTGCGGTCCATGATCTCGAGCTCGACCCGCTGGATCCCGGTGGCGGCGCTCGCCGTCCCGGTGATCTCGTACGGCTCGTTGATCGGCTCGATCCGGCCCTCGATCGGGTTCGTGATCACCGTCTGGGTGCCGTTCTGCGCAGGCACGTTGGCGAAGTCGAAGAAGCCGATCCGGCCGACGTTGTAGCCGCCCTTGGTGTTGCCGTCGCCGCCGACGAACAGGCCGCGCGGCGTCGCCTCGATGTGCTTGTCGCCCTCGTAGGAGTTGGACGTCACGAACCACTCCAGCCCGTGGCCGTCGACCGGGTCGAGCGCGGCGAGGTGGAAGCGCTTGACCACCGTGTCGCCGAGCGCGTACGCCGACAGGCCCTGCCCCGTGCCGTAGCCCACGTCGTCGAGGCCCGGCCACGGCTTGGGTGCGGTCGCCGACTCCGTCCACTGGAAGTGGCCGCCCACGTAGATGCCCGCCTCGGTGATGGCCACCGAGTAGGTCGAGTCGAACTGCCGGGTGATCCACACCGGCTGGGCGTCGCTGTCGTTGTTGAGGTCGAACCGGATCACGGTGTCGTTGATCGGCGGCCGGTCGCCGCCCGACCCGCTGGTGACGACGAAGTAGGAGTCGTCCGGCGAGATGTCGCCGCCGTAGGCGCGCTGGATGCCGCCCACGAACTGCAGGTTGTCCTCCCACAGCGTGGTCCGCCACGGGGTGAGCTTGTTGGTGCGGGTGTTGATGATCGCGACGCCGTACCGGTTCTGGCCGTTGACCTGGCGGCCGGTGTGCACCACCAGCAGGCGGCCCTCGTCGTGGCTGAGCTTGAGCCGCTGGACGGCCAGCTCGCCGTTGGTGCCGATGCCGCCGGTGATGTTGTTGACGAAGTCGTCGCGGACCGCCCCGGTGACGCCGTCGAGCGCGGCCAGCGCCCCGCGCGGCACGTTGTTGATGGCGGTGAACCGGCCGCCGGCGTACACGGTGCTGTTGGTGACGGCGAGCTCGTTGACCTTGCCGTTGGCGTTCGCGGTGAAGCCCGCGATGGGCGCGCCGGTGGTGGGATCGAGCCGCGCGATCGCCTTCTTCGTCTGGCCGTTGACCGTGCCGAAGTTGCCGGAGATGTAGAGCTTGGTGCCGTCGGGTGAGGCCTCGACCGCGTCGACGCCGCCGTTGGTGAAGGTCGGCCGGAAGCCGGTGTCGACCTGCCCGGTGCTCCAGTTGTACGCCGCCAGCCCGGCCTGGTTGATGATCGTGCCGTTGTTCGGCTGGCGGATCGAGGTGAAGGTGCCGGCGATGTAGACCCGGTTGCCGACGACCTCGATGTCCCAGATCTCGCCGTCGGTGATCGTGGGCTGGTTGGTACGGGGCGTGTCCGGCACCAGTCCGGTGTGGCCGGGCGCCGGGTCCGGTGGGACGGCGGTGGCCGTGCTCGTCGCCTGCGCGGTGTGGCCGTGACCGTCGTCGACGGTCAGGGTCACGGTCCGGGTGCCGGCGCTGGCGTAGGTGTGCGACGGGTTCACGCCGGTGCCGGTCTGCCCGTCGCCGTACTCCCAGGCGTAGCTCAGCGTGTCCTTGTCGGTGTCGAAGGAGTGGGCGGCGTCGAACTCGCAGGTGAGGCCGGCGCAGCCGGTCGTGAACTCCGCGACCGGCGGCTCGTTCGTCCCCGTCGCGTCGACGCCGGGGTCGAGCACGATCGAGAAGAGCATGTCGCGGGAGGTGGAGGTGCTCGTCGTCGCGGTGCGGCCGGCGAGCGGCCCGACGGGTACGGCGCCCGCCGAGTCGCCGAGGATGCCGCTCACCTTGCCGGTACCGGTGGCCGCTGCCTGGGTGCGCGTCGGCGTCCCGGCAGGCAGCGACCACACGGTGTCCGTGGAGGACTTCTCGCTCCACAGGTTGACCAGCCACGAGTTCGCGTGGGCCGCGGTGACGGCCGGCGCGGTGTGGCTGGTGGCCGGGGCATCCACACCCCCCAGAGCGGACGCCCCGACCACGGCCGGTCCGGTACTGCGGTAGGCAGCAACGGTCATCACGGACTTCACGTAGGTACCCGTCGTCACGGTGACGGTGCGGCCGGCGTCGGCCGCGGTCGCGCTGCGCGTCCAGGCGCGGCCGCGGATGCCGTTGCCGTCGCGGGTCTGGAGTTGGGTCCAGCCGTCGAGGGTGCTGAAGGCGGCCGAGGTGGAGTTCGTGACCAGGAAGAGGACGAGCCGGTCACCGGGCTCGATCGTGCCCGGGATCGTCACCGAGTGACCGGGCCGGTTCCCGGCGGTGCTCGCCGAGCCGACGTAGCTGACCTCGCCCGCCGTCACGGCGACGTCCGGGTCGACCTGGTGGGTCGCGGTGTCCTGGTGAGTCCCGTCGGAGACGGTGAGCGTGACGGTCCGCTGACCCGCGGTGGCGTAGGTGTGGCTCGGAGTGCGTCCGGTGCCGTTGCTGCCGTCGCCGAAGTTCCAGGCGTAGCTGAGGGTGTTCCCGTCGGGGTCGGTGGACCCGGAGGCGTCGAACGAGCACACCAGGCCGCTGCAGCTCGCGGTGAACGCGGCGGTCGGCGGGTTGTCGGTCAGGTCGCCGGGGGCGATCACGACCGAGAAGGTGGCGCTGCGCGAGGAGGTGGTGCTGGTGGTGGCGGTGCGGGCGGCGGCCGTGCCGGTCGGCACCGGGGCCGCGGAGTCGCCCCAGACGCCGCTGATCTTGCCGGAGCCGGTGGTGGCCGCCGTGCTGCGCTGGGTGACGCCCCCGGGCAGCGTCCAGGTGGTGTCGGTGGAGGACTTCTCCGACCAGATGCTGACCAGCCACGAGCCGGCCGCGGCGACCGGGATCGCGGGTGCGACATGGCTGGTTCCGGAGGTGTTCGACCCGCCGGCGAGCGCGGTGATGGACGGGGTGGCACCGGTGCTGCGGTAGGCCCCGACGGTCATCACCGACTTGGCCGACGCGCTGGTCGTGACGGTGACGTTGGTGTTCGCGTCGGTGGCCGTCGCGGTCCGGCTCCAGAGCCGGCTGCGGATGCCGTCGCCGTCGCGGCCGGTGACCGCGGTCCAGCCCGCGACCGGTTCGGTGATGGTGCTCGCCGTCGAGTTGGTCGTGAGCGAGAGCAGCAGCAGGTCGCCGGCCTGCACCTCGGTCGGGACCCGGACCACGTGCGAGGTCCGGTTGCCGGCGGTCCTGGCGGCGTTGACGAAGGAGACCTCGCCGGCCGCCGCGTGGGCGGGCGGGGCGAGTGGCGCGAGCGCGGGGACGATGGCGAAGGCGGTGAGGATGGGGACGACCGCCTTGGCGACGCGCCGCCATCGTCGGCTGGGGACCGGTTGACACCGACTGGTGGTGGTTGAACGCATCTGCCTCACCGTCCCCGCACTCGCATGGCCCTCGGTCCAGAGGGCGCTGCGATCGTGTCAACCGTCACGGCTCGCGGCATGACCGATATTGGGCAGGTCTCGGCACCGTGGCAGCCGTCCGCGGGACCGGTCACCACACCCGTCCCACAAATTGGGGGTATCCGCGCACCTGCCCTCCGGCAGCCCGCCGAGATGCCCATAGTGGGTCGGTCGTCGTGGGGATGACATCCAGGGAGGTGCGATGGGACAGCGCCGCTTCATCACCGTGCGCCTCGTGCTCGCAGCGGTCCTGGTGGCCGCGCTCGGGGCGGGGGCCGCCGTGACGTGGGCGCGGCACCGGCAGGCCGAGCACGTCGCGACCGCCGTGATCATGCTGCACCCGCTGGAGGGCAACGCCTACAGCCCGGGCGGGCGCGGGGACGACCTGGTGAACCTCGAGACCGAGGCCCAGGTGCTCCGCTCGGACGCCGTGGCCCGGGCCGTCCTCGACAGGCTCGGTGAGAAGGGCGAACCGAGCGACCTGCTGCCGTCCGTCTCCGTCTCGGTGCCACCGAACACCCAGCTGCTCGACATCACCGCCCGCGGACCCGACGACGCGACCGCGGTCGCGCGGGCGTCGGCGTTCGCCGACGTCTACCTCCAGTTCCGCCGGTCGCGGACCGAGTCGGCGGTCTACGAGCGGACCTCGCGCCTCGAGGAGCTGGTCAGCCTGCGCGAGGACGAGCGCGACGCCGCCGTCGCGCGGCTCGACAAGCTGCCCCAGGCCGCGCCCGAGCGTCAGCTGTTGGAGCAGCAGGTGCAGGAGGTGGTCGTCCAGATCAGCTCGCTGCGCGCCCAGCTCGCCGGGGCCCAGGCGGTGGGGCTCGACCCCGGGCAGCTGGTCACCCCGGGCCAGGTCGTCGGCGCCGGCCCCTGGGCGAGCCCGCTGCGCGCCGGCACGCTCGGCGCGCTGCTCGGCCTGCTGGTCGTGCTGTTCGTCGGGATGTCGCGCGCCGGCCGCACCGCACCCGACGTGGTGCGCGGCCTCGCCGACCTCGACGACGACGGGCCGGTCCCCCTCGGTGTCGTCACGGCCCCGGTCCGGGCCGACAGCGACGTGATCGCCCAGGTGCGGTCCGCGGTGCTCGCTGTCGGCTCGGACCGGCCCCCGGTCGTCACCGTCGCCCTGCCCGGCCGGGAGTACCCGCTGGCCTTCGCGGCGCTCGCCGAGTCGCTGACGCGGGCCCGGTACGAGGTGGTGACCGTCGACCTCGCGCTGCCGGCCGTCGTCGCGGCCATGTCCGAGCTGGTGCTGCAGGACGCGGTGGTCGACGACGTCCTCGTCGCCGACGGGGACTTCCACAGCCGGCTGCACCCGGTCACCGAGGCGAGCGCGACCCGCGCGGACTTCGCCGACCTCGCCGCCTCCGCCGAGATGAGGCGCAGCCTGGCCGAGCTCGCCAAGCGAGCGGACCTCGTCCTGGTCCGCTCACCCGGGCTCGCCACCCCGGTCGGCCGGGCCCTGCTGGCCGCGTCGACCGCGGTGGTCGTCGAGTTCTGGCCCCATGTCTCGACCCGGGCCGAGATCGACACCGTGCTGGTCGAGGCAGAGCGGGTGTCCACCCACGTGGTCGGCCTGGTCGAGGTGGACTCGTGAGCGACCTGGCCCCGGAGACCGACGGTGAACGCCGCCACCTGCGCGCCGTCGCGCGGGGGAGTGCGGCCACCCTCGCCGGGGCGCTGCTCAGCACCCTCGCCGGGTTCGGCCTGGTCCTCCTCGTCACCCGGAGCGTGCCCGCCGACACCGCCGGCCGCTTCTTCGCCGCCACGGCGGTGTTCCTGGTCGCGCTCGCGACGGCCGGACTCGGCACGGACACCGGGCTCGCCCGCTTCGTCCTGCGCGACGACCGGCCGGACGTCGTCCGACGCCTCGTCCGGGTGGCCGGGATCCCGGTCGTGCTCGTCGCCTGCCTGCTCGCGCTCGCCCTCGCGGCCTGGGTGCCCGACACCCGAGCGCTGGTGTGGGCGCTCCCGCTCGCCGCGACCGCCGACCTGTGCCTGGCGAGCGTGCGTGCGCACGCGCTGTTCCGCGCCACCGTCGTCGTCGACCGGATCGTGCGGCCCGGCGTCCAGGTGGTGCTCGTGACGCTGGTGCTGTTGCTCGGGCTCCCGGGCGGGTGGCTCGGGGCCGCCTGGGCGGCGGCGTACGTCGGCAGCGCGGTGCTCGCGGGCCGCGCCCTGCGGGCGGTGAGCGCCGGAGGCTCGGGTGGGGCGGCGCAGCGGGCGGCCGTGGGGCCGCGGGAGTTCTGGTCCTTCACCTGGCCGCGAGCGGTCGCCCGGATCGCGCAGGTCGGGGTGCAGCGGCTCGACATCGTGCTCGTCGCGTGGCTGCTCTCCCCGATGCACGCCGCGGTCTACACGGTCGCGACCCGCTTCGTCGTGTTCGGGCAGCTCGCCAACCAGGCGGTCTCGACGGTGGTGCAGCCGCGGTTCACCCTGATCCTGGCCGGGCCGCCCGACGAGGCGCCGGCACTCGTCAACCGGGTCTTCGGGGTCACGACCGGCTGGAGCATCCTGCTCGCCTGGCCCGTCTACCTCGGTGTCGCGGCCGCCCCGGCCGCCTATCTCGGGTGGTTCGGGCCGTCGTACGTCACCGGCGAGGCGGTCACCGTCGCCCTCGTCATGGCCGCGGGCATGCTGGTCGCCGTCGCCTCCGGACCCGTGGACACCCTGCTGCTGATGACCGGGCGCAGTGGCCGCAGCCTCGCCAACACGCTCGTCGCGCTCGGCCTCGACGTCGGCCTGTGCCTGGTGCTCGTCCCGCGGATCGGCATCGCCGGGGCGGCCGTCGCCTGGGTGGCGGCCGTGGTCGTGCGCTGCGTGCTCGCCGTCCTCCAGCTCCGCTCCGACATCGGCCTGGCCCCGCAGCTCGGTCAGCTCCTCCTCGCTGCCGCGCTGCCGTTGGGCTGCGTCGGCGTACCCGTCGCCCTCGTCGCGCTGGTCGGGCTCTCCCCGCTCGGCTGGCTGGTCACCTGCCTGGCGGCGGGCGCCGGGTACGCCGTCGTGGTCTGGCGGCTGCGCGCCCGGCTCGCGGTCGACGTCTTCGCCTCCGGCCTCCGGCGCCGGGACCGCACCCTGGCGGTGGCGGCATGATCCGCGCCCTCGCCAGCCGCCTGCGCCCGGTGCTCCCGCCCCGGCTGCGCCGGGCCGCCCGGGCGGTGCTGCTCGGCTGGGGCTGGCTCACCGCCGACCTGCGCCAGGAGCCGAGCATCGTCGTGCTCGGAGCCCAGCGGGCCGGTACCACCACCCTGTTCCGCCTCCTCAGCGAGCACCCCGGGCTGTGTCGCCCGACGGTCGACAAGGGCACCGGCTACTTCGACGACGGCTACCGGCACGGCCGGCGCTGGTACCGCGCGCACTTCCCGCTGCGCTGGACCACCCGCGGCCGAAGCACCTTCGAGTGCAGCGGCTACTACCTCTTCCACCCGCTCGCTGCCGCGCGGATCGCTCGCGACCTGCCCGGGTGCCAGGTCGTCGCGCTCGTCCGGGACCCGGTGACCCGCGCCCACTCGGCTCACCGCCACGAGTCGGCGCGCGGCTTCGATCAGCTCCCGTTCGCCGAGGCGGTGGCCCGCGAGGCCGAGCGGACCGCCGGCCAGACCGAGCTGCTCGCCGAGGCGCCCGGCGCGACCAGCTTCTCGCACCGGCACCACGCCTACCTCCAACGCGGCGAGTACGCCGTCCAGATCGACCGCTACGTCGCCGCGCTCGGCCGCGACCGCGTGCACGTGGTCGACGCCGACGCGCTCTTCGCCGACCCGGTCGACGTGTACGTCGACCTCCAGCGCCGGCTCGGCCTGCCCGTGCACCGGCCGGCCGTGGTCGGGCGCTGGAACGAGCGCCCCGGCGCGCCCCTGCCCCCCGAGCTGGCGGCCCACCTCCGCCGCTACTTCGACGCACCCGATGCCGCCCTCGCCGACCACCTCGGCAGGACGCCCAGCTGGCGAGAGGAAGCCACGACATGACCGACCTGCTGCACCGTCCGCGTAACCGGCACCTGCTGACCGCCTCGAGCCGTCACCGGATCGCGCGGGTCGCCCGCTGGCACCCCGGGCTGCGTGAGGTGCCGGTGGCCAAGCTGCTGCTGGGCGGCCAGAACGGCATGACCGCGGCCGAGTTCGCCACCGCGATGGGCGACCCCCTGTGGCCCTCACGCCGGGTCGCCGACGGACCGCACGCCGGACTGCTCGCGTTGGCCGCGGGCAACGGCGGGCTGAGCGACGAACAGCTGCTGGCGACGCCCTACGCCCGGATGGCGCGGACCTGCATCCGCCAGACCGGCCGCTACTTCGCCGCGGCCGATGCCGCCGGGGTGGTCGACCAGGCGCGAGACTTCCTGGCCGGCGGCCCCTCCGGGGACGGTACGCCGGCCGGTGACCTGCACTCGCCACCGGGCCAGCCGGTACTCGTCGTACCGGTCGCCCACTCGGACTGCTTCCAGGTCCTCGACGGGCACCACCGGGTCGCGCAGGCGGCCGCCGCAGGGGAGACGACGGTGCAGGTGAGGGTGCGGCGCGGCGAGGTGACCACCCCGCTGCAGGACCTGCTGCGGAGGATGTCGTGGCTCGAGGGCGGCCGTCAGCTCTACCAGCCGATCGCGTCGCCGGAGCTCGCGTCGCAGTGGCCGACCGTGCGCTGCTGCGTCGACCGCCTCGAGGCGATGGACGCCTTCCTGCGCCGGGCGATCGGGCCCACCCTCGGGGGGCGCTACCTCGACGTCGCCAGCTGCTACGGCTGGTTCGTCGGACAGATGGGCGAGCTCGGCTTCGACGCGGAGGGCCTGGAACGCGATCCCCTCGGCGCCACCCTCGGGCGGCTGGTCTACGGCGTCGACCCGTCGCAGATCCGGATCGGCGACGCCGTCGACCTGCTGCGCAGCACCCGAGAGACCTGGGACGTCGTGTCCTGCTTCAGCCTGCTGCACCACTTCGTGCTCGGCCGTGGCAGCTGCGACGAGGTCGAGCTGGTCCGGCTGCTCGACCGGGCGACCGGGCGGATCCTGTTCCTCGACACCGGCCAGGAGCACGAACGCTGGTTCCGCTCCTCGCTCCGCGGCTGGAACCCCGCCCACATCCGGGCGTTCCTGCTGGAGCACACGACCTTCGACCAGGTCCTCGACCTCGGCCCCGACCGCGACGCCGTCGGCCCCTACGCCGACAACTACGGCCGGCACCTGTTCGCCTGCGTCCGGACGGAGGCGAACAGGTGAGCACCGACCTCCTCGACGCCGCGGCCGAGCTGTGGCCCGGCGCCGACCTGGTCCCGGAGGGCAGCGTCCGCGACGACCGTCCGGTCCGGGCGCGGTACGCCGTGATCAGCCGCGGCGACAGCCCGACCGTCCTCGTGCCGGTCGAGTCGTCGGTCGCCGCCGGCGCGTCGCTGCGCCGGATCAGCACCGCCTCCACCTGGTGGGACACCACCACCCGGGTGGCGGCGGGTGCGGCCGTCCGCGCGGTCCCGCGGCTGCTGCGGCACCGGGTCGAGGTCCGCGGCGGCACCGACGGCCTCGCCGAGCACCTGTCCGGTGTCCTCGGCACCCCGGTCAGCTTCAGCATCAGCATCGGCACCGCCCGGGTGAACCGGAAGCCGGTGCTGCAGGTGTTCGACGGCCGCGGACGGTGCCGCGCGTTCGTGAAGGTCGGCTGGTCGGGCAACACCTGTGCGGACGTGACGGCCGAGGGTCGCGCGCTCGCGGCCGTGACCGCCCAGCCGTACCGGTACGTCGTGCCGCCGGCGTTGCTCGCCCGCACCTCCTGGCAGGGCCGGCCGGTGCTCGTCGTCGGGCCGCTCGAGCCGTCGCCGTGGCGACGCCACCGCCACTCCTGGTCGCCGCCGACGGCTGCGATGGACGAGCTCGCCGAGCGGTTCGCGGCGCCCGACGGCCCGCTCGGCGACTCGGCCTGGTGGCACCGTCAGTGGCAGGTCACCGGCAACCTGGCCGACCCGGTCTCGCGGGGCCGGTTCGGCCGCGCCCTCGAACGGGTCTGCGCCATCGCTGGTCACCGCGACCTGCAGTGGGGCGCGTGGCACGGCGACTGGACGCCGTGGAACATGGCACCCGCCGGCGAGCAGGTGCTGCTGTGGGACTGGGAGCGCTTCGAGACCGGCGTCCCGCGCGGTCTCGACGCCCTGCACTACGTCGTCAACGCGCTCAACTCCGGCGCCCCGGCGTCGGCGGAGGGCGTGCTGCGTGCGCTCACGCTGGCGTCGTACCGGGACCGGAGCCTGGGGGGCGAGCCGCACGTGCAGAGCATGCTCTACCTCGTCGCGATCCTCACGCGGTACCTGCAGCTGGTCGACGTCCCCGGCGGCGAGCACATCTCGACGCGGGCGATGCAGACGCTGGTGGCGCTGGAGCACCTGACCGACGTGTAGCGGCCAGGCGCCCCAGCGCCTCCGGGTGGAACGGGTGGAACGGGCTACTTCAGCGTCGGCGACCCGGACAGGGCCTGCGCGAAGGCGTTGCGCTTGGTCGTGGTCCCGAGGTTCCACGGCGCGATGCTGTTGAGCGTGGTGTCGAAGTAGCTGTAGGCGATGCCGCCGTAGGTCTCCATCAGGTCCACGGCGTTGGGAATCTCGGTGGGCCGCACCTCGGCGGCCGTGTCGGTCACCCCGGTCTCGCCGAGCGCCCACTCCGTGCCGACGGACTGTGCCCAGGTCGAGATCTTCTGGTAGTACTGCGCGAAGTCGGTCCACTTCGTGGTGGTGGTGCCGTTCTTCACGACGCCGTACTGCTGGTAGATGTCGAACCCGGCCACGTCGATCTTCACGCCGCGCGGCCAGATGTTGGCCAGGCTGTACGCCGGGTCGCCGTAGAACTGGTTCCAGCCGGTCACGACGACGGTGAACGCCACGTTGGGTGCGGCCTTGCGGACCAGTGGAGCGAGGTGCTCCTGCATCCGGCGCCACTCCTGGATGTCGCCGTCACCCTCCGGCTCGTGGTGGAAGGCGACCCACACCGGGCCGCCCAGCGCGGCCAGCCGCTGGGCGAGGTCGTTCGCCCAGGCGTCGCCCTTGCCGTTGGCCATGTCGGTCCACGAGTACGGCAGCTTGAAGCTGATCCACGGCAGCCGGCCGACGGCGAGGTCGGCCTGCGCGTTGCGCACCGCACTCGCGACACCGGTCGCGCTGTAGTAGGTGCGCCGGACCCCGAGGTGGCCGCCGAGCTGCTGCTCGAGCGTGGTCGGGTCGGTGTTGGAGCCGTGGGCGGCGCCGACGTAGGTTCCGCACGACGGGATGCCGCGCGCCGTACGACCGCAGCCGTTGGTCAGGTTCGCGACGTTGCCCTCGGGCGAGGTGACGGTGTTGCTGCCGCCCCCCTTCCGGTCGACGCTCAGGTCGTCGACGAGCACCTTCTCGCCGGAGCGCACGTGCGGTGCCCGGATGCGCAGTCGCAGCGCCGAGTTGCGCTTCTTCGTGGTCACCCGCACCTGGAGCCGCGACCAGGCGCCGGCCTTCGTCGTCACCTTGGTCGAGCGCACCTGGACGGTCTTGCCGGCGCGGACCTCGCGGACCCGCAGGCCCACCTGCCGCTCCGTCACGGTCCGCACCCACACCCGGACGACGTACGACGCCCCGGCGGCGTGCTTGCGAGCGAACCGGTGCTGGCTGACGGTGTCCGCCGGGCCCAGCTTGGCCCGCACCACCATCGCCCGCGTGTTGTTGCGTCCGGCGCCCTGGCGCGAGAGCGCCACGCGGCTGCCCTTCACCCCGGCGAAGCCGTCCAGGTGGGTCTCGAAGCTGCCCGTCGGCGCGGCGCCGGCCGTCTTGGTCTTCGACTGGGCCGGAGGAACGGCCGCGACCGCTCCGATCATCAGCATCGCCAGCACGGCGACCAGCCAGGTCCATCGTCTGTTGGCGTTCTTCACACGCCACCTCCCCGAATCCGGCCGTGGGGAGCATGATCACGGCCTCGTCATCTCTTCTCGATCGGCTCGATTGGAACCAGTCCGAGGGGTTGCGACCAATCTTGTCCCCCAAATGGGGGATGAAGTGCGGACTCGCGGGTAACGAGCGGCCCGCCAGGGCCGTCAGAGGCCGCGCAGGTCAATTTTCGGTACGTGGCCCCCCGGTGGTTGAGGTGTGAGGAGCGCTAGCGACGAGCCTCCCGGTGGTTGAGGTGTGAGGAGCGCTAGCGACGAGCCTCGAAACCACCCGCCGTGCTGCCGGAACTGTCCAGACTGCTTCGGTCGCGTAGCCGGCCGGGTTCCGAAAGGCAGCAACGAAAGAGGGGCGCAGGGGCCGGGTTCGGCCGTCGGTTTACCGTCCCCGCCGAGACGGCGCAGCCCCGATGCGAAGGCGCGAGAACCCGCTAGAAACAAGGGGAAAGTCCTCGCCGGCCCATGGCATACGAACGCATGTTCGAGTAGAATCGGCCCATGCTCTCGGACCTCTCGGACGCCACCCCGGCGCAGCTTCTCCACGCGGCCGGGAACGGCGTCCAGGTCCACCGAATCCACGAAGTCGAACAGCTCGAGCTGCTGCTCGCCTGGGCCGACCTCCACTCGAATGACCCGCAGACCGAACCCGACGCGGTGCCCGTACGACTCGGTGGCCCGAAGCTGATCACCCTCGGCGGCGACGGAACGCCGCAGGTCCAGGACCTGGCCCTGGTGGAGATGGCCATCGCCCGCCACGAAGGTGTCCTGTCCACCCGCAACGCGTTGGCCGACGCGTTCGACCTACGCCACCGCCTCCCCGCCATATGGAAGGGCGTGAAGGCCGGGCGTTGTGAGCTGTGGGTGGTGCGCAAGGTCGCCCGCTGGTCCCGCAAGCTCACCCGCCCCCAGGTCCGGGTCGTCGACACCGCGGTCGCCGCGGCCCTGGACGAGGCACCCTCGCGGATCCTCAAGATCGCCGAGGCAAAGATCATCGAAGCCGACCCCGTCGCCCACCGGGAACGGATCAACGCGAACCGGAAGGACAAGGGGGTCTGGTTCCCCCAGCCCCGCCCCGGGACGCAGATCGAGTCCGTCGACAACGCTGCCGGGCTGGGGGTCGTGTTCGCCCGTATCGACGAGGCCGACGCCCTCGCCCATGCCCGGATGGTCGACGACCTCGCCACCGCGCTGGCCGAACACGCTCCCGCAGCCGCCGATGGCGGGGAGCCGTTGGGCATGGACCACTGGCGGGCCGAAGCGTTCGCGATGCTCGCCGACCCCGCCGCCGTCCTCGCGTTCCTCCAGGGATCGGATGAGGAAAACGACCCCGGCACCGCGGCCCCCGACCGGACGAGCGTGGACCTGGTGATTCACCTCGCCCACGACACCACCGGCAACCTCGGTCCGCTGGCCCGCGTCGAGGGCCGGGTGAACGGACCCCGCCTCCTCGACCAGGTCCGCGCCCTCCTCGCCCGGACTACGAACGTGACCATCAGCCCGGTCGTCGACCTCCACACCGGCCGCTCGGTCAACGGCTACGAGCACCCCGCCGACGTGAAACACCGCACCGAGCTACGCACCCTGGGTGACGTGTTCCCCCACGCCACCGGCCTCTTCGCCCACCACGGCCGGGCACCCGACCACGACCACACGATCGCCTACGACAGGCACGGCCCACCCGGCCAGACCGGCGACCACAACGACACCCCACTCGGCAGACATCACCACCGAGCCAAGACCCACCTCGGCTACACCGTGCTGCAGCTCGGACCTGACCGGTGGATCTGGGGAACACCCCATGGCCTCTACCGCCTCGTCACCACCACCGGCACCACCGTGCTCACCAAAGCCGAGTATCAGCTCCACGCCCAGCAGACCCTCGTCTTCGCCGGCGACGCCGCCTGACCCTCAGATCCCGTGCCCGCGTCGGTGCGCGAGGTCGAGCAGCCGCTCGGCGCGGACGAGGTGGAGCGCGACGAGCGTGGCGAGATAGGCCCGCGGCTCCCGCGGGGAGGTGCGGACGGTGCGGGCGGCGAGGCGCAGCGCCGAGCGGTCGCCGAGGGCGGCGAGGGCGAACGCCTTGCGGCCGAGAAGGCGGGCGTGGGCACGACGGTCCTCGCGGAACACCGGGTGCTTCGCGAGCCCGTAGTCGATGGCGGCCACGATCGTCGCCCACTGGCGGGAGAACTGCGAGCCGCCCCACCGCACCCGGACCAGCGGCTCGGCCACCACCTGGAAGCCGCCGGCGCCGGCGGCGCGGATCATCCAGTCGAAGTCCTCGCCGTAGCTGCCGGGGATCTCCTCGTCGACGAGCCCGATCGTGGTGAGCAGGTCCTGGCGTCGTACGACGACGGTGGACGGGTGTGCCTCCATGACGCGGCGCCGCACCAGGTGGCGGAGCTCGAGGTCGGCCTCGGTCGGGACCCGGGTCGTCGTCGTCCCGGCGTAGTCGACCTCGATGCCGGTGACGCAGGTCGGGGCGTCGCCCTGGAGGAGGGCGCGGACCTGGCGGTCGAGCTTGCCGGGCAGCCACACGTCGTCGTCGTCGCAGAAGGCGACCAGGTCCCCGCGGCCGTGGAGCACGCCGCTGTTGCGGGCGCCGGCCAGGCCGGGGCTGCGACGGTTCTCGATCACGTCGACCACGCGCCCGTCGCCGCCGTCGAGGCGGACCAGGTCGCGGTCGGGGGTGGAGCGGTCGAAGACGACGATGCAGCGGATCCGGCCGGCGTACTCCTGCCCGACGACGGCCGCGATCGCCTCACGAACCAGCACCGGACGGTCGTGCGTCGCGATCACGACGTCGACGTCGGGCCACTCCGGCGGGCCGTTCATGGCGCTCTCCTCTCACTCGGTGCACTTGATGCACTCGGTTCGCTCGCCCCCCGGGGAGGTACGACGTCCAGCGCCGTCGCGATCCGCCAGCTGCGCCGCAGGTTGGTGCCGGTGGCCACGACGTAGAACGCCAGACCCACGACCAGCCCGGCGGCCGCGAACCGCGGTCCGGCGAGGGGGAGCAGGCCGAGCACGAGGGTCTCCGCCTCGACCGCCCACGGGACCGGGCTCATCCCGAGCCGGCGGCACACCCGTAGCCACGGGTCGAGCAGCGGCAGGTCGGTGCGGCCGATCAGGTCCGAGCCGCCGTCGCCGCGGCCGGCCCGCTCGGCGAGGTGCTTGCGGTGGGCGAGGGCCCAGCCGTAGGTGGCGACCGCGGCCAGCAGCCCCACCGCCACCCCGACGCCGGCCCGGTCGGTACGGACCGCCCAGAGCCCGAGACCGGCGTACGTCGCCGTCACGCACACGACGTCGGTGCCGACGTCGAGCAGGGCACCCCGCGCGGAGCTCGATCCCTGCAGCCGGGCGATCTTGCCGTCCAGGCAGTCGGCGAAGAAGCGGAGCAGGAACAGCACGCCCCCGAGCCGGAGCCGGCCGGTTGCCAGGCAGGCCGCCGCGGTGACGCCGAGCGCGCCGGAGAAGACGGTCACCCGGTTCGGGGTCACCGCGGGGTGGGGGGCGAGGGCGCGCGCGAGCGGGTCCGCGAGCGGGTCGATGACCAGGCGGGTCCAGATGTCGCGGGGGCGGGGGTTCATCGCTGTCTCCTGGTCCGGGTCCGGGGCCGGATCCTGGGTGGGGTGCGGTGGGATGCCAGTGCGACCAGGCCGCCGAGCGCCAGGCCGCTGGTGACGGGGACGCCGGGGTCGGCGCCGACGGTCCGGACCGGGCCGACCCGGATCACGCTGCCGACCTCGGGCCGGTGCGTGGTGAGGTGGTCGCTGGCAGCCCGCAGGTAGGCCCGGGTCGCGGCCCAGGCCGGGTCGGCGGCGTCGATGGCGGCCAGCCGCTCGTCGAGACGGGCGATCAGGTCCGTGCGCCGGGTCTCGAGGAACCGGCCGCGTTCGGTCAGGTACTCCTGCGCCACGGCGAGCGCCGCCGCGGCCGGATCGTGGGCCGGCGTCGTCGTCACCGTCACGTCGAGGACCGTCGACAGCGGCGGTGCGGCGACCCGGATGTCCGAGCGGAGGACGGCGGGCGCGATGCCGACCCGTGTCCCGGCCCGGTCCAGTGCCCGCTCCGAGCGCAGCAGCGCCGCCTCGGTGTCGATCGTCGCGGGGTCGGGCGGCTTGACCAGGGTGCTGCTGTCGGCCTCCCGGGCGATGTCGCCGACGTCGAGGTAGGTCGGGGACGGCGTGAGCGCGACGGTGACGGTGCTGGCGACGTGCCGGTCCTCGCTGCGGGTGGCCCCGGCGCCGATGGCGGCCCCGATCAGGCCGATCGTGGCCGCGGCGACCAGCGCCCGGGCGGGTGGGCGGCGCAGCGCCGTCCCGGTCTGCTCCTCCCGCCAGGCCAGCCCGACGGCGGCCATCACGATCATCATCGGCAGCCCGAGGGTGTCGTAGACCGTGAGCTGGAGCAGGAAGATCCCGAGGACGAAGGTCGCGACGGTCTGGTTGACGGTGCGACAGCGCCAGGTGCGGCGCAGTGCCAGCACGAAGAACGCCAGGAAGAAGAGGGTCCCGATCCAGCCCTGGGAGAACAGCACCAGCCACAGCTGGCCCTGTGTCCCGAGCGGAGGTACGCCGCACGCGGGGCAGGTCGGCGTCGCGCCGCCGGCGATCGAGGCGAAGCTGCCCTCGACGTCGCGGGTGCTGCCGAAGCCGACGACCGGTGAGCCGCGGCTCATCGAGTCGACGGTGGCGACGAGGAGCTGCGAGCGCCGCTCGTTGCTGTGCGGGTGGTCGAGGCGCTCGCTCACGGTAGCTCCGAGCGAGGTCGCCGGCACGAGGACGCCGCCGAGCACCACGACGGCGACGAGGACACCGAGCGCCGTGTGGTTGCGGCGCAGGGCGAGGAGGGCGAGCAGTCCGACGGCGGCGACGCCGAGGGCCAGCCACAGCCCGCGGTTGAGGCTGAGCACGATCGGCACCGCCGCGGCGGCGAGCACGGGCGCGGCGAGCCAGCGCAGCCGTGCCCGGCCGGCGACGAGCGTCGCGACGAAGAAGACCAGGGTCAGCGAGATGACGCTGCCCCAGGTGTTGGTGTAGGCAAAGGGCGCCTTGGGGCGTGGCTCCGGTGCCCCGAGCACCTTCTGGACGTCGGCGGTCTCGGCCGACACCAGCGTGCTCACGAAGCCGTTGCTCCTCAGTCCTCCGGGCAGCACTCGCTCAGCCAGCGTGGTGACCGCCAGGTCCGGGGCGAGGATGCCGAGGAGACCGCCGGCGACGGTGACCACGAAGACCCAGGCGAGCACCCGGCGCACCAGCTGGTCCGGGAGCCGGTCGGTGGGGGTGTTGCCGATCCACACCAGCAGCACGGTGCACGCGGCGTACCACGCCAGCCGGTAGCCGAACACCAGCAGCCTTCCGGCGCCCCCGTCGTCGACGGCACCCGGGGCGGCCGCCCACAAGGTGCCGACGCCGAGCACCACCCAGAGCAGGAAGAGCACCCACCAGCCGGCGTACGGCGGCAGCGTGACCCGGCGCCGCTTGCGCAGGTCCCACGCCAGCGGCACCGCGAGGGCGAGCGGCACCAGCGAGGCCAGACCCAGCAGCCACCACACGGGCAGGCCGGCGATCGCGACGACGAAGCATCGCTCGGCAAGGTGTCCCCGCCCGGGCCGGTCCCCCGGTGACGTGGTGGACGTCATGGGCCCAGTGCACCCCGGCCGCTGTCGGTCGCGGCTCACCAATTTTGGGGGACTAATGCCGCGCGCGGCGCCGGGGCTAGTCGGCGGTCCTAGTGTCGCCTGAACCTGCTTGATCGTGCGGTGGCGAGGGGAGGACGCCCATGAGAAGGACACTGGTGGCGGTCCTCTGCTGCCTCCTCGCGTGGGCCGGTCCCGAGGCGTTCGCGACCACCGACCGGGGCGGAACCCTGGTCGGGGAGGACCCGGTCGCAGGCACGCCGCACGTCCTCGACGGCGAGGTGCTCTCCGTGGCCCAGGTCGGCGGCACCATCGTCCTCGGCGGCACCTTCACCCGCGCCCGCAACGACGGCAGCGCCACCGAGCTCCCGCGCCGCGGCCTGCTCGCCTTCGACGCGGCGACCGGGCAGATCGACCCTCTCTTCCACCCCGACCCGGACGGACCCGTCAACGTCGTCGTGGCCGGCCCCGCCGGCACGGTGTACGTCGGCGGCGAGTTCTCCCGGATCGGCGACCAGCCGCGGCTGCGCCTGGCCCGGGTCGCGCTCGCCGGCGGCACGGTCGTGCCGCGGTTCGACGCGGGAGCGGTGAACGGGGAGGTCCGCGACCTGCGGTTGCGCCGCGGCAAGCTGTGGGTGGCCGGTCAGTTCACCCGGATCGGCGGTCGCCGGCACCGGGCGCTCGCCGCGCTCTCCGCCCGCACCGGTGCCGCGCGGCGGAGCCCGGAGGTGAAGGTCCGCGGGCAGGCGCGCAAGGGCCTCGGACGGACGACCGTCGCCCAGGTCGACCTCAACGCCAACGGCCGCTTCCTCGCCCTCATCGGGAACTTCCGGTCGGTGCAGGGCGAGCGCCGCGTCCAGCTGGCCGTGCTCGACCTGCGCCGCGGCGCTGCGGTGACGTCCTTCCGCACCCGGTTCTACGCCGCGCCCTGCTCGGACCTCTACTACAGCTACGTCCGTGACGTGGCCTTCGCGCCGAGTGGCTCGTACCTCGTGGTCGCCACGTCGGGAGGTCCCGGACTGCCGGGATCCCCGTGCGACACCGTCGCCCGCTTCGAGACCCGCGGCACCGACCGCGCGGCCCGACCGTCCTGGATCGCGTCGACGGGGGGAGACACGGTCCAGGCGGTCGAGGTGACCCCGTCCGCCGTGTACGTCGGCGGCCATCAGCGCTGGTTCAACAACTCCTTCGGGGTCAACTCGACGGGTCCGGGTGCCGTGGCCCGGCAGGGCCTGGCCGCGCTGAGTCCGGTCAACGGCCTCCCCTTCCGCTGGAACCCGGGGCGCAGCAGGGGCGTCGGCGTCGGCGACCTGCTCGCGACCGACCGCGGCCTGTGGATCGGATCCGACACCGACAGGATCAACGGGCAGCTGCGCTCGCGGATCGCGCTGCTGCCGGCCGGCGGGGCGTCGTACCCGGCGGTGGGACCGCCCCGGCGGCCCTCGACGATCTACCGGGTCCAGGGCGGCGACCTGGTCCGGCGCACCCACCGCGGGAGCCGGTCCGGTCCTGCGACGACCGTGCCCGGCGGCGGCCCGGACTGGGCCGGCGTCGCTGGGGCATTCGTCCTGGGCGGGCAGCTGTACGTCGCGGGCCGCGACGGGTCCTTCACGCGCCGCGCCTTCGACGGCACCAGCTATGGCCCGCCCGAGCCGGTCGACGGGGCGGACGGCCTCGTCCCCCTCCTCGACTGGCGTGCCGAGCTCGCCGCCACGACCGGGATGTTCTACGACCGGGGCCGGATCTACTTCACGCTCGCGGGCTCGCGCCGCCTCCACTACCGCTACTTCAACCCCGAGAGCGGCATCGTCGGGGCGGTGCGGCTGGTGGCGTCGCGGAAGGCCGGCGGCTTCGCGCCGCGCAAGGCCCGTGGCATCTTCGTCGCCGGCAAGCACCTCTACTGGACGACGGCGTCGGGACGGTTGCGCCGGACCGGCTGGTCGCAGACGGCGCAGGCGGCCAGGCCGGACGGCGAGGCCACTGATGTCGGCGGTCCGTTGGTCGACGGGGTCCGGTGGGGGCCGGGTGTGGTCTTCGCGGGCCCGACCGTGCGACGGGGCGGCTGAGCCGTGTCCGGCCGGGGACTCGTCCTGGTCCTGCTCGCGATGGGCGTCGCAGGGGGGTGCGCCGTGAGCGACGGAGCGGTCCGGTCCAGCGCGCCGGAGCGGCCGAACGGGCTCAAGGGCGTCGACCTCGGACTCGGCTTCGACCACGTGGTGGTCCCGGGCGACCTGGTCCCGGGAGCCGTCAACGACGGCACTGCGACCGTCGACATCACCGTCGTGACCGCGGGCGGCGGCAGGCTGACCTGGGCGCCGGGACGCAACGGCGGCGCCGCCGTACGGACCCCGGCGTACGCCGCGGACGGGGTGGTGCCGGCCGCGGCGCTCGTCGTCCGGAGCGACCCGGGGGAGGCCGACCCCCTCGACCCCGGGGCCGGGGACTTCGTGGTCGGGGTGGACTTCCGGGCCGATCCGGCGACGGCCGGCCGACCCGGTGACGACGGCGACAACCTGGTCCAGCGCGGTCGCTACGGCGAGCCCTCCCAGCTCAAGATCCAGCTCGACCACGGCGTGCCGTCCTGTCGTCTCGCCGGTTCGCTCGGCGAGGTGGTGGCCCAGGGTGACGGGCCGGTGACCCCCGACCACTGGTACCGGTTGACCTGCACCCGGTCCGGGCCGTCGGTGGTGCTGCGGCTGGTCGACCTCGACGGGACCGCCGCCCCGAAGGAGTGGACGGTCGCGGGCGACCCCGGCGCGATCAGTTTCGAGCACGTGCCCCTGTCCATCGGCGCCAAGGTCGCTGACCGCGGCCGGATCGCCGACGGCTCCGCCGACCAGTTCCACGGAACGATCGACCGTGTCGTCCTCGATGTCCGTTGAGGAGCCGGTCCGGCGGATCGCGCTGGTCGCCGAGCGCAGGCTCGTCGGCCAGGCGATCGCGGCCGCCCTGCGCGGCCGCAGCCTGGCGCCGGTGCTCTTCGAGTGGCCCGAGCGTGGCGGCCGGCTCTCGTTCCGCCAGGGCCTGGCGCGCAGCGGCGCATCGGTCGGCGTGATCCTGTGCGACCTGCGTACGCCGGACCTGCTGCACGACGTGGAGCTGCTCGTCAGCCGCGGTCCGATCCGTTGGCTGGTCCTCACCGACAGCGAGTTCGGGCCGCGGTGGGGTTCGGTGCTCGGCGCGGGCGCGACCGGCGTGCTGCCCACGACCACGACCACCGCCGGTCTCGCCAAGGCGATCCGCGACACGCTTGCCGGCGGCTCGCCGACCCCGGCCGTCCTCAAAGAACGGGCGCTGCGGGAGTGGGAGAGCGTCGCGGAGGAGCAGCGCGAGCTGGTCCGCCGGATGGAGCTGTTGACCCACCGGGAGTACGAGGTCCTCGGCTCCCTGTACGACGGCCTGTCGGTGCGCCGCATCGCCGAGGCGTCCGGCGTGGCGGAGGCCACGGTGCGCAGCCAGGTGAAGTCGTTGCGCCGCAAGCTCGGCGTCGACTCCCAGCTCGCCGCGGTCGCGCTGTACCGCCGTTCCCTGGAGGTGTTCCCCCGCGCACGTCAGTGACGGGGGCGCCTCAGGCCGTCCGGTCGACCGCCCGGGGCAGCCGGATCACGAACGCGGCGCCGTGCTCCGGGCCGGTCTCCTCGACCAGGTCGAGCGTGCCGCCCTGCTCGAGCAGCAACCGGCGCGCCCGGTGCAGTCCGATGCCCTGGCCGTCCGAGGCCGTGCCGTGGCTGCCCCACGTGAAGAGCCGCTCGCGCACGGCCGGGTCGAGGCCGGGTCCGTTGTCGGTGACCCTGATCTCGACGTGGTCGCCGTCAGCCGACGAGGTGATGGTGGTGCCGCGGCCGCCGGCGTGGTCGGCTGCGTTGTTGACCAGCGTGCCGAGCGCCTCGGCGAGCGCGTCGTGGCGGGCGATCACCCGGTGGCCGTGCGGCTGCCAGGAGACGTCGTGGCCGCGGGCGGCCTGGCCGACGACGAGGGGTGCGACGATCTCGTCCACCGCGATGGTGGTCAGCGGGTCCGGCCGGGAGGCGACCGTGCGGCCGAGCCGGGCGGCTTCGCTGTCCACCATCGCCTCGAGGGCGTCCCGGCGCGGGCCGGGCGGCACCCGGCCACTGGCCAGCAGCCGCGCCGCGGCGGCGATCCCGGCCGCCGTCGAGCGCACCTCGTGGGCGACCTCCCGGTCCTGCTTGACCTCGGCCTCCGCGTCCGCCGCCAACCGGGCGTAGTGGGCCACCCGGGCGTCGGCCTGCTCCAGCGACAGCCGCAGCAGCGAGGCGGCGGTGGTCGCGGTGAGCGCGCTGAACACCGCGACGCCCACGACGGCGACGGGCGGCGGGGTCATCGCGTCGACCACGGTCGCGTACAGCCGCGCCGCGAGGATCGCGAGCATGCCGACCCCGATCCGGGTCGATGCCCAGGCCGGGAGGGGGGAGTGGCGCAGCTCGAGGCCGATGGCGGCCAGTACGGCGCCGATCGCCACCATCAGCACGATGTCGGGGACGTCGTCGGTGGTGAGGAACGCGGAGCCGTGCTCCCACCGGGTCATCAGTGCGTGCAGGGCCAGGGTGGCCGTCAGAGCGGCCAGGCCGAGCAGCACGCCGACGACCACCGTGTGCCGTCCCGGTGCGCGTGCCTGGCGGCCGCGGTGGATCACGACGAGCACGATCAGCACGGTGATCAGGTGCCCGTTGGTGAGCCGGTAGGAGTGCGCGCTCAGGTCCGGGTCGAGCATCCCGAGCAGGACCAGGGGGGCGTCCTGCACCGCCACGGTCGTCGCCGCGATGGCCATGCCCGCGCGCAGGCCGTCGTACGACAGCCGGGCGTCGAGGGCGAGCCCGACGCCCGCGCCGAGCAGCATGAGGTCGGAGAGCAGGATCACCGCGTGCCCGGCGAGCGCCACCCGGTCGCCGTCCGGGTCGCCCAGCACCCCGACCACCAGGTAGGGGTGCAGCAGCATGACGGCGACCGCCATGCCCCACCACCACGACGAGTGGGTTCCCCGCTGCTCGTCGCGGCTCATCCACCGCCGGCCGTGCGTCCGGACGGAACGACGAGCCCGACGGCCCCCCGGGCCCACCGTCATCCCTCCATTGTGTGCACCTGCGGACGGGTTGCGGGCGGGATCTGTCGGATTGGGCTCCGCTGTCCGGGCGGCTCCTGCGCTCAGATGCCGTGGTTGGCGACGAACAGCCGGTCCGGGTCGGCGGCGTCGCGGGCCCGGCACAGCCGGACCCAGTCCTCGCCGTCGTAGAAGCGACTCGCGTCGACCTTGGTCTCGGCGAAGGTCGGCACCAGGCTGGTCCGCGACCACGCGCCGAGGGCGCGCACGACCGTGAAGGTGGCCGCCCTGCCGGCGACCGCGGCCTGCGGGGTCGGAGCCATCGCGACGCAGAACAGCGCGTACTCGCCGGGGACGTGGGAGAGCGCCCCGCCACCCGCAGCCGGTACGGCGAACGCGCCGCCGAGCTGGCGCAGCTCGGCGAACATCAGGCCGCTGCGCGTCCCGGGCCCGACCTGCTCGAGGAAGACCTCGATCGCGGCCTCGTCCAGGCTGCCGAGGACGCTGTGGTCGCCGACGGCCGGCGACGGCCCGGGCGGGTCCATGTGGACCTGGAGCAGCGCGGTCGCCGGGATCCGGCCGAAGGTGTCCATCTCGGGCTCGAGCGCGCGGAGCGGAGCGAGCACCGCGGCAGCGTCCTCGTCGGACTCCAGGATCGCGCCGTCGACGACGACGATGTCGCGACCGGACAGGAACGGCGGCAGCTCGGGCAGCGGCGGGAAGCTCATCACCCGCAGCGACGTGGTCGCCGAGTCCGGCGCCGTGCGGCTCCACTCGACCCAGGCGCGGACCACCTCGGGCGCCCGGTCGCGGTCCCACAGCAGCATGCCGGCGTACACGTCGGCGTAGGGCAGCAGGTCGAGCTCGAACGCGACGACGACCCCGAAGTTGCCGCCCCCGCCGCGCACGGCCCAGAACAGCTCCGGCTCCTCGGTGGCGCTCGCCCGGCGCAGGGTGCCGTCCGCGGTGACGACCTCGACGGCACGCAGCGCGTTGACCGCGAGGCCGTGCTGGCGGCCGTAGAACGACAACCCGCCGCCGAGCAGGTAGCCGGCGACGGCGACGTCGGGCGCCGAGCCGTGCAACACCGTCAGGCCGTGCGGCGCCGCCGCGGTGACCACGTCCGCCCACAGCGTGCCGCCGAGGACCCGGGCGGTGCGGGCGTCGGGGTCGACGGTGACGCCGGTCAGGGCGTGCATCCGGACCAGGACGACGTCGTCGAGCGCGCCCTCGGTGAGCGGCGCGGCACCGTGGCCGGAGCTCTGCGGGGCGACCCGCAGGCCGGCCTCGGCCGCAGCCCGGACGACGGCTTGGACCTCGGCCGGCGTGTGCGGGACGGCCACGGCGGCAGGCCGCTGGTCGACGGCCAGGTTCCACGGCGTGCGGGCCGCGTCGTACCCGGGATCGCCCGGGAGGTGGATCTCGCACCCGGACGCGAGCCGGGCCAGGGGAGTCAGGTCAGGAGTCGTGGTCATGGCGCAACCCTGGGTCACCGAAAGGGGAGCGCACCATCCCGATTCCCGGGGTTCTTCGCGGTCCGAGGTTGCTGGGATCCGGACTTCCCCAGAAATATGGGATACGCACCCCCGGGTGCATACGCCACACTGCTCTGGTGGCCCGTGGACTGACTGCTGAGCGTGTGCGCCAGGACGTGGACGTGGTGGCGCGCGCCGGGCTGGACCTCGAGACCTTCCTCGGGGAGGCGCTCGACTCCATCCGCCGGGCCGTGCCGTGGGAGAGCGCCTGCGTCGCGACCCACGACCCCGGCACCCACCTGCTGACCAGCGGCCGGAAGTACGGCGCCATCGAGGGGCAGGACCAGTACGACCACGAGTTCGCGCTGATCGAGTACGGCGAGGTCGAGGCCACCGCGTTCTCCGAGCTGGTCCGCACCGGCACCGACGCCGCCAGCGTGCACCTGGTCCATGACGGCGAGGTCGAGCGCTCGGGGCGGATGGAGCGGTTCATGGTGCCGCACTTCGGCGTGCGCGACGAGGCCCGCCTGGCGTTCCGTGACGGCCGCGAGCTGTGGGGCGCGGCCGCCCTGTTCCGGGGAGCCGACGACCGGCCCTTCGACGCCGACGAGGTCGACTTCCTCGCCTCGCTGGCCGGCCCGCTCGCGCGCGGTGTTCGCGCCGGTGTGCTGACCCGGGTGGCCGACGTGGTCGCGCCGCAGCCCGGTTTCGGGCCGGCCGTGATCATCGTCGGGCCCGACGACCGGGCCACCCAGATGACCCCGACCGCCGAGCAATGGCTCGGCGAGCTGGTCGGCAGCCCGACCCATCCCGACCCGGTCTCCCCGGTGGCCGCGCTCATCGGCGCCGCCCGGCGCTACGCCCGCGGTGAGATCGACAGCCCGCCGCGCTGCCGGCTGCGCACCGCCGGCGGCATGTGGCTGGTCCTGCAGGCCGGCCCGCTGAGCCGGTTCCGTGACCGCGACGGCGACGTGGTGGTCACGATCGAGGAGGCCCGGCCGCCGGAGATCGTGGCGCTCGTCGTCGCCGCCTTCGGGCTGACCCCGCGGGAGCGCGACGTGACCCAGATGGTGCTCCAGGGCATCGACACCAAGGAGATCGCCCGCGCGCTGCACCTGTCGGCCTACACCGTCCAGGACCACCTCAAGTCGGTCTTCGACAAGGCTGGTGTGCGCTCGCGCCGCGAGCTGATCGCGCGCGTCTACTTCGACCAGTACGTCCCGCGGATGGGCGGCGAGCTCGCTCCGTCCGGTTGGTTCGCCTGATGGGGGCGCCCCTCCTGCGCGAGCGGGTCCGGCAGGACGTCGGCGTCGTCGCCCACGCCGGCCTCGACCTCGAGTCCTTCTTCGCCGAGGCCGTCGCGTCGGTCCGCCGGGCGGTGCCGTGGGTCAGCGCCTGCGTCGGCACCATCGACCCCCGCACGCTGCTGCTCACGAGCGACCGCAAGTTCGGCGACCTCGACGAGCAGGAGGACATGCACGACGACCGGTTCGGGCTGATCGAGTACGGTAACCCGGAGCCGACGTCCTTCACGGTCCTGGCCCGGGCCGAGCGACCCGCGGCCGGCGTGCACCTGAGCACCGGCGGCGACCCGGCCAGCTCGCTGCGGATCCGCGACTACCACCAACCCTTCTTCGGCTACCGCGACGAGGTCCGGCTGATGTTCCGCGACGGCCGCGAGGTCTGGGGCGGTATGGGGCTGATGCGCGGCCCCGACGACCGGCCCTTCGACGAGGCCGAGGTCGACTTCCTCGCCTCGCTCGCTCCGGCCTTCGCCCGCGGCGTCCGGCTCGGGCTGCTGGCGACGTTGGCCGCCCCCGACGGCACGGGCGGGACCGACGGCACCGGCGGCACCGACGGCACCGAGCCCCTCGACCTGCCCGAGCTGCCGGGCCCAGCGGTCGTGATCGTCGGCGCCGACGACCGGGTCACCCAGATCACCGGACCGGCCGAACGCTGGCTGGGCGAGCTCGCCTCGGGTGGCCGGGGCGGGATCTCGCCCGCCGTCGTCTCCGGCCTGGTCGGCGCCGCGCGCCGCTACGCGCGCGGCGAGACGACCGACCTGCCGCGCTGCCGGGTCCGTACGCCGCGCGGGCGCTGGCTCGTGCTCCAGGCCGGCCCGCTGAGCGGTCTCGGCAACGCCGGGGGCGACGTCGTCATCACGATCGAGGAGGCCCGCCCGCCGGAGATCGTGGCCCTTGTCGTCGCCGCCTTCGGCCTCACGCCCCGCGAGCGCGACGTCACCCAGCTCGTGCTCCAGGGCGCCGACACCAAGGCGATCGCCAGCACGCTGCACCTGTCGGCGTACACCGTCCAGGACCACCTCAAGGCCGTCTTCGAGAAGGCCGGCGTGCGCTCGCGGCGCGAGCTGATCGCGCGGGTCTACTTCGACCAGTACGTCCCGCGGATGAACAACGGGCTGACTTCGTCCGGCTGGTTCGCCTGAGGCCTCAGCCCGCGAACCCGAGCACGTCGCCGACCACGGCGACCTGGACCTTGTCGCCGGCCGCGGGGACCGAGTCGGCGGGAGTGCGGGCGGTGACCTGCTCGCCGGTGGCGAGCCGGACCCGGATCGTGGCGTCGTGGCCGAAGAAGCTGACGTCGACGACCTCGCCGGGCACCCCGTCCGCGGCGTCGTCGGCGCGGACCTGCAGCTGCTCGGAGCGGACGGCGAACCGGGCCGGGCCGGGCGTCGTGCTCCCGCGCAGCGCGACCTCGCCGAGCGCGCACCGGCCGCGGCCCGCGGCGGTGACCTCGCCGGGCAGCAGGGAGGCGTGCCCGATGAACGCGGCGACGCGGGGGTCCGCCGGCGTCAGGTAGACCGAGGCCGGGTCGGCGACCTGGAGGAACTGGCCCTCGACCATGACGGCGACCTGGTCGGCGAGGGAGAGCGCCTCACCCTGGTCGTGGGTGACGAGGACGGCGGCGGCGTCGGCCGCGCGCAGCGCCCGGACCACCGCGCGGCCGGTCTCCTCGCGCAGTGACGCGTCGAGGGAGGAGAACGGCTCGTCGAGCAGCACCAGGGCGGGTCGCGGCGCGAGTGCGCGGGCGAGCGCGACCCGCTGCTGCTGACCGCCGGACAGCTCGTGGGGGTAGCGCTCGGCGAGGCCCGGGTCGAGCTCGACCAGCCGCAGCGCCTCGGCGACCACGGTCGCGGCGTCGCGGCGCCGGGCTCGCGGCAGGCCGAACGCGACGTTGCGGGCGACGCTGAGGTGGGGGAAGAGCGCGCCCTCCTGGGGGACGTAGCCGATGCCGCGGTGGCGGGCCGGCACGTTGCGTGGACCGCCCACGACCTGGCGTCCCGCCACCTCGATGGTGCCGGCGGTGGGCTCGACGAAGCCGGCGACCGCCCGCAGCAGCGTGGTCTTGCCGCAGCCCGAGGAGCCGAGGATCGCGGTGACACCGGACTCGACGTGGAGGTCGAGCCGCTGGAGCACGCTCGTGCGGCCGTACCCGGCCTCCAGGCCGCGGATCTCGAGTGCAGACATGTCAGTGCCCCCTGGCGCTGAAGCGGGCGAGCAGCCACGTGGACGGGACGGAGAGGACGATGAGGGCGAGCGCGTACGGCGCGGCGGCGCCGTACGCGATCGAGGAGGCGTCGGACCAGAACCTGGTCGCGAGCGTCTCGGTGCCGATCGGTGCGAGCAGCAGCGTCGCGGTCAGCTCGGTGGACACGGCGAGGGCGACGAGGGCGGCCCCCGACGCCAGCCCCGGTACGACGAGCGGCAGGGTCACCCGCCGGGCCACCTCGGGGCCGCTGCAGCCCAGGCTGCGGGCCACCTCCTCGAGGCCGGGCGGCACCAGCTCGAAGGTGCCGCGCACGCTGACGACCGCCCGGGGCAGGAACAAGATGAGGTAGCCGACGAGGAGCAGCGCCAGGGTCTGGTAGAGGTCCGGCACCGCGCGGATCGACACCGTCACCAGCGCCAGCGCGATCACGATGCCCGGCATCGCGCTGGCGGTGTAGACGCTGCGCTCGATGGCCGTGGTGAGGAGGCCGCGGTGCCGTACCGCCAGCCACACCACGGGGATCGCGGCCACGGTGGTCAGTGCGCCCGCGAGCAGGGCGAGCAGCAGGGTGTTGCCGAGGGCGCTGGTCAGCTCGCCGCCGTCGAGGCCGGTGGAGGTGCCGCGGACCAGCCAGCGGACCAGGGCGCCCAGGGGGACGCCGAGCGCCCAGAGCGCGAGCCCGGCCAGGCCGGCGAGCACCAGCGGGCGGCGGCGGCCGAGCCGGACGGGGGTGAACTCCCGGCTGGTGCCCGCGCCCACCCGCGACCGCGGCCGACGGCCGCGCAGCAGGAGCTCGATGCCCAGCAGGAGCAGGCAGAACGTGACCAGCACCAGCGCCAGGAGGGTGGCCTCGGGGCCGTTGAAGACCGTGGCGTACTGCTGCAGGATCGCGGTCGTCAGGGTCGGGTAGTTGAGCAGCTGCAGGGCGCCGTACTCCGCCAGCAGGTGCAGCCCGACGAGCAGCGCGCCCCCCAGCACCGCGGGGCTGATCGCCGGCAGGGTGACCCGGAGGAACACCTGCCACGGGCCCTTGCCCAGCGCGGTCGCGACCTCCTCCACGGCCGGGTCGAGACGGCGCAGCGCCGCGACCGTCGGCAGGTAGACGAGCGGGTAGTAGGAGAGCGTCACCACCATCACCGCGCCGGGGTAGGACTGCACGGCGTGGGTCGTCGAGACCCAGCCGAAGCCGTTGACGAACGCGGGGACGGCGAGCGGTGCGCAGAGCAGGCCGTGCCACCACCCCCGGCCCGGTACGTCGGTCCGCTCGACCACCCAGGCGCCCGCCACGCCCACCACCACGCTGGTCAGCACCCCGGCGACCAGCAGCCGGCTGGTGTTCCACAGCAGCTCCCCGATCCGGGGTCGCCACAGGAAGTCGACGGCCTCGTCGCGGCCGAGCTCGGCCGTGGTCCACAAGACGTAGCCGAGCGGCACCAGCGCCAGGCCGGCGATCGCCAGCCCGACGAGGAGGAGTGCGGGGGTCGAACGGGTCGAGGTCGGACCCGGGTGGCGCAGGCTCAGAGGAAGCCGACCTCCTCGAGGAGGTCGACGACCTTCTCGGCATCCAGGTCGGACACGTTGACCTGCGGCGGCTGGAGCTCGCTGAACTGCTTCGTGACGCCCTCGAGCTGGACGTCCGGGTTGAGCGGGTACTCCAGCGCGTAGCTGTCGGCGAGGATCTGCTGGCCCTTGCGGTCCACCAGGAACTTCACGAACTTGCGGGCCTCGGCCTTCATGTCGCTCGACTCGAGGATGCCGGCGCCGGACACGCTGACGAAGGCGCCCGGGTCGCCGCCGGTGAAGTAGTGCTGCGCGGAGTGGTCGCTGACGTCGCCGTTCTCCTTGCGGTCGCGCTCCCAGTAGTAGTGGTAGACGATGCCGACCTCGACCTCACCGGAGTCGACCGCCTCGAGCACGAGGTTGTTGCCGTCGTACACCTTGCCGTTGGCCTTGATGCCCTCGAGCCAGGCCTTCGTGGCCTCCTCGCCCTCGAGCTCGAGGACGGCCGCGACGATCGCCTGGAAGTCCGCGCCGGTGGGGGAGAAGGAGATCCGGCCCTTCCACTCCGGCTTCGCGAGGTCGAGCAGGGAGGCGGGCAGCTCGGACTCCTCGATCGAGTCGGTGTTGTAGACCAGCACGGTCGAGCGGGCCACGAAGCCGGTCCACAGGCCGCTGCGCGGGCGGTACTGCTCGGGGATGACGTCGAGGATGTCGCTCGGCAGCTCGTCGAACAGTCCGGCGGCCTCGACCTGGGACATGGCCGGGGAGTTCTCGGTCAAGAAGACGTCGGCCGGGGACGCCTTGCCCTCGGCGACGATCTGGTTCGACATCTCCAGGTCCTTGCCGTTGCGCAGCTCGACCTCGATGCCGGTCTCCTTGGTGAACTCCGGGGCGATCTCCTTGAGCAGCGGCTCGTGCTGCGCGTTGTAGATCACCAGCTTCGGCTCGTCGTCGCCGCCGCAGGCGGCCAGGAAGGGCGCGACCAGGCTGAGGCCCGCGATCGCGAGGCCGGTGCGGAGGAGCTGCTTGTTCATCGGACTTCCTCATCGGTTCGTTGGACGGGAGCGTAGTGAGGCAGGGGGAGGGCGAGGGACGCCACCCACCCGGACAGCCGGGCGGACACGCGGTTGACGACCTGCCAGGCGAGCACACCGACCGCGAGCGACGCCAGCAGGCCACCGAGCGGCCAGCGGGTCTCGAACCACGGGTAGACCTGCCAGTGGGTCAGGTAGACGTAGAGCGAAGCGCTCGCGACCACGCCCGTCGGAGCGACGAGCACCCGCGGCCACGGGACGGTCGGCACCCACACGAGGACGGTGACGCCGGCGGCGACGAGCAGGTCGCGGGGCGTGCTGCCGGTGAACCCGGCGCACCCCGCGAGCAGCACCGCGGTCACCAGGACCCGGTCGCGGCGCCCGCGCGCGACGGCGGCCGCCCACCCGGCGAGGAACAGCCACGCCACGAACTGCGAGGAGTGGATGACGTCCCCGTCGTACGACGTCAGGTCGGCCGCGTAGCGCGGGACGAGCGCGACCGTGGCCAGCCCCAGGGCCAGGGGGAACCGGTGGCGGCGCTCGAACGCCAGCACTCGCGGCAGCGCGGTGAGCAGGCCGGCGCCGAGGGTCATGATCAGCACCACCTCGACGAACCAGTAGTACCAAGCCGGCTCGGACCAGGCGCGCGCCCCGAGGAGGTCGTTGAGCAGGAACACGGTGCGCCAGCCGGGTTCGCCGGTGAGGAGCGCGACCGCGCCGATCCACAGCACCGACGGCACCGCGACCCGGGCCGTGGCGCGGGCGACCCGGCGGACCCGGTCGCGTGGGCCCTCGTCGGCGAGGTGGAAGCGGGCGAAGTTGACCCCCGCGACCGCGAGCAGCACGTGGGCGCCGCCGAGCACCACCCACAGGTTGGTGTGGGAGCCGACGATGAGCACGATCGCCAGCGCGCGCAGCACGATGGTGGTGTCCACCCGCGCCCAGGCCGGGCTCCGGCGTGGTGCGGGCGGGCCCGGGGCGATCCGCGCGGCCAGCTCGGCGACCGTGCGGTTCGGCCAGTCCGCGGGCAGCCGGCCGAGGCGGCTCTCCAGGCGCAGGGAGAGCTCGACGTAGGACAGTGAGTCGCCGCCGAGGCCGACGAAGGACTGGTCGGGGTCCACTGCGGGCAGACCCAGGACCCGGGCGTAGAGACGGGCGAGCGACGCGGCCGGGTCGCCCTCGGCGGGGGCGGTGGCGGCGGGCGTCAGGCCGAGGCGGCCCACCGCCTGCTGGTCGAGCTTGCCGTTGGGCAGCCGTGGCAGCGCCGGCACGGGCACCACCAGCGCGGCGTGGGCCGGGAGCCCGGTTGCGGCGGTGGCCGCGGCACCCACCTCCGCGAGGGTCGCGGCGTCCGGGGCCCCGGGGACGGCGACCACGAGGCGGGTGCCGTCGGCGGACTCGGCGCAGCCGACGTCGTGGCCCCCGAGGCCGAGCAGCGTCTGCACCCGGTCCAGGTCGATCCGCTGCCCGAACAGCTTGGCGAATCGGGAGCGGCGAGCGACGATCTCGACCAGCCCCTCGGCCGTGAACCGCGCGAGGTCGCCGGTGCGCAGCTCGCCGGGACCGGCCGGGAGGGCGAGGTCGGCCGGCCTCTCGGCGTACCCCATCATCACGTTGGGGCCGCGGTACACGAGCTCGCCGACGCCGTCCCCGGCGCCCTCGACCGGGTCGAGCCACAGCTCGCCGCCGGGGATCGCGACGCCGACGGTGCCGGGGTGGGTGCTGGCCAGCTCGGGCGGGAGGTAGGCCATCCGCGCGGTGGCCTCGGTCTGGCCGTACATCACGACCAGCTCCCAGCCCTCGCGCGCCCCCTGCTCGGCGAGGGCACGGACCCGGTCGGGGGCGAGCCGCCCGCCGGCCTGGGTGACCTGGCGCAGGGTCGGCAGCTGCGGCCAGCCGGCCGTGCCGAGGAGGTCGAAGGTGTAGGGCACGCCCGCGAAGGACGTGACGCCCTCGGTGCGGGCCCGCTCCCACAGCGCGGGGTCGGTCACCGAGCGGTCGTCGAGCACCACCGCCGCCCCGGCCAGCAGGTGGCTGTGCAGCACCGACAGGCCGTAGCAGTAGTCCAGCGGCAGTGTCGTCAGCGCGACGTCGTCGCCGGTGAGGTGCAGGTACGACGCGATGGCGGCTGCGTTGGCGTCGAGGTTGGCCGCCGACAGCCGGACGAGCTTGGGCGACCCGGTCGACCCGGAGGTGCTCAGCAGCAGTCGCAGGTCGGGGTGCAGCACGGGCGCGGTCGTCCGCGCGGCCCGCCAGCGCCCGCCGACCCGCTCGACCGAGGCGCCGTACGCCCGGGCCAGGCCGTCGTCGTGGGTGAGCAGGCTCGCGTGGCCCCCGGTGAACGCAGCCAGCCAGGTCACCACGAACTCGGCCGTGGCCGCCGGGCGGAGCCGGACCAGCTGGCCCGGGCCGAGCGCGGCGAGCTGGTCACGGGCGGTCGTGACCCGCCGGTCGAGCTCGGCGTAGGTCAGCGTGCCGGACGTCGTCCGGAGGGCGGGGCGCTCGCCGTGGCGCGCGAGGTCGTCGGCGATGCCCGCCGCGACCTTGGTGCCCGTTCCGCGTCCCCCCACGGCTCCAGGCTAAAGCAAGGCTGCCCTTAATGCGGAAAGCCTGCCCTTACTGAGACGGGCTGAGCAGGAACACCGGGATCACCCGGTCGGTCCACGCGACGTACTTGTCGTAGTTCGGCCACACCGTGACCATGTGGGCCCAGGCCTTCGCCTTCTCGTCCCCGGTCAGCTCGCGCCAGGTGCACGTGTGATCGCGCCCCCGGTAGGAGAGGTGGGCCGTCTCGGTCGCGCGCAGGTTGAGCGTCCACGCCGGTGCCTTCGGGCCGCCGAAGTGCGATCCGGCGACCAGCCAGCCGCCCTGCCACGGCACGCACAGCAGCGGGGTGGACCTCGAGACCCCCGACCGACGACCCGGCACGGTGAGCATCAGGTTGGGCAGACCGGCGAGGTCGAGGATGCTGAGCCTGCCCCGCGTCAGTCGCTGCAGGCGGGTGTCGGTCCAGGTGATCTGGGGGAGCAGCTTCGGCATCCATGGCTGGGAGCCGAGCTTGATCGCGACGGGGGTGAACAGACCCATGGCCGAACCCTAGAACGCGTTCTCGGCTTCGGGGGAAACCTCGGGAAGCGTCCGCGGGAACGGCGACGGGGCGCCCTCCGGGTGGAGGGCGCCCCGTCGTACGACGAGCAGGTCAGCCGACCTGCATGACGCGGGTGCCGCCCGCGAACTTGTCGTGCCAGCCCTGGTGGTTGGGCTGGTCGTTGTTGAGCGTGATCGCGATGTAGATCACGACCGCCAGCGGGACCGCCCAGCCGAGGAAGAACCACCCGACGAACGGGATGATGCTGAGGATGCCCAGCGCGGAGTAGGCGTTGCGCTTGATGGCCTGCTCCATGGTCGGCTTGCTGACGCCGTCGGGGCCGTAGGTCCGCAGCTTCATGACCATCTTGCCGACGGTCTGCCCCGAGTTGGATTCCATGAAGGCGAAGTAGCCGAGGTAGGCGGCGGCCTGGACGATGGCCGTGACCGTGTAGAACAGGAAGTACTCGCCGAACGAGTGCACGAACCCGGTCAGGAAGATCCCGCTGAAGACCGCGTAGAGGATCGCGTAGACGATCCCCAGCAGGATGTGGTCGATGAGCCGCGCCAGGAAGCGGTTGAGCAGCTCGGCCGGACGGGGCACGCCGGTGGGGGCGCCGCCGTACGGCTGCTGCGGCTGCGGCGGACCGCCGTAGCCACCCGGCGGGGGCGGCGGCGTACCGCCCGGCGGGGGCGGCGGAGGCGGCTGGTTGAAGGACATCAGGTCTCCTCGAGTCAGTCATGGACACGGGTGCGTGCCCAGGGGGTGGCAGCAATGTAGTGCGGAAAGGTGCCTCCGAGTCGGCATTGCGAGCGTTCTTGCCCCGTTGCCCGGCCGTTCAACCCACTGATGCCGGGTCCTCCTACCTTCCGAGCGTGATCGCTCGCGGAACGCTCGGCAGCCTGCTCGTGCTGCTCGGGGGACTCGTCACGGCAACGCTGCCGGCCTCGACCCCGGTGCTGCGGCTGGGCACCCTCGGCGCGCTGCGTGCCCACGAGGTCGGCCGGATGGCCGGCCTGGTGGTGGTCCTGGTGGGCCTGGGCCTGTTGGCGAACGCGTGGCTGCGGCTGTGCCGCACCGTCGCGGTCGGCGACCGCGAGACCACCGACCCGGTCGACGGGGTCGCCCTCGTGCGGTTCGCGGCCGTCGTCTGGTCGGCGCCGCTGCTGCTGGCCCCGCCGCTGTTCTCCCGGGACGGCTGGTCGTATGCCGCGCAGGGCAAGCTCGCCGAGGTCGGCCTGTCGCCGTACGTCGTCGGGCCGGGTGCGCTCGCACCGGAGACCTTCCTCCCGCTGCCGGGCTGGATCACCGGTCCGCCGATCGTGCAGGCGGTCGACCCGATGTGGTGGGACACCGCGACGCCGTACGGGCCGGTCCCGGTGTTCCTCGGCGCGATCGTCGCCCACGTCACCGGCAACCCGTGGATCCTGGTGATCGCGCACCGTGGGTTCGCGCTGGTCGGGCTCGTGCTGCTGGCCTGGGCGGTGCCGCGGCTCGCGGCGTGGGGTGGCGCCAACCCGGCCGTCGCCACCGCCCTGGTCATCGTGTCGCCGCTGATGATGGCCAACGGTGTCGCCGGCCTGCACAACGACCTGCTCATGGTCGGCCTGATGGCGGCCGCGCTGGTCGTGGCCGTCGATCGAGGCTGGGTGTGGGGAGCGGTGCTCGCGGGCGTCGCCGCGGGCGTCAAGGTGCCCGGCGGCCTGGTGGCGGTGGGCATCGTGCTCGTCTCGCTGCCCGCAGGAGCCGACCTGGTCGCCCGGCTGCGCCGATGCGGCGCGGTCGGTGCGGTGTCGGTCGGCACCCTGGTCGGCCTCGGTGTCGTCACCGGGATCGGCAACGGCTGGCTGGGCGCCCTCACCGTCCCCGGCGAGATCAACACCCCGCTCTCGGCCACCACCCTGGTCGGCGGCGTCCTCGACTGGCTGGCCCTCCACCTCGGCCTCGGTACCGACCCCGCCTTCTTCCGCGACCTGGTCCGCGCCGTCGGCCTGCTCGCCGCCCTGGCGATCGGCGCCTGGGTCGGCCTGCGCTGGCCCACCGGCTCCCGTCGTACCGCGATCGCGGCCGTCGCGACCGCCGGCGGCGCGTTCGTCGTCCTCTCGCCCGTCGTGCACCTGTGGTACTTCCTGCTGCTGCCGCCCTTCCTCGCCGCCCAGCGGCTGCCGCGCCAAGCGAGCGGTGTCTTCGTCGCCGTGTCCGTGCTGCTCGGCCTGGTCGCGCCCCTCGACTCCTCGCTGCACGGCGCCTACTACGCCATCGTGATCGGCTGCATGACCGTCGCGCTGCTGATGCCGGTCCTGCTGCTCACCCCGCCCGCCCGCGAGCGGCTGGCCCGGATCGTGACACCGCTCGCGCCGCCGCTTGTAACTATGGGTTACAGCACGAAAACCGGTGCAGGAACGCCCGGGTAGTGGCCACAGCGCCCGGGTGGTCGTCCCTTTGCGGGCCGGAACGAGCGCCGGTCGTACGCGGTCATCCACAGGTCCGGGAAACCCACGTGTCGACCGCGTTGCCGGAGGCAAGTGTCCAGCCATGCATCCTCGGGTCCTGGCGGCACTGGCCGCGAACGGCGGTCTGATCACGCGCCACGAGCTTCACGACCTCGGCATCGGTCCGGGCCAGGTCCGGTCGTTGCTGCGGCGACGGCGAGGCGAGGCCGAACCTCGACTCCGCGTGCTCCGGCGCGGGATCTTCACCGCCACCGACATCTGGAACGCGCTTGACGCGTACGTCGGCCGGCCGCTGTTGCTCGCGCGCGCTGCCGGCCTCGCGGCGAAGCGGGACTGGGTGCTGAGCCACGACTCGTCCTGCCATCTCCAGGAGCTCCCGATGCTGCGTCCGAAGGTGCCGCTCGTCCACCTCACGAGGCCTGGCTGGACCAACGCCTGGACCGAGTACGGCGTCAAGCACCACCTGGCACCGTTCGACCCCACGCAGGTGGTCGTCGTCGACGGCGTGCGTGCGCTCGGCCTCGCTCGCACCGCCGGCGGCCTCGGCCGGGGGCCACGGGTACGGCCCGGTCTGGTGGCGTGTGACGCGGCGATGAGGCGGGGCGTGGGCCGTGCGGATCTCTGGCGCGCGCTCGACGTCATGCGGAGCTGGCCCGGCGTGAAGGACGCCCGTCCGGCAGTCCAGCTGGCCGATCCGGGAGCCGAGAGCGTGCTGGAGACCTTGGCGCGGGAGCTGGTCGTCGAGGCCGGGATCGGTCAGCCGGAGACGCAGTTCCCGGTGCGAACGACACGAGGTGTGGCCTGGTGCGACCTGCGGGTCGGCAACCTGATGATCGAGGCCGACGGCGAGGTCAAGTACCTCGACGAGGCCGGCGGGGGTCTGTCGGTCGAGCCGCGGCAGACGTGGTTCGACGAGAAGGTTCGGGAGAGGGCGGTCACCGACCGTGGCCTCGTGGTGGTGCGGGTCGTCAACGACGACATCTGGACGCGACGCCGCCGAGCGGAGGCGATCGACCGGATCAGGCGCGCGCATGCCGAGGCGGTCCAGCGATTCGGTCCCGAGATCTCCCCGGACCTGGCCCGCGAGGCGGAGGAGCTCCGTCGACAGTACGGCGATCGTCGCTCGGCCTGAGCCGACCACCCGGGTGCTGTGGCCACCACCCGGGCGTTGTTGCACCGGTTTTCGCGTCGTAACACTTAGTTACAAGCGGCTCAGGCGCTGAGCACGCCCACCTGGTCCCCGGCGTGCAGCGCCAACATCCGCGCCACCGTGCGGTCCCAGCCGTACTGCTCGGCCCGCCGCCGGGCAGCAGTACGACGGCGCGACTCCGGCCGCTCGAGGAGTCGCAGCACGGCGTCGGCCAGTGCCTGGGGGTCGGGTGCGCCCCACGCGCCGCACGACGCGTCGACGAGCTCACGGGCGCCGCCCCGGTCGGCGGTCACGACGGGGGTGCCGCACGCCAGCGCCTCCAGCACCGCGAGCCCGAAGGTCTCGCCGGGGCACACGGACAGGGAGACGTCGGCGGCGGCGAGGCGGTCCCGGAGCGCGGCGCGGCCGTCGACGTACCCGTGGAAGTGGACGGGCGCGTCGCCCGCGATCTCCTCGAGCTCGTCGCGGTGCGGGCCCTCGCCGTACACGTCGAGGCGCAGCGGGATCCCACGCCGGTGCAGCGCGACGGCGGTCGCGACCGCCAGGTGCGGGGACTTCTCGCGGGACAGCCGGCCGGCGTGCACCAGCCGCAGCTCGGACGAGGCGGGGTGGTCGACGGTGGGGCGGTGGAGGGTGGGCCGGAAGGTCGCGAGGTCGACGCCGAGCGGCACCCGCGCGACCGGGCAGCCGACGGCGTCCGCGACGGAGCGGAACTCCCCCTCGGCGTAGGCCGACGTCACGACCACGGTGTCGAAGCTGCGCACGATCAGCCGGTTGAGCAGGCCGATCGACACCTTCGAGGTGGTCTCCAGACCGGTGCGCATCGCGAACATGTCGCCCATCCGCTCGTGGGAGAGCAGCACCGAGCGCACGCCGTTGCGGCGGGCCCACCACGCGACGGGCAGCAGGGTCAGCTTGTCGCTCCACTCGACGCTGGTCGGCGCGAACCGCTCGAGCACCTCGGTGACCCGCCACGGCTCGACGATCAGCCGGTACCCGCCGCCGACCCGCGGCGCCCGCACCTGCACGACGTCGCCGAGCGCGGTCTCCCGGACGGCGTCGACCGGTCCGGGGATGACGAGGAGGCGTTCGGCTCCGGCGGCGACGTACCCCCGGCCGAGCTGCTCGATCGCAGTCCGCATGCCTCCCGAGGTCGCGCCGACGAAGTTGGCCAGCTGGGCGATCCGCACGGGCACACCATCGCGGCGGCGGGTGAACCGCGCGCCACGACCCGACCACGGCCCGGTTGACGGGCGCGAAAGGATGGTGACCATGAGCAACCCGGAAGCCCAGCCCGACGAGGTGATCTGCGAGGGCCGGAGGGCCGCCGGCGTCGAGCTGATGGAGCCGCGGGAGGTGCCGTTGGGCGGCCCCCGGGCGATGCCGGTACGCCGCACCCTGCCGCAGCGGCACCGCTCGCTGATCGGCGCGTGGTGCTTCCTCGACCACTACGGCCCCGACCTGGTCAGCGAGAGCGGCGGGATGGAGGTCGCGCCGCACCCGCACACCGGGCTGCAGACCGTGAGCTGGCTGTTCACGGGCGAGATCGAGCACCGCGACAGCGCCGGGAACGTCGCGATGGTGCGGCCGAAGGAGGTCAACCTGATGACCGCCGGCCGTGGCATCAGCCACTCCGAGGTCTCGACGCCGGAGACGACCGTGCTGCACGGCGCGCAGCTGTGGGTCGCGCTCCCGGACGCCGACCGCGACACGGATCCCGGCTTCCAGCACTACGCGCCGGCCGAGGTCGGCGGGGAGGGCTGGCGGGCGCACGTCTTCCTCGGGTCGCTGCTCGGCGACAGCTCGCCCGTGACGACCTTCACCCCGCTGCTCGGCGCCGAGCTGGTCCTGGACCCCGGGACGACGCTGCGCGTGCCCGTCGACCCCGCCTTCGAGCTCGGCGTCCTCGTCGACCTCGGCTCCGTGTCGGTCGGTGGCGCGGACGGGGTCGAGGCGTCGGTGGCCGACCTCGCCTACGTGCCGCCCGGCGGCGACGAGCTGGCCCTGGTCGCGGGCGCCGACGGGGCGCGCCTCCTCGTGCTGGGCGGGCCGCCGTTCGGCGAGTCGATCGTGATGTGGTGGAACTTCGTGGGCCGCACCCACGAGGAGGTCGTGGCCTACCGCGCCGCCTGGCAGGAGCAGATCACCGGCCCCGACGGCGCCGTGCTGCCGGACAGCCGGCTGGTCGCGCCGGGCCGCTTCGGCGTCGTACCCGACCAGCCGTTGCGCCCGATCCCCGCGCCCGGACTGCCCAACGCGCGGCTCAGGGAACGCCGGTGATCGCAGGCCTCACCTGGCTGCTCGTCTTCCAGGTGCTCGGCGAGGTGGTCGTCCGGGTGCTCGACGTCACGGTTCCCGGGCCGGTCGCGGGGATGCTCCTGATGTTCGTGTTCCTGCGGCTGCGGAGGTACGGCGACGACGGCTCCATCGTCCGCGCCGGCAGCGCCCTGCTGCGGCACCTCCAGCTGTTCTTCGTGCCGGCGGGCGTCGGCATCGTGGTCTACCTGGGGGTGCTGCGCGACCACGCGCTGCCCATCGCGGCCGCCGTGCTGGGCTCCTGGCTGATCGGGTTGGTCGTCGTCGCCTGGACGGCGGTCGGTCTCGAACGGCTGCTCGGCAAGCCCCGCGACGACCTCGAGCCCGGTCCGCACGGCGCCGGGGAGGCGGCGTGAGGGACGACCTCCTCGACCTCGCCCGCTCGCCGTTGGCCCTGCTGCTGGTCACGCTCCTCGGCTACCAGGCCGGCCGTTGGCTGCAGGCCCGGACGGGCGGGCACGCGCTCGCCCAGCCGGTGCTGCCCGCGATCGGCGCGGCCGCCCTGGCCATCACCGTGCTCGACGTCGACTACGCCGACTACCGCAGCGCCACGGAGCTGATCGCCTTCTGGCTCGGTCCGGCGACGGTGGCGCTCGCGATCCCGCTGCACCGGCAGGCCGACCGGCTCAAGGGGTTCGTCGTACCGCTGCTCGTCGCGATCGTCGTCGGTGCCGCGACCTCGATCGTCACCGCCGTGCTGATCGCCCGGGTGCTCGGCGCCGACGAGGTCCTCGAGAAGACCCTCGCCACCAAGGCGGCCACCACGCCCGTCGCGATCGCTCTGACCGACACCCTCGGCGGGATCCCGCCGCTGGCCGCGGTGTTCGCGATCAGCATCGGGATCTTCAGCGCGATCACCGGTCCCGCCACGCTCGACCTGCTGCGGGTCCGCGACCGCCGCGCCCGCGGCCTCGCCGTCGGTGCCGTGTCGCACGGCATCGGTGCCTCCCGGATGCTGCGCGAGGACGAGACCGAGGGCGCCTTCGCCGGCCTCGCCATGGGCCTGTCCGCCCTGGCGATCAGCCTGCTGGTTCCGGTCCTGGCCCTGGTCCTGTTCTGAGCGGGATGTGCTCGGTCGACCTACCGAGCCTGTCGCTGCGCGGCCGGATCGACGACGAAACCGGTAGTTGAACCGCGCGCCGGCGACTTACGACCGTGGTCGGACGCCCGGCGCCCGACGAGGGGCTAGGTTCCCTGCATGCGCGTGCACGCCTTCACCGACGACGCCCTCGACGACCTCGACGCGGTCGGCCTCGCCGAACACCTCGGCGCCGGCAAGCTCTCCGCGGCGGAGGCCGCCGAGGCCGCGATCGCCCGGATCGAGGCGGTCGACGGCGAGCTCAACGCGATGGCGTACGTCGCCTACGACCGGGCTCGCAGCGACGCCCGGAACCTGCGCCCCGGCTACCTGGCCGGCGTCCCCACCCTGGTCAAGGACAACGTCGACGTCGCCGGCATGCCGACCCGGTCGGGCACCGACGCGTGGGAGCCACGTCCGGCGAAGCGCAACGGCGACTTCGCCGACATGTACCTGGCCACGGGGCTGGTGCCGCTCGGCAAGAGCCAGCTCTCCGAGTACGGCTTCAGCGCCTCCGCCGAGCACCCCCGTCTCGGTGCGGTGCGCACGCCGTGGGACACCGAGCGCACCGCCGGCGCGTCGAGCTCCGGCTCGGCCGCGCTCGTCGCCGCCGGCGCCGTCCCCCTCGCCCACGCCAACGACGGCGGCGGCTCGATCCGCATCCCGGCCGCGGTCAACGGCCTGGTCGGACTCAAGCCCACGCGTGGCCGACTGGCGCAGGACAAGCTCTTCCGCGACATGCCGATCCGGATCATCTCCGACGGTGTCGTCACCCGCTCCGTGCGTGACACCGCCGCGTTCTACCGCGAGGCCGAGCGCCACTACCGCAACCTCGACCTGCCGCCGATCGGCGACCTGACCCGGCCGATCAAGCGCCGGCTGCGGATCGCGCTCACCACCAGCGGCGTCGGCCGCAGCGCCGACGCCGAGACCCGCGCCCTCACCGAGCAGACCGCCAGCCTGCTCGAGGATCTCGGCCACACGGTGACCGAGACCGAGGTCCCGGTGGCCCCCTCGTTCGTCGACGACTTCCTGCTCTACTGGGCGCTGCTCGCGCAGGCCATGCTCACCACCGGCCGCCCGTTCCACGGCCGCAGCTGGGACGCCTCGAAGCACGACAACCTCACCCTCGGCCTCGCCCGCCACGCCCGCCGCAACCTGCACAAGGTGCCCGGCGCGATCGCCCGACTCAAGCGCGCCGGCGCCCAGGCCGAGCTCTACCACCAGAAGTACGACGTCGCGCTGACGCCGACGCTCGCGACCGGGACCCCCAAGGTCGGGCACCTCGACCCGACCCAGGACTACGCCACGATCATCGACCGCCTGCTGGACTGGGTGGCCTTCACGCCGTGGCAGAACATCACCGGCGCACCGGCCATCTCGCTGCCCCTCGCCACCACCGCCGGCGGCCTGCCGCAGGGGATGATGCTGGGTGCCGGCCGGGGCCAGGAGGCGGTCCTCATCGAGCTCGCCTACGAGCTCGAGCAGGCTCGTCCCTTCGCCCGGATCCAGGGGTGATCTCCCGAAAAGCGGCGCCGATTTCGGACGGTGCGGCAGCGCGTGTATCGTTCTCCGTCGTTGCCCCTTTAGCTCAGTCGGCAGAGCGTCTCCATGGTAAGGAGAAGGTCTACGGTTCGATTCCGTAAAGGGGCTCTGAGATGGGGCGCCGCCGCACGACCCACCCGGGGTGATCTGGGCCGGGAAGCGCGGAGGGCGCCCTCCTCACGTGGCGGGATAGCTCAGACGGTTAGAGCGCACGACTCATAATCGTGAGGTCACGGGTTCGATCCCCGTTCCCGCTACCGAGTATCCCGGTTCCACCACCAGCAACTCAAAGGACTTCCTGTGGCCAGCAAGAGCAGCGACGTTCGCCCCAAGATCACGCTCGCGTGCGTGGACTGCAAGGAGCGCAACTACATCACCAAGAAGAACCGCCGGAACGACCCCGACCGCATCGAGCTGTCGAAGTTCTGCCCGCGGTGCCGCAAGCACACCGCGCACCGCGAGACCCGCTGACCCAGCGGCTCAACCGTCTTCTCGAAGGCCCGCCTCCCCACCCGGGAGGCGGGCCTTCGACGTACCCGGGCCCGTGCGACTCCCGCTGACTCGCGAGTAGCCGAACCGGCCGACTAGGGTCGAGACATGCCGATCGACGCGTCCCTGGTCGGGCGTGCCTTCCCGCCCACCTCGCCGGTTCCGGTCACGACGGAGGCCGTCACGGCCTTCGCCACGGCCATCGGCGGCGGCGCGACGGCCACCGTCCCGCCGACCTTCCCCATCGTGGTCACCTTCGCGGCCCTGCAGGACTTCCTGGCCGCCGAGCAGGTCGAGCTGTCCCGCATCGTGCACGGCGACCAGCGCTTCCGCTACGAGCGCCCCGTGGTCGTCGGCGACGTGCTCACCGCGACGCTCACCGTCACCGGCGTGCGCTCCATCGGCGGCAACGACATCATCAGCACGTCGAGCGAGCTCACCGACGCGACCGGCGCCCTCGTCTGCACGGCCACCGCCACCCTGGTCCACCGCGGAGGTGCCTGATGACCGCCCTGACGCCCGGTGCCGCGCTCGAGCCGCTCACCTACGAGATCACCCGCGCCGACCTCGTCGCGTACGCCGTCGCGAGCGGCGACCACAACCCGATCCACCAGGACGAGGAGATCGCGCGCGCGGTCGGCCTCCCCGGCGTGATCGCCCACGGCATGTACACCCTCGCGCTGGTCGGTCGTGCCGTCGCGGCCTGGACCGACGAGGCCGAGGTGCTCGAGCTGGGTGCGAAGTTCGTCGCGCCGGTCCTCGTCCCCGCCGAGGGGGCGGCGCGGGTCACCGTCGCCGGCACCGTCGGCGACCGCTCCGACGACGGCCTCCTGACGCTGGCCCTCGAGGTCACCGCCGACGGCACCAAGGTGCTGGGCGCACCCAAGGTGACCGTGCGCGCCTGATGCCCCCGACGACCGCCGCCCCCGCGCTGGCGGACCTGACGACCCTGCGCCTCGGCGGTGCCGCGCGACACTACGTCGCCGCGCCGGACGCGGACGCCCTCGTCGCGGCCGTGACCGAGGCCGACCGGGCCGGCGAGCCGGTGCTCCTCGTGGGCGGCGGCAGCAACCTGGTCGTCGCCGACGAGGGCTTCGCCGGCACCGTCGTCCACCTGACCGGCGGCGGCGTGCAGGTCGTCGAGGACGGCGACCGGGTGGCGGTGACCGTCGCCGCTGGCGAGCCGTGGGACGCCTTCGTCGCCCGCGCCGTCGCCGAGGGCTGGGTCGGCGTCGAGGCCCTCTCCGGCATCCCCGGTACGACGGGCGCCACCCCGATCCAGAACGTCGGCGCCTACGGCCAGGAGGTCGCCCAGACGATCACCGCGGTCACCGTCTGGGACCGCGTGCTGCGCGGGTCGCGCACCTTCACCGGCGACGAGTGCCGCTTCTCCTACCGCCACTCGCGGTTCAAGGCCGACCCCGGCCGCCACCTCGTCCTCGACGTGACCTTCGGCCTCGACCGCGGGGAGCTGTCCGCCCCGGTGGCCTACGCCGAGCTGGCCCGCACCCTCGGCGTCGCGGTGGGGGAGCGGGCTGCGCTGGTCGCCGTACGGGAGGCGGTGCTGGGGCTGCGCCGCGGCAAGGGCATGGTCCTCGACGCAGTCGACCACGACACCTGGAGCGCGGGCTCGTTCTTCACCAACCCGTTCGTCGACCCGACACAGCTGCCCGAGGGCGCGCCGTCGTACCCCCAGCCGGACGGACGCGTGAAGACCAGCGCCGCGTGGCTGATCGAGCATGCCGGCTTCGCGAAGGGCTTCGGGCTCGAGCGTCCCGACGCCCGGGTCTCGCTGTCGACCAAGCACACCCTGGCGCTCACCAACCGCGGCGGTGCCACCACGGCGGCCCTGCTCGACCTCGCGCGCGAGGTGCGCGACGGGGTCAGGCAGCGCTTCGGGATCGAGCTGGTCAACGAGCCGGTCCTCGTCGGCTGCGCCCTGTGACGTTTGGGGACCTCCCCGCGGCGGTATGCCGAGCGGGGCGCGCCATGGGAGCGCGCCGTCCAGCTCTCGAGGAGAAGTCCGTGAACCGTCCTGCCCGGCGTCGTACCGCCGCCTGTGTTGCTGTCGCCGCGATCGCTGCCGGTGGCCTGGCCAGCATCCCGAGCTCCGCGCTCGCCACGGTGGACTACACCACGGTCGGCGGCCGCACCTACGCGTCGGCGAGCATCCCCTCCGGCCAGACCTACACCTGCAACCGGTCGGGCACGGCCGACGGCAGCAACAACGTGACCTGGACCGACAACGGCGTCCCGGTGACGCGCTCCTTCGCCACCTCGACCACCTTCACCCGCTCCAACGCCACCACCGACAAGACCACCGTGCAGACGTCCGGCTCGGCCACGGTCACCGCGACCCCGGTGTCGACCGGCGCGGCGCCTGCGACCATCACGGGCTCGGCGAGCGTCACGGCCAGTGCCACCTCGGCCCTCGCCTCGACCGGCTGCACCGTGTACGGCGACGCCTACCGTCGCGCCGAGGGCGGGTTCACCCTCACCCAGCCGATGTGGGCGACGATCTCGGGCTCCGGCGACGGCACCGGCCGCGGCTCGGTCTACGTCTACGACGAGACGAGCCAGACCGGCATCGAGCTCGGTCCCCGGGCGTCCGGCAGCACGACGGTGCTGCTGCCGGCGGGAGAGGTCGGCGTCTCCTTCGGCGCCGACGTCTACGTCAGCGCCAGCGGCACGCGTGAGGAGGCGGCGTCCTACTCGGGCACCTTCCGCATCGACCTGCAGCCGGTCGGCGCGGCCGGTGCGGTCGACGGCAAGGGGGCCGGGTACGTCCAGCTGGGCGCGCGGGACTGCGCCACCGGCACCGTGGCCGCCGTCGTCACGAAGAAGGCGAAGAAGAAGGCCCGCAGCGTCCTGGTGCGCGCCAACGGAGCCAAGGTCGCCAAGCTGAAGGGCAAGAAGCTGAAGCCGACGATGCTGGCCGTGCCGGCGAACCGCCTCGCCCCCGTCACCGTGAGCGCCAAGGTCGCGCTGAAGAACGGCAAGAAGGCCACCGTGACCCGGTCCTACCTCGCCTGCTGACGCCGGGGAGGCGTGAGGACTCCTTCTGTGGTCGCCCAGCCCTCGGAATCGTGGGCTGGGCGGAAGGTAAAGAAAGCCCGATCCTCCCGTCGGGGCCGGTCGCACTCGTTAGCGTCGCAAGCCCGACCCCTGGACGGTGCTGGACCGAGGCGCCGCCGAACCTTCTCGAGGAGCTCTTGATGAAGCGAACTTCCGTCCGGCGCGGTGCCGTCGGACTTGCCTTGGGCGCGCTGGCGGCCACCGGTCTGGCCAGCATCGCTGCGCCATCCCACGCGGCAGTGGGCAATCCCTCGCTGTCGGCGAACTCCAGCTTCCACAACGAAATGGGCACGTGCACGCCGTCGGCCAACCTGCCCGACCCGGCCGACGCGCCGTGGAGCGACAACGGCTTCCCGGTCAGCCTCGCGACCTCCGAGGCCGGCACAGTCACCAACGACGGCAACCCGGTCGACGTCACCGACGTGAAGTCGAGTGCCGTGGGTACGGTCACCGCAAGCCCGTTCACCGGCGGGGCCACCACGATCAAGCTCACGGGCAGCGCCTCGGCCTCCGCGATCCCGCGGCTGGCGGCGTCGTCCTGTGACGCCCACGTCTCGGCCTACGCCAACGCCGACGGCGAGTACACGCTGACGCAGCCGATGTGGGCCACGATCACCGTGACATCCAGTGGCACGGGTTCCGCCACCATCAGTGGCGGCGTCTCCACCAACGACTCGGAGAACTTCCTGTCCGGCGGTTCGCGCGGCAAGGGCACCCTGAGCGTCTACCTGCCGGCCGGCAAGGTCCAGGTCAGCCTGACCGCTGCTGCGGAGGCGCATGGTCGTCCGGACGGCACACACGCATCGACGGTCTCGGGCGGGGTCACCATCGACCTGGTCCCCGCCGGCACGGGATCTGCTGTGACGAGCAAGGCCAAGGGCAAGCGCTACGTCGGCCTCGGCTCGCGTGACTGCGCGACCGGCAGTGTCGCCGCCACGGTGACCAAGAAGGCGAAGAAGTCGGCGTCGCAGATCACCTTCAAGGTCGACGGCGCCAAGGTCGCTGGGCTGAAGGGCAAGAAGATCAAGAAGATCAAGAAGCGGACCCTGGCGCTCGCGGCCCCGAAGGCCGCCGATGTGACGGTGACGGCGAAGATCAAGCTCAAGAACGGCATGCGCGCCGAGGTGTCCCGGGACTACCTGGGCTGCTGACGACCCACCGCTCGGAGAGACTGCGGGCCCGGCCGATCCGGCCGGGCCCGCAGTGCGTCTGTGGCGCGTCAGGACGGGGCGAGCCAGGCGTCGATGTCGCCCAGTGCGGCGTCGACGACGTCCTTGGGCGCGCGGCTGGCGCGGAAGGACATCCGGGCCAGCTCGGCCAGCTGCTCGTCGCTGAGGTCGTGGGCGGCCCGCATGGTCGCGTACTGCCCCGCGAGCCGGGACCCGAACAGGAGAGGGTCGTCGGCTCCGAGGGCCACGGTCGCGCCGGCCTCCAGCAGGGTCGGCAGCGGGACCGAGGTGAGGTCGCTGTAGACGCCGAGGGCCACGTTGGAGACCGGGCAGACCTCGAGGGCCACGCCGGCGTCGACGATGCGGGCCAGCAGGTCCGGGTCCTCGGCCGCGCGTACGCCGTGCCCGAGGCGTCCGGCGTGCAGCGCGTCGAGGCACACCCGGATGTGCTCGGGCCCGCGCAGCTCACCGCCGTGGGGCGCGAGCAGCAGGCCGGCCCGCTCGGCGATGGCGAAGGCGCCGGCGAAGTCGGAGGTCCGTCCGCGGCGCTCGTCGTTGGACAGCCCGAAGCCGACGACCCCGCGGTCGACGTACTGGCTGGCGAGCCGGGCCAGGGTGCGGGCGTCCAGCGGGTGGCGGGTCCGGTTCGCGGCGATGACCACCGCGATGCCGAGACCGGTGCGCGCGGAGGCGTCGCGCACGGCGTCGAGGACGAGGTCGGTGAAGGCGGTGATGCCGCCGAAGCGGGCGGCGTACCCGCTCGGGTCGACCTGGATCTCCAGCCAGCGGCCGCCGTCAGTGACGTCGTCCTCGGCGGCCTCGAGCACGAGACGGCGGACGTCGGCCTCGGTGCGCAGCACGGACCGGGCGACGTCGTAGAGGCGCTGGAAGCGGAACCAGCCCTTCTCGTCGGCCGCGGTCAGCTGCGGCGGCCATTCCTCGACGAGGGCGTCGGGCAGGTGGATCCCGTCGCGGGCGGCCAGCTCCAGCAAGGTGGTGTGGCGCATCGACCCGGTGAAGTGCAGGTGGAGGTGCGCCTTGGGCAACGCCGTGAGATCCCGCACGGGGTCATCCTAGGAGGACGACGGGTGACACCGGCGGCTCCCGGGGCCGAGCCGGGGCCGGGAGCTGACCGTTGGAACTGGTCCGTACTTTGGTCGGTACCCGGTGCGTCTGTAGAGTGCTCTCCGGTGGATCTTTCCCCCATGCTCAGTCGCGCCCGAGGGCGGGACCCGGGCCAGGGGGAAGAAGCCGCGGAGGGCACTAGCTCAACTGGCAGAGCATCGGTCTCCAAAACCGAAGGTTGGGGGTTCAAGTCCCTCGTGCCCTGCAAGACGTGACGACCAGCCGGCCGGAGGGTCGGCTGCTGACAAGGAGAAGGTGAGCAGCGTGGCGGATGCTCCGGCAGTCCGTGGAGGCCGCAAGGACTCCTCGGGTGGCAAGCGGCCCGAGAACCGCACCGGGCCGGTGACCTTCTACCGCCAGGTCGTCGCCGAGCTCCGCAAGGTCGTCTGGCCGACCCGGGAGCAGCTCGGTACCTACTTCGTCGTCGTCATCGCCTTCGTCCTCGTGATGATCGCCCTGGTGTCGGTCCTCGACCTCGCGCTCGGAAAGCTCGCGTTCGAGGTCTTCACCGGCGCCGACGACATCTGAGCACCGACGCGCACCCGCGTCGGCCGATCCTGTTTTTCTTCAACTGATGGAGCAGCACGTGTCCGAGCAGTACGACCCGGCCCAGGCTGACGAGGCGCTCGCCGAGGCGGCCCACGACGTCGTCGACGTCCCGGACGCCGACGTCGCCGAGGACACCGGCCTCGAGGAGACCTTCGAGGCCGACGAGCTCGACGTGGACGACGACTCCGACGACTCCGACGACGAGGTCGAGGCTGACGACGAGGCCGACGCCGACGACGCCGAGGCCGACGAGGCCGACGAGGAGCCGGTCGAGGCCGCGGACGAGGACCCGCTCGAGGCGTTCCGCCGCGAGCTGTGGGCCAAGCCCGGCGACTGGTTCGTGGTGCACACCTACTCCGGCATGGAGAACCGGGTGAAGCAGAACCTCGAGAACCGGATCCACTCCCTCAACATGGAGGACTACATCCACGAGATCGTGGTCCCCACCGAGGAGGTCGCCGAGATCAAGAACGGCCAGCGCAAGATGGTCAAGCGCACCGTTCTCCCCGGCTACGTCCTGGTCCGCATGGACCTCACCGACGAGTCCTGGGCCGCCGTGCGGCACACCCCGTCGGTCACCGGCTTCGTCGGCCACAGCCACCAGCCCGTGCCGCTGAGCATGGACGAGGTCGAGAAGATGCTCGCCCCGGCCGTCGTCACCGCTGCCGCCGCCGAGGCCGAGGCCGCCGCCGCCAGCACCCCCGGCGCCGCGGTCACCCCGGCCAAGAAGCCGATCGAGGTCGCCGACTTCGACGTCAACGACTCCGTCCTCATCGTCGACGGCGCGTTCGCCACGCTCCACGCGACGATCACCGAGATCAACGCCGAGTCCCAGCGGGTCAAGGCGCTCGTCGAGATCTTCGGCCGCGAGACCCCGGTCGAGCTCTCGTTCTCCCAGATCCAGCGGGTCTGAATTTCGCTTCTCCGGGCTTCGGCGCGGAGAATGTCAAGGTTGCCCGGCCCCGGTCGGCGACGTGGCAGAGACGTACGACGTACGCCTCGTCATGACCACGAGAAGAAAGAGATAGAGGAATGCCTCCCAAGAAGAAGATCGCCGCGCTGGTCAAGGTGCAGCTGCAGGCTGGCTCGGCCACCCCGGCCCCGCCGGTCGGTACCGCGCTCGGTCCGCACGGCGTCAACATCATGGACTTCTGCAAGGCGTACAACGCCCAGACCGAGTCCATGCGCGGCAACGTCATCCCCGTCGAGATCACGATCTACGAGGACCGGACGTTCGACTTCATCACGAAGACCCCGCCGGCCGCGGAGCTGATCAAGAAGGCTGCCGGCCTCAAGAAGGGCTCGGGCGTCCCGCACAAGGAGAAGGTCGGCAAGCTGACCAAGGACCAGGTGCGCGAGATCGCGACGACGAAGCTCCCCGACCTCAACGCCAACGACATCGACGCCGCGATGAAGATCGTGGAGGGCACTGCGCGCTCCATGGGCGTCACCGTCGACTGAATCACCGTGGAAGGGCCGCGCTGGCCCGCTGACCACACCTCCTCTTCAAGCTAAGGAACCACCATGCAGCGCAGCAAGACCTACCGCGCGGCTGCCGAGACGTTCGACAAGAACGAGCTCTACGCGCCGCTGGCCGCGATCAAGATCGCCAAGGCCGCCAGCAAGAAGAAGTTCGACGAGACCGTCGACGTCGTCATGCGTCTGGGTGTCGACCCGCGCAAGGCCGACCAGATGGTCCGCGGCACCGTCAACCTGCCGCACGGCACCGGCAAGACCGCCCGCGTCCTGGTGTTCGCGAACGGTGACAAGGCCGACGCCGCCCGCGAGGCCGGCGCCGACTTCGTCGGCAGCGACGACCTGATCGACAAGGTCGCCGGCGGCTGGACCGACTTCGACGCCGTGGTCGCCACCCCCGACCTCATGGGCAAGGTCGGCCGCCTCGGCCGCGTGCTCGGCCCCCGTGGCCTCATGCCGAACCCGAAGGTCGGCACCGTGACGCCGGACCCGGCCAAGGCCGTGACCGACATCAAGGGCGGAAAGATCGAGTTCCGCGTCGACCGCCACGCCAACCTCCACTTCATCGTGGGCAAGGCGTCGTTCTCCGAGCAGCAGCTCGCCGAGAACTACGCGGCCGCCCTCGACGAGGTGCTGCGGCTCAAGCCGGCCAGCTCCAAGGGCCGCTACCTGAAGAAGGTCACCGTCTCCACGACCATGGGCCCCGGCGTCCAGGTCGACCCCAACCGCATCAAGAACGTCGCGGTCGAGGACGAGGCCTGATCCCGGGCACCCGTACCGCACGAGACACCGGTCTGCTCCTTCGGGAGCGGGCCGGTGTCCGCGTTTTTCGAGGAATGCCGGACGCCCCCGGGTTGCCCGATTCTGCCCACGGCGCGGCCCGACCTCGCCCAGGTTCGAAAGGGTCCACCTCGCTCCATCGCGCCAGGAGGCAGTCCCCAGGAACATCGAACTGTCGCGGCGCACTGAGAACCGACCACAGCACGAGGCCCCGGTCACCGTCCGGTGACCGGGGCCTCGTCGTACGTGGCGTTCACATCGGCCCCACCCGTCACTGCGGGCAGGCGATCCATGCGCTTGTCAGGGGTTGCAACCCCTGACAAGCGCATGGATCCCCGGATGTCCGGGGATCCATGCAGCCGGTCGAACTCCTCAGGCGGTGAGCTGCTCCAGCGCCGCGAGCTCGACGCACACGGCGACGCCGGCCATCGCGGCCTCGACCTCGGCGAGCACCGGGAAGGTGGGGGCCAGGCGGATGTTGCGGTCGCGCGGGTCGTTGCCGTGCGGGAACGCCGACCCGGCAGGGGTCAGCGCGATGCCGGCCTCCTTGGCGAGCTGGACGACGCGGGACGCCGTGCCGTCGAGGACGTCGAGGTTCACGAAGTAGCCGCCCGTGGGGACGGTCCACTCGGCGATGCCGAGGCCGGTCAGGCGCGAGGACAGTGCATCCTCGACCGCGGCGAACTTCGGTGCGATCAGGTCGCGGTGCTTGCGCATGTGGGCGCGCACGCCGTCGGCGTCGCCGAAGAGCTCCACGTGGCGCAGGTGGTTGACCTTGTCGGGGCCGATGGCGGCGAAGCCGAGGCGCTCGAGGTACCACGCCCGGTTCTCCGGGGAGGCGGCGAGCGCGGCGACGCCGGCGCCGGCCCAGGTGATCTTCGAGGTCGACGCGAACATGATCGGCCGGTTCGGGTGTCCCGACGCGGCGGCCAGGCCGAGCGCGTCGGCGCTCTTGGTCTCCTCGTCGGTGAGGTGGTGGACGGCGTACGCGTTGTCCCACAGGATCCGGAAGTCCGGGGCCGCGGTCGGCATCGCCATCAGCTCGGCGGCGACCTCGGCGGAGCAGACCGCCCCCGTCGGGTTCGCGTACGTCGGCACGATCCACATGCCCTTGACGCTCGGGTCGGCGACGAGGGCGCGGACGGCGGCGACGTCGGGGCCGTCGGAGTGCATCGGGACGCTCACCATCTCGATGCCGAGCTCGGCGAGCATGGTGAAGTGCCGGTCGTAGCCGGGGACGGGGCAGACGAACTTCACGACCGGCTCCTGCGACCACGGCCGCGGCGAGTCCGGGCCGCCCTTGAGCAGCAGCGCGGTGAGCACCTGGTGCATCATCGTGAGGCTGGAGTTGCCGCCGCACACGACGCTCGCGACATCGACAGCGAGCAGGTCGGCGAAGATCTCGCGCATCTCGACCAGGCCGTCGAGGCCGCCGTAGTTGCGCACGTCCGCCCCTGACCGGTCGCGGTACGACGACGGCAGGTCGAGCAGCGCGTTCGACAGGTCGAGCTGGTCGGCGCCGGGCTTGCCCCGCGTCAGGTCGAGCTTCAGGCCGCGGGCCTTGAGCTCGTCGTAGGCGGCGCGCACCGTCGTCAGGCGCGCGGCGAGGTCGTCGGCGGACAGGGCGGACAGCGGCGTCACGGAGGTGGTCACGGGTCCATCGTGCCAAGTCCGCGCGGGATGCGCGCGCCCGGTCCGGTCCTCGCGCCCGTCGGCTCGCTCACGGACCGCCCCAGACCGGGCCCGGCGACGCGGAGGTCGGCGCCCGGCCGTCCCGATTTGGCCCGCGCCGGCGGGCCCCGTACCGTTGCCCACTGAAACCTTAAGACCGCCGGTCGTCCGGGCTCCGAGCCCTGACCGAAGGTTCCGCCGAGAGGCGGACGGCCTGCGCAGGGGATCAGAGCAACACCGAGCGCCTGGTGCGCGAGGTCCACGCCCTGAGCGCCTGCGCTCGGGGCGTTCGTCGTTCGACGGAGACTTCGCGGTGGTCAACCATTCCGGAAGGAGACCCATGGCGCGGGCAGACAAGCAGGCCGCCGTCGCGGAGATCGCTGAGTCCTTCAGCGAGTCCGCAGGCGCTGTGCTGACCGAGTACCGCGGTCTCACCGTCAAGGAGCTGCAGGACCTTCGCCGCTCCCTCGGTGCGAACGCCAGCTACGCCGTGGTCAAGAACACGCTGGCCAAGATCGCCGCCAAGGAGGCGGGGATCGAGGGCTTCGACGACCTGCTCACCGGCCCGACCGCGATCGCCTTCATCCAGGGCGACGTCGTCGAGGCGGCCAAGGGTCTGCGTGACTTTGCCAAGGCGAACCCCGCCCTTGTCATCAAGGGTGGCGTTCTCGACGGTGCGCTCCTCGACGCGAAGGAGATCGCCAAGCTGGCGGATCTCGAGTCGCGCGAGGTGCTCCTGGGCAAGCTGGCGGGCGCGATGCTCGCTTCGCTCAGCCAGGCCGTCTACCTCCTCAACGCCCCGCTCGCCCAGGCTGCCCGGCTCGCCGGCGCCCTGGAGGCGAAGGCCCAGGAGGACCCCTCGATCCTCGCAGGTGGTGCCGGTACGCCGGTCGCCGCCGAGGAGGCTCCGGCTGCCGACGAGGCTGCCGAGGCCCCCGCTGACGAGGCTCCCGCCGCGGACGACGCGGACGCGGCCGCCTCTGACGAGGGCGACACCGCCGAGGCCTGAGGCCCCGGCGTCACCACCACCTGTTGAAACCTCGGCCGCTGCGCGACGTACGCACGCCGGCCGGCCTTAAGAAAGGAACCGCCACCATGGCGAAGCTCACCACCGACGAGCTCCTCGACGCGTTCAAGGAGATGACCCTCATCGAGCTCTCCGAGTTCGTGAAGCAGTTCGAGGAGACCTTCGGCGTCACCGCCGCTGCCCCCGTTGCCGTTGCCGCTGCCCCCGCCGCCGGCGGCGCCGCGGCCGGTGGCGACGACGCCGCTGCCCAGGACGAGTTCGACGTCGTCCTCGAGGCCGCTGGTGACAAGAAGATCAACGTCATCAAGGAGGTCCGCGCGCTGACCTCCCTCGGCCTCAAGGAGGCGAAGGACCTCGTCGAGGGCGCCCCGAAGGCGATCCTGGAGAAGGTCAACAAGGAGACGGCTGACAAGGCCAAGGAGGCCCTCGAGGGCGCCGGCGCCACCGTCACCCTCAAGTGACCCGTCCCTGAGACGACTCACTCGGTCACGAGGCCGGCAGAGCACTGCTCTGCCGGCCTCGTGCCATTTCCGGATGTGGGCAGGTCCGCGTATCACTACTCGCGAGTTGGACGCTAGGTGCTACTCGCCAGTACCTTTCGGGTCTCGGTGTCCGGGTACGCGTGACGCGTGCCACGGATGCCGCGTAACGTGCGCCACGCGGTTGCGTTGTTCCTTCGCAGCCGGGGCCGGTGAGCGGACGTAGGGAGAGGGTTGAACATGGGCGTCGACGTACAGGTCACGAACCTGACCAAGCAGTTCGGGAAGCAGCTGATCTGGAAGGGCGTGACGCTGACTCTTCCCGCGGGTGAGATCTCCGTGATGCTGGGCCCGTCGGGCACCGGCAAGTCCGTCTTCCTCAAGGCGCTCATCGGCCTGATCAAGCCCGACGAGGGCTCGATCGTCATCGAGGGCACCGACATCGCCTCCTGCTCCGAGAAGGAGCTCTACGAGATCCGCAAGCTGTTCGGCGTGCTGTTCCAGGACGGCGCGATGTTCGGCTCGATGAACCTCTACGACAACGTCGCCTTCCCGCTGCGCGAGCACACCAAGAAGTCCGAGTCCCAGATCCGCGACATCGTCATGGAGAAGATGGACATGGTCGGTCTGCTCGGCGCGGAGATGAAGCTCCCGGGCGAGATCTCCGGCGGTATGCGTAAGCGTGCCGGCCTGGCCCGTGCGCTGGTGCTCGACCCCGAGATCCTGCTGATCGACGAGCCCGACTCCGGTCTGGACCCGGTGCGCACGTCGTTCATCAACCAGCTCTTCGTCGACCTCAACGCCCAGATCGACGCGACCTTCCTGATCGTGACGCACGACATCCACAGCGTCCGTGTGGTGCCCGACCAGATCGGCCTGCTCTACCACAAGCACCTGGCCATGTACGGCCCGCGCGAGATGCTGCTGTCCTCGGACGAGCCTGTTGTGCGCCAGTTCCTCAACGCGCAGACGATCGGGCCGATCGGCATGTCGGAGGAGAAGGACGCCGACCAGCTGGCAGCCGAGAAGGACATGGACCTGCCGCCGCTGCCGCCGATCCCGCTGCAGATGGAGCCCTCCAACGGCATCCCGCGGCGGGCGCAGGCCGCGCCGGGCGCGTGGTGCCGGGCCAACGGAGTCACCCCGCCCCCTGGTTCGTTCACCCGCGAGGCCGAGCACGCATCGGGCAGCCAGCAGCACTGAACCAGCAGCACTCCATGGGGAACGACACACAAGGACAAGGAAAGGGGCGGTAGGTGTCGCTCACTGCTGCGCGCGTGGTCGCCCCCGTCGGGACCGCGGGCAAGTTGTTCGCGTTCGCGCTCGACGTCGGCCGTGCGCTGTTCCGTCGCCCGTTCCAGGGCCGTGAGTTCATCCAGCAGGCCTGGTTCATCGCGTCGGTCACGATCATCCCGACCGCGCTGGTCGCGATCCCCTTCGGTGCGGTCATCGCACTGCAGGTCGGTGGCCTGATCAAGCAGTTCGGCGCCCAGTCCTTCACCGGCTCCGCCTCCGTGCTCGCAGTCATCCAGCAGGCCGGCCCGATCGCGACCGCCCTGCTGATCGCCGGCGCGGGCGGCTCGGCCATCGCGGCCGACCTCGGGGCACGCAAGATCCGGGAGGAGCTCGACGCCATGATGGTGCTGGGCATCGACCCGATCCAGCGCCTCGTGGTGCCCCGGGTCCTCGCCTGCATGCTCGTCGCGGTCTTCCTCAACGGCATGGTGAGCGTCGTCGGCGTGGGCGGCGGCTACGTGTTCAACGTCATCCTCCAAGACGGTACGCCGGGTGCCTACCTCGCCAGCTTCACCGCCCTGGCCCAGCTGCCCGACGTGTGGATCGGCATGATCAAGGCGCTGGTGTTCGGTCTGATCGCCGCGATCGTCGCCTCCTACAAGGGCATGAACGCCGGGGGCGGCCCGAAGGGCGTCGGCGACGCGGTCAACGAGTCCGTCGTCATCACCTTCCTGCTCCTGTTCGTCGTCAACTTCACCTTGAGCACGATCTACCTCCAGGTCGTGCCCCCGAAGACGGGTTAGGGGCGAGGACATGGCGAACATCAAGGCGATCTACGACCGGCCCATGAAGAGCTTGGACAACCTCGGTCACGAGCTGTCCTTCTACATCAAGGTGCTGCTGGCACTGCCGCGCTCGGTCAAGCGCTACCCGCGCGAGATCCTGCGGATCCTGGCCGAGGTCACCCTCGGCTCGGGCGCGCTCGCCGTCATCGGCGGCACGGTCGGCGTCATCATCGGCATGACCTTCTTCACCGGCGCCCAGGTCGGCCTGTCCGGCTACGCCGCGCTCAACCAGCTCGGCACGGCCGCCTTCGCGGGCTTCGTGTCGGCCTACTTCAACACCCGTGAGATCGCGCCGCTGGTCGCGGGCATCGCGCTCGCGGCGACCGTGGGCTGTGGCTTCACCGCCCAGCTCGGCGCCATGCGGATCTCCGAGGAGATCGACGCCGTCGAGGTGATGGCGATCCCGTCGATGCAGTTCCTGGTGACCACCCGGGTCATCGGCGGGCTCGTCGCGATCGTCCCGCTCTACGTCGTCGGCCTGCTGTCGTCGTACGTCGCCAGCCGGCTCGTGGTGACCCAGTTCTACGGCCAGTCGACAGGCACCTACGACCACTACTTCAACCAGTTCCTGCCACCCGGCGACGTGCTGTGGTCGTTCGGCAAGGTGCTGGTGTTCGCCGTGGTCGTGATCCTGATCCACTGCTACCACGGCTACACCGCCTCCGGCGGTCCCGCCGGCGTGGGCGTGGCCGTGGGTCGCGCGGTGCGCACGAGCATCGTCGCGATCAACGTGATCGACCTGTTCTTGTCGATGGCCATCTGGGGTGCCTCGACCACCGTCAGGCTCGCGGGGTGATTGGCTGATGGACCGGATCCTGTCCGCCCACAAGGCGCTCGGCGTCATCTTCGTGTCGCTGCTGCTGCTCGGCGTGTGGCTCACCTACGCGACCTTCACCAAGAAGTTCACCGACTACGACGAGGTCACGCTCGAGACGTCCTCGATCGGCCTCCAGCTCCCCACCCGTGCCGACGTCAAGGTCCGCGGCGTGATCGTGGGGGAGGTGCTCGAGGCCCGCTCGGGTGCCGCCGGGGCCGAGCTGACCCTCGGCATCTACCCCGACAAGATCGGCGTGATCCCGGCCAACGTCACCGGCTCGATCGTGCCGAAGACGCTGTTCGGCGAGAAGTACGTGTCTCTCGTGGTGCCCGAGACCGGTCCGAGCGGCACCATGCGTGCCGGCGCGACGATCGACCGCACCGTGGTCTCGACCGAGCTCGAGGAGGTCCTCTCCGACCTCTACCCGCTGCTGCGCACGGTGCAGCCCGCCGACCTCAACGCGACGCTGACCGCGGTCGCCACCGCCCTCGGGGGCCGCGGCGAGCTGCTGGGCAAGAACCTCGAGACGCTCGACGGCTACCTCAAGCGGCTCAACCCGCAGATCCCGGCGCTGCTCGAGGACCTCAAGCTGACCGCCCAGGTCTCCGACACCTACGCCGACATCCTCCCCCAGGTGGCCCAGATCCTCGACGACACCGTGAAGACCACCGGCACCATCGAGGAGCGCGAGGCGGCGCTGAGCGCCACGCTGCGCGACATCCGCAGCTTCTCCGACACCGCACGGTCCTTCCTCGACGCCAACGCCGAGCGGCTCAAGCGGGCTGGAGAGCTGAGCACCCAGACCCTCGCGGTCGTGGCCCGCTACGCGCCGACCATCCCGTGCATGGCGGCCGGCATCGTCAAGGCCCAGGGGCGGCTGGCGGAGGCGTTCCGCGGCTACGAGCTGCACATCGTGCTCGAGACGCTGCAGGACCAGCCCCGCAAGTACACCCCCAAGGACCGGCCGAAGTTCGGTGAGGACCGCGGCCCCAACTGCCTGGGTCTGCCGGACATCCCCTACAGCCAGGAGAACCCGATCCCGCCGCTGCCGTCCCTCAACGACGGCATGAACGGCGACACCGGCAAGGGGAACCTGCGGCCCGCTCCCGGTGCCACCGGCTACACCGGCAGCCCCGACGACGTCACCGCCCTGCGCGGCGCGCTCGACGAGGAGTACGGCGCGAGCAGCGACCTGACCGTGCTGCTGGCCGGTCCCCTCCTCGCGGGAGGTGTGCGATGAACCTGCGCGGCCTCGACAAGAAGACCAGCGGCGACCTGGTCCGCCTGGTCGTGTTCATGGTGCTGACCGCGCTCGCGACGAGCGTCCTGATCATCACCATCGGCAACCTGTCCTTCGGCGCCACCAAGGAGTACGCCGCCGACTTCGTCGACGCCACGGGCGTCAACAAGGGCGACGACATCCGGATCGCCGGCGTCAAGGTCGGCACCGTCCAGAAGGTCGAGATCGTCGCGGCCGACCGTGCCCGGGTGAGCTTCACGGTCGACTCCGAGACCCGGCTCGACGACGCCACCCACGCCACGGTCAAGTACCGCAACCTGATCGGACAGCGCTACATCTCGCTGACCCAGGAGGGCGACAGCGGTCAGCGGCTCGCGGAGAACGCCGCGATCCCGGTCGACCGGACCAAGCCCGCGCTCGACCTGACCGTGCTCTTCAACGGCTTCAAGCCGCTGTTCCAGGCGCTCTCGCCCGACGACATCAACAAGCTGTCCTACGAGATCGTCCAGGTCTTCCAGGGCGAGGGCGGCACTGTCGAGGGCCTGCTGTCCAGCACGGCGTCGGTCACCCAGACCCTGGCCGACCGCGACCAGGTGATCGGCGAGCTGCTGACCAACCTCGACTACGTCCTCGACCACGTCGCGGACCGCGACAAGCAGCTGACCAACCTGATCGACAGCTTCCGCAGCCTGGTCGGCGGGCTCAACGAGGACCGCGAGGCGATCCTCGGCTCCCTCGACTCGATCTCCGAGCTGTCGGTGCAGACGGCCGCGCTCGTCACCGACATCAAGGACCCGTTCGTCAAGGACATCAAGGAGCTGCGCAGGGTCGCCGGCACCCTCGACGACAACCGCCAGGAGATCGACCGCTCCCTCCAGGTGCTGCCGATCAAGCTCACCAAGATCGGCCGTACGGCGACCTACGGCTCCTGGTTCAACTTCTACCTGTGCCACTTCAAGGCCACGATCAAGGTCCCCGGCCTCAACAACCCGGTCAGCGCCTCCGTCGGCGTGACCGCCGACCGCTGCACGCTCGGATGAGGGAGGACTGAGGACATGAAGCCCTTCCGCGAACGCAATCCCGTGGTGATCGGCGCGGTGAGCATCGCCGTGCTGCTGCTCGGCCTGGTCGCGGCGTTCCGCGCCAACGACCTGCCGCTCATCGGCGGCGGCGACACCTATTACGCGTCCTTCTCCGAGGCCGGCGGCCTCAAGCCGAAGGACGAGGTGCGCATCGCCGGTGTCCGCGTCGGCCAGGTCACCTCGATGGAGCTCGACGGCAACTCGGTCAAGGTCGCGTTCAAGGTCAAGACCGACACCCCGTTCGGGGACGAGACCCGCGCCGACATCAAGGTGAAGACCATCCTCGGCTCGATGTTCTTGTCCCTCGACCCGGCCGGTCAGGGTCAGCTCGCCGAGGACTCGGTCATCCCGGTCGAGCGCACCAGCTCGCCGTACGACATCGTCGACGCCTTCTCCGGCCTCGCCGAGACGTCCGCCGACATCGACACCGACCAGCTCGCCGGCGCGCTGACCACGCTGGCCGACCTGACCCGCAATACGCCCGAGGAGTTCCGCTCGGCGCTCGACGGCCTCTCCTCGCTGGCGGAGACGGTGGCCTCCCGCGACGACGAGATCAACTCGCTGCTCAAGAACCTCAACCGGGTCTCGACGGTCCTCGACTCGCGCGACGACGACATCGTCGCGCTGATGAAGGACGCCGACACCCTGTTCGCCGCGCTGCTCCAGCGCAAGGCGCAGATCCACCGGCTGCTGGAGTCGACGAGCACGCTGAGCACGAAGCTGACCGGCCTGATCAAGGACAGCCGGGCCGACCTCAAGCCCGCGCTGGACCACCTCGACTCGGTGCTGCAGGTCGTGAAGAAGAACGAGGACAACCTTGAGGACTCGATCCACCTGATGGCGCCCTTCTACCGCGTCTTCGCGAGCACGCTCGGCAACGGGCCGTGGTTCGACACCTACATCTTCAACCTTCCTCCGGCGCCCGTGGCGGTGGGACAGTGAACGGGGCGCGGCGCTGGCTGCCGCTGGCCGTCATCGGGGTCCTGGTCGTCACCGGCGTGGTCTGGATGTTCGGCAGTGGCGGCAGCGACAAGACCGTGACCGCCTACTTCCCGCGGGCCGTGTCGGTCTACGAGGGCAGCGAGGTCCGGATCCTCGGTATCCCGGTCGGCCGGGTCCGCGAGGTCGTGCCGCAGGGCACCAAGGTCAAGGTCGTCATGGACTACGACTCCGAGGTGAAGGTGCCGGCCGACGCCGACGCCGTCATCGTCTCGCCCTCCGTCGTCGGTGACCGCTACATCCAGCTTGCGCCGGCTTTCGAGGACGGCGACAAGGTGATGGCCGACAACACCGTCATCGACGCCAGCAAGACCGCGGTCCCGCTCGAGCTCGACGAGGTCTACGGCAGCATCGACAAGCTGACCGTCGCCATCGGTCCGGAGGGTGCCAACAAGGAGGGCGCCCTCAGCGACCTCCTCCAGCAGACCGCGAAGAACTTCGGCGGACAGGGCGCCCAGTTCCACCAGACGATCAAGGACTTCGGTCGGCTGAGCGAGACGCTCGACAACAACAAGGACGACCTCTTCGAGTCGGCCACGCAGCTCGAGTCCTTCCTCAAGACGCTGGCCGACAACGACACCACGGTCCGTGACTTCAACTCCTCTCTCGGCGACGTCTCCGCGCTGTTGGCCGACGAGCGCCAGGAGCTGACGACCGCCTTGTCGAACCTCGGGACGGCGCTCGACCAGGTCGCGCGCTTCGTCAAGCGCAACCGCGACGTGCTCGGCCGCAACATCCGCGACGTGAACCGGGTGGCCAAGGTGCTGGTCCGCCAGCGCGGGGCCCTCGACGAACTGCTCCGGGCCGGTCCGCTGGCGCTGACGAACCTCTACCACACCTACAATCCGAAGGACGCCACGCTCGACACCAACGCCAACATCGGCAACCTGGTGCACGAGCTGACGTCCAACCCCGCCGCGGTCGTGTGTGCCCTGGTGTCGGCGGTCGACAAGAAGGGCGACCTGTGCGGCCTGGTCGACAAGCTGCTGCCCCGCGCCGCGCCGTTCGGCACCGGCTCCTGGTACGGACAGCCCTACGACCCGACGCTCAACGGCCTGGTGGAGGTGGACCGATGACCCGCCGTACCGGCCTCCGCAACCGGTTCCGGGCCGCGGCCGCGCTGCTCGCCGGCGCGGTCCTGCTCACCGGCTGCGACTTCGACGTCTACCAGCTGCCGCTGCCCGGTGGCGCCGACACCGGCAAGGACCCGATCACGGTCAGCGTCCGCTTCGACGACGTCCTCGACCTGGTCCCCAAGTCGTCGGTCAAGATCAACGACGTCGCCGTCGGCCAGGTGACCGACGTCCGCCTCGACGGCTACCAGGCCGTGGTCACCCTCGAGCTGCGCAAGGACGTCGACCTGCCGGACAACCCGGTCGCCTCGATCCGCCAGACCAGCCTGCTCGGCGAGAAGTTCGTGTCCCTCGCGGCGCCGCCCACCGGCGCGCAGGGCCGGCTGTCCGACGGCGACGTGATCAAGGACGGCGGCCGCAACCCGGAGGTCGAGGAGGTGCTGGGCGCGCTCAGCCTGGTCCTCAACGGCGGCGGCATCGCCCAGCTGAAGACGATCTCGACCGAGCTCAACCTCGCCCTCGAGGGCCGGGAGGACTCCGCGAAGTCGGTGCTCACCCAGGTCTCGTCGCTGATGGGCCAGCTCGACCAGCGCAAGCAGGACATCGTCAACGCGATCGAGTCGGTCAACCGGCTCGCCGTGACGGCCAAGAAGCACCAGGCGAGCATCGACCGGGCGCTCGAGGAGCTTCCGAGCGCCCTCGACTCGCTCGACCGTCAGCGCGAGGACCTGGTGAAGATGCTCGACGGGCTGACCCAGCTCAGCGACGTCGGCGTCCGGGTCATCAAGACCACGAAGACCGCCACGGTCGACACGCTCAAGATGCTGGACCCGGTGCTGTACCAGATCGCCCAGGCCGGCGACGACTTCGCCAAGGGCTTCAGCACCTTCTTGACCTACCCGTTCGTCGACGACGCCGTCGGCCGCGACCCGCAGGTGGCCCGCAACCTGCACATGGGCGACTACGTCAACCTGTCGGTCGACCTGCAGCTCGACCTCGGCAACCTGCGCCTGCCCGACCTGGTCTGCATCCCGCTCAACGACCTGCCTGACCTGCCGCTCGACCAGCTGGTCGACCTGAAGACGCTGTGCTCGGGCGTCACGCAGACGCTCCAGACCTGCCTGAAGACGCCGGTGGACGTGCAGGCCTGCCTGAAGCTGCCGCAGTACCTGCTCGACAACGTGTGCGCCGCCGTGAAGCTGCTCTGTGCCCTGACCGGCGGGTCCAAGCCGGCCGCGGCGGCCGGCAGCCCGACCGCCGGCGCCAACCCGCTCGGCTCGCTGCTCTCGAGCGTGCTGTCTGGCAACGGCCTCGGTCGGCCGGCGCCGGGCGGGCACAGCCAGGCCGACACCATGTGGAACGACTTCGACGCGGCCTACGACGCCGACCTGGTCAGCCTGTACGCCGCGCCGCTCACGACGCAGCCGGACCGGCAGACGGCGCAGAAGGAGAGGTCGGCGCAGTGATCACCCGTCGCACTCGCATCCAGCTCATCGTCTTCGCGATCATCACCCTGGTCGGCGTCTCCTTCGTGGGCGCCCGCTACGCCAAGCTCGACCGGATGGTCGTCGACCGCAGCTACACGGTGACGGCCCACTACCCGCAGTCCGGCGGCATCTTCACCGGCGCCGAGGTCACCTACCGCGGCATCGGCATCGGCACCGTCGGCGACCTGGTGCTCACCGACGAGGGCGTCGACGTGAAGCTCGACATCGACAAGAAGTGGGACCAGATCCCCAGCGACTCGCGCGCGCTTGTCGGCAACCGCTCGGCGGTCGGCGAGCAGTACGTCGAGCTGCAGCCGCAGGTCGACGGCGGCCCCTTCCTCCGCGAGGGCTCCGAGATCAGCGACGTCGCGACCCCGCTCGCGACCGAGAAGCTGCTCGGCGACCTGTCGGCGACGGTGGCCAGCGTCGACCGGGAGGCCCTGCAGACCACGGTCCACGAGCTCGGCCAGGCGTTCGCCGGCACCGGCCCGGACCTGCAGCGGATCATCGACACCGGCAACTCCTTCATCGAGACCGCCGACGAGAACTTCGACCTCACCACCGCCCTCATCAAGGACGGCAACACCGTCCTGCAGGGGCAGGTCGCCTCGGAGTCGTCGCTGCGAACCTTCGCCCAGCAGCTGTCGCTGTTCAGCTCGGCGCTCGCCGGTGCGGACCCGTCCCTGCGCAAGGTGATCGACTCCGGCTCGGTCGCCGCGACCCAGCTGCGGACCTTCCTCGAGCAGAACGGAGTCGAGCTCAGCGAGCTGCTCGCCAACCTGGTCGCCACCGGTGAGGTCGTGGTCAAGCACCTCGACGCGCTCAAGCAGATGCTCGTCGTCTACCCGTACGCCGTCAGCGCGGGCCAGGTCGTCGTCGGCAAGAGCCCCAGCGGCCTGTGGGACGCCCACTTCGGCCTGATCCTGTCGCCGACCAGCACCCCCTGCTACGCGGGCTACCTCAAGACCCGCCGCAACCCGGAGTCGGACCGCGGCAACGCTCCGATGCCCGACAACGTGGGGTGCACTGAGCCGATCACGAAGAGCAACCCGCGCGGCCTGCAGAACCTGCCGCGGGTCGCGCCCGGCGTGCAGGGCTACGACATCGGCGTCCGCAAGGACCCGGCGACGGGTGAGCTGACCTGGGGCGTGACGGCCCAGGCCCCCGAGTGGTCGGACGCGCGCGGTAACGTGGCGCCGCCGTCGCTGGGGAAGGACTCGTGGAAGTGGCTCTACCTCCAACCGTTGCTCGACCCCACCAGCCGGTGAGGCGTCGCGGGTGAAGAACACCAGTGCCACGCTCCGGTGGAGCGTGATCGGGCTGCTGCTCGGCGTCGTCGTCGCGGCGCTCGGCGTCAGCGTGTGGACGCTCGTCGACAAGGGCGCCGGCTCCAACCCCGGCAAGCGGCTCGACTCGCTCATCGACCCGCCGCGCGACGAGTCGGCCGACCGCGAGCTGGTCCTCGCCGCGGGCAAGACCTTCGTGCAGCGGTTCAACACCTACGGACCCGACCTGCTCGACAGCGCCGGCAAGATGCCCGACTACGCCGCGCTCGGCAAGCTGATGACCGCCAAGTTCCGCACGGTGTTCGACAAGAACGTCGGGTACGCCGAGGAGACGGTCAAGCAGACCCAGATCGACCGCATCGGCACGCCGTACGCCGTCGGCGTGGCCAGCATCGACGACGACTCGGCCGAGCTGCTGGTCGCCGGCGTCGTCCAGTTCACCGCGCCCGACCCGTCCGCGCCCGACGACGCGTCCAAGCGGGTGCCGTTCGAGCCGCTCCGGTTCCGCTACGAGGTCTCCCTCGTCAAGCAGCACGGCACCTGGCTGGTCGACGATCTCGACGATCTCGACGACGAGCTGCCCTCCTTCGGCGAGGCCTCGATCCCCGAGGGCGGCGCCGGCGCGCCGTCCGGCCAGCCGTCGCAGCAGCCGTCCGGTGCGCCGTCGCCGTCGGCGAGCACGGGGGAGGGCCAGTGAACACCAACCTCTACGACCTGCTCGACGTGCCCGAGAGCGCCTCCGAGGAGGAGATCCGCGCCGCCTGGAAGACCGCGATCGCGGACCTCGACCCGACCGAGCGCCGCTTCCGCGCCTACAGCGACGCCGCCAGCGTGCTGCTCGACGCCGAGCGTCGAGCGGCCTACGACGCCGAGCTCACCGCGGAGCGCGACGCGGCCGCCGCAGCCGACACCGCGAAGCAGGCGAAGGCAGTGCCCGGCGAGCCGGACGCGCCGAGCGTGGCGGCGAGCCCCGCCGCGCCGCCGAAGGCCGCGGGCGACGGCCCGGGCGTGGTGGCCCTCGCGGTGGTGGCCGTCGCCGCCGTCTTGTCGGTCGCGCTGGCCGTGTTCCTCCTGTCAAGGCCCGGCGCCGACGGAGAGCAGTCCGCCAAGGAGCTGACGGCCCGCAACGTCGCGACCGAGCGCGCGGCGCTGGCGGCCGAGGGAGCTGCGGAGCAGATGGTCGCGCCGGTGCTGTCCTACAACCACAAGACGATGGCCGCCGACCTCGAGCGACGCGCGCAGTACATGACTGACGGGTTTCGGGCGAAGACCGAGCGTGGCTGGCCGGAGATCACCAAGGAGGCCGAGACCCAGAAGGTCGTCGTCGAGGCCAAGGCGGCCGGCACCGCCCTGACCCGGGTCAGCGCCGACGGCGACCGGGCGACGGTGGTGGTGTTCATCGACCAGTACGTCACCAAGGCCGACCAGGAGCCGTTCGTGCTACGGATGTGGGCCACGTTCAACCTGGTCAAGGTCGCCGGGAGCGAGTCGAAGTGGCTCCTCGACGACCTCTGCACCGACGACTCCTGCGGCGGCTGACGCGGGCGGGGGTCGGGGCGCGAGCTCGCCGGAGCTCCTCGCCGACTCGGCCCGTACGGTCCCGGCAGCACCTCACCTGGTCTCGTGACGCGCCGCGATCTCGCTTGCTTCGCGGCGCGAGGTCGCCGGCGCTCCTCGACCTGCGCCCGTCGTCCGCGGGCTCGCAGGCTCGCCCGCGGCGGGCTTGACCTCGGCGGGCTTGCCGAGCATGATCGGCGCACCGGTCCGTCGCCGGCCGCCGATGGGAGCGCTCCTCGGCTGTGTGAGGGTTACGCAGCCGACATTGTGGAGCGCTCGTGCTTCGTGTATCGTGGCTCCTTGCGCCTGCCCTCAGATGCGCTTCGGCCTGCCCGGTGGCCGATGACGTGGTGGGTCAGGGCGCTCTCGAAGAGTCGAACCCGTCGAAGGACAACTCTTGGCCGCGCGCACCACCCCCGGTAAGTCCCGCATCTCGTTCGCGAAGATCACCGAGCCGCTGGAACTCCCGCAGCTCCTCTCGCTCCAGACCGACAGCTTCGACTGGCTGATCGGCAACGAGGCGCACAAGTCCCGGATCGAGGCCCGTATCGCCGCTGGCGTCGACGCCACGTTCAAGTCCGGCCTCGAGGAGATCTTCGAGGAGATCTCCCCGATCGAGGACTTCTCCGAGACCATGTCGCTCTCGTTCGAGAACCCGGTCTTCTACGACCCGAAGTACACCGTCGACGAGTGCAAGGAGAAGGACCTCACCTACTCCGCCCCGCTCTACGTCTCCGCCGAGTTCACCAACAACGAGACCGGTGAGATCAAGGGCCAGACGGTCTTCATGGGCGACTTCCCGCTCATGACCCCCAAGGGCACCTTCGTCATCAACGGCACCGAGCGCGTCGTCGTCTCGCAGCTCGTCCGTTCGCCGGGTGTCTACTTCGAGCGCACCGCCGACAAGACCTCCGACAAGGACATCTTCACGGCCAAGCTGATCCCGAGCCGCGGCGCGTGGCTGGAGTTCGAGATCGACAAGCGCGACATGGTCGGCGTCCGCCTCGACCGCAAGCGCAAGCAGAACGTCACGGTCCTGCTCAAGGCCCTCCAGGCCGTCGCCGAGGACACCGGCGAGGAGTACGACTACGAGGCCGTCATGGCCGACCTGCGTCAGTACGAGTCGATCCAGCTGACCGAGGAGAAGGACAACACCCAGGGTCCTGACGACGCGCTGCTCGACATCTACCGCAAGCTCCGCCCGGGCGAGCCGCCGACGCGTGAGGCCGCGCTGACGCTGCTGAAGAACTACTACTTCAACCCGAAGCGCTACGACCTGGCCAAGGTCGGTCGCTACAAGGTCAACAAGAAGCTCGGCTCGCACGAGGCCTTCGACCAGCAGACCATGACGATCGCCGACATGGTCGCGACCATCAAGTACATCGTCCAGCTGCACAACGGCGACCAGCACGTCACCGCCATCGGCGGCGAGATCCGCACGGACGCCGACGGCAAGGACCTCCCGGTCTCCGCCGACGACATCGACCACTTCGGCAACCGCCGCATGCGCACGGTCGGCGAGCTGATCCAGAACCAGCTCCGCACCGGCCTGGCCCGCATGGAGCGCGTGGTCCGCGAGCGGATGACGACCCAGGACGTCGAGGCGATCACGCCGCAGTCCCTGATCAACATCCGTCCCGTGGTCGCGGCGCTGAAGGAGTTCTTCGGCACCTCGCAGCTCTCGCAGTTCATGGACCAGACCAACCCGATCGCGGGCCTGACGCACAAGCGTCGTCTCTCCGCGCTCGGCCCCGGTGGTCTCTCCCGTGACCGCGCCGGCATGGAGGTCCGCGACGTCCACCCGTCGCACTACGGCCGCATGTGCCCGATCGAGACCCCGGAAGGCCCCAACATCGGTCTGATCGGGTCGCTGGCCTCCTACGGCCGGATCAACCCGTTCGGCTTCGTCGAGACGCCGTACCGCAAGGTCGAGGACGGCCGGGTCACCGACCAGATCGACTACCTCACCGCCGACGACGAGGACCGCTACGTCATCGCACAGGCCAACGCCGTGCTCGACGCCAACGGCAAGTTCGCCGAGGACCGGGTGCTGGTGCGCCTGCGCCAGGGCGAGGTCTCCGAGATCCCGGGCAACGAGGTCGACTACATGGACGTCTCGCCGCGCCAGATGGTGTCGGTCGCGACCGCTCTGATCCCGTTCCTCGAGCACGACGACGCCAACCGCGCGCTGATGGGCGCCAACATGCAGCGTCAGGCCGTGCCGCTCATCAAGAGCGACAGCCCGATCGTCGGCACCGGCATCGAGTTCCGCGCCGCGGTCGACGCCGGCGACGTCGTCGTCGCGACCAAGGCGGGCGTGGTCAAGGAGGTCTCCGCCGACCTCGTCGAGACCATGAACGACGACGGCACCTACTCGTCGTACCGCCTCGCGAAGTTCAAGCGCTCCAACCAGGGCACCTGCATCAACCAGCGTCCGCTGGTCGAGGCGGGCGACCGGGTCGAGGCCGGCTCGCCGATCGCCGACGGTCCGTGCACCGACATGGCCGAGATGGCGCTGGGCACCAACCTGCTCGTGGCCTTCATGCCGTGGGAGGGCCACAACTACGAGGACGCGATCATCCTCAGCCAGCGCCTGGTGCAGGAGGACGTCCTCACCTCGATCCACATCGAGGAGCACGAGGTCGACGCCCGCGACACCAAGCTGGGCCCCGAGGAGATCACCCGCGACATCCCGAACGTCAGCGAGGAGATGCTCGCCGACCTCGACGAGCGCGGCATCATCCGGATCGGTGCCGAGGTGTCGACCGGTGACATCCTGGTCGGCAAGGTCACGCCCAAGGGCGAGACCGAGCTGACCCCCGAGGAGCGCCTGCTCCGCGCGATCTTCGGTGAGAAGGCGCGCGAGGTCCGCGACACCTCGATGAAGGTGCCGCACGGTGAGTCCGGCACGGTCATCGGCGTGCGCGTCTTCGACCGCGAGGAGGGCGACGAGCTCCCGCCGGGTGTCAACCAGCTGGTCCGCGTCTACGTCGCGCAGAAGCGCAAGATCTCCGTGGGGGACAAGCTCGCCGGCCGTCACGGCAACAAGGGTGTCATCGCGAAGATCCTGCCCATCGAGGACATGCCGTTCATGGAGGACGGCACGCCGGTCGACGTGGTGCTCAACCCGCTGGGTGTGCCGCGACGCATGAACATCGGCCAGATCCTCGAGCTGCACCTCGGCTGGCTCGGCAAGCAGGGCTGGCACCTCGGTGCCGACGTCGCCGACGAGGACTGGGCCAAGCGCCTGACCGCCATCGGCGCCGACAAGGCCGAGCCCAACACGAAGCTGGCCACGCCGGTCTTCGACGGTGCGCGCGAGGACGAGATCACCGGCCTGCTCGGCCAGACCCTGCCCAACCGCGACGGTGTCCGGATGGTCAAGGAGACCGGCAAGGCGAGCCTGTTCGACGGCCGCTCCGGCGAGCCGTTCAAGAGCCCGGTCTCGGTCGGCTACATGTACATCCTCAAGCTCCACCACCTGGTCGACGACAAGATCCACGCGCGTTCGACCGGCCCCTACTCGATGATCACGCAGCAGCCGCTGGGCGGTAAGGCCCAGTTCGGTGGCCAGCGGTTCGGTGAGATGGAGGTCTGGGCGATGGAGGCGTACGGCGCCGCCTACGCCCTGCAGGAGCTGCTGACCATCAAGTCCGACGACGTGCCCGGTCGCGTCAAGGTCTACGAGGCGATCGTCAAGGGCGAGAACATCCCCGACTCGGGCATCCCGGAGTCGTTCAAGGTCCTCGTCAAGGAGATGCAGTCGCTGTGCCTCAACGTGGAGGTGCTGTCCCAGGACGGTTCCACCATCGCGCTGAAGGACGCCGACGAGGACGTCTTCCGCGCTGCGGAGGAGCTGGGCATCGACCTGTCCCGTCGCGAGAACCCCTCCGTCGAAGAAGTCTGACCGGGAGGACGCGCGAGCGCAGCGAGCGCCTGTCCTCCCGGAACAGGCAAGCAGCCGCGCGAAGCGCGTCCCACCCGTCAGTCCCCAGCCTCAAATCTTCAAGTACTAACGAAGGACAGCAGCCATCGTGCTCGACGTGAACTTCTTCGACCAGCTTCAGATCGGCCTGGCCACCGCGGAGGACATCCGCACGTGGAGCCACGGCGAGGTCAAGAAGCCGGAGACCATCAACTACCGCACGCTCAAGCCCGAGCGTGACGGCCTCTTCTGCGAGAAGATCTTCGGTCCCACCCGGGACTGGGAGTGCTACTGCGGCAAGTACAAGCGGGTCCGCTTCAAGGGCATCATCTGCGAGCGCTGCGGCGTCGAGGTGACCCGCTCGAAGGTCCGCCGTGAGCGGATGGGCCACATCGAGCTGGCCGCGCCGGTCACCCACATCTGGTACTTCAAGGGTGTCCCGAGCCGCCTCGGCTACCTGCTCGACCTCGCCCCGAAGGACCTCGAGAAGGTCATCTACTTCGCGGCGTACATGATCACCGCCGTCGACGAGGACGCTCGCCACCGCGACCTGTCCTCGCTCGAGGGCAAGATCCAGCTCCAGCGTGAGTCGATCGAGAAGCGCCGCGACGCCGGCCTCGAGGACCGCACCAAGAAGCTGGAGGAGGACATCGCCGCCCTGGAGGCGGAGGGTGCCAAGGCCGACCAGCGCCGCAAGGTCCGTGACGGTGCCGAGCGCGAGCTCAAGCAGCTGCGCGACCGCGCCCAGCGCGAGCTGGACCGCCTCGAGGAGGTCTGGGACACGTTCAAGAGCCTCAAGGTGCAGGACCTCATGGGTGACGAGGTCCTCTACCGCGAGATGAAGAACTGGTTCGGCAAGTACTTCGAGGGCCACATGGGCGCCACGGCGATCCAGAAGCGCCTGCAGTCCTTCGACCTCGACGCCGAGGTCGAGAGCCTGCGCGAGACCATCGCCACCGGCAAGGGCCAGCGCAAGGTCCGTGCCCTCAAGCGGCTCAAGGTCGTCGAGGCCTTCCGCAAGACCGGCAACAAGCCGGTCGGCATGGTCCTCGACGCCGTGCCGGTCATCCCGCCGGACCTGCGCCCGATGGTGCAGCTCGACGGTGGCCGGTTCGCGACCTCCGACCTCAACGACCTCTACCGCCGCGTCATCAACCGCAACAACCGCCTCAAGCGGCTGCTGGACCTGGGCGCGCCGGAGATCATCGTCAACAACGAGAAGCGGATGCTCCAGGAGGCCGTCGACTCGCTGTTCGACAACGGCCGCCGTGGCCGTCCCGTCACCGGCCCGGGCAACCGGCCGCTGAAGTCGCTGTCCGACATGCTCAAGGGCAAGCAGGGTCGCTTCCGCCAGAACCTGCTCGGCAAGCGCGTCGACTACTCGGGTCGTTCGGTCATCGTCTCGGGTCCGCAGCTGAAGCTGCACCAGTGCGGTCTGCCCAAGCAGATGGCGCTGGAGCTCTTCAAGCCGTTCGTGATGAAGCGGCTCGTCGACCTCTCGCACGCGCAGAACATCAAGTCCGCCAAGCGGATGGTCGAGCGCGCGCGTCCGGTCGTGTGGGACGTCCTCGAAGAGGTCATCACCGAGCACCCCGTGCTGCTCAACCGTGCGCCCACCCTGCACCGCCTCGGCATCCAGGCCTTCGAGCCGCAGCTGATCGAGGGCAAGGCCATCCAGCTCCACCCGCTCGTCTGCACCGCGTTCAACGCGGACTTCGACGGTGACCAGATGGCCGTGCACCTGCCGCTGTCCGCCGAGGCCCAGGCCGAGGCGCGGATCCTGATGCTGTCGACCAACAACATCCTCAAGCCGTCGGACGGCCGTCCGGTGACCATGCCGACCCAGGACATGATCATCGGCCTGTTCTTCCTCACCACCGAGCGTGGCGAGGCGACGGTCGAGGTCGACGGCGAGACCCACCTGCGCAGCTTCACCTCCCCGGCCGAGGCGATCATGGCCTTCGACCGTGGCGAGATCACGCTGCAGGACCGGGTGCGCATCCGGCTGACCAACGTCGCCCTCGAGGGCGTCGAGAAGGATGTGGCCACCCTGGTCGAGACGACCCTGGGCCGCACCATCTTCAACGACGCGCTGCCGGCCGACTACCCGTACGTCAACGAGGAGGTCGGCAAGAAGCGGCTCGGCGCCATCGTCAACGACCTCGCCGAGCGCTACCCCAAGGTCGTCGTCGCGGCGTCCCTGGACGCGCTCAAGGACAACGGCTTCCACTGGGCGACCCGCTCCGGTGTGACCGTGTCGATCGACGACGTCATCACGCCCCCGAACAAGGCCGAGATCCTGGCCGTGCACGAGGAGTCGGCGGCGAAGATCCAGAAGCAGTACGAGCGCGGTCTGGTCACCGACGAGGAGCGTCGCCAGGAGCTCATCGAGATCTGGACGAAGGCGAGCCAGGAGGTCGGCAAGGCCCTCCGCTCCACCTTCGAGGCCAACCCGACCAACCCGATCTACGTGCAGGTGCACTCGGGTGCCTCGGGTAACTTCAACCAGATCAACCAGGTCGGCGCCATGCGTGGTCTGGTGGCCAACCCGAAGGGCGAGATCATCCCGCGGCCGATCAAGGCCAACTTCCGCGAGGGTCTCTCCGTGCTGGAGTACTTCATCTCCACCCACGGTGCCCGCAAGGGTCTGGCCGACACCGCGCTGCGGACCGCCGACTCGGGCTACCTGACCCGTCGTCTGGTCGACGTGTCGCAGGACGTCATCATCCGCGAGGAGGACTGCGGCACCGAGCGCGGCCTGCCCAAGGTCATCGGCGTCAAGGACGAGAACGGCGTCGTCGTCAAGGACGAGAACGCCGAGACCGCGGCGTACGCCCGGTCGGCCGCCAAGGACATCACCCACCCGGAGACGGGCGCGGTGCTCGCCGTGGCGGGCGAGGACCTCGGCGACGTCAAGATCGCCGAGCTCATCGAGGCCGGCATCGAGCAGGTCACGGTCCGCTCGGTGCTGACCTGCGACGCTCGCACCGGCACCTGCGCGAAGTGCTACGGCCGCTCGCTGGCCACCGGCAAGCTCGTCGACATCGGTGAGGCCGTCGGCATCATCGCGGCGCAGTCGATCGGTGAGCCCGGCACGCAGCTGACGATGCGTACCTTCCACACCGGTGGTGTGGCCTCGGCCGACGACATCACGCAGGGTCTGCCCCGCGTGGTCGAGCTCTTCGAGGCCCGCACCCCCAAGGGTCACGCCCAGATCTCCGAGGCCGCCGGCCGCGTGCAGATCGAGGAGACCGACAAGGCGCGCATCATCGTCGTCACCCCCGACGACGGCAGCGAGGTCAAGGAGTACCCGGTGTCCCGGCGCTCGCGCCTCCTCGTCGAGGACGGCGGCCGGGTCGAGGTGGGCGACAAGTTCACCGCCGGAACCGAGGACCCGAAGGAGGTGCTGCGCATCCTGGGTGTGCGCAAGACCCAGCAGCACCTCGTCGACCAGGTCCAGGAGGTGTACCGGTCGCAGGGTGTGTCGATCCACGACAAGCACATCGAGATCATCGTGCGGCAGATGCTGCGCCGGATCACGGTGCTCGAGTCGGGCGAGACCAACCTGCTCCCGTCCGACCTCGTCGACCGGGTCCGCTTCGAGGAGGAGAACCGCCGCGTGGTCTCCGAGGGCGGCAAGCCGGCCTCGGGTCGTCCCGAGCTCATGGGCATCACCAAGGCCTCGCTCGCGACCGAGTCGTGGCTCTCCGCGGCCTCCTTCCAGGAGACCACCCGGGTCCTCACCGACGCCGCGATCAACGGCCGCTCCGACAGCCTGCGCGGCCTGAAGGAGAACGTGATCATCGGAAAGCTGATCCCGGCCGGCACCGGCCTGGAGCGCTACCGCAACATCCGGGTCGAGCCGACCGAGGAGGCGCGCGCCGCGGCGTACGCCGTCACGGGCTACGAGTCCTACGACTACGAGTTCGGCAACCAGGGCCAGGCCGTGGCGCTGGACGACTTCGACTTCGGCTCCTACCAGAGCTGAACGGAGCGACGTCCTGGTGTGAGCCAGGGTGACCTGCACGAGGCCCTCGCGAGCTTGCTCGCGAGGGCCTCGTGCTGTTCGGGGTCCCGTCCGTGCGGGACGACGGGTCAGGGCTGGGCGAGGGTGATCGGGCTGCGGCCGAACGCGAGCCAGACGCCGGCCACGACCAGGCCGAGGATGATCATCGCGGGCAGCCCCGGGACGCCGGTGACGAAGACGGCGAGCAGGAGCGCGGTGGCGAGCAGGCCCGAGAGCGCACCCAGGCCGCGCGAGACCAGCCGCTCCCGCAGGGCCATCCACGCCAGGCCGTAGGCCGAGGCGAGCAGCGGGACGAAGGCGATGTAGGGGCTGAAGTCGGTCATCACGAAGTAGGTGTAGATGCCCTCGGCGTCGTAGGTGTCGCCCTCGGCCCCCGAGGGCAGGTAGTTGCCGACCGCGCCACGCCACCCGTAGGCGAGGGTGACCAGGGCGGCGGTGGCCAGCACGCCGTAGGAGACGGCGCTCGCGCCGGAGGAGCCGGGGAAGCGGCGCTCGACCCGGTGGCGCCAGGTCACGGCCGCCGCGATCAGGGCGAGCGCGAGGACGTAGCCCAGCGCACCGGAGAGCCGGTAGGGCACGTGGTCGAGGCCGAGCACGTCCTCGGCGGTGACCGGGTAGTCGAAGTCGCTGCCGTTGGCGTCGGGCCTTCCTTCGAGGAACAGCGCCACGACGCCGAGCACGCCGCACAGGCTGATCAGCAGGGGCCAGGCGGTGAAGCGACGGGCGCCGGCGGCCGGGGGAGCGGGGACGGGCGGGGACACGGGTGTGGTCTCGTTCATGGCCCGATCCTCGGCGGCCTCACGGCCCGGGCATCAGGGCCAGGCGCCACGACCTTCCGGGTCAGTCGGCGTCCTCGCCGCCGAGGCCGGCCTCCCGCGCCCGCACGATCAGCTGGCCGCGGTCCGGCACGTCGAGCTTGGCGAGGATCCCGTAGACGTAGTTGCGCACCGTCTTGGTGCTCAGCACCAGCCGCCGGGCGACCGTCGCGTTGTCGTAGCCCAGCGCGATCATCTCCAGCACCTCCCGCTCCCGCCCGGTGAGCTCGGGGAAGACGCTCGCCCCGCGGGTCCGGGCAGCGGACAGGTAGGTCACGGCGCGGCGGGCCACCTCGGCGCCGAGCAGGAGCTCGCCGTTGGCCACGGCCCGCACCCCCCGCTCGACCTCGACCGGGGTCGCGCCCTTGAGCAGGTAGCCGCGCGCGCCGGCGCGGATCGCGGCGAACAGCGAGTCGTCGTCGCCCAGCATCGTCACCACCAGGACGGCCGTCTCGGGCTGCCGGGCGACGATCTGCCGGGTCGCCTCGACCCCGGAGCCGGCGAGTGCGGGATCGGAGGTCCCGTCCGGGCCGCCGGTCAGGTCGAGGTCCATCAGGACGACGTGGGGCCGCTCGGCCTCGACCAGTTCGATGGCGCCGGCCACCGTCGCGGCGCGGCCGACGACGGTGATCCCGTCCAGGGAGTCCAGCAGCGCCGACATGCCGATCAGGAACACGGGGTGGTCGTCGACGACGACGACACGGATCTCGTTCATGGCAGGAGCACCGTCACTTTCGCCCCGGTCGGGGAGTTCTCGAGATGGAGGCTGCCGCCCAGCTCCGCGGTCCGCTCGCGCATCGAGGCGAGGCCCACGCCGGGGGTCGGCGCCGGGTCGAAGCCGCTGCCGTCGTCCTCGACCTCGACCCGGGTCTGCTGCCCGCTCGCCACCACCCGCACCACGCATCGGCGCGCCCCCGCGTGCCGGTGCGCGTTGAGAACCCCCTCGGCTGCGATGTGGTAGATCGCGACCTGCTGCTCGCCGGCCAGGAGGTCGGAACCGGCGACGTGGATCGAGACCTCGAAGTCGTCGTCGCTGAACCGGGCGGCGAGGACCTCGAGCGCCTCGGGGAGGTCCCCGTGCTCCAGCGAGGGCGGGAGCAGGGTGCGGGCCACCTGGCGCACCTCGTCGGCCCGGCGCGTCAGCTCGGCGCACAGCTGGTCGAGGAGCGCGGCGTCGGCAGGTCGCAGCGGCGAGGAGTTGCCGATCGCGCGCAGGGCCAGCGCCACCCCCGAGAGCGAGGGCCCCAGGCCGTCGTGCAGCTCGCGCCGCAACAGCCGGCGCTCCTCCTGGCGGACCTCGACCAACCGGGTCCGGGCGCGGTCCAGCGCCCGGTTGGCCGTGGCCAGCTCGAGCGCGATGGCCACCAGCCCGGCGATCTGGTGGAGGACGCCGACCGTGCGCGGGTCCAGTCGCTGGCCGGCCGGAGGCGCGATCGCGAGGGTGCCGACCAGCCGGCCGCCGTTGTGGAGCGTGATGGTGTGCTGCAGGGCCCCACGCTCCCCGGCGGCGGACCGCGGACCGTCGGGGTCGGCCGACCCGATCTCGACCCGGCGCAGCCGCATCCCCCGGCGCAGCCCGTCGGCCAACCCGTCGAGCAGGTCCTCCTGGCCGCCGCTCGCGTCGAGGTGGCGGCCCAGGTCGACGAGCAGCTGAGCGGTGTCGGTCCCGGTGCCGAAGACGAGCCGGTCCACCTGGAGCTGCAGCCAGCGCTGCAGCGGGGCCACCGCGAGAGCGAGCGTGGCGACCGCGAGCAGGCCCGCGGACATGCCGTCCCACGGCAGCAGCCGGCTGCCCAGCCAGACCAGGACGAGGTAGGCCAGCGCGACGACCCCGCCGAGCATCGTGGCCACCACCGTGCGCGACACGGCCAGGTCGACGCGCCACGGCTCCTCCCGGGCCACGAGGGCGAACACCACCGCCAGCAAGATCACCTGGGCGACCAGCAGCACCGGCGCCGCCGCCACCAGCGAGGTGCCGGCCACCTTCAGGCCGGTCTCGAACGCGGCGTAGCCGAGGACCAGGAAGACCACGGCCACGACCAGCCAGCGCAGCGCGCGGCGCTCGTCGGGGCCCGAGCGGGCCAGCCGGACGCTCAGGTGGAGCGCCCCGCCCAGGCCGGCGGCGACGGAGAGCGGGACGGTCCATGCCTCGGCCGCCTCCGCCCAGGCGCTCAGCGCTGGGCCGGCGAACGGGTGCTCGGGGCCGCCGAAGTCGCGGCAGGCCCGCAGCGCGGTGCCGGCGACGACCAGGCTCACCCCGACGACGATCCCGACCCGGCCGGCGCGGTCGACCGGGCCCGGCGCCACCAGCCACGGCAGCACGAGCAGGGCACACAGCACGCCGGTCAGCCAGCCGGTCGCGGCCGCCACGGCCGCGACGGGCTGCCCGGGGAGGTCGTGACCCGCGCTGACCAGGACCCACTCGATGCCCACGGCCGAGACCGCGAACCCGGTGCCGACGACGGCCAGGGCCAAGCCCGCCCCGCGCCCCGTGCGCACGGCGAGGTAGAGCCCGAGCCCGCCGTACACCAGCGCGACCAGGATGTCGGGCCAGAAGAACTGGGGACGGATGAACGCCTGGTCGGGAACAGCCGCACCCGCGGGCGCCAGGGCGACGCCGGCCAGGCAGAGCGCGGCGAGGACCCCGCCGACGGCGTAGGCCGCTCGGGTGATGGCTGGCACGGGCCCACGATAGGGGCCCGGACGGCCCGGGACCCAGGGTCGAGCGGCCCGGCCGCCGAGGTCGTCGGCGCGCCGCACCGCCGTGCGACACCGGCCCGACACGGGTCCGGTGGTGCCGGGCTGGAATGATGGGTCCATGGATCGCACGACGACGAGCACCGACGTCCTCGTCGTCGGCGCCGGCCCCGCCGGCTCGGCCGCCGCCACGTGGGCTGCTCGCGCGGGGCTCGACGTCGTGCTCGCCGACGCCGCCGTCTTCCCGCGCGACAAGACCTGCGGCGACGGACTGACGCCGCGCGCGATCGGTGAGCTCGAGCGGCTCGGGCTGCGCGACTGGGTCCGCTCGCACACGGTCAACCAGGGGTTGCGGGCGCACGGGTTCGGCCAGACGCTGCACCTGCCCTGGCCGGGCGGCAACCTGCCCGACTGGGGCAGCGCCGTCGCCCGGACCGAGCTCGACGACCACCTGCGGACCACGGCGATCAAGGCCGGCGCCACCGGGCTCGACGGGGCGCGCGCGGTCGACGTACGCATGGACGGCGACCGCGTCGCGGCGGTGCGGTTCCGAGGCGCGCAAGCGCGCACCTCGACCACCGAGGACATGGTCGAGATCGCCTGCCAGCGGCTGGTCGTGGCCGACGGCGTGCGCTCGCCGCTCGGCAAGGTGCTCGGACGGGAGTGGCACCGCGACACCGTGTACGGCGTCGCCGGGCGCTCCTACGTCACCTCGACCCGCGCCGACGACCCCTGGATCAGCTCGCACCTCGAGCTGCGCGGCGAGCAGGACGAGATCCTGTCCGGCTACGGCTGGATCTTCCCGCTCGGCAAGCAGAGCGGCGAGGTCAACCTCGGCGCCGGCACGCTCGCGACCGCGAAGCGGCCCGCCGACGTGGCGGTCAAGCCGCTGATGAAGCTGTACGCCGACCGGCTTCGTGCGGAGTTCGGGCTCGGCGAGGAGCTGCGGGCCCCGACCTCGGCGCTGCTGCCGATGGGGGGCGCCGTCTCCCATGTCGCCGGCCGCAACTGGGCGCTGATCGGCGACGCCGCCGCCTGCGTCAACCCGCTCAACGGCGAGGGCATCGACTACGGGCTGGAGACCGGCCGGGTGGTCGCCGAGCTGCTGGCCGACTCGCCCGGCGCCGACCTGGGCACGCTCTGGCCGGCGCTGCTGCGCGAGCACTACGGCGAGTCGTTCTCGATCGCCCGCCGGCTCGCCGGCCTGGTGACCGTGCCGCGGCTGCTGCCGGCGCTCGGCCCGATCGGCATGCGCTCCGACCTGCTGATGACCCTGGCGCTGCGCTGGATGGGCAACCTGGTCACCGAGGAGGACCGCGACCGCTCCGCCCGGGTGTGGCGCTGGGCCGGACGCCACTCGCTGGCCCGCGACAGCCGCCCGCCGTTCTCCTGAACCGAACCCCTAGGGTGGACAGCATGGGGCAGCGGGTGCAGCGGCTGGCGGCGTACGCCGTGATCGTCCGCGGCGACCAGATCCTGCTCTCCCGGCTGGCGGAGCGGGTGACCAAGCGCGAGCTGTGGTCCCTGCCGGGCGGCGGCGTCGACCACGGCGAGGCCCCGCGCGACGCGGTGGTCCGCGAGGTCTACGAGGAGACCGGTCTGCACGCCGAGGTCGGTGAGACCGCCCACGTCCACTCGATGCACGTCGCCGACTCGTGGCGGCGCGGGCGTCGGGTCGACGCGCACTCGGTGCGGATCGTCTACGAGGGCTGGGTGCCGGCCGACGCGCCCGAGCCGCACGTCACCGAGGTCGACGGATCGACCGCCGAGGCGGCGTGGAAGCCGATCGCGTCCGTGCTCGACGGCAGCCTGCCGACGGTGAGCCTGGTGAGCGACGCGCTGACGTCGTACGCCGTGCGCCAGCGGCAGCGCACCGCCGCCTACGCCTACGTCGTGCGGGACGGCGCGATCCTGCTGACCCGCACCTCCGACCTCGCGCCCGACCCTGGGACCTGGCACCTGCCCGGCGGCGGGATCGACCACGGCGAGTCGCCGAGCGACACGATCCGGCGCGAGCTGTGGGAGGAGTGCGGGCTCGAGGGGGAGGCCGGCGCGCTGCTGACCGTGCTCGACCACCACTTCACCGGCACCGCCCCCAACGGTCGCGAGGAGGACTTCCACGCGATCGGGATCATCTACCGCGCCGAGGTCGGGCCGGGTGAGCCGCGGGTCGTCGAGGAGGGCGGGACGACCGACGCGGTGGCCTGGGTCCCGCTCGCCGACGTCGCCGCCCGCAAGCTCAAGGTCTACGGATCGGTCCGGGCGGCCATCGAGGCGGCCGGCGATAACGTGTCGGCGTGAGCCAGGACCTGACCCAGCACGAGACCGTCTTCACCTACGCCGCGCCCGCGTTGAAGTTCGGGCGGGGCGCCGCCGCCGAGGTCGGGTACGACGTCCGCGGCTGGGGTGCGCGCCGGGCGCTGCTCGTCACCGACCCGGGCGTGCTGGCGGCCGGGCACGCCGAGACGGTCGCGGCCTCGCTGCGCACCCACGGCGTCGAGGTCGTGACCTACGCTGGCGCGCGGGTCGAGCCGACGGACGCCTCGCTGGAGGAGGCGGTGGCGTTCGCCCGAGGCGAGGGCCCGTTCGACGCGGTGGTCGCGGTCGGCGGCGGCTCCTCGATCGACACCGCGAAGGCGGTCGCACTGCTCGTGACCAACCCGGGTGAGCTGATGGACTACGTCAACGCGCCCATCGGCAAGGCGCGCGCGCCCGAGCAGCCGGTGCTGCCGCTGGCCGCCGTACCGACGACGACCGGCACGGGCGCGGAGTCGACGACGATCTGCGTGATGGACGTGCTGGCGCTCAAGGTGAAGACCGGGATCAGCCACCCGGCGCTGCGTCCGCGGCTCGCCGTCGTCGACCCCGCGCTGTCGGCGACCCAGCCGCCGGGCGTGATCGCGGCCGCCGGCATGGACATCCTTTGCCACGCGCTGGAGAGCTACACGGCCCGCTGGTACGGCGAGTACCCCGCCAAGCAGGCGCAGCAGCGGGTGCCCTACTGCGGCGCGAACCCGATCGCGGACCTCTGGTCGGAGCGCGCGCTGGGAATGCTGTCCGGGGCGTTCCGGAGCGCCGTGCGGTCCGCTCGTGAGGGGGAGGGGGCGTCCGAGGCGGCCGAGCAGATGGCGCTCGCGGCGACCTTCGCCGGACTCGGCTTCGGCAACGCGGGCGTCCACATCCCGCACGCCAACGCCTACCCGATCGCCGGGAGGGTCCGGGCGTTCCACCCCGCCGACTATCCGCAGGACGAGGCGATGGTGCCGCACGGGATGGCCGTCGCGCTGACCGCGCCCGAGGCGTTCCGGTTCACCTTCGACGCCGCGCCCGAGCGACACCTGCGCGCCGCCCGCCTGCTCGACCCCACCGTGGGGGGCGACGACGCCGGCGTGCTGCCGCAGGTGATCGCCTCGCTGATGCGCGACATCGGCATCCCCAACGGCCTCGCCGAGGTCGGGTACGTCGCCGGCGACGTGGACGCGCTCGTCGAGGGTGCGCTGCAGCAGCAGCGCCTGCTCGCCACCGCTCCCAAGGACGTCACTGCCGACGACCTGGCCACGATCATGAAGGCCTCGCTCGAGCACTGGTGAGTGGGCCGGCGTCCCGACGGCCCTCGCGGTCGGGACATCGGGCCCTGGAACCCGGGCCGTCGGGCCGAGGAGCATCACACCGCGATGCCCAGGACGACGCCCCGATCCCGCCTGCCCGCCCTCGCCGTGGCCGCCGGGTCGTGGAGCACGGCGGCGCTCGCGCTGGTCCTGTTCGCGCTCAACGGCGGTCACAGCGGGGCGTTGGCCTACTGGCTGATGGACGTCCTGGTCGCCGTCGTCTACGGCGGCGCCTGTCTCCTGCTGCTGCCGCGCTCGCGCCACCCCGTCACCTGGATCCTGGTCCTGGCCGCCCTGGGCTGCGGGGTCTCCGCGCTGCTCAGCGCCGCCCTCGAGACAGCCGCGGCCCACCACGCGACCGTGCCCCCGCTGCTGCCGGTGCTGGCCGGCGTCGTGTGGGTGCCGGGAACCTACGCCTCGATCGCGGTCCTGCCCTGGCTGGTCGGCCCGGAGCCCCTGCCCCGTCGGCTGCGCCCCGTGGTCGCGCTCGGGATCGCGGCCCTCACCTGGCGGGTGCTGGCCTCGCTGACCGCACGCTACGTCGGGCTCGACAACCCGTTCGACGTCGTACCCGAAGGAGTGCACGCGCTGCGCCGGACGGTCGGTCTGTGGCCGGACCGGCTGTGCGTGGTCCTCGGCTTCGCCGGGGCTGCTCGGCTGGTGTGGCGCTGGCGGACGGTGTCGGCCGAGGAGGCACGCGGGCTGGGCTGGCTGAGCATCGGCGCGCTCTTCCTCGCGGTGTCCTTCGTGCCGGTCGTCGTGCCGATGCCGATGGCGGTGGACCGGGTCGCACTGGACCTCTCCGGGATCCTCCTGATCGCGGCGCAGCCCTTCCTGGTCGGCGCCCTGCTGACCGTCGTGCTCGGCCAGCGGCTGTGGGGGGTCGACGTGGCGGTCGACCGGGCGACCCTGTGGCTCCTGCTCACCCTCGCCCTCATGGCCGGCTACGTCGTCGTGGGCTGGGGGATGCAGCGCACCCTCGCGCTGTCGGCCGACACAGCGGCCTGGCTGGGGTTCGCCGCCATGCTCGTGGTCTCCCACCCCCTGCGGACCTGGCTGCAGGCGCGCGTCGACGCCCTCGTGTACGGACCGGCGCACGACCCGACCCGGCTGCTGGGATCGGTCGGCTCGGTCGCCGGAGCGCCGGTGAGCGCCCGGGGCAGCCTGGAGGCGTTGGTCGACGGACTGGCAGCCGGGCTGCGCCTGGGGCGGGTCGAGGTGCACGACGAGCGGGCCGGTGTCGTCGTCGCGGTCGGCGCGGCCACGCCGGCCCAACGTCGCTACCCGCTACGCGTCCACGGCCGCCGGCGCGGCGAGCTGGTCGTCGCCGCCCCGCCGGGGCAGCTCCTCGACGCGCGCACCGACCACCTGGTCGAGCAGTTCGCCGGAGTCGTGGCGGTCTTCTTGGAGCTCACCGAGGTCAACGAGCAGCTCGACCGGGCACGCGACCGGTTGGTCCAGGTGCGCCACGAGGAGCGCCGGATCCTGCGCCGGGACCTGCACGACGGGCTCGGCCCCGCGCTCGCCGGGATCGGTCTCGGGATCGCGGCGGCCCGGCGCCGTACCGCCACCGACCCGGCCGGTGCCGTGGCCCTGCTCGACGACCTGGCCGAGGAGGTCGGGCGGCGGACCCAGGACGTGCGGCTGCTCGCGCGTTCGATGCTGCCGGTCGCCCTCGACGACGGAGACCTGCCGGGGGCGCTCGCCGCCCTGGCCGCCCGGTTCGAGGCGGCGGGGACCCAGGTGGAGGTGGACGTCGAGGACCGGCCCGAGATGGACACCCCCCGCCAGATCGCGACCTACCACGTGGCGTCCGAGGCGCTCGTCAACGCCTGGCGGCACGGCGGTGCCCGCCACGTCCGCATCCGGGTGGCCGCCGGCCCGGCGGGGGAGGTCGTGCTCGAGGTCAGCGACGACGGCTCGGGCATCGGCTCGGCGACCGGGTCCGGCCCCGCAGCGGGCGCGGCGGCGCCGGCTGCTCGCGGGATCGGCCTGGCCTCGATGCGCGAGCGGGTCGACGAGCTCGCCGGGCACCTCAGCCTCGAGGGCGGCGAACGGGGTACGACAGTGCGCATGGTGCTGCCGTGAGCGCGGGCGCCGCGGCGATCCGGGTGGTGGTGGTCGACGACCACCCGACCTTCCGGATCGGGATGTCCGCGCTGCTCGCGGCCACGCCCGGGCTGGAGGTCGTCGGGCAGGCGGCGAGTCGCGCCGAGGCGGTCGGGGTCGTGCTCGGTGCCGACCCGGACGTGGTCATCATGGACCTCGACCTCGGCGACGGCTCCGGGGTCGACGCGACGCGCGAGCTGCTCGCTCGCAGACCTGAGGTCGCGGTGCTCGTGGTGACGATGCTCGACGACGAGCACGCGGTCTACGACGCCATCCGGGCCGGCGCACGGGGCTACGTCCTCAAGGAGGCGCAGCCCCAGGAGGTCGAGCGTTCGATCCGGTCGGTGGCCGGAGGCGGGCTCGTGCTCGGCGCCGGCGTCGCCCGCCGCGCGATGGAGGGGCTCGCCGCTCGCGCCGACGCCCGGCCCTTCCCCCAGCTGACCGATCGGGAGCGAGAGGTGCTCGCGCTCCTCGCCCAGGGGCTGGACAACGCGGCCATCGCCCGCTCGCTGTTCGTGACGACCAAGACGGTGCGCAACTACGTCTACGCGATCTTCACCAAGCTCGAGGTCAAGGACCGCGCGGCGCTGGTCGTGCTGGCGCGCGAGGCAGGCTTCGGAGGCGACGAGCGGTGACCTGCGCTGCCACGACCGGGGTCCGCGCCGGTGACGCGGACCCCGGTCGGGGTGGGGGTGCTGCGGGTCAGCGGACCCGGACCCGCAGCACGGTCTCGGCCGGCGCGACGCTCGCCGAGCCGAGGTAGCGGACCCGGTAGCGTGCCTTGCCGACGGGCTGGCGGCGCAGCGTGAGGACGATGCGGCCGGCACGGACGTAGCCGGTGGCGACCACGGCGCGCCCACGGCGCACGACCACCTCCCCGTCGGCGGGCAGCGGGCCGGCGACGACCCGGATCCGCAGCCGGACCCGTCGGTGCGACAGCGCCTTCCCGCGCGCCGTGACCGAGGCGGAGGCCCGGTCGCCCTGGTCGGTCGTGGGGCCGCCAGGCTTGCCAGGCCCGCCGCCGGGTGCCGGGGCGACGTCGATCCCGTTCGCGGCCGGGAAGTCGGTGGTCACGTAGCCCTCCCACTCGGCACGCACGAACGCGCTCAGCCGGTGGCCCTGGTCGGCGGCGGAGACGGCGTACGTCGTGCCGGTGGCACCCGGGATCTCGACGCCGTCGCGGGTCCAGCGGACGGTGAGCGTCGGGGCGCTCGCCGCCAGGGACGGGCGCCGCTGGTAGCCGGCCGTGAGCGTCTGGCCGACCCGGCCCTCGCCGCTGACCGCCACGTCGGCGACGACGTCGGGCATCGGGGCCAGCGGGACCGGCAACGGCTCCGAGGTGGCGCTGGCTCCGGGGAAGCCGGCCCGCTGCGCGGTGCAGCGCAGGGCGAGGTTGTGGCCGAGATCGTCCTGCTCGACCGTGCGCAGGTGGGCGGTGGCGCCGGGGATCGGTGCCCCGTCCCGCAGCCACTGGCAGCCGGTGGTGTCCGGGGCAGGGCTGAACTCCGCGGGGGTCCCGGTCAGCACGGACCCGAGGCTCGGCGTCCCCGTGATCTTCGGGGGCGCGGTCGCCCGGAGGCCGTCGACGACGTGGTAGACGAAGGGCGACACGATCGTGTTGCCGGCCTTGTCACGGGCTCGGACCGCGAGCGAGAAGTCGCCGACGGTCGTGGCCGGCAGCACGCTCCCGCTCGGGAGGTCGCCGGTGCACTCCGCCAGCCCGGAGACGCCCGGTCCGGTCGCGTCGGCGCAGGAGTAGTCCCACCGCGCATCGCCGCCGAGGGGGATCGTGACGCCGGGCTTCAGGCCCTCGTAGACGACGACGGGGACGGCGCGGTCGATGCGGACCTGGAAGTCGGCGTAGGCGGAGTTGCCGTTGCCGTCGACCGCCTCGACCTCGACCCGGGTGATGCCGTCGCCCCCGATCCAGATGTCGCCGCCGGCGACCCGGTCGAGCTGGCCCGACCCGACGTTGGCGCCGGTGAGCCGGTAGGTCACGACGCTCACCCCGGTGGCCAGCGGGCCTTCGTCGACGGCCCGCACCCGATAGGTCAAGCCGGTGTTGTGCCAGGCGTCGTCCGGCAGGGGCGAGACGCTCAGCACCGGAGGAACGACGTCCTCAGGCGGGTCCTCACCCCCGCCGGCCGCCGAGGCGGCGGCCGGCGCGAGGAGGCTGGAGGTGAGCAGCGCAAGGCCGCTCAGGCGCAGGAAGTGGGCTCTCGACATGGACGAAGGTTCCCTGTGCCCGCAGCCCGGGAACCAGATGCGGCTGTCCCGAGGTCGTCGGGCCGTGCCGGCGGGACAACGCCCGGGACTGGCGTCCTCCCTCTCGACGGGACCCGTGGCTCTTGCCCCCGGGGCGTCCGGGCCGGGGAGGGTGGCGTCACATCCCGACCGACCTCCGGAGGCCCCCATGACCCACCCTTCGCGCCGGATCGCCGGAGCCGCCGTTGCAGCGCTGTGCGCAGCCGGCCTCTCGGTGCCGCTCGCGTCCGTCCCGACGGAGGCGGCCGCCGCGGCCGACCCGGGGACGATCACCTTCATCAAGGACCACAACGTGTGGATCGCACGAGGTGACGGCACCCAGGCTCGTCCCCTGACGACCGACGGACACGCCGGCCTGCCCTACCGGGCACCCAGCCAGTCCGACACCGGCCTGGTCGCGGCGGTCCGCTACTCGCACATCGTGACCATGGACCAGCAGGGGCGGGTGATCGCCGAGATCGACCCCCCACGCCTGCCCGACTCGTTGGGCACCTCGATGGACGGTAGCCCGGTCGCCACGGCCGTCTCGCCCGACGGAGCGCTGATCGCCTACACGTTCGCCGAGTACTCGTGCGGGAGCGGTTGCCAGTGGCGTACGGCGACCGGCTACGTCAGCACGTCGGGCGGCGGGACGCCGGCGACCTACGGGAGCTCCTTCTTCGCCGACCCCTCCTGGGTCACCAACCGCCGGGCCCTGCACAGCGGCGGGTTCAACTACCACGTGATGGTGCACGACATCGGGTCCCCGACGCAGCAGCACTGGTTCGACGACGGGGACATCTGGTCGCCGAGCGACGACTTCGGCAACGTGGAGGTCTCGCCCGACGCGACCCTGCTGGCGGGCGTGCGCGGGTCCGGGGACGACCGCGACATCCTGACCTACCGGATCGCCGGCGACATCCGGTCCGGTGCACTGCCCGGGCCGCCCGACGACGCCTGCCGGCTCGACGGCGGCGCCGCCGACCGCATCACCGACCCCACCTGGTCGCCCGACAGCAGCACGCTGGCCTTCGCCGCCTCGGACGGGGTGTGGACCTTCGCCGACAACAAGACGCCCGGGTGCGGCGGAGAGCTGCGCCTGCTGCTGCCCGGCGCCAGCCAGCCGGACTGGTCCGCGGCCCCCCTGGCGCCGCCGGCGGCCGCTCCCGCACTGGTGAACCTCGAACGGGCGGCGGTGCGGGGCAGAGCGCGGGTGGGCAAGGTGCTGCGTGCGACCAGTGGCAGGTGGAGCGCCGGCGTCACGGTCGTGTCCTACCAGTGGCTGCGCAACGGGCGAGCGATCAAGGGCGCGACCGGGCAGCGCTACAAGGTGCGCCGGGCGGACCGCGCGCGCCGGGTGTCGGTGCGGGTCACCGTGCGCAGCGCGACGGCCACCGGTGTCTCGGTCAGCAAGGCCACGCGGGTGCGGCGCTGAGGGCCCGACTACGATCGACGGGTGAACCCGCGCCACCGCCGCCTGATCATCCCGGCCGCGCTGGTGGCGCTGCTCCTCATCGTGCTCGTGGCGGCGCTGGTCAAGTGAGCACGCTCGCGCTCGACGACGGCCTGGCGCGGGTCCGGGCGGACCTGCTGGCCGAGGACCGCCTGGTGCGGGCCGTCGCGTCGGGACGCCGGCGGACCGCCGTACCCCCGTGGCGCCGGGTCGAGCTGCGCTGGGTGGACCTCAAGGCGGGGCGCCACCTCCAGGTCGTGCGGTACGACGCCACCCAGGCCCACACGTCCAACCACCTGCGCGGCGAGGCGGCCGAGCAGGCGGTCGACGGGCTGCTCGCCGAGCCGTTCGGCAACTGGACGGTCGAGACCGCCGAGCAGCAGCTGAGCCTGCGGGTGACCAAGAAGGGCGACGCGGCCGTGCACGTGGCTGCGCGCACCGGGGAGGCGCCGGCGAACCGGGGTCACGACCGGGCCAAGGAGCGGCTGCTGCCGGAGGACGACCCGGTGTTCGCGGCGCTCGGGCTGGCCGACGCGCAGGGCCGGATCAAGCCGAGCCGGATGGCGAAGTACCGCCAGGTCGAGGACTTCCTGCGGATCCTCGACCGCTCGGTCACCGAGGCGATCGCCAAGGGCCGGCTGCGCAAGCCGACGCCGGAGGACCCGCTGCGGGTGGTCGACCTCGGCTGCGGCAACGGCTACCTCACCTTCGCCGCGCAGCGCTACCTCAGCGAGCGCCGCGGCCTGCCGGTCCGGGTGACCGGCGTCGACGTGAAGGAGCAGTCGCGCGACCACAACGCCTCGGTGGCGCGCTCGCTCGGGATCGACGCCACGTTCGTGGCCGGCACCATCGGTGCGGCCGAGCTGGAGCAGGCCCCCGACGTCGTGCTCGCGCTCCACGCCTGCGACACCGCCACCGACGACGCGCTCGCCCGGGCGGTCGAGTGGGAGGCGCCGCTCGTGCTGGCCGCGCCCTGCTGCCACCACGACATCGCGGCCCAGCTGCGCAGCGCGGAGCCGCCGGCGCCGTACGCCTCCCTGGCGCGCGACGGCATCCTCCGCGAGCGGTTCGCCGACACCCTCACCGACACGCTGCGGGCGCTGCTGCTGCGACGGGCCGGCTACCGGGTCGACGTGATGGAGTTCGTCGACAGCCAGCACACGCCGCGCAACACGCTGCTGCGCGCGGTGCGTACCGGGGCTGCCGCCGACGACGGGGAGTACGACGCGCTCGTCGCCGCGTGGGGGATCCACCCGCGGCTGGGGGAGCTCCTCGGGTGAGGAGGATCCTGGCGCTCGTGCTGCTGGTGCCCTTCGCGATCGGGTTCCTCGCGCCGGGCGCCGCCGTCGAGCCGCCTCCCGGGCAGCCGGTCTTCGGCTTCACCGACCCGGAGATCACCGAGTCCAGCGGGCTGGTCGCCCGGGACGGCCTGGTCGTCACCGTCAACGACTCCGGGGACAGCAACCGGGTCTTCACCGTCGATCCCGCCACCGGTGACACCGTCGGCGTCACCCGCTGGCAGGGCGATGCCACCGACATCGAGGCGCTGGCCCCGGCGGGCGGTCCGGGCAGCGGCGAGGTGTGGGTCGGCGACATCGGCGACAACACCGGCGCGCGCGACCACGTCGAGGTCGCCCGCGTGCCGTTCGGCCGCGGGAACCGCGAGGTCGACGCGCCGACGTACGAGCTGACCTATCCCGATGGTCCCCACGACGCCGAGACACTGCTCGCCGACCCGGCGACCGGCCGGCTGTACGTGGTCGCCAAGGAGTTCATCGGCCGCCTGTACGCCGCACCCGAGCGGCTCGATCCCGACGGCCCCAACGAGTTGAGCGCCGTCGACGAGGTCCTCGGCATCGCCACCGACGGCAGCTTCACGCCCGACGGCAAGCATCTCGTGCTGCGCAACTACGGGCAGGCGGCCGTCTACACCTGGCCGGGGCTGCAGCGCGTCGCGCAGGTCGACCTGCCGCGGCAGCCGCAGGGGGAGGGGCTCGCGATCAGCGAGTCCGGCGAGGTGCTGGTGAGCTCGGAGGGTGTCGAGGCGGAGGTGCTGCGGGTCGCGGTGCCGCTGGGTTCGTCGCCGTCCGCGTCGTCGTCGCCGTCGCCGTCGTCGGATGCGGACGGGAGCGAACAGGCGCCCGTGCAGGCCGAGGAGCAGGGGTCGTGGTGGCCGTGGGCGCTCGGCGGCATCGCCGGTGTGGTGATGGTGGGCGTGCTGCTGCGCTCGCTGCGGCCGCGGGACTGATCCGCCGGATTCGGGTTACCTCCCCGACGTGGCCCGGCTGCGTCGTACCTCTCCAGAAGAGCCGGGCTGGACCCGGCGCCGGGCGGGGCGCGGGTTCGTCCACGTCGGGCTCGACGGTCGCCCGCTGGGGGCCGAGGACGCGGCCCGGTGCAGGGCGCTGGTGATCCCACCGGCGTGGAACGACGTGTGGATCTGCCCACGACCGAACGGTCACCTGCAGGCGGTGGGCACCGACGCGGCGGGCAGGCGGCAGTACCTCTACCACCCGGACTGGGTCGAGCAGCGGGCGGCGCAGAAGCACGAGCGCGTGGTGGGGCTCGGGCGCCGACTGGCCCGGGTGCGCGAGCGGGTGCTCGCCGACCTCGCCGACGACGACCTCGGCCCGCGTGCGACCTGCGCCCTGGCGGTGCGGCTGATCGACCTGGGCTGCTTCCGGATCGGGAACGACGTGTACGCCGAGGAGTACGGCTCGTTCGGCCTCACCACGCTGGAGCGCCAGCACGTGCGCCGTACCGGGGACGTGCTCGTCTTCGAGTTCACCGGCAAGTCGGGGATCGAGCACCACGTCGAGATCGACGACCCGGTCGTGGTGGAGGCGCTGGACCGCAGACGACGCCGTCGCCGGCAGGACCCGCGGCTGCTCGACGTCACCGGGACCGACGTCAACGACTACCTGCGCGAGGTGAGCGGACTCGACGTGACCGCCAAGGACTTCCGGACCTGGCACGGCACCGTGCTGGCGGCGGCCGCGCTCGCGGACGCACCCGGGCCCGACGCGTCGCGGACCGCCCGGAAGCGCGCGGTCGTGGCCGCGATGCGCGAGGTCGCGGACTTCCTCGGCAACACGCCCGCGCTCGCCCGGTCGGCGTACGTCGACCCGCGCGTCGTCGACGCCTATGAGGAGGGCCGCACGATCCGGGCCCGACCGGGAGCCAGGCAGGAACAGCTGGAGCGGGCGACGCTGCGCCTTGTCGGTGGTCGGTGACACGATCGGACCGTGACCGAGCACGAGTTCACCGCCGAGCTGTGGCGCTGGCAGGCGCGTGAGGAGGAGACCGGCGGCGCGTGGTTCTTCGTCAGCCTGCCGTTCGAGGTCTCCGACCTGATCGACGAGGCCGGGCCGCGCAAGGGCTTCGGCAGCGTCCGGGTCGAGGTGAGCGTGGGGGGCAGCACGTGGCGCACGTCGGTGTTCCCGAGTGCCGAGGAGAAGACCTTCGTGCTGCCCGTGAAGAAGGCGGTCCGCGCCGCCGAGGGCCTGGTCGAGGGTGGACCGTGCACCGTCCGGCTCCGTACGGTCGACTGATGGACATCGAGGTCGTCGAGGGCGACATCACCACGCAGGAGGTCGACGCGGTCGTCAACGCCGCCAACCGCCGGATGCGCGGAGGCGGCGGGGTCGACGGGGCGATCCACGCGGCCGGTGGGCCGGATATCCTCGCCGACTGCGTCCGCCGCTTCCCCGACGGGCTGGCGACCGGCGACGCCGGCTGGACCACGGCGGGCCTGATGCCGGCCCGGTGGGTCATCCACGTGGTCGGGCCCAACCGCCATGCCGGGGAGACCGACCGGAACCTGCTGACGTCCTGCTACCGCCGCGCGCTCGAGGTCGCCGACGAGCTCGGCGCCCGCTCGGTCGCGTTCCCGTTGGTGAGCGCCGGTGTCTACGGCTGGCCCCAGGAGGACGCCGTCGACGCGGCGCTCGAGACGCTGCGCGCGACGGCCACGCAGGTCGAGCTGGCGCGGATGGTGGCGTTCGGGCGCTCGGCGTACGAGCTCATCGCGAGTCGCCTCTGAGCGTCGCGCCGGCCATCAGTTGTCACGCGGGTGACAACGGGGCGCCGAAGTTGAGCGCGATCGGTCCGTGTCCCCACGTCGGCGACATCTGGTCGGAGAGCCTTTGCCCGAGGCTCCGCCCTGTCGCCGCCACGGCCGCCCACGGTCGCTGGCGTGGGCTGTGCGGAGCCCCCGGATGGGGAGTCCGGTCAGAGCAGTCGCCACTCGGTGCCCGGAGTCCGGGCGCCACGGGTGGTGACGTGAATCGGGAGGTCAGATGGATCCGATGGACGAGGGCGTGGCACCGCACCACCACGAGGACGGCGGTGTCGGGGGACCGGCGACGGGCGAGACGGCGTACGGCCGGGCATCGCTGGCGCTCCAACGGGCGCAGGAGCGAGCCGCCCAGGCAGCGCTCCGCATGACGCACCAGTTCCTGGCGGGCATCGAGCCGGCCGAGGCCGACGTGGCGCAGTTTCGCCGGCACAGTGCCGGGTTGAGGTTCGCCGAGGCTGTCTGGCGGGTGGAGGCGGAGAACCTGGTCGCGGCTGGCATGTCCCAGCTGCCGAGCGCGCTGCGCACCAGTGCGGTCGGCCGGAGCCCGCAGGCAGAGGCGGGCGATCTGATCTGACCGGAACGCCCGCCCGTGCTCGGGCGGCGTCGCCGTCGGCGACGAGGCGGTAGAGGCCGAGCCGGTTGGAATCGCCAGGCGACTTTCCCCTTGTTCCTAGGGGTTTTCGAGGTCGTCCACCAAGGCGCTGAGGATCGCTGCGCGAACTCCTCGACCGCCGCTCGGGACAGTAGCCCGATCGCGGAACCCGGCACCTACGACCCTTCCTCGTTGTTCGGAACATGCGGCACCTCAACCGAGAGGAAGCGGCACCTCAACCGAGAGGAAGGGCCAGGTCAACGATCGGCGGTGTGACCTGCAGCCGCTTGGGACCCGGTCCCGATTTCGGGGCGGGGTCGTCACCCGTCGTACCGGACCTCGTTGGTCAGGCACCGAACCACCCGGCGCGACGAGGAGGAGACGACGATGTCGATGGAGCTCACCACTGCAGCCCTGCTGATGGCGTTCGCCCTGGTCTGCGCGGGCTGGCTGGTGCGCTCGCGGGGGGCGGTCGCCTCGATGCCGGGCATGGGGCCGGACATCGAGGAGTGGCGGTCCGCCGCGGTGCGGCACTTCCAGGAGCACCGCGACCTCGAGCGCGCCGTCGCCGAGGTGCTGGCCACCCCGGGGGCCGTGCGTGGTCCCGGCCGCACCGAGCTGTTCGTCGCGCTCGGTGCGAGCCGGGTCGACGTCTACGCCTGACCAGCCGGAGCGCTCAGAGCGCCTCGACCACGTAGTCGATCGACTTCGTCAGCGCCTCGACGTCGGCCGGGTCGACGGCCGGGTACATCGCGATCCGCAGCTGGTTGCGGCCGAGCTTGCGGTACGGCTCGGTGTCGACGATCCCGTTGGCGCGCAGCACCTTCGCGATCTGGGCGGCGTCGATGGCGTCGTCGAAGTCGATGGTGCCGATCACCAGCGAGCGGTGGCTAGGGTCGGCGACGTACGGCGTCGTGTACGACGTCCGCTCGGCCCAGCCGTAGAGCGCGTCCGACGAGGCGGTGGTGCGCTCGACCATGCCCTTGAGGCCGCCCTGGCCGTTCATCCAGTCCAGCTGCTCGGCCATCAAGAAGAGCGTGGCGACGGCCGGGGTGTTGTAGGTCTGGTTGAGCCGGCTGTTGTCGATGGCCGTCTTGAGGTTGAAGAAGGGCGGGATGTAGCGGTCGGAGGCGGCGATCCGCTCGGCGCGCTCGATCGCGGCGGGGCTGAAGACGGCGAACCACAGGCCGCCGTCCGAGGCGAAGCACTTCTGCGGCGCGAAGTAGTAGACGTCGGTCTCGGCGAGGTCGACCGGAAGGCCGCCGGCGCCCGAGGTGGCGTCGATCAGCACCAGGGCGCCGTCGGTGCCGGCCGGGCGGACGACCGGCGCCATCACGGCGGTCGAGGTCTCGTTGTGGGCCCAGCCGTAGACGTCGACACCGGCCTCGGCGACGGCCTCGGGGCGCGAGCCCGGGTCGGCGGCGATGACCGACGGGGCGTCGAGCCACGGGGCGGCCTTGACCGACGAGGCGAACTTGCTCGAGAACTCGCCGAAGGTGAGGTGCTGCGACTTCTGCTCGATCAGGCCGAAGGCCGCGATGTCCCAGAATGCCGTCGCGCCGCCGTTGCCGAGCACGACCTCGTAGCCCTCGGGCAGCGAGAACAGGTCGCCGAGGCCCTGCAGCACCCGGCCGACCACGTTGCGCACGGGTGCCTGGCGGTGCGAGGTCCCCATCAGCTTCTCGCCCGTGGCGGCCAGCGCGTCGAGGTGGCTGGTCTGGATCTTCGAGGGCCCCGCGCCGAAGCGGCCGTCGGCGGGCTTGAGCTCGGCGGGGATCTGGATGTCGGTCACGGGGTCAACCTTCTCGATCGGCACAGGCGGAGAGGACAGGCTGACGACGCTGTCAGAGATGTCGCCATTGTGACAGGCCTCCCACCGCCCTGTTCAATCGGTTTCGTCATGCAAGCCTCCCTCGAACTGCGCGCCGTCGGCTACCTCCACCCGGATGCCGCGGGCCTCGTCGCCCGCGTCCAGCAGGAGTACGTCGAGCGCTACGGCTCGCCCGACGAGAGCCCGGTGGACCCGGCGCTCTTCGACCTCCCCGAGGGCCTGTTCCTCGTCGGGTACGACGCAGCCGGGACGCCCGTCGCCACCGGCGCCTGGCGCCGCTCGGCGGTGCAGGTGCTCGGCGGCACCAGTGCGGTCGAGGTCAAGCGGATGTTCGTGGTGGGCGAGCAGCGCGGCCGGGGGTTCGCCCGCGCGGTGCTGGCCGCGCTCGAGGACTCCGCCCGCACGGCCGGTCACGACCTGGCCGTGCTCGAGACCGGCCTGCGCCAGCCCGAGGCGATCGGGCTCTACCGCGCTGCGGGCTACGAGGAGATCCCCGGCTTCGGGTTCTACCGGGACTCGCCGCTGTCGCGGTGCTTCGCCAAGCTGCTCTGACGTCCCGTCGACGAGCCTCGGCTCCGGTCAGCTCGCGCGGGACCTGACGTCGGGCGGTACGTCGAGCCCGGCCGGGTTGTCGTTCGCGGGCACCGGCGCGTCGATGACCCGGCGGACCGGGACGTGCCCGCCCCAGACGCCGGCCGCCACGTCCGCAGGCTCGTCGACCGGGCCGCCGGCGCGCGCCTTCATCGACGCCTCGGTGAGGGGGACGGCGAGCACGGCGGTGGCGGCCAGCTCCTTGCGGGTGCTCGGGCGCAGCGTCGCGGCCCGACCCGGGATCATGTGGTCGACGATCAGGTCGAGCGCGTGCTGGCGCTCGGCGGGTTCCTCGACCACCCGGGCCCGGCCGATGACGACGGCCGAGCGGTAGTTCATCGAGTGGTGGAAGGTCGAGCGCCCGGCCACCAGTCCGTCGAGCTCGGTGACGGTGACGCAGACCGTGGCGCCGGCGGACTCGTGCAGCCACCGGGCGGCGACCGAGCCGTGGACGTAGAGGGTGCCGCCCTCGTCGGGCCCGTCGGCGTCGACCGCGAACGCCGTCGGGAGCACCACCGGGTGGTCGCCGACGACGACGCCGAGGTGGGCGACGAGGGCGTCGTCCAGCAGCGCCAGCAGGTCACTCCGGTCGGCGACCGCGCGGTGGCGGCCGCGGCGGATCCGGGTGCGGTCGGTGGGCTCCATGACAACGCTCATGGGTCTAGGGTGAGGCGCCAAGTGGCCTGTTCGCACGGGCCAGTTTCCCGCCAGTTCGACAGGCCATTTCCTGATGCTGCCCGTTCGCCTCGACCGCACCGACCCGCGTCCGCTCGGCACCCAGCTCGCCGACCAGGTCCGCCGGCTGGTACTCGGCGGCGCCCTCGCCCGCGGCGACCGGATGCCCGCCACCCGCCGGCTCGCCGCCGACCTGGGCGTGTCCCGCTCGGTCGTCGAGCAGGCCTTCGACCAGCTCCTCGCCGAGGGCTGGCTGGAGGCCCGCCAGGGCTCCGGGACCTGGGTCGCCGGCGGCGCGTCCGGGCCGCCTGCGGCGACCCGCCGCCGGCGTACTCCGGTGGTGGAGCGGCCGCTGGTCATGCTCGACGCCGGGACGCCGTGGATCGACCCGAAGCACCGGGCGGTGTGGCGGCGGGCCTGGCGGGAGGTGTCGGTCGCCACCGCGCCGCAGGGGTACGACGACCCGCGCGGCCTGCCCGAGCTGCGCGCGCTGCTGGCCGAGCGACTCGGCCGCACTCGCGGGCTGGCCGTCGACGCCGAGCAGGTGCGGCTCACCGGCGGCACGGGAGCGGGGCTGCGGCACCTGCTCGCCGTCCTGCCCCGGGAAGCGGTGGCGGTCGAGGACCCCGGCTACCGCGCCGCGGTCGCGACGGTGCGCGAGTCCGGGCGCGAGGTCCGTGACCTGCCGGCGCTCGAGCCGGTCACCGACCTCGCAGGCTGCAGCGCGGCGTACGTGACGCCCGCCCACCAGCACCCGCTCGGCCGGGTGATGCCCGCCGCCGACCGGCTCGGCCTGCTCGCCACCGCCCGCCGCGACGACGCGATCGTCGTCGAGGACGACTACGACTCCGAGTTCCGCTACGACGTCGCGCCGGTGCCCGCGCTCGCGTCCCTCGACCGCGAGCGGGTCGCCTACCTCGGCACCGCGTCGAAGGCGATCCTGCCGTCGCTGCGGCTGGGCTGGTCGGTCGTCCCCGACCGGCTGCTCGACGCCTACGACGCGCACCGGGCGCTCACCCACGACGCGCCGCCGTGGCCGGTGCAGCGGGCGCTGGTGACGCTCCTGCGCGACGGGTACGTCGAGGCCGTGGTCCGCTCCGCGCGCCGGGTCTACGCGGAGCGGGCGCCGCGCGTGGTCGCCGCGCTGTCGCCGTACGCCGAGCTGGCGGGCCCGGTCGCCGGCATGTACTCCACCTGGCTGCTGCCCCACGCCCGCGCCGTGCGGGTGCGGGCGGCCGCGGAGGAAGCGGGGTTCCGGGTCAACCTGCTGCGCGACTACTGCCGCACGGCGCGGCTCAGCGGCCTGGTCGTCGGTTTCGGTGGGCCGAGCGACGACGAGCTGGACCGGGCGCTCGAGGTGCTCGTCGCGGCGCTCGCCCGCTTGTAACTAAGTGTTACGTACCCGATTTGGGGCGCATGGGGCTCATGTTGTGGATATCCGTGGTGTAACACTTAGTTACAAGCGGGCGGTGGCGATCTTGCCCGGCCGACCGGCGACGTACCCGACGACGACCTGGACGGCCGCGGTGGCGAGGAGCAGGGCGAAGGCGGCCGCCCAGCTGCCCGACGCGTCGTGGAGGACGCCGACCAGGAACGGACCACCCGCGGCGAGCAGGTAGCCGACGCTCTGCGCCATCATCGAGAGCGAGGCCGTGTCGGTGGCCGACGACGTGCGCAGCGCGAACAGGGCCAGTGCCACCGGGAAGACCGCGCCGCCCGCCCCCAGCAGTGCGGCCCACAGCCAGGCGCCGCCGGCCGGGGCGACCCACAGGCCCACCCAGCCGAGCGCGGTCAGCGTGGTCAGCGCGAGGACCAGGTGGCCCCGATGGCGCAACCGCACCGCGACCACCGGCGCGACGAAGAAGAAGGGCAGGCCGATCACGATGCTCGTCGCCAGCAGCAGGCCGGCCTTCGCGTCGCTGAACCCGGCGTCGGCGTACACGCTCGGGAGCCAGCTCATCATCACGTAGGCGTTGAGCGACTGGGTCGCGAACAGCAGGGTGACCGCCCACGCGATCGGGCTGCGCCACAGCGAGGCGCCGCGGACCTGCGCGCGTTGCGGGTCGCGCCGCCGGCAGTACGGCGCCCAGGCGACCCCGGCGGCGACGGCAGCCAGCGCCCACACGCCGAGCCCCGCCCGCCAGGAGCCGGCGGCGTCGGCGATCGGGACCGTGGCGGCCGCGCCGACGGCCGAGCCGAGGGAGAGCACGGCGGAGTAGGCGCCGGTCATGGTGCCGATCCGGTGGGGGAAGTGCTCCTTGACGATCGCGGGGATGAGGACGTTGCCGAGCGCGATGCCGGAGCAGGCGACCGCGGTGCCGGCGACCAGCGCGGGCGTGCCGTCGAGGACCCGGAGCGCGAGGCCGGCCGCGATCAGGCCGAGGGCGACGATCAGTCCGCGGTCGACGCCGATGCGCCGGGTGAGGGCCATCGCGGTCGCACCGACGGCGGCGAAGCACAGGACCGGGACCGAGGTCAGCACGCCCTGGGCGGCCGCGGAGACGCCGAGGTCGCCGAGGTGGTCGAGCAGTGCGCCGAGCGAGGTGATCGCGAGACGGAGGTTGAACGCGACCAGCAGGACGGCGATCACCAGGCCTGCGCCAGCGCGGCCGCCGCCGCTCGCTGCGGTCGTGGCTGCGGTCGTGGCTGCTGTCGTGGCTGCGGGTGACGGCTCGGCGGCGGCATCATGGACCGAGGCGGACATCCCGCTAGAATACGCAGACATCCGATCATTGGACCAATATCGCTCGAAGGAGCTCCATGCCGCTCGTCCCCACCACCCCCGCCTCGCTGGTCGACCAGGCCATCGCGGGGATGCGTGCGCTGCTCGAGAGCGGCGAGTGGGAGGTCGGCACCCGGATCCCGCCCGAGCCGGCCCTCGCCTCCGCCCTCGGCGTCAGCCGCAACACCGTGCGCGAGGCCGTCAAGGCGCTCGCCCACCTCGGGCTGCTCCAGGTGCGGCGCGGCGACGGCACCTACGTCGCCGCCATGACCGACATGCAGGCGCTGATGCGCAAACAGCTCGACCGGGTCGACATCGCCCACCTGCTGGAGGTCCGGCACGCGATCGAGGTCCGGGCCGCGGCGTTGGCCGCGGAGCGCCGTACCGCCGCCGACCTGGCGGAGCTGGACGCGATCATGACCCGCCGGCGCGAGGCCCTCGGCGCGGGTGACGGGCCCGCGTTCGTCGACGCTGACGTCGCCTTCCACTGCGCCGTCGTCGCGGCGGCCCACAACCCCCTGCTCGTCGAGCTCTACGACGGCCTCGTCGGGACCCTGCGCGCCAGCATCGAGCTGCCGGACGACGCCGACCTGCTCGCCGCCGAGCACGACGCGGTGCTCGCCGCGGTCCGCGCCGGCGACCCGGCCCTCGCCGCGTCGGCCACCGGCGACCTGCTCGACCACGTGGTGCGCTGAGCCCGACCGGTCAGCGTCGGGTGAGCTGGCCGCCGAGGATCGCGGCCAGGGCGAGCGCGAACCCGGCGAGCTGCACCGGCCGCAGCGCCTCGTCGAGGACCAGCCAGCCGAGCGCGGCCGCCACGACGGGGGAGAGCAGGCCGAGGAGCGCGGTCGCGACGACGGGCAGCGAGCCCAGGCCGCGGAACCACAGCAGGTAGGCCGCCAGCCCGCCGATCGCACCGAGCCACAGGTAGCCGGCGGCCGCGGGGGCGTCGATCGCGGGCGGCGCACCCTCGGCGAGGAAGGTCGCCGGCAGCAGGGCCAGGCCGCCGGCCGTCAGCAGCCAGCTCACCAGGACGCCGGAGCCGACGCCCTCCGGGCGGCCCCAACGGCGGGTCAGGACGACGCCGGTGGCCATCGACAGCGCGCCGCCGAGCCCGGCCAGCAGTCCGACCGGGTCGAGGGCGGCATCGGGGCCGAGCACCACGAGCGCGACGCCACCGACGCCGGCCACCGCCCAGCCGACACGTGCGGCCGTCGGGTGCTCGCCCAGCAGCGGGAGCGCCAGGGCGATCACCAGGAGCGGCTGGACCGCGCCGACCGTCGCCGCCACGCCGCCGGGCAGGCGCTCGGCGGCGATGAAGAGCAGGGGGAAGAACGCGCCGATGTTGAGCGTGCCGAGAGCGAGCGAGCGCCACCACCACGCGCCGTGGGGGAGCCGGCGGAAGACCGCCAGGAGGAGCAGTCCGGCGGGCAGCGAGCGCAGCAGGCCGGCGAACAGCGGATGGCCGGGCGGCAGCAGCTCGGTCGTGACCAGGTACGTCGTGCCCCAGACCGCCGGGGCGAGGGCGGTGAGGGCGGTGAGCCCGGCCGTGCCGGTGCTCGTGCTGGCGGTGGTCGCCCGGGGCGCCGGGCGGTCGAGCGTGGTGGACATGCGTCCAGGGTCCGCCGGGTCGATCAATGAGTCCAACACATGCTTTTCATCAGATTGATCTTGAATCAAGATGGATCTGTGGAACTGCAGCAGATGAGGTACGTCGTGGCGATCGCCGAGCACGGCAGCTTCACCCGCGCCGCGGCGGCCTGCTTCGTGGTGCAGTCCGCGCTGAGCCACCAGGTGGCCCGGCTGGAGCAGGAGCTCGGCACCCGGCTGTTCCACCGCACCAGCCGCCAGGTCCGGCTCAGCCCCGCGGGACAGGCGTTCCTGCCGATCGCCCGGCAGTGCCTCGACGCCGCGGACCGGGCCCGCGCCGAGGTCGCCGCCGCGACCGGCGTGGTGCGGGGGCCGCTGTCGATCGGTGTCATCCCGACGGTGGCGGCGCTCGACGTACCGGAGACGTTGCGGACCTTCCGCGAGCGCTACCCGGACGTGCAGGTGCGGCTGACCAGCGGCAACAGCGACACCCACGTGCAGCAGGTGGCCGACGGTGCGTTGGACCTGGCGTTCCTCGGGCTGCCCGACGGGTGGGAGCTCACCGGTGTCGCTGGGCGCTTGCTCGCCCGCGACCGCCACCGGGCCGTGATGGCGCCCGGTCACCCGCTGGCCGGGAGGTCGCGCTTGACCCTCGCCCGGCTGGCCGGCGAGGCCTTCGTCGACTTCCCGGCCGGCACGACCGGCCGACTGCAGTCCGACAGCGCCTTCGCCGACGCCGGGCTGCGCCGCGAGGTCAGCTTCGAGACCACCGACATGCTGCTGATGGCTCGGCTGCTGCGGGCCGGGCTCGCGGTGGCCCTGCTGGCGTCGGCGTTCGTGGAGCAGCTGCCCGGCCTGGTCGCCGTACCGGTGACGAGGGCGCCGGTCCGCACCGAGCACGTCGTGTGGAGCCCGTTCGGCCCCTCGCCGGCGGCCGCGGCCTTCCTCGAGCAGATCGGCGTCCCGTCCTGACCCTCAGCTCGCCCGGTCGCGCGCCGATGGACCGGCATGTCCGTCGTGCGCGCCCTGCTCGCCGCGGCCCTGGTGGCCACGGCGCTGACACTGCTGCCCGCCTCCGGCGCCGTCGCCGACAACGCCCCGATCGAGGACTACGCGCCCTACGAGCCGCCCACTCGCTGCGCGCCCCACGACCGGACCGGGACCCGCCTGGTCGCGCGGTGGACGGTGCGCCGCTTCGGCGGCGGCTTCGGCGGCATCTCCCGGGCCTGTGGTGCCACCCCCTCGGAGCACGCCGAGGGGCGGGCGTTCGACTGGGCGGTCGACGTGCGGAGCCGGGCGGACCGGCGCCGGGTCCGGCGCCTCCTGGCCGCGCTGTTCGCGCCCGACGCCGCCGGCAACCCCGCCGCGCTGGCCCGCCGGATGGGCGTCATGTACGTGATCTGGGACGACACCTCGTGGGCGTCGTGGCGCCGGTTCGCCCCGGCGCCGTACCTGAGCACGGGCTGCCCGACGCGGCGTGAGTGCTCGCGGACGCTGCGGCACCGCGACCACGTGCACATCTCGCTCACCCGTGCCGCCTCGCGCGGCAAGCTGTCCTGGTACGCCGGGCGGGTCGGTCGCTGATCGCACCCCATGCGGATCGGTCGTGCATCCGTCGTTTCTTCGACCAATGCGCATGGGGCGCGGTTCAGATCGGGGGGAGGATCACTCCGCCCAGACGGGGTTCCAGCCCTCGATGGCGCTGGCGGGGCGGGTGGCGGGGCCGGTGTAGACCGCCGAGGGGCGGATCAGGCGCCCGGTCCGCTTCTGCTCGAGGATGTGGGCCGACCAGCCGCCGGTGCGGGCGCAGGTGAACATCGAGGTGAACATGTTGGCCGGGACCTCGGCGAAGTCGAGGACGATCGCGGCCCAGAACTCGACGTTGGTCTCCAAGACGCGGTCGGGGCGGCGGGCCCGGAGCTCGGCGAGGGCGGCCTTCTCCAGGGCCTCGGCGACCTCGTAGCGGGGCGCGTCGAGCTCGCGCGCGGTACGGCGCAGCACCCGGGCGCGCGGGTCCTCGGCGCGGTAGACGCGGTGGCCGAAGCCCATCAGGCGCTCGCCGGAGTCGAGCAGGTTCTTGACGTAGGCCTCGGCGTCGCCGGACTTCTCGACCTCCTCGATCATGTGCAGCACGCGGGACGGGGCGCCGCCGTGGAGCGGGCCGCTCATCGCGCCGATCGCGCCGGAGAAGGCGGCCGCGACGTCGGCGCCGGTCGAGGTGATGACGCGGGCGGTGAAGGTGGAGGCGTTCATGCCGTGCTCGGCCGCCGAGGACCAGTACGCGTCGATCGCGTGGGCGTGCTTCGGGTCGGCCTCGCCGCGCCAGCGGATGAGGAACTTCTCGGCGAGGGTCTTGCCCTCGTCGACCGCCCGCTGGGGTACGACGGGCAGGTGGATGTCGCGCGCCGACTGGCCGGCGTACGACAGGACCATCACGGCCACCCGGGCGAGGTCCTCACGGGCCTGCTCGTCGGTGATGTCGTAGGTCTGGCCGAAGCCGAAGGCGGGCGCGAGCATCGCGATCGCGGCCTGGACGTCGACGCGGACGTCGCCGGTGTGGACCGGGAGGCTGAACGCCTCGGCCGGCGGCAGCCCGGGGGTGAAGGAGCCGTCGATGAGCAGGCCCCAGACGTTCTCGAACGGAACCCGGCCGGCCAGGTCCTCGATGTCGACACCGCGGTAGCGCAGCGCTGAGCCTTCCTTGTCGGGCTCCGCGATCTGGGTCTCGAAGGCGACGACGCCCTCCAGTCCGTGGTGTACCTCAGGCATCGGCGAACTCCTTCGTTGGACGGTGCGGACGCTCCGTGCCGGACGATCCGCGGGCCACCCGGCATTCTGCCCCACCGCCCGCAGCGGCGGTCCCTAAGGTGGTCCCATGGCCTCCGACCTGACCGCCCACCCCGATCTGGCCGCCCTCCGCCGGGAGTACGGCGAGATCGGGCTCGTCGAGGCCGACGCACCGCCCGGGCCGTGGCCGCTGTGGCAGCACTGGTTCGAGGAGATCTCCGCCGCCGGCGTGCACGAGCCCAACGCGATGGTGGTCGCGACCGTCGACCCCGACGGGTCGCCCTCGGCGCGGATGGTGCTGCTCAAGGGGGTCACGACGGACGGGCCGGACGACGGGTTCACCTTCTTCACCAACACCGCCTCGCGCAAGGGCGCGGCGCTGGCCTCGGAGCCGCGCTGCTCGCTGCTGTTCCCGTGGCACCCGCTGGAGCGGCAGGTCCGGGTCGAGGGCACGGCCCACCTGCTGGGCGAGGAGCAGGTCGCGGCCTACTTCGCCGCCCGCCCGCGCGGCGCGCAGGTCGGCGCCTGGGCCTCGCCGCAGTCGCAGGTGGTCGACGGGCGGGCCGAGCTCGACCGGCGCTACCGCGAGGCCGAGGAGCGCTTCGCCGACGGTGAGGTGCCGGTGCCACCGGGCTGGGGCGGCTACCGCGTCCAGCCGGCGTCCTTCGAGTTCTGGCAGGGCCGGGCCGGCCGGATGCACGACCGGCTGCGCTACGCCCGGACGTCGAGCGGCTGGGAGCTGACCCGACTGGCGCCCTGAGGCAGGCCGCTGTCGGACGGCTGGTCCGCCTGCTGGGCCGCGGCATAGAGCGCCGCGAGCACGATCAGCACCGCGAGCACGGCGACCAGGATGAAGGTCTCCCGGCGGTCCGCGCCCGGACGGGGTGCGGTGGCCGGTGCTGCCGGTGCTGCCGGCACCGCCGGTGCGGCCGGTGCGGGCCGAGCAGCGGGCGGGGTCTCGGTCTCGGCCGCCGGTGCGGGTTCGGTCTCGGGAGCCGGTGCGGGCTCGGGCGTGACGGCCGCCGGTGCGGGCGCGGAGGAGCGGCGGCGCCGGCTGCGGCGGCGGTGCACGACCTCGTCGCCGAGGCCGGGGAACTCGCCGGCGCCCTCGAGCGGCTCGAAGCGCGGGATCGCGTGCTTGGTCACCACGACCCGGCGGAAGGCGTCGTGCTCGTCGTCGGGCAGCTCCTCGACGGGCTCGACGGGCTCGTCCACCTCGGTCTCCGGCCCGGCCTCCGGGCCCGCATCCGCCTCCGCGTCCGGCTCCGTGTCGGTCAGCGACTCGAACCGCGGCACCTCGCGCGAGGGGATGAGCAGCGAGCGGAACTCGGCGTGCTCACGCGCCCGCTCCTCGGCACGGAGGAGGTCGCGAGGGTCGGTCGGGTCCGCAGCTGCCACGGGGCCATCCTCTCCGATCCGGCGCCTGCCTCGCTCCGGGGGTCGTGTGCCTGAGAACCCGCTACTGCGGGCTTTCCGGCACACGACCTCCCGCGGCGCGGCCGAGGAGCCGGACGCGTACCTCGGCGGCGATGGTCTCGACGGCCGGCGCACGGGCGATGTCGGCGGCGAGCGTCTCGGCCCGGAGGCGGTACGACGGCTCGTCGAGCACCCGCCGCAGGGCAGCAGCGAGGTCGTCCGGCCGGCGTACCCGCACCGCGACCCCGGCGTCCACCAGGCGCACCGCATGGTCGAACTGGTCGTAGTCGACCGGCCACACCACCGACGGCAGCCCGGCGGCGAGGGTGTGGCCGAGCACGCCGGCACCGCCGTGGTGGACGACCGCGGCGAAGCGCGGCAGGTCGCGGGCGTAGTCGACGTAGTCGTGCACCACCAGGCCGGGCGGCACCGCCCCGACCGGCCCCGAACCGACCGGCCCCGAACCGCCCAGGCTGACGTGCACCTCGACGTCCGGCAGGGCTGCGGCCGCACGAGCCGCGCCGGCCACGAGGTCGCTCTTGTGCCAGGGCAGGTGGGTCCCTGCGGTCACCAGCACTGCTCGCCGCCCGGTGTCGAGCACCGGCGCGGCGAGTGGCGTGGGCGGGGTGTGCAGCACCGGGCCGACGTACCGCACCGCCGACGGCAGCGCCCGGGGGTACTCCACCGAGGCCGGGGTCAGGGCGAACACCCGCTCGGCGGAGTAGATCGTCTCCGAGCCGTCCGGGCGGTACTGGCGGGTGACGCCGACGTCGGCCAGCCGGACCCCGGCCAGCCGCGGTGCGAGCCGCTTGAACCCGCGCACCCACGACCGCCCGACGGCGTCGCGTGCCCGGCCGACCCGCGAGCGACCCGGCCGCCACCCGCCGAGGTACGACGGCGGTCCGGCCCGACCCTCGATCGCGCACGGCGAGGGGTGGGTGGTCCACCACGGCACGCCGATCTCGTCGGCGGCGGTGCCGACGGCGGCCATGGTGAAGTCCGCGATGACCAGGTCCGGTCGCTGCGCAGACCAGGCGGCGAGCAGCTCGCGGCGGAAGTCCGCCTGCAGCGCGAGTGCCGCGCGGAACTGGCGGAAGAGCAGGCGCGGGTTGCTCCCGATCCGGTACGGCGGGTTCACGACGGTCTCGATCACCTCGTCGGCGCCCTCGAGCAGGGCGACGCCGGTGACGCCGGACGCGGCGATCGCCGGCAGCGCGGCCGCCGTGCTGATCACCCGCACCTCGAGTCCCGGCTCGACCGCGAGCCGGGCGGCGACGCCCAGCACCGGATGCAGGTGGCCGGCCATCGGTGGTGTGACCAGGTCGACGCGTCTCATCACAGCTCCGTCACCAGCTCGGCCACCAGGTCGCCGCACAGCTCGGCGAGCGTCGGCGCGGCCAGGTAGTCGAGGTGGCCGGCGTCGACCTCGACGTCGTACGGCCACCAGCGCGCGAGGTGGTCGCCGCGGCTGCCGACCCGGATCGTGCGACAGGCCGGCGGCCGGGTGGCGACGGCGCCGTAGGCGACGACGGTGAGCCGATCCAGCACGTCCCCGGGCAGGTCGAGACGTCCCAGCAGGTCCAGCCCGATCGACCCGGCCAGCACGAGTGACCGGTCGGCGGCCCGCAGCTGCTCCTCGACCGTCGGCCGGTGCCGTCGCGCCCACCGCCGGCCGAGCAGCCGGATCCGCCAGAACAGCACCAGGTGGCGCAGGCTGCCCAGCCACAGCGGCACCGGGCGGTACGGCGCCAGCCGGGCGTCGTACGGGAAGTTGAGCCGGACCTTCGCCTGCTCCGGCAGCGCGAGACCGTCGAGGAAGGCGTGCTGGGCCGGCGAGAGCGCGCACGAGCGCGGGTCGCTCTGGCCGGTCAGGTGGAGCACCTGCAGGCGCGGGCTCATCGCACCGGGGAGAAGTCGTCGTCGGCACGCACCCGGTAGATGCGGGTGCGCCAGCGGATGGTGCGCTGCACGGCGCCGTGCCCGAGGTGCGCCGGCTGGACCAGCTCGGACACGAGCGAGGGCAGCGGTGCGTGCAGGGAACGCCCGTAGACCCGGCGGTGCACGACCTGCAGCAGCAGCCACCGGCCGCCGAGCAGCGCCACCAGCGGACCGGGCCGGCGGGCCCGGGCCGAGCCGACCAGCACCGCCCAGAGCAGCGGGGGATGGGTGCCGTGCAGCACGCTGATCGCGGCCACGGTGCCGAGCGGCTGGCGGCGCAGCAACAGGTCGGCGAAGAGCATCCAGCGGTGCAGCAGCCGCACGTAGTGGCCGGGAGAGTCGACGGTCGTGGTGATCCACTGCGGCGACGCGGTCTGGCAGATCGTCCCGCCGCCGCGCTGCACCGCGCCGGCCACGGCGAGGTCGTCGGTCAGGTTGCGCAGGATCGGCGTGAACCCGCCGACCGCCCGCAGGTCCGCGACCCGCATCGCCCAGCACATCCCGTTGATCGTCACCGGCGCCATCGGCAGGTAGGTCAACGCCGCGTTGTTGTCGACGAACTGCTCGACGAGCCGTGCCCACGGCGTCCTCCCGGGCAGGTACGCCGGCAGGCCGGTCGCCAGCGTGGCTCGGTCGAGACCGCCGAGCAGTGCACCCAGGCTGGTGCGCGGCAGCCGGGTGTCGTCGTCGAGGACGAGGAACACCTCGTCGTCGGCGCAGTCCTCCAACGCCGGCTGCAGCTTGGCGAGCTTGGGGTTGACGCCGTCCGGCGCCGGTGGGCAGAGCCGGACCTCGATGCGGGGTGCCGAGTCCCCCGAACCGTTCGATCGAACGGTCAGGGGGAGGTCTGCGGCCGACATGTCCCCCGAACCGTTCGATCGAACGATTCGATCGACCACCCGCCGCCCCTCCGCGTCGTCCTCGTCGACCAGCCACACGAACCGCGCTCCGGCCAGGGAGAGCAGGTTGTCGCGCAGCGCGTCCTCGAGGCCCGGGTCGCCGGACAGGATCGGCTGGACCACGACGACCCGCGCGACGTCCTCGTCAGCGGGCTCCACCGCCGCGGGTGCCCGCGACGCGGCCCGCAGCGCAGCGACGGTCTTGCCGGCCTGCAGCGCGAGGTAGCCCGCCGCGGCGCCGCGCAACCAGTGGCTCACAGCCGCTCCTTCTGCCAGGCCACGAACTCCTCGACCCCCTGCGCAACCGGCACCGCCGGCGGGCCGAGGTCGCGCAGCATCTTGTCGGGCACGAACGTCTTGGACCACGAGAGCACCCCGACGCCGTACGGCGTGATGGGCGGCTCGCCCGGGAGGCGCAGCAGCCGCCAGGCCCGCTCGAGCACGCCGGCCGCGCGCATCGCGGTCGTGAGGCTGACCTCCCGCGTGGGCGGGGCGAAGCCGAGCCGGGCGATGACGTCGAGCAGCATCGCCTGGATCTCGACCGGCTCGGCGTTGGTGAGGTGGTAGACGCCGCCGAGCTCGGGTCGTCCGGCGAGCTGCAGCAGGTAGTCGGCGAGGTTGTCGACGTAGATCAGGTCGCCCACGGCCGGGGTGCTCCGCCCGGTCAACCGCGGCACCCGGCCTGCCTTCGCGGCCGCGATGATCCGGGGGAAGAGCACCGTGTCGCCGGGGCCGAAGACGGCGCGGGGACGGGCGATCACCCACGAACCGCCGTAGGTGCGGACGATTCCCTCCGAGGCCGCCTTGGTCCGGGCGTAGTCGTTGGCGAACTCCGTCGGCACCGGCGAGTCCTCGGTGAGGTCGAGCTGGTCGCCGTCGCGGTAGAGCACCGACGACGACGAGACGTGCACCAGCCGCGGGGCGCCGAGGCGCGCGCACCAGTCGACGACCGTCCGCGTGGCGGTCACGTTGTCACGCTCGTAGGCCTTGCGGGGCGCGTACGGCGTGGCCCGCGCTGCGCAGTGGATCACCGCGTCCGGCCGCCACGGCAGCTCGGGCAGGTCCTCGGCCCCGACGACGCCGAGGTCGACGCTCAGGTAGCCCGGCCGGTCCAGCTTCCGCCGGCCGATCCCGACCACCTCGTGCCCGGCCGCGGTCGCCCGCTCCCACAGTCGTCCGCCCACGAACCCGGACGCACCGGTCACCAGCAGTTTCACGGGGTGGGTCATGACACCTTCCTGATCCGTCGTCGCTTCGCGTCGGGCGCCTGCACCGGCCACGCCATCGGTACGACGGCCGGTGCCGTCGTGCCCAACCGCTGCGCCAGCCGCCCGATCTCCGTGGCCACCCGCTGCGTCGCACCTGACGAACCGGTCGTGGTCGCCAGCCGCCACTCGGTGCCGTGCTGCTCGATCCGGTAGTCGCCGAGGTCCCCGGCCAGGGCGACCGTGTGACGCAGCACGTCGGGGTAGACGGGCACGTCGCCGAGGGTGAGCACATCGTCGGCCCGGCCGAGCACCGCGTGGATGGAGCGACCCGGCCGCCCGCACGGGCAGGGGCCGGGAGCCGCGAGCAGGACGTCGTCGAGCCGGTGCCGCACGACGTACTGCGTGGTCCGGGTGAAGTCGGTGACGACGGGGTGGAAGCGCTGGTGGTCGATCCACTCGGGCTCGATGTGGACGTGCGCCTCGTTGAGGTGGAGCCGCCCGGCGGGGCAGCTGACCGCGAGCAGGCCCTCGGTGGCCTGGTAGATCTGCTCGACCGGTCGCCCGAACGCCTCCCGGACGACGGCCTCGTCGTCGGGCTCCAGGGTCTCCGCGACCGAGACGACCTGCAACGGGCGCAGGCCCGCGGGGCGAGCCGCCGCGATCTGCCGGAGCACGCTCGCCGGCGCGACCAGCACGTCGGTCCCGGGCAGCGACGGCAGGTGCGCCGTCACCGGCAGCGTGAGGTCGTGCCACGAGAAGGAGACCCGGCGGCTCTCGAGGGTCTCGTAGAGGTTGCTGTTGGCGCGCAGGAACAGGGCGATCCGCAGCGGCCGCCGCGCGAGCACGCGAAGGGAGCGAGGGGACATGAGCTGGCCCATCAGGATCCCTGCCCACAGGCGGCTCTCCGACTGCGAGACCAGGAAGACCCCGCGGGTGCCGGAGGTCCCCGAGGACAGCCCGACGGTCACCCCGCCGGGGAGCCGATCGGAGAAGGAGCGGGACCGCTCGGCCGCCTCGGCGACGGCGAGCGCCCGGTCCAGCGTGATGCCGTGCCGGTTGAACGCGGCGAAGTCGGCGAGCACGGTCTGCTTGTCGACGACCGGCAGCTCGGAGAGCGGACGACCCGCGAAAGGCGCGTAGAACCGGGCCTTCGGCAGCTCCACCCGGAGGAACCGGTCGAGCGCGCGGGCGCGCGCGGCGTCGTACCGGCGGGGGAGGAGCCAGCGCTCGCGGGCGAACGCGGCGGCCACCGCCGCCTGACCGTCCGACACCTCAGGCCCCGGTGGACCAGGCCGCGTGGCCCTCCGGGCAGTGCGCCGGCAGGATCAGCAGGTCGTCGTGGGCGGCGTCGAGGGCGTGCAGCACGCCGAGGGTGCGCACCGTCGAGTCCCAGTCGTGCATGACGCCCTTCGCCAGCCGGGACGGCGGCCTGAGGTCGCGGAACGAGCGCGAGGTCCACGCGGCGTCGCCGACGAGGAGCACCTGCCGGCCGCCGGAGGTGAACAGCAGGCCGAGGTGGCCGGGCATGTGGCCGGGCAGGTCGACGGCGAGGAGGCTGCGGTCGCCGAGCAGGTCCCAGGTGCGCAGGCCGCCGACACTCACCTGTGCGAAGCCGTCCACCGGGTCGAGGCGGTCGCGCAGGTCGCCGGGCAGCAGGGCAGGCAGGATCGCGTGCCGCACCGCGTTGATGCCGCGCAGCGACAGGGCGTGCTCGGCTCCGGAGGCACCCGCGATGATCCGGGCCCGCGGGTGGTCGAGCAGGCCACCGACGTGGTCGCCGTGGAAGTGCGAGACCACGATCCGGCGTACGTCGCCTGGGTCGATGTCGAGCGCCGCGAGCTGGCGCGGCAGGTGCTCCTCGGGGCGCAGCGTCACCGGCAGGGTGTTGCGGTAGAGCAGCTCCGGGAGCCGGCTGGTCGCGTCCAGGAAGTGCTGGGAGTAGCCGGTGTCGAACAGCGTCCAGCCGTGCTCGGGATGGTGCAGCGCCCCGACGTACGAGGGGAACTCGATGATCCGCAGCCGCCCGCCCTGGCGGGCCATCGCCTCGGGGCCCTTGCAGTGGCCGACGCGCAGCCAGTGGAAGGTGACCTCGGGCTGGTCGGTCAGTAGCACAGCACGATCCCACCCATGCTGAGCCCGGCTCCGGTGCCGAGCAGGAGCGCGTGGTCGCCGCGCTGCAGCCGGCCGGACTCGATCGCGGCGTGCAGGGCCGACGGCAGCGAGGCTCCGACCTGGTTGCCGTGGTCGGCGTAGATGTCCACGAGGCGTCCCTCCTCGATGCCGAAGTGGTGCTGCACCCACGCGAGCGCGTGGTGGCTGGCCTGGTGGGGGACGACGACCGGCAGGTCCGCCATGGTGGTGCCGGCGGAGGTCAGCAGCCGGTCGACGAACGGCGGCAGGTGCTTGATCGCCAGCCGGAACACCGCGCCGCCCTCCATCCGGAACCGGCCCCAGTCGGCGTACGCGCCCTCGACCCGGTCGGGTGCGAACCGTGAGCCGCCCCCGCGGATCTCGCAGGTGTGGGCGCCCTCGCTGAAGGTGGCGAAGTCGGCGGCGAGCACGGCCGAACCGGTCTGGCCGGCGGGCCCGACGACGGCCGCGGCGGCCCCGTCGCCGAAGATCCCGGACGCGCCGAGGTCGGACCAGTCGAGGCCGACGGAGGCCAGGTCGCTGGAGACGATGAGGATCCGCTCGTGGCGGCCGGCGTCGACCAGGGTGGCGGCGAGGTCGAGCGCGACCAGGAAGCTCAGGCAGCTCGCGTTGACGTCCCAGGCCGCGATCGGCCGCTGGGGGGCGAGCTCCTCGTGCAGCAGCGCGGCGTTGTAGGGCAGCGGCTGGTCGGGGGTGGCGCTCGCGCCGATGATCACGTCGATGTCGTCGAGGGCGAGGCCGGCCGCCGCGAGGGCCTTGCGGGCCGCGCGGGCCCCGAGCTCTGCGGCGCTGCCGCGCTCGACGTACCGGACCCGGACGCCGGTCCGCTCCTCGACGGTGCCGGGCGCGAGCCCGAGGCGCTCGTCCAGCGCCGCGCTGGTGAGGGCCTCGTCGGGCAGCACCGCGCCCGTGCCGAGGATCCGCAGGGCACGGGGCCCGAGAGCTGGCACGGAGGCCTCCTTCGTCGTGTGCCTCGGAGGATAGTCGGGCGCCAGTGGCCATCGGGACCGACGGTCCGGTGCCTACCGTCCGGCGTCGTCGAGGGCGGCCTTCGTCAGCGTCCGGCCGAGGTCGACCAGCTCCCCGGCGCGGTGGAAGTCGATGGTCCGGGCGGCGCTGAGCGGGACGGTGACGAGCACGTCGGGCGGCAGCGTGGCCAGGCGGTAGCGGGTGATCAGGCTCTGCATCGCGTCGAAGGCGAGCGACACCACCTCGGCGGTCCGCACGTCCGGGCGTACGTCGACCGCGTCGGCCGGCGGCGCCTCCGCGGGCGCCTCGGGCGACTCGGTGAGCTCCTCCTCGCCGCGCCGGAACCGGCGCCGCAAGTCGGCCGCCCACTCCGCGCGGCGTACCGAGAAGCCGCGCGCCGGGGAGGTCGGCTCGTGCGGCTCGCGCGGGCCCTGCAGGGAGACGGCGACGGTGAAGTCGGCGGTCGCGGCCGCGGTGGGCTCGAGGGGCAGCGGGTTGAGCAGACCGCCGTCGACGAGGACCCGGCCGTCGACCACGGCCGGTGTGAACAGGCCGGGGATGGCGAAGGAGGCCCGCATCGCGGGAATGAGCGGCCCACGCTGGAACCACACCTCGCGGCGGGCGGCGAGGTCGGTCGCGACCGCGGTGAACGGGATCGGCAGCGACTCGATGAGAACGTCGCCGACGATCTCGTCGAGCGCGGCCATCAGCTTCTCCGCCGTCGCGGCGCCGCCGCCGGTCCACGTGGGGTCGGCCAGGCGCACCACGCGACGCCCGGTCAGCGTCGAGGCCCAGGCGGTGAAATCGGCGTCCTTCCCGGCGGCGACCAAGCCGCCGACGACGGCACCCATCGACGTACCCGAGACCGCGACGATCTCGTGACCGCGTTCGCGCAGCTCCTGGACCGCGCCGAGGTGGGCATACCCGCGGGCACCCCCGGAACCGAGAACGAGAGCGACACGGGCCATGGCCCCATTGTGGGTCCCCAGCGTTGAGTTGCCGGAAACTCGCCGTTGAGCTTCCCCATCCTCGCCGTTGAGTTGCCACAAGCTCGCCGTTGAGCTTCGCCATCCTCGCCCTCGAGTCGCCGACTGTCCTGCGGACGGGGGCAGCTCGAGGGACGACGGGGCAGGTCGACCTGAAGTCAGGGGAAGCTCAACGGGGAGTTCCCGGCAGGTCACCGGCGAGTTCCCGGCAGGTCAACGGTGAGTTTGCGGCAGGTCAACGTGAATTCGCTTGTGAGTGAGTACTCACTCACTTACGCTGGCGGGCATGCCCCCGCGTGCCGCCCCGCTGTCCGCCGAGGACCGACGGGAGATGTTGATCCGGGCGACCCGGCCGCTGCTCTACGAGCACGGGCGCCGGGTCACCACGCGGCTGATCGCCGAGGCGGCGGGGGTCGCGGAGGGCACGATCTTCCGGGTCTTCGAGTCCAAGGACGACCTGCTCGACGCCACCGTCGCCCGCGCCTTCGAGCCCGGCGACGTGCTGGACCGCCTCGACGGGATCGACCCCGCCCTGCCGCTGCGCGAGAGGATGGTCGCGATGACCTCGATCCTGCAGCAGCGGTTCCTGGCAATCTTCGAGCTGATGCGCGCCCTCGGCGCGGTCGGCCCGCCCCAGCACCTCCACGACCGGCCCGAGCTCGTCGCGGGCCTGGAGGAGGTACGACGCCGGCTGCTCGCGCTGATCGAGCCCGATGCCGACCGGCTGACCCTGCCGCCCGAGCAGGTGCTCCACGTGTGGCGGCTGCTCACCTTCGCCGGCTCCCACCGGGAGATCGCCGACAACGACCTGCTCACCCCGACCCTGATCGTCGACACCGTGCTGCACGGCGTCGAGAGGAGAGACTGCTGATGCTCGGACAGCTGTTGCGCAGTTACCTGCGCCCCTACAAGGGCTGGCTCTCGGCGATCGTCGTGCTCCAGTTCACCGGCACCGCCGCGATGCTCTACCTGCCCAGCCTCAACGCCGACATCATCGACCAGGGCGTCGCCCGCGGCGACACCGGCAGGGTGGTTCAGCTCGGCGCGATCATGCTCGCCGTGGCCCTCGTCCAGGCCGCCTGCTCGATGACCTCGGCGTGGTTCGGCGGCCAGGCGGCGATGGCGTTCGGCCGTGACCTGCGCAAGGCCGTGTTCGGGCGGATCGGCAGCTTCTCCGCGCGCGAGGTCTCCACCTTCGGCGCCCCGTCGCTGATCACCCGCGCGACCAACGACGTCCAGCAGGTGCAGATGCTGGCGATGATGACCTGCCTGATGGCGGTGACCATCCCGATCATGATGATCGGCGGGGTCATCATGGCGATGCGCGAGGACTTCGGCCTGTCCTGGCTGGTCGTCGCCGTCGTCCCGGTGCTCTTCGTCTGCATCGGCGTCGTCGTCTCCCAGATGGTGCCGGCGTTCCGCCAGGTCCAGGAGCGGCTCGACGACGTCAACCGGGTGCTGCGCGAGCAGATCTCCGGCATCCGGGTGGTGCGGGCCTTCGTCCGCGAGCCCCAGGAGGTGCAGCGCTTCGAGCGGTCCAACGCGGACCTCACGGCTGTCTCGCTGCGTGCCGGCCGCTGGATGGCGCTCATGTTCCCGCTCGTGATGGGTGTCTCGAACGTCGCCAGCGTCGGCGTGATCTGGTTCGGCGGCCACCGCGTCGACAGCGGGCAGATGGAGGTCGGCGCGCTCACCGCCTTCCTGGCCTACCTGATGCAGATCCTGATGTCGGTGATGATGGGCACCTTCATGCTGATGATGATCCCGCGGGCCTCGGTCAGCGCCGATCGGATCGGTGAGGTGCTCGACACCCGCACCACCGTCGTCCCGCCGGCCCACCCGGTCACGGAGGTCGCCGTCGCCGGCCACCTCGACCTCGAGGGCGTCGGCCTCACCTACCCCGGTGCCGAGGCGCCGGTGCTGCGCGACGTCACCTTCTCCGCGCGTCCTGGCCAGACCATCGCGGTGATCGGTTCCACCGGCGCCGGCAAGACCACCCTGGTCAACCTGGTGCCGCGACTGCTCGACGCCACCGAGGGCGTGGTGCGCGTCGACGGCGTCGACGTCCGGGACCTCGAGCCCGAGCTGCTCTGGTCGCGGATCGGGCTGGTGCCGCAGCGGGCCTTCCTGTTCTCCGGCACCGTCGCCTCCAACCTGCGCTACGGCCGACCGGACGCGACCGACGAGGAGCTGTGGGAGGCGCTCGAGATCGCGCAGGGCGCCGACTTCGTGCGCGCGATGCCCGACCAGCTCGACACTGCCGTCGCCCAGGGCGGGACGACCGTCTCCGGCGGCCAGCGCCAGCGGCTGGCCATCGCCCGCGCGCTCGTACGACGACCTGAGATCTACCTCTTCGACGACGCCTTCTCGGCGCTCGACGTCGCCACCGACGCCCGGCTACGGGCAGCGCTGAAGCCGGTGACGCGGGACGCGACCGTGCTGATCGTCGCGCAGCGGATCGCCACCATCCGTGACGCCGACGTGATCCTCGTGCTCGAGGACGGCGAGGTCGTCGGCCAGGGCACCCACGACGAGCTGTTGCGGGACAACCCGACGTACCAGGAGATCGCCGCCTCGCAGGGCATCAAGGGAGAGGAGGTCGTGGCATGAGCGGGACCCCCAAGGCCGGTGCCGGCAGGAACGGCACCATGAAGCAGACCGAGCGGATCGTCCAGCAGGGCGGTCCGGGCCGCGGCCCGATGGGCGGCATGGTCGGTCAGAAGGCCGACGACTTCGGTGCCTCCGCCAGGCGGCTGCTCTCCCTGCTGCGCCCCGCGCGCGGCAAGGCGGTCGCCGTCCTGCTGCTCGGGCTCGGCAGCGTCGCCTCCGTCGTGATCGGCCCCTACCTGCTGGGCAAGGCCACCGACGCCGTGTTCACCGGCCTGATCGGCCGCCGGCTCGAGGGACACACCCAGGCCGAGGCCGTCGCCCAGGCGGAGGCGCGCGGTGACAGCGGCATGGCCGACTTCCTGCGCGGCCTCAAGGACGTCGTCCCGGGGCAGGGCGTCGACTTCGACAAGGTCGGCCACCTGCTGCTCATCACGCTGCTCGTGTACGTGGGCGGCCAGGTGCTCGGCTGGCTGCAGGGCTACCTCGTCAACGACGTCGTGCAGGCGACCGTGAAGCAGATGCGCTCCGACGTCGAGGAGAAGATCCACCGTCTCCCGTTGGCCTACTTCGACAAGCAGCCCCGCGGCGAGCTGCTGAGCCGGGTCACCAACGACATCGACAACGTCGCGCAGAACCTGCAGCAGACGATGAGCCAGCTGCTCACCTCGCTGCTCATGGTCGTCGGTGTGCTCGGCGCGATGTTCTGGGTCTCGCCGTTGCTGGCGGTGATCGCGCTGGTGTCGGTCCCGATCGCGATGTTCGTGACCGGCCGGGTGATGAAGCGCTCGCAGAGCCAGTTCATCAACCAGTGGCGCCAGACCGGCCGGCTCAACGCTCAGGTCGAGGAGTCCATCTCGGGGCACGCGCTGGTCACCGTCTTCGGCCGGCGCGCCGCTGTCGAGGACGAGTTCGACAGCGCCAACGAGGAGCTCTACCAGTCGTCGTACCGGGCCCAGTTCATCAGCGGTCTCGTGATGCCGCTGATGATGCTGGTCGGCAACCTCAACTACGTCGTGATCGCCGTGGTGGGCGGACTGCGGGTCGCCTCGGGTTCGCTCTCGCTGGGCGAGGTGCAGGCGTTCATCCAGTACTCCCGCATGTTCACCCAGCCGATCACGCAGATCGCGTCGATGGCCAACCTGCTGCAGTCCGGCGTGGCGTCGGCCGAGCGGGTCTTCGAGCTGCTCGACGCCGACGAGGAGGTCGCGCCCTCCTCGCTGTCGACGGTGCCCGAGCGCTCGACGACCCGCGGCGAGGTCGCCTTCGAGGACGTCTCGTTCTCCTACGACCCCGACGAGCCGCTCATCGAGCACCTCTCGCTGGTCGCGCACCCCGGCCAGATGGTCGCGATCGTCGGCCCCACCGGCGCCGGCAAGACCACCCTGGTCAACCTGATCATGCGGTTCTACGAGCTCGACGGCGGCCGGATCACCCTCGACGGCACCGACATTGCCTCGCTCGGTCGTGGTGAGCTCCGCAGCCGGATCGGGATGGTCCTCCAGGACACCTGGCTGTTCGAGGGGTCGATCCGCGACAACATCGCCTACGGCCGCCCGGACGCGACGGAGGAGGAGATCCGCGAGGCTGCGCGGGCGACGTACGTCGACCGGTTCGTGCACTCCCTGCCGGAGGGCTACGACACGAGGGTGGACGACGAGGGCTCCAACCTGTCGGCCGGCGAGCGCCAGCTGATCACCATCGCCCGCGCCTTCCTGGCCCAGCCGGCGCTGCTGATCCTCGACGAGGCGACGTCGTCGGTCGACACCCGCACCGAGCTCCTGCTGCAGCAGGCGATGGCGGCGCTGCGCACCGACCGGACGTCGTTCGTCATCGCGCACCGGCTCTCCACCATCCGCGACGCCGACCTGATCTTGGTGATGGAGGACGGCCGGATCGTGGAGCAGGGCTCGCACGCCGAGCTGCTCGGGCGCGAGGGGGCGTTCGCCCGGCTGCACGCGGCGCAGTTCGCTGCGGCGGCGGTGTGAACCGCACCCCATGCGTTCTGGTTGCGGATCCGGCCATTCGACGACCGATCTGCAGGGGGTGCGGGAGCGTCAGCAGTCGAACTGGAAGTACGCCGGCTCGCCGCCGGTGACCGCGATCGCGCTGATCGGGGTGTCTGCGGAGACCTCGCCCGGGGGCGCGTCGAGGAGGAACCCGAAGTAGGGCAGCCCGTCCTCCTCTCCGGGCGGGTAGACCGACGACTGGTCGAACCCGTCGGCCACCGGCCGGGTGAGGGTCGGGAACGCGGCCAGCAGGTCGCCGTACGTCGAGCCGACCTGGAGGTCGCCGTGCGCGGTGACCGGCCCCGGCGCGGTCACCCACAGCTGGGTGATCGTCGCGTCCTCGTCGGTCAGCACCCGCAGCCCGACGCCGTCCGGGTCGTCCTTCCAGTGGATCAGCTCGCCCTCGCAGATCGCCGCCCCGTCGGCGAACAGCCCGGTGGCCGACCACTCGGCGCGGGTCATCCCGACCCGGGCATCGCCGATCGCGCCCGGCCGGATCACCAGGGCCGGCAGGGCGGTGCTGGGTGCCCGCGTGGTGCGGGTCGGCGTGGGGGTCGGCGTGGACGTGGTCGACGAGCGAGGGGGACCCGGCTCGCTCGCGGGCCCGCCGTCGTCGGACGAGCAGCCGGTGAGGGCGAGCAGCAGGGCGGCGGCGAGGATCAGCGGGCGGGCCATGGCGTGCACCTACCCGCGGTTGCGTCGTACCAACCGAGCTCGTCGTGAATCCGCCTGCCGGACGACGAATCCGGTCGTTGCGCCGTCCCACGGTCCACGGCGCCGGAGACCGCGGCCAAATCCCGTTGTGCGCCGCCGATCCGCGACCTACCGTGGTCGCACACGGGAAAGGAGGTGGTCCGAAGAATGAGTTCTTCCAGGACGCGTGAGGTGGCTGCCCGCTAGCAGCCCCGCAGTTCAGGCTGCGCGCGAATCCAACGCAGCCACCCGACCCGCAGGTGAAACCGGGATCGTCCCCCGGCCCGGTCCGCACGGACCGCACCTGCGGGTCGTTCGCTGTCACGGGCCGGTCGGCGAGGTCGAGCACCGCTCCACTGGTTGACGAGATCAACTATCTCCGGATATGGTTGATGCCTGACAACCATTCGGGTGATGACGAGAAGAGATGACGACTCGATGACCAACGCAGCGTCGGCCACCGCCGCGCCGGGCCAGATGACGCACCGCGAGATCATGGAGGCCCTGACCGGGCTGCTGCTCGCGATGTTCGTGGCCATGCTCTCCAGCACCGTGGTGAGCAACGCCCTGCCCGCGATCGTGACCGACCTCCACGGCAGCCAGACCGGCTACACGTGGGTCGTGGTCGCGACGCTGCTGACCATGACGGCGACCACCCCGATCTGGGGCAAGCTCGCCGACCTGTTCAGCAAGAAGATCCTCGTGCAGGCCGCCCTGGTCATCTTCTCGGTGGGCTCCGTCGTCGCCGCGGCCGCGCCCACCATGGGCGTGCTCATCGGGGCGCGGGCCTTCCAGGGGCTCGGCGTCGGCGGCCTGACCGCGCTGGTCCAGGTCGTCATCGCCTCGATGGTCCCCCCGCGCGAGCGTGGCCGCTACAGCGGCTACATCGGGGCGGTGTTCGCGACGGCGACCGTCAGCGGCCCGCTGCTCGGTGGGCTGATCGTGGACAGCCCGATGGGCTGGCGCGGCTGCTTCGTCGTCGGCATCCCGATCGCCGCGCTCGCCTTCGTCGTCCTCCAGAAGACCCTGCACCTGCCGACCATCAAGCGCGAGGTGAGGATCGACTACCTCGGCGCCACCCTGATCATGGCCGGCATCAGCCTGATCCTGGTCTGGGTCAGCCTCGCGGGCACCAACTTCGACTGGATCTCCGCTACGTCGGCCGCGCTGGTCGCTGGCAGCCTCGCCCTCATCGGCGGCGCGCTGTGGGTCGAGGCCCGGGTCGCCAGCGAGCCCGTGATCCCGCTGCGCCTGTTCCGCGACCGCACCACGTCGCTCGCCACCGCCGCCTCCGTGATGGTCGGCGTCGCGATGTTCGGCGCGACCGTCTACCTCAGCCAGTACTTCCAGCTCGCACGCGGCATGAGCCCGACCGAGGCCGGCCTGATGTCGGTCGCGATGGTCGGCGGCCTGCTCGTCTCGAGCATCGTCAGTGGCCGGGTCATCACGCGCACCGGCCTGTGGAAGCGGTGGCTGGTCGGCGGCATGGTCTTCGTCATCGTCGGCATCGCCCTGCTCGGCACTATCGACGCCACCACGTCGCTGTGGGTGGTCGGCGGCTACATGGCGCTGACCGGCATCGGCCTCGGCGCCACCATGCAGAACCTGGTCCTGTCGGTGCAGAACAACGTCGCCGTCCAGGACCTCGGCGCCGCCAGCTCGGTCGTCGCGATGTTCCGCTCGATCGGCGGCTCGGCCGGTGTCGCGGCCCTCGGCGCGGTGCTCGCCCACCAGGTCACCAGCGGCGTCAAGGACGGCATCACCGCCCTGGTGAAGGCCGGCAAGATCAGCCAGGAGCAGCTCGCCGCGATGCAGCACTCCACCGGCGACATCCCCCGCCTGGCCGACCTCCCGGCCCCGATCCGGGCGCTCTACGAGGCCTCCTTCGGCGACGCCGTCGGCCACCTGTTCCTCGTCGCGGTGCCGTTCGCCGTCGTCGCCCTCGTCTGCGTCGTGTTCATCAAGGAGGTCCCGCTGCGGACCTCCCACGGCCCCGTCGCGCCGGCAGAGTCCGGTGAGGAGGCCGGTGAGGAGACCGGGCTCGAGGCCGCGCGATGAGCAGCACGCTCACCCGCAGCGAGGCCCTGAAGGACCTCGAGGTGGAGGTCGGTGTCCTCATCCGTCGGGCTCGCCGGGTGGTCGGGGAGCGCGCCCGCGCGGTGCACCCGGAGCTGCTGCCGGCGTCGTACCTCATGCTCGGCTACGTCCGCGACAACGGCCCGCTGCGGGCCTCGGCGATATGCTCGGTCTTCGACATCGACAAGGCCGCGATCAGCCGGCAGGTCCAGCACCTGATCGACCTCGGTCTGGTCGACCGGGAGCCCGACCCGGAGGACGGCCGGGCCACCCTGCTCAGCGTCAGCGAGGAGGGGGCCCGACGCCTCGAGGCCGTCGCCGTGGAGCGGCGCGAGCTCCTCGCGGAGCGGCTGGGGGACTGGCCGGTCGACGAGCTGGAGGACTTCGCGGCGTTCCTGCGCCGCTACAACGACGTGCTCGGCGCTGACCGCTCCTGACCGCTAGCTGTGATGCCCAGCCAGACGGCGGTGTCCGGCGGCAGCACGCCGCCGGGCAGCGGCCCGCTGCTGATCAGCACCTCGCCCTCCGGCAGCGGCGCCGGGTAGGTGCCGGCGTTGAGGACGATCCTCACCCCCGCCCGGCGTACGACGAGCAGGTCGTCCTCGGCGCTCGCGACCGTCTCGTCGTCGGCCCCGGCGAACACCGCGCGTCGCGCGGCCAGGGCCCGGCGGTAGAACGCCAGTGTCGAGTCGGGGTCGGCGAGCTGGGACTCGACCGTCAGGTTCGCCCAGTCGTCGGGCTGGGGGATCCAGGGCTGGCTGCCCGCCGGACCCCCGAAGCCGTACGGCGGCACGGTGCCCGACCACGGCAGCGGCACCCGGCACCCGTCACGTCCCGGCTTGCCGGTGCGGAACCACGACGGGTCCTGGCGCGCCTCGGGCGGCACGTCGACCTGCTCGAGACCGAGCTCCTCGCCCTGGTAGAGGTACGCCGAGCCGGGCAGGGCCAGCATGGTCAGGGTCGCGGCGCGGCCCCGGGCGAGACCGACCGGGCCGCCGCCGTACCTCGTGGGATGGCGCTCGACGTCGTGGTTGGAGAGCACCCAGGTCGGCGCCGACGCGGCGGCGGCGACGGCGGCGATCGAGTCGGTGATCACGTCGGCGAAGGCCTCGGCGGACCACGGCGTGCCGAGCCAGCCGAAGTTGAACGCCTGGTGCAGCTCGTCGGGACGGATGAACATCGCCATCGACGCGGCGGTCTGGGTCCACGCCTCGGCGACGGCCATCCGCTCGCCCGGGTAGGAGTCGAGCACCTTGCGCCAGCGCCGGTAGACCTCGTGGACCTCGGGCTGGTCCCACATCGGCTCGTCGTGCAGGACTCGCTCGACCATCGACTCGGCCGCCTTCTTCGGCTTCCTCGGGCGGACCTGGTCGCGCAGCGCGGCGTCCTTGTACAGCCCGTGCGCGACGTCGACCCGGAAGCCGTCGACCCCGCGGTCGAGCCAGAACCGGAGCACCCCCTCGAACATGTCACCGACCTCCGGGTTGCGCCAGTCGAGGTCGGGCTGGGAGGCGTCGAACAGGTGGAGGTACCACTCGCCGTCGGGCACCCGGGTCCAGGCGGGGCCGCCGAAGATCGAGTCCCAGTTGTTCGGCGGCTGCACGCCGTCCTTCCCCCGACCTGAGCGGAACAGGTAGCGCGCCCGCTCCGGCGACCCCGGACCGGCGGCGAGCGCGGCCCGGAACCAGGCGTGCTGGTCGGAGGTGTGGTTGGGGACGAGGTCGACGATCACCCGCAGCCCCAGCCGGTGGGCGGTCTCGAGCAGCTCGTCGAGGTCGGCCAGGGCGCCGAACAGCGGGTCGACGTCGGAGTAGTCGGCGACGTCGTAGCCGTGGTCCTTCTGCGGTGAGGTGTAGAACGGCGTGATCCACAAGGCGTCGACGCCGAGGTCGCGCAGGTAGGGCAGGCGCGAGGTGATGCCGGGCAGGTCGCCGATCCCGTCGCCGTTCCCGTCGCCGGTGGGCAGGCCGTCGGCGAAGCTGCGGACGTAGACCTGGTAGACGACCGCGTCGTACCACCACGGGTGCCTCGTCACCGGAAGGCCTCCGGGTCGACGGTGAACCAGGTGTGCTCCGCGGTCGCGACCACCTCGTCGTGCGGGCCGTAGATCGTCGCGGCCGTGAACGTCTTGCGCCCGTCGATGCCGCGCTGCTCGCCCACGACGACGTAGCGCTCCGAGGTCCGCGGCAGGCTGCGCAGCTCGGCGGTCATCCGGCCGAGCACCGACGGACGGCCCTCGAGGTCGCTGGCCCAGCCGCCGGGGCAGTCGAGGGCGGCCCAGGCGATCGGCACCGCGCTCTCGTACGGCGTCCAGGTGGCCGCCACCCGGGCGTCGTCGGCGTCGTCCGGGGCCACCGGGCCGGCGAAGATCCGCAGCCCGTCGCCGACCCGGCGGTCCGGGCCGCACGCGAAGCAGGTCGGGAACGGGTGCGAGCGGTGGCCCAGGTAGCGGGCCTCGGCCTCGGCGGCGGTCGCGGGCGAGACGGGGGCGACGGGGACCGGCCGCGTCTCGGCGTACACCGCCTCGGCGACGGGCTGCCCGTCCCGGGTGAGCGTCGCACCGGCGGCGGTCGCGACGACCGGCATCGGCACGTCGAGCGGCGGGGGCAGACGCAGGGTGACGGTGATCGCCGTACCGATGCCCTGGGCGGGGAGCGTCGCCGCGAGGGCCCCGCAGGTCCAGCCGCCGTTGCCCGAGCGGGGCGGTCCGTTGAAGCGGTGCGGGACGATCAGCGGGGGCAGCGTGCTCACCCGCCCAGCATGGCAGGCCGCTGGTGTGCGGCCTTTCTCTTAATGGGTCAGAATAGGGAGGTGAGCGATCTCATCGACACCACCGAGATGTACCTCCGCACGATCTACGAGCTGATCGAGGAGGGCATCGTCCCGCTGCGGGCCCGCATCGCCGAGCGCCTGCACCAGAGCGGGCCGACGGTGTCGCAGACGGTGGCGCGGATGGAGCGCGACGGCCTGTTGACCGTCGAGGGCGACCGCCACCTCGAGCTCACCGAGGAGGGCCACCGCCTCGCGACCCGCGTCATGCGCAAGCACCGCCTCGCCGAGCGCCTGCTCACCGACGTGATCGGCCTCGACTGGGAGCTGGTCCACGAGGAGGCGTGCCGCTGGGAGCACGTCATGTCCGAGACCGTCGAGCGCCGGCTCATCGAGCTCCTCGGCCACCCGACCGAGTCGCCCTACGGCAACCCGATCCCGGGCCTCGGCGAGCTCGGCCAGGCCGCCGTCGGCGAGACCTTCATGGCCGACGTCGAGCCGCTCTCCAAGGCCGCCGGGCCCGAGTCGGCCCGCGCCGTGGTGCGCCGCATCTCCGAGGAGATGCAGAAGGACGACTCCCTGATGAGCGCCATGCGCCGGGTCGGCGCGCTGCCCGACAAGACGATCACCATCCAGGCCACGTCCGACGGGGTGCTCGTCGGTGCCGGCGGCGAGACCGCCGAGATCTTCCCGGAGGCGGCCGACCACATCTTCGTCAGGAAGCTGTAGCGGATCCGGGCCGAAGCCAGTTTCACCGGCCGGCCGGTGAAACTGGCGCTGGGACGAGGAAACTTCCTCGTCCCAGCGCCAGTTTTCTCGTCCAGGCTGTCGTTATGACACCCGCTCGCCGGGCCGGGCGGCGGCCAGGGCGGGGAGCCAGTCGCTGGTCCCGGCGTCGACCTTGTACGACGCGAGGTCGTCGCCGCGGGTCGTGCCGCGGTTGACGACGACCACGGGCGTGCCGGCGCGCGCCGCCCGGCGGACGAACCGCAGCCCGCTCATCACGGTCAGGCTCGAGCCCGCGACGAGCAGGGTGCCGCCGGTGCCGGCGAGCCGGTCGACCGCGGCGTAGCAGCGCTCGACCCGCGGCTTGGGGACGTTCTCGCCGAAGAACACCACGTCCGGCTTCAGCGGGCCGCCGCAGTCGGCGCAGCCGGGGACCACGAAGTCGGCGGTGTCCTCGAGGGCGACGTCGCCGTCGGGCCGGGCCGCGACGTCGGCGTGCCGGGCCGCCCAGCCGGGGTTGGCGGCCTCGAGTCGCTGCTGCAGCGCGGCCCGGGGCGTCGTACGACGGCAGGCGAGGCAGCAGACCTCGGCGATGCGTCCGTGCAGGGCGACCAGCGCGGGGGTGCCGGCTGCCTCGTGGAGGCCGTCGACGTTCTGGGTGATGACCAGGTCGGCGCCGAGGGCGGCGACGGCGCGGTGGCCGGCATTGGGCTCGGCGCGGCGCATCCGCGCCCAGCCGAGGTGGCTGCGCGCCCAGTACCGCTGCTGCGCGGCCGGCCCGGACACGAACTCCTGGTAGGTCATCGGCATCCGCGCGGGCGCGCCGGGGCCGCGGTAGTCGGGGATGCCGGAGTCGGTCGACAGGCCGGCGCCGGTCAGCACGACGAGCGGGCCGGACGCGCACAGCTCGAGCGCCGCGTCGCGCTCCCCGACGAGACTCACCGCTCCAGCGTACGCAGCGGGACGAAGTCGTACCGCCCGTGTCGCTCGACCCGCAGCATCTCCCCGGCCACCGGCCCGACCAGGACCCCGCGGCGCCGGAGCTGGCGGACCAGGGCGTTCGGCAGGACCGGCGCCTCGGCCGACACCAGCACCCGGTGGTACGGCGCCTCGGCGGGCCAGCCCAGCACCGCCGGATCGGCCTGGTGCAGCCGGATGGTCGGGTGCGGCGGGGGGAGGTTGCGGTGCGCCATCGCCAGCACCTCCGGCACCAGCTCGACGCCGACCACGAGCCCGGTCGGACCGGTCAGGTGCGCGAGCAGGGCCGTCGTCCACCCGGACCCGCATCCCACGTCGAGCACCCGGTCGCCCGGCTCCACGTCCAACAGCGCGAGCATCGCCCGCACCGTCGAGGGCTGGGAGTTGGTGACGCCGTACCCGAGGGGCAGGGCGTTGTTGACGCCGGCGAACCGGACCTGGTCGGGCGGCAGGAAGCGCTCGCGCGCCACCGCGGCGAACGCCTCGTCGAGCCGGCGCTCAGCCGTAGCGGAGCCGCGCACGCTCGCGTGCCTTGTCGGCCTCGACCTCCCGGTTCTTCGGCGGCGCGGTCGTCACCAGGTCGTCGAGGAGGTGCTGGGTGATGTGGGCGATCTCGGCGACCGCCCGGTCGAAGGCCGGCTGGTTGGCCTGGCTGGGCTTCGTCGTCCCACTCACCTTGCGGACGAACTGCAGCGCCGCCGCGGTCACCTCGTCCCGCGTGGCCGGCGGCTCGAAGTTGTTGAGCGGGCGGATGTTGCGGCACATGGCTCCACGGTACGCCGGGGCGGGGACAGCGGGCTCGGGTTCGGCACCACCCGCGCCACGCCTACAGCTCGAGGAACTGCGCCTCCTCGCCGGTCACCAGCACCACCCGCCCGTCGGGCAGCGGCACGGCGCGGACCAGGTCGACGTCGGCGCCGTACTCGACCTTGATCCGGCGCTCCTGCAGCCGGCCGCCGGCCAGCTTGAGCACGGACAGGTAGCCGACGCGGCGGCTGCCCCACCTCTCGACGACGGTCAGCACGGTGCGCCGGTCGGGCAGCCAGGTGAACGCGCGGGGGTCGGTGCCCGCGAGGGCCGAGGTGGCGCGGCCGTAGCCGAGCACGTCGAGCCGGGACACCCGGTCGGTGTCGCGTACGTCGAACAGGCCGACCTGCGCGCCCCAGCCGTCGGGGCCCGGGCCCGCGCCGACGCCGATCAGGCGGGCGCGCCCCAACGGGTGGAGGTAGGCGGAGAAGCCGGGGATCTTCAGCGCGCCGAGCAGGCGTGGGGCGGAGGTGTCGCTGAGGTCGACGGTGTAGAGCGGGTCCCGGCGCCGGAAGGTCACGACGATCGCGAGGTCGTCGAACCAGCGCACCGACTCGATCTCCTCGTTGCGACCCAGACCGTCGAGCCGGCCGCGCTCGACGAGCTCCCGACCCTGCTGCTCGAAGGTGACCACGGAGCTGAAGTTGCCGGTCTCGCTGGTGGGCCCGACGGCGACGCGCAGCACGCCGCCGGCCTCGTCGAGCGACCACCGGTCGCGGATCGCCCCCTCGACCTCGCCGGAGGCGACGTGGGTGGCGCGGGTGCCGTCGAGCGCGAAGCCGAAGACGTACGACGTCCCGTCGTTCAGGCCGCCCGGGAACGCCCGCGACGTGCCGGTCACCACGTCGCCGCACCAGTCGATGCAGCCCCAGGAATCGGAGCCGGCGCTGGCGAGGTAGAGGTGGTCGGCCGACTCGTAGGCGATGTCGGCGAGCCCGGCCAGCCCGATCGCGTCGAGGCGGCCGGCGTCGGTGGCGTCGAAGCCGACGACGCCGGTGGTGCCGAGCGCGAGCGCGTCGGAGGGGAGCGCGACGTCACGGCAGTCGAGGAGCTGGGTGGGCTTGGCGTCGCCGACGGCCACGGTCGGCAGCCAGTCCGCGAGGGTGCTGTCCGTCACGGCCTTGCGGTTGTGCGCGAGCGCCTCCTGCTCACTGCGCTTGCCCGTGGGCTCGACGAAGTCGAGCTCGGGCAGGCCGTTGGCCAGGACCAGGCGGACGGTGTCCTCGTGCTGGCGGGCCGACACCTCGCGGGCGTCGTACCGGACGTCGTCGACGACCTTCGGCGCGGCCGGGTCGGCTATGGACACGGTCAGCACCCGGGTCCCGGGCGCCTCCGCCGGGGTGCCGGCGTCGCGGCCGAGCGCGACCACGGTGTCGCCGGCCAGCAGGATCTCCGGTCCCTCGACTCCCGGGAGGTCGACGGTGGACACCTTCGCGGTCGAGGAGCCGGTGACGTCGTACACGTCGAGGCGGTCGTGGCGGACGGCGACCAGTACCGAGCCGTCGGTCTTCACCGTGTCGGGTTCGTCGACGCCCGCCTCCTGCACGTTGGTGCCGGTCTCGCTGTTGGTCTGCCGCTCGGTCCGCGGGGTCCTCGCGGCGCCGACCGCCTGGTCGGAGTCCGGCGTCGAGATGGACCGCCTCAGCAGGTCGCCCTCCATGCCGTAGGCGATCGGTCCGCCGCCGCTCCAGCCCCAGGGCCCGACGAGCTCCAGCCCCCGGCGGACGTACGACGCCCGCAGGTCGTCGCACGACGTCGCCGGCTCCAGGTCGGCCTGGAAGGCGACGTGCCGCGGCAACCGGTCCACGCCGCCCGCTCCGGCCGACGGCCCGCCCGGACCCGACCCGCCCGGACCCGACCCGCCCGGCCCGCCGGTCAGGGCGCCGGCCAGGTAGGCGCCGGCCAGGGCGGTCACGGCGGCGGCGGTCAGCAGGGGCCGGACCAGCACCCGGCGGCGCCGACCGCGGCCGGTGCTGTCGGCGGCAGTGAGGATCGCGCCGACCGGAGCGGGTCCGGTCGGGTAGGCGTCCCAGAGGTTCTCCAGGTCGGTCATCGGCTTCCCCCCGTGAAGTCGAGCAGGTGGTCGTCGGCGGCGAGGTGGGCGAGCGCGCGGGACAGCCGGCTCTTCACCGTCCCCGCGGCGATGCCGAGCACCTCGGCGGTCTGGCGTTCGGTCAGCTGAACGAAGTACCGCAGCACGACGACCTCCCGGTTGGGCTTGGTCAGGCCGCCGAGCGCTCGGTGCACCGCGTCGGCGAGGGCGACCCGGTCGGTCGCGTCGGGCTCCGCGGTGTGCGCGGCGTCGAGGCCGGCGTCGTATTGCCGGTCCTTCCACCAGCGAGTACGACGCACGTCGCGCAGGCAGTTGAGCAGCATCCGGTAGACGTAGGCGTCGCGGTTCTCGGCGCTGCTGACCTTCGTCCAGCCGGTGTAGCAACGCACCAGCGTGGTCTGGGCCAGGTCCTCCGCCTCGTGCGGGCGGGCGCCGAGGAAGACGGCGGCGCGCACGAGCGACGGCCAGCTCTGCTGGACGGAGTCGGCGTACGCCGCCTCGGTCTCGGGTTCCACGTGCTCTCCTGCCTGTGTCGAACCTATGACGGGCGCCGGGGGCGGGAAGGTTCCCTCGGTCTCGAGATGCTCGCGGGGCGATCTCCTCGACCACCGTGCGGCGCGGATGGAAGAGTGGGGGCATGGCTGACAGCACGCGCCCCTACGACGTCGTCCTGTTCGGAGCCACCGGCTTCACCGGGGGACTCACCGCCGACTACCTGGCCCAGCACGCCCCCGCCGACCTGCGCTGGGCGCTCGCCGGCCGCAACGAGCGCAAGCTCGAGGGGGTGCGCGAGCGCCTCGCCGCCGTGAACCCCGCGCTCGCCGACCTGCCGCTGCTGGTCGCCGACGCCGAGGACGCCGACGCGCTGGCCGAGGTGGTGGCGACCACGAAGGTGGTGGCGACGACGGTCGGCCCCTACCTCGAGTACGGCGGTCCGCTGGTCGCCGCATGCGCCAACGCCGGCACCGACTACGTCGACCTGACCGGTGAGCCGGAGTTCGTCGATCGCACCTACGTCGAGCACAACGCCGCCGCCGAGGGATCGGGCGCCCGGCTGGTCCACTGCTGCGGCTTCGACTCGATCCCGCACGACCTCGGTGCCTACTTCACGATCAAGGAGCTGGCGAAGGAGGTCGGCGGCGAGATCACGACCCCGGTCACGATGCGCGGCGTCGTCCGCGCCGGGGCCGGATTCTCCGGCGGCACGTTCCACTCCGCCCTCACGGCCTTCTCCCGCGCCCGGCAGATGAAGGAGGCGTCGACCGCGCGGCGCCGGATGGAGCCGCGCCCCGAAGGCCGCCGCTCCCGCGCGAGCGCCGGCCGCCCGCGCCGCGACGCCGACCTCGGCTACTGGCTGCTCCCGCTGCCCACCATCGACCCGTTCGTCGTCGCCCGCAGCGGCGCCCACCTGCCGTCGTACGGTCCGGCGTTCAGCTACTCCCACTTCGCCGGCACCAAGACCCTGCGGTACGCCGCCGGCGGCGCGGTGGGCGTGACCGGCCTGGCCCTCGCGGCCCAGGTCCCGCCGCTGCGCAACGCACTGCTCAAGCGGGTCCCGCAGGGTGAGGGGCCCTCGCCGAGCCGGCGCGAGAAGTCCTGGTTCACCGTCGACTTCGTCGCCGAGACCGCCGGGAAGAAGGTCCGCACCCGGGTCTCCGGCGGCGACCCGGGCTACACCGAGACCGCGAAGATGCTGGCCGAGTCCGCGCTGTGCCTGGCCCTCGACGACAACCCGAACGTCACCGGCCAGGTCACCACCGCCACCGCGATGGGCGAGGCGCTGCTGGCCCGCCTGGAGCGGGCGGGGATCTCCTTCGAGCGCCGCTGACGGCGCCGGCGGTGAGCTGCCCCAGCCGCCCGCGGACCGGGCTCGGCCGTTCTGCAGTGGGTCAAGCGTCCGCTTAGGTACCCTCTCCTCGGGCGTGGAGGCGTCCGGGGAGACGTCCGTGCGGCGGCGGAGGGGGTACGACGACCGCGCGGGCCCAGTGGGAGGAGACCCGTCGATGGCGCGCGCCAGCCTGCGTCGTACCCCGTCGCGTCCAGCGCGAGGCTCCGAGCGCGGGGCCACCACGGTGCTGATGGCCGTGTTCTTGGCGGTGGCCCTGGTCTCCGCGGCGTTCGCGGTCGACCTCGGCATGCAGCGGGTGCTGCGCCGCGACCTGCAGGCCGTCGTCGACGTGGTGGCCCTCGACCTCGCGCGCGAGCTGACCGGCAAGAAGGCGGGGGACTACGCCGCCGCCGACCGCGCCGCGATCGACACGGCCAAGGCTGCCAGCCTGCGCCGCAACAGCCGCCTGGTCGGCGGGGAGGTGCCGGCGGCCGACGTCACCTGGGAGCTCGTCTCCCTCGTCGACGGTGCGTGGCGGCCCTCGGCGGCGACCGAGATCCCCGGCGGTGTCCGGGTGAGCGCCCACTCCGACGTCGCCTTCGCCTTCGGCGGGATCACCGGCGTCGAGAAGGGCGAGTCGTCGCGCACGGCGGTCGCGTCGGCCCGGCCCAGCGCGTGCCTGCAGGTCGGCTCGTACGCCGCCCAGCTCGACACGAAGCAGTCCTGGCTGCTCAACCCGCTGCTCGGCAAGCTGCTCGGGTCCGACCTCGCGCTCAAGGTGCTCGACCCCAAGGCCGGACTGGCGGGGGTCAACCTCAACCTGCTCGACCTGATCGAGGAGCTGGACCCGCTGGTCAGCGCCGACATCTCGGCGGCCTCCTTCACCCAGGTCGCCGGGGTCGACGTGGGGCTGTCCCAGCTGATGCTCGCGGCGGTGAAGGTGCTGGAGCGGCAGAGCGGCCGGCTGGCCGAGGTCGACCTGCTGCGCAACGTCTACAACGGCGTCCAGGCCAACCTGCCCGCGGTCGGGATCAAGCTCAGCGACCTCGTCCAGCTCGCCACCGCCGACGACGCCGCGGCCAACCTCGACCTCAACCTGTTCGATCTCGTCGCGGGATCGCTGGCGATCGCCAACGGCACCAACGTGATCAAGCTGCCGCTCGCCGTGAAGCTGCCGCTGCCGCTGGGACCCGGTGGCACCAGCCTGGTCGACCTCAAGGCCAGCGTGAAGGTCGGTCAGAAGCCGGTCTGGAGCTGCACGAAGGCCGCCAGCTCGCAGATCGAGATCACCCTCCAGGGCGACGCGCTCGCCCTCGACCTGGGCCTGATCGCCGTTCGGGTCCCGCTCTCCGTCAAGCTCACCCTCGCCGACGCCAGCGCCACCGTCACCGCGGTCGAGTGCCTGCCGACCGGCAAGCGGATCAAGATGCTCGTCGACAGCGGGCTGCTCGGCGTCGACGTCCGTCTCGGCCAGCGCGCCGACGACCCGACCTCGCCCAAGCTCAGCGTCTCCCTGCTCGGCCTCGGCATCCCGGGCTGGAACGGCATCGAGGTCGTCAGCGGCACCGTCGCCCTGTCCAGCGGGGCCAACCCGAACCGGCCGGTGCGCAGCACGCACCTCGACATCGTCGGCGAGAACTACGACGCCACGGTGCCGATCCAGCAGGGCGGCCTCGGCGTGCCCGACCTGTTCTTGTCGGTCAACAGCCTCAAGCTGCTGGGCGGCCTCGGCCCGCTCTCGGACCTGCTGGCCTTCCTCGGCATCCCGAGCCTGCTGCAGTGGGTCGTCGACCTGGTCCTCCAGGGCATCGTCAACCCGCTCAAGAACGGGCTCGACAAGTGGCTGCTCGGACCGCTGCTCACTGCTTTGGGCGCCGACGTCGCCGGCGGCACGGTCAACGCCGTGCCGAAGGTCGACTGCGGGACGCCGCGCCTGTCCGGCTGACCCCGCCCGGGACGCTCAGCCCGGACAGGGATCGACGTCGAAGCTCGACGAGCGGGTCGTGGTGTGCCCGGCCCGGTCGACGGCGGTGACCGTCGCGGTGACGGCGCCGCCGATCGGGAACGGCCCGATGCTCGCGGTCCAGCCACCGCCGGACGCGGTCATCGCCTTCTGCCCGTTGCCGCTCGGGCCGCTCCAGGCGACCCGGACCGACTGGAGGGTCGCGTCGGCCGCGGTCGTGGTGACGGTGCGGCCCGAGCAGTCGGTGGGGCCACCGACCTGGATCGCGCCGATGACGGGCGGCTTGTCGACACCGACCTGGACCGACACGACGACGGTGCCGCCGGACCAGGAGACGGCGACGGTGCCGGTGCTGCTGCCCTCGCCGAGGGTGGACCGGTCGGCCGTGACGGTCAGTCCGGACTCGGCGCCGGGCTCCAGGGAGCCCTTCGTGCGCGACACCGACAGCCAGGCCACGCGCGGGCTCACGGTGTAGGTCAGCGCGGTGCCACCCGGGTTGCTCAGCCGGACCGAGCCCCTCGACAGTGCGCCCAGCCGGAGGGTGCGGGTCGAGACGCGCAGGTCGGCCGGTGTCGCCACGGTGGCCCCGGTCGAGGTCTCGGTGGTGCTGGTCGATCCGGCCGTGGTCTGCGTGGTCGCGGTGGACGACGGCTCGACGGGTACGCCGGACGTCGTGGTGGCCGTCCCGGACCGCCCGGCCGGCTCGCTCGCGGGCATGGCGGGGCCTCCGGGACTGGTCGCGGGGTCGGTGGCGACGGCCGCCTGGTCGCCGTCGGGCCACCAGGCGACGACCGCGCCGCCGCCGAGGGCCAGCAGCAGCACGACCAGGCCGACGACGAGGAGCGCGCGCCTCGCCGTACCGGTGCCCGGGAGGGCGCCACCGGCAGCCAGGACCGGGTCGTCGACGTAGTAGGCCACCAGCCGCTCGTCGCCGAGCACCCGGTCGCGCAGCGCGGCGGGGGCGGCGAAGGCGGGGACGCCCGCGAGCAGGGCGATCGGGCTGACCATCAGCCGGCGGCGGGCCTCGCAGGTCTCGCAGCCGTCGATGTGGCGCGCGACCCGCTTGCGGATCAGCGGCGAGAACCGGCCGTCCCAGTCGCCGAGGATGCCCGACAGCTCGCCGCACAGCTCGCTGCCGCGGCGGGCGATGAGCAGGGCGCCGAGGGCGCGCTCGACCTGGTCGCGGGCGCGGCTGAGCATGACGTAGGAGTTCTGCGGGGTCACGTCCATCGCGGCCGCGAGCTCGGCGCCCTCGAGGCCCTGGCGCAGGTGCAGGTCGAGCAGGGCGCGGTCGCGGTCGTTGAGACCCTCGATCGCCGCCCACACCAGCTCGCGCAGCTCGTCGTGCACGGCGGCGTCGGTGACCTGCTGCTCCGGTCCGCTGCCGAGGTCAGGCATGGCTTCGAGCCACTCGTCGTCGTGGGCCTCGCGGGCCCGGCCGCGCAGCGTGCGCAGGCACTCGTTGCGGACCACGGAGTAGAGCCACGGCCGCAGCCGCGAGGGATCGCGCAGCTGCCCGGCCTTCTCCGCCAGCACCACGAACGAGTCCGCCACGCAGTCCGCGGCCTCCTCGTGGTTGCGGAGCATCGAGTAGGCGAAGTCGTGGAGCCGGTCGGCGTAGCGCTCGTACACACCCGCGAAGGCGTGCCGGTCGCCCGCGAGGACGCCCGCGACGAGGGTCGCGTCGTCCGCGGGCCGACCCGAGACAGTCATGGCGTGATCGTAGGGACACAGGGGTGGGAGCGCCGACGAATCGCAACCTTGCAGTTTCCCCGATCGGCGTTGTCCCCGGTCGCGGCTAGCGTGCCGAGGGTCCAGTCCCGCCCAGCAAGGAGTGACGTGATGGCCGAGGTCGTCCTGTTCCACCACGCCCGCGGCCTCACCCCAGGTGTCGGGCAGTTCGCCGACTCCCTCCGGTCCGCCGGGCACGTCGTGCACACCCCCGACCTGTTCGACGGCATCCTCCCCGCCAGCCTCGACGCCGGCCTCGCCCTGGTCCGCGAGCTCGGCGACGAGCTCGACGCGCGCGCCGACCGCGCCGTCGACGCCCTGCCGGACGCCGTCGTGTACGCCGGCTTCTCCGTCGGCGAGTCCCTCGCCCAGCGCCTCGCGCAGACCCGCCCCGGCGCCCGCGGCGCGCTGCTCTACGAGTCCTGCATCCCGGTCACCGGCGAGTGGGCCTTCGGCCCCTGGCCCGACGGTGTCCCGGTGCAGGTCCACGGCGCCGACGGCGACGAGTTCTTCGCCGAGGACCTGCCCGCGGCGCAGGGGCTCATCGAGGCGGCCGGGCCGGACCTGGCCGAGCTGTTCCTGTACCCCGCCGAGGGGCACCTGTTCACCGACAGCTCGCTGCCGACGTACGACGCCGGGGCGGCTGCGCTGGTCCTGGCGCGGTCGAGGGAGTTCCTCGCCCGGCTGGGCTGAGCCGGCTCAGAGCGGCGTGATCGGGATCGACCTGCGCGGCTCGAAGGCGAACGACGCACCGGTGCTGAACCGGGTGACCGCGACCTCCTCGGCCTCGGGCCGGGACTCGCCCGCGACGACCTCGACGCTCCACCCGGCGTGCGGCGCCTCGGCGACCCGGACGTCGAGGTGGGGGTCGACCGCCCCGGCGATCGCCCGGAGGGCCTCGGGCCAGGAGGGCCCGCACAACGAGATCCAGGCCGCGTCCTCGTCGGCCGGCCCGGGGACGACGGTGATCTCGCCGCGCGACGCGGCAGCCGACACGTAGGCCGCCGGGTTGAGCAGCGGGTGCAGCCAGATCCCGCGCAGCGCGCCGGCCGGGTCGCGGGGCAGGTCGAGGGCCCGGGCGAGGCGCTCGGCGCCGATGCCGGCGATGCCGATCAGCTGCTTGCGGCGCAGCGTGACCAGCTCGGCCTCGGTCTCCACCCGCTCGGCGACGGCGAGCGCGAACGCCCGGTCCAGCAGGTGCATCTGCAGGCAGACCTCGTCGGCGATGCGGACCAGCGCGGAGTGTGAGAACGCGGTGAAGTCGACGTCCGAGAGCAACGGACCGGCGTAGTCGCCCAGCCCCTCGTCCGCGGGATCGATCGGGGCCAGCGTGAGCGTGGCGGCCCGGGAGCGCGCGTTGACGGCGAGTGCCGGGACCGGCTCCGGCTCCGGGTGCGACGGGTCGATGGTCACCGTCCACGCGCAGTGCGGGTGGCGGTCGGCGGGCACCCGCGGCGGCCGGTGGATCGGCCGGACCTGCGCGTGCGGGTTGGTCGCGATCGCGGTGGCGTCGAAGGTCGGGTCCTCGATGTCGTGGCACATGCCGCGGACGTAGTCCTCGCCCATCGGCTCGACGTCGACCAGCGCGCCGCAGTGGTCGAGCCGGAACTCGCCGTGCCAGGGGTCGTGCACGGTGTAGCGGAAGTCCATGAACTGCGGGGGAGCGCCGATGTCGAGCTGCAGTCCCTTGAAGATCGTGACCACGTCGCCCGTGCCCGGCACGTCGGGCGCGTAGCCCAGCGCCTGCTGCATCCGCCGGGTGTAGATCGGCGAGGCGGCCGCCCACTCCTCGATCGCGACCTGAAGCATCTCCTCGCGTCCGAAGGCGGCGATGCACCAGGCCATGCCGGAGCGGTCGATCAGCTGGCCCATCAGCAGCAGCTCGGGGACCAGGACCGCGAGCTCCGCGCGCGACAGCTCGGCGTACCTGCTGCGCCCCATGCGAATCGGCTGCGAATTGCCCGGTTCGGGGACCAGATCGAATGGGGTGCCGTTCACACGAGCCCCAGCCGGGTGGCCATCTTGTCGAGGTAGGTCAGCACCGCGGACTCGTCGGAGTCGGGCACGCCCCAGATCAGCTCGGAGGCGCCGGCGGCCATCCAGTCGGCGAAGTCCTCCTCGGCGGGCCGCTTGGCGACCAGCACCCGTACGTCGGGCTCGCCCTCGCGGCCGGCCTCGGCCCACTCCTTGCGCAGCAGCTCGGCGCTGGCGGCGACGTCGGTCGAGGTCGGCGTGGTCATCCAGCCGTCGGCGTGGGTGGCGATCCACCGCATGGTCTTCGGCCCGGCGCCGGCGCCGATGATGACCGGGATCCGGCCCTGCGGGGGCTTCGGGTAGGCCCAGCTCGGGCCGAACGAGACGAACTCGCCGTCGTACGACGCCTCCTCCTGCGTCCACAGCGCGCGCATCGCGCCGAGGTACTCGGCCAGCACGGTGCGTCGCTTCGCGGCCGGCACGTGGTGGTCGGTGAGCTCGTCGGTGTTCCAGCCGAAGCCGGCGCCGATGGTGACCCGGCCGCCGGAGAGGTGGTCGAGGGTGGCGAGGGTCTTGGCCAGCGTGATCGGGTCCGACTCGACCGGCAGCGAGACCGCCGTCGACAGACCGATCCGGGTGGTGACGGCCGCGCAGGTCGCGAGCGAGACCCACGGGTCGAGGGTGCGCAGGTAGCGGTCGTCGGGCAGCTCCTCGCCGCCCGTCGGGTGGAGGGCGTCCCGGCGGACCGGGATGTGCGTGTGCTCGGGCACGTAGATGGTGTCGAAGCCGCGCTCCTCGGCCGCCTGGGCCAGGCGGGCCGGCGTGATGCCGCGGTCGGAGGTGAAGAGGACGATCCCGTTGCGCATCCCCACAAACTAGAACCAGTTCTAGGAAATGTCTTGCGCTCCCCGGGAGCGTCTCCTATGTTGGACAGGTGTCCAGTCAGGTGTTCGAGATGCCGCGCCAGGGGTTGAACCCCCGGCAGGCCGAGACGGTGGAGAGGCTGCTCGCCGCCGGGCTCGAGGAGCTGCGGGCGGTCGGCCACGAGGCGCTGACGGTCCGCACGGTCGCGCAGCGGGCGGGGGTATCGCCGGCGACGGCGTACACCTATCTCGCCTCCAAGAACCACCTCTTCGCCGAGCTCTTCTGGCGTCACCTCACCTCGGCACAGCTCGCCCGGACCACCGCAGGTACGGCGGTCCAGCGGCTCCAGGCGACGATGCGGGCGCTCACCGCGCGGATCGTCGAGGAGCCCGAGCTGGCCGCGGCAGTGACGCCGGCGCTGCTCGGCGCCGACCCCGACGTCGCGCGGCTGCGGCTGCGGATCGGCGCGGAGTTCCTGTCCCGCTTCGAGTCCGCGCTCGCCGAGCCGGACCGTCCGGCCGACCCCGGGGTGCTGGAGGTGCTGGTGCTGACCTTCTCCGGCGCGCTGCTCCAGGCCGGGATGGGCCTGATGACCTACGACGAGATCGCCGAGCGGCTGGTCGCCGCCGTCGAGGTGATCATGCGGGGCAACCGATGAGCGCGCTCGTGTTCGACCCCTACGACTACGCCTTCCAGGACGACCCGTACCCGACGTACCAGCGCCTGCGTGACGAGGCGCCCGTCTTCCACGCGCCCGCGGACGACATCTGGGTGATCTCGCGCCACCAGGACGTCTTCGACGTACTGCGCAACGACGAGGTCTTCTCCAACCGGATGGGCGTCTCGCTCGACGCGTCGGCGTGGAACCCCGAGGCGCACCGGGTGATGAGCTTCCTCGGGCTCGACGGCGCCGAGCAGTCGCGCATCCGCAAGCTGGTCTCCGCCGCGTTCACCCCGCGCCGGGTCCGCGAGCTCACGCCGCAGGTGGAGGCGCTCACGCAGCGCTACCTGGCCCGCACCTTCGCCGCCAACGCCGAGCACGGCGAGGCCGACTGGATCGCCGACTTCGCCGGCAAGCTCCCGATGGACGTCATCTCCGAGATGATGGGCGTGCCGGAGGCCGACCGCGACGAGGTGCGCCGCCTCGCCGACCTCGTCGTGCATCGCGAGGACGGCGTCCGCGACGTCCCGCAGGCCGGCGTGGAGGCGTCCTTCGCCCTCTTCGGCTACTACGGCGAGATGGTCGCCCAGCGCCGTCGTACGCCGACCGCGGACCTCACCTCCGCGCTCGTCGCGGCCGAGCTCGACGGCGATCGGCTCAGCGACGGCGAGATCATGGCCTTCCTCTTCCTCATGGTGGTGGCGGGCAACGAGACCACGACCAAGCTGCTCGGCAACGCGCTCTTCCACCTCTCCGCGGACCCCGCGCAGAAGGCCCGGGTGCTGGCGGACGGCACCCTGGTGCCGGCGTGGATCGAGGAGACCCTGCGCCACGACACGTCGAGCCAGATGCTGGCGCGCTACGTCACCGACGACGTCGAGATCGGCGGGACGCGGATCCCCGGCGGGTCGAAGGCGCTGGTGCTGCTGGGCAGCGCCAACCGCGACGAGCGCGTGTTCACCGACCCGGCGACCTACGACATCCACCGCGACAAGGCCGAGCTCGCGCGGATCCTCAGCTTCGGCACGGGCCGGCACTTCTGCCTCGGCGCCAACCTGGCGCGGCTCGAGGCCCGCGTGGTGCTCGAGGAGCTGGTCCGCCGGGTCGCCGACTTCGAGGTGCACGCCGAGCGTGCGGTCCGGGTGCACTCCACCAGCGTGCGCGGGTTCGCCTCGCTGCCGGTGACGTTCACCCCGCGGACCGGTGGTTGAGGTGCGAGTGTCGCGCAGCGACCGAGCCTCGAAACCCGCCGCTTCGCTGCAGCGACTGTGCCCGGGCGAGTACCAGCGCCGTGGCCGGAGATTTCGAGGCTCGTCGCTGGCGCTCCTCGCACCTCAACCACCGGAGAAGGAGGGAGTCTGATGGCTGCGTCACGCAAGCCCGTCCACCCCGACCGCCGGCCGGCCGTGGTCGCCGGCGCGTCCTCGGGGATCGGCGCCGAGACGGCGAAGGCCCTGGCCGCCGCCGGGTTCCCGGTCGCGCTCGGCGCCCGCCGCGTCGACCGGCTCGAGGAGCTGGCCTCGGGGATCCGGGAGGCCGGGGGTGAGGCCTTCGTGCATCCCCTCGACGTCGCGTCGACCGAGTCGGTCGAGAAGTTCGCGGCCGCTGCCGCGGCGGCACTGGGCGACATCGAGGTCGTGGTCAGCAACGCCGGCCTGCTCGCTCCCGGCGCGATCCTCGACGCCACGACCGAGCAGCTCGCGACCGAGTTCGACGTCAACGTGCTCGGCGCGCACCGGCTGGTCCACGCGTTCGGCGTGGGCATGGTCGAACGGCAGCGCGGCGACCTCGTCTTCGTCTCCTCCGACACCGCGCTGCGGGCGCGCCCGTTCATGCGCGGCTACAGCGCCACGAAGTCCGGTCTGGAGGGACTGGTCGAGGCGCTGCAGATGGAGCTCGAGGGCACCGGCGTCCGGGCCTCGATCGTGCGCCCCGGGCCCACCTGGTCGGAGATGGGCTCCGACTGGGACGCCGAGGCTGGCGCGAAGGTGCTGACCGAGTGGGTCAAGTGGGGCCACGCACGGCACTCCCACTTCCTCAAGGCGACGGCGATCGCGGACGCCATCACGACGGTCGTCAGCGCGCCCCGTGGCGTGCACATCAGCCCGGTCGACGTGAACCCCGAAGCACCCCTGTCGAAGGAGGGCCAGCAGTGACGCTCGCCGACATCCCCGAGGTCTCGACGGTCCTCGACGACCAGGGCGCCGACGTACCGGCGATCATCAAGGGCACCGGCCACCTCCCCGAGATGCGGGTCGACCCGATCCGGCTGTTCCACCGGGTCCGCGAGGAGTGCGGCGACGTCGGCCGGTTCCGCCTGGCCGACAAGCAGGTCGTGCTCGTCACCGGTGCCGAGGCCAACGAGGCGTTCTTCCGGGCACCCGACGACGTGCTCGACCAGGCGGCGGCGTACCCGTTCATGACCCCGATCTTCGGCAAGGGCGTGGTCTTCGACGCCTCCCCCGAGGAGCGCCAGCAGATGCTGAAGAACCAGGCGCTGCGCGGCGACATGATGCGTGGCCACGCGCAGACCATCGAGGCCGAGATCCGCCGGATGGTGGCCGACTGGGGCGACGAGGGCGAGATCGACCTGCTCGACTTCTTCGCCGAGCTCACCATCTACACGACGTCGTCGTGCCTGATCGGCAAGCCGTTCCGCGACCAGCTCGACGGGTCGTTCGCGGAGGTCTACCACCGCCTCGAGCACGGCACCGACGCCATCGCGTACGTCGACCCGTACGCCGACATCGACAGCTTCCGGATCCGCGACCAGGCCCGTGAGGAGCTGGTCGCGAAGGTGCAGGCGATCTTCGCCGCGCGGGTCGCACTGGCCGAGTCGCTGGGCGGCGAGATCCCCAAGCAGGACCGGGACCTGCTTGACGTCCTCATCGCCGTCGGGTACGACGCCGACATGGTCACCGGCATCTTCATCTCGATGATGTTCGCCGGCCACCACACCTCGTCGGGCACGGCGTCCTGGGCGATGATCGAGCTGCTCCGGAACCCCGCGGTGATGGCCGACGTCGTCGCCGAGCTGGATGCGCTCTACGCCCCCGACGCCGACGGCGCTGCTCCCGAGGTGTCCTTCCAGGCGCTGCGGTCGATCCCGGTCCTGGAGGCCGTGCTCAAGGAGACCCTGCGCCTGCACCCGCCCCTGGTCATCCTGATGCGCCTGGTGCAGGAGGACTTCGAGCTGCTCGGCCACACCATCCCCGCCGGCACGGTGCTCGCCGCGTCGCCGCGGGTGTCCAACCGGATCGAGGAGGACTTCCCCCGCGCCGACGAGTTCGACCCGGGGCGCTACGTCGACCCGCGCCAGGAGGACCTCCAGAACCGCTGGACCTGGATCCCGTTCGGCGCCGGCAAGCACCGCTGCGTCGGCAACGCCTTCGCGATGATGCAGATGAAGGCGATCTTCTCGGTGATCCTGCGCGACTTCTCCTTCGAGGCGGTGCAGCCGCTCGACTCCTACCGCGACGACTTCACGAAGATGGTCATCCAGCTGGCCCAGCCCGCACGGGTGCGCTACCGCCGGCGGGTTTCGAGGTTCGCTGGCGCTCGCAACTCAACCACCGAGTCTTCGTGATGAAGGTCGTCGCGGACACCGGCCTGTGCCAGGGGCACCAGCTCTGCCAGAGCGAGGCGCCGACCGTCTTCGGCTTCGACGAGGCCGCCGACGTCGTCGTACTCCTCGACGAGCACCCCGACGAGGCGCTGCGCGCCGACGTCACCACCGCCGTGAAGTACTGCCCCGCCTTCGCCCTGTCCATCGAGGAGGACCGATGAGTGACCTGACCGCCCAGCTGAGCCGGGCCGAGATCGAGGAGTTCTGGGACTCCTGGCTGGACGTCAACCGTCGCGCGGAGCAGAGCGGCGACTGGCGGGTGATGGCCGAGTGGTACGCCGAGGACGCGACGTACGGCTGGATGTACAGCCACGACGAGCACTTCATGGCGGTTGGCCGCGACCAGATCCGCGACTGGGCGATCGGCATCGAGATGGACGGCTTCGACGGCTGGCACTACGACTACGTCTGCACCATGATCGACGAGCAGAAGTCCATGGTGCTGGGCTTCTGGAAGCAGCGCTCGGGCATCGTCAACGACGAGACCGGCGACGAGTACGAGATCCTCGGCATCGGCGGCTCGTGGTTCGGCGTCGAGCGCCAGACCGCCGGCGCCGACGCCGGCCAGGTCAAGATCGCCTGGCAGCGCGACTGGTTCGACATGCCGTCGACGACGCACACCTTCATGGAGATCCTCAAGGCCGACAAGGCGACTCCGCGCCTGCTGGAGCGGATGTCCGTGTTCGGGCACGACGTCCCGGGGCACTACCACCTGAAGGACCTGCCCTCCACGGTGTGGCCGCCGCCGGTCGAGGCGGGCGCGTACGTCACCCAGGCCGCTGCGCCGGAGGCCACCGCATGAGCGTCCTGCCCCCTCCCGCGCAGCAGCTGGTCGACGGCAAGCTGGTCGCGGCGTCCGACGGGTCGACGTACCCGATCCTCAACCCTGCTTCGGGTTGTGAGATCGGCGTCGCGCCGGACGGTACGGCGGCCGACGTCGGCGCGGCGATCGCCGCCGCCCGGCGGGCCTTCGACGAGAGCGACTGGTCGACGGACCGCGAGCTGCGGGTGCGCTGCCTGCGCCAGCTGCACGCCGCGCTGCTCGAGAACGCCGACGCGTTCCGGGCCCTGACGACCGCCGAGGTCGGCATGCCCGGCTTCATGATGGGCGCCGCCGGGTTCGACGTGCCCGTCGACGGCCTGCGGTGGGTCACCGACCTGCTGGAGACCTACGCCTTCGAGACCGACCTCGGCGTCGCCGCGCCGATGGGAATCCCGTCGCGCCGCACGGTGCGCCGCGAGCCGGTCGGCGTGGTCGCGGCGATCACGCCGTGGAACGTGCCGACGCAGATCAACCTCGCGAAGGTCGGACCGGCGCTGGCGGCGGGCTGCACGGTCGTGCTCAAGCCGGCGCCGGACACCCCGTGGCTGGCCGCCGAGCTGGGGCGCCTGGTCGCCGAGCACACCGACATCCCGCCCGGCGTCTTCAACGTGGTCACGCCGCGCTCCAACGAGGTGGCGTCGGTGCTGTCGACCGATCCCCGCATCGACATGGTGTCCTTCACCGGCTCCACGGCGGTCGGGAAGGCGATCATGGCGGCCGCCGCGCCCACCTTGAAGAAGGTGTTCCTCGAGCTCGGCGGCAAGTCCGCCGCGATCGCCCTCGACGACGCCGACGTCGCCGCCGTCGCCGGAGGAACGGCGTTCGCCGCCTGCATCCATGCCGGCCAGGGCTGCGCCATCACCACCCGGCTGATCGTCCCGCGTGACCGGTACGACGAGGCGGTCGCCGTCGCCGCCCAGACCATGGAGTCGATCGGGGTCAAGGACCCGGCCGACCCCGGTGCGATCTGCGGCCCGGTGATCTCCGCGGTGCAGCGCGACCGGGTGGCGGCGTACTTCGACATCGCGAAGCAGGAGGGCGGCAGCTTCGCCACCGGCGGCGCGGTCATCGATCAGCCCGGCTTCTGGGTCCAGCCCACCGTCGTCGCCGGTCTCGACAACTCCTCGCGGCTCGCGCAGGAGGAGATCTTCGGCCCCGTGCTCGTGGTCATCGCGCACGACGGTGACGATGACGCGGTGCGGATCGCCAACGACTCGGCGTACGGGCTCTCGGGCTCCGTCGACTCCGCCTCGCTGGAGCGGGCGAAGGCGGTCGCCGCCCGGATCAGGACCGGCACCCTCGCCGTCAACGGCGGCGTGTGGTTCAGTCCGGACGCGCCGTTCGGTGGCTACAAGCAGTCCGGCATCGGCCGGGAGATGGGCGTCGCGGGGTTCGAGGAGTACCTGGAGATGAAGACGCTGGCCTTCCCCGCGTGAGCCGTTGCATGAATCCCCGGATATCCGGGGATTCCGACGCTTGTCAGGTGTTGCAACCCCTGACAAGCGCATGAATCCCCGGATATCCGGGGATTCATGCACCACCAGAGTGACCAGAGCGACAGGAGTGACCATGAGGTTCGACAACAAGGTCGTCGTCGTCACGGGCGCGGCCCAGGGCATCGGTGAGGCCTACGCGCGAGCCCTGGCCAGGGAGGGTGCCGCGGTCGTCGTCGCGGACATCGACGAGGAGGCCGGGGCCAAGGTCGCCGCGTCCATCAACGAGGACGGCGGCCGCGCGATCTTCGTGCCCTGCGACGTCTCCTCGGCCGAGTCGGCGGACAACCTGGTCCGGCGGACCGTCGACGAGCTCGGCGGGATCGACCACCTGGTCAACAACGCCGCGATCTACGGGGCGATGGAGTTCAACCTGCTGATCAGCGTCGACTGGGACTACTACAAGAGGTTCATGGGCGTGAACCTCGACGGCGCGCTCGTGATGACCCGCGCCGTCTACCCGGAGATCGCCAGGCGCGGTGGGGGAGCGATCGTCAACCAGAGCTCGACGGCGGCCTACCTCTACTCCGGCTTCTACGGCCTCGCCAAGGCCGGCATCAACAGCCTCACCCAGCAGCTCGCCCACGAGCTCGGCGGCCAGCGGATCCGGGTCAACGCCATCGCTCCCGGACCCACCGACACCGAGGCCACCCGTACCCAGGCCGGCGACGCCGCCAAGGACATCGTCCGCAACAGCCTCGCGATCAAGCGGATGGGCTCCGTCGACGACATGGTCGGCGCGCTGCTGTTCCTGCTGTCCGACGACGCGTCGTGGGTGACCGGCCAGATCCTGGCGGTCGACGGCGGCCAGACCTTCCGGCTCTGATGACTTTGATGACTCCGATGACTCCGACGGGTGATCGGGTGCGGGTCGGGTTCGTCGGGCTCGGCAACATCGGCAAGCCGATGGCGCTGCGGCTGGCGCAGGCGGACGCCATCGACCTCCAGGTGTACGACGTCGCGCCGGACCCGGTCGCCGAGCTGGTCGCCGCGGGGGCTGGTGCCGTCGGTTCCGTGGCCGAGCTCGACGTGGACGTCGTGTGCGTGATGGTGCGCGACGACGACCAGGTCCGGGCGGTCGCTGCCGACGTACCCCGGGACTGCGTGCTGGTCGTCCACTCGACGGTCGCGCCCGAGACCCCGGCCGCGCTGGCCGCGGACGGACGCCGGGTGCTCGACGCCCCCGTCAGCGGCGGGCCGATGGGCGCCGCCGACGGCAGCCTGGCGATCATGGTCGGCGGCTCGGACGAGGCGTACGCCGCCGCCCGCCCGGCGCTCGAGCTGATGGGCAGCAAGGTCGTCCACGCCGGTCCGGTCGGAGCCGGCACCCGGATGAAGCTGGCCCGCAACCTGATCCACTTCGTCGCGTTCACGGCCGTCACCGAGGCCCAGCGCCTCGCCGAGGCCGCCGACCTCGACCTGGCCGCGCTCGGCGAGGTCGTCCGGCACACCGACGCGATCACCGGCGGACCCGGCGCGATCATGTACCGCACCACGACGGCGCCGATCGCGACCGACGACTTCTGGCACGGCGTGTTCTCGCACGTCGCCGCGCTGGGGGAGAAGGACCTGGGCTTCGCGATCGCCCTCGCGGACGAGCTCGGCGTCGACGTACCACTGGCGCGGGAAGCGCTGCCACGACTGGGGAAGGGACTGGGACTGTGACGAGCGACAAGTTCGCCGACCTGCCGGAGCTGCGGGCGAAGGGCCTGCGCAAGATGGAGCAGGTCTACGGCTTCGACATGACCGACGGGACCGGCGACTTCTTCCGCTACACCGCCGACCACCTCTTCGCCGACATCTGGGAGCGTCCGGGCCTCAGCGACCGGGATCGGCGACTGCTGCTCATCGGCATGCTCGCCGGTCAGGGCGCGGCCGACGTCCTCGGCATCCAGGTCCCCGCGGCCCATGCCGCAGGCGAGCTCGACGACGACGCGCTGCGCGAGATCGTCGTCTTCCTCAGCCACTACGCCGGCTGGCCGCAGGGTGCCCGGCTGAACTCGATCGTCGAGGAGACGATCGCCAAGTCGCAGCGCGCGAAGGCCGGCTTCTAGGGTCCGGCGCCGACGTGGGCCCCGGACGTGAGCCCGCTCACACCGACTTGTTAGCCTCGGGACCGATGACTCGCGACAAGGCGTTGGCCGTACCGGACCAGCAGGCCGAGCCGGTGACCCCTGAGGTCCTCGGCTCCCTGCTCAACACCCCGGTGAGCCGGGGGCCGGGAGGTGTCGCGGTCTGGCGGATCCCGACGGAGGCGTTCGCCGACGAGGAGCTCGAGGTCGTCCGCGACTGGCTCGACGAGGGCGAGCGCCAGCAGGCGTCGTCGTACGTGCGTGCCGAGCTGCGCCGCGCCTACGAGATCGCCCACGCCGCCGCCCGCCTGGTCGTCGGCGCGGTCTCCGACACCCCGCCCGAGAAGGTGGTGTGGGGCCGGCACGCCTGTCCCGGCTGCGGTGAGCCGCACGGCCGCCCCCGGGCCGAGGGCTCCGGCGTGGAGTTCTCGCTGAGCCACACCCCCGGCCAGGTGCTCGTCGCCGTGGCCGACGTCGCCGTCGGCGTCGACGTCGAGCGACACCCCGACGACCCGGTGGCGCTGGCCAAGCTGCTGCACCCGCGCGAGTGCGAGGAGATCGAGGCCGCCGCCCACGGCACCCTCGACGGCGGCCGCGCCTCGGTCCGCTTCACCCGCGCCTGGTCCCGCACCGAGGCCTACCTCAAGGGCATCGGCATCGGCCTGGGCCGCGACCCCCACCTCGACTACCTCGGCACCGATGGTGCTCCGAGCCGCAGGCTCGGTGCGTGGAGCATCCACGACGTCGTCGTGCCGGAGGGGTACGGCGCCGCGGTCGCCGTGCTGGCCTAGGCCCAACGGTCGCGCTGGCCCCTCCTGCGTCGGGTCATTTCACCTTCAACCATGGTTGTGACCTGACTCACATTTCGGGTAGAACGAAAGCGTCGACGAGCCCAGGGGGTCCTCCTCACGCAGCCCAGGTGCCCCCGGGGCCCGTCATCGGCTGGCGAGGTCGTTGCGGGGGTGGCGGATGAGTGGTGCTCGACCGATGCGCATCGCGGTGGTCGACGACCACGCGGTGCTCGCCGACGCCGTGGCGTCGGCCCTCGAGGACGAGGGCTACATCGTCCGGCTGATCTCGCTGTCCGACGTGCACGCGACCCTCGCCTCCGTGCTCGCCTCGACGCTGCGCAGCGCGGCCCGGATGGTGCTGCTCGAGCCCAGCCTGGGCAGGGTCGGCAACGGCCTGCGGCTGGTCCGTCCGTTGGCGGCCTCGGGTACGTCGGTCGTGGTGCTGACCGGCACCGGCGACCGCCTCGAGTGGGGCGAGGCGCTCCTCCGCGGCGCCAAGGCCGTGCTGCCCAAGACCTGCCAGCTCGCCGACGTCGTCGCTGCGGCGCGGGCGGTCCGCGACGAGCAGCCGCTGATGAGCGCCGAGGAGCGCCGGGAGCTGATCGACGCGGCCCTGCGCGAGCGCGACGAGGTCCGCACGATCCGAGCCCGCCTCGACCGGCTGACCCGGCGCGAGGCGGAGGTGCTCGCTGCGTTGATGCAGGGCGTCCAGGTGCGCGACATCGCGCGGTCGGCGTACGTCTCCGAGGTCACCGTCCGCACCCAGGTGAAGCGAGTCCTCGCCAAGCTGCAGACGACCTCGCAGCTCGCCGCGGTCGGTGCGGCCTACCGGGTCGGCTGGCGGCCGCCGGACACCGATCTCGCCTGGCCGGCCGCGGCGGGCTGACCCGGCCCGGCGCGGCCGTCGGCGAGCGCGGATGGCCGATCCTCACCAGGTGCGCCGGATACTGGCGCGGTGGTGAGCTTCCTTCTCTCGGTCACGTTCGCCTGCGGCGTGGTGATCGCCGTCGCGCACGTCCTCAACCGGCGCTTCGTCGCGCCGGTCTACGACGTCGTGGCCAACCTGACCGCGTTCGTCTCGGCGACCGCTGCCTCCGTGCTGCTCGAGCACTGGGTCCCCGCGAGCCTGTCGTGCGTCGCGATCGGCTGCTGGCTCGTGCTCGCCCGGCGCACGACTCGCGCGCTGCGTGCCCGGAACAGTGCCCGGGACGGCTCCCGGGCGGCCGCGCTGACGGCCCGGTGAGCTCGGGTGCCCCAGGCAAGAGTCGAACTTGCGACCTTTCGCTTAGGAGGCGGCTGCTCTATCCACTGAGCTACTGGGGCGTGGTGGGCCCATCTTGTCAGGTCCGGGCCGCCCGCCCCGGATTGGGTCGACGCACGGGGGTCCGGTCACAATGGTGAGCGACTCGCCGCCGCGCTTGGTGCGGTCCGTACGGTGGGCGTGGTACCACCGGTGCCGACCGGCCGCTGACTCGGCAGCGACGTCGAGACCCCGACCATCCGCCGCGAGCGGCCACACGACCAGGTGATCCATGACGCAGGACGTTGAGACCAGGCGCCCCGACGCGCCCGGGAGCCGCGCGCGCCGGGTGCCGACCTCGCGGGCCGACCGCCGCCGGCCGCGCAGCGAGCGCCGAGCACGCCGTGGGCGCACGGGTGGCGCCGGCAAGCGGGTCGCCGGCGGCCGGCGCAAGGCGCCGCAGCCGGGCAAGGTCGTCTTCAAGGTCATCCTCGCCAGCCTGATGTCGCTCGGCCTCACGACCGGCCTCGGCGTCGTGCTGGTCTACAACAACTGGAACGGCAACATCGACACCCAGGATGTCTCGGGTCAGCTCGGCACCGACCGGCCGACCGAGGAGGACACCGGCCCCAAGAAGCCGATGAACATCCTGGTGATGGGCACCGACACCCGCTCGGGCAAGGGCAACGGCATCGACGGCGAGGCGGGCGGCGGCCTGTCCGACACCACGATCCTGTTCCACCTCTCCGCCGACCGGAAGTTCGCCTACGGCATCTCGGTGCCGCGCGACACCGCCGTGATCCGGCCGAGTTGCTACCGCGAGGACGGCAGCGAGATCGCCGCTGCCACCGGCTACGCCAAGTGGAACGCCGCCTTCGCGGTCGGCGGTCCCGCGTGCACGATCCGCCAGTTCGAGCAGGCCACTAACATCCGGATCAACAAGTACGTGCTCGTCGACTTCAACCAGTTCCGGGACATGGTCAACGCCCTCGACGGCGTCGAGGTCTGCATCCCCGAGGACATCGACGACGAGACGCACAACATCCACCTCAAGGCGGGCACCCGCGAGATCAAGGGCAACGAGGCGTTGACCTACGTGCGGGCCCGGTACCGGATCGGCGACGGGACGGACCCCAACCGCACCCGCCGCCAGCAGGCGTTCATCGGCTCGATGATCAACAAGGCGCTCACCGCCGGCATGATCGCCCGGCCCGACCGGCTGATCGGCTTCATGAACGCCGCGTCCTCGTCGCTGCACACCGACTTCAAGAACATCGCGCAGATGGCCGACCTCGCCGTCACCGCGAAGGGCATCGGCGCCGACAACATCAAGTTCATCACCACCCCGTGGGTCTACTCCGACAAGGTCAGCTCCGGCATCGAGTGGACCCCCGAGGTGGACAAGCTGTGGCAGCTGGTCCGCCGGGACAAGCCGCTGACCCCGGAGTTCCTCAAGGACGCCCTCAGCGCCGGAGACAAGCCCGACGGCTCGCCGACGGTCAGTGACGCCGCCACGCAGTCGCCGTCCGGGCCCGCCAGCCCGTCGGACACCGCCAGCCAGACCGGGACCCCCGGCACCCCCGGGACCACGCCGAGCAACGGCGTGACCCCGCCGGTCGTGCCCGAGGGCCTCAGCGCCTCCGGCCGCGAGGCCGCCGGCCTGTGCACCTGAGGCCGGTCGTCGTGGGCGAGCAGGAGACGGACTGGGAGCGGCGGCGCCGGCTGGCCGAGATCTTCGGCGACGTCGAGCCGTCGGTGACCTCCGACGAGCGCGACGACGTCCCACCCGCCGCCCGGGAGAGCGCCAGCGACCGCTGGCTCAAGGCGCAGGTCCCGCCGCACCACGGCAGCTGAGCCCACCACGGCTGAGCCCACCCCCGGTCGGCCCGCAGGAGCCACGACGCATCGAGGGCCGGTGGGGATGCCCCCACCGGCCCTCGATGCGCGTGTGCGGTGTGGTCAGTCGCGGTTGACCAGCGCGTTGCGGATGTCGGTGAGCAGCTCCACCTCGGTGGGGCCGCCCGCGTCGGCGGGGAAGAAGCGCTCCCTGGCCTTGGTGTAGGGCATGACCACGAAGAAGTACACGACTGCGGCGAGGATCAGGAAGGCGATCACGGCGTTGACGAAGGGCGCGATGTCGACGTCGGCGACCACCATCGCGCCGACCGTGTTGGCCCCGCCCACCTTGCCGACGTAGGCCAGCAGCACGTCGGTGAAGGCCTTGACGACCGCGGCGAACGACGTGCCGATGATGACGGCGACGGCGAGGTCGACGAGGTTGCCCTTCAGGATGAAGTTCTTGAACCCGGACATCTATCTCTCCTCTTCCCGAGCGATGGTGGTGCGGTGGGGGACTCTCGGCCCCGGAGACTAGCTGCGACTCCATGTGAAGGTCACGAGCTCGACGGCGGATGCGGCCGTGACGAGGTCGACATCGACCGAATCTAGGGCCAGCACGACCAGACGCCCAGGAAGCGCGCCGCCGTTCGCCGATTCCGGGTCGGGTACGGCGAGCACGGTCGTGTCGCGCGCCAGGACCTGGGTCGTACCGGCCTGCGGGTCGGTGCCGAGCAGGCTGATCTGGTCGCCGGGCCTGAGCAGCGCCACCTGCCCGGCGTCCGAGAGCCGGACCGGGACGGTGAGGGTGCCGGCGGGCTGGGCGGCGCCGAGGTCGGGGCCGACCAGGCGGACGTCGGTCACGGGCTCGCCGGTGCGCAGGGGAGCGGCCAGCCGGCGGCCGACCGGGTTCCGCGCCACCCGCTGCGGTACGACGTCCGCCGGGACCTCGACGCTCATCAGGTCACCCGCCGCCACCTCCCGGCCGGCGGGCAGGTCGCGGGCGGCGACGAGCAGCGTGCTGGTCGCGGGTGGTGGCGGCGCGAGCGAGCGGACGGCGAGGGCCGCGCCGAGGCCGAGCAGGAGCGCGGCGATCAGGCGTCGGCGGCGCAGCACCCGCCGCCGTACCTCGTCGAGCGCGTCACGGACACGGCGCAGCGGAGGACGGGCGGGCGGCTGGCGGGGGTCGCGGGACTCCATGCCGGCGACCGTAGGCCGCCGCGACGCCGGCTGCCGGCGTCATCCACAGGGGCTCAGGCGGGGGAGGCGGCCGAGCTCGAGCTCGACGAGCCCGACGAGCTCGCCGACGAGGACGAGGCCGCGTCGGAGCCCGACGAGCCGGACGAGCTCGACGAGCTCGACGACGAGGTCGACGTGGCCGGCGTGCTCGACGCGCTTGTCGAGGACTTGCTGTCGGTCTTGTAGAAGCCGGAGCCCTTGAACACGACGCCGACCGAGTTGAACACCTTGCGCAGCTTGCCGGTGCACTCGGGGCACGTCGTGAGGGCGTCGTCGCTGAACTTCTGCACCTGCTCGAAGGCATGGCCGCACTCGGTGCACAGGTACTGGTAGGTGGGCATCGACGTTCCTCGCTTGGCACTCTCGCCCTAGCACTCTTGCCGGGCGAGTGCCAATGCTACGCCAGCAGGCAACCGCACGGCACAATGGCGCCCACCATGGTGGACCTCGACACTCCTTCCCCGGTCCCGGCGGCCCGAGCGGCCCGAGCGCCCCGATGGCCGCGATGGCTGCGCTGGACGGCCGCCCTCGGCGTCCTGCTCGTCCTCGTCCTCATCGCGGGCCTGACCACGGCCGTCGTCGGCGTACGCCGCTCCTGGCCGCAGACCGGCGGCGAGCTGTCGATCAGCGGCCTCGACGGCGAGGTCCGCGTGGTCCGCGACGACCACGGCATCCCGCAGATCTACGCCGACTCCACCCACGACCTGATGCTGGCCCAGGGCTTCGTGCACGCCCAGGACCGCTTCTTCGAGATGGACGTACGACGGCACGCGACCGCCGGGCGTCTCTCGGAGCTCTTCGGCGACTCCGGCCTGGAGACCGACCTGGTGGTGCGCACCCTCGGCTGGCGCGACGTCGCCGAGCAGGAGGTCGCGCTGCTGCGCCCGGCCACGCGCAGCGCCCTCGACGCCTACGCGGAGGGCGTCAACGCCTACCTCGAGGGCCGTTCGACCTCGCAGATGTCGCTGGAGTACAGCCTGCTCGGCATCACCGGCCTCGACTACCAGCCGGAGAAGTGGACCGCGGTCGACTCGGTCGCCTGGCTCAAGGCGATGGCCTGGGACCTGCGCGGCAACCTCGAGGAGGAGATCGGCCGCGCCATCGCGACCGCGACCCTCGGCGAGGAGCGCGCGCAGGACCTCCACCCCGACTATCCGTACGCCGAGCACGCGCCGATCGTGCAGCAGGGCGGCATCGTCGCGGGCGGGTTCGACCAGGACGCCCCCGGCGCCGGTGCCGGCTCCCTCGCCCGCCCACCTCTCGCCGACCCCCGCACCGTCGAGGCGCTGGCGAAGGTGCGCAGCGTGCTGGCCGGCGTACCCGCCCTCCTCGGCCAGGGCGACGGCATCGGCAGCAACGCGTGGGTGGTCGCCGGCGACCACACCGACACCGGCTCGCCGATCCTCGCCAACGACCCGCACCTCGGCATCTCCCTGCCGGGCGTGTGGACCCAGGTCGGCCTGCACTGCCGCAGCCTGTCGCCCGACTGCCCCTACGACGTCGCCGGGTTCAGCTTCTCCGGCGTGCCGGGCGTGGTGATCGGCCACAACCGCGACATCGCCTGGGGCTTCACCAACCTCGGCCCCGACGTCACCGACCTGTTCGTCGAGCGGGTCACCGGCGACCGCTGGGAGTACGACGGCCAGCAGCTCCCGCTGACCCGGCGTACCGAGCGGATCGAGGTCCGTGACGGCGAGGACGTCGAGATCACGGTCCGCTCCACGAGCCACGGCCCGCTGCTGTCCGACCTCGCCCGGTTCGCCGACGAGGACGGCATCGAGACCACCGAGGACGGCCTGCTCGACCAGGTGGAGGCTGTCGCCGACGCCCAGGACGCCGAGGACGCCCGGCCGGGCGGCGACCCCGCCATCGCGCTCGCCTGGACCGCGCTCACCCCGCGTCCGACCGCCGACGCCCTGCTCGCGCTCGACCGTGCCAGCGACTGGACCTCCTTCCACAAGGCGCTCTCCGCGTTCGCGGTCCCCGGCCAGAACGTCGTGTACGCCGACACACAGGGCCATATCGGCTACCAGGCGACCGGCGTGGTCCCCGTCCGCGGCCCCGGCAACGACGGGCGGCTGCCCGCGGCCGGGTGGCGCAAGGACACCGACTGGACCGGCGAGGTCGTGCCGTACGACGCCCTGCCCCGCGTCCTCGACCCGGAGTCCGGGATCATCGCGACCGCCAACCAGGCCGTGATCGACCCGACCCGGTACGCGCCGTACCTCACCTCGGACTGGGACCAGGGCTACCGCTCGGACCGGATCAACCGGCTGCTCGCCGCCGACGACGAGCTCAGCGTCGACAAGATGGCGGCCATCCAGCTCGACGACCGCAGCGCGATCGGGGAGGCGCTGACGCCGTACCTCCTCGACATCGAGCTGCCCCACGGCTACTACTCCGCCGGCCAGCGGCTGCTCAGGTCGTGGAACTACCAGCAGGACGCCGACAGCGCGGCCGCGGCGTACTTCAACGTCGTGTGGCGCGAGGTGCTGGCCCGCACCTTCTCCGACGAGCTGCCGCCGGTGATCCAGCCCGACGGCGGGGACCGGTGGTTCGCGGTCGTCAGCGCGCTGCTGCCGCGGGGGAAGAACGCGTGGTGGGACGACGTGCGCACCGACGACAAGGTCGAGCGGCGTACCGACATCCTGCGCGAGGCGATGATCGCCGCCCGCGACGAGATGACGGCGCTCGAGTCCCCGGACCCCGACGAGTGGTCGTGGGGCGCGCTGCACGAGCTGGAGCTGCGCTCCTCGACGCTGGGGGAGTCCGGCATCGGGCTGGTCGAGCGGATGTTCAACCGCGGCGGCTGGGAGGTCGGCGGCGGCGGCTCGCTGGTCAACGCGACCGCCTGGGACGCCCGCGACGGCTACCAGGTCGCCACCGCCCCCTCGATGCGGATGGTGGTCTCGATGGACGACCTCGACGCGGCCCGCTGGATCAACCTCACCGGCATCTCCGGGCACGCCTTCCACCCGCACTACACCGACCAGACCGACCTGTGGGCACGCGGCGAGACCCTGCCCTGGGTGTTCTCCGAGAAGGCGGTGGAGAAGGCGGGCGAGGACGTGCTGGTCCTGACCCCCGGAGGTTGACCTTCCCCGTCCTCACCGTTGACCTGCCACAACCTCGCCCTTGAGTTGCCACAAACTCGCGGTTCAGTTGCCCGGGTCGCTCCTCCGCTGGAACTCAACGGTGACGTCGGCGCAGGTCAACGGTGAGTTTGCGGCAGGTCAACGGTGAGTTTGTGGCAGGTCAACGAAAGCGCAGCACGCCGCCGGGAGTTGCGGCCGCGGTGACCGGTCGGTCGTGCGGCTCGACGGGGACGTCGGGGAGCACCTCGTCGTCGTAGAGCAGGACGCAGGTGAAGGTCCCGACCGGCACCCGCGCCAGCGCGCGGTCGTAGGACCCGCCGCCGCGGCCCAGGCGCAGGCCGGCCCTCGACACCGCCAGGCCGGGAAGGAGGACGACGTCGGCGGTGGCGACCGCGTCGAGGCCCAGACCGGCGCCGACCGGCTCGAGCAGCCCGCGGCGGGCCGGCGCCAGCGAGGTCGGGCCGTGGTACGTCGCCCAGTCGAGGTCGTTGTCGGGCAGCAGCAGCGGCAGCAGCACCCGCTTCCCGGCGGCGACCAGGTCGTCGAGCAGCGCGGTGGTGCCGGGCTCGGCGCCGACGGAGACGTACGCCGCCACGGTCGCCGCCCGGCGTATCTCCGGTGCGGTCAGCAGGTGGTCGGCGATGGCCCGGGCGGCGGCCCCGACCTCGCTCAGCGAACGGCGCCGGCGGCCGGTGAGGAGCTGGTCGCGGACCGCGACCTTGGCCGCGCCTTGGCACGGTTGTGGACCTGTCACCGGACCAGCCTACGATCGGCGGTATGGGTATCAGCGGCCGCAGCGGCGGTCTCGAGAAGGCGCGGGCGAAGATGCTCGACGCCGGGGTCGACCCCGTTGCGATCGAGACGTTCGCGCACTACTACCGCCTGCTCGAGCACGGCGAGACCGGCATGATCCCCGAGTCGACCATCGAGCCGGTCGACATGGAGAGCCTCGCCGACGTCGAGGTCCCCGACGACGTGGCCGCCGACGCGATCGGCAAGACGGTGGCGATCAAGCTCAACGGCGGGCTCGGCACCTCGATGGGCATGGAGCGCGCGAAGTCGCTGCTGTGCGTGCGGCGCGGCCTGTCCTTCCTCGACATCATCGCCCGTCAGGCGCTGCACCTGCGCCAGCAGTACGACGTCCGGTTGCCGCTGCTGTTCATGAACTCGTTCCGCACCTCCGCCGACACGCTGCACGCCCTGGGCCGCTACGAGGACCTCGCGGTCGACGGGCTGCCCCTGGAGTTCCTGCAGAACAAGGAGCCGAAGCTCCTCACCGCCGACCTGACGCCGGCCAGCTGGCCGAAGGACCCCGACCTCGAGTGGTGTCCGCCCGGCCACGGCGACCTCTACACCGCGCTGCGCGGCACCGGCCTGCTCGACCGGATGATCGAGCTGGGCTACCGCTACGTCTTCGTCTCCAACTCCGACAACCTCGGTGCCGTGCCGGACCCGCGGGTCGCGGGCTGGTTCGCGTCGACGGGGGCGCCGTTCGCGATCGAGGCGGTCCGTCGTACCGCCTCGGACCGCAAGGGCGGCCACTTCGCGCGTCGCAAGGCCGACGGCCGGATCGTGCTGCGCGAGACGGCGCAGACGCTGCCCGAGGACCGGGAGGCGCTGGCCGACCTCGACCGGCACCGGTTCACCTCGACCAACAACCTGTGGTTCGACCTGCGCGCCATGAAGACCGTGCTCGACGGGCGTGAGGGGATCCTCGGCCTGCCGCTGATCCGCAACCTCAAGCACGTCGACCCGGCCGACCCGGCCTCGCCCGAGGTGGTCCAGATCGAGACCGCGATGGGCGCGGCGATCGAGGTCTTCGACGGTGCCCGGCTGATCGAGGTCGGCCGCGACCGGTTCATCCCGGTCAAGACCACCAACGACCTGCTCGTGCTGCGCTCCGACGTCTACGAGATCGGCGCCGACTTCGCGCTCACGCAGGTCGCCACCGACGTCCCGTACGTCGACCTCGACGCCGACCACTACAAGGTCGTCGGCGAGTTCGACAAGCGGTTCCCCGAGGGCGCGCCCTCCCTGGCCAAGGCCACGGCGCTCAAGGTGGAGGGCGACTGGACCTTCGGCCACGGCGTGCAGGTCGTCGGCTCGGTCGAGCTCGACGCCAAGGGCGCCCAGCGGGTCCCCGCCGGCGAGGTGCTCTCGGGGTCGGATGACTGACCCCGCCTGCGCGGTCGACGAGCACCGCGCGCGGCTGCTCGAGGGCGTCACGGCGCTGGACCCGGAGGTCGTGCCGCTCGCCGAGGCACTGGGCCGGGTCCTGGCCGCCGACGTCGCGGCGACGCTGTCCGTGCCGCCGTTCGACCACGCCGCGATGGACGGGTTCGCGGTCCGTGCCGCCGACGTCGCGTCGGTGCCGGTGGCGCTGCCCGTGTCCGGCGCGGTCGCGGCCGGCGACCCGGTCACCCCGCTGGTCCCCGGTACGGCGGTCCGGATCATGACCGGCGCGCCCGTCCCGCCCGGGGCCGACCTGGTCGTCCCGTTCGAGTGGACGACCGGCACCGACCCGGTCGAGATCGTGCAGCGCGCCGACGCCGGGCGGCACATCCGGTTCGAGGGCGAGGACGTCCGCGCCGGCGAGGCCGCCCTCGCCGCCGGGGTGCGCCTCGGCCCCGCCCAGCTCGGGCTACTCACCTCCGTGGGCGCCACAGCGGTCGCGGTCCGGCCGCGTCCCCGGCTCGCCGTGCTGTCCACCGGTGCGGAGCTGGTCGCGGGCCACGTGCCCGACAGCAACTCGCCGACCCTGCTGGCCGCGGGCCGCGCTGCCGGTGCCGACGCCGCTGCCTTCGGGCCCGCCCCCGACGACCTCGCCGGCTTCCGCGCCCTCCTCGCCGCAGCGGTCGACACCACCGACCTGGTCGTCACCACCGGCGGCATCTCCGCCGGCGACCACGACGTCGTGAAGGCCGCCCTGCGCGACGACCCCGGCTTCTGGTTCGGCCCGATCGCGATGAAGCCCGGTCGCCCCCAGGGCTGTGGGGTGGTCGACTCCTCCGACGGCCGCCGGGTCCCGGTCGTCACCCTGCCGGGCACCCCGATCGCCGCCTACGCCTCCTTCCTGCTGTACGTCGTCCCGTTGCTCCACGCGCTCGCCGGCACGCCCTGGCGGCCGGTGACCGCGCCGCTGGCCGCGCCGGTGACCGCCGGCGACCGGACCGTCCTCCTCCCCGGAGTCGTCGACGAGGCGGGTGCGATCCGGCCCCTGCCCGGTCACGCCGGCCACTCGCAACGGCTGCTCGCCGCGGCCGACGCGTTGCTCGTCGTACCGCCCTCGGGGAGGCTGGTGCCCGAGGGCACGCCCGTCGAGGTGCTTGCCCTGCATCCCCGATCCCAGGAGGGCCTCGATGGCTGACGAGCAGGCACGACTGACCCACGTCGACGCCTCCGGTGCGGCGCGGATGGTCGACGTGTCGGCCAAGGACGTCACCCACCGGGTGGCGACGGCGTCCGGCCGGGTGCTCGTCTCGCCCGAGGTGATCGGCCTGCTGCGCGGCGAGGGAGTGCCGAAGGGCGACGCGCTCGCCGTGGCCCGGATCGCCGGGATCATGGGCGCCAAGCAGACGCCCGCGCTGGTCCCGCTGTGCCACCCGCTGTCGATCTCCGGCGTCACGGTCGACCTCACCGTCGCCGACGACGCCGTCGAGATCGCCGCGACCGTGCGAACGACCGACCGCACCGGCGTCGAGATGGAGGCGCTGACCGCCGTCTCGGTGGCCGCGCTCACCGTCGTCGACATGGTCAAGGCCGTCGACAAGGCGGCGGTCATCACCGACGTCCGGGTCGAGACCAAGACCGGCGGCAAGTCGGGGGACTGGTCGCGGTGACCGCTCCCGCCGGCCTGCCTGCCGTGGTGGTGGTGGCGTCCAACCGCGCCGCCGCCGGGGTGTACGACGACACGACCGGTCCGCTCCTCGTCGAGGCCCTGCGTTCGTGGGGCTTCGACGTCGGCGACCCGGTCGTGCGGCCCGACGGCGAGCCCGTGGGTGAGGCGATCGCGGCGGCCGTGGCGGGCGGCGCTCGGGTCGTGCTCACCACCGGCGGCACGGGACTGACCCCGACCGACCGCACCCCCGAGGTGACCCGGCCGCTGCTCGACCGTGAGGTCCCCGGCCTGGCCGAGGCGATCCGCGCCGCGGGCGTGGCGAAGGGCGTCCCCACCGCGGTCCTGTCCCGTGGCCTGGCCGGGGTCGCCGGCTCGGCGCTCGTCGTCAACCTGCCCGGATCGCGCGGCGGCGTGAAGGACGCGCTCGCCGTCCTCGAGCAGGTCCTGACCCACGCCGTCGAGCAGATCGTCGGGAGCGACCATTGAGCGACGCGCCTCGTGAGCGGATGATCGTCGGCGTCCCCGGGCGCGCGTGGCCCAACGAGCTGATCTCCGGCACCGACCCGGTCGTCCGGCTGCGGCCCATCGCGCGGTCCGACGCCCGCGCCTGGCGCTCCGCGCGTCGCCGCAACGCCACGTGGCTCGGCCCCTGGGACGCCACCGCCCCGCCCGGCTCCGACGCCCGGCCGACCTCGTTCCGCGCGCTGGTGAAGCGGCTGCGCAGGGCGGCCCGCCGCGGGACGACGTACCCGTTCGTGATCGAGGTGGACGGCGTCTTCGCTGGCCAGGTCAGCGTCAACAACATCGTGCGCGGCTCGGCGCAGTTCGCGTCCGTCGGGTACTGGATCGACCAGGAGTTCGCCGGCCGCGGCGTCGTCCCACGCGCCGTCGCGATGGTGATCGACCACTGCTTCTTCCTCGGCGGCCTGCACCGGATCGAGATCTGCATCCGCCCGGAGAACTCCAACTCCCTGCGGGTCGTGGAGAAGCTCGGCATCCGCGAGATCGGCTACGCGCCGTACTTCCTGCACATCGACGGCGAGTGGCGCGACCACCGGATCTTCGCGGTCACCCGGGAGGAGGCGCCTCGCGGCGTCCTCGTGCGGCTCGACCGGCCCGAGTCCGAGCGCTTCTGAGGGACCTGTCGCGCAGGATGACCGTCGGGGGAGTGGTCAAATCACATGCGTCACACGAATCAATCTGTGACACACCGATGGACATGCACCCCGCAGTGAGGTAGCCCTCCTAACCTCTCGGTGTGGACCTGAGCTCGCTGATCTTCGTCGCCGTGGTCGTGGCGTGGGCGGTCTACCTCGTGCCGATGGCGCTGCGCCGCCACGAGGAGGACGCCTCCAGCCGCTCGGTCGAGGGATTCTCCGACCGGCTGCGGGTGCTCGCCCGGCGCGAGGCGGTGTCGTCCACCGAGGCCGAGCTGGTCGCCGCCGGTCGACCGGTCCAGGAGTCGCGGGACGAGACGCGGGACGAGGAGCCCGCGGCGCCCACCCCTGCGCCGCGCGCTGCCCGTTCTGCCGACGCTCCCGTCGAGGTTCCTGTCGAGGTTCCTGCCGCGGAGTCGACCGCCCAGCGCCGGCTCCGGCAGTCCGCGGCCGCCCGCCGCGCCGCCGCTCGTCGCCGCCGGGTCTTCAACCTGCTGCTGCTGGCGATCGTGCTCGTCGCCGCGCTCGCGATCGGCAAGGTCGTCGACTGGGTCTGGCTCGCCGCCCCCGTCACCTTGATGGCCGCCTGGCTCGTCGCCTGCCGGCTCATGGTCAAGCGAGAGCGTGCCGCCCGCGCCACGCCGGTCCGCAAGCGCCGCACCACCCTCGCCGACGAGGTCATCGCCGACGAGGACGCGTCGAAGGACACCGACGACGCCGACGAGGTGCGCGACGACACCGACGAGATCGCTGTCGTCACCGCCGAGGTCCTCGACGAGCCCGCCGAGGCCGCCCCTGCCACTCCCGTGGTCGACGGCTGGACCCCGGTCCCCGTGCCGCTGCCGACGTACGTCGCCAAGGCGCCCGCCGGCCGCACCGTCCGCACCATCGACCTCGACTCGACGGGCGTGTGGAGCTCCGGCCGCAACGAGGCCGATTCCCAGCTGGCCCGTGAGGCCGACGCCCAGCGAGCCCAGGCGGACGCCGCCGCGGCCGACGCCGAGCAGCGCCGCGCGACCGGCTCCTGACCGTCCCGGATGCGGGGCTGGGCCGCGGGTAACGCCCGGCCATGACCCACGACGACGAGGGCACCGCCGCCGACCGCCAGGCGGCCCAGCAGACCCGCGAGCAGGAGAAGAAGTACGCCGACTCCGCGACCGCGGTCTCTCCCGACACCCAGGGCGCCGACCCTGAGGAGGTCATCGACGACAGCGCGTTCTCGGGAGGATCGGCCCGCGGCCAGTCGACGACCTTCGAGGACCCGCCGAAGCCGCGGGGCAGCTCGAACGTCGACCGCGGTCCGCACGGCGACGACCAGCCGCGTCCGGCCGGCAACGCCGACGAGGACCGCAACTGACCATCCCGATTCGGAGACGGCGCGACCCGGGTGCTACCGTTTCTCCTCGCTTGGGGGTGTGGCGCAGTTGGTAGCGCGTCTCGTTCGCAATGAGAAGGTCAGGGGTTCGAATCCCCTCACCTCCACCAGCAAGCAAGAACCGGCAGGTCGCCTCTGACCTGCCGGTTCTCGCGTTCTCGGGCGTCCGGCTCTGGGACCTCCACGAAGCGCCGCCGGGCCGTCTCGCTCACCCCACCCAGCGCCGAAGCTCGTCTGCCAGGACGGGTCCGAACCGCAGCTGCGGGAAGTGCGCGCCCGCGCCCACGACGTTCTTGCCCTCGAGCTCGCGAAACAGCCGCTCGCGGACCCGGGCAGCGAACCACGGAGCCGAGCTCCCCGTCCAGCCGGGGCCTCGCGCTGCTGGCGAGCTGGTCACTGGCGTCCCCGGGGTCCGAGTTCGTTCTGTGACGCGCGGACCGTGTCAGCGGGCGCTGCCGCGGTGCCGTTGACGGTGCGAGGCGTCGACCGTGAGCAGATCATCCGCGCTGCGCTCGACCACACTCAGAAGTCGAAGACCAGCCGCGCTGCGGTACGGGCGTTCAGGACGTCGTCGATGGCCTCGTTGACCTGGTCCAGCCTGCGGGACTCCGCGATGACCCGGGTGCGGCCCAGCGCGTGCAGCCGGAACACCTCCGCGAGGTCCTGGCGGGTGCCGACGATCGACCCGATCACCGAGATGCCCTTGAGGACGGTCTCGAAGATCGGCAGGTGCATCGGTCCGTCACCCTCGGGGGGCAGCGCCACGCACACCAGCCGGCCGCCGCGGCGCAGGGCGGCGAAGGCCTGCTCGAACGCCTTCGGGGTGACCGCCAGGGCGACGGCGACGTCGGCGCCGCCGAGGTCGGCGATCGCCTGGACCGGGTCGGTGGTGGCGGCGTTGACGGTGTGGTCGGCGCCCAGCTCGCGGGCCAGCTCCAGCTTCTCCTCGGTGAGGTCGACGGCGATCACCTCCGCGCCGACGAGCCGGGCGTACTGCACCGCGAGGTGGCCGAGACCGCCGATGCCGAAGACCGCGACGCGCTCGCCCGGGACGACGTCGGCGACCTTGATCGCCTTGTAGGTCGTCACGCCGGCGCAGGTCAGGGGGAGCGGCGTCGAAGGAGCTGACCTCGGCGGGGACCGGTACGACGTAGGCCGCGTCGGCGACGGCGTACTCGGCGAACGCGCCGTCGACGGAGTAGCCGCTGTTCTGCTGCTCCTCGCAGAGCGTCTCCCAGCCGCTGATGCAGTGGTCGCAGTGCCCGCAGGCGCGGCCCAGCCACGCGATCGCGACCCGGTCCCCGACGGAACGCTCGGTGACGCCGGGACCGATGGCGGTGACGACGCCGACGCCCTCGTGGCCGGGGACGAAGGGCGGAGTCGGCTTGACGGGCCAGTCGCCGTGGGCGGCGTGGATGTCGGTGTGGCACAAGCCGCACGCCTGCATCCGTACGACGACCTGCCCGGTGCCCGGCTCGGGCAGGGGGCGCTCCTCGATGACGAGCGGGGCGTCGAAGCTGGTCACGACTGCTGCTTTCATGGCTGTTCTCCTGGGGTGCGCTCGGCGGGTGGGTGGCAGGCGCCGACGCGGCTGAGGAAGTGCACCCTCGCGCGGCCGGGCCGTACGGCTTCCCACTCCACCGTCCGGACGGAGGCGCCGGGAGGGGCTTAGGTCCCGGGACGGGGGTCTCTCTGGCAGGTTCACGGGGCCGCCGGCACTCCGGGCGGCGGGACCTAGCGGATCGGCCCGCGGTCGCCCACGACAGCGGCGACGTACGCCGCCGCGGGCTCGCGCACCAGGTCCTGCAGCTCGAGGAACAGGGGGATCGTCTCGTTGCCCGGCCAGTCCGTCGGCAGGAACTCGGCGGGAAGTGCCGGGTCCACGTAGGTGATCGGGCGCCAGGCATCCAGTGCTCGGACCCAGGTCCGGAACGCCGCGCGGGGTTCACCGCTGGCCCGGAAGGCCTCGACGTCGGGGGCCACCCGCTGCCGGAACTCGTCGTGGAGCGCCCATACCGACTCCAGGTCCCACCAACGCTGTACGGCGACCGCGGGCTCGGTCGCGCCCCGGATCGAGTCGACCATGAACAGGGTCACCCGATCGGCGACGTCGAGGTCGGCGACGATCTGCTCGATCTCGTCGACCATGAAGCCCGGCGCGATGAGGAGCGCGGCAGCCACGGAGCCGCACCCCACCCAGGTGAGTCGGCGCCGCAGCTGGTGGCGCAGGTCCCGCTGTTCCTCGGGGATGGAGAAGGAGACGACGCACCAGGGCGAGTCGGCGGTCATGAAGCGTGGTGCCACGATCCGCTGGCTGTCGCGCTCGATCAGCTGTTCGGCCCGCGGGGTGAGCACGTAGCCCGATGCTCCGTCGCGGACGTCGGTCGCGACGACCCCCTTCGCCTTGAGGCGGGTCAGCGCGGTGCGGGTGCGGGCGCCGCTCACGTCCACCGCCTCCATCAAGGAGACCAGGGAACCCGAGGTCAACCACGTCTCCCCGATGGCGGTCGAGACGCCGAGGACGGTACGGAGGAGTGAGGTCGCGCTGCCCGGTCGCGCGTCGAACTCGTCGACAAACTCATGCACGCCTCGATCCAACCGTCCTCTCCTTGCCCGTGCCACGGAGGGTTGCCGTCCGGCCCTGCTCGCTGCTGTCCGCTTCGGATCCTAGGCCGACCCGAGCGAGTGCCGTGACCGCCGCCCGGCCGGTCGGCGAGGTGGTGCGGGAAGCTCAGGCGGGGGAGTGCGCCAACAGCTCCCGGACGTGGGCGAGGGCGGTGAGGACCTCGGTGAAGCTGGTGCTCAGGGGGGAGAGCCCGACCCGCAGTCCCCGGGGAGGGCGGAAGTCGGGGATGACACCACGCTGCCAGAGCCCGGCGACCACGTCGCGCATGTCCGCGTGCTCGAGCATGACGTGGCTGCCGCGGCGCTCGCGGTCGGCGGGCGAGGCGACCACGACACCGAGCGGCGCCAGCAGCTCCTGGGCGACCGCGACGGTGAAGTCGGCGAGCAGGACGGACTTGGCGCGGATGGCGGGCAGGCCCGCCACCTCGATGAGATCGAGCATGTCCTGCAGCGGCACCATCGCCAGGATCGGCGGAGTGCCGCTGATGAACCGGCGCATTCCCTGCGCGGGGCGGTAGCTCCCGCCCATCGCGAACGGGTCGGCATGCCCCATCCATCCGGCGATCGGCTGGGTCAGCCGGTCCTGCAGGCGCGCGGCGACGTAGCCGAACGCCGGGGCGCCGGGACCGCCGTTGAGGTACTTGTAGGAGCAGCCGACGGCGAGGTCCACGTCGTCGGCGTCGAGGGCGAGCTCCAGCACCCCGGCCGAGTGGCACAGGTCCCACAGGACGAGGGCGCCGACCCGATGGGCCTGCGCGGTGATGGCCGGCAGGTCCGCGATGTACGCCGACTTGTAGGCGACATGGCTCAGCAGAAGTACGGCGGTCTGCTCCGAGACGGTCCTGCGCACCTCCTCGAGCGTGACGCCACCGGACGGGTCGGGAGAGATCCACTGCACCGTCAGGCCGCGCTCGCGGGCCACCGCGTCCACGATGAACCGATCCGTGGGGAAGTTCTCGGTGTCCGCCACGATCTCCGTGCGGCCCGGTGAGGCGTCGACGGCAGCACGGAGGAGCTTGTAGAGCATCACGGTGGTCGAGTCCGCGACGACGGTCTGTCCGGCGCCCGCTCCGAGCGCGACGCGGCCGAGCTGGTCGCCGAGGACCAACGGACGCTCCATCCACCGCTCGTCCCACGATCGGATGAGTCGTTCGCCCCACTCCTCGCCGACGAAGTCGCCGATCCGGTCGCGGGTGCGCTTCAGGGGCCGGCCCAGCGAGTTCCCGTCGAGGTACGCCGTGACCGTGTCCGGCAGGTGGAAGGCGTCGCGGTGGGCGGCGAGCGGGTCGCTCCGGTCGAGCGCGTGGGCCTCGTCGACGAGGTGGGCAGGGATCTCACGGACGTTGATCGACATCGTTCTCCTCGAGAGGGGTGCCGGCGAGGCGCCGGCAGTCGGCGAGCCAGGCGACGACCTGCTCGGCCGTGGCTGGCAGGGGGTGCGGGGAGACCAGCAACCGGGTGTCCGATGCCGGCCCGGGCTCGGTGGCGCCGGTCAGCGCGGCGAGCAGGTCGTCCCCGTGCAGGCCTGCCTCCCCCAGCAGGCGGATCTCGGCGGGGTTGACTCCCAGGGGCGCGGGGCCGTTGCCCGCGTCGGTGCCGTAGACGACCCGGCCGCCCGCCTCGCGGAAGCGGCGGACGTTGTCGATGGCGCACGCACGTCCCGCGGCGTCGTGGATGGCGAGCGTCGAGCACCAGGTCATCGCCCGGGCGCTGACCAGGAGGTCATCCGTGAGCCGCTCGGTCCAGGGGGCGTGGACGAGCAGATCGGCGCCCGCCTCGATGGCGCGGGCGGCCTGGCCCTCGCCCCCGGCATGGACCCCGACCGGGAGCCCCGCCGCGTGACTGGAGGTCACGAGCTCGGCGAGGACCTCGTCGCTGAGCAGACCCATCCCGGCGTGCAGGGCGATCTTGAGCAGGTCGTAGCCGGCGGCCACCGCCTCGGCGACGGCACGGGCCGCGGCTGCGGCGGAGTCCACGACCCGCACCGCGGCGTCGGGGGCCCAGGGCCGGCCGAGCGGATAGCCACCGGGGGCGGTGTGGAACGGCCCGGCCACGTTGACCTCGAGGCCGCGGGGCGGGTTCCGGCGCCAGGCGAGAGCCTGGCGGGGATCCCAGCCGAGGTCGTGGACCTCCACCAGAGGCGAGTCGGCGAGTCCGGTGTGGTCGACCAGGCCGAGGTGCACGTGGTGGTCGACCAGTCCCGGGAGGACCGTGACCGGCCGGGGGAGGACTCCCGCGGGCACGGGCCCGACCCGGACCACCCTGCCCTGGTCGGCCCGGATCAGGGACGGACCGTGCCGCCGCCCGTCCCAGTAGTCCGCGACGGCGTGCTCAGGCACCGAGCCCGGTCCGCACGGTGATGAGCTCGGGGAAGAAGGTCAGGTCGAGGGCGCGCTTGAGGAAGTCGACCCCGGAGCTGCCGCCGGTGCCGACCTTGAAGCCGATGGTGCGCTGCACGGTGCGCAGGTGGCGGAACCTCCACAGCTGGAAGGCGTCCTCGAGGTCCACGAGGTCCTCGCAGATCGCGTACGCCGCCCAGTGGAGCTCCGGGTCGCGGTAGATGGCGGCGAACACGGGGACCAGGTCCGGTTCCTCGACCCACGCGGCGCGGACGTCCCGGTCCAGCACGCCGGCAGGGACATCATGCCCCTGCCGGGCGAGGTGGCGGAGGAACTCGTCGTACAGGGTGGGGCTGTCGAGGAGTGCGGCCAGGCCGGCCCGGACCTCGGGCTTGGCATCGAAGACCGGCAACATCGCTGCGTTCTTGTTGCCGAGGATGAACTCCACCGAGCGGTACTGGTGCGACTGGAATCCCGACGAGGAGCCGAGGAAGCCGCGGAACTCGCCGTACTCCGACGGCGTCAGCGTCGCCAGCACCGACCACTGCTCGGAGAGGGTGCGGAACACGTGCTTGACCCGAGCCAGGGCCTTGCGTGCGCGGCTGGGCTGGTCGGCCGCGAGGTAGCGGCGCACCGACTCGAGCTCGTGCAGGACCAGCTTGAACCAGAGCTCGGTGGTCTGGTGCTGCACGATGAAGAGCAGCTCGTCGGGATGCTCCGGCTGGCTCAGTGGCTGCTGGGCCGACAGCAGCTGGTCCAGTCCCAGGTAGCTCCCGTAGTCGAGCGCCGAGGTGAAGTCCGTCCGAATCCCGTCCTCGAGGGCTCGCTCGCCCGGGCACGCCGTCATCCGCCACACTCGCTTTCACTGTCGTTACGATCGTAACGATCGTGATGGTTTCACGATCGCCGAAGCGGCGCAATGCCCGACGGCGAAAACTTCGCCGGGTCTCGCCGGGGGGTGTGACCCGGCCGCGACCGGACGCTCGGGGCGCCTGTCGCCGCGGGAGATCTATTGACATTCACAGAACGAACGTGACAAGAATGGAATACCGCCGCCGATCTGCCGGTCGCAGCTCCGCAGCTGCTCGGCGGCCGGCGGCTCGACGTCCAGCAGGCGATCACGGCCGACCCTCGGTCGTGGGGTCGGGCTGGCGACCGTCGTCATCCCTGACCGTACGCACCTGGCCACCGTCGTCCGGGGCGGGAACGACCCGCGTCTCTGGAGGAAGCTCATGCCCCTTTCGCCGTCCAGCCATGTCGACACCTTCGCCCGGGACAACCTCCCGCCGGCCGAGCTCTGGCCGGTCCTGGAGTTCACCACCGGCGACCTGGCCTATCCCGACCGCCTCAATGCCGCCACCGAGATCATCGACATCCCCGCCGCGCGCTGGCCCGAGCGCCGTGCGCTGACCACGCCGGAGGGCGAGACCTGGACCTATGCCGAGCTGTTGACCCGGGCCAACCAGGTCGCAGCCGTGCTGCGCGACGACTTCGGGCTGGTGCCCGGCAACCGGGTCCTGCTCCGCGCGCCCAACAACCCGTGGACGGTCGCGGCCTGGCTGGGCATCCTCAAGGCGGGATGCGTTGCCGCAGTCACCTTCCCCGCGCTGCGCGCACGCGAGCTGACGCCCATCGTCGTCAAGGCCAAGCCGACGCTCGCCCTGGTCGACCATCGCTTCGGCGCGGACGTCGACGAGCTCGTCGCGACCGTGGCGCCCGACATGCGGGTCCTGTCGATCGGCGCCCCGGTCGCCGACGACCTGGTGGCGCGCGCGGGCGCGAAGTCCGGTGCCTTCGACAACGTCGCGACCGCGGCCGACGACGTCGCGCTCTTCTGCCCGACCTCGGGCAGCACGGGCGAGCCGAAGATCTGCACCCACTTCCACCGCGACATCTTGTCGATCGACAACACCTTCGGCCGGCACGTCCTGGCCCTGGAGCCCGACGACGTGGTCTCCTGCACCGCGCCCTTCGCCTTCACGTTCGGGCTCGGGATGCTCGTCGTCTTCCCGCTCCGCGCCGGAGCGTGTGCCTTCCTGACCGAGGCCGCGCCGCCGGTCCAGCTGGCCGAGCTGGTCGCGGCGCACGGTGTCACGGTGCTGGCGACCGCGCCCACGGCGTACAACCAGATCCTGCGCTCGGGCAGGATCGACCGGCTCGCCGGCCTACGGGCCGCGGTCAGCGCCGGCGAGCACATCTCGACCCAGACCTGGCAACGCATCCACGACGAGCTCGGGCTCGCGATCATCGACGGCATCGGTGGAACCGAGCTCCTGCACATCTTCATCTCTGCCGCGGGAGACGACATCAAGCCGGGCTCCACGGGGCGTCCGGTGCCCGGATATCGCGCCACGATCCTCGCCGAGGACGGCACCGAGGTGGGCCCCGGTGTCGAGGGCCGACTGGCGGTGCGGGGGCCGGTCGGCTGCCGCTACCTGGCCGACGAGCGCCAGGAGAGCTACGTCGTCGACGGCTGGAACGTCACGGGCGACACCTTCTCCCGCGACGAGGACGGCTACTTCTACTACGCCGCCCGCACCGACAACATGATCGTGTCGTCGGGCTACAACATCGGTGGGCCCGAGGTCGAGGCAGCGATCGACGAGCACCCCAGCGTGCTGGAGTCGATGGTCGTCGCCCAGCCCGACGCCGAGCGTGGCTCCGTCGTCTTCGCCGCTGTCGTGCTGCGTCCCGGCATCGAGGGCACCGACGACCTTGTCGTCGACATCCAGAACTTCGTCAAGCAGACCCTCGCGCCGTACAAGTATCCGCGTCGCGTGCGCTTCGTCGATGCGCTGCCGCGCAACGCCAGTGGCAAGCTGCAGCACTTCGCGCTGCGCCAGCAGGTCGAGCGGGAGGCTGCCGCCGACGAGGTGGTGTGAGCGTCGCCGACGCGGGGTGTCGCCCGGCGTGATCCGTCGCGCCGCGGCGGCGCCAGCGGTCCGCCCAGGGGACTGAGGGCGCGGACTCGTTGCCCCTGCGGGGAGGTCTCTCGGGCCTCGCCACCGCCCGTGGCACCGGCCCCGGGGGGCCGGAAGCCCGAGGCTGGGTCGACTCCCCATGCGCGCTGTCCTGCGGTCGTCGGGCGATGTAACGCGGCTGTCACCAGACTTAACAAAACTGACGTTTCATTTCGTTGACGAACGTCACGAATCCGGATTACATTCATTCTCGTGACGTACGGCACACTTATGAAATGTCTGTGCCGTAGGCGATCCAAGTCGACGGAGGGCTCATGAGCGGCGTGATGGACGACCTCGATGCGCGGGTCGGCAGCACCACCTCGCTGCTGCGCACCGTGATCGGGACGAGTGTCCGGACCGAGGGTGGCTGGCTGTCCTCCTCGGCGTTCGTCACGCTGCTCGAAGAGCTCGGCGTTCCGGCCGGACGCACCCGCACCGCGCTGACGCGCCTCAAGGCCAAGGGGATCGTGGTGCTCGAGACGCGTGCGGGTAGCGCGGGCTACTCGCTGACCGATGCCGCACGGCTCATGCTCGAACGCGGTGATCGTCGCATCTACCAGCCGCGGTTCATGGACGACGACCAGGACTGGTTCGTCATCTCCTTCACCGTGCCCGAGGACGACCGGCAGCTGCGCCACCAGCTCAAGCGTCGACTGAGCTGGATCGGCTGTGGATCGGTCGCGGGCGCGCTGTGGATCGGTCCCGGCTTCCTGATCGACGAGGCGGAGCAGATCGTCGCCGACCTGGGGCTGACCGGACAGGTCACCTTCTTCGTCGTCCAGGAGATCCGGGGAGCGACCGCTCCCGCCGACGCCATCGCCCGGTGGTGGGACCTGCCGGCCATCGCGGCGCGTCACGAGGACTTCCTCGCGGCACACGGTGCGTCACTCGCTGCCTACCGAGCCGATCCAGGTCCGCAGAACGCCTTCCGGAGGTGGGTCCTCGCACTCGACGCCTGGCGGCCGATCCCCTACGTCGACCCCGGGTTGCCACTGTCGCTCCTCCCCGACGACTGGCCCGGCAGGCGGAGCATCCCCGCCTTCCTCGAGCTGCGTGACGCGCTCAGCGTCCCCGCCGCGGAGTACATCCACACCGTCGTGGCCAGCCCCGTCGTCGCACGGACCGCCCACCACCGAGGCCAGGAGTCAGCGTGACCGGAACAGCGCTCGGACAAGCCCGCCTCCGGGAGGCCTTCGCCCGCTTCCCCTCGGGCGTCGCGGTCCTCGCCGCCGTGGTGGAGGGCGCGCCCCACGTGCTGGTGGTGTCCTCCTTCACGGTCGGAGTCTCGCTCGAGCCGCCCCTGGTCGCCTTCGCCGTGCAGAACGGATCGGGAACATGGCCCCTGTTGAAGCGCGCCGGTTCGTTGGGTGTCAGCGTGCTGGGCGCCGAGCACGGCGACCTCTGTCGCCAGCTGGCCTCACGCGAGAAGGAGGCTCGCCTCGTCAACGACCCGCTGCAGCGGATGGACTCCGGGGCGCTGATCGTCCCCGACACCCCGCTGCGGCTGTGGTGTCGCATCCACGACGAGTTCCCGGCGGGCGATCACACGATGGTCCTGCTCAAGGTGCTCGACGTCGACGGCGACACCGCGGACGACCTCCCGGGCGAACCCCTCGTCTTCCACGGCTCGACCTTCCGCCGCCTGAAGGAGTCGGGCTGATGGGAATGACGAGGACGGACGCCGGGGACCTCCAGCTGCGCATGCTCCATCGGCCCACCGGCCATCGGCGGGGCATCTGTCTGCTGCCGGAGGTGCCCCCCGACGTCGCTGCCGCCGCCGCCCAGGTGCTGGCGGAGCACGGCGAGGAGCGCGAACGCCGCCTCGCCACGATCGCGCCTCGTCCCGGGGCCGAGCACACCACCGACGACGAGATCGTCTACTTCCTCGACCGGTTCGGCCATGAGTACACCGTGGTGCTCTGCGGCGCTGACCGCGCCGACACGACCGGACTGAAGGCTGCCGCCGAACGGGCCGGCTGCGCCCTGGTCCTGGTCTGACCCGACCGCATCGACCGCCCCTCCCTTCCATCGACCCGTCCATCGACCCGTCCATCGACCCGTCCACCCGAATCCTCGATCTTCTCGGGACGTCCACTTCCTGCGCGGGATTGTCTGCGCCCCACGAGAAAGAACCAGCCATGACTCGTCTCACGAACCGCTTCCGGGCGATCGGCCTCGTCGCCGCCCTCGCCGCCACTGCCTCGCTCACCGCCTGCGGCGCCTCCTCCGACGACGGCGAGGAGAAGGCCGGCACCGGCGGCACGGCCCTGTTCAAGACCCTGCCGAAGGCGAACCAGGACTCCGCCGAGGTCAGCTTCGGCGCGCTCTGGGAGACGCCGCCGATCATCAGTGTCACCGCCTCCGACACGACCAAGCCGGTCGGTCTGGCTCCCGATCTTGCCGCCGCGCTCGGAGAGGAGCTGGGGGTGAAGGCGACCTGGCAGAACATGCAGTGGCCGGCCCAGCTGCCGGGCGTCCAGTCCGGCGTCGTCGACGCCCTCTTCGGTCAGGTCAACGTGACCGAGGAGCGCGAGCAGAGCATCGTCGACATGGTCCCGTTCTACAAGACGACGATGGCCCTGCTCCTGCCAGCCGACGACGCCGACGGCGTGAGCGCGGTGGGGGACATGTGCGGCACGACCGTCGGCGCCCCCGTCGGTTCGGAGACCGTCGCCCAGCTCAAGCAGCTGAGCGCGCAGAAGTGCGCCTCCGAGCCCATCAAGATCAAGGAGTTCCAGGGGGCCACGCTGGCGATCAGCGCGGTCAAGTCCGGTTCGATCGATGCCTGGCTGGACACGACGGCCAGTCAGGTCGTCGCCGCCGAGGCCGACGCGGACCTCACCTCGGTCGAGGTCCCGGAGGAAGAGATCGCCCCCGTCTACAACGGGATCGCCGTCGGCAAGGACAAGCCCGAGCTGACCAAGGCCCTCGTGGTGGCCCTGCGCAACCTGATCGAGAGCGGTCGCTACGACGAGATCTTCGCAGCGAACGACTCGGCGCCCGCCGCCATCACCGCCGACGAGGTCGTTGCGAACCCGATCACCTCGACGCCGGTCGGCCAGAAGTAGCGGCAACGGCCATGAGCAAACCAGCCGTCGCCGGCAGGATCGTGGCTGCGCCGCCAGCCGCTTCCGGCCCGCCGTTGAAGGTCGTGCCCGTTCGGCACTGGGGACGAGCGATCGGTGCGGGCATCGTCCTGGTGACCCTCGCCGGGGCCATCAAGGGAGTCGCCACCAACGACAACCTCGAGTGGGGCGTCGTCGGGGACTATCTCTTCGACGCCAACGTGTTGCGGGGACTTCGTCTGACGCTGGCCATGACGGGAATCGGCATGGTGGCCGGGCTCGTCCTGGCCATCGTCGTGGGCGTGATGCGAACCTCGGCCAGCCGGATCGTCTCGGGGGCTGCCGCGGTCTGGGTCTTCGTCTTCCGTGGCATCCCCCTCGTCGTGCTGCTGATCTTCGTGGGCAACCTGGGCCTCTTCTTCGACGACCTCACGCTCGCGATCCCCCTGACCGGGGTGGAGCTCTGGTCGGCGCCCGTCAGTGAGGTGGTCACGCCCTTCTGGGCATCGGTGACGGCGCTGGCGCTGGCCGGATCGGGGTACATGGCAGAGGTGGTCCGCGCGGGCCTGCTCTCCGTCGGTCGCGGGCAGCACGAGGCCGCCATGGCGCTCGGCCTGCCCCAGGTCGGGACCCTCCGGTTCATCGTGCTGCCGCAGGCGCTGAGGGTCATCATCCCGCCGCTCGGCAACGAGCTGATCGGGATGCTCAAGGCCTCGGCGATCGTCTCGGTCATCGCGGGCGGTGACCTGATGACCGCCGTTCTCGGCATCTCCGGTGTCACCTTCCGCACCATCGAGATGCTCATCGTCGGCACCCTCTGGTACCTGGCCGTCATCGCGGTGCTCTCGGTCGGCCAGTACTTCCTCGAGCGAAAGGCGGCCGAGAAGTGAGGCGCGCACCCGATCCCACCACTGCGCCCTCGACGGATGACGGCGCGATGATCACCATCCGGGGCGTGCGGAAGGCCTACGGCTCCGTCGAGGTCCTGCACGGGATCGACCTCGACGTCGCCCGGGGCGAGAACGTGTGCATCATCGGTCCCTCCGGCTCGGGCAAGAGCACCCTGCTCCGCACGCTCAACCACCTCGAGGACATCTCGGCCGGCACCATCCGCGTCGACGGTCACCTGATCGGCTACGAGGAGAGAGCCGGCCGGCTCCACGAGCTGCGAGAGTCCGCGGCCTGCCAGCAGCGGCTGCAGGTGGGGATGGTCTTCCAGCACTTCAACCTGTTCCCACACATGACGGCCCTCGAGAACGTGGCCTTCGCGCCGATCAAGGTCAAGAAGGAGAAGCCGGCACAGGCCCGGGCCTACGCGACCGAGCTCCTCGGCCGGGTCGGCCTCGCCGGCAAGGAGAGCTCCTATCCGTCGAAGCTGTCAGGGGGCCAGCAGCAGCGGGTCGCCATCGCCCGGGCGATGGCGATGCGCCCGGACGTGATGCTCTTCGACGAGCCGACCTCGGCCCTCGATCCCGAGCTGGTCGGCGAGGTGCTCGCCGTGATGCAGGATCTCGCCAGGACCGGTGGCATCACGATGGTGGTGGTGACCCACGAGATCGGATTCGCCCGCGAGGTGGCCGATCGTGTCGTGTTCATGGACCAGGGCGTCATCGTCGAGATGGGGCCGCCCGGACAGGTCCTCGACGATCCCCAGCACGACCGCACCCGCAGCTTCCTCTCGGCGGTGCTGCGGTGACGCCAGCGGGGCCGGTCGCCCTCGTGGCAGGCGCGACCGGGCCGATCGGGCGGGCGGTCGTGAGAGCACTGGCGTCCGACGGGGCGCGCGTCGTCGCCCTGTCCCGGTCGGGCGATCAGGTCCGCGGCTGCGTCCAGGCACTCGCCTGCGACCTGGGCGACCGGACGGCCCTGGACGACGCGGTGAGCACGGTCGAGTCGACCTGGGGTCCGGTCGAGGTCCTGGTCAACGCGGCGCACCCGCCGCCGGAGCTCGGTACGGCGGTCGCCGACCTGAGCGCCCGCGTCCTGGCCGACCAGCTCGCGGGCGTCGCGGCCCATGCCGCCCTCTGCGCGCGGATCGTGCCCGGGATGCGTCTACTCGGCCGAGGGCGGGTGGTCTACGTCGCCGGAGCGTCGATGGCCCGCCCCCTCCCGGGGGGCGGTGGGTACGCCGCGGCCAAGGCCGCCGGTGCCGTGCTCACGCGTCACCTTGCTCTCGAGGAGGGCCCGGCCGGCATCACCGCCAACGTGGTGGCGCCCGGTCGGGTCGTCGACCCGGCGTCCCCGAGAGAGCCGTCCGCCCACGCCGCCGCGCTGGGGCAGGAGCTCGCCCAGCGCATCACCCTTCCCACCTTCCCTTCCCCCGACGACGTGGCCTGCGCTGTGTGCCTCCTCGTCGCTTCCCCGGCTCTCACCGGCCAGACCATCTGGGTCACCGGTGGAGAGCCGATCGCGGCCTGAGCCGCGTTGTCGAAAGGACCTTCCCTTGACCGCCACCACTTCCTCCTCCGCCGCCTGCGACCTCGGGGTCGACCTCAGGGCGCCTGACTCGGCCGAGGCGGTGCTGTCCAACGCCCGCGCACTGCTGCCCCTGGTCGCCGCCGAGGCCGACGCAGTCGAGGCGGCGGCCCGGCTCACCCCGCGGCTGGAAGCGGCCTTCCGCGCCTCCGGGGTCTTCCAGATGGCCTTCCCCGCCTTCCGAGGCGGACTGGAGATGACGCTGGCCCAGCAGACCGAGGTGGTCGCCGAGATCGCCGCCGTGGACGCATCCGCCGCGTGGAACGTCGCGGTCCTCAACGCCGGGGGCTACTACGCCGCCCGGCTCGGTGACCAGGCCTACGCCGAGCTCTACCCGACCCGTGACATGCCCACGAGCGGCTCCTTCCATCCCCGCGGCCGGGCGCAGCGCGTCGACGGCGGCTTCCTCGTGACCGGACACTGGGACTGGGGCAGCGGGAGCTACACCGCCGAGCACGTCGTCGGCAGTGCCGAGGTCTTCGACGGCGACTCGCCGGTCCTCGGTTCGGGTGGCAAGCAGATGCATCTCGGCCTGTGGTTGCCGAAGCACGCGCTCACGGTGCTGCACAACTGGCAGACCCTCGGGGTGCGCGGATCCGGCAGCACGTCGTACGAGATCGTCGACCCGGTCTTCGTCCCGGAGCACCATTCCTTCGATCGCGAGGCCGAGTACGACCAGTCGCGCGACCCGTTGAACCGCAGTGTGCGGCTCGCGCACTACGCCCTGACCGGCGTCTCCCTGGGTGTCGCGCGGCACCTCGTGCACGAGGCGGCGGCCGTGGTCGGCCGCCGGGTGGGCTCGGGCGGCTCCGGCAACCCCGACTCTGCGGCGCTGCAGACCCTCGGACTGGCCATGGCCGAGGTCGATTTCGCCTACGCCGGCGTGCGTGCGGTCGCCGACCTCGTCGACGAGGTCATCTTCGGCGGCGACGCGCTGGCGCCTGTGCACGAGGCACGCATGACGGCGGCGAACGCAGCGGCGGCCGTGGCGCTGCGCCGGGTCGTCGACCTGACCACCGAGCTCCTCGGCGGCCAGATGATCCTCGACCGCAGCCCGGTGCAGCGTGTGCTGCGGGACGCCTACGGCGCCTTGGCGCACGCTGGCACGAGGCGGATGCTGCTGGCTCCGCTGGCAGCCTCTGCACTGGCCGACGAGCACCACCGCCTCACCCTCCCCGACGACACGACCTACGGCGCCGGCTCGCTGCGGGTCGCCGGATCGTGACCGAGCCGCAGGCGGCGCCGGGGTTCACCGCCCCCGCCCCGCGGCTGCGGGTCGTTGTCGACCGTGCCGAGAGTCCCCGCTGCGGGCTACGGGTGGGCGATGGCGTCGTCATCGACGGATCCACCATCGTGACGCACGGCCGAGAGTTCTGCTCGGCTGCGCTCGCTGCCGTGGCCCCGGTGCTCGCCGCTCGCCAGTATCCGCTGCCGGTCGACGACTGGCTGGTGCGCAAGCCCTACGTGTCCTGCCCCCACGCCGACGACCGTGTGGTGCTGCGGATCGAGGAGCTCCGGGAGGAGTGTCGATGACGCTGCGGGTGCGCTGCACCGTCGAGGGCTTCAACTACTCGGCCTGCGGTCTGGCGGTGGGCGACAGCTTCGAGCTGTCCGTCACCGGCGTGACCGTCCCGGAGGGCCGCGCCTTCTGCTACTTCGCCATCACGAACGCGATCGCGGCCGTCCAGCCGAGCCTGGGCGCCGACGTCCCCGACGCCTACCTCGCGGCACGTCCCCTCGTGATGTGTCCCGACACCCCGGAGGACCTGCGTATGCGGGTCGAGGTGATCGACTCGTTGCCACCGACAGGAGAACCGTCATGACCCCCATCTTCAGTGCCCGCGTCGGTGGACACCCCGGAGCGCACGGGGTGCGCGGAGTCGTGGAGAAGGCCATGGCCGCCGAGGCGGCCGGATTCGACCAGGTCTGGACCGGCAACGACTTCCTGGGGGAGCCCGGCATCGTCACCCTCGCCGCCATCGCGATGAAGACGTCGCGCATCAAGTTCGGGAGCGGGGTCCTGGACCCGGTCACCCTGCACCCGGGCCAGATCGCACAGATCGCGACGGGCCTGCAGGAGATCTCAGGGGGACGGTTCCTGCTCGGCATCGGCGCCGGGTCGGATGTCTACTTCTCCCGGGCCGGCATCACCCCCGCCCTCAAAGCCGCTCCCCGGACCCGGGAGGCGGTCGTGACCATCCGGGAGCTGCTCGCCGGCCGCAGCCCGCTCGGGACGCCGTACGCCGGTGCGGGCTGGTCCGACCAGGCGATGCTGAGGGTCGCGCACCCCACCCCGATCTACGTCGGCGGCCTCGGCCCACGCATGCTGGCCGTCGCCGGGGCCTTCGCGGACGGCGCTCTGTCGTTGTGCCTGCCGCCGCGACACGTCCGCGCCGTCACCCGACAGATCGCCGAGGCGAACGCCGCCGCGGGGCGCACGATGGAGGACTTCGATCTCGCCGCGTGTGTGTGGGCGTCGATCTCCGACGATCGTGCCGCCGCCCGAAGGATCCTGGCCGCACACATCGCCGAGTACAGCGGCTCCCTGGCCCCCGCTGCGCTCGCGGCCAACGGGATGGATGTTGCCGAGTTCGAGCACACCCAGTCGCTGATGGACCAGGGCAGGGTGGCGGAGGCGATCGACTCGGTGACCGACTCCATGCTGGGGCTCGGCATCGTCGGTGGGGTCGACGAGGTGATCGAGCAGTGCGGTCAGCTGATCGACTCGGGCGTCCGCCACATCTCCTTCGGCCCGCCGATGGGCACCGACCCGCTCGGATCCCTGCGCCTGATCGGGGAGAAGGTCCTGCCTGCCCTCCGATCCCAGTTCGACGCCTGAGCGCGGCCTCGCAACACCTACGAAACCAGAGAGAAGGACCATGATCATCATTCACGGGGGAGTCCTCATCGACGCGGACCGCGTCGACGAGGTCGCCCGAGCCGCGGCCGACTTCGAGACCATCTCGCGTGCTGAGGCCGGCTGCGCGGAGTACCAGCTCTCGTGGCGGGTCGGCCCGCCAGCGAGCCTGCGCCTGCTGGAGATCTGGGAGGACGAAGCGAGCTACCTCGCGCACACCGAGGCCGCCCACACCCAGCAGTGGTCGGCCTACGTGTCCGGGGTGGCCGCCGGCCCGCCGGCGTTCACCAGGTACGACGTCGAGAGCTGAGTCGGCGATGCACCTGCGCAGCGCAGATCACGACGGTGCCTCAGGAAGCGCGGAGGGAACGGTCGTGGCCATCCTGGGCGGAACCGGCCCGCAGGGCCGGGGCCTGGCGCGTCGGTTCGCGACGGGTGGCCTCGATGTCGTGCTCGGCAGCCGCAGCTCGCAGCGTGCGGAGGACGTCGCCGCCGAGCTGGTGGCCGACATGGGGAGCTCGGTCAGCGGCAGCATCACGGGCGCTGACAACCGCCTGGCTGCGAAGGCCGGCGAGGTGGTGCTCGTCGTCGTGCCCTGGGCCGGCCACGCGGAGCTGTTGACGAGCCTGCGTGAGGAGCTGGCGGGCAAGGTCGTGGTCGATTGCGTGAACCCCCTCGGCTTCGACCGGCGTGGCCCCTACGCACTGCCGGTCCTCGAAGGATCCGCCGCGGAGCAGGCGCAGGCCGTCCTCCCCGACAGCATGGTGGTCGCGGCGTTCCACCACCTCAGCGCGGTGCTGCTCGAGGACCCGCGGGTCACCGATCTCGCCACCGACGTGCTGGTGCTCGGCGACGTCACCGAGGCTGTCGAGACCGTCATCGAGCTGGCAGGCGTGCTGCCCGGGGTCCGCGGGGTCTACGGCGGCCGTCTCCGCAATGCGCACCAGGCCGAGGCGCTGACGGCCAACCTCATCGCGATCAACCAGCGCTACCGGGCCCACGCCGGCCTGCGGATCACCGACATCTGAGCCGGCTGCGGGCTCGGTCAGGCGGTGGCCTCCGGGCTGTGCGCCGCGTGCGACGAGGGGAGGGGGCCGACGGACGGTGCGGCCGCCGGCCGCACCCCGCGCCGGTTGACGGGGATCGTCCGCAGCGCGCCCTCCTCGGCGAGGACGACGACCTCACGAACGCTCGCAGCCTCGATGGCGGCGATGATGTCCTCCACCGCCCAGACGACCGGTGCGACGTCCTCGCGGGCCCAGATCCACACGGCCGCCCCGGTGCGGCGGGCGGTCTCGGCGGCGGTCTGCTCGTCCGCGACGCCCAGCAGCAGCGCGAAGGTGCAGCCCTGTGGGGCTGCGGGCGGCGGCAGGTGGGCGCGGTCCGTGCGGTAGGCGGCCCAGTGGTAGGCGGCGACGGCACCGGCGGTGACGAGGATGCCGATCGGGAAGCGGACGCTGCGCATCACCTCCGCCGCGGGCTCCTCCTGGAGGATGCGGTCGACCAGGATCCAGGCGCCGGCGAGGAGGGCGCCGACCGAGGCGAGGCTGGCCAGGCCGAGCAGCAGGAAGAGGTAGAGCCGGCGGGTGGGGGAGACGGTCTCCTCCGCCGGCGTCGCACGCTGCCCGCGACGCCAGTGCAGCCACCACACGGGGCCGCCGACCCCGAGCAGGGTCAGGGCCGCGATCAGGGTGTTGAGCGCTCCGCTGCCGGCGATGACCGACGGATCGGTCACCGCCTCGATCAGGGCGACCACGACGATGGTGGCGCCCGCGCTCGAGGCGCCCAGGCCGACCGCGGCCAGCAGGTAGTCGCGGATCCGGTCCACCTCGGTGCGCGTCGGCTGCGCGGTCGTGGTCAGCACTGCCCGGTGGTAGAGCAGGGCGAGCAGGCCGACCGTGGTCGAGGCGAGGGTCGCCGGCATCGACTGGAAGTAGCGGTGAGCATCGGTGGACCAGGGATCCCCGACCAGCCACACCAGGGCGCGGTCGAGGGCGATGCTCGCCGCGACCAGGCTGACGACCAGGCCTGCGGTCTCGCCTGCCAGCAGCTGGTAGGCGTGCCACAGCGCGTTGCGCTCGCTGCGCAGCGCGCCGAAGAGCCAGTAGCGCACCCAGGTGGCACCGCCGAGCAGGAACGTGATGGCGCCGGCGAGGACCGGCTCGTTCGCGCCGGCGAGGAGCACGTCGCCGTCGAGGCCGAGCCAGATGCGGAGCGCGCCACTGAGCATCCCGCCGAGGCCGACGAGGCCGAGGGCCAGGCCCACCAGGGAGCCGGCCAGGAGGTGGAGCTGTAGCGGACGCCGGTCGCGCTGGCGGGTGCCGAGCCACCAGTGCCCGGCCCACACCGCGGTCCACACGGGTGCCTGCGCGAGCGGCTGGGGGTCGAACGGGCGCAGGTCCAGGGCCCAGGCGATGGAGTCGTGCAGCGCGAAGAGGGCGCCGACCAGCGACACCAGGCTGGTCCCGGACAGGTAGAACACCCAGGGGAGGGCGTCCCGCTCCGTCTCGTCCCGGGCGAAGCCGCGACGCACCGCCACTGCGAGCGCGACGCACAGCGGGACGCCGACGACGGTGAACGCGATGCTCCGTGCGATCTCGGAGTCGGTGACCGCGACGGTGCTGCCCTGGGCGAACACTGCAGCGAGCAGCCCGGACACGCCGACCGCGCTGGCGACCAGCAGGCCGAACAGCAGGAGGTACTCGAAGAGCTGGCGTACGGCGTGGCTCTCGCCGGTTCCCGGCGCGGGGGCGCGATGGGTGGCTCTGCGAGCCCCCGCCACGATCGCGGTGACGACCACGCCGACGACGAGCAGCAGGATGACGGCGCCGATCACTTCAGTCCCCCGCACTCGAAGAGCGGCCACGGTGAGCCGGTGATCAGCCAGGCGCCGTCGACCCGGCGCAGCCGGAAGGTGTGCTCCTCGGTCCACCCCGAGGGGATCAGCTCGCCGGAGCCGGTGGTGATGGCGACGGCGACCCGCGCCGTCCCACCGGTGACGTCGGTGTCGCGGAGCCTGACCCGGACGTCGTCGTCGACGTAGGCTTTGTCGAGATCCTCCACCCCGCACGGGCTGTCCGGCGCGAGGTGGCGTGCGGCCGCCTCGGCGTCGCGCTCGAGGACGGCGTCGAGGTAGTCCTGGACCGCCGCCTCCGGCGAGCCCGGCTCGAGCCGGGCCGGGTGCCGCGAGGCCACGGCGGTGATCAGGGACGCCACGACGATGGCGCCGACCACGGCGGCGAGCACCCACGGTGCGTTTCTCTTCACGCCGTCACGCTAGTGGGGATCGGCCGGGAGGCGCCCAGAGGAGTCGGTCATCGTCTCGGGGGCACAACGTCCCGACGCTCGCCGTCGGCCTACGCCAGGTTCACCAGGTGGTCCGAGGGCCCGTAGTCGATCTTCCAGTCGGCGTAGACGCCGAGGAGCCCATCGGCGGCACAGCGCGCGCCGACATAGACCCAGCCGACGTCGCCGTCGGCGCGCACCAGGTAGCCGACCGCGACGTTGAAGGACTCGCCGCCGCACGGGCAGGCGCAGGCGCGTAGTTCGGCCTGCTCGACGATCTCGACGGAGTCCAGCATCAGTGTCACGGCGCCGCAGGCGGTGCACGTCCGCTCCGCGCAGCCTTCCTCGTCATCGACGCGGAGGGTGAAGACGTCGCCCTCGCAGGTGCTGCAGACGCAGCGGAGCACTCGGGACACGGGACTGCCCTGGGAGCGGCCGAACTCCCGCAGGTAGTCGTCGATCTCGGGCGCGGCCGGACCGATCCCCGGCCTGCCCGAGGTGTCGACTCCATGGTGCGGAGGCTACGACCCCCGGGTGTCACCAGTCGTGGTGCAGCTGCGGTGGCAGGAGGTGTGCGGACTCCAGCAAGGTCTCGGCTGCGGCGGCGTCCTGGAAGCCGGTGCCGGTGGAGTCGTAGACCGTCAGGGTGTCGGCGCCGGGTGGGGCGACCTGTCCGGCGAGCACAGCACCGATCTCCACGAGGTCGGCCGTGGTGAGGCTGCCGCGACGGATGCAGTGCTGCGCCTCACCGACGTCGGCCGCCTGCTGGGCGACGTCGCACACGACGACCGCCGCGGCGACCAGGTCCTCGCCGAGCTCCTGCTTGCCCGGGCCGTCGGCGCCGACCGCCACGACCAGGGCGCCCGGGGCGACGTCGGGGAGGCCGACGAGCGGATGGCGAGCCGGGGTGCAGGTGATGACGACGTCGGCCGCGCGGACCAGGGCGCGTACGTCGTCGGCGGGTGCGGCTCGCTCCGGGTCCCACTGATCGCGGCCGAGCAGCTCGATCACCGCGTCGGGCAGGATGCGGCGCAGGGCCCGCTCGTGGCCGTGTGCCTGGGCGCCGGTACCGAGGATGACCACCTGGCGGGCGTGGGGCCGCAGCGCCTCGATGGCCACGCAGCTCGCGGCCGCGGTGCGCAGTCGGGTGACGGTGGCCGAGTGCACCACGGCGCGGGGTGTCCCGTCCGCCGCGTCGAAGACGAGGATCGCGCCCTGGATCGCGGGTCGGGCCGGTGGGTTGGCGAAGAAGCCGCTGTTGGCCTTGACGGCGTACGCGCGGGCGCCCTGGCCGGTCTTGACGTGGAACTCCTCGCCGGGGGTGCCGGCGTCGATGCGACCGGGGGCGGCGACCTCGCCGCGGGCATGCGCGATGTGCACCTCGCGGATGGCGGCGCGCATCAGGTCCAGGTCGACGAGGCGCAGGACCTCGTCGGCAGGGAAGACGGTGAGCACGGGGACTCCTGGTTCGTGAGGGGCGGTCGGTGGGTAGGGCCGACCGGCCGCCGACGCGGTCAGGCGTGGCGGGGACGGTCGGTGGGCGGAGCGGGGTCAGCCGTGGTCCCGCTCGTCGAGCGGGATCATGAAGGAGGGCAGCGGGCGGACCAGGGAGTTGTCGGTGCTGCGCTCCCACGCGATCTCGAGGCCGCGGATGTGCTCCTCCATGACGACGTCGATCTCGTCATGGTTGGCCTTGCGGATCGCGGCGAGGGTGCGCTGGTGGATGTCGATCACCCAGGCGGGGTTCTCGGGCTGCTGCTGCACGGACTCCTGGGCGAAGTCCAGGCGCGCCATGAGCACCTGCATCAGGGCCACGATCGTGGAGTTGTGGGTGGCTGCCGCCATCCGCATGTGGAAGTGACCGTCCTGGACGTGGAAGCGGTCCTGGCCGTCCTCGTCGAGGCCGTCCTCGAGCATCCGCTTCTGCGCGTCGATGGTCGCCTGCATGCGCTCGAGGTCCTCGGCCCGGGCGTAGGCGGCGGCCAGATGGGCGACTCGCGGCTCGAAGAGTCGGCGGGCCTCCAGGACGCCGCGGATCTCGTCGATCTTCATCGCCACGCGCGAGCGCATCAGCTCGCGCGGCACGTCGGTGGAGACGACGAAGATGCCGCCGGCGGAGCCCCGTCGCACCTCCAGGACGCCGACGTCGACGAGCAGGCTGATCGCCTCCCGCAGGGAGGGACGGCTCAGGCCGACCGCGGCGGCGAGTTCCCGCTCGGAGGGCATGCGGTCGCCGACCTCGAGCTCACCGAGGCGGATCATGTTCGCGATCTGGTCCACGACCTGCTCGAACGCCCGGGCAGCGGTGACCGGCCGGATCTCCATGTGTTCATCCTTCGTCGTCGCGCGTCGTTGCGGACGTCGTTGGTGGCGTCCCGGAATGGCAGGTGCTCGAGGTTACTACGGGATTTCCTGCGGACCGCGATGGTAACTTCGTTTGACCAAAAACGGCAAAGTGCTTGCCCGTCTCGGGAATCTCTCCCTACGCTCCTGCCACCCCAACCCGAGAGGAGCCCGCCGTGCGCATCCATGTGGTGACGCCCGTGACCACCGTCGGACTACGTGACGTGGAGGACCTGCGTCCTCTCGTCGGTCACGGCACCGAGGTCACCCATTCCCTGATCGAGCAGGGCCCCGCGACCATCGAGTCCCACGTCGACGAGGCCTTGGCTGTCCCCGGCACCCTGCGCGGGGTCGCCGCGGCGGAGGCCGACGGCGCGGACGCCGTCGTCATCGACTGCATGGGCGATCCCGGCGTCGAGGCTGCACGTGAGCTCGTCACCGTTCCCGTGATGGGGCCCGCCCAGGCGGCCATGCACGTCGCCGCCATGCTCGGCCACTCCTTCTCCGTGCTCGCCACCCAGGAGGCCGTCGTCCCGATGCTGCACGACCTCGCCCGACGCTACGGCGTCGCCGAGCGGCTGTGCTCCATCCGCGCGGTCGACATCCCCGTCCTCGAGCTCGAGGACGCCGCTCGCCTGCGCGGCGCGTTGCTGGACGCGGCTCTCGACGCCGTCGTGCAGGACGGGGCGCACGTCCTGGTGCTCGGCTGCACGGGCATGGCCGGCTTCGCCGCGGAGCTCTCCGCTGCGCTCGCCGACCGCGGTCACCCCGGCATCCCGGTCGTCGACCCGATCACGGCCGCCCTCCGGTTGGCCGAGGCGATCGCCGGCATGGGCCTGCGGCCGTCCCTGCGCACCTACCCGACGCCGCCTGCATCGTCGTTGACGGACCTGGTCGCCCCGTGATGGTGAGGATCGGCGTCGACGTCGGGGGCACGCACACCGACGCGGTGGCACTCGACGGCACCAAGGTCGTCGCGAAGGCCAAGCACAGCACGACCTCCGACGTGACCACCGGCATCGTGGGCGCCATCCGCGGGCTGCTCGCCGAGGGGGGCGAGGCCGGCGTACCCGGCGGTATCGCCGCCTCCGACGTCGCCGCGGTCATGATCGGCACGACGCACTTCACCAACGCCTTCGTCGAGGGACGCCGGCTCTCCTCGGTCGCGGTCGTCCGGCTCGGTCTGCCCGCCACCCGCTCCGTGCCGCCGATGATCGACTGGCCGGCCGACCGCGCGGCGATGCTGCGCGCGCAGGCCTACCTCTGCCACGGCGGCCACGAGTTCGACGGTCGTCCGATCTCGACGCTGGACCGCGCCGAGCTCCGCGCCGTGGCGCAGCGCATCGGCGAGGCCGGCTTCGAGTCGGTCGCCGTCTCGGCGGTCTTCTCCTCGGTCGACCCCTCCCACGAGCTGGCCGCCGCGGAGATCCTGGCCGCCGAGCTGCCGGGTGTCCCCCTGAGCCTGTCCCACGAGATCGGCCGCGTCGGCATGCTCGCCCGGGAGAACGCCACCATCATCAACGCCTCGCTGCGCGGCGTCGCGAGCGAGACGGTCGCGTCCTTCCGGCGAGCGGTCGCCGAGCTCGACATCGCCGCCCCGATCTTCCTCAGCCGCAACGACGGCACCCTCGGCTCGCTCGAGCAGTGTGAGCGTGAGCCCGTCGCCACCTTCACCTCCGGGCCGACCAACTCGATGCGTGGCGCCGCGCTGCTGTCCCAGGTGGGCGACTGCGTCGTGGTCGACATCGGCGGCACGACCAGCGACATCGGCGTGCTGGTCAACGGGTTCCCTCGCGAGACGTCCACCGAGGCGCTGATCGGCGAGGTCCGCACGAACTTCCGGCTGCCCGACGTGCTCTCCCTGGGGATCGGTGGCGGCAGCATCGTGGCCCTCGATGCGCCCGCGCCGGTCGGTCCCGCCAGTGTCGGATACCGGCTGCGTGAGGAGGCACTCGTCTTCGGCGGCACCACCCTCACCGCGACGGACCTCGCCGTGGCCGACGGACGCGCCGAGGTGGGCGACCCCGCGCGGGTCGCACACCTGGACCGGGACCAGGTCGCCGCCGCCGTACGGTGGCTGGAGGCGCAGATCGCCGACGGCGTCGACCGGATGCGTCTGGCGGCTGCGCCGCTGCCGGTGGTGCTCGTCGGGGGAGGCAGCGTGCTCCTGCGCGAGCACCTGGCCGGGACCCCCGAGGTCGTGCGACCCGAGAACTTCGAGGCCGCGAACGCGGTCGGTGCCGCGATCGCCCAGGTCGGTACGACGGCGGAGCGGGTCTATGCCCCCGCCACCGACAGCCGGGCCCAGGTGATCGACGAGGTTGCCGACGAGGCGACCGCCCGCGCCGTCGCGGCCGGGGCCGACCCGGCGACGATCCGGGTCGTCGACGTCGACGAGGTCGCCGTCGCCTACGTCCCGGGCAATCCGGTCCAACTCAAGGTGCGGGTCGTGGGCGACCTGCCGGTGGGGAGCAGCCATGCGTGAGATCACCGAGGAGCATCTGGCCGACATCGCCGTCGGCGCAGCCATCCTGGGAGCCGGCGGCGGCGGAGACCCGCGGCTGGGCGAGCTGCTCGCCCGGGCGGCGATCCGCTCCCACGGGCCCGTGCGTGTCATCACCGTGGACGAGCTCGGCACGGACGACCTGGTCGTCCCCGTGTCGATGATCGGTGCGCCGACGGTCGCCAACGAGAAGCTCCCCAACCTGGAGGCGCTCCCGGCGATGCTCCGCCTGGCCCGCCGTGCGGTCGAGGGCGAGGGGCCCCGGGCCGGGGGCGTCCTGCACACCATGCCGATCGAGGTCGGCGGCATCGCGGCTCTCCTCCCGATCGCGATGGCCGCCGAGCTCGGTCTTGCTCTCGTCGACGCCGACGCCATGGGCCGGGCGTTCCCGGAGCTGCAGATGACGGTCCCCACGCTGTACGGCATCGACGCCAGTCCGGTGGTCCTCGCCGACGAGCACGGCAACGCCGTGGTCGTCGAGGCCGTCTCCAACGCGGCGTGCGAGCGACTGGCGCGCACGGTCTGTGTCGAGATGGGCTCCTCGGCCCTGATCGCCCTCTACGCGATGGACGCGGCGCAGACCCGCGAGGCGACGGTGACCGGGTCGCTGGCCCACGCGGAGGCGCTGGGGCGCGCGGTCCGGCTGGCCCGGGAACGGCACGAGGACCCGGTGCTCGCGGTCGAGCAGCATCTCGACGCACGGCGCCTGATCTCCGGCAAGCTCGTCGACGTGGCCCGGCGCACCGAGGGCGGCTTCTCCCGTCTCGAGGCCCGCGTCGCGGGCCTGGGTCGCGATGCCGGTGCCGAGCTCACGCTGAGCAGTCAGAACGAGCACCTCGTCGCCCGTCGCGACGGCGAGGTCGCCGCGACCACGCCCGACCTGATCATGGTGCTCGACGCCCAGACCGGGACGGCGGTGACGACCGAGAGCATGCGCTACGGCATGCGCGTCGTGGTCGTCGCCTCGGCGTGCGACCCGCGGTTCCGGACCGAGGCGGGTCTTGCCCTGGTCGGCCCGCGTGCCTTCGGCTACGACCTCGACTACCGGCCGGTCGAGCTGCTCCATCCGGCGACCCGAGCGGACGAGCTGTCGTGCTCGAGCTGAGCGACGTCGTCGCCGCACAGGAGCGCATCGCCGGCGCAGCGCACCGCACGCCCGTCCTCACCTCGCGCACGCTCGACGAGATGACGGGAGCCCGGCTCTTCCTCAAGTGCGAGTCGCTGCAGCGCACCGGGTCCTTCAAGTTCCGCGGCGCCTACAACCTGATCGCGTCGTTGAGCGAGGCCGAGCGCCGCAGCGGGGTGTGCGCGGTGAGCGCGGGCAACCACGGCCAGGCGGTCGCGCTCGCGGCACGCCTGGCCGGCACCAGGGCCACGATCCTGATGCCGGGCGACGCGCCGGAGGTGAAGCTGGCAGCGGTCGCCGAGTACGGCGCCGACATCGTCACCTACGACCGGTTCACCACCCAGCAGACCGAGGCGGGGCGCGAGTGGGCGGCCGAGCACGGCAGCGTGCTGGTCCATCCCTTCGACGATCCGCGGGTCGCCGCGGGCGCCGGTACCGTCGCGCTCGAGATGCTCGACGAGCTCGGCGCCCTCGACGTGGTCCTCGTGCCGATCGGGGGCGGCGGAGCGATCAGCGGCATCGGATCGGTCCTCAAGCAGCTGACGCCGCGCACGCGGATCATCGGTGTCGAGCCGGCGGCACTGCCGATCACCCGGATGTCGATGGACGCCGGGGAGCGGGTGCGCGCCGAGCTGCGTCCGCACCTGGCCGACGGCCAGATGCTCACGACGCCGGGGGAGTGGACCTTCCCGGTGATGTGCGAGGTGGTCGACGACCTGGCGGCCGTCACCGACGCGGAGCTGCTGGCGAGCATGGCGCTACTGCTCGATCGGCTCAAGCTGGCGACCGAGCCGAGCGGCGCGGCCGCTCTCGCGGCCGCGCTGTCGCCGTCGTTGGACCTTGCCGGTGCCCGCGTCGGCGTCCTCGTCTCGGGTGGCAACGTGGGGGCGGTCCGTCTGGCCGACCTGCTGAGCCAGGGACGGGCGGCGTCCGGGTCACCCGTGCCCGCCGCTCGGCCTTGAACGCCACGACGCCCGCCTCGGTCCGCGTGGAGGCGGACTCGTTGCCGCGGGTCCGTGCGGACCTCCGGGGGCTGTGCCCGGGCGAGTTTGCCCGCGCTGGCGCCCCGAACCGCGCTGTGGAGAGCGGCGTTAACCGAATTGGTCATTTCACATAACCGTAATGGTTAGATCCGTTGACAAATGAGGTCGCGGTGCACGAGCCTTTCGGTGAACGCGGCGGGTCGCGATCGTGGAGCCGGGACACCGAGTCACCGGCCTTGATGAGAGAGAAGTAGGTGGTCCCTATGCGACGCTCCGGCCTCGCGATCAGTGTGGGTGCGGTCCTGGCCCTCGCCCTGAGTGCCTGCGGCAACGACGCAGCCTCCGACAGCGGCGATGACACCATCCAGGTGGCGTTCTTCAGCCCGGTCGGCGCCAATGCCGTCACCGCGGCGCAGCAGGAGGGCATGCGTGCCCTCGAGAAGAAGCTGGACGCCGAGCTGACCGTCTTCGATGCGGGCTTCGACCAGAACAAGCAGCTCAGCCAGATGCAGGACGCCATCGCCACCGGCATCTACGAGGCCTTCGTCGTGATGCCGGTCAACGGCGCCGCGCTCGTGCAGCCGACCAAGGAGGCGATCGAGGCCGGCATCACCGTCGTCGCCGACTGGAACAACATCGGCCCCGACATCGACTCCATCGACATCCAGATCGACGGACTCGCCGCGGTCGTGGCCTCCAAGCTCTCCGACCAGGGGCGCCTGGTCGGCGAGAAGATCATCGAGGCCTGCGAGAACGTCGACCCCTGCACGGCCGTCTACATGCCCGGCAACTTCAAGCAGGCCTCCGAGGCGGTGCGGATGGACACCCTCAAGTCGTTGATCGCCGAGCACGACAACATCGAGCTCAAGATGTCGGCCGAGGGCGGCTACAGCTCCGAGACCTCCCTGAAGGCCGCCTCCGACGTGATCCGCGCCCTGCCTGACCTCGACGTGTTCGCCACGCCCGACGACGTCATGGTGGGCGGCATCATCCAGGCCCTCGAGGACGCCGACATGCTCGAGAAGGTCAAGACCGTCAGCGTGGGTGCCTCCAAGACCGCGGTCAAGCAGATCCGTGACGGCAAGCTCTGGGCGACCATGGTCACCATGCCCGCCTCGGAGGGCGCGACCTCCTTCGAGACCGCGGTCCGCGCGGCCCGTGGCGAGGACGTCGAGAACGTCGACTCCCGCACCCTCTCGCCGATCGGCGACTGGGCGACCGTCGAGACCCTGTCCACGCCCGAGGGCGAGAAGTTCACCGGGGAGTGGTGATGCGCGAGCCTGCCGGGGGAGCCGACCACGTGGTCGCCCGCTCCGTCCACAAGCGCTTCGCCGGAGTCGCCGCCCTCCGGGCGGTGGACGTGGTGGTGCGACGCGCCACCATCCATGCGCTCGTGGGCGAGAACGGTGCGGGCAAGTCGACCCTCGGCAGGCTCATCGCCGGCGTCCACGCCGCGGACGGCGGGGTGCTCGAGGTCGACGGGCGCCCCGTGCGCTACTCCTCGCCGCGCGAGGCGCTGGTCGACGGGATCACGATCCTCGCCCAGGAGCTGACGCTGGTGGAGCAGCGCTCGGTCATCGAGAACGTCTTCCTCGGCGTCGAGGAGCGCACGGGCGCGGTCCTGCGCCGCCGGGAGATGCGGGCACGCTACCGCCAGCTCTCCGAGGAGGCGGGGTTCACCGTCGACGCCGACGCCGAGGTCGCCACGCTGCGTCTCGCCGACAAGCAGAAGGTCGAGATCCTGCGGGCCCTGGCCCGTCGGGCTCGGCTCATCGTGATGGACGAGCCCACCGCGGCGCTCACGACCGAGGAGGCCCAGCAGCTGCTGGCGATCATGCGGGACCTGCGTAGCCGGGGGACGACGATCATCTTCGTCTCGCACTTCCTCGAGGACGTGCTGGCCGTCGCGGACGACATCACGGTGCTGCGCGACGGAGCGCTCGTGCGCTCCGGTCCGGCGACCGGCGAGACGGTCGACTCCCTCGTCACCGCGATGCTCGGGCGGCCCACCGACACGGCCTTCCCCCGGAAGCAGCCTGCTGCTGCCGACGCCCCGGTGCGTCTGTCCGTGCAGGGGCTGCGTCGCGCCGGCTCCTTCTCCGACATCTCCTTCGAGGTGCGCAGCGGAGAGATCCTGGGCATCGCCGGGCTGGTGGGCGCGGGCCGCACCGAGGTCGCCCGCGGCATCTTCGGGGCCGACCGGCTCGACGCCGGCCGGATCGTGGTCGACGGCGTCGCCCGGCGCATCCGGCGGCCCCGCGACGCTGTCCGGGCCGGCATCGCGATGCTCCCGGAGTCCCGCAAGGACCAAGGCCTGCTGATGGACACCACCGTCCTCGGCAACGTCACGCTCGCCCACCTCGGGGAGGTGAGCAACCGCTCGATCATCGACCGTCGTCGGGAGCGGCGCCGCGCGCTGGACGTCCTGACCGAGGTCGGGGTCGACACCGCCAAGGCGCGGGTCGCGGTCACCACCCTCTCGGGCGGCAACCAGCAGAAGACCCTCTTCGCCAAGTGGCTGCTGAAACGGCCGGCCGTCCTGATCGCCGACGAGCCCACGCGTGGAGTCGACGTCGGCTCCAAGCGCGTCATCTACGACCTGCTTCTCTCACTGGCCGCCGACGGGATGTCGGTGGTGGTGATCTCCTCCGAGCTCGAGGAGGTGCTCGGGCTGGCCCATCGCGTCCTGGTGATGCGGGAGGGCCGCATCGTGTCCGAGCACGTCGGAAGCAGCCTGAACCAGGAGGCGGTGCTCCACGCAGCGTTCGCCTCGACCGAAGGAGCAGCAGCATCATGACCCTCGTCACCGAGCCCGAGCAGGCCGTCCCGACCGCGGCCGGCCGGCCGCGCGTCGTCCGGCTGAGCGCCGTGCGGGAGTACGGCATCGTCGTGGCATTCCTCGCCGTCTTCGTCTTCCTGAGCATCCGCAGCGAGGTCTTCTTGACCTCGGGCAACCTGCTCAACGTGCTGGAGCAGTCGGCCGCCGTCGGCATCATTGCCTGCGCCGGCACGCTGCTGCTGATCTCCGGCGGCTTCGACCTGTCGGTGGGCGCGACCTTCGCGCTGTCCGGTGCGGTGGCCGCCAAGATGGCCGAGCCTCTCGGGGCCCCGTTGGCCCTGTTGGTCGGGATCGCCGCGGGTCTGGCCGTGGGCCTGCTCAACGGCGTGCTCGCCACGGTCGGCCGGATCAACCCGCTCGTCGCGACCCTGTCCTCGTCGATCGTGGTCGCCGGCGTGGCTCTCATCGTGACCGAGGGGTTCCTGATCTCCGTCGACACCCCCGGCTTCGACCGGCTCGGGCAGGGAGAGCTGTTCGGCATCAGCTACGCGACCTATCTGTGGGGCGCGTTCGCGGTCCTGTGCGGTGCCGCGCTGAACCTCACGACGTACGGACGCCGGGTGTTCGCCGCCGGCGGGAACCCCGAGGCGGCACGACTCTCCGGCATCCGGGTCGACCTGGTCCGGGCCAGCACGTACGCGCTCTCCGGACTGGCCGCCGGTGTCGCCGGTGTCCTCGTCGCCTCCCGTGTCTCGACCGGCCAGGCCGACGCCGGGACCGGGATGGAGATGCAGGTCATCGCCGCGATCGTCGTCGGAGGAACCTCGATCTGGGGCGGCCAGGGAGCCGTGTGGCGCACCGTCCTCGGCGTGCTGCTCCTGGCGCTCATCGACAACGGCTTCAACCTGCTGCAGGTCGACCCGATCTACCAGCAGATCCTGCAGGGCGCCATCATCCTGGCCGCCGTCGCGCTCGACGCCTGGTCGCGACAGCGGCGATGAGAGCGCTCTTCGACCCCGCCTCGCCGGGCGCGACAGGGGCGAGCCCCGCGAGCGGGCGCCGCCGGGTCGCCGTCCTCGCCCTCGGCGGCACCATCGCGATGACCTCGGGCGGGGACGGACTGGTGCCCGTTGCCGGTGCGCGACGCCAGCTCGAGGAGCTCGGCGTGGCCTGGGACGAGATCGACGTCCTCGGACAGGACCTCGCCCAGGTGCCCAGCGCCCACCTCGGATGGGGCCACCTGCGCGACCTCGCCGACCGGATCGGCGTCCTGGCGCGGACGGGCGGTCCCGAGTCGCTCGACGGCGTCGTGGTCACCCAGGGCACCGACCTGCTGGAGGACGTCGCCTTCGGACTCGACCTGCTGCTCGACCACGACCTGCCGGTCGTCGTCACCGGAGCCCTGCGCGGCCGCGACGCGGTCTCCTCCGACGCGGGGGCCAACCTCGCCAACGCCGTGGTCGTCGCCGCCGACCCCGGCGCCCGGGGGCGCGGGGTGCTGGTGGCGGCCAACGAGACGGTCCATGCCGCGCGCTCGGTGCGCAAGACGCACACCCACCGCCTCGAGGCCTTCACGTCCCCGAGCTGGGGTCCCGAGGGCCTGGTCGTCGAGGGTCGGGTGATCTGGCGGGGTGGACCCCGCGGGCCGCGGGTGGGGTTGCCGCGCGCCGAGCGTGGGTGGCCGCGCGTGCCGGTGCTGCCCACCGGCCTGGGCGACGACGGCATGCTCCTGGACGGACTGCTCGCCTCGCCCCCCGACGGGCTCGTCGTCGAGGCGGTCGGTGCGGGCCACGTGCCCCACGCACTCGTCGACGCACTCGCGAGCCTGGCGCAGAGCGTCCCGGTGGTGCTGTGCACGCGCGTCCCGTCCGGTCCCGTGCTGCGCGCGACGTACGGCTACGCCGGGTCCGAGACCGACCTGCTGCGGCGCGGTCTGCTGTGGGCAGGAGCGCTGCCCGCCCACAAGGCCCGGATCCTGCTGGTGCTGGCGCTCGCCGGTGGGCTGGAGCGCGGTGCCGTCGAGCACCGGCTGAGCCAGCTCGCCGTCACCGCCTAGGCGGCACCCACCCCCCACGACTCCCCGCTGCGCGATCCGCGGCGGGGCCGACGGGCCGCGCGCTCACCCGTGCGCGGCCCACCGTCATCGAGGAAGAGAACGAGGTTCATCCATGACCGTCGAGCTGGCCGTGTCCCGCCACGGCGTCTTCGACCGCAGCGACGAGCTCGCCGAGGCTGGGCACGAGCAGGTGGTGTTCTGCCGGGACGACGCGACCGGCCTGCGCGCCATCATCAGCATCCACGACACCACGCTCGGGCCTGCCCTGGGCGGCACCCGGTTCCACCCCTACCGCAGCGAGGACGAGGCGCTCACCGACGGTCTGCGCCTCGCTCAGGGCATGACCTTCAAGGCGGCCGCCGCCGGGATGGCGCTGGGCGGTGGCAAGGCGGTGATCATCGGCGACCCGGCCGAGCTGAAGAGTCCGGACCTGCTGCGCGCCTACGGACGGTTCATCGAGCGGCTCGGCGGGCTGTACGTGACCGCGGCCGATGTCGGAACGACCTCAGCCGACCTCGACGTCATCGGGGAGACCACCCGTCACGTCGTCGGCCGCGGGGAGCACACGGGCGGCTCCGGCGACAGCGGGCTCTCCACCGCGACCGGCGTCTTCCACGCCATGAGGGCCGCCGCCCGGCACGTGTGGGGTGTCGACGGACTGCGCGGCCGGACCGTGGGGGTGGAGGGTGCCGGCAAGGTGGGCAGCCACCTGGTGCGCCTGCTGGTGGAGGAGGGCGCACGGGTGGCGGTCGCCGATCCCTGCGACACGGCGGTGGAGCGGCTGCGCGTGGCCCACGGGGCGGACGTTCGCCGGCTGGCCTCCGTCGTCAATGCCGCCGTCGACGTCTACGCCCCGTGCGCGCTGGGCGCAACCCTGACGCCGGCCACGGTCGCCGGCCTGCGCGCCCGCCTGGTGTGCGGCGCGGCCAACAACCAGCTCGCCACCAGTGATGTGGACGATCTCCTGACCGAGCGTGGGATCACCTGGGTCCCCGACTATGTCGCGAACGCCGGAGGGCTCATCCAGGTCGGCGGCGAGCTGTGGCACCGCACCCCGGAGGAGGTGGCCGACCAGGTCCGCAGGGTCGGCGACACCGCCGAGCAGATCGTGGTGGGCGCCGCGGCCGAGGGGACCTCCACCGGCGCCGCCGCCGACCGGCTCGTGCGCGCCCGCCTCGCTGAGGCCCGTCGCCAGGACGGGCGCCCTTGAGCGCCGTGGTCCGGCACCAGGTCCGGGCGAGGGTGGCCGGAACCGACCGCTCGTCGCTGCTCACACTTCTCGCCGCGATCCACGCCCGCGGCGTCGAGGTCCGCGAGGCGCACTTCGGTCCGACCGAGCGCGAGGAGGTCCGCGAGCTGCGTGCCGTGTTCGACGCCGAGGCGTCCCGCGCCACCACGCTCGCGGCGACCCTGGGTGAGCTGATCGACGTGGTCGCGGTCTCGCTCGAGTCCGGGCCCGACCCGCGCTGAGCCCTGGTCGGGCAGGCGCGGCGCTCAGGCGCGGGTCGTCGGCCTCGTCGGGGCGAGCAGCGCGCGCAGGTCGACAGGTCGCCCCAGGACCCGGGTCGCGGCCCGGTGGCCCGAGAGCAGCGCTCCGTGGACGGTGGCCGGATCGCTGCTCCAGGTGGCCTCACCGGCGAGATGGAGGACGTCGGCGATCGGCGTCGCCATGGCGTCGTGGTCGTGGTGCGACGCGCCGGTCGCGACGTACGAGTACGACCCCCGGGAGAACTCGTCCTGTCCCCACCGGGTGATCCAGTGGTCGACCGGCTCCGGCACGCTCGGTCCGTACATCCGGCGCAGCGACGACAGCACGGACGCGACGACCTCGGCGTCGGCCATGGCCTCGATCCGCCGGCCCCACGTTCCCCCGGCGAAGGTCAGCAGCACCGGTTCGCCGCTGACCCTCGACACGTCGTACCAGGTGTGCCACGGCGTGCCGGCCGGGCCGAGCTGTCGGAGGGCGTAGGCGGACTCGGACCAGAAACGCTCCGGGAAGCGCAGGAAGACCTTGTTGAACACGCCCATGCCGATGCGCTCGATGGGGCCGAGGACCTCGTCCGGCAGTGGGGGAGTGAACGTGATCGCCGCCGACTTCAGCACGCCGAGCGGCACGGTGACGATCGCCCTGCGTGCCTCGTGGACCTGGCGACCCGCGGTGAGGCGGACTCCGCCAGGCGACCACTCGACGGCGTCGACCACCTCCTCGAGGCGGATGTCGAGGCCATGCGAGAGCGCGCCGGGAAGGGCGTCGTACCCGTCGGGGAAGACGACCTCGTCCCCCTCGATGGCGTCCTCGTCGAGGCCGTGCGCGTCGACGGCGGTGAAGTCGGCGCCACACTGCTCCTCGGTGCGGTGCCGCAGGAACTCCCGCAGCCGGGTTCGCCGGGTGGGGTCCTCGACGCAGGCGGTGACCGCCTGCTCGGCGACATCGGCATAGGTGCGGCCGGGGTCGGCGGCCGCGATGGCGGCCGTGAGGTGTCGATCGGTGGTCTCGACGTCGTCGAGCCAGGCGCTCGTCCGCTGTTCGTCGAGCGCGCGGTGCGTCTCGTCGAAGTTGGTGATCGGCCGGCCGCCGGCCTGGTAGCTGCCGACGGTGAACTCGAGGGTGCGGATGCCGAGGTCCTCGACCAGCGACGTCAGCGGGTTGTCGACCAGTCCGTGGATCCACGACGCGCCGCGGTCGACCGGGAACCCGGCGCTGCGGTCGGTCCACATCCGCCCACCGACCCGGTCGCGTGCTTCCAGGACGACGACGCGGTGGCCCTCGTGCTGCAGCAGCCGTGCTGCGGTGATACCCGCGATACCCGCGCCGACGACGATGGTGTCGATCATCTGCATCTCTGTTCGGTTCGTTGGGGACGAGGCCTCCGGAGTGCCCGGAGCCCTCCGGTCCCGTCCTGGACGGTGGGTGCCGCCGGTGAGTCCGGCCGCGCTGTCGGAGCAGGGCCAGCGTAGGCGGTGGCCGATGTCGTGGACCGCTGCCGCAGTCCGCCCATGATCGGGCCGGCCGGGCGCTCGACTGCGCCCGCCCGGACCTGCCGGCGTCCCGCGGACGCCTCGGCCGGCCGCGTTGACTTCAAGTACTCGAAGTTTCTAGCCTCGACGAAGTGAGCGCGCGAACCGGAGGACGGACCTTCTCCATCAAGGAGGCGGCCGCCCTGACCGGGCTCCCGGCCAGCACGCTGCGCTACTACGAGTCGGTCGGCGTGGTCGCACCGGTGGGGCGCTCGGCGAGCAGCGGGCACCGCGTGTACACCGAGGACGACCTCGACGTGCTGACCTGGGTGGCCTGCCTGAACGCGACCGGCCTCTCGATCAGTGACATGCGGCGCTACGTCGAGAACGGCGCTGCCGGCCGGGCCGCTGCCGGACAGCAGATCGAGCTGCTCGCGGCCCAGCGGGACCGGCTGGCGATGGAGGCCGAGCTGCTCGCCGTACGACGGCGCTACGTGCAGCTCAAGATCGACTACTGGCAGGCCGTCGCCGACGGCGACCAGGACCGGGCGCGCGCCCTCTCCGACGAGGCGCTCGCGGTCGCCGACGCTCTCAAGAAGACCCCCTGACGAGGAGAAGACCATGACCTACGACCGCACCCATGTCGCCGCCTGGGCGGCCCCGGACCGCGGCGAGCCGCTGGCCCGGACCACCATCGAGCGCCGTGAGGTCGGGGCCAACGACGTCCTCATCACGATCGAGTACGCCGGCATCTGTCACTCCGACATCCACACCGTCAGCGGCGACTGGGGGCCGCAGCCGTTCCCGGTCGTGCCCGGCCACGAGATCGTCGGCACGGTCGCCGAGGTCGGCGACGCCGTCACCCGCCATCAGGTCGGTGACCGGGTCGGGGTCGGCTGCCTGGTCAACGCGTGCCGCGAGTGCGTCAACTGCCGGCGCGGCGACGAGCAGTTCTGCCTCAACGGCAGCGTGGGGACCTACGCCGCCACCGACCGTGACGGCTCCACGACCCAGGGTGGCTACTCGACGCACGTCGTCGTCGACGCCGACTTCGTGCTGTCGGTGCCCGAGGGCCTCGACCCCGCGGCTGCCGCGCCGCTGCTGTGCGCCGGCATCACGACGTACTCACCGCTGAAGCGGTGGGCGGCCGGCCCGGGCAAGAAGGTGGCGGTCCTCGGGCTCGGCGGCCTCGGGCACATGGCGGTCAAGCTCGCCCACGCGATGGGCGCGGAGGTGAGCGTGCTCTCGCAGTCGCTGAAGAAGCAGGAGGACGCCGAGCGCCTCGGCGCCGACCACTACTACGCGACGTCCGACCCGGCGACCTTCGACCGGCTGGCCGGGGAGTTCGACCTCCTGCTGAGCACCGTCAGCGTGAGCCTCGACGTCAACGCCTACCTCCGCCTGCTCGCCGTCGACGGCGCCCTGGTCAACGTCGGCGCCCCGCCGCGCGCGTTCAACGTCGCGCCGATGTCGTTGATCTACGGGCGGCACACGCTGGCCGGCTCGATGATCGGCGGCATCGCCGAGACCCAGGAGATGCTCGACTTCTGCGCCGAGCACGGCATCGGCTCCGAGATCGAGGTGATCGCCGCCGACGCCGTCAACGAGGCCTACGAGCGCGTGCTGGCCTCCGACGTGCGCTACCGCTTCGTCATCGACGCCGCGACGATCCGCTAGGTCGCAGCGCCGACGCCCGGTCTCCCGTACGGCGCGTGCGCGACGACGTGATCGCGCAACCGCGCCGCAACGGGGGCGAGCGGGCGGTCCGTGCGCCAGGTGAGGCCGATGGTCCGCCGGGCACGCGGGTTCCTGATCCGCAGCGCGATCGTCCCGGAGACGCCCGCGATGTGCTCCGGGACGATGGCGAAGCCGAGACCCGCGGCGACGAGGCCCTCGATGGTGGCGAGGTCGGCGCTCTCGAAGGACACGGCGGGCGCGGCGCCGGCGTCGCTGAGCAGGCCGTCGACCAGGGAGCTGTGGCCGAACCCGGGCGGCGTGGTCACCAGGTCGTCGTCGGCCAGCTCGGCCAGGTCGACCTGCTTGCGTTCCCGCAGCCGGTGGCCCGGGGAGACGACCGCGACCAGGCGCTCCTCCTGGAGCGGCGCCCAGGCGAAGTCCCCGGTCGGCCGCGCCGACATGATCGCGAGCTCGGCCGCGCCGGTGGCGAGGTCGCGCATCATGTCGTGGCTCGGCTCCTGGGTCAGCTCCACGCGGACCAGGGGAGCCTGCTCGTGGAAGCCGCGCAGGACCTGGGGGACCAGGGAGGTGGCCATCGAGTCGAGGAACGCCAGCCGGACCGTGCCGCGGTCGGGGTCGTGGCGGGCCTCGAGCTCGTGGCGCAGCTGTTGGTAGCGGGTGAGCAGGTCCCGGGCGGTGGTGACGACCAGCTCGCCGTCGGGCGTGGTGACCAGGCCGTGGGGAACCCGCTCGAACAGGCGCACGCCCAGCTCCTCCTCGACCCGGGCCAGTGCACGCGAGAGCGTCGGCTGGCTGACGCGCAGCACGGCCGCTGTCTCGGTGAGGTGCTCGTGGTCGGCCAGCGCCACGATCCACTCCAGGTCGCGCACCAACATCCCGGCATCATACGCAAGACGTATCGAGGATCGACGTTCTAGACATTGGACGTATCCAGGGGATCGGCGGAACCTGGACCCGGTGAGCACGCAGGCAGCCCGTGAGCGACCCGGGGCCGGAGGGCACGCGCCCGGCAGCGCCGGCTACCGGCGGATCATGGCGGCGATGTTCGCCGCCGGCATGGCGACGTTCGTCCTCCTCTACGCCACCCAGGCGCTGCTGCCGGCGCTTCACGCGACCTTCCGGGTCAGCCCGACCCAGGCGACGCTGAGCATGTCGCTGACGACCGCGGGTCTCGCGCTCGGCCTGCTGGTCGCCGGCCCGGCGTCCGAGGTCGTCGGCCGCACGCCGCTGATCCTCGGCTCGACCTGGGCCGCGACCCTCGTGGCCTGCCTGACGCCGTTCGCCCCGTCCTGGCACGCCTTCCTGGGCCTGCGGCTGCTCGAGGGGGTCGTGCTCGCCGGGCTTCCGGCCGTCGCGACGGCGTACCTGCGCGAGGAGCTGCACCCGAGCGCCCTCGCGAAGGCCACCGGCCTCTACATCGGGGGGACGGCGCTCGGCGGCATGGCCGGACGCCTGCTGACCGCGCCCGTGGCCGACCTCGCCGACTGGCGCTGGGCGATGGCCAGCGCGGCCGTGTTCGCGCTCGGCTGCGCCGTCGCGGTGAGCCTCGCACTGCCCGCCTCTCGCAACTTCACCCCGCGTCCGCGCGGCGCCACCCGGCTGCGTGGCATGGCCCGGGCGGCACTCACGGACCCGGCGCTGCGCAGCCTCTACCTGCTTGGAGCGTGCGCGGTCGGGACCCTGGTCGCCGTCTTCAACGCGCTCGGCTTCCGGCTGACCGCCGCGCCGTTCCATCTCGGCCTGGGCACGATCAGCCTGCTCTACCTGGTCTACCCGCTGGGCACGGTCAGCGCGACCGTGTCCGGCGCGCTGGCCGACCGTCTCGGGCGGCGCGCAGTGCTGCCCTCGGGGTGCGCCCTCGCGGTCCTCGGCGTGGCGCTCACCGTGCTCCCGTCCCTGACCGCGGTCGTGCTCGGCCTCGCCTGCCTGACCGCCGGCTTCTTCGTCATGCACGGTCTCGCCAGCGGCTGGGTCGCCGTCCGGGCCCACCTCGCGGGGGCCAGTGCGAGCCAGGCGGCGGCCTTCTACCTGTGCGCCTACTACGTCGGTTCCTCGGTGTTCGGCAGCCTCGGGGGCAGCGCCTGGTCGTGGTACGGCTGGGCGGGGGTGTGTGCCCTTGCTCTCACCCTGCTGGCCGTTGCGGGCGCCGCGACCGTGCGGTTGCGACGGATCCCCGTGCTTCCGGGTTCGCCCCTCCCTGTCCTTGGGTAGGGTCCCTGCGACAGCTTGGCCGACGTAGAGGAATGGGTGATCGTGGCGAATTCGTGGGGGATCGCGGCGCGCGGGCGAGGGGCGCGGGCGCGGGTCGCGGCGGGTCTGGCCCTGCTGCTCGCGACGAGCGTGCTGGTCGCCGGCCAGGGCGTCCTGGCGCCGGCCCAGGCGGCACCCGCCGTGACGCCGGCTGCCGCGCCGGCTGCTGCGCGCGCAGCGGCACCGTCGGTGGCGGCGGGCCGCAAGCCGAACCCGGCGTACGTCGTGACGCCCGGCATCACTTTCAACCACCCGTTCCGTAACGGCCAACGCGGCAAGATCCACCACAAGATCGCCGCGACCCTGCGCAACGTCCCCGCCGGCGCGACGGTGCGGGTGATCACCTGGAACTTCGACTCGCCCTACCTCGCCCATCGGTTCATCCGGGCCCACGAGCGCGGTGTCACAGTGCAGATCATCATGTCGCGCGGCCTGGCGCGCTCGCAGGGCCGCAACCTGGCTCGCTCCTACCCGATGGTGCAGCGCGCCTTCTCCCGCGGCAACAAGGGGCGACCGGAGGAGCTGAAGAGCTGGATCCGGACCTGCCGGCAGACCTGCCGCGGCAAGCGCGGCTCGATGCACTCCAAGCTGATGCTGGTCAGCCGCTCGGGCGCGACCAACTGGATCGTGATGCAGGGCTCGGGCAACCTCACCGGCGCCGCCGCCGTCCAGCAGTTCAACGACTGGACCACCGTCACCGAGAACCAGCCGCTCTACGACGGCTGGATGCAGATGTGGAACCAGGCGATCCAGGACCGGAACTTCCCGGCGCTGAGGTTCACCACCGGGAACATCACCACGATGTTCGCGCCCCACAAGGGCGAGGTGGACCCGGCGCTGAGCGTGCTCAACAAGGTGCAGTGCACGGGCGCGACCAACACGGCCAGCGGGCGCACCAAGGTGCGGGTCGCCAACGCGGTGTGGGGCGAGGAGCGCGGCGCCCGGATCGCCCGGAAGGTCCGTCAGCTCGACCGTCAGGGCTGTGACGTGGAGATCGTCTTCATGATGATGCAGCGCCACATCCGTGGCATCCTGCGCGGGATGCGGGCCAAGCAGATGGTCTACATCACCGGTCTGACCGCCAACAAGTTCAAGGACCGCTACGTCCACATGAAGGGGCTCGCCGTCCAGGGCAACGTCGACGGCCGCCCCGACGGCAACGTCGTGCTGTCGAGCAGCGAGAACTGGACCCGGCTCGGGTGGCACTCCGACGAGGAGAACATCATCATCCGCGACGACGCGGCCATGACGCAGAAGTACGTCGACCATGTCGACCTGATCTACCGCGAGGCCCCGCGGACGCTGAGCAACTACGTGAACTCGGCCGACCCCGACCCGACGCCGCGTCCCCGCGGCGGCGTCGCCGACCGCAACTCCCGCTACCTCGGCCCGAAGGACTACCCCTTCCACGAGCTCGAGGCGGAGCTCTCCTGACCCGGGCCCGCTGAGCCACGCGAGAGCGCCGCCGTGGTCCGTGCCAACACGGACCGCGGCGGCGCTCTCGCGTTCGGCTCGCCGCGGGTTCCCGCCGAGCTCGGTCAACCTAGCACTTGCTTGGTACCCTGCTCTATGATCCCCGGTCGGGGGACGGCGAAAGGGATTCCGTGGCGTACAGCATCGACATGACCGGTCAGGTGGTCCTCGTGACCGGCGGCGGCCGAGGTGTGGGCGACGGCATCGTCCAGGCCTACCTCGAGGCCGGTGCGACCGTGGAGATCTGCGGTCGGAGCACGCCCGGGTCGCTGCGCGAGCACGACGGTCGCGTGGTGCACTTCTCGCCCGTCGACGTGCGCGAGGCCGACGAGGTCGCCGCCTGGGTCGAGGACGTCGTACGCCGCCGCGGACGCGTCGACGTCGCGGTGAACAACGCCGGCGGCGCGCCCTTCGCTCAGTTCGACGCCGCGTCGCCGCGCTTCCACGCCAAGATCAACGACCTCAACTTCATGTCCGCGGTCTACGTCGGGCTCGCGGTGCGCCCGCACCTGAAGCAGGCCGGCGGCTCGATGGTCAACATCACCTCGATCTCCGCCCGGCGCTCCAGCCCCGGCACCGCGGTGTACGGCGCCGCCAAGGCCGCCCTCGAGAGCCTCACCGCCAGCCTCGGCGTCGAATGGGCCCCGGAGGTCCGCGTGAACGCGGTCAGCTGCGGGCTCGTCGAGACCCCGGGCTCGGCCGACCACTACGGCGACGCGGAGCAGTTCGCGCGCGTCGCCGCCACCATCCCGCGGGGCGTCTTCGCCACGCCGCTCGAGGTCGGGCAGGCCTGCGTGTTCCTGTCCTCGCCGCTGGCTACCCACATCACCGGCGCCGTCCTCAACGTCGACGGTGGCGGCGAGTGGCCCGCCTTCCTCCAGCACACCCCCAACGCCTGAGCGCGAGGCGATGGGGATCGAGCGGCTCGGCTGACCCCGCCTTCTTCCCGCCGGATCGTTCGATCGAACGGATCGGGGGAGTTGGCGGGACGTAGGTCCCCCGGATCGTTCGATCGAACGAACAGGGGCCACCGAAACGCCAGACCCCGCCCGAGAAGCCCGGGGCGGGGTCTGGAACGTTCTCGCCGCCGTACGACGACGAGCCGGGACCTACCGGTTCGCCTTCTTCGCGCGGCTGGCGGCCTTGGCGCGCTCGTTGGCGTCGAGGTTGACCTTGCGGATGCGCACGGTCTCGGGCGTGATCTCCACGCACTCGTCCTCGCGGCAGAACTCCAGGCACTGCTCGAGCGAGAGCTTCTTCGGCGGGATGAGCTTCTCGAAGTTGTCGGAGGTGGCGGACCGGATGTTGGTCTGCTGCTTCTCCTTGGTGATGTTGACGTCCATGTCGTCGGCGCGGGAGTTCTCGCCGACGATCATGCCCTCGTAGACCTCGGTCGACGGCTCGACGAAGAGCACGCCGCGCTCCTGCAGCGACGTCATGGCGTACGCCGTCGCGGCACCCGAGCGGTCGGCGACCAGCGAGCCGGACTGGCGGCTGCGGATCTCGCCGGCCCACGGGAAGTAGCCCTCGGAGATCGAGTGTGCGATGCCGGTGCCGCGGGTCTCGGTGAGGAAGTCGGTGCGGAAGCCGATCAGGCCGCGGGCGGGGACGACGAACTCCATGCGGACCCAGCCGGTGCCGTGGTTGGTCATGCCTTCCATCCGGCCCTTGCGGTTGGCGAGGAGCTCGGTGATGGTGCCGAGGAACTCCTCGGGGGCGTCGATGGTGAGGCGCTCGAACGGCTCGTGCACCTTGCCGTCGATCTCGCGGGTGACCACCTGCGGCTTGCCGACGGTCAGCTCGTAGCCCTCGCGGCGCATCTGCTCGACCAGGATCGCCAGCGCCAGCTCGCCACGGCCCTGGACCTCCCAGGCGTCGGGACGCTCGGTGGGCAGGACGCGGAGCGACACGTTGCCGATCAGCTCGGAGTCGAGGCGGTCCTTGACCAGGCGGGCGGTGACCTTGTGGCCCTTGCCGCCCTTGCCCACGAGCGGGGAGGTGTTGGTGCCGATGGTCATCGAGATGGCCGGCTCGTCGACGTGGATGAGCGGCAGCGCGATCGGGTTCTCCGGGTCGGCGAGGGTCTCGCCGATGGTGATGTCCGGGATGCCGGCGACGGCGACGATGTCACCGGGGCCGGCGGACTCGCCGGGCTTGCGCTCGAGGCCCTCGGTGATGAGGAGCTCGGTGATCTTGACGTTCTTGGTCACGCCGTCGCGGTTGATCCACGCGACGTTCTGGCCCTTGCGCAGGTTGCCCTGCTTGATGCGCAGCAGCGCGAGGCGACCCAGGAAGGGGGAGGCGTCGAGGTTGGTGACGTGGGCCTGCAGGGGCGCCTCGTCGTCGTACTCCGGCGCCGGGATGGTCTCCAGGATGGTCCGGAAGAGCGGCTCGAGGTCGCTGCCCTCGGGCAGCGTGCCGTTCTCCGGCTTGGTGAGCGAGGCGATGCCGGCCTTGCCCGAGGCGAAGACGACCGGGAAGTCGAGCGCGTCCTGGCTGTGCGAGTCGTCGAGCAGGTCCATGAACAGCTCGTAGGTCTCGTCGACGACCTCGTCGATCCGGGCGTCGCCACGGTCGGTCTTGTTGACCACGAGGATCACCGGCATGTCGGCGTTGAGCGCCTTGCGCAGCACGAAGCGGGTCTGGGGGAGCGGGCCCTCGGACGCGTCGACCAGCAGCACGATGCCGTCGACCATCGACAGGCCGCGCTCGACCTCGCCACCGAAGTCGGCGTGGCCGGGGGTGTCGATGATGTTGATGACCATGTCGCCGTTGGCCATCTCCTGCGCGGAGGGGCCGCGGTAGTGCACCGCGGTGTTCTTCGCGAGGATGGTGATGCCCTTCTCGCGCTCGAGGTCACCCGAGTCCATCACGCGCTCGGCGACGCCTTCGGCCTGGTGGGCGCTGAAGGCACCGGCCTGGTGCAGCATCGCGTCGACGAGGGTCGTCTTGCCGTGGTCGACGTGGGCGACGATGGCGACGTTGCGGAGATCGGTACGACGAGTCTGGGACACGAGGGTTCAGCCTACTGGCGTCGGACCGTCCCCCTCGCATCGTCGCGATGACCCTAGACTCTGCCCATGCAGACCATCGGCCTCGTCGGCGGCATGTCCTGGGAGAGCAGTGCGGCGTACTACGAGGCGCTGAACCGCGGCGTCGAGGAGCGTCTGGGCGGCTTCCACTCGGCGAAGACCGTGATGGCGTCTGTCGACTTCGCGGAGGTCACCGAGCTGCAGGAGGCCGAGGACTGGGACGGCGTCGCCGTCATCCTGCGCGAGGCTGCGCAGTCGGTCGAGCGGGCCGGCGCCGACTTCCTGATGCTGTGCACCACGACCTTCCACCGGGTCGCCGAGCAGGTCCAGGACGCCGTCTCGATCCCGCTGCTGCACCTCGGCGACGTCGTCGCGGAGGCCTGCAAGGCCGAGGGTGTGCAGAGCGTCGCGCTCCTCGGAACCAAGTTCGCGATGTCGCGCACCTTCTTCACCGACCGGATCGCCAGCCACGGCCTCGAGGTCCTCGTCCCCGACCTCGCGCACCACGACGAGCTGAACCGGATCATCTACGACGAGCTGGTGCACGGGAAGGTCGTCGACGACTCCCGCCGTGCCGTGGTCGGCATGATCAGCGAGGCGTGGGACGCCGGCGCCGGCGGCGTCATCCTCGGCTGCTCCGAGCTCGAGCTGCTCATCCGCCAGGCGGACTCCGAGATCCCCGTGTTCCCGTGCACCACGCTGCACGTCACGGCCGCGCTGGATCGCGCGCTGGCCTGAGCGGCGCCGGCTGCAGGGATCCCCGGACATCCGGGGATCCCTGCGCTGGTCAGGGGTGCAACCCCTGACCAGCGCATGAAGTGCGTCCCCGGTGTGACCGCTGGTGCGGATGGGGCGCCCTACGGCGCGGCGAGCACCATCCGCTTGTCGCGCAGCTGGGCGAGGAAGGCCTCGACGTCGCCGCGGCAGGCCTCGGCGGTGACGTCGTACTCCTCGGCGACGGCGGTGCACAGCTCGGCGAGGTCGTGGGGCTCGGCGAGGTGGCGCCACAGCGTCGCGGCCACCCCCTTGACGGAGTAGTACTCGCCCTGGGCGAGGCCCATCATCACGAACTCCTCGCCCATCTCGACGGCGTGGAGGGCGGGGTCACGCATCCACCGCTCTGGCCGGGCTGCTCGTCGCATGCTGCTGCTCCTCTCGGTTGGGCGCGCGCCGACCCGTGGGCGCGTCGGGGGTGCTGGTGGAGGCGATGTCGGCGAGGATCGCGTCGGCGGACGACGCGACCGAGTCGACGCCGCGAGGGCGATCGACCCGCGCCAGGCGGGCGGTGCGGGCCAGGTCGGCGCTGCGGGCGAGGTGGGTACGCCGCAGGTCGCCGACGAGGATCTCGTTGCGGTAGCTGTGCTCGTGGAGGCTGGCGAAGGCTGCCGCCCCCGTCACGGGTACGACGCGCAGCGGGCCGTCGTGCCGGTCGAGGACGTAGATCCACCGGACCGGCATCGGCGCCGGTCCCCCGGGAGCGGGACGGTCCAGCGGCACGTGGAACTTGGCGAACCGGCCATCGACCCGGTCCAGGCCGGACGACGGGACGCCGAGCCGGTCGAGGGCGTCTTGCCAGAGCTTGATCCGCGGCCAGCCGGGCAACGCGCGGCCGGCGGCGTCGACGGGCACCACGTCGTCGCTGAGGACGAGGTGACCGCGGCGGTGCATCTCGGCGGCCAGCGTCGACTTCCCGGCCCCGGAGTGCCCCAGCACCACCGCGCAGGCGCCGTCGACGACGAAGGCGTTGCCGTGCAGGACGAGCAGGCCGCGCTGGGTCAGCAGGCAGCCGAACGCGGAGCCGAGCAGGAACAGCCGCAGCGCCTCGGGGGTGGCGGCAGGGGCGGGCTCGACCGTGATCTGCGAGCCGTGCTCGCAGACGTAGCGCCCGACGTCGGGGACGTCGATCCCGATCCGCTCCCCGTCGACCCACAGCCCGAGCGGGAGGGGGACGGCGTCGGCCGACGGTGGGGCGACCGCTCCGACCCGGACCCGGACGTCGGGTCGGACATCGGGACGGATGGCGGGACGGACGTCGGGACGGACGTCGGGACGGATGGCGGCGCCCGGAGAAGCGGGCGCCGGCGCCAGGTCGGGCAGCGCGAGCTCGCTGTCGATGAGGAGTCCGTATCCGGCGTACATAGGGGATGGGGGATCGGGGGACTAGGGATGCCAGCTGAAGCTGCCGACCGGGGTCCAGCTGCGCACGGAGCCACCGGTGACGGTGACGGTGCCGACCCTCACCCAGGCGTGCGCGAGGAGCTCGCCGGCGTCATCGCGCAGCAGGCCGAACACGACGGTGTGCGGCACCCGTGCGCCGCGCAGCAGGATGCGCGCGGTCAGGGCCTGCGGGTAGCAGTCGGACGTCCACGGCGTCCGCGTGGCGGCATACCGGACCGCCCGCCCGACCGCCCGGGCGCGTGCGAGTTCTCGTTCGGACGCGTCCGGAGGCGCCGGGGGCCCTGCTGTGTCCGGTGCGGTGGGTTCGCCGAGCAGGCGACGGACCGCAGCGAACGGCAGGACGACCGTCAGCAGCCGCGTGGCACCCAGCAGGCACCACGCGAGTGCCGTGGCAAGACCGAACCTCGCAGAGGTCAGCTGCCGAGCCCGAGGGAGATGTCGATGTCGATGTCGATGCCCTGGGTCGCCGTGACGCTCAGGGTCTCCAGGACGGGTGCAACATAGGTCGGCTTCATGTGAGCTCCAAAGGGGTGCAGGACGAAGGGAGGGAGTGCTCCGTCAGCGGTGCAACGCAACTGTGGGCCCGGAGGACACGACCGCGCAGGCGGTTCACACGATTTTAACCTTCCGTGCGCCGGTGTTCCCCGACGCCGGTACGGCGCTGCGTGCCACCCTCGCGCTGTGAGCGCCGCACTCGACCTGCTCTGCCGCCTGGTGAGCGGTGCGCTGGAGGCGGAGGAGGGGCACGCCGTCGATCCGGTTCCGCTCGGTGACGTCACCGCCCGCGACCTCCTCGACGGGGTACGGCGGCACCGGGTCCCCGAGCTGCTCCGCTCCCGTGCGGGCGAGCTGGGCCTGCCGGGTGAGGTGGTCCGGGTGCTGGACGCGATGCTTGCCGGGTCCCGGCAGCGCCACCTGGTGCACACCTTCGAGACGGTGCGTGCCTGGCGGCTGCTCGACGCCGCGGGCGTCGAGTCCCTGGTGTTCAAGGGGATCGCGTTGTCCGTGCTGACGACCGGCCGCCCCGACGCGCGGGGCGCCGGTGACGTCGACCTGCTGGTCCGGCCCGAGGCCGCTGCCGAGGCGCACCGGCTGCTCACCGGATCCGGGTGGGCGCTGCACGAGCAGGGCCGGATCGAGCCGGAGATGTGGGCGTGGCGTCACGTGCAGCGCTGGGGCCACACGCTGACCTATCTCGGCGCGGGCGCCGACGTCGACCTGCACTGGCGCCTCGACGCCATGCCCGGCGCGCAGCCGGAGACGCCGGACCTGCTGGCCCGCGCCACGACGGTCGCGGTGGGCGGCACGCAGGTCCCCACCCTCGCGCCCGCTGACGCGTTCCGACACCTGGCCGGGCACCGCGAGGGCTGGATCTGGCTGCGCACCCTCGTCGACCTGCGCCGTCTGGCTCGCGACCCCGCGGTGTTCGCGCAGGAGCTGCCCGGCCCCGCGCTCACCTCGCTGGCCGCTGCCCGCGCGACGGTCGGCCTGCCGGCCACGGTCCCGGACCGGGTGCTCGCCGCGATCGACCGGATCCCCGACGCCGCGCTGGCCCGCGCCCGCGCCCACCACGAGCTGCCGATCGCGGTCTTCGGTGGCGCCGGGACCGCCCGGGAGGTCCGCAACGGCATGGCGGCCGTACGACGCCCGCGCGACCTCCAGCAGGTGGCGGTCACGCTCGTGCTGCCCCCGCACGCGGCCCTGCCGGTCCGCTCGGCCACCGCCTGGGGCGGGGTGCCGCGCGCCTTCGCGCTGCGCGCCCAGCGGCTGGTGCGCCGCTGACGCCGGCCGGTGGCGGCGAGCCGGGTCTCAGACCCGGTGCACCTTGTGCTGTGCGGCCTGGGCGCGCGGCTTGATCACCAGCTCGTCGATGTTGACGTGCGGTGGCCGGGTGGCGACCCAGGTGATCGCGTCCGCGACGTCGTCGGCCACCAGCGGGTCGGGGACGCCGGCGTACACCGCGTCGGCGCGGGCCTGGTCGCCTTCGAAGCGGGTCAGGGCGAACTCCTCGGTGCGCACCATCCCCGGCGCCACCTCGCAGACCCGGACCGGCTGGTCGAACAGCTCGAGGCGCAGCGTCTCGGTGACGACCTTGGTGCCGTGCTTGGCGGCGGTGTAGCCCGCGCCGCCCTCGTAGGCGATGCGGCCGGCCGTCGAGCCCACGTTGACGATCACCCCGGCGCCGCTGGCCACCAGGGCCGGCAGCAGCGCCTTGGTCACCTGCATCAGGCCGAGCACGTTGACCTCGTACATCCGGCGCCACTCGTCGGCGTCCGCCTCGGCGACCGGCCCGAGGCCGAAGGCCCCGCCGGCGTTGTTGACGAGCACGTCGAGCCGCGGGCCGACCGCCTCGGCCAGCCCGGCCACGGACGCTGCGGACGTCACGTCGCAGACGACGGCCCGGCCGCCGATCTCGGCGGCGAGGGCCTCGATCCGCTCCGCGCGGCGGGCCGCGCAGATCACCTCGAAGCCCTCCCGGGCCAGGTGGCGCGCGGTGGCGGCACCGATGCCGCTGGAGGCACCGGTCACGACGGCGAGACGGGAGGTCATGGACCCCATCTTGGTGGATCGGGAATGCCGGGCACACTGGCAGGGTTGTCCGACTGACCGGGAACAGGTCCCGAGGACCGGCAGACGAGCAGCAGACGAGCAGCAGGAGGCGCGGATGGGGGAGACGGCGATCGGCCGCGTCGCCATGATCAGCCTGCACACCTCGCCGCTCGACCAGCCGGGCACGGGGGACGCGGGCGGCATGAACGTCTACGTCGTCGAGCTGGCCCGGCGCCTGGCCGAGCAGGGCACCGCGGTCGACATCTTCACCCGCGCCACCAGCTCCCGGCTCGACCCGGTGGTCCACGTCCGCGACGGCGTCACCGTGCACAACGTGCACGCCGGTCCGTTCGAGGGGCTGACGAAGGACCAGCTGCCCGGCCAGCTGTGCGTGTTCGCGCGCGAGGTGCTGCGTGCCGAGGCCGCCCACCCGGCCGGCCACTTCGACGTCGTCCACTCCCACTACTGGCTCTCCGGCCAGGTCGGCGCCCTCGCGCGTGACCGGTGGGGCGTGCCGCTGGTGCACTCGATGCACACGATGGCCAAGGTCAAGAACGAGGCGCTCGCCGCCGGCGACACCCCCGAGCCGCAGGCCCGGTTGATCGGGGAGGAGCAGGTGGTCGAGGCCGCCGACGTGCTCATCGCCAACACCGACCTCGAGGCCAAGCAGCTGATCAACCTGTACGACGCCGACCCGGGCCGGGTCGAGGTCGTCCACCCCGGTGTCGACACCGAGGTCTTCCGGCCCCTCACGCCGGCCGACCGGGCCCGTGCGCGACGTGAGCGCGACCTCGCCGACGACGCCCTGGTCCTGCTGTTCGCGGGCCGGATCCAGCCGCTCAAGGCGCCCGACGTGCTGTTGCGTGCGGTCGCCGAGCTGCTGGTGCGGCGCCCGGACCTGCGCCCGCGGCTCGTCGTACCCGTCGTGGGCGGGCCGTCCGGCAGTGGCCTGGAGCGCCCGGCCGCGCTGGCCAACCTGGCTGCCGAGCTGCGCATCGACGACGTGGTGCGGTTCGTGCCCCCGGTGCCGCAGCACGAGCTCGCCGGCTGGTACTCCGCCGCCACCCTGGTCGCCGTCCCGTCCTACAACGAGTCCTTCGGCCTGGTCGCCGCCGAGGCCCAGGCGTCCGGCGCCCCCGTCGTCGCCGCGGCCGTCGGCGGCCTCACCACCGTCGTCCGCGACGGGCGCAGCGGACTGCTCGTCGACACCCACGAGCCCCACGACTGGGCGCTCGCGTTGGAGCGGGTGGTCGCCGACGCCGGCTACCGCGACCGGCTCGCGGCCGGCGCGCTCGAGCAGGCCCGTCAGTTCTCGTGGGAGGCGACCGCCGCCCACACCGTGGAGGTCTACGAGCGCGCCCACGCGCTCCTGCGACAGGAGGCCCGCGTCGGATGAGTCCTGCGGACGTCGTACGTACCTGGCTCGAGGACAACGAGATCGGGTTCGAGGAGACCGAGGAGGGCACGTTCAGCTTCTCGCTCCCGGGGGAGAAGAAGCTGCAGACGCCGGTCCGGCTCGACCTCGGCCCCCACGCGCTCGGCGTGCACGCCTTCGTGTGCCGGCGCCCCGACGAGGAGTTCGAGCGCGTCTACCGCTGGCTGCTCGAGCGCAACATGAAGATGTACGCCGTCGCGTTCGGCATCGACCACCACGGCGACATCTACCTCGACGCCCGGCTGCCGCTGTCGTCGGTCACTCCTGAGGACCTCGACCGGTTGCTCGGGTCGGTGCTGACCTACGCCGACGAGGCGTTCAACACGATCCTCGAGCTCGGCTTCGAGTCGTCCATTCGCAAGGAGTGGGCGTGGCGCATCGAGCGCGGCGAGTCGACCGCGAACCTGGAGGCGTTCCGGGGCTGGCTGGAGGCCGACGCCACGCCGTGAGCCGCAGACGGGCCGGAGGCGGACCAGCCGGGCTGGTCCGCCTCCGTGTCCCCGGTGGACCGGTGCGACGCTGACTCAGCGGCGCACCCGCCACCTCACCAGCGCCGGCGTCGCCTCGACCTGGCCGGACTCGCCGACCGAGCGGACCCGGACCTTGTGCTTGCCGGGCTTGAGGTGCTTGAGCGTGAGCGGCGAGGTGCAGGACCTCCAAGCCTTGGCGTCGACCTTGCACTGGAAGGTGACGTTGGGCTTGTCGGCCGCGAAGCCGACGGTCGCCTTGCGCTTCGTGGTGGTCTTCTTCGGCCGGCTGGTGATCGTCGTGATGCCCGGGGCGTCGTCGGTGGTGATCGTCACCGAGAACCCGCCGGCGAGCTGGCCCGTGTCGCCGCCGGCGTCGTCGGTCGCGATGAGCGTCCAGGTCCCGTTGGCGTTGCCGCCGTCGAAGACGGACAGCGAGTCGGCGAGGGTCGTCCCGGCAGGTGCGACCTCGACCGCGTCGACGTTGCTCGGGCGGTAGGCACCGCTCGGGCAGGCCGCGCTGTCCGGCAGGCTCGTCCCCGCGTCGTCGTCGATGGTCAAGGTGACTCCGACCAGGTCGCCCGAACCACAGACGTCCGACATGAGGCGGACCACCCGGTCGGAGCCCGGCGCGCGCAGGAAGACGTCGAGGTCGTCGGGCCAGGTGTGGAAGACGTTGGTGAGCACGACGTCGACGTCGGTGATCCTGCCCGGCAGGTTGGCGACGTCCACCGTCGCGGAGGTGCTGCCGACGTCGGGCACGACGACGGCCGGCGGGTGGGTGACCGTGCGGACGGCCGCCTGGGTGGGCGTGGCGGTGGCGAGGCCGGCGAGGCCTCCGAGGGTGATGACGCCTGTGGTCATCAGCGCGAGACGGCGCATGGCTGGAACCTTTCCGAGGGGGAGGAGCTGACCTTCCCCAGACCTGCGGAGCCCCGGCCCTGATACGTCGAGTTCTCAGCCGCCCGTCAGCGGCGCACCTTCCACTTCACCAGGGCCGGCGTCGGGTCGACCCTGCCGGCACCGTCGATGGCCCGGACCTGCACCTGGTGCCTGCCAGCCGCGAGCTTGCGGACCTTGAGCGGAGAGCCGCAGGTCCTCCACTTCCGCTTGTCGACCTTGCACTGGTAGCTGAGGCTCTTGTCCGCACCGAACGCGGTGGCGGTGAAGGCGATGGTGGCCTTGCGCTTGGCGGTGGACCTCTTCGGCTTGGCGGTGATCGCGGTCTCCGGCGGCGCGTCCGTCGTGACCTCGAGCTGGACGCCGGTGATGTAGCCGGCGTCGCCGCCCGAGTGGTCGGCGACGAACAGCCGCCAGGTCCCGTTGGCGGCGGCGCCGTTGAAGACACCCAGCGACATGCCACTCGCCGCGGTCGGGGCCGGAGCCGGCATCGGGGCACCGGGATTGGTCCCCACGCGGTAGGACCCGGAGACGCAGGGCCCGTCGCTCGGCAGCGGAGCCGCGGCGCTGTCGTCGAAGCGCCAGGTGACGCCGACGACGTCCTTGTCCTCGCAGGCCTCGGACGTCAGGACGACCGACGCCCCGCTCGGACCGACCAGCATGACGTCCAGGTCGTCGGGATAGGTGTGGGAGACGCCGCTGAGCACGACGTCGACATCCGTGACGGCACCGGGGCGGTCACCGATCGCGATCGGGTACGGGTAGGGACCGGCCGGCCCGACCGTGTGGTCATCGGGGCCGATGCTGATCGCGGGCGTGGGTCCGCTGGACGTGATGGTCACGGTGAAGCCGCCCTGGATCGTGCCGACCACGTTCGCCGAGTCGTCGTAGGCCCACAGCCTCCACTCCCCGTTGGGGTTGATCCCGTCGAAGGCAGCGAGCGTCGGCCGCCACGTGCCGGCGCTGGGCAGGTCGTCATCGACCGTGGTCGTGTTGGCGGGCCGGTAGCTGCCGCTCGCGCAGCCCGATCCGGGGAGCGGCGAAGCGGCCTCGTCGTCGAAGGTCAGCGTCGCGCCGACGAGGGGGGTCGAGCTCGTGCCGCACACGTCGGACATGAGGGCCACGATGGCGTTGGCGTCCTCCGGCCCCTGGAGGTAGAGGTCGAGGTCGGCCGGCCAGGCGTGGGAGAGGTTGTTCACCACGACGTTGACATCGGTCACGACCCCACCGAGACCCGTCACCTCCATCTCCGAGGAGGCGTGGTTCCCATCAGGGATCGCGATGGGTGCGGTGTTGCTCTTCGTGCGGGAGTCGGCGTGAGCCGGCGTCGAGAGGGGAAGGGTGGCGAGGCCACTGGCGGCGATGAGGCAGGCGGTCACGAGCGCGAGGCGACGGATGGCCGAGTCCTTCCAGAGATGGCTCGGGCCCGACCCAAGGGCGGCCCGAGAAGGTCGACTCCATCTAAGCCCGCCCGGGGCAGAAATGGAGACCCTTCTCCTATTTCTTTACCCGGTGGCCCTACCCGGCTCGCGGCCCCGGCCCGCGGTTCAGCCGGCTCGCCTGCCGGGTGAGGTGGTCCCGCTCGGCGAGGTTGGTCGCCCGCTCGGCCGCGAGCCGGTACCGCCGGGCGGCCTCGTCGCGGTCGCCGGCCCGCTCGTGCAGCCAGGCCGCGACGGCGTCGCGGCGGGGCAGGTCGGCGGGCAGGCCCTCGACCAGGCGCAGGGCGGCGAGCGGGCCGTCGACCTCTCCGACGGCGACCGCGCGGTTGAGCGCGACCACCGGGCTGGGGGCCAGGCGGATCAGCTCGTCGTACCACTCGAGGACCTGGGGCCAGTCGGTCTCCTCGGCGGTGGCGGCGTCGTCGTGGAGCGCGGCGATCGCGGCCTGGGCCTGGTACTCGCCGAGCGCGTCGCGGGCCAGCGCCGCCTGCAGCACCTCGACGCCCTCGGCGACCATCGCGGTGTCCCACGACGAGCGGTCCTGGTCGGCCAGCGGCACCACCGCCCCCGCGGGCGTACGCCGGGCGCGGCGCCGGGCGTGGTGCAGCAGCATGAGCGCGAGCAGCCCGTCGACCTCCGGGTCGTCGGTCGCGGCCGCGAGCTGCCGGGTCAGCCGGATCGCCTCCTCGGCGAGGTCGACGGTGCCGCTGAACCCCTCGTTGAACACCAGGTACAGCACCCGCAGCACCGCGCCGACCTCGCCCGGCCGGTCGAACCGCTGGCCGCTCACGGTCCGCTTCGCCCGGGTGATCCGCTGCGCCATCGTCGCCTCCGGCACCAAGAACGCCTCCGCGATCTGAGCGGTGGTCAGGCCGCCGACCGCCCGCAGCGTCAGCGCGATCGCCGACGCCGGGGTGAGCGCCGGGTGGCAGCAGCGGCTGAGCAGGAGCAGGGTGTCGTCGGCCTGCGCGGCCGGCCCCGGCCCGGGCTCGAGGTGGACCCGCAGCTCGCGGCGTGCGCGGGCGTGCGCCGAGCGCTGGGCGTCGACCAGCTTCCGGCCGGCCACGGTGACCAGCCAGGCCCGCGGGTTGTCCGGCCGGCCGCCGGGCTCCGGCCAGTGCCGCAGCGCCTCGACCAGGGCCTCCTGGACGGCGTCCTCGGCGGCCGCGAAGTCGGCTCCGCGGCGCACGAGGATGCCGAGGACCTGCGGTGTCAGGTCGCGCAGGACCTCGCCCAGGCCGGGCTGGTCGGGCTGGCCGGGCTGGCCGGGCTGGTCGGGCTGGTCGGTCATTCCGTGACGACCGGCGGCTCGCCGAGGAAGGGCCGCACCTCGATCCACTCGTGGATCGGCTCCCCGCCGGCGCCGGGCGCGGCCGAGAGCCGGGCCGCGGCCTCGTAGGCACGCTCCTGGCTGTCCACGTCGACGATCATCCAACCGGCGATCAGGTCCTTGGTCTCCGCGAACGGGCCGTCGGTGACCGGCGGGCGGCCCTCACCGTCGTACCGGACGAAGGTGCCCTCGGGGGACAGGGCCTGGCCGTCGACGAACTCGCCGCGCTCACGCAGCTCGTCGGCCACCCTCCGCATGAAGTCGATGTGCGCGGTGACCTCGTCGGGCGTCCACTGGTCCATCGGGACGAGCTCGTCCTTCGCGATCGCGTGGCTGCTGCGGTAGTGCTTGAGCAAGAGGTACTTCGCCATGGTGTTCTCCTTGGTCCGAGACGGCCATCGTGCCGCCTTCACCCCGGAGACGGAGCCGTCGGGGTGATCTCGACATCGACCGGCAGGAAATCCGGGCGCCGATGTCGGTGCGGGTCCCTAGGGTTCTGCTGTGACGAAGCGTGGATGGTCGCTGTTCCTTGCGATGTGCCTGATCTGGGGGCTGCCCTACCTGTTCATCCGGATCGCGGTCGACCACGTGTCGCCGGCGGGCCTGGTGTTCCTGCGCACGGCGCTGGCCGCGCTGGTGCTGCTCCCGCTGGCGCTCGTACGACGCGAGGTCGCTCCGGTGCTCACCCGGTGGCGGCCGCTGGTGCTGTTCGCGGTCATCGAGATCATGATCCCGTGGGTGCTGCTGGGCCACGCCGAGCAGCGGATCTCCTCGTCGCTGGCCGGCCTGCTGGTCGCCGCCGTGCCGCTGTTCGGCGCGCTGGCGTTCCTGGTCACCCGTCACGCCGAGCGGTTCACCGTCGCGCAGACCGGCGGGCTGGCGCTCGGGTTCGCGGGCGTGGCGTGCCTGGTCGGTCTCGACATCGGGCACATCGACGTCCTCGCCGTGGTCGAGATGCTCGGCGTCGCCGTCTGCTACGCCACCGGCCCGATCATCCTCGCGCGCTCGTTCCACGACGTGTCCGGGCTCGGCGTGATGGCGTGCGCGCTCACCCTGACCGCGGTCGTCTACACACCCTTCGGGATCGTCGACCCGCCGACCGACCTCCCGGCGAAGGCGTGGCTGAGCGTCGTCGTGCTGGCCCTGGTCTGCACCGCGCTGGCGTTCGTGGTGTTCCTCGAGCTGATCAAGGTCGCCGGCCCGACCCGGTCGACGATCATCACCTACGTCAACCCGGCGGTCGCGATCGTGCTGGGCGTGCTGCTCCTCGACGAGGAGCTGACCACCGGCATGCTCGTCGGGTTCCCGCTGATCCTCATCGGTTGCGTCGTGGCCGCAGGCGGACGCGCCGCCGAGGCCGACGCGACGACCGTCGCCAGCAGCGAGCCGGGCGCCGACGTCGTGCTTACGGTCGAGGCGGACCCTCAGCCCTCCGGCTCCTGACCGAGCGCCGCGGGCGCGGCGACGCCCTGCTTCTTCCGGGCCGGCGCCCTGCGGGCCACGCCGACGCCGAGCAGTGCGAGCACGCCGCCGGCGTACGCCACGACGGGCGGGACCTCGTCGAGGAGGATCAGGCCGAGCACGATCGTCAGAGGCGGCACCAGATAGGTCGTCACGCCGAGGGTCGAGGCGCTCATGTGCCGCAGGGCGTAGGCGTAGGTCGTGAACGCGATCGCGGTCGGGAAGACGCCGAGGTAGGCCAGCCACAGCGTCGACGACAGCGGTGCGGCGCCGACCTCGCTGACCAGCCGGCCGGCCCAGGGCAAGCAGGTCACGACGCCGACGGTGCAGGCCAGCCAGGTGACGTGCACGGCGGAGAGCTCGGCGACGAGCGGCTTCTGCACGATCACGCTCACCGAGTAGGCCGCCGCGGGCACCAGGCACAGCACGATGCCCAGCAGGTCGCCGGTGTTGTCCCCGCCCGAGGTGGACAGGCCGATCACGACGACGCCCGAGAACGCCAGGGCCAACCCGGCGGCGAGCGGGGCCGTGAACCGCTCGCCGAGGAACAGGGCCGCCAGAACCGCGATGAGGACGGGGGAGACCTGCAGCAGCATCGACGCCGTCCCCGCGTCGACCCGCTGCTCGCCGGCGTTGAGGGAGAGGTTGTAGATCGCGAACCAGAGCACGCCGATCGTCGCGATCGAGGCCCACTGACGCCGGGTCGGGCGGGGCAGTCCCTGGGCCAGCGCGACCGGGGCGAGAGCCAGCGCGCCGACCGTCAGCCGGCCCAGCGACAACGCCCCCGCGGAGAAGTCGTGAGCCAGATGCCGGATGCCGACGAAGGCACTGGCCCACAGCAGCAGGGTCACCGCGACCGCGGCCAGCGGCAGCAGCCCGCTGCGCCCGGACGCGCGGCCGCGGCTCGGTAGGCGAACGCCTGCGCTCACGGGCAGGTCGGAGGCGGGCACGTGACGACGCTACGGGCTGGGGCCTCCGCGGTCGTGCGGATTTCAGACGTCGAACTTGTAGCCCAGGCCGCGCACCGTGACCAGGTACTTCGGCTCGCTGGGCTCCGGCTCGAGCTTGGCGCGCAGCCGCTTGACGTGCACGTCGAGGGTCTTGGTGTCGCCGACGTAGTCGGAGCCCCAGACCCGGTCGATGAGCTGGCCGCGGGTCAGCACCCGGCCCGGGTTGCGCAGGAACATCTCGAGGAGCTCGAACTCCTTGAGCGGCAGCCGCTGCTCGGTGCCGTCGACGGTCACGACGTGGCGCTCGACGTCCATGCGCACCGGCCCGGCCTCGAGGGTGTCGGGCAGCAGCTCGTCGCCGATGCCGCGGCGCAGGACGGCGCGGATCCGGGCGACCAGCTCGCGGGGGGAGTACGGCTTGGTGACGTAGTCGTCGGCGCCGAGCTCGAGCCCGACCACCTTGTCGACCTCGTCGTCCTTGGCGCTGACCATGATCACCGGGACGTTCGACGTCTGCCGGATGGTGCGGCACACCTCGGTGCCGGGAATGCCCGGCAGCATGAGGTCGAGCAGCACGATGTCGGCGCCGTTGCGGTCGAACTCCTTGAGCGCCTCGTTCCCGTCGGCCGCGATCGCGACCTCGAACCCCTCCTTGCGGAGCAGGTACGCGAGGGCGTCGCTGTAGCTCTCCTCGTCCTCGACGACAAGTACCCGGGTCATGCGTCCTCCTGATCCTTCGTGCGTCCGCCCGGCGCTTCCGGGGTGGACGCGAGCGGTGCGAGCCGCAGGTACGGCCCGTCCGCCTCGTGGTCCGGGTGCTGCGGCAGCGTGAGGGTGAAGGTCGAGCCCTGGCCCTCCACCGACCACACGCGCACCTCGCCGCCGTGGGTGGCGGCCACGTGCTTGACGATCGACAGCCCCAGACCGGTGCCGCCGGTCGAGCGGTGCCGGGCCGGGTCGACCCGGTAGAACCGCTCGAAGATGCGCTCGACCTCGGCCTCGGGGATGCCGATGCCCTGGTCGATGACGGAGATCTCCACGTTGGGCCCGACCCGCTTGCGGGTCACCACGACGCGGGAGTTGGGCTCGGAGTAGGCCACGGCGTTCGCCACCAGGTTGGCGACGGCGGCGCCGACCTGCTTCTCGCTGCCGAGGACCTTGAGCCCCTCCTCGCCCTCGGCGATGAGCTGGATGTCCTTGGCGTTGGCGTTCATGTCGACGAAGTCGACCGCGGAGGCGACCACGTCGTCGATCGAGACCGGCACCGGCGAGTCGAGCGGCTCGTCGCCCTGCAACCTCGAGAGCTCGATGATCTGCTGGATCAGCCGGGACAGGCGGTCGCTCTCGGTGAGCATGCGCGAGGCGAACCGGTAGACCGCGTCCGGGTCGTCGGCGGCGTCCTGGACCGCCTCGGCGAGCAGCCGCATCGCGCCGACCGGGGTCTTGAGCTCGTGGCTCACGTTGGCCACGAAGTCGCGGCGTACCGCGTCGACCTGGCGCTCGCGGGTGCGGTCCTCGACCAGGGCGAGGACCAGGCGCGAGCCCAGGGGCGCCACCCGTGCGGTGACGTGGCGCGGCGTACCGGCCGCCCGCGGCACGATCAGCTCGGTCTCGCGGATCTGGCCGTCGCGGCGCACCTGCCGGATCAGGCCCCCGAGCTCGTCGGAGAGCAGCGTCGTCCCTCGCACGAAGCCCATGGCGTACGCCGGCGCGGACGCCTTGACGACGGCGTCGGACTCGTCGACGACCACCGCGCTGCTGCGCAGCACGGAGAGCACGGCGGCCACCCCGTCGGGCAGCAGCGGCTCGTCCGGCGCCTGGAAGACACGCTGCTGGCGGTCGCTCAGGTGCCATGCGAACATGGCCCCGCCCGCCACGAGGGCGCCGAGGAGCGCGGCCACGAAGGCCTGCGTCGTCGGATCCACGTCCCGATCGTACGGCGAGCGCCGCTCCGCGCTCCGCATCGCCGAGGGCATGCTTCGCGATGTTCACCCCCCGTTCACCGCGCCTCGCTTGCTGGACACCTCCGCTCCGTACGCTGAGGTCCATGCGTGACGCCTACACCGACCAGCTCGACGCGATCTTCGACGACCTCGCCGGGATCTCCCGCCGCGTCCAGACCGCGGTCGGCGAGGCCACCCAGGCCCTGATGACCGGAGACTCCTCGGTCGCCGAGAAGGTGATCAGCCAGGACGCCGACATCGACCGCGCGCGCGAGAAGGTCGAGGACTCCTGTTTCGCCCTGCTCTCCCTGCAGCAGCCCGTCGCCGGCGACCTGCGCACCGTCGTCGCCGCGCTCCGCATGGTCGCCGAGCTCGAGCGGATGGGCGACCTGTCCGTCCACGTCGCCAAGATCGCCCGCCTCCGCGTCCCCGACGTCGCCGTCCCCGAGGAGGTCCGCCCGACCGTCGCCCGGATGGCCGAGGTCGCCGAGGACATGGTCGGCCGAGTCACCGAGGTGATCTCCGGGCGTGACGTCGAGGCCGCCATCGCGCTGGGCCGCGACGACGAGGAGATGGACCAGCTGCGCCGCCGCAGCTTCACCGAGCTGCTCGGCGACGAGTGGGCCCACGGCGTCGAGGCCGCGGTCGACATCGCCCTGCTCGGCCGCTACTACGAGCGGATCGCCGACCACGCCGTCTCCGTCGCCAACCGCGTCATCTTCGTGGTCACCGGCCACAACCCGGCGCCGGCCGCCTGAGCCCGCCCGGACGCACGGATCGGCCCGCCCCGGTTTCCCGGGGCGGGCCGATCCGTCTCTTCGTGGGTCAGGCCGGGTCGGCCGCGTCGGCCGGTACCACGAGCGCGCGGGGCCGCGCGAGGAGCGAGGCCGCGCTGGCCAGCCCGAGGGCCGCGATGACGGACGCGGCGGCGAAGCCCGCGTGCGCGCCGGCCAGGAAGTCGCCCGGCACGGCGTGCGAGGCGTACACCGACGCGATCACGGCCAGGCCGACCGCGCCACCGAGCTGCTGCATGGTCTGCAGCAGGCCGGACGCCGACCCGGCGTGCTCGGGCTCGACGCCTTGGAGCGCCAGGGAGGTGATCGGCATGAAGCTGCCGCCCATGCTCAGGCCCAGCGCCAGCAGGGCCGGGAAGACGCCGGTCCAGTAGCTCGTCGACGCGTCGATCTGCAGGAGGTACAGGAAGCCCGCGAGCACGCCCACTGCGCCGGTCGCGATGATCGGCGGCTGTCGGAAGCGCGCCACCAGTCGCGGGGTGATCCGCGACATCGTGAACACGCTCAGCGGGATCGGGAGGAACGCGAACCCGGTCTGCAGCGGGCCGTAGCCGAGGTCCTCCTCGAAGTACTGGACCATCACGAAGAAGGTGGCCAGCATGCCGCCGTACAGCGCGGCCATGGTGACGAGCGTGGCGACCCGGGTCCGGCTGCGCAGCAGCCCCAGGCGCAGCAGCGGGTGGGGGTGGCGGGCCTCGGTGACGACCAGCGCGACGGCGAGCAGGACGGCCACGGCCAGGCCGACCAGGGTCGGCGCGGACGTCCAACCGTGCTCGGGCGCCTTGATCAGGGTCCACACCAGGGTCGCGGCCGCGCCGGTGGAGGTCACCGCACCGACGACGTCGAAGCGGCCGGGGCGGCGGGGCGTGTCGGCGACGTGGCGGCGCACGGTGAGCAGCACGGCGATGCCGATCGGCACGTTGATGAACAGCGTCCAGCGCCACGACAGCAGGTCGGTGAGCACCCCGCCCAGCAGCATGCCGAGCGCGGCACCGCCGGAGGAGACGGCGGTGAACGCCGCGAGCGCCCGGTTGCGGGCCGCGTCGTCGCGTGCGGTCGTGGTGATCAGCGCCAGCACGGAGGGTGCGGCGATCGCGGCGCCGACGCCCTGCAGCGCGCGGGCGGTGACGAGCATCCACGGCTCGGTGGCCAGGCCGCCGAGCAGCGAGAAGACGGTGAACACGGCCAGGCCGATCCAGAAGACCGACAGCCGCCCGAACACGTCGCCGAGCCGGCCGCCGAGGAGCAGCAGGCCGCCGAAGGCGAGCGCGTAGCCGTTGAGGACCCAGGACAGCGACGCGGGGCCGAAGTGAAGGTCGGTGGCGATGTGGGGCAGTCCGACGTTCATCACGGCGGAGTCGAGGACCAGCATCAGCTGGGCGAGGAGAACGATCCAGATGCCGGCGGACGTGGTCGTGCGGGCGGTCGCCTGCGGTGCCGCCGTGGTGGCTGCGGAGGTGGGTGCAGTGGTGGGTGCGGAGGAAGACAAGGGTGGCGTCCTGTTCTGGCCCGGGGGGGCCGACGTACACTTATCGGAGGATGACTCCGGTTATCCACCACGATACGGAGGGTCCCTCCGTTTAGCAAGGGAAAAGGTGATCCCGGTGCGCGCCGACGCCGTACGCAACCGTGAACGCATCGCTGACATCGCGCGCCAGCTGTTCCGGGAGAAGGGCTACGACGCCGTCTCGATGGACGAGGTCGCCCGGACCGCCGGGGTCGGTATCGGGACCCTCTACCGCCACTTCCCGACCAAGGAGGCGCTCTACGACGCCGCCATCCAGGCGTGGGTCGAGACCGTGAACGCGGCCGCCGAGAACGCGCTCGCGGGGGAGGGCAGCCCCCGTGAGCGGATGCTCGCCTGGTTCGACGCCTACGTCGAGTTCCTCACCCGTCACAAGGGCGCCGCCTGGCGGATCACCAGCGCCCTCGGTGACGAAGGCTCCCCCTTCGCTGCGAAGTGCCGCACCTACCTCAACGCCAACCAGCGCGTCATCGACGCGCTCAGCGCTGAGGGCGCGCTGCGCGGCGACGTCGACGCACTCCAGCTGTGCCGCCTCGTCGGCGGGGTGGCCGCGGTCGTCGACAACAGCGAGCTCGACGCGGCTGCCGCTCGCTCGATGCTGGCCGTCGTCGCTGACGGGGTGCTGGCGGGCTGAAAAGACAGTTTCACCGGCCAGCCGGTGAAACTTGTTACCTCGTGAGGCTGTTGGGGTCAGCGACCCTGGTTGGCGACGGCCGCAGCGGCCGCGGCAGCGGCCTCCGGGTCGAGGTAGCGCCCACCGCGCACGAGCGGCGCGAGGGTGTCCTCGTCGAGCTCGTAGACCAGCGGCATCCCGGTGGGGATGTTGAGCTCGGTGATGTCGGCGTCGCTGATCTGGTCGAGGTGCTTCACGATCGCGCGCAGGCTGTTGCCGTGGGCGGCGATGAGCACGGTGTGGCCGGCGCGCAGGTCCGGCACGATCCCGGCGTCCCAGTAGGGGAGCAGCCGCTCGATGACCTGCTTGAGTGCCTCGGCGCGGGGCAGCTCGTCGCCGAGGTCGGCGTAGCGCGGGTCGCCGACCTGGGAGAACTCGTCGTCGTCGGCCAGCGGCGGCGGCGGGGTGTCGAAGGACCGGCGCCAGAGCATGAACTGCTCCTGGCCGTACTCCTCGCGGATCTGCGCCTTGTCCTTGCCCTGCAGTGCGCCGTAGTGGCGCTCGTTGAGGCGCCAGGAGCGGCGCACGGGGATCCAGTGGCGGTCGGCGGCGTCGAGCGCGAGCGCGGCGGTGTTGATCGCGCGGCGCTGCAGCGAGGTGTGCACGACGTCCGGCAGGATGCCGGCCTCCTTGAGGAGCTCACCGCCACGGACGGCCTCGCCGCGACCCTTCTCGGTCAGGGCGACGTCGACCCACCCGGTGAAGAGGTTCTTCGCGTTCCACTCGCTCTCGCCGTGGCGGAGCAGGACCAGCGTGAACGTCATCAGTGCTCGCCCTCGGGGGAGGGCGCGTCGTCGGCGCAGTTGAAGGTCGCGTCGCCGGACTCCTCGGCGTGCGCCTCGCCGCCCTCCTCCTCGGCGGCGGCCTCGGCGGCCGCGCCGTCGGTGCCCTCCTCCGAGGCGGACTCGCTCGTGCCCTCGGTCGGGACCTGGGTGTACTGGAAGCACGGCTTGACGACCGGCACGTCCAGGCTGAGCGTCGTGCCGTCGCTGAAGGTCAGGTCGAGCGGGATGACGTCGCCGGCGGTGAAGTTGCCGGTCAGCGGTACGGCGGGCGCGGTGGCCAGGTTGACGGTGCCGCGGCCCGCGACCTCGACCGGCGCGAACTTGCCGGCAGACACGCCCGCGGTCGACGAGACGGCCTCGAGCGAGGCGTCCTCGCGCAGGTTGTTGGACAGCGAGCCGATCAGGCGGCCCTCGCCCTGTGCGGTCGCGAGCACTCGGATACCGAGCGCGTCGACGTCGCCCGAGCGGTCGTTGACGCCGGAGGAGATGGTGTTGACCCGGTCGGTCGGGTAGTCGAAGCCGCACGCGCTCAGGGCGGTGGCGGGGACGACGGCCAGCAGCAGGCCGGCGAGCGCGGATCGGCGCAGGTGGGGCATGTCGGAAGGCCTCCGGGTCAGGTGGGGTCGAAGCGGGCTCACTCTAGCGCTGCGCAACCGCGGGTCGCTCAGCGGCTCAGGCCGACCCGGGCACCGACGACGACCAGCGCGACGACGACGCCCACGCTGAACAGGGTCGAGAGCGCCAGCAACCGGGTCGCGCCGAGCTTGAGCCCGAGCTTGAGCGGCAGGTAGGTCCAGCCGTCCTCGTGGTCGGCCACCAGGCCCCACACGGCGCGCATGAAGTGGATGCCGACACCGAGCAGCGCGGCGAGCGCGACGATGGCGGGCTCGGGGGCGCTGCCGACGGCCTTGCCGCCCCAGCCGCCCCAGGACAGGTACGCCGGCAGCAGGGCGTACGACGCCGCCCATGACCACCAGGAGAAGAAGCCGGTGCGCAGCACGACGTTGCCGAGCATGGCCACCGCCACGGAGCCGAGGTAGTAGGCCCCGGCGCGCACCCCGGTGGTCGTCGCCAGCGGCACGAGCAGCAGGAACGCGACGACGATGGCGTACCAGGCCGTCCCGACGTCGAGCCGGCCGGCGCCGATCGGCTTGCCGGTCAGGCCGTGGGCCTGGTCGCGCTGCCGGTCGACGATGTCGTTGTGCCAGCCGAGGATGGTCTGGCCGACGAGCACGGTCACCAGGACCACGCCCGCCTCGCGCGCCGGGCGCCCGGCGACGGCGGCGACCAGGCCCATGGCGAGTGCGGTGGTGATCGCCTGCTTGGCGTGGGCCGCCTGCAGTAGCTGGATCGAGACGATCTCGGCGGGGCTGCGGCCACCGAACAGCCAGCCGGTGAAGCCGGTCCGGTCGGGCACGTGCGGCAGCGGTGGACGCTCGAGCTCGGTGTCGTCCTCGGTGTCGTCCTCGGTGACGTCCTCGGGCTCGACGTCGTCCGGATCCGCGTCGTCGGCGTCGTCGACGTCTTCGGCACGCTCGGCGTCGGTCTCCTCGACCAGCTCCGCGGCCAGCTCCTCGTCGGTGGGCTGATCCGCCTCGACGTCGTCGGCATCCTCGGCCTCGAGCTCCTCCGCGGCAGCCACGTCTGCGGGGACGCCGTCGCGCTCCGCCTCGGGGGTCGCCTCGAGCTCGTCGAGCTCCACCTCGGGGGTCGCCTCGGGGACCGCCTCCGCGGCCTGCTCCGGGGCCTCCTCGACCAGGGTTCCCTCCCCGGCAGAGCGGCCGCGCCGCCAGCGCTGCATCTTCGCCATGGCGAGCAGTATTGACCACTGCCGACCAGCATGGGCGCGGGCCCGCCGATCGGGCGGGACCGGCCGTCGTGCCCCGCCGGGTGACGTGCCCCACAACGGCGCCCCCCGGCCGGACCATACGTCCGACCCGTTGTCAAGCCGTCGATTATGCCCCTGACCTGCGCAAACGCATTCGGAGAGTCGTTGAAGGCGTGGTAAGATAGGTCACCTAGGAAGGGGTTTTGCTCATATGACTTTCACCGTCGGCGAAACGGTCGTCTACCCCAATCACGGGGCCGCTGTCATCGAGAACATCGAGATGCGGACGATCAAGGGCCAGGAACGGCAGTACCTCGTGCTTCGGATTGTCGCCCAGCAGGACCTCGTGGTCCGCGTTCCGGCCGACAACCTCGATCTCGTGGGTGTTCGGGATGTCGTGGACAAGGACGGGCTGGACCGGGTCTTCGGAGTGCTCCGCGCGGAGCACGTCGAGGAGCCGACCAACTGGTCGAGGCGCTACAAGGCGAACCTCGAGAAGCTCCACAGTGGCGACGTCATGAAGGTGGCGGAGGTCGTCCGCGACCTGTGGCGCCGCGAGCGTGACCGCGGTCTGTCGGCCGGCGAGAAGCGGATGCTCGCCAAGGCCCGCCAGATCCTGGTCTCCGAGCTCGCGCTCTGCGAGAACACCAACGAGGACAAGGCCGAGACCATCCTCGACGAGGTGCTCGCGTCCTGACGCGCCTCTAGATCCACGCCGACGGCGTCATACGGTGGGTTCCGATGAACCCGCATCCGTATGACGCCGTCGATCTTTTCGCCCCCGTCGCCGGGATCGTGGTCGAGGAGGGCCGAGGCGCCCTCCCGTTCCACCTGGTCCACGGCGAGTCGCTGGTTGCCGCCGCCGCGTGGGCGGCCGGCGAGGCCGGCGTCGACCTGCTCGACCAGACCGTGCCCTGGGAGGCGGTCGTCGAGCGCGAGGAGCCGCTGCTCCTGCACGACCCGCTGTGCCCGATGACCCCGCCGGAGTTCCTGCGCCGCTGTGCCGAGCGTGCTGCGGTCGAGGACCGGGTCGTCGTCGGCGTGCGCCCGGTGACCGACACCGTCAAGGAGCTGCACCCCGCCCCCGGCGGCGAGGCGGTCGGGACGACCGTCGACCGCGACGCCCTCGTCGCCGTCTGCTCGCCCGTGGTGCTGCCCGCGTCGCTGGTCGCCGACCTGCTCGGTGACGGTGGCGCGCTGCCGTCGACCGACTTCGTGGAGCTGGTGGCCGCCCTCCGGCACCGGTACGGCGCCGAGCGGGTGCTCCTCGTCGAGGCGCCGCCCGAGGCCCGCCGGGTCGCCACGGAGGCCGACCTCCCCCTTCTCGAGGCGCTGACCGACCCTCGCTGAGCCCGCTGGGGTGGTCATCGGTTCCGCGCATCGTGGGTCGGGGCCGCCTCGCCCGGGTTGACACCTCCCCGCGGCGGACTGCAGGTGACGGACTGCAGGCGAGGTGCGCCTGCCGGCGACCGCTCAGGAGAGCAGACGCTCGGCGACCTGGAGGTCCTCGGCGAAGGTGACCTTGAGGTTGCCGGGGCCGCTGGGCACGGCGCGCACCTCGTTCTCGGCGGGCGCGAACAGCGCGAAGGCGGCCGCGGTGTCGGTGCCGTCGAAGCCTGCTGCTGCCGCGGCGCGGTAGGCCTCGAGGAGGGGCGCGGCCCGGAACGCCTGCGGGGTGGCGACGCCCACCAGCCGGGTGCCGGTCCCACCGGGTGCCGGGGCCGCGGTCGGGTCGCGGGGGAGCAGGCCGGCCAGTTCGTGGGTCGGTACGGCGCCCCCATGCTCGCGTGCGGTCGCGATCGTCGCCTCGAACAGCGCCACGCTCGCGAGCGGACGCGCACCGTCGTGGACAGCGATGACGTCGATGCTGCCGTCGCCCACCCGTGGAGCGAGCGCGGCCAGCGCCGCCTGCTCCGAGTCCTGCCGGGTCGCGCCGCCCTCGACGAGCAGCACGTCGCGCTCCCCGATCACCGGCAGCAGGGCGGCGCCGACGTCCGCACGCTCACCGGGGCGGTGCACCACGACGACCGGGTCGACGCCCGGTACCTCGAGCGCAGTGAGCACCGACCAGGCCAGCACCGGGCGCCCGGCCAGCGGCAGCAGGATCTTGTTGACCTCGGCGCCCACGCGGCTGCCACTGCCGGCAGCGAGGACGACGACGGCGGCGGTCGGTGCGGCGGTCGCAGCGGTGCTCACCCCGCTGAGCCTAGTGAGTACGGCGCCCCATGCGGTTTGGTCGTGCTTCGCCGCCATCTGCGACCAATTCGCATGGGGCGCGGTCGACACCAGCCAGTGAGCGCGTGCCGGGTCAGGAGGAGAGCAGGGCGGTCGCGATCGCCGCGACCCCCTCGCCGCGCCCGGTCAGGCCGAGCCCGTCGGTGGTCGTGGCCGAGAGCGACACCGGAGCGCCGAGCACGCCGCTGAGCGCCGCCTCGGCCTCGGCCCGGCGGGGGCCGACCTTGGGCCGGTTGCCGATCACCTGCACCGCGACGTTGACGACCGCGAAGCCCGCCGCCTCGACCCGGCGCCGGGTCTCGCCGAGCAGCGCGGCACCGCTGGCGCCGGCCCACTCCGGCTCCGCCGTACCGAAGTTGCTGCCGAGGTCGCCGAGGCCGGCGGCCGAGAGCAGGGCGTCGCAGGCCGCGTGGGCGGCGACGTCGGCGTCGGAGTGGCCGTCGAGTCGGACATCCTCGTCGGGCCAGGTCAGACCGCCGAGGGCGAGCGGAGGGTCCTGCGGGGCGCGGGGGACCAAGCGGTGGACGTCGGAGCCGATGCCGATCCGTAACCCCTGTGAGTGCACGCTCCGATCATGCCTGAGTAACAATCGGACCCGTGAAGAGCACCCGTGTCTGGTGGCCGCTGGCCGGGCTGATCGCCGGAGCGGTCGGCCTGGCGCTCAGCTACGCCGCCGCGGCCCTGCTCCACGTGCGGGACTCGCCGGTGGTCGCCGTCGCCGAGGGCGTCATCGCGCTGACGCCCGGCCCGGTCGCGAAATGGGCGATCGACACCTTCGACACCTCCGACAAGCTGGTGCTCGTCGTCGGGATCCTGGCCGTCCTCGCTGTGCTGTTCGGCTGGTTCGGGCTGCTCGCGCGCCGGCAGTGGTGGGCCGCCGTCACCGGGTACGTCGTCCTGGCGGGTGTCGCCGTCGTCGCGGTCCTCGCCAAGCCGACCCCCAGCCTGACCGACCTCGCGCCGGTCGTGGTCGGCCTGTTGGGCTGGCTGGTCGCGCTCGCGTTGCTCGCCGAGTGGCTGCGCCGCTGGGAGCTGGCCGAGGACGTCCCCGGTCCGGCCGACGACGCGTTGCCGACCCGGCGCCGCTTCTTCGCGATCACCGGTGCGATGGCCGCGGTGAGCGTGCTCGGCGGCTTGACCGGGCGGATCGCCGGCAACGCGCGGCGCAAGGCCGAGCAGAGCCGGCGGCTGCTGCGGATCGAGGGCGTCACCGCGCCCGCCGTGCCCGACGGCGTGGCCGTCGGCGTCGAGGGCGTCTCGCCGTGGCAGACGCCCAACGACGCCTTCTACTTGATCGACACCGCCATCATCAAGCCGACCGTGGCGCCCGTCGACTGGGAGCTGCGCATCCACGGGGAGGTGGAGCGCGAGATCCGGCTGACCTTCGCCGACCTGGTCCGCCGCGAGATCACCCAGGACTGGATCACGCTCAACTGCGTGTCCAACGAGGTCGGCGGCGACCTGGTCGGCAACGCGTGGTGGAGTGGCGTGCGGCTGGCGGCGATCCTCGCCGAGGCGAAACCCCTGCCCGGCGCCGACGCCGTGCTGCAGACCTCGCAGGACGGTTGGACCTGCGGGACCCCGTTGGCCGCGCTGATGGACGAGCGCAACGCGATGCTCGCGGTGGCGATGAACGGCGAGCCGCTGCCGATCGAGCACGGCTTCCCGGTGCGCACGATCGTGCCGGGCCTCTACGGCTACGTGTCGGCCTGCAAGTGGGTGGTCGACATGGAGGTCACCCGGTTCGAGGACATCACCGCCTACTGGACCGACAAGGGCTGGTCCGAGCAGGGCCCGGTCAAGATCGCCTCGAAGATCCAGGTCCCCGCCGACGGCGCCGACGTGCCGGCCGGTGAGCTGGTCTGCGCCGGCGTCGCATGGTTCCAGCACACCGGCATCTCGGGCGTCGAGGTCCAGCTCGACGGCGGGCGCTGGCAGCCCGCGACCCTCGCCACGACGCCCAACGCCGACACCTGGGTGCAGTGGCGCGCGGTCGTCGACGTCACGCCCGGCGAGCACCAGCTGCGCGTGCGCGCCATCGACCGGGACGCGCGCACCCAGACCGGCGCGGTCGCCGACGTCGTCCCCGACGGCGCGACCGGGTGGCACACCATCGACGTCACCGCGTCGAGCTGAACCTCACCAGTTTCCGCCCGGCGCGGCCGGCAGCGGGTGGGCGGCGTCGTGGATCACGTACGCCGTCCCGCCGGACGCCTGCAGCCAGACCTTCTCCAGCTGTGCGCGGGCGTAGGTCCGGCGTACCCCGTCGGCGCTCGCCGCGGCGGGGTCGTTGACGACCACGTCGCCGCTGGCGGTGAAGCCCACGACGACGAGCAGGTGCCCGTTCGACGCGGAGATCGGGGCGCCGCCGAGCTCGCCGCGGCCGAAGGCGATCGAGATGACCGGCGCGATCCCGGCCCTCACCAGCAGCTCGGCGTCGGTGAGGTCGCGCAGCCGGGTCACGAACGCCTCGCCGCCGGGGCCGAGCCGGCGGGCGGCGTACGCAGTGTTGAAGGGCCAGTTCCCGGTGCCCTCGTAGGCGTGGTCGTACGTCGAGCGCGCCGCGGCGTCGACCCACGGGTCGGGGTGCCCGGCCGGCACCCAGGCGTAGCTGCCGGGGGCGGGCAGGCGGCCGTAGAGGCCGAGCACCATCGAGGTGGAGGTCGGGGAGCACCACGCCTCCCCGCCGCCACCCCACTGCGGGTAGTGGCCGGTGTGGATCATCTGCGAGAAGCGGGGGACGGCGAGCTCGACGCCGCGCGCCACGCCCGGTGCCGAGACCGGGCCGGCGCCCGCGGGCAGGCGGGAGGTCATCACGGTGGCCAGGTCGACGCGCGGCGACTTCCTGCCGGCCTCGCGGTGCACCGTCACCCGGACCCGGTACGACGCCAGGCCGGCCGTCTTCCAGGTGTCGGTCGCGACCCGGGTGCCGTCGTCGGGCTGGCTGCCGCCGGAGCGCCGCTGGACGACCTTGTCGGTGGCGGCCCAGCGGGCGAGCCGGTCCCACGACGTCCGGGTGCCGTTCGCGGCCCGGCCGCGGACCTCGACCTCGACCCAGCTCGAGCCCGGCGTGCGGGCCGACCAGGAGGCAACCAGCTCGGTGTAGTCGAAGCCGGGGGAGACCCAGGGGCTGGTCCACCGGGCGCTGAGATAGGTGCGGCCGTACCGGCTCCGCGTCGCGGACGGCTTCCACGGTCCCGGCGCGGTGAACCGCTCGAGGTCGACCCGCCGGTCCGACACGGCGGCGGCCGCCACGGCCTCGGGCCGGCGCCCGGGCTCGGCGGGGTCGCCGGTCGCGCCGAGGACGAGCGCGGCGAGGCCGGCCAGCAGGCAGGCGGCGAGGGCGAGGGACACGACGGGAACGGGGAAGGACCGGCGCACCACCTCACGGTACGTCACACCCGTCACTTCCGTCACACGGGTGGTGCTCGCTCGCTTGTAACTACGTGTTACCTACGGAATTTCGGTGCAACGACGCCCGGGTAGTGGCCGGAGCGCCGAGGTAGTCGAGCCCTGTCGGACCGAGCGTCGACCCGCGTCGCGATAGGACCGGCCTGCCCGCCGTGGGCCGACTACCCGGGCGCTGTGGGCACTACCTTGGCGCTGTGACACCCCAAATCACGCCGTAACACTTAGTTACAAGCGGGCGGCGAGGATGCGAGGCGCACCCGCGCGGATCCCTAGACTGGCCGCGTGACCATCCGGCTCTACGACACCGCGACCCGCGAAGTGCGTGACTTCGTGCCCCTCCACGAGGGCAAGGCGGGTCTGTACGTGTGTGGTCTGACGGTCCAGAGCGAGCCCCACGTGGGCCACGTCCGCTCGGCGGTGAACTTCGACGTCCTCCAGCGCTGGCTGCGCCACCGCGGCTACGAGGTCACCTTCATCCGCAACATCACCGACATCGACGACAAGATCCTGGCGAAGTCCGCCGAGCAGGGCCGGCCCTGGTACAACCTCGCCTACGCGATGAAGATCGAGCTCGACAAGGCCTATGCCGCGCTCAACGTCGCGCCGCCGACGTACGAGCCCGCGGCGACCGGCCACGTGCCCGAGATGATCGAGCTCATCGAGCGCCTCATCGAGCGCGGCCACGCCTACCCGGCCGCCGACGGCTCGGGCGACGTCTACTTCGACGTCCGGTCCTGGCCGTCGTACGGCGAGCTGACCCACCAGGGCGTCGACGACATGGAGCCCGCGGCCGACGCCGATCCGCGAGGGAAGAGCGACCCGCGGGACTTCGCTCTGTGGAAGGGCCGCAAGGAATCCGAGCCGGAGACCGCGTCCTGGCCGAGCCCGTGGGGCCGCGGCCGGCCGGGTTGGCACATCGAGTGCTCCGCGATGGCGGGCAAGTACCTCGGCGAGGCCTTCGACATCCACGGCGGCGGTGTCGACCTGCGCTTCCCCCACCACGAGAACGAGCAGGCCCAGTCGCGGGCGGCGGGCGGTGCGTTCGCGTCGTACTGGATGCACAACGCGTGGATCACCACCGCCGGCGAGAAGATGAGCAAGTCGCTCGGCAACACGCTGTCGATCCCCTCGGTGCTGCAGCGGGTCAGCGGCGCCGAGCTGCGGTTCTACATGGTCGCCGCCCACTACCGCTCCCACGTCGAGTTCAGCTTCGAGGCGCTCGACGAGGCCGCCGCGGGCTACCAGCGGATCGTGTCCTTCCTCGACCGGGCCGGGGTCCCGACCGGCGCGACCGGCTCGACGGGCGTGCTGCCGGACGCCTTCGCCGCCGCGATGGACGACGACCTCGGTACGCCGGCAGCGGTCGCCGTCCTCTATGACACCGTGCGCGAGGGCAACCGCCAGCTCGCCGCCGGCGAGGACGTCACCGCCACGGCGTCCGCGGTCGCCGCGATGCTCGACGTGCTCGGCGTGCACCCGGCCGACCCGGCCTGGGCCGGTGCCGGCTCCTCCGGCGCCGAGGAGCGGCTCACCGCCGCCGTCGACACGCTGGTGGCCGGACTGCTCGAGGAGCGCACCCAGGCGCGCGCCGACAAGGACTGGGCCCGCGCCGACGCGATCCGCGACCGGATCAAGGCGGCCGGCATCGAGGTCACCGACACCGCCGAGGGGCCCACCTGGAGCGTCGGTGGTTGAGGTGCGAGGAGCGCAAGCGACGAGCCTCGAGACCTCTGGCCGTGATGCCGGGACGTTGACCACCGAGAGAGGAAACTGACGTGGCCGGCAACTCAAGCCGCAAGGGCGCGATCCGCAAGAGCAACAAGAAGGCCAGCACCGGGTCCGGCGGCAAGGTCCGCCGGGGCCTGGAGGGCCGCGGGCCGACGCCGAAGGCGACCGACCGCGAGTACCACAAGGCCCACAAGATCGCCGAGGCCAAGAAGCGCGCCGAGAAGCGCAGCGGCGGCGCCCGTAGCGGCCCGCGCCGCAAGACGGGGGGCGACGAGTGGATCGCCGGGCGCAACCCGGTGGTCGAGGCGCTGCGCGAGCGGGTGCCCGTGACGTCGGTCTACGTCGCCGAGGGCGCCGAGCGCGACGGCCGGCTGCGCGAGGTGTTCCGCCTCGCGGCCGAGCACGGCATCGGCCTGCTCGAGGTCAGCCGTGGCGAGCTCGACCGGCTCACCGACGGCGCGGTCCACCAGGGCCTCGCCGCGCGCATCCCGGCGTACGAGTACGCCCATCCCGACGACCTGCTCGATGCCGCCGACGAGGCCGGCGAGAAGCCGCTCGTGGTGATGCTCGACTCGATCACCGACCCGCGCAACCTGGGCGCGATCGTCCGCAGCGCCGCCGGGTTCGGCGCCCACGGCGTCGTCATCCCCGAGCGGCGTGCGGCCTCGATGACCGCCGCGGCGTGGAAGACCTCGGCCGGTGCCGCCGCCCGGTGCCCGGTCGCGCAGACGGTCAACCTGACCCGGCAGATCAAGGCCTTCCAGGAGGCCGGCTGCTTCGTGATCGGCCTCGCCGCCGACGGCGACCTCACCCTGCCGGAGCTGACCGCGGACGCCGACCTGGTCGGGGGCCCGCTGGTGCTGGTGGTGGGTTCCGAGGGCGAGGGCCTGTCCCGGCTGGTCGCCGAGAGCTGCGACCGGCTGATGTCCATCCCGATGGCCGGTGTGCTCGAGTCGCTCAACGCCGGCGTCGCCGCGTCGGTCGCGCTGTACGCCGTCGCGGAGGCCCGCGCGCGCGGGTGACCCGACCGGTCCGCACGATGCAGGCCCGCCGCCTCCTCAAGGTCCTCGCGTACTTCGGGACCTGGTTGGTCCTGTCCGCGGCGGTCGCGGGCGCGATCTTCGTCCACAGCGAGCGGACCGTCGAGATCGCCAGCCACGAGGCGACGCTCAGCCCGAACTTCTCCGGCGAGGCCGTCGCGCGGATGGGCCCGGTGCTGCCGGACCTCCGGATACCGTCCGGCTCCTGGGTCGGCGTCGAGGTCGAGCTCGGCAAGACCGACGCGGAGACGCTCGAGGAGCTGACCGCGCGGTACGCCGCGATCGCGGCCCAGCCCGAGGGCCAGGTCGCGGTCGCCCAGCGCACGCTCGAGGCGATGGCGCTGGCGGCGCTCGTGCAGGGCGCCGTGCTGGGCGGCGTACCCCTGCTGGTGTGGGTGCTCGTCGGTCGCGCCCGCCGGCGCGAGCTGTACGCGGTCCTCCCGACCCGGCGCGGCATCGCCGCGGCGGGTCTCGCGGTGGCGCTCGTGGTCGCGGTGGTGGTGCCGTACGGCTGGGGGCGCAGCGACCCGCCTGCCGAGAGCTGGGTCCCGCTCGCGGAGTTCCTGGGCCCCGAGGTGCCGCTCCCCGACGAGGTCCGCGACGTGGAGGTGATGGCCGACGCGACGACGGCCCAGTCGCGGCGGCTGATCGAGAGCGGGATCAGCAGCTACGACGAGAGCGTGCACTTCTACTCCGCGGCCGCCGAGAACGCCGCCGCGCTCGACCTGCGCCGGCCCGAGGAGGGCGAGACCGTCGTCCTGCTGGTCTCGGACCGCCACGACAACGTGGGCATGGACAAGGTCGCCCGTGCGATCGCCGACGCGGGCGGGGCGACCGCCGTCTTCGACGCCGGCGACGACACCTCGACCGGCAGCCGCTGGGAGGCCTTCTCGCTCGACTCGCTCGCGGCGACCTTCAAGTCCTTCGACGGCCGCTGGGCGGTCGCCGGCAACCACGACAACGGCGGCTTCGTGCGCAGCCATCTCGAGGACCTCGGCTGGACCTACTTCGACGACGAGGTCATCGAGGGCCCGGGCGGCTCGCGGATCCTCGGTATCGACGACCCGCGCTCCAGCGGCCTGGGCGACTGGCGCGACCAGACCGGCCTCAGCTTCAGCGAGGTCGCCGACCTGCTCGCCGACGCCGCCTGCGCCGCCGACGAGGACGGCGACCGGGTCGACACCCTCCTCGTCCACGACGCCAACATCGCCAAGCCTGCCCTGGAGCGCGGCTGCGTCGACCTCGTCCTCGGCGGCCACGTCCACGTCCAGACCGGCCCCGTCCCGGTCACCGCCGCCGACGGCCGGGTCGGGTACACCTACACGCTCGGGACCACCGGCGGCGCGGCGTACGCCATCGCCATCGGCAGCAAGCTCCGCCGGCCCGCCAGCATCGGCCTGGTCACCTACCGCGACGGCAGGGCCGCCGGCATCCAGTCGATCACGCTCCAGCCGAACGGCCGGTTCGAGGTCGACCCGTGGGTGGCGCTCGCCTACTGATCCCACCCGTCGGTCGTTCTCCGCGCCGCAGGTTTGGTGATGGTTCCTCCGGGTACGTGCGACTCGTTTTGTTCGTGGGTGGCTCGGGATCGCCCTGACCCGGAAAGGAACCCAGCATGGCCAACCTCGGACGGGGCCCCTCGGCCGCATCATCGGAGGAGTCCTGAGCCTCGCGATCGCGGGCGGCGCGTACTTCGTGTTCTTCGTGGGACAGGAGAAGGTGGAGGAGGCGAAGGCGCCCAAGGTGGGCGAGTGCGTCAACCTCACGGGCTCGTCGATGAACGCCGACCACGACGAGATCGACTGCGGCGACGCCGAGGCGACGTTCAAGATCGTCTCCGACAAGGGCAACTGCGACGACGCCGAGCAGAACTACACGATCTCGCTCGGCACCACCGACTCCGGCAACGTGGCCGACCTCTGCCTGGCCCTGAACGCCGCGAAGGGTGACTGCTTCGACCTCGGCAGCATGTCGACTGCCGCGACGAAGGTCGCCTGCGCCGGCGCCGGCGCCGGCTCGTCGGTCGTCAAGGTCGTCTTGGTCGGCAAGGCCGGCGACGAGTGCGCCAACGGCGCGCAGCCGCTCGAGAACAAGCAGCGCAAGACGCTGCTCTGCCTCGGCCGGGCCGCCTGAGGCTGGCGCCGACCCGAACGGTCGGGTCTCCCGGGGCCCGACCGCTCGGGGCCGTCCCCGTTCGTCCGGTACGACGGGGCGGCCCTAGGCTTGGCGTGCTTTCCCCAGTTGGTCTGCCGGCAGGGCCCGCCTGACTTTGAATCAGGACAAGCGACGTAGGTTCGACTCCTACCTGGGGAGCTCGGTCAGGCTGAGTGCGGCAGCGCCATCGCGCGCCCCTCAGGCGTGAGGTACGCGCCGTCGTCGAAGAGGATGACGCCGTTGCAGAGCCGGCACCAGCCCTGCTCGCTGTGATCGGCGGTCACGTGGGCGGTGCAGCAGTCGGGGTCCCCAGCGGCCGGGCATTCGGGTGAGTGGTCACACATCGTCGTGCTCCCTTCGCATCGTTCGCTTTCCATCTCCGGTGATACGCCTCATCGGCCGCGAATGCACGCGCTTTCGCCGAACTGTGGAAATCGCTGTGTCCACGGACGGGGACGGGGCGGTCGACGGTGCGCGGGGGTGGGGAGGACCCCACCCCCGATTGGTGGGCCGGGCCCACCGGCCTTGGGCTCCCGGGACGCGGCACTAGGGTGGCGACGTGAGCGACCTGACCGTGATCGTCCTCGCCGCCGGCGGCGGTACCCGCATGAAGTCGAAGACGCCGAAGGTCCTCCACCGCATCGGCGGGCGCAGCATGATCGGCCACGTCCTCGCGGCCGTCGCCGCGCTCGAGCCCGCCCGGGTCGTGACCGTGGTCGGGCACCAGCGCGAGCTGGTCGGGCCCCACGTCAGCGAGCTGCGACCGGAGGGCGTGCTCGCCGTCCAGGACGAGCAGCTCGGCACCGGCCACGCGGTCCGGGTCGCCCTGGCGGCGCTCGCCGACGCGCCACGGGAGGGCACCGTCCTCGTCGCGTACGGCGACACGCCGCTCCTCGAGGGCGCCACCCTGCGGGCGTTCACCGAGTCGCACCGCTCCGCCGGAGCCGCGGTCAGCATCCTCAGCGGGATCGTCGCGAAGCCCTTCGGCTACGGCCGCATCGTCCGCGACGACGCGGGCGTCGTGCAGGCCATCGTCGAGGAGAAGGACGCCACCGACGCCCAGCGCGCGATCACCGAGATCAACTCCGGGATCCTCGCCTTCGACGCCGCCTTCCTCGCCGAGGCCATCGGCCGGATCGGCAACGACAACGCCAAGGGCGAGTACTACCTCACCGACGCCGTCGCCCTGGCCCGTGACGCCGGCCTCGTCGTGACCGCCCACCCGGTCGAGGACGCCCTGCAGACCGAGGGCGCCAACGACCGTGCCCAGCTGGCCGAGCTCGGCCGCGAGCTCAACCGCCGCATCGTCACCCGCTGGATGCGCGAGGGCGTCACCGTGATGGACCCGGCCACCACCTGGATCGACGCCGACGTCGTGCTCGCCCCCGACGTCACCCTGCTCCCCGGCACCCAGCTGCTCGGCGCGACCGTCGTCGCCGAGGACGCCGTCGTCGGGCCGGACACCACGCTCGAGGACTGCGAGATCGGCGCCGGCGCGCGCGTCGTACGCGCCCACGGGCAGCTGGCGGTCATCGGCGCCGGCGCCTCCGTCGGACCGTTCGCCTACCTCCGCCCCGGCACCCTGCTCGGTGCCGACGGCAAGATCGGCACCTTCGTCGAGACCAAGAACGCGCAGATCGGCGAGGGCGCCAAGGTCCCGCACCTGTCCTACGTCGGCGACGCTGAGATCGGGGAGGGCACCAACATCGGCGCCGGCACCATCTTCGCCAACTACGACGGGGTCGCCAAGCACCGCACGAGCGTCGGCAGGCACGCGAAGACCGGCTCCAACAACACCTTCGTCGCCCCCGTCGTGATCGGCGACGGCGCCTCGACCGGCGGCGGGACCGTCGTACGACGCGACGTGCCGCCGGGCGCCCTCGCGGTCAGCACCTCGCCCCAGCGCAACCTCGAGGGCTGGGTGGTCTCGCGGCGGGCCGGCACCGCCCAGGCGGCTGCGGCCCAGGAGGCGCTCGGGGCGGTTGTGGCGGACGCCACGGATGAACAGCCCGAAAACGGACCCGGACTTGGGGGCGGCACCGCGGAGCGGGCAGAATCCTAGGTACCACCTTCGCCGACCAGGGGGAGTCACGCGCGTGAGCGGTCTGAAGCGGACGACCGAGAAGAACCTGATGGTCTTCTCCGGACGAGCACACCCCGAACTGGCCGACGAGGTCGTCCAGATCCTCGGCCAGTCGCTGGTCCCGACCTCGGCGTACGAGTTCGCCAACGGCGAGATCTACGTCCGCTACCAGGAGTCGGTCCGCGGCTGCGACGCCTTCGTGATCCAGAGCCACACCACTCCGATCAACGAGTGGATCATGGAGCACCTGATCATGGTCGACGCGCTCAAGCGCGCCTCCGCCAAGCGGATCACCGTGGTCATGCCGTTCTGGGGCTACAGCCGCCAGGACAAGAAGCACCGTGGCCGCGAGCCCATCTCGGCGCGCCTGATGGCCGACCTGTTCAAGACCGCCGGCGCCGACCGGATCATCACCGTCGACCTCCACGCCGACCAGCTGCAGGGCTTCTTCGACGGCCCCGTCGACCACCTGATGGCGCTGCCGGTGCTCACCGACTACATCAAGGAGAAGTACGGCGACCAGCCGCTCGCCGTCGTCTCGCCGGACGCCGGCCGGATCAAGGTCGCCGAGCGCTGGTCGGCCCGGCTCGACGGCGCTCCGCTGGCGTTCATCCACAAGACCCGCCGCACCGACGTCGCCAACGAGGTCGTCGCCAACCGCGTCGTCGGTGACGTCAAGGGCCGCATGTGCGTGCTCACCGACGACATGATCGACACCGGCGGCACCATCGTGAAGGCCGCCGAGGCGCTGATGGCCGAGGGCGCCGCGGGCGTCATCATCGCCGCCACCCACGCGATCCTCTCCGACCCCGCCGTCGACCGGTTGAAGAACTGCTCGGCGACTGAGGTGGTCATCACCAACACGCTGCCGGTCTCGCCCGAGAAGCAGTTCGACAAGCTGACCACGCTGTCGATCGCCCCGCTCGTCGCTCGGGCCATCCGCGAGGTCTTCGAGGACGGCTCGGTCACCTCGATGTTCGACGGTCACGCGTAGCTCGCTTCGCTCGCCACGGTGTGGGGCTCGCTTCGCTCGCCACGGCGTGGAGCTCGCTTCGCTCGCCGGCTTCTCGTTCCGGGCGAACCAGGCTCGCTTCGCTCGCGGTTCGCTCGGTCAACCGACCTCGCTGGCGCTCGGTCGTTTGAGGTGTCGCGACGGCGTGGGGCTCGCTTCGCTCGCGGTTCGCTCGGTCAACCGACCTCGCTGGCGCTCGGTCGGTTGAGGTGCCTGCCGGGGACCGGGGGCGTCACGCTTCCTCGAGCGACCTCACGAACGCGCCGAAGCCGGGCAGCGTGAACCGCACCAGCCCGTGACCGACCGGCTCGATCACGCCCTTCTCGATCAGCCGCTCCCGCGGGACGCTGATCGCGCGGGAGTCGACGCCCATCCCGGCGGCGATGGCGGCGCGGGTGACGTTGCCGTCGCCGGCCGCGGCCATGGCGGCGAGGAAGCGCTGCTCGAGACGTGAGGCGGCGCCCCAGCGGGCGCGGTGCATGGCGGCGAGCTGGTCGCGGGCGACCGGCAGGCCGCGCTTGACGTGGGCCAGGGTCAGGCGGGTGCCGGCGTCGGGGGCGGCGGCGTCCCAGGTGGTGCTGCCGAGGAGCTGGAGCAGGTAGGGGTAGCCGCGCGACTCCGTCACGACAGCGGCGAGCGCCGGGTCCGTCCACGCCACGCCCTCGGCCTCGGCGGGGCCGACGAGGGCGGCGCGGGCGTCGTCGTCGGAGAGGACGTCGAGCGAGACGAAGGTGCTGCGCTCGCCGAAGGTCGCTGCCCGGGTGAGCGCCTCGGGCGTGACGGGGAGGCCGGCGGCGACGGTGGCCAGCGGGTTCTCGGTGCGTTCGCCGTCGAGGTTCTGCAAGGTGTTGAGCAGCACCGACATCTCGTCGGCCGACGCGGTGTGGAGCTCGTCGAGCAGCAGGAACAGCCCTGCGCCGCCGTGCGCCCGCACGGACGTGGCGGCCTCGTGCAGCAGCGACTCGAGCATCCCGATCGCCGCCTGCGGGGGAGCGGCCGGCTCCCGGCGGGCCACCTCTGCCTGCACCTTCGCCCCCGGCACGCCGACCTCGACGGTGAGCCGGTCCAGCTGGCCGCGCCACCGGTTCCCCGTCGGTACGGCGTCCGCCCGTTCGAGCGCCCGGGCGACGCTGTGCGCGATGGCCGAGAGCACGGGCTGCTGCCGGGAGCACGCCACCCACGCGGTCACGAACCCGGACTCCACGGCGCCCCGCTGGGCAGCGCGGAGCAGCGACGTCTTGCCGATGCCGCGGGGTGCGTGGAACACCATGAGCGGGCCACCGAGCTCGCCGTAGGTCGCGACCCGGGCGAGCAGGCCCTCGATCCGGCGCATCTCCACGGCCCGTCCGGCCAGGATCCGGGGCACCTGGCCAGGGGTGTAGGGATTGCTCGCCATGACCGGCCTCCGGTGTGATGCGTCTTTATACTTCGCCCAAGTATAAAGCGGTATCAACCAACCGTGCGGCTAGCGAGCGACGAGCGCCAGCCCCTCGCCGCTCACCAGGTCCGGGTCGGGCGCGCGCCCGGAGGCGAGCATGAGCAGCTCCTGGACCGGTCCGCTGACGGTGGGCCCCGTGCCGCGGGCCCAGTCGATGTCGGTCGCGGCCATCCGGACGCTCCGCACCAGCCTCCCGGTCCCCATCAGGGGCGCGAGGCGTCGTACCCGGTCCGCGGCGACGGCGGCGGCCTCCGGGGCCATGGTGCGCGTCCGGCTCAGCGGGCGGGCGATGTCCTGGTGGTGGAGGAGGGCGTCGATCAGCGGCTCGACCGACGTCGTGGTCGGCACGTGGTGCGTGCTGGTCGCGAACCGCTCGAAGTCGCCGAGGATGCTCTCCCGCGTCTCGCGGGCACCGAGGCGCTTCACCTCGCGGTAGATCATCGTGTTGTAGCCACGGCCGAGGTTGCGCGCCATCATCGCGGGCATCTGGGTCCAGCCGATCTGCGGTGTCGAGATGACGTGCGCCGCCACGTCGTGGACCGTCCAGCCGGGGCAGAGCGTGTCGTGTGCCCAGTCCGCCGGATCGAGGTCGGCCAGTGTCGCTGCGAGCGCGGCGCGCTCGGCGTGGATGTGCGCCCAGATCGTGGCCTTCTCCATGTCGACTCCCGGTCGTCAGTCTGCCTGACTGATATCGTCAGCCTGGCTGACCAATTCGTCAAGGTTCGAGGAGCCCAGATGCCCGACCCGCACCCGGCGCTGCTGATGTTCATCGGCGCGCGGTACGTCGAGCAGCGCGTCTCCGAGGCCATCGCGGCCGCCGGCTACGACGACCTGACCCTCGCCATGGCCCGGGTCGCCGCGCGGCTGAGCGAGGACGGGATCCGGGTGACCGAGCTGGCCGAGCAGGCGCGGATCACCAAGCAGAGCGCGAGCGTGCTGGTCGACCAGCTCGAGCGGGCGGCGTACGTCGTCCGGGTGCCCGACCCTGCCGACGCCCGGGCCCGGCTCGTGGTCATCGCGCCGCGCGGGCGCGAGGTGCTGGACGTCGCGCGCCGCGAGGAGCGGGCGATCGAGCGCGAGTGGACCCGACACCTGGGAGCCGAGCGCATGGCCGCGCTCAAGGAGGCCCTCGCGGACCTGCGGGAGATCACCGACCCCTGGTTGCCGGGCCGGTGACGATTTCGTCCGGCCCTGTCCCCGCGAGTAGTCTTCTCCGGTTGCCTCGGCGAGGGAGCTCCCGCTTCTGTGACTCCGTGATCGACTGGGCCGGTCTGTCTTCATGACGCCGCGCGCCCTGCCGGTCACCGGGTGAGGGAAGCGCGGCGTTTCTCGTCTCCGGGCGCAGCCGCCCATCACCACTGACGATCAGGAGTTCCCCATGAGCAGCGACAAGATCCAGGCCGAGGTCCGCACCGAGTTCGGCAAGGGCGCCGCCCGCCGCATCCGTCGCGAGAACAAGATCCCCGCCGTCGTCTACGGTCACGGCAACGAGCCGGTCCACCTGACCCTCCCGGGCCACGACACGATGATGGCCATCAAGCACGGTGGCGCCAACGCCGTCCTCGAGCTCGAGTTCGACGGCACCTCGCAGCTCGCCCTGACCAAGCAGGTCCAGGTCGACCCGGTCCGCCGCGTCCTCGAGCACGTCGACTTCGTCGCCGTGACGCGGGGCGAGAAGGTCACCGTCGACGTCCCGGTCCACATCGTCGGCGACGCTGTCAACGGCACCCTGGTCGTCACCGAGAACACCACCGTCCAGGTCGAGGCCGAGGCCACCCACATCCCCGAGCAGTTCGAGGTCAGCATCGAGGGCGCCGAGGCCGGCACCCAGATCCTTGCCGGCCAGATCGAGCTCCCGGCCGGCATCAGCCTGCTGACCGACGCCGAGACCCTGGTCGTCAACGTCACCGAGCAGAGCGCCGAGGAGCCCGCTGCCGAGACGTCCGCCGAGGCTGCTGAGGCCGGCGACAGCGAGTGATCACCAGCCGGCTCAGGTGGTTCCTGGGCCGACTGATCTCCCCGGCGCGGACCTCCGCGCCGGGGAGCACCGCCGCACCCGACGAGGAGACCTTCGTGGCTGACGCGACCACCGCCGACGTCTGGCTCGTCGTCGGGCTCGGCAACCCCGGCCCGTCGTACGCCGGGCACCGGCACAACATCGGCTACCTGGTGGTCGACGAGCTCGCCCGCCGGATGGGCAGCGGCTTCCGCGCCCACAAGTCCGGCCGTGCCGACGTCGTCGAGGGCCGCCTCGGCGCTCCGGGCGCCCCCGGCCCCCGGGTGGTCCTGGCCAAGTCCCGCTCGTACATGAACGAGTCGGGCGGCCCGGTCAAGGCGCTCGCGACCTTCTACAAGGTCCCCGCCGACCGGGTCATCGCGATCCACGACGAGCTCGACATCGACTTCGGCACGCTGCGCATCAAGAAGGGCGGCGGCGACAACGGCCACAACGGCCTCAAGTCGATGCGCTCCTCGCTGGGTACCGGCGACTTCTTCCGGGTCCGGGCCGGCATCGGCCGCCCGCCGGGTCGCCAGGAGGTCGCCGACTTCGTGCTCTCCAACTACGGGACGACCGAGCGCAAGGAGCTGCCGTTCCAGATCGACTCGGCCGCCGACGCCGTCGAGTCCCTCATCGCCGACGGCCTCGAGAAGACCCAGTCCCGCTTCAACAGTTGAGCTGCCCCTTCCTCTCTGTTGAGTCGCCGGTTCCCAACCGTTGAGTTGCCTCGGCCCCCGGCCGGCTACCCGCGCGCCGGCAACTCACGGGCGAGGATGTGGCAACTCGACGGCGAGGATGCGGCAGCTCAACGGCGAGGATGCGGCAAGTCAACGGACAGGGAGCCGCGGCTCCGCGGGCGCCCACTACGCTGACCGCGTGACTTTCGAGCCCGGAACCCCCGCTCCCGAGGTCGTCGCCGACGACCACCTCCTCGCCGCCTGGCTGGCCGAGGAGGCCGGTCGCCGCCTCCTCGAGGTGCGCACGGAGGGGCTGGAGGGCAAGGAGCTCAAGGACGCCGGCGACCGCGCCGCCCACCTGCTGCTGATGGACCTGCTGGCGACCTACCGCCCCGACGACGCGGTCCTCTCCGAGGAGGCGCTGGAGAGCGCCGCCGACAAGGACGCCCGCCTGACCGCGGCGAAGGTCTGGATCGTCGACCCGCTCGACGGCACCCGCGAGTTCTCCGAGCCCCCGCGCGACGACTGGGCCGTGCACGTCGCGCTCTGGCAGGACGGCGAGCTCATCGCCGGCGCCGTCGCGCAGCCCGCGCTGGGCGAGACCTTCAACACCGGTACGCCGCCGGTCGTGCCGACCCGCACCTCGCAGCGACCGCGGATCGCGGTCTCCCGCACCCGCCCGCCGGCGTTCGTCGAGGCGCTCGCGAAGGAGCTCGACGCCGAGCTGGTCCCGATGGGCTCGGCCGGCGTGAAGATGATGTCGGTGGTGCGTGACGTGGCCGACGCCTACGTCCACGCCGGCGGGCAGTACGAGTGGGACTCCGCCGCCCCGGTCGCGGTCGCCCGCGCCGCCGGCCTGTTCACCTCGCGCGTCGACGGCAGCGAGCTGGTCTACAACCAGGCCGACGTCTACCTGCCCGACGTCATCGTGTGCCGCCCCGAGCTCGCCGAGCAGATCCTCGCCTTCATCGCCGCGAACGGCACCGACTGACGGTCGCGAGCACCATGGCTGACGAGGGTGGCGAGGAGCGAAGGACGCGGATCGACTGGCCCGCGACCTTCGCCGGCGCGGGCGCGGCGGTCACCGTCGCGCTGCTGCTCTCCACCCTCGGCGCGGCCGGCACCCTGATCGGCGCCGCCCTCGGCAGCGTCATCGCCACGGTCAGCACTGCCCTCTACAAGCAGGGCATCGAGTCCAGCCGGCGCCGGATGGCCGAGGTCCAGGCCGCGGCGATGCAGCGGGTCAGCCTCGCCGAGCAGAACGTACGGCGGGCCGCGCGCCGCTCCGACCCCGCCGCCGCCGAGCGCGAGCTGGACCGCGCGCACCGCCACCTGGAGGAGGCGGCCGAGGAGGAGGCCGCGGTCGCCGACGCCGCCGCCGAGCCTCCTGGGGCGAGCCGCTGGGCCACGCTGCCCTGGAAGCAGATCGCCGTCCTCGCCGCCGCGGTCTTCGTGCTGTCGCTGGTGGTGATCAGCGCCGTCGAGCTGATCGCCGGCAAGAGTGTCTCCTCCATCACGGGCGGCACCGACGGCAAGGACCGCACCTCGATCGGTGGCGTCTTCGGCGACGACGGCAAGGGCGACGGCGACCGGAAGCAGTCCCCGCCGGAGCGGGAGCCCACGCCGACGCCGACTCCGACCCCGACGTCGACCCCGACGGACGGCGACACGGTGACCACCGTCCCCACTGTCCCCACCGGGCCGACCGATCCTGCGACGTCCACCGGGACGCCGCCGACGCCGACCGCGACCACGACGGTGACCGAGACCGTCACCGCCACGCTCACGCCGTCGCCCGCGCCGTCCGCGACGCCCTGACCCGAAACCGGGTTGCCCGGGCCGAGCGCCCCGGCAAGGGTGGGGGCATGACGTCGTACATCTCGCACACCACCGTCGACTGCGCCGACGCCTTCGCGCTCTCGGAGTGGTGGAAGCCCGTGCTCGGCTACACCGACCTGCCCGACGACCCCAACGAGCCGGGGCACGAGGAGTGCATGATCGTCGACCCCGACACCGGCCACCAGGTGCTGTTCATCGAGGTCCCGGAGCGCAAGACCGGCAAGAACCGGGTGCACTTCGACCTGCGCCCGCGCGCCGGCACGCGGGACGAGGAGGTCGAGCGGCTGCTGCAGTACGGCGCCACCCAGGTCGCCGACCACCGCGGCATCCACGGCCCCGGCACCGGCTGGGTCACCCTCGCCGACCCCGAGGGCAACGAGTTCTGCATCGTCCGCTCGAAGGCGGAGCTCGACGCGGCGTCCTAGCCACGAAACATCGAGGCTAGAAGACGTTCAACGGCCGGAACTGCACCGAGATCCGCGGCCCGGCGGCGGCGACCTTGGGCACGGCGTGCTCCCAGGTCCGCTGGCAGCTGCCGCCCATGACGACCAGGTCGCCGTGTCCCATCTCGACCGCGAACGCCTCGTCGCGCCGCTCGGGATCGCGCGGGCGCAGGTGGAGCCGCCGCGGGTCGCCGACCGACACGATCGCGACCATGGTGTCGTGGGTCGAGCCGCGCCCGATGGTGTCGCCGTGCCAGGCGACGCTGTCGCGCCCGTCGCGGTAGTAGCAGCAGCCGGCGGTCCGGAACGGCTCGCCGAGCTCATCGGCGTACCGCGCGCTCAGCCGCTCGCGGGCGGCCGTCAGCGCGGGGTGGGGGAGCTCGTCGCCGATCATGTAGGTGAACACGAGGCGGGGTACGTCGACCACCCGGTCGTACATCGCCCGCCGCTCCGCACGCCACGGCACCTCGCGGACCAGGGTGGCGAACACCTCGTCGGCGTCGGGCAGCCAGTCGCGCGCGACGTCGACCCACGCCCCCGCGCTGAGCGCGCGCCGCTCGGTGGTGACCTCGCTCGCCGCGGCGTCGAACAGGCTGGTCTGGAAGTCCACCGTCATGGATCGAGGATACCCCCAGATCGAACAGGTGTTCGTACGACGTGCGGGTCGCCGATCAGGAGTCGAGGCCGCCCAGGGGCGCGACCGCCACCCCGGACTCCTCGCACACCCAGGTCGGGTCCGGGCCGCCGAGGTCGGGTTCGATGTGCAGCGCGTGCACGGGGCCGTCCTCGCAGTGCGTGCACACCGGCCACAGGCCTTCGCGGGCATGGCGGCCGAACCGGTCGGCGAGCCCGTCCTGGACGTCCTGGGCCACGAGACCGGCGATGAACGCCGCCCCTTCGGGCCACTGCTCCAGCCACCAGCGGCGCTCGGCGCAGGCGTCCTCGAGCAGGGTCACGGAGTCCGGCGTCCCGAGGGCGCGGGCCTGCAGGTCGGCCAGCACCTGCGCTCGGGCCCGGAAGATCACGCTGTCGTCCACAGGTCCATTGTGCGCGGGTTTGGTGACGGCCCCGAGGGGGGCATCGCAGCCGTCGCCGCTCCCGACCCGCGGGGGCCACCGAGAGGGGACCGTCATGACCCTGTCCGTCGCGTGGGCCGACCTCGACCGCCTCGACGAGGAGATGGCCGGGTTGGCCGGCCAGGTCGCCGAGATCACGGCGTACGCCGGCCGCTGGGTGTGCCAGCGGTCCGGCTTCGAGCCCAGCCCGCTGTGCCTGCTGCGCCCGCTCGCCGAGCTGATGGACCTGCTGGCCGACGGCTTCGACGACCTCCGCGACCTCGCCGCCGGCGACTGGGCCGACCTGCGCCGGGCGGTCGCATCGACCCGGCGTGACCTGCGCGCGGTCGACGCCGGGGCCGTCGCCCGGATGCCGGTGGTGGCCCGGTGACCGCCGAGCCGCTGGTGCTCCCGGAGCCGGCGCTCGGCCCCGACCGGCTGCGCCACGACGCGGAGTTCCGGGCGCTGGACCGCACCTTCGACCGGATCCGCGACACGGTCAACACCGGGATCGACGTCCTCAACGGTCTCGGCCTCGGGCTACGCCGGCTGCCCGAGGGGAGCCTCCGGGAGCTGGTCGTGCTGCCATTGACCGGAGACCATCGCCGGATCAGGCAGAACGCCGAGGCGATCGGGTACGCCGACGCCGCGCTGGCCCGCTACGCCGGCTCCACGACGCGGCTGGCGCTGGCCGTGGGCCGGCGCTGGGAGGGCGAGGCGGCGGCGTCGTACCTGCTCCGGCTGGGGCGCCACGCCGCGGCCGCCCGTGCCGCCGGCGAGCTGTTGGCGCTGACGGTCCCGGTGTTCGAGGAGGTGGCGCGATTCGCCGAACGGCTGGCGGTCGAGGTCGAGGAGCTGGTCGTGGAGCTGGTCGAGAGGGGCACCTGGCTGATGGCCCGCCTGCTCGCGCGGGCGGCGGGGCCCGCGGGCTGGGCCGGGTTCGCAGCGGAGGTCGCCGTCGAGGGCCTCGACGCCGTGACCGACCTGGTCGACGGCGCCCGGCGGCTGGTCGTGATCGTCGACCGGCTCTTGTCCATGAAGGGGGAGGTGATCGACTGGGTCGACCAGCAGGGCGACCACCTGGCTGCGATGAGGAAGATCGCCGACGTGGCGCGTGCGGAGCTAGGAGACTGCTGAACAATCCGCGCGGCTGCGCGGCGCCGGGTGGAGCGTTCGCTGCGTTCGGCTCGGTTGAAGTGACCCGCCACGCCTGTCCTCGCCGCTCTGGCGACCGCACGCACCCGGCGTCGCTCGCGATCGCCCGTCCTGTTCAGCAGACTCCTAGGCCGGTAGACCCGCGAGCTCCCGGGCGACGTTGGCCCGCGCGGGTTGCTCCCACTCGCTGCGGCCGTGCGCCGTGCGGAACAGCGCGGGGGTGTCGGTCAGCGCGCGCAGCACCTCGGCCCGGCCGGCGGCGAACACCTCGTCGTCGAGGTGGGCGTACTCCGAGCGCACGGCGGCGACGTACTCGTCGTAGCGCTCCCGCGTCGCGGCCAGGATCGAGAGGTCGGCATCGGACAGCGCGCAGCCGTTGGCGTCCGCGGTGTCGGGGCGGTGGTGCTCGGTGAGCCGGACCAGCCGGGCGACCTCGGCGACCGTCGCCGGGTCCGCGTGGCCGGGCAGCGCGTCCTCCGCCCAGGCCGCGGAGCGCTCCTCGGCGTCCCGCTCGCCGTCGTAGACGGCGTCGTGGAACCAGGCGGCGAGCAGGACCGGCGTCCGGGCGTAGGTCACGCCCGCGGCGGCGAGCTCGTCGAGCCGCCGCAGCACCTCGGCGAGATGGCGGGTGCCGTGGTGTCCCCGGCTCGGGTCGCCGTAGGCCGCCAGCAGCTCCTCGCGCAGGGCGTCGGCGCCGGTCAACGGCCAGGGCAGGTCGGTCAGGTCGGGATGGTCGTCCTCCACCCCGGTATTCAAACCGACCGCCCCGGCCGCTGTCACCGGAACCCCCGCTGGTGGTGCCTCAGTCGCCCTTCACGTTCACGATCTGGCGCAGCACGTGCCGGACCTCGACGAGGTCGGCCGCGTCGGCCATCACCCGATCGATGTCCTTGTACGCCGCCGGGATCTCGTCGATGAACGCGTCGGTGTCGCGGTACTCGATGCCTGCCATCGCCTCCCGCAGCTGCTCGCGGGTGAACGTCCGGCGCGCCTTGGACCGGGAGTACTCCCGGCCGGCGCCGTGCGGCGCCGAGTGGAGCGCGACGGGGTTGCCGAGGCCGCTGACGACGTACGACGACGTCCCCATCGAACCCGGGATCAGCCCCGGCCGCCCCCGCTCCGCGTTGATCGCGCCCTTGCGGGAGAGCCACACGTCTGCGCCGAAGTGGCGCTCCTGCTCGGTGTAGTTGTGGTGGCAGTTGATCTCCTCGACCCGCTCGACCTCGTCGGCCGAGCCGAGGCCCATCCACTCGGCGAGCTGCCGGACCACCCGGTCCATCATCTCCTCGCGGTTGAGCAGGGCGTAACGCTGTGCCCACCGCATCTCGCGGATGTAGGCCCAGAACTCGTCGGTGCCCTCGGCGAGGTAGGCGAGGTCCGGGTGGGGGAGGTCGACCCACCACTTCGCGCACAGGTCGCGGGCGACCTGGATGTGCCGCTGCGCGATCTTGTTGCCGACGCCGCGCGACCCCGAGTGCAGGAACAGCCAGACCCGCCGCTCCTCGTCGAGGGTGACCTCGATGAAGTGGTTGCCCGACCCGAGCGTGCCCAGCTGCAGCTCCCACTGCTTCGCGTACCGCCCGGGCTCGAAGCCGGCCTGCTCGGCCAGCGTGGTGAGCTCGGCGAGGCGTCGCTCGGTGTGCTCCCTGCTGATCGTTCGGTTGGCCGCGCCGGCCGAGACCGGGACCGCACGCTCGATGGCCTCCCGCAGCGCTCGCCGGTCGGCGGGGAGCTGGTCGGCGGTGAACCGGGTGCGCACGGCGATCATGCCGCAGCCGATGTCGACGCCGACCGCGGCCGGGATGATCGCACCGAGGGTCGGGATGACCGAGCCCACCGTCGCGCCCAGGCCCAGGTGGGCGTCGGGCATCAGCGCGAGGTGGGGATGGATGAACGGCATCCGTGCCGTCGTCATCGCCTGGTCGCGCGTGCCCTGCTCGAGGATCGAAGCCCAGCTGAGGAGCTTCGGGGTGATCTTCTCCATCGTGATGTCCTGCGTCGTCGCCCTTCTCGTGAGTCGGTCTCGGGGGTGTCCCGGCGCAGGACGCTAGAGGGCGGGAAATGTGTTGTGCAGGCCATTTCCGGGCAGGTACGGCGTGCGCCTCAGCGCTCGGCCTGCTCGCGCAGCCAGGTGGCGAGCACCTCGTTGATCCGCAGGCCCAGCTCGATCTGGGCGGCGAACGGCTCGTCGGGGTCCATCCGCTCGCGCAGGTCGAGCAGCGCCGCGGTCTCGGCCTCGACGTGCTCGAGGTCCCGGGTGAACACCTTGCGGCGGTCGGCCGGATCGAGCAGCTGGTTGAGGAACAGCCGCACGGCGCTCTCGTTGCGCTGCGACCGGTCGGGCTCGTCGTCGACGAGCCAGCGGCGCAGCTCGGTCCGGCCGTCGTCGGTGAGCGCGTAGGTCTTGCTGCCGCGGGGCCCGCGGTCGACGACCTCCACCAGTCCGCCCTCCTCCAGGCGGGCCAGCTCGGGGTAGATCTGGCTGTGCCGGGCGTGCCAGGCGGACCGGAGCGAGGCGTCGAACATCCCCGACAGCTCGTAGCCGGTGGAGGGCTTGCGAGCGAGCAGGCCCAGGATCGCGTGGCGCAACGACATGGGCCGAGCGTACCTGGCACTCCATTTTTGACATGTCGAAAATGACATGTCAGTTTTGACATATGAACGCACCCGACCTCAGCCCGCGTCGACGGGCCATGCTCTGGGCGGCGGTGGTGTCCGGGCTCCTGCTCGCGATGCTCGACCAGACCATCGTCGGCACCGCCCTGCCGCGGATCGTGGCCGACCTCGGCGGACCGTCCTGGTACGTGTGGGCCTTCACCTGCTACCTCGTCCCGGCCACCGTCCTGCTGCCGGTGGCCACCCGGCTCTCGGACCGGACGGGGCGCCGCGACATGCTGTTGATAGGCATGGCGCTGTTCCTCGCCGGCTCCGCGGTGTGCGCGGCGGCCGGGTCGATGCCCGTGCTCGTGGCGGGTCGCACCACCCAGGGCGCCGGCGCCGCCGCCCTCGAGGCGCTCAGCTTCCTCGTCGTCAACGAGCTCTCGCGCGACAGCAAGAAGGGCGCGGGACAGGCGGCGATCTCCGCGGTCATGGCGATCAGCTTCGTCGCCGGACCCCTCATCGGCGGCCTGCTCACCGACCACATCGGCTGGCGCTGGGCGTTTCTGGTCAACCTGCCCATCGGCCTGGTCGCGATGGGGCTGCTCGTCCGCGCGCTGCCGGCCTCGTTCGGGCGGACCGAGTCCCGCCGCACCGATGTCGACCTCGCCGGCATCGCCAGCCTCGTCCTCGGCGTCGGGGCCCTGCTGGTCGCCCTCAACCGGCACCAGCAGCTCGGTGACTGGCTGCTGCCGTCGACCGGCGGCGCCCTTGTGCTGGGAGTCCTGGGCATCGCGTTGTTCGTGCGGGTGGAGGCCACGGCGGCTGCGCCGATCGTGCCGCTGCGCCTGCTCACGGACCCCGCGTCCCGACGGCTCCTGGTCGCGGCCGCCTTCGCGACGACCGGCATCTACGCGTGCGTGCTCCTCGTCCCGCGGTGGTACCAGGTCGACGGCGGCATCGACGCGACCGGAGCCGGCATCCGGGTCTACCCGCTCCTGCTCGCCCTCCTGGTGGGAGTCAACGTCGGTGCCGTGCTCGTCGGCAGCGGTGCGCTGCGGGTGCCGCTCGTCGTCGCCAGCGCGGTGACGGGGGCCGGCGCACTGGGCTTCCTCGCCCTGGGTACGTCGAGCTCGGGCGCGCTGCCGCTGGTCGCGATGGCGGTGCTGGGGCTCGGCATGGGGCCACAGCTGTCCGGCCTCCAGATCGCCCTGTCGCGGACCGTCGCTCCGCGCGACCTCGCCGCGGCGATGGGGACGCTGCTGCTGGGCCGGCAGGTCGTCGGCGCCGTCGCGCTGGCGGCGGCCGATGCGCTCTACCGCAGCCGCGCGGCGAGCGACGGAGCTGCCTCGGGGACCGGCTGGGCGATCGCCTGGGTGGCCGGCGCCGGTGCCGTGGTGGCCGGGGTCGCGCTGCTGGGGGTGCGGCGCCGGCTCCCGGCGCCGATGCCGGCACCCGTCCCGGCCTGAGGCGTACGACGACCCGGGGACGCCTCGCGTCCCCGGGTCGTCCGGCGTCGGGTCAGCCGACCACCGGCACGTTCGCCAGCGCCTCGGCGAGCGCCTCGTCCGACAGCGGGTCGTCCTCGAGGCGGCCGCTGAGGAACGTCTCGTAGGCGCCGAGCTCGAGCAGGCCGTGCCCGGAGAGCCCGACCACGATGACCGGCGACGTGCCCGCCTCGGCCGCGGCGAGCGCCTCGCGTCGTACCTGGGCCAGGGCGTGGGACGACTCCGGCGCCGGGACGATGCCCTGGGTGCGGGCGAACTCGACCGCAGCCTCGAAGCACTCGCTCTGGTGCAGCGCGGTCGCGTCGATCAGACCCTCGTGCACGGCGTGCGAGACCAGGGGCGCCATGCCGTGGTAGCGCAGGCCGCCCGCGTGGATCGTCGACGGGACGAAGTCGTGGCCGAGGGTGTGCATCTTCATCAGGGGCGTGAGACCGGCCGTGTCGCCGAAGTCGTAGCGGTACTCGCCCCGGGTCAGGGTCGGGCACGAGCTCGGCTCCACCGCGAGGATCCGCGGGGCCTGGTTGCCGGCGAGCTTCTCGCGCAGGAACGGGAACGCCAGGCCGGCGAAGTTAGAGCCGCCGCCCGCGCAGCCGACGACCAGGTCGGCGCCGGCCTCGCCGGCCTTGGCCAGCTGGAGCAGCGACTCCTCGCCGATCACCGTCTGGTGCAGCAGCACGTGGTTGAGCACCGAGCCCAGCGCGTACTTGGCCTCCGGGTCCTGCGCCGCGACCTCCACCGCCTCGGAGATCGCGATGCCGAGGGAGCCGGGGTGCCCCTCGGGGAACGCCTTGCCCGACTCGGTCATCCGGCTCGGCGAGCGGTGCACCTTGCCACCGAAGACCTCGATCAGCGTGCGGCGCTGCGGCTTGGTGTCGTACGACGCCCCGACCTGCCACACCTCGCACTCGACGCCGAACAGCGCGCTGGCGTAGGACAGCGCGGTGCCCCACTGGCCGGCACCCGTCTCGGTCGTGAGCCGGGTGATCCCGTTGATCTTGTTGTAGTAGACCTGCGGCACCGCGGTGTTGACCTTGTGCGAGCCGGCCGGCGAGACGCCCTCGTACTTGTAGTAGATCCGGGCGCTGGTGCCGAGCCTCTGCTCCCAGCGGCGGGCCCGGTAGAGCGGGCTCGGCCGGTACTGCCGGTAGACCTCGAGCACCGGCTCCGGGATGTCGACGTACCGCTCGGCCGTGACCTCCTGCGCGATCAGCTCCGGCGGGAACAGCGGCGCGAGGTCGTCGGGGCCGACCGGCTCGTGGGTCGCCGGGTGCAGGGGCGGCGGGGGAGGAGTCGGCAGGTCGGCGACGATGTTGTACCAGCGGGTCGGCTGCTCGTCCGGCTCGAGGGTGTACATCACCTGGTCGTCGCTCATGGGGCGTCCTCTCGGTCTGCGGTTGTCGGTCCTGACTCGTCCGGATCGTAGGGCAGGATGGAGCACGTGAGTGCTGACGACGCCCGGGCCGAGCTCCACCGACTCCGGTCGAGCATCGACAACCTCGACGCCGCCCTCGTGCACCTGCTGGCGGAGCGGTTCAAGTGCACCGAGGCGGTCGGCCGCCTCAAGGCGCGCGCCGCGATGCCGCCGGCCGACCCGGCCCGCGAGGCGGTGCAGATCGCGCGGCTGCGGTCGATGGCGGAGAGCTCGGGGCTCGACCCGCACTTCGCTGAGAAGATCCTCAACGTGATCATCGCGGAGGTCATCCGCAACCACGAGCAGTTCGCCGAGGAGAACGAGGACTGACGTCGGTCCGGCGCTTGTAACTAAGTGTTACATCGTGAATTTCGGTGCCACAGCACCCGGGTGGTGGTCATAGCGCCCGGGTGGTTGCGCCGCACGAGGCGACGGTGGGCGGCGAGGCCGCCTGCGTCGCGGGAGTGCCCGTCTGCCCGGGCGTTGTTGCTGCCACCGGGTGCTGTGGCACCCGATTTGTGCACGTAACACTTAGTTACAAGCGGCCTCGCGCGCGCTGAGGTCGGCCAGGAGCAGCCAGGCCATCGCCTACGGAGGGGGCGCGACGTCGTCGGCGCCCGCGACCGTGAGCAGGGGAACCCCCACGGCGGCCAGCCGGTCGCGGACGTCGCGGAGGTCGAAGCCGGCGAGCGCCTCGCACACTCGGGCGTAGCCCTCGGGGTCGAGCGCGGCCAGGTCGTCGGCGGCTGCGGCCCGGCGCGGGTCCGTGCCGGCGGACTGGGGAGGCGTGCCGTCGGCCCTGCGTCAGGGAATGGTGAGCCAGATGCCGGCCGCGGTGGTCAGCGGGGCGACGAACAGCCACCAGGTGAGAACCGGGCGGTGGTGGATCGCGCGTGCGCCGACCACCGCGATCGCCATGAACGCGCCCGCGATGACGTTGAGCCCGACCCGGGCGGCGGTGGCCGACGAGTCGATCTCCAGGGCGGCCACCACCATGCCCGCCGCCATGTGGGCGGCGGTGAAGACGGCCAGGGTGGACATGACGTAGCGCTGGACCTGGGTCAGCGATCGGTCGTTGACCGGCCGGACCGGGTTCGCCGGGTCCATCAGGTGGCGGCGTCGGCGGGGGGCGGTGTCGATGCTCATCGGGCAGCTCCGATTCGATTGGTGGCCTAATAGTTTGTACAACAACTATTGCTACACTAACAACATGAGCACCCGCGTTGATTCCCCCGTCGTCGAGAATCCGCTGGCGCTCGACCAGCAGGTCTGCTTCGCCCTCGCGATCGCCTCACGCAGTGTGGTCGCGCTCTACCGGCCGCTGCTCGAGCCGCTGGGGCTGACCCATCCGCAGTACCTGGTGATGCTGGCCCTGTGGGAGAGCGAGCCGTTGCGCGTCTCCGAGCTCGCCAAGCTCCTCGAGCTCGACCCGGGCACGCTCTCGCCGTTGCTCAAGCGGCTCGAGGCGGCCGGCTACCTGCGGCGCGAGCGCGACCCGCGCGACGAGCGCGCGCTCGCCGTGGTCCTGACCGAGCAAGGCCGCGCGCTGCGCGAGCAGGCCGAGGCGATCCCCCCGGCCATCGTCGAGCGGCTCGGGATGCCGATCGAGGAGCTGCTCGAGCTGCACCGACGTCTCACTGCGGTGATCGCCGCCAGCCGCTGACCAGGTCGCGCAGCACGCTCAGCGCGCCGTGTGGGTGCGGCTCGGTGCGCTCGGCCCGCTGGGCCACGGCGAGCTCGCCCGCACCGGGCCCCGGGTACGACGGCCACGCCGAGCCCGCCGGCCACGAGGGTCACCAGCGTGGAGGTCTCGCCGACCTCGTGCCGGATGTGCCGCCCCGACTGGGCGGAGGCCTGAACCGTCTCACCTGTCCCGCCCGTCACCGGCGGGTTCGTCCGCCCTCCACAGCCCCCGTGCCGTGGCCCGTTCTCCACAGCCTCGCCGGCGAGACGCGTCGCCCTGTCGACCCCTCCCGCCAGCGTCGTGCTTCCACGACGAACGGAGGCGCCCATGACGGGAGATCGGTACGACGCGCGCGGGGCGCGTGAGGTCCTGCAACGGTTGCTGTGGCGGCCGACCGGGAGCCGGCAGGTCCCGAGCGCGGACGCGGAGCGGCTCACGGCCTACTCGGTGGCGATCGTCGACCCGATGGTGGAGCGTGTCCTGCTCCAGGGCGTCGCCGCGGCGTACGGGCTGGGCTGGCAGCCGGCCGAGGTGGTCCATGCGGTGAGCCGCCGGCTCGGGCGTGCCGGCGGGAGGCTGGTCGACCTGGCGGTCGTCGCCGACCACGACCGCCGCTCCGGCGCCGTCGACCCGCGCTGGCAGGGTCAGGTGGATCGGCTCGCCTCCTGCTCGGAGTCGACCCGGCTCGATTGGCTGCGCCAGTGGCGACGTCGCGAGAGCGTCGCGCGGCCCCGGTGCTACGACACCGCGGCCGACGTGTGGCGGGTGCTGGCGCGTGTGCCCCGGATACCGGTCCTCGTCCCTCCGCCGGGGGCCGACCCGTCCGTCGTGGAGGTCGTCTCGCCCAGCGGGTCCACGGCGGCCGACCCGGTCCTCGACCGGATCCGCAAGCTGCTCGCCAAGGCGGAGTCGACGACGTTCGAGGCCGAGGCGGAGGCGTTGACGGCGAAGGCGCAGCAGCTGATGTCGCGCCAGGCGGTCGACCGGGCCCGGCTCGTCGACCCCGCGGCCGACGGCGGCCCGGGGATGGTCCGGATCCTCCTCGAGCCCCCGTACGCAGCGGCCAAGGGCGTGCTCCTCGTGGCGGTGGCGGAGGCCAACCGCTGCCGTGCCGTCGAGCTCGGCGGACTCGACCTCGCGGCGGTCGTGGGGCATGCCGAGGACCTCGCCACCGTGGAGGTCCTCTTCACCTCCCTGCTCGTGCAGGCGGGCAACGCCCTCGCCTCCGCCGCCCACGGCGCCGGCTCCGGCGCCCGGCCCCGGTCCACCGCCTTCCGGCAGTCCTTCCACCTCGGCTTCGCGGCCCGGATCCGCGAGCGACTCGCGGCGGTCGAGGCCGCGGTCCTGGCCGACCCGGGCTCCAGCGCGTCGCTCCCGGTGCTTCGCTCCCGCGCCGTCGCGGTCGAGGAGGAGGTCGACCGGATCTTCGCGGGTCGCCTGCGCGAGCGCCACGTCGGGGGCCGGTACGACGCCTGGGGTGCCGCCGAGGGCCGCTCGGCCGCCGACCGGGCCCGGTTGCGCGCTGGCGAGCTCTCGGCGTGAGGAGGCACGATGGAGCACATGACCACCCCGACCCTCGGTCCGGGCCACACCCGCGAGGACCTCGACCGGATGCCCGACGACGGCAACCGCTACGAGCTGCTCGAGGGTGAGATCGTCATGTCGCCGGCCCCGTCGTTCGATCACCAGCGCTCGTCCGGCAACCTCTACTACGCGCTGCGGCTCGCCTGCCCGACGGGACTGGTCGTGCTGGCGGCACCGTTCGACGTGCAGGTGGAGGAGCTGTCGGTGGTCGAGCCCGACCTTCTCGTCGTCGAGCGCGATCGGCCGGAGCAGCGGGGGCTGACGGGCGCTCCGCTGCTGGTCGTCGAGATCCTCTCGCCGAGCAGCCGCGGCCGCGACCAGGTGCGCAAGAAGCGCATCTACGAGCGCGCCGGTGTGCCGTCGTACTGGATCCTCGACCCGGATGTCCCCAGCATCACCGCGTGGGAGCTGCGGGACGGACGCTACGAGGTGGCAGCGCTGGTCGCGGCGGACGAGGAGTGGGCCGCTTCCGCGCCGTTCGAGGTCACCCTCGTCCCGTCGCGCCTGCTCGACTGAGCACTGCGCTCCGGGGAGTTCCCGGGTTCGCCGTCGGCGAACGCCGGAACACCGCAAACCCGGAATGCATTGGAAGGTGCATGACGAACCCGATCCAGCTTCCGGTGCTGTTCCTCTCCGACGTGGTGGTGCTTCCCGGCATGGTGGTGCGGGTCGAGCTCGACGAGCCCGCCCGAGCCGCCATCGACGCCGCCCAGATCGCCTCCCGCGAGAGCGGTGAGACCGCCCAGGTCCTCCTCGCCCCGCGCTTCGAGGACCGCTACGCGTCGTACGGCGTCGTGGCGAGCGTCGAGAAGGTCGGCCGGTTCTCCGGCGGCGAGCCGGCCGCCGTGCTCAAGGCGGGCGGCCGCGCCCGCATCGGCAGCGGCGTGCCCGGGCCCGGTGCCGCTCTGTGGGTGGAGGTCGAGCCGGTCGACGGCGGCGTCGTGGACGACGACGTCCGCGCGCTCGCCGACGACTACCGCAAGCTCGTCGTCGGCCTGCTGCAGCGCCGCGAGGCCTGGCAGGTCGCCGACCAGGTGACCCGGATCGACGACCCGGCGACGCTGGCCGACACGGCCGGCTACGCGCCGTACCTCTCCGACGACCGCAAGCGCCAGCTCCTCGAGACCCCCGAGGTCGCCGAGCGGCTGCGGCTGCTGATCGAGTGGACCCGCGACTTCGTCGCCGAGTCCGAGGTCAGCGACAAGATCGACGCCGACGTGCGTGAGTCGCTGGAGAAGAACCAGCGCGAGTTCCTGCTGCGCCAGCAGCTCGCCGCGATCCGCAAGGAGCTCGGCGAGGGCGACCCGGACGGTGGCGACGACTACCGGGCGCGGGTCGAGGCGGCCGACGTGCCCGACCAGGTCCGCGAGGCGCTGCTGCGCGAGGTCGACAAGCTCGAGCGCTCCAGCGACCAGAACCCCGAGGCCGGCTGGATCCGCACCTGGCTCGACACCGTGCTCGACCTGCCGTGGAACGTCACGACCGAGGACGACACCGACGTCGTCGCGGCGCGGGCCGTCCTCGACGCCGACCACCACGGCCTGGAGGAGGTCAAGGACCGGATCACCGAGTACCTCGCCGTCCGGGCCCGCCGCGCCGAGCGCGGCCTCGAGGTCGTCGGCGGTCGCGGCTCCGGCGCCGTCGTCCTGCTGGCCGGGCCTCCGGGCGTCGGCAAGACCTCGCTCGGCGAGTCCGTCGCGCGGGCCCTGGGCCGCAAGTTCGTCCGGGTCGCCCTCGGTGGCGTCCGCGACGAGGCCGAGATCCGCGGCCACCGGCGCACCTACGTCGGCGCCCTGCCCGGTCGCGTCGTGCGGGCCGTCAAGGAGGCCGGTTCGATGAACCCGGTCGTGCTGCTCGACGAGGTCGACAAGGTCGGCTCCGACTACCGGGGCGACCCGGCGGCCGCGCTGCTCGAGGTGCTCGACCCTGCGCAGAACCACACCTTCCGCGACCACTACCTCGAGCTCGACCTCGACCTTTCCGACGTGCTGTTCATCGCGACCGCCAACGACGTCGGCTCGATCCCGGCCGCGCTGCTCGACCGGATGGAGCTGGTCTCCATCGACGGCTACACCGAGGAGGACAAGGTCGCGATCGCGCGTGACTTCCTGGTCCCGCGCCAGCTCGAGCGGGCGGCGCTGTCGGACGACGAGGTGAGCATCAGCGACGAGGCGCTGCGCGAGATCGCGGCGAACTACACCCGCGAGGCCGGCGTACGCCAGGTCGAGCGGTTGCTCGCCAAGGCCTTCCGCAAGGCCACCGCCCGGCTCGCGTCGGGCTCGGTGGACCGGGTCGACATCGGCGTCGACTCACTGGTGGAGCTGATCGGCCGGCCGCGGTTCACACCCGACGTCGAGGAGCGCACGTCGGTCCCCGGCGTCGCCACCGGCCTCGCGGTGACCGGCATGGGCGGTGACGTCCTGTACGTCGAGACCTCGGCCGCCGACGGCGAGACGGGCCTGACCGTGACCGGTCAGCTGGGCGACGTGATGAAGGAGTCGGCGCGGATCGCGCTCTCGTGGGTGCGCTCGCACGCCGCCGAGCTCGGCATCCCCGCCGAGGCCTTCGAGCGGTCGATCCACGTGCACTTCCCCGCGGGCGCCGTACCCAAGGACGGGCCGTCCGCCGGCGTCACCATGGTCACCGCGCTGGTCTCGCTGCTGACCGGTCGCCCGGTCCGCTCGGACATCGCGATGACCGGCGAGGTCACGCTGTCCGGCCGGGTGCTGCCCATCGGCGGGGTGAAGCAGAAGCTGCTCGCCGCGCAGCGGGCCGGCGTCGCGGAGGTGTTCATCCCCGAGCGCAACCGGCCCGACCTGGACGACGTCCCGGCGGAGATCCTCGCGGCGCTGAGGGTGACGCCGGTCGGTGCGGTCACCGAGATCCTCGAGCGGGCTCTGGTGGTCGCGGAGGCGGGATCCGCCGCGGCCTGATGTTCTCCGCACCCCATGCGTCTTGGTCCCGGTCCGACCGGTTTCACGACCAAAACGCATGGGGTGCGGTCGTTCAGGCGCCGGTGAGGTCCTCGGCGTCGACGATCCGGTAGGCGTAGCCCTGCTCGGCGAGGAACCGCTGCCGGTTCTGGGCGAACTCGGCGTCGACGGTGTCACGGGCGACGACCGTGTAGAAGCGCGCGACCTTCCGCTCGCCGTCCGGGCCGGGGGAGCCCGGCCGCAGCAGCCGACCCAGGCGCTGCGCCTCCTCCTGGCGCGAGCCGAAGGACCCCGACACCTGGATGGCGACCTCGGCGGTCGGCAGGTCGATCGAGAAGTTCGCGACCTTCGAGACCACGAGCAGCCCGATCTCGCCCGAGCGGAAGCCGTCGAAGAGCCGCTGCCGCTCCTTCACGGTGGTCTGCCCGGTGATCACCGGCGCGTCCAGTGCCGTGGCGAGCTCGTCGAGCTGCTCGAGGTACTGGCCGATCACCAGGGTCGGCTGCCCGGCGTGCCGGGCCACGAGGTCGCGGACGACGCCCAGCTTCTCCGGGGTGCAGGCGGCCAGCCGGTAGCGCTCCTCGGGGTCCGCCGTCGCGTACGACATCCGGGAGGCGTCCGGCAGTGAGACCCGGACCTCGATGCAGTCGGCGGGCGCGATCCAGCCCTGCGCCTCGATGTCCTTCCACGGCGCGTCGTACCGCTTCGGCCCGATCAGCGAGAACACGTCGCCCTCGCGGCCGTCCTCACGCACCAGCGTCGCGGTGAGGCCGATCCGGCGCCGTGCCTGCAGGTCCGCGGTCATCCGGAAGATCGGCGCCGGCAGCAGGTGCACCTCGTCGTAGACGATCAGGCCCCAGTCGCGAGCGTCGAACAGCTCGAGGTGCGGGTAGACGCCCTTCCGCTTGGTCGTGATGACCTGGTAGGTCGCGATGGTCACCGGACGGATCTCCTTGACCGTGCCGGAGTACTCGCCGATCTCGTCCTCCGTCAGCGAGGTACGACGGACCAGCTCGTCCTTCCACTGCCGGGCACTCACGGTGTTGGTGACCAGGATCAGCGTGGTGGCCTGGGCATGGGCCATCGCGGCCGCGCCGACCAGCGTCTTGCCGGCGCCGCAGGGCAGGACGACGACCCCGGACCCGCCGTGCCAGAAGGACTCGGCCGCGTCGCGCTGGTAGTCGCGCAGCGTCCAGCCGTCCTCGGCCAGCGCGATGGGGTGGGCCTCGCCGTCGACGTACCCGGCATAGTCCTCGGCCGGCCAGCCCAGCTTGAGCAGGGCCTGCTTGAGGTTGCCGCGCTCGGAGGGATGGACCGCGACGGTGTCGTCGTCGATCCGGGCGCCGAGCATGCCGGCGATCTTCTTGGCGCGCAGCACCTCCTCCAGCACCGGCCGGTCGCTGGAGGCCAGCACCAGCCCGTGCACCGGGTGCTTCTCCAGGCGCAGCCGGCCGTAGCGGGCCATCGTCTCGGCCACGTCGACCAGCAGGGCGTGGGGGACCGGGTAGCGCGACCAGGTCAGCAGCGTGTCGACGACCTGCTCCGCGTCGTGGCCGGCGACCCGCGCGTTCCACAGCCCCAGCGGGGTCAGCCGGTAGGTGTGGATGTGCTCGGGGGAGCGCTCCAGCTCGGCGAACGGGGCGATCGCCTTGCGGCACTCGGCCGCCTGTGGGTGGTCGACCTCCAGCAGCAGCGACTTGTCCGACTGCACGATCAGGGGTCCGTCTGTCACCGCACGAGTTTACGAGACGGGAACCACCCGGCTGATCCGGTGCACGGCATAGCGCCGCTCCGCGTCCGGGTCGTCCTGCTCCGCGTCGACGTCGAACGCGGTGAGCTGGCCACCCTCGACGACGAGCGGGCGCACCGTCCGCTCGGACACCACGCCCTGGTTGTCGGTGAACCCGATGAGGACGGCGCCGCCGCGCTCGATCGCCTCCCGCAGCGCCGACAGCACGCCCCCGCCGGCGGTGGACGCCGAGGCGGGCCGCGACCGCGCGGCCTCGTCGCCCTCACGCAGCGTCGCGACGGCCGAGACCACCTGGGCGGCCTGCCGCGCGGCCGCGCGGGCGGCGTCGGCGACCTCGCGGGTGCGGGGGGTGCGGGCGCGCAGCGCGTCGGGGGCGCCGACCCGGACCACGCCGTCGGGGCCCTCGACCACGGGCGCCAGGCCGAGCTCGCGCAGCCGGAGCAGGAGCACGTCGATCGGCAGCGAGGAGACCACCACGGTCGGGGCGATCCGCTGCAGCCCGAGCCCGGAGGCCTTCGGGTGGTTGACCAGCGCGGCCAGCGCGGCCTCGTCCTCCGAGCGCACGAACGACGACGCCAGCCCGACCCGCAGCCGGCCGAACGAGCGGACCACGTCGTCGATCAGGTAGCTCAGCGGCTGAGGCACCGGCGTGCGGGAGGCGGCGAGCACGAACGCGTGCAGCTCGGCCGCGGTCCAGCCGGCATCCAGCGCGCGTCGTACGGAGGCGGGGGTGAAGCGGTAGACCGTCGCGGCGCCGTGCGAGTCGACGTCGGCGACCTGCTGCAGCCGCCGGGCCAGGTCCGGCTCGAGCGGCCCGGGGGCCACCGCTGTCAGGTCGGCCTGGATCAGCACGTGGTCGACCGGCGGCGGCAGCAGCTCGGCCAGCACCGGCGCCGGGTCCTCGCCGGCCAGCAGCACCCGGGCGTACGGCGCCAGCACGTCGGCGCCGGTCAGGCCGAGGACCGCCGCCTCGGCGACCGCCCACGCCACCAGGTCCGGCCGGGTGCGCGGGCGGCGCGGCCGCTCCCACGCGACCCTGGCGACCAGCGACGGCAGCCCGGTGCCGGCCGCGAGACCGTGCCCCTCCGGCAGGTCGGCGAGCACGGCGAGCGTCATCGCCTTCGCCTCCGGCATCCCGGCGGCCGACAGCTCGGGGGTCAGCGCGTTCCACGGCTTCTGGTCCGGGCCGCGCTCGCCGACCAGCGACGGCAGCCGCGGGCTCGACAACCAGGCCCGGGCCAGCACCGTCCACCGCTCGGCGACGGACAGCTCGGCCCACTCGTCGAACGCCGACGTCGGCACCCACACCGGGTTCCCGTCCGCGTCGGCGCGGGTGCCGGCCAGCCCGGCCTCGTGCGCGAGCTCGACGATCAGCGCCGCCTCCGCCTCGGGCACCTGCAGCTGGGTCGCGGCCGCCTTCAGCTCACGGACCCCGAGCCCGGCGGTGCGCAGCGCGGCCGCCGGCCGGGTGCCCCACCACTCGAGGAGCAGCCCGACGCGTCGTACGACGTCCGTGGCGGCGCCGAGCGCGGCACTGGCCGCCAGCCGGGGCGAGCGCTCCTCCGCAGCGACGGTGGGCGCGACGTCGACCGGCTCGGCGGTCGTCCGGCCGCCGCGGACCACGAGGCCGACCTCGCCCGGCACGACCAGAAGGCCTGGCATCAGGGAGCCGCCGGGCACCAGCAGCCGGTGCGCCACGAGCAGCTCGGCCGGCGTCTCCGTGTCCTCCGGACGCAGCCCGACCCGGACCGACCCGGTCTTCGCCGTACCGCCCTCGGCGATGACGTGCTCGAGCAGCGCCCGGGCGCCGGACGGCAGCGCCGCCAGGACCTCGGCGATCTCCGCGGCCGGGCGCGGGGCGGCCGAGCGCGGCCGCAGCCCGCTCACCCCGGCGTCCGGCCCGCCGACCATCGCGTCGCCCACCCCGCTCAGCGCGCGCAGGCCCTCGGGGGAGTCCCAGGCGATGGCCAGGTCCCGCAACCGGGCCAGCGTCGCGGCGACGTACCCGGGCTCGGCGCGGACGATCGCGGCGACTTCCGGATCGGTGGTTTGACCGGCGACGACGAGGGCATCCAGTACCGAGAGCTCGCCTCGGGTGAGGCCGTCGAGCGCGCGTGCGATCGAGTTCCTCACCGCAGCGCGGGACGCGAGTTGTCCGAAGTCGTGAGGGGCAGGGGTGGCCAGGTCGGGACGAGCGGTGAGCAGGCGCTGGAGCCGATCGTCGGGCCACGACCTCAGCTGGTCGGCCAACGACCGGTGTCCGCTCGGTCCCGCTCCCACGGTGCACACGCTAGGGCATGCCTGCACGAGCAGACCTGCCCGAGGACGTCGATGAACCGGGTCGAGCTGCACCACGGTGCGGCCACCGACGTCGGCCGCGTCCGGCAGGTCAACGAGGACGCCTTCCTCGCCGATCCGCCGGTCTTCGCGGTCGCCGACGGCATGGGTGGGCACGACAGCGGCGACGTCGCCAGCAGGTACGCCGTCGAGGAGCTGGCCCGCCTCGCCCCCGGCGGCTACGACCTCGACGAGGGGACGACGGCCGTGGCCGCGGCCCTCGAGGCCGCGCAGGACCGGCTGCTCGCCTACGACGAGGAGCAGCGCGCGGCCGGGGCCGGCGCCGGTTTCGCGGCCGGGACCACCGTCGTCGTCGCGCTGCTCGTGCAGTCCGCCGACCGCCCGCACTGGCTGCTCGCCAACGTCGGGGACTCGCGCATCTACCGGTGGAACGAGGACGAGCTGGAGCAGGTCAGCGTCGACCACAGCCTGGTCCAGGAGCTCGTCGACGCCGGCCGGATCACCCCGGACGACGCGCTCGGCCACCCCCACCGCAACGTCGTCACCCGTGCGCTCGGCGGCCCGGCGATGCCGGGCCCGGTCAGTGGCGCGGCCGACTACTACCTCCTACCGCTCGCCGCTGCCGAGCGGCTCCTGCTGTGCTCCGACGGGGTCAGTGGCATGGTGGACGACGTGACCATCGCCTCGATCCTGGCCGGGTACGACGACCCGCGCGATGCCGCCGACGCGCTGGTCGCGGCCGCGGTCACCGCGGGCGGGCACGACAACGCGACGGCCGTCGTGGTCGATGTGGTGGGATTGGCGAATGTCGAACCGTATGACTCGCACGCGCAGCGGCTGAGTCTGGAGCAGAAGTTGGGGGCCCTCCCATGAGCGATGCCGGCACAGCCTGGTCGTACCGCAACGGTGCGTGGTTCGCGGTCTTCGGACCGGAGGCCGCCGTCGTGCTGCCGGAGTCGCAGAAGGACCAGGTCGTCGGTCTGTGGGCGCTGGTCGACGGCGGGGCGGGCTTCGACGACGTCCTCGACGGGCTGCTCGCCTCCGGCCTGAGCCGGATCCCCGGCTTCGTGCTGGTCAGCAACGACGCCGGTCCCACCCGCTTCCTGCTGCGCGGCGCCGGCGTGGTCGCCACCGTCACGGCGGCCGGCGAGACGGTGACCGTCGACGGCGGCGCCAGCCACACCTGGGTCGAGCGCAGCCTCGACGACGTCACCGCCCTCAGCATCGACCTGCCCACGGGCGAGGACGACCCCGCTCCCGCTGACACCGACTTTCCGATCCTCACCGGTCTGGTCCGGGTCGGCCGGATCGACCGCCCTGCGGCGGCGTCCGCCCCCGAGGCCGCGCCCGCGCCGGTCGTCGGCGGCGCGCACCTCGCGGTGGAGGAGCCGGCCGCCGTCGAGCCCGACAGTGCCGAGCCCGACAGTGCCGAGCCCGTCAGTGCCGAGCCCGTCAGTGCCGAGCCCGAGGTCCCGGACGTGCCCGATGTCCCGACCGGGCCGGAGGTCCCGGCGGTGCCGGTGTCCGAGCTGCCCGACGTACCGGCGGCTCCCGACCTGCCCGAGGTCCCCGCGGAGCCGGCCGTCCTCGACGAGCCCAGCCCCCTCGACGAGGGTGGCGCGGCGGCCACCGAGGCGGCCTACCTCGACGACGGCCCGGCCACCGAGGTGATGGACAGCGTCGACGAGCCGCTCGCCGACCCGCTGGGCGATGCCCCGCAGGAGCCCGCGCCCGACGGCTGGGTGACTCCTTGGGACACCCCGGCGCCGCCGCCGGGCAGCCCGACCGAGGTCGCGCCCCCGGGCTGGGTGCCGCCCCCGCCGCCGGGCGTCCCCGCCCCCGACGCACCGCCGCTGCCGGTCGGCTCCTGGGAGCCGGTGGGCGGCGTCCCCGCACCGTCCGGACCCGGTGTCGAGCACGACGGCTTCACGGTCGCCGGCCCGGGAGAGCCGCCGGCGCCGCTGGTGCCGCCCGTGCCCGGCACGCCGGCCGCGCCGCCGGTGACCCAGCCGGTCGCCAAGCTGCTGGTCTCCGACGGGCAGTCGATCATCGTCGACCGTGCCGTCCTCATCGGCCGGGCGCCGGAGGCGCGGCGCTTCGCCTCGACCGAGCAGCCGATGCTGGTCACGGTGCCGAGCCGGCTCCACGAGATCTCCTCCACCCACGTCGAGGTCCGGCCCGGCGCCGGGGCCGATCTCGGTACCGCCGTTGTGACCGACATGGGCTCGACCAACGGCACCGTCCTGGTACAGCCGGGGCTGGGGCCGGAGGACCTCAAGCCCGGTATCGCCGTCCAGCTGATCCCCGGCGCGACCATCAACCTCGGTGACGGGATCACCATCCAGGTCACCCGGCCCTGACCGCCTGCCGCTACTCGGAGCGCACTGCATGTCGCACGTCCCCACCCCGCCATCCCTCGCCGCCGGTGACCTCCGTCCGGCGGAGATGGAGCGACGGTTCACCGCCTTCGTCATCGACCGCGCGGTGGGCTGGGGCATCGCCGCGGCGATCGCGCTCGGGGTGTGGCGGCTCGTCGATCCCGACAGCGGCGCGGTCCTCGTCCTCACGTTCCTGAGCGTCGCTGTGCTGACCGGTCTGGTCCTCGCGGTCGTCGCCGGGACGACCGGCCTGAGTCCCGGCAAGGCGGCGACCGGCCTCCGCGTCGTGCGGCGTACGACGGGCCGCCCGATCGGTGTCGGAGCCGCCCTGCTGCGCGCCGTCGTGCTCGGCATCGCCGGCCTGCCCACCGCCGGCCTCGGCCTGGCGACCTTCGCCTGGACCGCAGCGATGGACCCCTCGCGCGAGCGTCGTGGGCTGCACGACCGGATCGGTGACGCCATGGTCGTCGATACCCGGCCGTTGGTGGTCGACGCGGTGCCCGAGCCCGAGCGGCCCCAGCAGATCGTGAACCTGACCGCGATGCGGCTGCTGCCCTCGCCGGTCGAGGAGCACCCGGCGGCGCGGCCGGACCCGACCCCGACCCCGACCCCGGTCGCGGCCCCGGCGTCCGCGCCAGTCCCCGCCCCGCATGCCCGTCCCACCCCGCCGGCACCCCCGACACCGGCACCACCGGCGCCACCGGCGCCACCGGCGCCACCGCCGGTCGCACCGCCTGCCGCCCCGCGGGTCCCCGTCGAGCAGACCCGGGTCCGCCCCGAGCCGGGCGCCGGCCCGGCCGCAGGATCGCCGAGCCCGGCGGCGGTCCGGTGGCGGGTCGCGTTCGACACCGGCGAGGCGTTCGTGGTCGAGGGCCTCGCCCTCGTCGGCCGCCGCCCGGAGCCGCGGCCGGGGGAGCAGGCCCGTCACGTCGTTCCGCTGCGCTCCTCCGACATGTCGCTGTCGAAGACCCATGCCCAGTTCCAGGTCGCCCCTGACGGCGCGCTCGTGGTGATGGACCGCGGGTCCACCAACGGCTCCTACGTCATCCGCAAGGGCATGTCGCGCTCGCTCTCGCCGGGGCGGCCGAGCACGCTGCTGGCCGGCGACGAGGTGCGCTTCGGCGACCGCACGATGCGGGTCGAGCGCGAGAGCTGACCGCGACGGCCTGCGGGCGAGGTCAGGCCGCAGCCCACTCGCGGCGCAGCAGCCCGTAGACCGCGGTATCGCTCCAGGACCCGTCGCGTTCGGCGTAGTCCTCACGGGTGTGCGCCTCGCGCGTCATGCCGATCCGCTCGCACAGCCGCGCCGAGGCGACGTTGCGCGGGTCCAGCCGTGCCATCAGCCGGTGCAGCGGGTAGTGCGTGAACGCCAGGTCGACCAACGCGCGGGCCGCCTCGGTGGCGAACCCGCGGCCGGCGTGCTCCGGGGCGAACACCCAGCCCAGCTCGCCGATCGCCGGCGGGTCGGTCTCACCGTGACGGTCGGTGAAGCGCAGCATCAGGTCGCCGACGAGCACGTCGTCGTGGGTGACCGCGAGCGCGAGGAACTCGCCCGGCACCGACGGCGCCGTCGCCGCGACCAGCCGCTGCATCCGGCCGGCCAGGCCCTCGGCGTCCAAGGCCGGGAAGGGGAGGTAGCGGGTGACCTCGGGATCGGCGCAGTAGGCGCCGATGGCTGTGCTGTCGGACGCGACGACGGTGCGCAGGACCAGGCGCTCGGTCGTGAGGGGGAGGGGCGGCGCCGGGAGCACGGGGGCCGTCAATTCGGTTGCCACGTCAGTGAGAATAGGTGGCGGCACTCACACTACGATGTGCCGCGCGTGCGCCCGACCGGGCGTAGGCCTGCGATGAGAGAGGTTGGGCGGACCCGTGCCGACTGGCAAGGTGAAGTGGTACGACGCGGAGAAGGGCTTCGGCTTCCTCTCCCAGCAGGGCGGTGAGGACGTCTACGTCCGCGCTGACGCACTGCCTGACGGCGTGACCACCCTCAAGGCAGGCACCCGCGTCGAGTTCGGCATCGCCCAGGGGCGCCGGGGCGAGCAGGCCCTCCAGGTCCGCATCCTCGACGCGCCCGTCTCGGTCTCGCGCAACCAGCAGCAGGCCAAGCGCAAGAGGCCCGAGGAGATGGTCCCGATCGTCGAGGACCTGATCCGCCTGCTCGACGGCGTCGGCGAGGCGTACCGCCACGGCCGGCACCCCGACCGGCGTACGGCGCAGCCCGTGGCCAAGCTGCTGCGCGCGCTGGCCGACGAGCTGGAGTCCTGAGCCCGCAGCCTCAGGCAGGCGCCTGCTTCGGCGCGCTGCGGTGCGGCGCGCTGCGCAGCACGAACACGGCCCAGGCCGTCAGCAGGACGGCGGCGACGGCGAGCCCGATCCCGTTGACGGCGGGGTAGGACATCACGACGCCCAGGAAGCCGCCGAAGACCCACGCCAGCTGGAGCGTGGTGTCGCCCTTGGCGAACGCGCTGGCGTGCGCCCGGACGGGGACCCCGCTCTGGACGGTCGAGTCGAGGGACACCTTGGCGAGGTACTGCATGAGGCCGACCGTCAGCCCCAGTGCCACCAGCGGGAGCAGGCCGTAGAAGACGGTGGCCAGCACCAGTACGACGATGTCGGCGACCAGGGCGACCACGACCGTCACGGCCGGGTTGATCTTCCGGGCGAGCGAGGCGACCACGATCCCGATCGTGTTGCCGAGCCCGGCAGCGCCGATGACGAGGCCGACCAGCAGGGTGGAGCGGGTCTTGCTCTCCCAGCCGTCGAGCGGCTCGGTGACCAGCACGAACGTCATGAACATGGTGAGGAAGCCCGACAGCAGCCGCGGCCCGCAGTTGGCGCGCAGCGCGAACGCCACCTTCGGCGGCAACCCGGTGGGGCGGCGTGCGCCGGCGGCGTCGCGCGGCCCGTCGATCGACTCCTCGCCCGCCGAGGAGTCCACCCGGCTCGGGAGCAGGATCGCGGCGACGGTGCCGACGGTGAACACCACGAAGGCGTAGCGGCAGGCCCACTCCGGGCCGATCCAGTACGCCGCCGCGGCGAGCGGACCCGAGACGCAGGCGCCGACCACGCCGGCCAGAGCGACCCGGCCGTTGGCCTTGACCAGGGTGATCTCGCTGGGGAGCAGGCGCGGCACGGCGGCCGCCTTCGCGACGCCGTACGCCTTGGAGGAGACCAGGACGCCCAGGGCGGAGACGTAGAACCACGGCGAGCCGTCGTTCAGGGTCCCGGCCAGCACCCAGCACAGGAAGGCGCGCAACGCGAAGGTCGCCCCGATCGCCCAGCGCCGGCCGTGGCTGAACCGGTCGAGGAAGGGCCCGATCAGCGGGGCCACGATCGCGAACGGGACCATGGTCAGGCCGAGGAACAACAGCACCGGACCGCGCTCGCCGCTGGTCGCGCCGGCGAAGAAGACGGTGCCGGCGAGGGCGATGGCGAACGCGGAGTCGCCCGCCGCGTTCGCGGCGTGCAGCTCGATCAGCCGGTTCAGCCCGGACCGCTCGGCGCCCTGCGCCGCCGCGGCCTTGCGAGCCTGGCGGAAGGTGGCCCGGCTGGCCCGGCCGGTCGCCGTCGCGACCCCCTTGAGCCCGCGGGCCGTCGCCTTGGCCCCCGTGCCGATGCTGGAGCCGACGGCGCGCGTCGACCCGGTCTCGGTGAGCTCGGGGCCGGAGCCGAGATCGCTGCCCGGCGGGCTGGCCGGGGGGCTCGGGTCGGGGCCGTGGGTGCTCACCCTCCTATCTTGCCTGCCCCGACGTGACGACCGGGCCTGGCATGGGGGATGCTGTGCCGGTGTCCACCCTGGAGCGCAAGCTGACTGACGCCGCCACCGCCGATGCCGTCGACGCGGCACGCGCTGCGCTGCTCGAGGAGGTCGACGCCAGCGACGTGGGCGAGCACTCCGGTCACCAGGTCGACGGACTCCGGGTCGTCACCCACCTGTTCGAGTGCACGCGCAAGGGCTACCGCGGCTGGCAGTGGGCGGTCACGCTCACCCGTGCCTCCCGCCAGCGCAAGGTCACCGTCGTCGAGGTGGTGCTGCTGCCCGGGCCGGACGCGATCGTCGCCCCCGCCTGGGTGCCCTACCGCGACCGCCTCCGCCCCGGCGACATGTCGGCCGGCGACCTGCTGCCCGTCGACGACGACGACCCGCGCCTCGTGCCGACGTACTCCTTCGGCGACGACCCGCTCGACACCGACGAGCGCGCCCAGATCCGCCAGGTCGCCAAGGACCTCGGCCTGGGCCGGGTCCGCGTCCTGTCGCCGGAGGGCCGCGACGCCGCCGCGGAGCGCTGGTACGACGGCGACGCCGGCCCGGACGCGCCGATCGCCAAGTCCGCGCCCCACCACTGCTACTCCTGCGGCTTCCTGGTCCGGCTCAACGGCCCGCTGTCGGAGCTGTTCGGTGTCTGCGCCAACGGCGACGCCAACGACGACGGTCGCGTCGTCGCCCTCCAGCACGGTTGCGGCGGCCACTCCGAGGTCCGCCTCAGCAAGCGTCAGCAGCCCCAGCCCCCGGCCCCGCCGGTCGTCGACACGATCTCGCTGGACGACCTCGAGACCTTCTGAGTCGGCGCGCGCTCTTGTAACTAAGTGTTACAGCGGGAAAACCGGTGCAACACCGCCCGGGTAGTGGCCACACCGCCCGGGTAGATGCCGTGTGTTGGCGGCGCGGCCCCGGGCGGGCCTCGAGGCACCTCGGGCGTGTCTACCCGGGCGCTGTTGCTACTACCCGGGCGCTGGTGCACTGAAATCCGTGCTGTAACCCTTAGTTACAAGGGCGGCGCGGGCTTGCCGGGGGCGTCCGACGGAGAGCTCTCGGCTGGCCGTGTGTCTCAGGGTTGGCTGAGGATCGCGACGGAGTAGAGGTCGTCCGCCGGTCGCAGGTCGTACCCCCCGAACCGGTGCTGGACGACCAGCCCGGCTGCGTCGACGTCGGCGAGGAACTCCTCGGGGGTGTACTCCCGCGCCGTCGACGGCCCCTGCTGCAGGTGGAAGCCGACCAGGATCCGCCCGCCCGTGGCGAGCAGCGACCCGAGCCGCTCCAGGACGGCGACCTCGGTGCGCTCGGCGACGAAGGTGAGCACGTTGCCGACGCACACGACGAGGTCGTAGGCGGTCGGGGCGCCGGCCGCGGTGAGCGCCTCGGGCGTCAGGGTGAGGATCTCGTGCGGCACGACGGGCAGGTCGGGGAAGGTGCGCCGCGACTGTGTCGCCAGGACCGGGTCGGGCTCGGCGGCGATGACCCGGTGGCCCAGCGCGAGGAGGTGGGCGCCGATCCGGCCCATGCCCGAGCCGGCGTCGAGGATGGTCGCGCCGCGCTCGACGAGGGTGTCGGCCAGCCGGGCCTCGCCGACCACGTCGGTGCCGTCGGCGATCAGCTGGGCGAACCGCTCGCCGTACCCCGGGTTGCGGTCGCCGCCCAGCGCCCACCGGGTCGGGGGCAGGCGCGGGGGAGCGGCGTCACTCATCGGTGTCGACGCTGCGCTCGGCGCGGACCTGGCGGCGGCGCTTGCAGTACTCGGAGCCGAGGAGGCCGAGTCCGACGCCGGTGAGGCACATCCACAGCAGCCAGGTGTGGCCGTCCTCCCGGAGCCGTCCATAGAACGGCAGCAGGCCGAGGAAGGCGACGAGGAAGAGGGCGGTGCCGACCTGGACGGTGCGGACGCCGTCGACGTCGAGCGGCTCGACGGGCGCGATCAGGTAGGTCCGCTTCCCGAACTCGTGCTGGGTCGGCTGGTCGTCGCGGAGCTCCACGGAATCAACTCTACTCTCGCGGGAATGATTACCGAAGGTAATGACTTACGCTAATGAAATGCCGACCTTGGAGAAGCGGGGGCACCCCCGCGCGAGACGAGCCGGCCAGTCCGACTCCGTGGCAACGGTCGCGACCGAGCTCCGGTTCGCGGTCATGCGCCTGCGTCGCCGGCTGGCCCGGGAGCGGCACCCCGACAACGACCTCAGCGTCTCGTCGATGGCCGTGCTCTACGCGCTCAACCGGTACGGCGACCTCACCGTCGGCGCGCTGGCCGCCCGCGAGCAGGTGCAGCCGCCGAGCATGACCCGCACGGTGACCGCCCTCGTCGACGCCGGCCTGGTCGAGCGCTGCGCCCACCCCAGCGACGGCCGCCAGGTCGTCGTCCGGGTGACCGACGAGGGCCGTGCCGTCGTCGGCGCCGACCTGACCCGCCGCGACCGCTGGCTCTCGCGCCGCCTCGAGGAGCTCAGCGCCGAGGAGCGTGACGTGCTGCGCCGTGCCGCCCCGATCCTGCAACGCCTCGCTGAGGCCGACTGACCGACGACCGCGACCCGAAGGAGATCCCACGAGCCCCCGATTCCGCTCCCTGTCCCACCCCAACTACCGCCTCTACTTCGCCGGCAGCCTCGTCTCCAACATCGGCACCTGGATGCAGCGGGTCGCGCAGGACTGGCTGGTCCTGACCATTCCCGGCAACGGCGGCGCCGCGCTCGGCATCGCGACCGGCCTCCAGTTCCTGCCGGTGCTGCTGCTCTCGCCGTACGCCGGCGTGGTGGCCGACCGCATCTCCAAGCGGGTCCTGCTGCAGGTCACCCAGGCGATGATGGCGCTCTCCTCCCTCGCGCTCGGGGTGATCGCCGTGCTCGGGGTCGCGCAGACCTGGCAGGTCTACCTGATCGCCTTCGTCTTCGGCATCGGCGCCGCCTTCGACGCCCCGGCCCGGCAGGCGTTCGTCTCGGAGATGGTCGGCACCGACGACGTCGCCAACGCGGTCAGCCTCAACTCGGCGGCCTTCAACGCCGCGCGCCTGATCGGCCCCGGCCTGGCCGGCCTGCTCATCGGTTTCGCCGGCGGTGGGATGCGCGCGACCGGCTGGGTCATCCTCGCGAACGCGCTGTCCTACCTGGCCGTCATCGCCCAGCTGCGCCGGATGGACGTCGCGGCCCTCCACTCGCCGCGGCCGGCCGCCCGCACCCCCGGCATGCTGCGCGAGGGTGTCGCCTACCTCCGGGGCCAGCCGAAGATGCTGATGATCCTCGTGCTCGTCTTCTTCGTCGGGACCTTCGGCATGAACTTCCAGATCACCTCCGCCCTCATGGCGACCGAGGTCTTCGGCAAGGGGGCCGAGGAGTACGGCGTCCTCGGCTCCGTGCTGGCCATCGGCTCCCTGTCCGGGGCGCTGGTCGCGGCCGGCCGGTCCCGGGTCCGGGTCCGTTTGCTGATGGGTGCCGCGGTCGCGTTCGGCGTGGTCGAGATCGCCGCGGGCCTGGTGCCGACGTACCTGACGTTCGTGCTGCTCTGCCCGTTCCTCGGCTTCTCGGTGATCACGGTCCTCAACTCGTGCAACGCGATCCTGCAGACCGAGTCGGCTCCCGCCCTGCGGGGCAGGGTGATGGCGATCTACATGACGATCGTGATGGGTGGCGCGCCGCTGGGGTCGCCGTTCATCGGCTGGATCGGTGAGCAGCTCGGCGCCCGGTGGACCCTGGTGGCCGGCGGGACGCTGGTCCTGGTCGGCGTCGGCCTCGCCGCTGCGGCCCACCGGGCTGCCTCCCGGGCGCTCGGGTCGACCACCGGGTCGACCCCGCTCGGGGCTCCTGCCATGCTTCGGCCGTGAACTCGGCCGAAACCATCGCCTCCGCGAACCCGATCGACCGCTTCTTCCGCATCTCCGAGCGGGGCTCCAGCCTCGGCCAGGAGCTCCGCGGAGGCGTGGTCACCTTCTTCACGATGGCCTACATCGTGGTGCTCAACCCGCTGATCCTCGGCTATGCGACCGACGTCGACGGCAAGTACCTCGGTGGTGGGAGCGAGCCGAACCTCGCGGCGATCGCCGCCGGTACGGCGCTCGTGGCGGGCGTGCTGACGATCCTGATGGGCGTCGCGGCCAACTACCCGCTCGCGCTCGCGACCGGCCTGGGCCTCAACGCCTTCCTCGCCTTCGCGGTGGCCAGCCAGATGACCTGGGCCGACGCCATGGGGTTGGTGGTGATCGAGGGTGTCCTGATCCTGGTGCTGGTCCTCACCGGCTTCCGTACGGCGGTCTTCCGGGCCGTCCCCGGGCAGCTCAAGGTCGCCATCTCGGTCGGGATCGGCCTGTTCATCGCGCTGATCGGCTTCGTCGACGCCGGCGTGGTCAAGCGGATCCCCGACGCGGCGCAGACGACCGTCCCCGTCCAGCTCGGCCCCGACGGCAACCTCAGCGGCTGGCCGGTCCTGGTCTTCGTCGTCGGCCTGTTGCTGATGCTCGCGCTGTGGGTCCGCCGGGTCCGCGGCGCGATCCTCGTCTCGATCGTGGTGATGACGGTCGTCGCCGTGGTCGTCGAGGCGATCGGCGACCTGGGGCGGGCATCGGAGAAGGCCGGCGGCTGGGCGCTCACCGTCCCTGCCTGGTCCGGCGACTTCCACGCCCCCGACTTCGGCACCCTGGGCGAGTTCGACCTGCTCGGCTCGTGGGACAAGGTCGGCGTCGTCACCGTCCTGCTGCTCGTCTTCTCCCTCATGCTGGCCGACTTCTTCGACACCATGGGCACCATGACGGCCATCGGCGCGGAGGCCGAGCTGCTCGACGAGGAGGGCATGCCGCCCCACGCCGACCGGATCCTGGTCGTCGACTCGGTCGCCGCGATCGCCGGCGGCGCGGCGGGTGTCTCGTCCAACACGTCGTACATCGAGTCGGCCTCGGGCGTCGGCGAGGGGGCGCGCACCGGTCTGGCCTCGGTGGTCACCGGCCTGCTGTTCCTGGCCACGATCTTCGCCTCGCCGCTCGTCGCGATGATCCCCTCCGAGGCCGCGGTGCCGGCCCTGGTGCTGGTCGGCTTCTTGATGATGCAGCAGATCACGGGCATCGCCTGGGACGACGTCGAGATCGCGATCCCGGCCTTCCTGACCATCGTGCTGATGCCGTTCACGTACTCGATCTCGGTCGGCATCGGCGCCGGCTTCGTGTCCTTCGCCTTCCTCAAGATCGTGCGTGGCAAGGCCCGTGAGCTGCACCCGCTGCTGTGGGTGGTGGCGGGTCTGTTCGTGGTGTACTTCGCGATCGACCCGATCACCCGCTGGTTGACCTGAGGTCGCGCCGGCCTCACGCCCGCTCAGGCGTGCGCTCCGCATTTTGACCCGCCTTCGGGGCGGCCGGTAATCTCGAATCTCGTGTCTGGGGCCACCCGGCACGTCGAGCATGCCCTCCGTCCCCCAGCCCTCGCGGGCGTGGAGAGCGGGGGAAGCGCTCCGGCACTCAGCAGCAACGCTTCACCCCGAGCCAGGCACGGTGCCCGGCCGAGAGACCAGACCGAAAGGGAACCATCAGGTGCCCACCATTCAGCAGTTGGTCCGCAAGGGCCGCCAGGACAAGGTGTCGAAGACCAAGACGCCTGCCCTGAAGGGATCGCCCCAGCGGCGCGGTGTGTGCACCCGCGTCTACACCACCACCCCCAAGAAGCCGAACTCCGCCCTCCGGAAGGTCGCCCGCGTGCGCCTCTCCAGCGGCGTCGAGGTCACCGCCTACATCCCGGGTGAGGGTCACAACCTCCAGGAGCACTCGATCGTGCTCGTCCGCGGCGGTCGTGTGAAGGACCTGCCCGGTGTTCGCTACAAGGTCATCCGCGGCGCTCTGGACACCCAGGCCGTGAAGAACCGTAAGCAGGCTCGCAGCCGCTACGGCGCCAAGAAGGAGAAGAGCTGACATGCCGCGCAAGGGCCCCGCGCCGAAGCGCCCGATCGACGTCGACCCGGTCTACGGTTCGCAGCTGGTGACCCAGCTGGTGTCGAAGGTGCTCCAGGACGGCAAGAAGCAGGTCGCTCAGCGGATCGTCTACTCCGCTCTCGAGGGCACCCGCGAGAAGACCGGCGTCGACCCGGTCATCACCCTCAAGCGTGCGCTGGACAACGTGCGCCCCGCGCTCGAGGTCAAGTCCCGCCGCGTCGGTGGTGCGACCTACCAGGTCCCCGTCGAGGTCAAGGGCAACCGCGGCACCACGCTGTCGCTGCGCTGGCTCGTGGGCTACGCCCAGGAGCGTCGCGAGAAGACGATGGCCGAGCGCCTGCAGAACGAGATCCTCGACGCCGCCAACGGCCTCGGCGCCGCGGTCAAGAAGCGCGAGGACACGCACAAGATGGCCGAGTCCAACAAGGCCTTCGCTCACTACCGCTGGTGATCCTCACCGGAGCGGGCCCGTCAACCACGGTGCCCGCTCCGGTCCACCAGTTCCATCCCCTTACCTAAGGAACGCTGACTCACGTGGCAGTCGACATCACGACGGACCTCAACGTCGTCCGCAACATCGGCATCATGGCGCACATCGACGCCGGCAAGACCACCACCACCGAGCGCATCCTGTTCTACACCGGCATCACCTACAAGATCGGTGAGGTCCACGATGGCGGCGCCACGATGGACTGGATGGAGCAGGAGCAGGAGCGCGGCATCACCATCACGTCGGCCGCGACGACCTGCTGGTGGAAGAAGCACCAGATCAACATCATCGACACCCCTGGGCACGTCGACTTCACCGTCGAGGTCGAGCGCTCGCTGCGCGTCCTCGACGGCGCCGTCGCGGTCTTCGACGGTGTCGCCGGCGTGGAGCCCCAGTCGCAGACCGTGTGGCGCCAGGCCAACAAGTACTCCGTCCCGCGGATGTGCTTCGTCAACAAGCTCGACCGGACCGGTGCGGACTTCTACCGCGTCGTCGACTCGATCGTGCAGAAGCTCAACTCCACCCCGCTGATCCTCCAGATCCCGATCGGTGCCGAGGGCGACTTCATCGGTGTCGTCGACCTGGTCGAGATGAACGCCAAGGTGTGGCGCGGGGAGACCCAGCAGGGCGAGGACTACGTCGTCGAGGAGATCCCCGCCGACCTGGCCGACAAGGCCGCGGAGTACCGCGAGAAGCTCGTCGAGACCCTCGCCGAGGCCGACGACGAGATCATGGAGGTCTACCTCGAGGACGGCGACACGTTCGACGTGCCGACCCTCAAGGCCGCCATCCGCCGCGCGACCCTGGCCGACAAGGTCAACCCGATCCTCACCGGCACCGCGTTCAAGAACAAGGGCGTCCAGCCCCTGCTCGACGCGATCGTCGACTACCTCCCCTCGCCGCTCGACGTCGACGCCATCGTCGGCCACAAGCCGGGCGCGGAGGAGACCGAGGAGAACGAGGTCGTCCGCAAGCCGTCCAGCGACGAGCCGCTGTCGGCGCTGGCGTTCAAGATCGCCGCTGACCCGCACCTGGGCAAGCTCACCTTCGTCCGCGTCTACTCGGGCAAGCTCGAGGCCGGCGCGACCGTGCTCAACGCGAGCAACGGCCGCAAGGAGCGGATCGGCAAGGTCTACCAGATGCACGCCAACAAGCGCGAGGAGATCGCGTCGGTCGGCGCCGGTCAGATCGTCGCCGTGATGGGTCTCAAGGACACCCGGACCGGTCACACGCTCTCCGACAACGCCAAGCCTGTCGTGCTCGAGTCGATGACCTTCCCGGCCCCGGTGATCTCGGTCGCCATCGAGCCGAAGACCAAGGCCGACCAGGAGAAGCTCGGCGTGGCCATCGGCCGTCTCGCCGAGGAGGACCCGACCTTCGTCGTCAAGACCGACGAGGAGACCGGCCAGACCATCATCTCCGGCATGGGCGAGCTCCACCTGGAGATCCTCGTCGACCGGATGAAGCGTGAGTTCAAGGTCGAGGCGACCGTCGGCAAGCCGCAGGTCGCCTACCGCGAGACCATCCGCGGCACCGTCTCGAACCACAGCTACACGCACAAGAAGCAGACCGGTGGCTCGGGTCAGTTCGCGAAGATCGTCATCTCGATCGGCCCGAACATCGACCCCGAGACCGGCCTCGGTGCCGGCTACGAGTTCGTGAACAACGTCACCGGTGGTCGCGTCCCGCGCGAGTACATCCCGTCGGTCGACAACGGCGCCCAGGAGGCCATGGAGTTCGGCGTGCTCGCCGGCTACCCCATGGTCGACGTGAAGGTCGCCCTCGAGGACGGCGCGTACCACGACGTCGACTCCTCCGAGCTCGCGTTCAAGATCGCCGGCATCCAGGCGTTCAAGGAGGCGGCCCGCCAGGCGAAGCCGGTCCTCCTCGAGCCCGTGTTCGCCGTCGAGGTGACCACCCCCGAGGACTTCCTCGGCACGGTCATCGGTGACATCAACAGCCGTCGCGGTCAGATCCGCGCGCAGGAGGAGCGTCACGGCGACATCGTCGTCAGCGCCCTCGTGCCGCTGTCCGAGATGTTCGGGTACGTTGGCGACCTGAGGTCCAAGACCTCCGGTCAGGCGTCGTACTCGATGGAGTTCGACTCGTACGCCGAGGTTCCCACGAACATCGCCGACGAGATCATCAAGAAGGCGCGCGGCGAGTAACCCCTACGGGGGCCATCGCCCCCGTGGGTCCCCGGAGATCCGGGGACTCGACGCAGACCCTCGGCGCACCACCCCTTTAGTACGAGTCAAGTAACAACACACCAGGAGGAGCCCCAGTGGCTAAGGCGAAGTTCGAGCGGACCAAGCCGCACGTCAACATCGGCACGATCGGTCACATCGACCACGGCAAGACCACGCTGACTGCGGCCATCTCGAAGGTCCTGCACGACGCGTACCCGGACCTCAACGAGGCCTCGCCGTTCGACCAGATCGACAAGGCTCCCGAGGAGCGCCAGCGCGGTATCACGATCTCGATCGCGCACATCGAGTACCAGACCGAGGCGCGCCACTACGCGCACGTCGACTGCCCCGGTCACGCGGACTACATCAAGAACATGATCACCGGTGCCGCCCAGATGGACGGCGCGATCCTGGTGGTCGCCGCGACCGACGGCCCGATGCCGCAGACCCGTGAGCACGTGCTGCTCGCCCGCCAGGTCGGCGTCCCCGCCCTGGTCGTCGCGCTCAACAAGTGCGACATGGTCGACGACGACGAGCTCATCGAGCTCGTCGAGATGGAGGTGCGCGAGCTCCTCTCCGAGTACGAGTACCCGGGCGACGACGTTCCGGTCGTGCGCGTTGCTGCCTTCCCGGCGCTGAACGGCGACGAGAAGTGGGGCAAGTCGGTCCTCGAGCTCATGTCGGCCGTGGACGAGTACATCCCGCAGCCCGAGCGTGAGGTCGACAAGCCGTTCCTCATGCCCGTCGAGGACGTCTTCACGATCACCGGTCGTGGCACCGTCATCACCGGTCGTATCGAGCGCGGCATCGTCAAGGTCAACGAGGAGGTCGAGATCATCGGCATCCGCGAGGGCTCGCAGAAGACCACCGTCACCGGTGTCGAGATGTTCCGCAAGCTGCTCGACGAGGGCCAGGCCGGTGAGAACGTCGGTCTGCTCCTGCGTGGCACCAAGCGCGAGGACGTCGAGCGCGGCATGGTCGTGGTGAAGCCGGGTACCACCACCCCGCACACCAATTTCGAGGCCAGCGTCTACATCCTCTCGAAGGAGGAGGGCGGCCGTCACACGCCGTTCTTCAACAACTACCGTCCGCAGTTCTACTTCCGGACCACCGACGTGACCGGCGTCGTGACCCTTCCCGAGGGCACCGAGATGGTCATGCCGGGCGACAACACGGACATGACGGTCGAGCTGATCCAGCCGATCGCCATGGACGAGGGTCTGAAGTTCGCGATCCGCGAGGGTGGCCGCACCGTCGGCGCCGGCCGGGTCACGAAGATCACCAAGTGATCTGACCTGCTTCGGGGAGGCCCCCGCTGCTTCGGCAGCGGGGGCCTCCTGCATTTCGGGCCACGGGTGCCCAGCCGGGAGAATGGGCGCGTGAACGAGGGAGTACGGCCGGCGCGACCGCATCACAAGGAGACCGACGACGGTCGGCGGATGCGCGAGGTGCTCACCTACACGCGCCGTGGCAGCCGGTTCACCCCGAAGCAGCAGGCCGCGTGGGACACGTACGCCGAGCAGTGGGTGATTCCCGACGAGGCGGCTGACCTACCGGACTTCTCGTTCGCCGAGTGGTTCGGCCGTGAGGCGCCGCTCGTCGTCGAGATCGGCGGCGGTGTCGGCGAGGCGACCGCGGCGCTGGCCGCGACCCGTCCCGAGGTCAACATCCTGGCCCTGGAGGTCTGGGGCCCCGGCGTCGCCGAGGGGCTGGGTCGGGTGGGCGAGGTCGGTGCGACGAACGTCCGGTTCAGCAGCGTCGATGCCGTGTGGACCCTCGAGCACCTGATCGCGCCCGACTCGATCAGCGAGCTGTGGACCTTCTTCCCGGACCCGTGGCACAAGAAGCGTCACCACAAGCGGCGCCTGGTCAACCCGGAGTACGCCGCGATGATCGCCTCCCGGCTGGCGCCGGGCGGCCTGTGGCGGCTGGCCACGGACTGGGCCGACTACGCCGAGCAGATGGTCGAGGTGCTCGACGCCGAGCCGCTGCTCGAGGGCGGGGTCGTCGAGCGCTGGGCCGAGCGGCCGGTGACGAAGTTCGAGCGCAAGGGCATCGCGAAGGACCGGGTGATCACCGACCTGGCCTACCGGCGGGTCTGAGCGGCTCCGCCCACCTGCGCCGCGACGACACACGACGTTCACACAGCCGTCAGGGCGTGTCGCGCTATCGAGCAGGGCAGCGCGGGTACCTTCCCAAGCAGTGGCAGGTGGGGAAGCCGGCCACATCGGGAGGCCGATCGTGAAGATCCACGAACGCGCAGCCCGGTCCGTCTACCAGGGATAGGGCCGGGCGGCCCCTGGGGGCGCGTGCGGTCCGGTGAGGTGAGTCGTGGGAACCAGTCACGATGGGGCACAGACCAAGACGCAGCGCCGTACGTACGTCCTCGACACCAGCGTGCTGCTGGCCGACCCGGGCGCCCTGCGCCGGTTCGCCGAGCACGAGGTGGTTCTCCCGGTGGTCGTGATCACCGAGCTCGAGGGCAAGCGGCACCACCCCGAGCTGGGCTACTTCGCCCGCAGCGCGCTGCGGATGCTGGACGAGATGCGGGTCAGCCACGGCCGGCTCGACACGCCTGTGCCCGTGGGCGAGGAGGGGGGCACCGTGCGCGTCGAGCTCAACCACACCGACGCCTCGTCGCTGCCGTCGGGATTCCGCCTCGGTGACAACGACACGCGCATCCTCGCCGTGGCCCGCAACCTGGCCGACGAAGGGCACGACGTCACGTTGGTCTCCAAGGACCTGCCGATGCGGATCAAGGCCTCGGCCGTCGGCCTCACGGCGGCGGAGTACCGCGGCGAGACGACAGGCGACTCCGACACCGGCTACAGCGGCATGGCCGAGATGGAGGTGAGCGGCGCCGAGCTCGACGAGCTGTACGACGATGCGACGCTCGACCTCGCCGACGCCCGCGAGCTGCCGTGTCACACCGGTCTGGTGCTGCTCTCCGACCGCGGCACCGCGCTGGGGCGGGTCGGGCCCGACAAGCAGGTGCATCTCGTCCGCGGTGACCGCGAGGCGTTCGGCATCCACGGTCGCAGCGCCGAGCAGCGGGTCGCCCTCGACCTGCTCCTCGACCCCGAGGTCGGGATCGTGTCCCTCGGTGGCCGCGCCGGCACCGGCAAGTCGGCGCTCGCCCTGTGCGCCGGCCTCGAGGCCGTCATGGAGCGCCAGCAGCACAAGAAGGTCGTCGTCTTCCGACCGCTGTTCGCGGTCGGCGGCCAGGAGCTCGGCTACCTGCCGGGCTCGGAGTCGGAGAAGATGTCGCCGTGGGGCCAGGCGGTCTTCGACACCCTCGGTGCCCTGACGTCCAAGGACGTGGTCGACGAGATCCTCGACCGCGGGATGCTCGAGGTGCTGCCCCTCACCCACATCCGGGGCCGCTCGCTGCACGACTCGTTCGTCATCGTCGACGAGGCCCAGTCGCTCGAGCGCAACGTGCTGCTCACCGTGCTGTCGCGGATCGGCGCCAACTCCAAGGTGGTGCTCACCCACGACGTCGCCCAGCGCGACAACCTGCGCGTCGGTCGCCACGACGGTGTCGTCGCCGTCGTCGAGAAGCTCAAGGGGCACCCGCTCTTCGCCCACGTCACCTTGACCAGGTCCGAGCGCTCGCCGATCGCCGCGCTCGTCACCGAGATGCTGGAGAACGTCGTGGTGTGACCGCGGGCCGCTGCGACCTCGGCGGGCGCGTCGTCACCCGGACGGCGCGCCCACGGCCGTCGGCTGGGGCTCGTGGGACTCGTGTGAACCATGGGTCGACATGCCCCGAAGCAGGTCGGGGGAAAACGGCCGTTCGGTTTGCCTGAGCCCTCCTGGTCAGGCATGGTGGGCGCTGGCCGCTGGCGGTGACGACAGCGAAGTCGGGCCCGATCGGGCGGTGGCCGCACCCCCCCTGCTGTCGAGCCTGAAGACGAGCACTTGTCGAAACACGCGAAGCCGGCGCCCAAGCACCGCGGTGCGCCGAAGCACGCCCACATCGCACAGGCGCCGCGCAAGGCCGCCCGCAACGTCGTCGTGCTCTCCTCGGTCGCCGTGGCGGTCACGGGGGCATCCGTCGCCGCCGGTGTCGCCGGCCAGCAGACCACGCCGCCCGCCGCGGGCGCCGCCGACATCGACGCGTTCACCAACGTCGGCGCCAGCGCCCTGCCGACCGAGTCCACCGAGCGCCGCGAGCCCGTCGTCTCCCGCGACGACCGCCGGCCCGAGGCCGTCTTGGCCAAGTCGATCGACCTCGCCGGCTCCCGCACCGCCGCGATGACCGAGCGCCGTGAGCTCTCCGACTCCGACCCGCGCGACATCGCCCGCGCCCTGCTCGGCGAGTTCGGGTTCTCGTCGAGCCAGTTCGGCTGCCTCGACTCGCTGTGGACCCGCGAGTCCAACTGGCGGGTCAACGCCGACAACCCGAGCTCCAGCGCCTACGGCATCCCGCAGGCGCTCCCCGGCTCCAAGATGTCCTCCGCCGGGCCCGACTGGGCACACAACGCGGAGACCCAGATCCGCTGGGGTCTGGGCTACATCAAGTCCCGCTACGGCAGCCCCTGCGGCGCGTGGGGCCACTCCCAGGGCCACGGCTGGTACTGAGCTCGATGGCGCGAGCGCGTCGCTCGTTCCTCGCGCCGCGCTGCCGCGCACGCGGTTGGCTCGTGTAGAGGTCGGCTTCTCGCGGCGGCCGCCGTTCGGCGCCGCGGAAGGCGCCACCCTCGTCGGCTCCGGTCGCTCCTTCGTCGCTCTCTGCGCCTCCTCGTGCGGCGTCTCCGCGGTGGCCTTGTGGTGATGCCCCGATGCCGCGAGCGCGTCGCTCGTTCCTCGCGCCGCGCTGCCGCGCACGCGGTTGGCTCGTGTAGAGGTCGGCTTCTCGCGGCGGCCGCCGTTCGGCGCCGCGGAAAGCGCCACCCTCGTCGGCTCCGGTCGCTCCTTCGTCGCTCTCTGCGCTCCGTCGCCCTCGCTTCCCGCGATGACCGCCCCGTGGACGTGCCGGCGCGAGCGCGTCGCTCGTTCCTCAGCCCTCGTCGTTCCTCGTAACGGCCTGGAGCCGTGACTTCTGCACCTTGCCCATCTCGTTGCGGGGCAGCGCGGCGACGAAGCGGATCTCGCGCGGGCGCTTGTGGGCGCTCAGCTCCGCGCCGACGTACGCCGTGAGCTCGGTGGCGAGGTCGTCGTCGGCGGCCGCCGGGTCGCGGAGGACGACGTAGGCGACGATCCGCTGGCCCAGGTCGAGGTCGGGAAGGCCGACGACGGCGCACTCGGCGACGGTCGGGTGGCCGAGCAGGGTGGACTCGATCTCGCCCGCCCCGATCCGGTACCCGCCCGACTTGATCAGGTCGACCGACTCGCGCCCGACGATCCGGTGCCGGCCGTCGGCGTCGATCGCGGCGACGTCGCCGGTGCGGAACCAGCCGTCCTCGGTCCAGCACTCGGCGGTCGCCTCGGGACGGTTCAGGTAGCCGGCGAACAGGGTGCTGCCGCGGACCTGGAGCCGGCCGACGGACTCGCCGTCGTGCGGGACGTCGGTGCCGTCCTCGCCGCGCAGCCGGGTCTCGACGCCGCGCACCGGCGTGCCGACCCAACCGGCGCGGGCCGAGCCGTCGGCGCGGGTGGCGACGGTGATCAGGGTCTCACTCATGCCGTACCGCTCGACGACGCGGTGCCCGGTGAGCTCCGCGATCCGCTCGAAGACCGGGACGGGCAGCGCGGCGCTGCCCGAGACCAGCAGCCGGGCGCTCGCCAGGGCGGCGGCGTGCTCGGGCGCCTCCGCGATCCGGCTCCACACCGTCGGGACGCCGAAGAACAAGGTCGCCCCCGCCCGCGCCGCGTCGGCGTAGTGCTCAGGGGTCGGTCGACCGACGTGGATCAGCCCGGCGCCCAGCCGCAACGGCCCGAGCACACCCAGGATCAGGCCGTGGACGTGGAAGAGCGGCAGACCGTGCGCCAAGACGTCCTCGCCCGTCCAGGACCACGCCTCGGCGAGGCCGTCGAGACCGGCCACCAGGGCGCGGCGTGGCAGCAGCACGCCCTTGGGCAGTCCGGTGGTGCCCGAGGTGTACAAGACGAACGCGATGTGCTCGCCGTCCCGCTCCGCAGGCGGGTACGACGACCGCGCGGTCAGGTCGACCGCGACGTGGTCGAGCCCGTGGCGGTCTGCCGGAGGCTCGCCCACCCAGCACGAGGGTGCGGCGTCGGTGAGGATGTGCCGCACCTCGGCGACACCGGAGTCCGGCGGCACGGGGACGACCGTCAGGCCGGCGCGCAGGGCACCGACCACGGCGACGACGGTCTCCATCGTCGGGGTCGCGTGCACCGCGACCCGTTCGACGTCGGGCAGCCGCCCGGCGACGACAGCCGCGGCGCCGAGGAGGTCGGCAGGAGACAGCGTCGTACCGCCCACGGTGACGCTTCGGCCATCAGCCTGCGCCAGGGCGCCCCACAGATCGGTCACAGGAGCATTCTCTCCCGGCCCCGCGCCACGCCGACGCCCGGAGTCCACGGTGCGCGTCCTGGCCGCCCGGCGGGTGCATGATGCGGTCAGGGACGGGACGCGGGTGTCCCGTGCGACGTGAGGAGCCCGCCATGCTGTGGACCATCATCGTGACGATCGTCGGTGGCGCGATCATCGGCGTGATCGGCAAGGCCGTCGCCCCGGGGGACCGGACGAAGTTCCCGTTCTGGCTGACCGTGCTGTGCGGCATCGTCGGGATGCTCCTCGGCAGCTTCCTCTACTGGGGGATCGCCGGGAACGACAACGGGCGCTTCGACGGGCACGCGGCCACCTGGGACAACGCCACGAACGGCATCGACTGGATGCGTCACCTGTGGCAGGTCGTCGTCGCCGCCGTCGCGGTGATCGTGGCGGCGGCCCTCACCGGGCGCAGGAAGGCCTGAGCCCGCCCCCTCAGGGGTGGGTCATCGACGCCAGGTCGAGCGCGGCGTCCAGCTCCTCGAGACTGAGCTCGCCCCGCTCGACGTACCCCATCGCCAGCACCGTCTCGCGGATGGTGCTGCCCGTGGCGAGCGCCTGCTTGGCGACCTTGGCGGCCGCCTCGTAGCCGATGTGCTTGTTGAGCGGCGTGACCACCGAGGGTGACGAGGCCGCGTAGCGCAGCATCCGCTCGGCGTCGGCGGTGATGCCGTCGACGCAGCGCTCGGCGAGCGTCACGGACGCGTTCGACAGCAGCCGCACGGACTCCAGCACGTTGCGGGCCAGGACCGGCATCGCGACGTTGAGCTCGAAACTGCCGCTCGCGCCGGCGGCGGTGACCGCGGCGTCGTTGCCGATCACCTGCATGCAGACCATCAACGTCGCCTCGGGCAGCACCGGGTTGACCTTGCCGGGCATGATCGACGAGCCCGGCTGCAGGTCGGGCAGGTGGATCTCCGCGAGTCCGGTGGTCGGCCCCGAGCCCATCCAGCGCAGGTCGTTGCAGATCTTGGTCAGGCCGACCGCGATCGTCTTCAGCACGCCGCTGAGCTCGACGAGCGAGTCCCGCGTGCCCTGTGCCTCGAAGTGGTTGCGCGCCTCCGTGAACACCTGCCCGGTCGCCACGCTCAGCGCCTCGATCGCAGCGGCGGCGAAGCCGGGCGGCGTGTTGATGCCGGTGCCGACCGCGGTCCCGCCGAGCGGCAGCTCCCGCACCCGGGGGAGTACGGCGCCCAGCCGCTCGGCGCCGTACCGGACCGTCGCGGCGTAGCCGCCGAACTCCTGGCCCAGGGTCACGGGGGTCGCGTCCATCAGGTGCGTCCGCCCCGACTTCACCAGGTCGGCGAACTCGCTCGCCTTGGCCTCCAGCGAGGTGGCGAGCCGGTCGAGTGCCGGCACCAGCTCGTCGGCGACGGCGAGCGCTGCGGCGACGTGGATCGCCGTGGGGAAGGTGTCGTTGCTCGACTGGCTGGCGTTGACGTGGTCGTTGGGGTGCGCGGTCACGCCGTCGCGCGCGCACAGCGAGGCGATCACCTCGTTGGCGTTCATGTTGGAGCTGGTGCCGGACCCGGTCTGGAAGACGTCGATCGGGAACTGGTCGTCGTACGCGCCCTCGGCGACCGCCTGCGCCGCGGTCGTGATCGCCTCGGCCACCTCGGGATCGAGGACACCCAGGGTCAGGTTGGCGCGGGCCGCGGCCGCCTTCACGTGGCCGAGGGCGTGGACCAGCGCGGGCTCGATCGGCGTACCGCTGATCGGGAAGTTCTCGACGGCGCGCTGGGTCTGCGCGCGCCACAAGGCCGCGGCGGGGACGAGGACCTCGCCCATGGAGTCGTGCTCGGTGCGGAAGGCTGCGTCGCTCACACCACGAGCCTACGCACCCCGCGCGCAGCCCGCGTCAGTCGAAGAGCTCGCTGAGCCAGGACTCGCGCTTGCGCTTCTTGTAGTGCCCTTGCTGGGGCGGGTACTGCTGGTGGGGGGCGCGGTAGGCGTCGTACGGCGCGGTCGGCTGCGGAGCGGTCGGCTGCTGGGCTGCCGGCTGCGGCATGCCGACGGAGCGGTCGATGATCTTGTCGAGCTCGCCGCGGTCGAGCCACACGCCCCGGCACTGCGGGCAGTAGTCGATCTCGATGCCGTTCCGCTCGCTCATCACCAGCGTGGTCTCGTCGATGGGGCAACGCATGCCTGGTCCAACGGACCGCGTGGGCCGAGGGTTCCCTCAGTCCTCCCAGGGCGGGCGGTCGTCCATCTTGCGGTAGTACTTCGCCAGGTGGCTCCGCACCCGGTCGACGTCCTTGTCGGGCAGGTCGACACCACCGCGCGCGCCCTGCATCACGTTGCCGGCGGCCATCACCGCGCGGGGTACGGCGACCAGGCGGTCGTCGACCACGTCGGCGACGAGCAGCTTGTACGCCGTGAAGTTGTCCTTCTGGTCGGCGTCGTACCAGACGTGGGCGTCGCGGTACCTCTCGTTCGGGCCGTCGTCGGCGCCGGCCCAGCGCCGCACCCGCTTCTCGGCGGCGGCGCCGTCCCACGCGCGCTCGCGGTCAGCGAGGGGGAGGTCCTGGAATGCGGTCACAGCCATGCCCGGGACGTACCCGGACCGGCCGTGCCCACCCGGGTCACTCCGCCGAGCGCACCCGGATCCCGGAGATCGGCACCGTCACCGCGCCGCCCGGGTCGGTGAAGAAGTCGTTGCCCTTGTCGTCGACCACGATGAACGCGGGGAAGTCCTCGACCTCGATCTTCCAGACCGCCTCCATGCCGAGCTCGGGGTACTCGATGACCTCCTGGCTCTTGATGCAGTCCTGAGCCAGGCGCGCGGCCGGACCGCCGATGGAGCCGAGGTAGAAGCCGCCGTACTCGTGGCACGCCTCGGTGACCTGCTTGGAGCGGTTGCCCTTGGCGAGCATCACCATCGAGCCGCCGGCGGCCTGGAAGGACTTCACGTAGGAGTCCATCCGCCCGGCCGTGGTCGGGCCGAACGAGCCGGACGCCATGCCCTCGGGCGTCTTGGCCGGGCCGGCGTAGTAGACGGGGTGGTTCTTGAGGTAGTCGGGCATCTCCTCGCCCGCGTCCAGGCGCTCCTGGATCTTGGCGTGCGCGATGTCGCGGGCGACGACGAGCGGGCCGGTGAGGGAGAGCCTGGTCTTGACCGGGTACGACGACAGCTGGGCGAGGATCTCGTTCATCGGCCGGTTGAGGTCGACCTTGACGACCTCGCCGCCGGAGATGTCCTCGGCGACGCCGGCGTCGGGCATGTACTGCGCCGGGTCCATCTCGAGCTGCTCGAGGAAGACGCCCTCGGAGGTGATCTTGCCGAGCGCCTGGCGGTCGGCGGAGCAGGAGACCGCGATCGCGACCGGGCAGGAGGCGCCGTGGCGGGGGAGGCGGACCACGCGGACGTCGTGGCAGAAGTACTTGCCACCGAACTGGGCGCCGATGCCGAAGGACTGGGTGAGCTTGAAGACCTCCTCCTCCAGCTCGAGGTCGCGGAAGCCGTGGGCGTCCATCGAGCCCTCGGTGGGGAGGTTGTCGAGGTAGTGCGCGGAGGCGTACTTGGCGGTCTTCAGCGCGAACTCCGCGCTGGTGCCGCCGATCACCACGGCCAGGTGGTACGGCGGGCAGGCGGCCGTGCCGAGCGAGCGGATCTTCTCGTCGAGGAACTCCAGCATCCGCTTCGGGTTGAGGATCGCCTTCGTCTCTTGGAACAGGAACGACTTGTTGGCCGAGCCGCCGCCCTTGGCCATGAAGAGGAACTTGTACTCGGGCGACTTCCCGTCGGCGCCGGGCGTCGAGTAGAGCTCGATCTGGGCCGGGAGGTTGGAGCCGGTGTTCTTCTCGTCGTACGTCGTCAGCGGCGCGAGCTGGCTGTAGCGCAGGTTGAGCTTGGTGTAGGCGTCGTAGACGCCCTTGCTGATCCACTCGGCGTCGTCGGCACCGGTGAGTACGCCCTCGGACTTCTTGCCCATCACGATCGCGGTGCCGGTGTCCTGGCACATCGGCAGCACGCCGCCCGCCGAGATGTTGACGTTCTTGAGCAGGTCGAGCGCGACGAAGCGGTCGTTGCCGGACGCCTCGGGGTCGTCGATGATCTTGCGCAGCTGCTTGAGGTGGGCAGGCCGCAGGTAGTGGCTGATGTCGTGCATCGCCTCGGCGGTCAGCTGCTGGATCGCCTCGGGGGAGACCTTGAGGAAGGTGCGTCCGTCGGGGCCCTCGACCGTCTCGACGCCCTCCTTCGTGATCAACCGGTAGGGCGTGTCGTCCTTGCCGGTGGGGAGGAGGTCGGAGTAACGGAACTCAGCTTCAGCCACGGCTACCGAGGATATCCCGCCCCGGGAACGGCCGAGGGGCCGGCCCGCCTGCTGGCGGGACCGGCCCCTCGGGCGGTGCTGGGTGCTGCTCAGGCGGCCGGCGGAGCGAGGGCCGTGTAGGCCACTCCCAGCTCGATGACCGCACCGACCGGAAGACCGGCCTGCGCGGTGTCGAGCGTGATCCGGACCGCCGTGATGGCGTTCTGGAAGGCGCCGGCTGTGCTGGTCTGCTGCAGGTTGAGCGCCACCTGGCCGAGACCGGCGATGTTGAGGATGGTGTTGGGCGAGACGTCGATCGGGATCTTCTGGCCCGCGATCACCAGGTTGACCAGCTCCATCTTCATGTCGCTGGTGTACTGGCCGTCCTGCAGCTTGCCGGCGGCGGTGACCTTGACGGCCGTGGCCTTCACCAGGCCGCCCAGCAGGTTGATGCCGGCCGTGCGGTTGGTGTTGGTGACCTCGCCGTTGCCGAAGGCGTCCTTCTTCGACGTGGTCGTCGAGGTGATCGCGCCGGTGGTGAGGACGCCGGGAACCTTGACCGAGAGGGTCGAGTTGGTGAGCGTGCGGCCGTTGCTGCCGCCGACCGGCGTGCCGACGCGGGCGGTCGGGTCGCTGACGATGGTGATGTCGTCACCGACGTGGGCCTGGACCCGCGAGCCGTAGGCGGTGCCGCCGAAGGAGGCGCCGGAGGACGGGGCCACCTCGGAGAGGTACTGGTTGACCGGGTTGACCAGGAGGGTCACGCCGGCGGAGTAGCCGCCGAGCGGCTGCAGCAGGGTGACGCCGACGGCCCAGCCCATGGTGCCGATCAGGTCGCCCTCGTCCTGGTCGTACTTGCCGTGCAGCGTGTAGTTGAGGGTCACGCTGGCGACGCCGGGGATGGTGACCGAGTAGTTCTTGGGGATGTTCAGCGGCAGCTTGACGCCGGCGACTTTGATGTTCGCGAGGCGGCTGTTGGCCGTGAAGGAGCCCGTGCCGTCGGCCTTGCCGGTGGTGGTCACGTTGGTCTCGAGCGCGTCGGCCGTGATCAGGCCACCGAGCAGGTTGACGTTGGCCACCCGCGCCCACGACTTCAGGGTGGTCTGCGGCTGACCCAGGACCTGCGACACGACGGCGTCGGTCTTGGTCTCGACCGCGCCGACCTGGGCGAGGTTGAGCACGTTGACCGCGGCCGTGCTGTTCTTCGAGCTGCTGGACTTCGCGCCACCGGTGACACCGGACTGCGCGGTCAGCTCGGACTGGACGACGCCGTCCAGGACCTTGATGTAGGTCGCGCCGGTGCTGGCCGAGTAGGACCAGTAGACCGGGTCGGCGGCCTGCGCGGCAGGTGCCGGAACGGCGACCAGGCCCGCACCCGCGAGGGTGAGGGCGACAAAGGAGACAAACTTCCGCACGTTCACGGGACCCCATTCCCATTCGTGTTCTTCTTGACTTTGGCAGTAGCCCCCCAAGCAAACCATTACGCGGGCACGCCGAGCGAGCCGAGAGAGGGTTTCCTGAGATTTTTCAACGAAGAATCGCTCAGAATGTCACGCCGCCGGGGCATAGGCGGGGGGGTGTCAGATGGTCTGTGTAAGGGGTCGGTCTCAGCAAAGGAACGATGATGACTGCTGTGACCGAAGGGACCGGGCGACCGGACTACAAGAAGGCCGCTGCTGCTCGGCGTGCTGACCGCGCGG
>NZ_JAHTKU010000011.1 GCF_019192965.1 Nocardioides daeguensis
CGGCGGCGCAACCAAGGACCGAAGTGGAAGAGCCGGTGCAGGCCGGCAGGTCAGCCACGCCAACGGCCTGGCTCCCACAACGATCTAGTGAAATCACCGATCAAGAATCAACGGCGGTGGATCAGGGGTCAGTGGGGGAGCAGGCCGATCGCCCGCAGTACCGCAGCCGACGACTCGCCGACACCGAGGGCGATGGCGTCCGCCAGGCTGTCGACGTCGTCGACGTCGCGGCGCAGCGTCGGCAGGTCTCCGGCCAGCGCACGTGCGCCGGATCCCGCATGGGCAGCGGCCGATCCCGCGCCGAAGTGTGGGTCGAAGCGGTCGTACGTCGCCGAGTAGAGCGTCGTCCCCGTCCCGTCGGCGTCGCGCACGAAGCAGGGCCCGGCGCCCGAGGCGGCATCGCCCAGCGCAGCAGCGAGGTCGCCGGCCACGAGTGAGGGCAGGTCGGCGCAGAGCGCAACCGGCCGCAGGTCCGGCCGCAGACGGTGCAGGTACGCGGCCGCATGGCGAAGCGCGGCGTTGAGGCCGCCACCCGGATCCGCACACGTGGCCGCACCCCGGGCGCCCAGGGTGGCGGCGAACCCGGCGTCGTCGCTGACCACCAGAACGCCCGCCAGGCCGTCGGTTCGCAGGCAGGCGTCGACGACGTCGGTCGCGAACGCGGCCGCCAGCCGAGCGCGCTCGGCGTCGCGCAGGGTGGAGAGCCGGGACTTGCCGTTTCCCGGGGACTTCACCGGGAGCAGCACGGCGAAGGAGCCCGGACGCGTGAACACCCCTGAATCCTGACAGGCCGGTTGGTCGTGCCCCGGACCGGCAGGCGCACCGACCGGTAACCTGCATTCTCGTGAGCGTGCGGAAGCTGCAGGAGAAGCGGGGTTGGGCCTTCAACATCGCCGTGCCCATCGTCAAGCCCACGCTCCTGGCGACCACCCGCCGCGAGTGGATCGGCGGCGAGAACATCCCGGAGAGCGGCGGCTTCATCATCGCCCTCAACCACATCTCCCACGTCGACCCGTTGACCGCGGCGCACCTCGTCTACGACCACGGCTACAAGCCGCGTTACCTCGCGAAGTCCGGTCTCTTCGACAATGTGGCGCTCGGCTTCTTCCTGCGCGGCGCCGGCCAGATCCCGGTGAAGCGGGACACGAAGGACGCCGTCGGCGCGTACGCCGCCGCGGTCGACGCCGTGCGCAACGGCCAGTGCGTCGTGATCTACCCGGAGGCCACGATCACCCGGGACCCCGACATGTGGCCGATGAAGGGCAAGTCCGGCGCCGCCCGGATCGCCCTCGAGACCGGCTGTCCGGTGATCCCGGTCGGACAGTGGGGCGCCCACGAGATCCTGGCGCCGTACACCAAGCGCCCGCACCTCGTGCCGCGCCACCAGGTGGTGATGCGCGTCGGGCCGCCGGTCGAGCTCGACGACCTGCGGGCCCAGGAGCGGACGAACGAGGTCGTCAACCAGGCGACCGCCCGCATCATGGCCGCGATCACCCACGAGCTCGAGCTGGTGCGCGGTGAGACCGCGCCGGCCGAGCGATACGACATGGCCGTGCACGGCGACCGGTTCAAGAGGAACAAGAAGGCGGCGGGTTGATGGGCAACAAGGTCGCAGTGCTCGGCGCCGGCTCCTGGGGGACGGCGTTCTCGATCGTGCTGGCCGACGCCGGGAACGACGTGTGCGTGTGGGCCCGGCGCGAGGAGGTCGCCGTCTCCATCAACGAGCGCCACGAGAACGTCGACTACCTCTCCGGCATCGAGCTGCCCCGTCGGATCACTGCCACCCACGACGCCGAGAAGGCGCTCGCCGGCGCGGACGTCGTCGTCCTGGCCGTGCCGTCGCAGTCGCTGCGCGAGAACCTGCCGTCCTTCTTGCCGTACGTCGAGAGCGACGCCGTCCTCGTCTCACTGATGAAGGGCGTCGAGCTCGGCACGCTCAAGCGGATGTCGGAGGTGATCGCGGAGGTCGGTGACATCGGTGCCCACCGGATCGCCGTCGTCAGCGGCCCCAACCTGGCTCGAGAGATCGCCCGCCGTGAGCCGGCCGCCTCGGTCGTCGCGTGTGCCGACGAGGACGTCGCCAACATGCTGCAGGGCCGGCTCCACTCGCCGGCGTTCCGCCCCTACACCAGCATCGACGTCCTCGGCTGCGAGTTCGGCGGCGCCTACAAGAACGTCGTCGCGCTCTGCGTCGGCATGGCCGTCGGCCTGGGCTTCGGCGACAACACCACCGCCTCGCTGATCACCCGCGGACTCGCCGAGACCGCCCGCCTCGCCATGCACCTCGGCGCCAACCCGCTCACGCTGATGGGGCTTGCCGGCCTCGGCGACCTCGTCGCCACCTGCTCCTCGCCGCTCTCGCGCAACCGCACCTTCGGCGAGAAGCTCGGCCAGGGCATGACCGTCGAGGAGATCTACGCCTCGACCCGCCAGGTCGCCGAGGGCGCCAAGTCCTGCTCCTCGCTGCGTGTCCTCGCGGGCCGCACCGGCGTCGAGGCGCCCATCGTCGACGCCGTCGACGAGGTCGTGCAGGGTCGCCTCACCACGTCGCAGCTGATGGAGGCGTTCATCAGCCGGGACACGAAGGCCGAGCTGAGCTGAGAGCGCGGCGCTGCATGGATCCCCGGATGTCCGGGGATCCATGCGCTTGTCAGGGGTTGCAACGCCTGACCAGCGCATGAATCGCCTCCCCGCCGTGGCGGCTGGGGCTGGTGTGGCGTGCACGTCCGTGCGGCGGCCGGTCCGCGGCCACCGAACGCCTCAGGCAGAGATCCGGTCGAGCGCCTGCTCCAGGTCCGCCCACAGGTCCTCGACGTCCTCGATGCCGACCGAGAGCCGGACCAGGCCCTCGGGGATGGTCGCCGGCTCCAGCTTCCAGCGGCGCCGCCGCTCGAAGGTCGACTCGACGCCGCCGAGCGAGGTGGTGTGCACCCACAGCGAGGTGGCGCGGACGAGGAAGTCGGCGGCGTCGGCTCCGCCGCTCAGCACGGGCGCGACGATGGCGCCGAAGCCGGGGTAGCGGACCTCCTCGACGGCCGGGTGGTCGGCGAGGCGGCGGGCGAGGTCGGCGGCGTTGGCGGCAGCGCGCTCCAGGCGCACGGGCAGGGTGCGCAGGCCGCGCAGGGCGAGCCAGGTCTCGAACGGCCCCGGTACGGCGCCCGCGAGGTCGCGTCGTCCCTTGAGGGCGCCGTGCACCTCGTCGTCGGCGACGACGATCGCGCCCATGAGGACGTCGCTGTGGCCGGCGATGTACTTCGTGGCCGAGTGCACGACGATGTCGGCGCCCAGCGACAGCGGCTGCTGCAGCAGGGGCGTGGCGAAGGTGTTGTCGACGACGACCCGGATCCCGAGCTCGTGCGCGGCCGCCGTCAGCGCGGGGATGTCGGCGACCTCCAGGGCGGGGTTGGTGGGGGACTCCAGCCAGAGCAGCGCGCAGTCCTCGTCGGCCTGCAGGGCCGCGATCACGGCCTCGGTGTCGGTGGTGTCGACCAGCGTGGCCCGCAGCCGACCGCGGGACTCGGCGTCCGCCAGGGCGGTCAGGGAGCCGTTGTAGGCATGCCGCGGCGCGATCACGCTCCCGCCGTTGCCGACGAGGTCGAGGATCGTGGTGACGGCGGCCATGCCCGACGCGAACGCCAGGGCCCGGCCGCCCTCCAGTTCGCCGAGGGCCTCCTCGAACGCCGACCAGGTGGGGTTGCCGAACCGGCCGTACTCCAGCTCGCCCGTCGCGCCGTACGTCGAGGTCAGCACGACCGGCACGTTCATGGGCTGGTCGGGCCCGTGGGGCGGGCGTCCTGCCGTGACGGCGATCGTGGCGGGACGGAGCGGTCGGGGTGCGGACTCGGGACCGGGCATGTCACAAAGGTAGGGTCATCGGCGATGAACGCTCCTACCGGCCGCCGTGTCCGCGTCGCTGTCGTCTTCGGCGGCCGCTCCAGTGAGCACGCCATCTCGTGCGTCACCGCGGGGAGCGTGCTCCAGGCGATCGACCGCGAGAAGTACGACGTCGTCCCGATCGGCATCGCGACCGACGGTCGCTGGGTGCTGGAGTCCGACGACCCGCAGCGGCACCGGATCACCGGACCGGACCGGCTGCCGTCGGTCGACGGCGACCGCGCCCCGGTCGCGCTCGCGCCCACGAGCGACGGCACCGGCCTGGTGGTCAGTGAGCCCACCAGCGGTTCGGCGACCTCGCGGGCCCTCGCCGCGACCTTGGGTGTCGACGTCGTCTTCCCGCTGCTGCACGGACCGTGGGGCGAGGACGGCACCATCCAGGGACTCTTCGAGATGTCGGACGTGCGCTACGTCGGCTCCGGGGTGCTCGCGTCCGCGGTCAGCATGGACAAGGCGTTCATGAAGGTCGTGCTCAAGGACGCCGGCCTGCCGGTGATGCCGAGCGAGACCGTCACCGCCCGGGAGTGGAAGGCCGACGCAGCGGCCGTGCGCGAGCGGGTCGAGGCCCTCGGCTACCCGCTGTTCGTGAAGCCGGCGCGCGGCGGCTCCAGCATCGGGATCGCCAAGGCCCACCAGCCCGACGAGCTCGACGCGGCCATCGAGGGCGCGCTCGCCCACGACCCGAAGATCCTCGTCGAGGTGTCCGCCGAGGGTGCCCGCGAGATCGAGTGCGGCGTGCTCGAGTCCCTCGACGGGGGCGTCGAGACCAGCCTGCCTGCCGAGATCCGGATCACCGGGGAGCACGAGTTCTACGACTTCGAGGCGAAGTACCTCCCCGAGGAGCACACCGAGCTCGACGTGCCCGCGGTCCTGCCCGATGGTGTCGAGGAGCGGATGCGCGCCATGGCGGCCGCGGCGTTCACGGCGGTCGGCTGCGAGGGCCTGGCCCGCGTCGACTTCTTCCTCCTGCCCGACGGCTCGCTGGTCGTCAACGAGCTCAACACGATGCCGGGCTTCACCCCGCTGTCGATGTTCCCGCAGATGTGGGCCGCCACCGGCCTGGAGTACGGCGCGCTGGTCGACCGGTTGCTCACGCTGGCCCTGCAGCGCGACACCGGTCTGCGCTGAGGCCGCTGCTCCGGGGCCCGATAGCGCCGGAGAGCCTCCCGCGCCTCAGTCGCAGTCGTCGACCAGCGTCAGGTGCTTCGTGACCAGCGGCGCCAGCACGGCCATCGCGGCCGGGCCGGCGTTCGGCCGGTAGCGCGCGGGGATCGTGACCTCGACGCGCGGGGTGTAGCCGGCGGCCGTGATGGTGAGGTCGAGCCCCTGGTCGTCGTACTGCTCCTCGGGGATGTAGTAGCCCACCCCGTTGACGGACTCGCAGGACGCGGTCAGGTCGAAGCCCTTCGGCTTCGCGACACCGCAGCGCACCACGATCGCCGGGTCGCCGTACGCCGCCGCGGGCGCGTCCTCCGGCTCGATGTCGACGCGCTCCTCCTCGGCGAGGGTGCCGGGCAGGTCGGCCGCGAGCGCCGCGCACGCGGCGCGGTCGGCGTCGGAGAGCTCGGGGACGTCGACCTCGACCGGCCCGCCGCACGCGGCGAGGGCGAGCGGCAGCGCGAGGGCGACCGTGAGCGACCGCAGCCGCCCGCGGGCAGTGCGGGACACCTCAGATGTGGACGACGGGGCAGGTGAGGGTCCGGGTGATGCCCTCGAGGTTCTGCACCTTGGAGACCACGAGCTTGCCCAGCTCGTCGACGTTGCGGGCCTCGGCGCGCACGATCACGTCGTAGGGGCCGGTGACGTCCTCCGCCAACGTGACGCCGGCGATCTCGCCGACCTCGCGGGCGACCTCGGCCGCCTTGCCGACATCGGTCTGGATCAGGATGTAGGCCTGCACCGTCATGGTCACGCTCCCGCCGGATTGGTTGGTGGAACGCCTCAACCTACCGCGCCGCCGCCGTCCGGCAGAACTCGCGAGCCGCTCGATCTACCGACGGGTACGTCTGGTGGGATGGGGGCATGGCTGACGCTATCGACGGGAACACCACGCTGGCGGACCTGGGCGAGTTCGGGCTGATCGCCCGGATCGGCGAGCTGGTCGCCGCCACCGCGCCCGGCGAGGACGTGCTCCTGGGACCCGGTGACGACGCCGCCGTGCTGCGGGTCCGCAAGGGACACGTCGTGGTGTCCACCGACGTGCTGGTCGAGGGCCGCCACTTCCGACGTGACTGGGTCGACGCCTACGACGTCGGGCGCCGCGCCGCCGCGCAGAACCTCTCCGACATCAACGCCATGGGCGGCCGGGCGCAGTGGCTCACCGTCGGCCTGGCCGCGCCTGCCGACCTCCCCGCGCAGTGGGCGCTCGACTTCACCCGCGGGTTCGCGGAGGAGTGCGCGCTGGTCGGCGCCGGTCTGGTCGGCGGCGACGTCACGCGCGCCGACCAGCTGGTCATCGCGGTGACCGCCCTCGGCGCCTGCACGGTCTCCCCGGTGCGGCGTTCCGGCGCCGCGCCCGGCGACGTCCTGGCCCTGTGCGGCCGCCAGGGCTGGTCGGCCGGCGGGCTCGCCGTCCTCGGCCGCGGCTTCCGCTCGCCCCGGGTCCTGGTCGAGGCCTACCGCCGCCCCGAGCCGCCGTACGACGCCGGGCCGATCGCCGCCGAGGCCGGCGCCACCGCGATGATCGACGTGTCCGACGGCTTGCTCGCCGAGGCGGGCCACCTCGCCGACGACTCGGGCGTGAGCATCGACGTGGAGACCGCTGCCTTCGAGGTCCCCGAGCCGTTGCTGGCCGTCGGCCAGGCGACCGGTGCCGACCCGCTCCAGTTCATCCTCGGCGGAGGAGAGGACCACCCGCTGCTCGCGACCTTCCCGCCCACGGTCGCCCTGCCCGACGGCTGGACCCGGATCGGCTCGGTCGGCGCCCGTGGCGACCTCCCGGTCACCGTCGACGGCGCGGCGTACGACGGCCCCACGGGCTGGACCCACTTCTGAGGCGCCGGTTCGCGGCGGTTCGCGACGGCGCTCCGACGGCGGGGCACGGCGCCCAAAAACACACCGACCCGCCGCGGAGTGCGGCGGGTCGGTGAGAAGAACGTCAGGTCAGCGGGAGACCTTGCCGGCCTTCAGGCAGCCGGTGCACACGTTCATGCGCTTCGGGGTGCCGTTGACGACGGCGCGGACGCGCTGGATGTTGGGGTTGAAGCGGCGCTTGGTGATCTTGCGCGACCACGGCCGGTTGTTGCCGAACGTCGGCTTCTTGTCGCAGATGTCGCACACGGCGGCCATGGTTGTCACTCCTGGGAGATCGCGGATCAAATCTAAGTTCACGTCAGCCCGCGCGGCCCCGTGGTCCACTCGACCAGGGTGCTTCGGGCAACCGGAAGAGAATAGCCGACCGGGGCGCACCGGCAGAAATCGGCGGGCTTCCTCTAGGGTGACCCCGATGGACGAGCGGACGGCGCCCGGGGAGGGCCGGAGCGGGATTGCGCTCTCGTCCGTGGTCCGTTTCGTCGACATCGCGGTGGACGCCTTGGCGGGTGCCCGCGAGGAGGTCGACGCCCTCAACGTCTACCCGGTGCCCGACGGCGACACCGGAACGAACATGTACCTCACCGTCGTCGCCGCGCGTGACGCGATCCGCACGGCCCTCGGTGAGCACGTCGACCACCCCGACGAGGCCGATGACCTCGACGCGCCGCTCGCCGCGCTGGCCCGCGGCGCGCTGCTCGGTGCCCGCGGCAACTCGGGGGTGATCCTGAGCGAGATGCTCGGCGCCGCCGCGCGGCGGATCGCCGCCGCGCGTCCCGAGGAGCGCAACGCCGTCGTGATGGCCGAGGCGCTCCAGCAGGCGTCGACGGCGAGCTACGCGGCCGTGGGGGATCCGGTCGAGGGGACCATGCTGACCGTCATGCGTGCCGCGGCCGAGGCCGGTACGACGTCCGCCGCCGACCCGGCCGCGCGCAGCAGCGACGTGCTGACCGCGGCCGCCGCCGCCGCGCGGGAGGCCCTGGGGCACACCCCCGAGCAGCTCGAGGTGCTCGCGCAGGCGGGCGTGGTCGATGCCGGCGGGCGGGGGGTGTCGGTGATCCTCGACGCGGCCGAGACCGTGCTGACCGGGCGCCGACCGATCCCGGTGACCGCGCCGCTGGGCAGCCACCTCATCCCGGTGCCCCACGTGGAGCCCGCGGCCGACGAGCTGAGCGCGGACGGCCCGGCGTACGAGGTGATGTACCTCCTCGACACCGACGACGACCGGGCGGCGCAGCTGAGGGAGCGGCTCGGCGGGCTCGGTGACTCGGTCGTGGTGGTCGGCCGTGACGGCCTCTGGAACGTGCACGTCCACACCGACGACGTCGGTGCGGCGATCGAGGTCGGGCTCGAGGTGGGCCGCCCGCACCGGATCCGGATCACCCACTTCGCCGAGCAGATCGCTGCCCAGACCGCCGGGCAGATCGCCGGGCAGGCCGCCGACCACACGCCCGAGCTGCCCGCCCCCCTCGCCGGGCGCCGGGTGGTGGCGGTCGCCGCCGGGCCCGGCCTGGCCGCGCTGTTCGCCGAGGCCGGTGCCGAGGTCGTCCGCGGCGGTCCGGGCCATCGTCCCTCGACCGGCGACCTCCTCGAGGCGATCACCGCCTGCGGTGCCCGCGAGGTGGTCGTGCTCCCCAACGACGAGCCGACCATCCGGGCCGCGCTGGCGGCGGCGAGCACCGCGGAGGCAGACCACGGCAGCCGCGGCCTGCGGGTCGCGGTGATCCCGACCCACACGCAGGTGCAGGGGCTGGCCGCGGTCGCGGTCCACGAGCCCGGCCGCGCCTTCGACCAGGACGTCACCGAGATGACGGCGACCGCCCGCCACGTCCGCCACGGCGCGGTCACGATCGCCGCCCGGCAGGCGATGACGATGGCCGGGCCGTGCGAGCCCGGCGACGCGCTCGGCGTCATCGCCGGCGACTTCGCCGTGGTCGGCGACGACCTCGGGGCGGTCGCGCTCGTCGTCCTCGACCGCCTGCTCGCAGCCGGCGGCGAGCTCGTCACGATCGTGAGCGGCGTCGACGGCGAAGGCCTCGCCGAGCGGGCGACCGCCTGGGTCGAGGAGCTCCACCCCCATGTCGACGTCGTGGTGTACGACGGTGGCCAGGAGCGCTACCCGCTCCTGATGTCCGTCGAATGAAAGCGAGCCCGTGGCGATCACCCTCGACTCCCCGCTGACCGCCGTCCTCGGCGATGCGAAGCCCGCGCAGCGCAAGAAGTTCACCGACGGGCTGGGTCTGCGCACGGTCGGCGACCTGTTGCGCCACTTCCCGCGCCGCTACCTCGAGACCGGGTCGCTGACCCGCGTCTCCCAGCTGCGCATCGGCCAGCTGCTGTGCGTGGTGGGGGAGATCGAAGAGGCGAAGACGATCACCTACACCGACCGTCGCACCGGGCGTGCGTCGTACCGCGTCGAGGCGACCCTGCGCACCGGTGGCCCGAGCCTGCGGATGACCTTCTTCGCCAAGAGCCAGCACATGGCGGCCTGGCACGAGCGTCGGGTCGCCGTGGGCAGCCGTGGCGTGTTCCTGGGCAAGGCCGACCGGTTCCGCGACCAGTGGCAGCTGACCAACCCGCAGCTGAGCATCTTCGGCATGGGGGACGCCGACGACGAGGACAGTGCGGTGCGGGAGGTGCTCGAGTTCGGAGCGCTGTACCCGATCTACCCGTTGACGAAGGGCCTGCAGACCTGGGACGTGGCACGGGCGGTGAAGTTCGCACGGTCCGTGGTCGAGGAGCTCCCCGAGGTGCTGCCTGCCGCCCTGCGCGAGGAGTACGACGTCCTCGACATCGACCGGGCCTACGAGTGGGTGCACCGACCGGAGACCCGCGACCAGGTCGCGCTGGCCCACCACCGGTTCCGGTTCGAGGAGGCGTTGGTCACCCAGCTGGTGCTCGGTCGTCGTCGGCGTGCCCGCCGGGCCGAGGGCGCGACGGCGCGGAGCGGGGGAGCGGGTCGTCTGCTCGCGGCGTTCGACGACCGGCTGCCGTTCGAGCTCACCGCCGGCCAGGCCTCGGTCGGCAGGGAGATCGAGCACGACCTCGCGCAGCCGCACCCGATGAACCGCCTGCTCCAGGGCGAGGTCGGCTCCGGCAAGACCCTCGTCGCGCTGCGCGCGATGCTCCGCGTCGTCGACTCCGGCGGCCAGGCCGCGCTGCTCGCGCCGACCGAGGTGCTCGCCCAGCAGCACTACCGCTCGATCGCCGCGATGCTCGGCGACCTCGGTGAGGGCGGCACCATCTTCGGATCGGGGGAGGGCACCCGGGTCGAGCTGCTCACCGGCTCGATGAACAAGACCCAGCGCACCGGTCCGCTGTCCCGGATCGCCAGCGGCGAGGCGGGGATCGTCATCGGCACCCACGCATTGCTGCAGGACAACGTGTTCTTCGCCGACCTCGGCCTCGTCGTGGTCGACGAGCAGCACCGCTTCGGCGTCGAGCAGCGCGCCGCTCTCACCGACAAGGCCTCCGCGCCGCCGCACCTGCTGGTGATGACCGCGACGCCGATCCCGCGGACCGTCGCGATGACCGTCTTCGGCGACCTCGAGACGTCCACGCTGACCGAGCTGCCCGCCGGTCGGGCGCCGATCCAGACCAATGTCGTCCCCCTGGCCGAGCAGCCGGGCTGGATCGGCAGGGTGTGGGAGCGCGTGCGCGAGGAGGTCGGCAAGGGCCACCAGGTCTACGTCGTCTGCCCGCGCATCTCTGGCGACGAGGCGGAGGCCGGTCAGGTCGACGCCGTCGACCTGACCGACGACGACGCGCCCGTCGAGGAGAGGCCCCGCCCGCCTGCCGCGGCCGTCGAGGAGGTCGTCGGCCGACTGTCCGGGGGGCCGTTGGCGGGCCTGCGCGTCACCGGCCTGCACGGCCGGCTCCCGGCGGACGAGAAGGACGCCACCATGCGGGCCTTCGCCGCGGGCGAGGTCGACGTGCTCGTCTCCACGACGGTGATCGAGGTCGGTGTCGACGTCGCCAACGCCACGGCGATGGTCATCCTCGACGCCGACCGGTTCGGCATCTCCCAGCTCCACCAGCTGCGCGGCCGGGTCGGCCGTGGCGGCCTGCCCGGCCTGTGCCTGCTGGTCAGCCACGCCGAGGCCGAGTCGCCGTCGCGCGAGCGGCTCGACGCCGTCGCGTCCACCACCGACGGCTTCGTGCTGAGCCGGGTCGACCTGGAGATGCGGCGCGAGGGCGACGTCCTCGGCGCCTCGCAGGCCGGTGGCCGCTCCAGCCTCGAGACCCTCCGCGTGCTGCGCGACGAGGACACCATCCTCGCCGCCCGTGAGGCCGCCGAGGGCCTGCTCGACGCCGATCCGCAGCTCGACCGGGTGCCCGAGCTCGGGGTCGCCGTACGCGCCCTCGAGCAGTCGCAGCGGGCCGACTTCGTCGACAAGTCCTGAGCCTCGCTCGCTACGGTGCCCCTCCATGGATCGAGGCTGAGGAACCAGAAATGACCCGCATCATCGCCGGCCGCGCAGGCGGGCGCCGGCTGCAGACTCCCCAGGGCGACCGGACCCGCCCCACGAGCGACCGCGTGCGCGAGGCGCTGTTCTCCGCGCTCGAGGCCTGGGCCGGCTCGCTCCACGACCTGCGCTTCCTCGACCTGTACGCCGGTTCCGGCGCGATCGGCCTCGAGGCCTGGTCCCGTGGGGCCGCCGCCGTCACCCTCGTCGAGGCCGACCGGCGCACCGCCGACCTGATCCGCGCCAACGCCAGTTCGATCGACTGCGACATCGCCGAGGTGGTCGCCCGCTCGGTCGCCGCCGTGCTCGCCGAGCCGGCCCGGGCGCCGTACGATCTGGTGTTCGCCGACCCGCCCTACCCGCTCTCCGACGAGGCCGTCACCACCGACCTCGCCCTGCTCGCCGAGCACGCTTGGCTCGCCGACGGCGCCCTCGTCGTCGTCGAGCGCTCCCGGCGCAGCCCCGAGCCCGCCTGGCCGGCCGGCCTGGAGCCCCTCGCCGGCAAGCGCCGCCTCAAGAAGTACGGCGAGACCAACCTGTGGCTCGCAGAGGCGAGCGCCACCGATAGCCTCGCCCCATGACCCGCGCGGTGTGCCCCGGCTCCTTCGACCCGGTGACGTACGGCCACCTCGACATCTTCCGCCGTACGGCCGGACTGTTCGACGAGCTCGTCGTCGCGACCGGCACCAACCCCTCCAAGTCGCGGCTCTTCGACCCCGAGGAGCGGCTCGAGATGCTTCGCGAGGCGTGTACCGACCTGCCGAACGTCACCGTGATGGGCTTCACCGGCCTGATCGTCGACTTCTGCCGCGAGATCGGCGCCCAGGCCATCGTCAAGGGCCTGCGGGGCGGCAACGACTACGAGTACGAGCTGCCGATGGCGCAGATGAACGCCCACCTCACCGGGATCGAGACGATCTTCGTCCCGACGACCGCCAGCCTGGGCTACGTGTCGTCCAGCCTGGTCAAGGAGGTCGCCTCCCTCGGTGGCGACGTCTCCGAGTTCGTGACCCCCACGGTGCACGAGCGGCTGACCGCGAAGATCGCCGCCCGCCGGTGACCAGCGCGGGGGTGATTTGGTCGCGCTGCCGACGCCCCACTAACATCGACCTGATCTGTTGTGCCCGGACCTGGAAGTGAACCCCTGAACCACCTGGACCCGAGAGCGCCGCTCGTGCTCGACACTCGCGAGCTCGGCCGCCGCCCGGGGTCCCAGCGTCAGGTGTCGCGGACAGTTCCGGCCCCAGCAGATCTGGGTATCGAAGTCCTCTCCGTCCCCGAGGGCGCGCCGGTCGAGCTCGACCTGCGCCTGGAGGCGGTCATGGAAGGCGTGCTCGTCACCGGGACGGCCTCGGCCGTCCTGGAGGGTGAGTGCGTGCGGTGCCTGGAGCCGATCCACGACGACCTCGAGGTGACGTTCCAGGAGTTGTTCGTCTACGACGACATCCGTGACTCCGAGGGAGCAGAAGAGGACGACGAGATCAGCATGCTCCAGGACGACCTGCTCGACCTGGAGACCGTGCTGCGGGACGCGGTGGTGCTCGCACTGCCGTTCCAGCCCTTGTGCCAGGACGACTGTCCCGGGTTGTGCACCGAGTGCGGGGCACGACTGGCGGACGAGCCGGACCACACGCACGAGGCTGCGATCGACCCGCGGTGGGCAGCACTCACGGAGCTGACCAGCGAAACCCAGCAAGACCACCCCACGGACTGAAGAGGCGCTCGACGTGAGCGCACCCGAACCAAGGAGAAGACAGTGGCTGTTCCGAAGCGGAAGATGTCGCGCAGCAACACGCGGCACCGTCGCTCGCAGTGGAAGGCTGTCGCCCCGTCGCTGGTGACCTGCGCCAACCCGGCCTGCGGTGCCAAGCACCTCCCGCACCGCGCCTGCGGCACCTGCGGCCAGTACGGCGCGCGCGCCGAGCGTCGCCAGGTCCTCTGACCAACCCGGTCGATCCAGGCCCGTCGAGTCAGGCCAGCGGCATCACCAACTACGTCGAGCTGCGTCGAGCGCTCGGGGATCCGACACTGGACCCCGAGCTGCTCGAACGCGCCATGACGCACCGCTCCTTCGCCTACGAGAACGGTGGTCTTCCGACCAACGAGAGGCTGGAGTTCCTCGGCGACTCGGTGCTGGGCGTGGTGGTGACCGAGACGCTCTACCTGGCACACCCGGACCTCTCCGAGGGTCGGCTCGCCAAGCTGCGCGCAGCCGTCGTCAACGCCCGGGCGCTCGCCGGGGTCGCCCGTGACATCGGGCTCGGCGCCCACATCAAGCTCGGTCGCGGCGAGGAGGCCACGGGCGGTCGCGACAAGGCCTCGATCCTGTCCGACACGGTCGAGGCCGTCATCGGCGCGATCCACCTCAGCGGCGGCATCGACGTCTCCTCGATCGTCGTGCACCGGCTGTTCGACCCGCTCATCGAGGCGGCCTCCGCCCTCGGGGCGGGCCTCGACTGGAAGACGTCGCTCCAGGAGTTGGCGGCCGACCAGTCGCTCGGCGTGCCCGAGTACGTCATCGAGGACGACGGTCCTGACCACATGAAGACCTTCACCGCGCAGGTCCGGGTCGGCGACAAGCTCTACGGCAACGGCACCGGCCGCTCCAAGAAGGAGGCCGAGCAGGGCGCCGCCGAGACGGCGTACGGCGAGATCGCCGCCGCCCTCGGCCTCGACGCCAACGGCCGCCCGATCGCTTCCGGCAGCTGACCTCCCCGCGAGCAGCCCGATGCCCGAGCTCCCCGAGGTCGAGGTCGTCCGCGCCGGCCTCGAGCGCCACGTCACCGGTGCCACCATCGCCGCGGTCGACGTCCTCCACGACCGCCCCGTGCGGCGCCACCCGTCCGGCGCCTCCGGCTTCGCGGCTGCGCTGACCGGCCGCCGGATCGAGGGCGCCCGGCGCCGCGGCAAGTACCTGTGGCTGCCGCTCGACGACGGGAACGCCGTGCTCGGTCACCTCGGCATGAGCGGCCAGATGCTGGTCCAGCCAGTCGACGCGCCGGCCGAGCGGCACCTGCGGGTGCGGTTCGCGCTCACCGGCACCGACCACGGTCGCGAGCTGCGGTTCGTCGACCAGCGCATGTTCGGTGGCCTGTCGGTCTCGATCGGCGGCGCCGAGCTGCCGCCCGAGATCGCCCACATCGCCCGCGACCCCCTCGACCCCGAGTTCGACGACGACGCCTTCGTCGCCCGGCTGCGCAAGCGCACGTCTGGCGTGAAGCGGCTGCTCCTCGACCAGGGTCTGATCTCCGGGGTCGGCAACATCTACGCCGACGAGTCGCTGTGGCGCGCGCGCGTGCACGGCGAGCGTCCCGGCAACCGCCTCAGCCGCGCCCAGGCGGTCGAGCTGCTCGGCCACGCCCGCGACGTGATGAACGAGGCGTTGGCCCAGGGCGGCACGTCCTTCGACGCGCTCTACGTCAACGTCAACGGCGAGTCGGGCTACTTCGACCGCTCGCTGCACGCCTACGGGCGCGAGGACGAGCCCTGCGACCGCTGCGGTACGGCGATCCGCCGGGTCGCGTTCATGAACCGGTCGTCGTACTACTGCCCGCGCTGCCAGTCGGCTCCGCGGTCGGCGAGGCCGAAGGGGTAGGCGTCCCGGATGCCGGCGGCTCGCCGGGCACCCGGACGGTGATCCACCGCTTGACCGCCGTGTGGGTGGAGGTGCGTAGCACCCGGACCTGCACCCGCACCCGGCCGGTGAGGCCCGACAGGTCGTAGCTCGCGTCGCCGGCCTCGTCGAGGCGGCGGATGCCCAGGCGCACCAGGCTCCCGTCGGCGGTGCGGCGGCTCACGGTGACGGCGTCACCGGGGCTCGCGCCGACGGTGTGCACACCGACGACGGCTCCCGTCGCGCTGAGCGTGAGCAGCGGCTGGACCGCGATCCGGCGGGGGCGCGACAGCAGCACCCGGTCGGGCTCGCCGTCGTCGTCGGTGTCGACCTCGACCCGGACCCGGAACGAGGTGGTCTCGACGAGGGGACCGGTGGCGAAGATGGCGGAGCCGTCCTGCCCGGTCACCGCGGAGGCGGTGGCGGCCCAGGCGAGCGTGCCGTGCCGCTGGAGGAGCCACACCTGAGCGCCCTCGACCGGGAGGCCGTGGTCGCGGACCAGGCCGGTGACGCTCGCGCGAGCGCCCGTGACGACCCGGCGCACGGAGGTCGTGGCGCCGACGCGGCTCGCCGACACCGCGGGCACGCCCGGCGTGGTCGTCGGGGCGCCCGGGCTCGTCGGGCCGGCCGGGCCACCCGTCGACGACGCCGCGCCGGACGGGCTGGCGGAGGTCGAGCCCGTGGCCGTCGTACCGGTGGCGGGAGAGGTGGTGTCCGGTGCGCCCGGGGCGCTCTCGGTGCTGGACGGGGCGTCCTCCCCGGGCCGGGGGGACCCGGCGGCGTCGGAGGAGGGGCGGTCCCCGGGGCGTGCGCTTCCGCCGGGGCTCGCGGCCGGGCCGTCGGGCGGCGTGGCCCGCGGCGTGGGGGCCGGGGGAGTTCGGGGGCGCGCGGGCGGAACGCCGACGCCTCCGAAGGCGTCGTGGGCGAGAACCTGCACGGGGTGCGGAAGGCGCTGCGTGTAGGCGGCCGCGGCCATCCCGCCGGTCAGCGTGACGGTGGCCAGCAGTGCAGCACTGCCGACACCGATCCGGCCGACGACGCGGCCGGTCCGGCCGCCGCGGACGGCGGGGGAGAGCGGCCGCTGCGCGTCGCGGAAGGCGGCGACGAAGCGCGCCTCGCCGGCCAGCTCCTCGGGCGTCCCGGGCGCGCGCAGGGCGCGCACGAGTGGGGAGTCCTCGAACTCCTCCAGGCCGTCGCGTCCCTCGCGGTCCGTGCTCATCTGCTCACCCCCCTTGTCGTGCGGTCCTCATGTGTCCTGGCCAGCTTCTTCAACGCTCGATGGACGCCCACGGCGACGGTGCCGGGCTTCTTCCCGACGATCGCCGCGACCTCGGCCACCGACAGTCCCGCCACGACCCGCAGCATCACCATCTCCGCCTGGGCCGGTGGCAAGGTGGCCACCAGGCGGACGGCCGCCTCGGTGTCGACCCGTTCCAGTGCAGCCGCCTCGGCGCTGGGCGCCGTACCGATGTCGATCACCTCGGCCGTCGGGATGCTCGGGCGTGCGGCCCGGGCTCGGCCGGCGTCGATCGCCCGGTGCCGCCCGAGCGTGAAGACCCACGCACGGAACTCCGCCGGGCCGCCCGTGAACCGGTGCAGGTCGCGGACGACGTGCAGCCAGGTCTCGGCCGCGATGTCGTCGGCCGCGTCCCGCTCGCGCACCCGCAGGTAGCGCAGCAGGGGCGGGTGGAGCAGGCGCCAGACCTCGCTGAACGCGTCCTCGTCCCCGTCGAGGGCCCGTGCCAGCGGCTCGCCGAGAGGATCGACGGAGCGCGGGGGCGCGGGCGGGCTCAGGACGTCTCCTCGCTCGATGGTCAGGGCACGGACGGCAGGAGGTCCCGGGAGGTCGCCGAGCTCGCCCACCGCCATCGATCCTGACACACCATCCTGAGCGTCGCGGGGAGCCGATTCGTTACCGCCCGGTCCGCGCGCCGCCGGTCTGTAATGCCCGGCGCGGTCCATCCGCTGTGGCAGGTGTCATGTTCGACGACAGCCAAGGAGTACGAACCATGCACACGAACCTCCGGCGTACGGCCGGCGCCCTCGCCCTCGTAACGGGCGGCGCCCTGTGCGCCACCACCTTCGTCCCCGGGACGGCGTACGCCGTCGACCCGCCCCTGTGCAACGGCAAGGCGGCGACGATCGTCGGCACCGACAGCGACGACGCGCTCACCGGCACCGCCGGTGACGACGTGGTCTTCCTCGGCAAGGGCAACGACACGTTCGACGGCGGCGCGGGCAACGACACGATCTGCGGCGGCGAGGGCAACGACACCCTCGACGGCGCCGCGGGCGACGACTGGATCGACGCCGGCCTCGGCGACGACAAGGTCAGCGTCCTGGCCGGCCACGACGTCGTCTACGGCAACGACGGCGACGACACCCTCACCGTCAGCGTCCCCGTGTCCGACGTCAAGGGCGGCGCGGGCGACGACATCGCGTACGTGTCGTTCCTGACCAGCACCTTGAAGATGAACGCCGGTGACGACACGGTCGTCTTCGACCGCACCTCGGGCGAGCTGCGCGGCGGCAAGGGCGAGGACGCCTTCCTCGTCGCGACCCCGAAGCCGCCCGCGGGCGAGCCGATGCCGGGCCTCAACACCGCCACCACCTCGCTGCTCAAGGGCGGCTCGGGCGTCGACACCGTCACCTTCGCCCCGCTGACCACCCCGGTCCGGGTCGACGTCGCGGCGGGTAGCGCCACCTGGGAGGGCGTCAACAGCGCCCGGCTGAGGGGCCTCCAGATCTACTTCGGCGGTGCGGGCAACGACACGCTCCTCGGCAGCGACCGCCCCGAGACCATCCGCGGCAAGGCCGGCGACGACGTGATCCGTGGCCGTGGCGGCAACGACACCCTCCGCGGTGGCCCCGGCATCGACGTCGTGTACGGCGGCGCCGGACGCGACAGCTGCACCGGTGAGGTCAAGCACGGCTGCTGACCGGTCGACCAGGTGCTCGGCCCCGAGCACCCCCTGAGCGTGCCGGGAGGGCCCGGGTCTCCGGGCCTTCCCCGTTGCGGTGACCCGCGGCCTTCCCGGCACTCCCCGTCGACCACGCCCGCGTCCGCCCTGGCAGGTTTGACCGGGCCGTCTCGAAGTGGGACTCTTGGAGACGGCCCCCCAACGGGCTGACAACCTGTCGAACCGGAAGGCTCAACTTCATGGCCAAGGCGCTGATCGGTCACCTGAACAGCGACCTCCGCGACCCCCGGATGGCGCTCGAGAACGCTCGACTGCGCAACCGGGTCGCTGAGCTGGAGTCCCTCGTCCTCCGTCTCTCCGAGGAGAACGACAAGCTGATGTCGGCGCGCGCGGCCGAGATCCTGACCGGCGACGCGGAGATGCAGCCGGCCTGACCAGGACTCCGACGACGGCCTCCGTCGTCGCCCAGGTGAAACGAACCACGGACCACCCCCGCCGTCCGGCGCAGGGTGGTCCGAGTGCGTTGTCGCCCGGCAGCCTCGCCCGAGGAACGAGGGCGTGGCGTGGGTCGGGCGAGGTTGAGCGAGCGTCACGACCGGGCCTGCGAGGTCGGGGCAGCGCGTCGAAACCCACTCGCACGACCACCAGCTCGCCCCGTACTGTCCCGTCCTTGTGAACCGGGTGATCGAGGCCGTCGCGCCTGCCCGTCTCGGGCCGGGCTTCCGTCGGCTGATGGTCTCGGCCTGGGTGAGCAACCTCGGCGACGGCATCGCCCTCGCGGCCGGCCCGCTCCTGGTCGCCTCCCAGACCCGGTCGCCGGCACTCGTGTCGCTGGCGATGCTGCTGGTCGGACTGCCGTGGCTGTTGTTCGGCCTGTTCGCCGGCGCGGTCGCCGACCGGGTCGACCGCTTGCGGATGGTGGTCGTCGCCAACCTGCTGCGCGCCGTCGTCCTGGTCGCGCTCTGCGTCACGATCCTCACCGGCGCCGTCAGCATCGCGGTCGCGCTGGGCGCCCTGTTCCTGCTCGGCGCGGCGGAGGTCTTCGCCGACACCGCCTACCGCACCTTCTTGCCGATGCTCGTCGACAAGGCGGACCTCGGCATCGCCAACGCCCGGCTCCAGGCCGGGTTCATCACCCTCAACCAGTTCGCGGGGGCGCCCGTCGGCGCGGCCCTGTTCGCGGTGGGGATGGCGGTGCCGTTCGGGGCCCAGGTCGGCTGCGTACTGCTGGGTGTCGTCCTCGTCGGGCGGATCGCGCTCCCGCCCGGACCGGTGCGCGGCGAGGTGGACACCCATGTGCTGCGCGACATCGCCGACGGCGTGCGCTGGCTGGTGGGCCACCCGCCGGTGCGGACCCTGGCGCTGGTCATCGTCACGTTCAACATCACCTGGGCCGCTGCCTGGTCGGTGCTGGTGCTGTACTCCCTCGACGTCTTGCACATGGGCCCCGTCGGCTACGGCCTGCTCACCACCGCGGCGGCGGCCGGCGGCCTGGTCGGCACCTTCCTCTACGGCTGGCTGGAGCGGCACGTGCCGCTCGCGACGCTGATGCGCGCCTGCCTGACCCTCGAGGTGCTCATGCACCTCGGGTTCGCGCTGACCCGGGTCCCGTGGCTCGCCGTCCTGATCATGTTCGGCTTCGGCGTCTACGCCTTCGCCTGGGGTGCGCTGTCGCAGGCGGTGCGCCAACGGGCGGTCCCCACTGCCTACCAGGGCCGGGTCGGCTCGGTGTACAGCGTCGCGATCTACGGCGGCACCGTGATCGGGAGCGGCGTGGGCGGCCTGGTCGCCGAGCGCGGCGGCATCCTGGCGCCGTTCTGGTTCGCCTTCGTCGGCTCCGGGATCACCCTCGCACTGGTCTGGCGGCAGCTCGGCCACATCGCGCACGCCGACGACGCTCCCGAAGACGTTCCCGGTGACGCTCCCGGGGTGCCGCGATCCGCCGGGCCCGCGGGGTAGCCTGAGGCCTGCCGAGCTTCCCCCGCGTCGGACCACTGCCCGACCCCGAAGGGAGACTGCGTGTATCTGAAGAGCCTGACCCTCAAGGGGTTCAAGTCCTTCGCGTCCGCGACGACCCTCCAGCTCGAACCCGGCATCACCTGCATCGTCGGACCCAACGGCTCCGGCAAGTCCAACGTCGTCGACGCCCTCGCGTGGGTGATGGGCGAGGCGAGCGCCAAGAGCCTGCGCGGCGGCAAGATGGACGACGTCATCTTCGCCGGTACGTCGGGCCGCCCGCCGCTCGGCCGGGCCGAGGTCGTGCTGACCATCGACAACTCCGACGGGGCGTTGCCGATCGACTACTCCGAGGTGACGATCAGCCGGACCATGTTCCGCACCGGCGGCTCGGAGTACGCCATCAACGGCACCACCTGCCGGCTGCTCGACGTGCAGGAGCTGCTCAGCGACTCCGGCATCGGCCGCGAGATGCACGTGATCGTCGGCCAGGGGCAGCTCGACCAGATCCTGCACGCGACCCCCGAGGACCGCCGCGGGTTCATCGAAGAGGCCGCCGGCGTCCTCAAGCACCGCAAGCGCAAGGAGAAGGCGCTGCGGAAGCTGGACTCGACCGAGGGCAACCTCAACAGACTCAACGACCTGCTCAGCGAGATCCGGCGCCAGCTCAAGCCGCTCGGCCGCCAGGCCGAAGTCGCCCGCCGGGCAGCGACCGTCCAGGCCGACGTCCGCGACGCCCGGGCCCGGCTGCTCGCCGACGACCTGGTGACGGCGCGGACCGCGCTCGAGCAGGAGCTCGCCGACGAGAGCGTGCTGCTGGCCCGGCGCGAGGAGGTCGAGACCGGCATCGCCACCGCGCGTGAGCAGGAGGCCGTCCTCGAGGCGGCGCTCCGTGAGGACCTGCCGGCCCTCTCCGCCGCCCAGGAGACGCTGTCGGCGCTGACCGCCCTGCGTGAGCGCTTCCGCGGCACCCAGAGCCTGGCCGCCGAGCGGGTCCGCAACGCCGCGGGCGCGGCGGCCGAGAGCGAGCAGGCCGGTGGTCGGGACCCCGACGAGATCGAGGCCGAGGCCACCCGGCTCGCCGCCCAGGAGGCGGAGATCACCGCCCAGGTCACCGAGCAGCAGACCGCGCTCGAGCAGGCCGTCGCCGCCCGCCGCGGCGCCGAGGAGGCCGCCGCCAACGAGGAGCGGCGCGTCGCCGGGCTGCTCCGGGCCGCCGCCGACCGGCGTGAGGGCCTGGCCCGGCTGCACGGCCAGGTCAACACGCTGCGCTCCCGGGCCCACGCGGCGCAGGAGGAGATCGGTCGCCTCGAGGCCGCCCGGGCCGACGCGCTCGCCCGCGCCGAGCGCTCCCAGCGCGACTTCACCGCCCTCGAGACCCGGGTCGCCGGCCTCGACGCCGGCGAGGAGGGCCTCGACGCCGAGCACGAGGCTGCGGTCGCCTCGCTCGACGACATCGAGGAGCGCCTGGTCAAGGTCCGCGAGGAGGCCCAGCAGGCCGACCGCGAGAAGGCCGGCCTGAGCGCCCGCAAGGAGGCGCTCGAGATCGGCCTGGCCCGCAAGGACGGTGCCGGCGCGCTGCTCGCCGCCTCCGACACCCTCTCCGGACTGCTCGGCTCGGTCGCCGCGCTGGTCACGGTGCGAGGCGGCTACGAGGGCGCCGTCGCCGCCGCGCTGGGTGCGGCCGCCGACGCGGTCGCGGTCGCCGACGCCGACACCGCCGTCGCCGCCATCGACCACCTCAAGAACGACGACCTCGGTCGCGCCGGGCTGTTGCTCGGCGGGGGAGAGGCCGAGACCACGGCCGCCTGGCCGGCGCTCCCGCCCGGGACGTCGTACGCCGTCGACGTGGTCGAGTGCCCGGCCCAGGTCCGGCCCGCGCTCAACCGGCTGCTGCGCAAGGTCGCCGTGGTCGACGACCTCGGCGCCGCCCGCTCGCTGGTGGCCGACCTCGCCGACGTGGTCGCGGTCACCCGCGACGGCGACCTGCTCGGCGCGCACTTCGCCTCGGGCGGCTCCCACGCCACCCAGAGCCTGATCGAGATCCAGGCAGCCGTCGACGAGGCCGCCGAGGCGCTGGTCGGGGCCGTCGCGGCCGCCGAGCGGCTCGGCTTCGACCTCGCCCGGCTCGAGGCCGAGCGCCTCGAGGCCCGCCAGCGGGTCGACGTCGCGCTGGCCCGGCTCCACGAGTCCGACGCCACCCTCGCCGCTGTCGCCGAGGAGCTGGGCCAGCACGGCTCGCTCGCCCGCGCCGCCCGCGCCGAGGCCGAGCGGATGACCGAGGCGATCGCCCAGGCCGAGACGTCCCGAGAGCAGGCCCTGGTCGGCCTCGCCGAGCTCGAGCAGCGCCTCGCGAGCGCCGAGCAGGACACCGACGAGGAGCCGGACACCACCGAGCAGGAGCGCCTCGTCGAGGCCACCCGCGCGGCCCGGCAGAGCGAGATGGAGGCCCGCCTCGCGCTGCGCACCTCCGAGGAGCGCGCCCGCGCCCTGCACGGCCGGGTCGAGGCGATGCGCAAGGCCGCCGAGGCCGAGCGCCAGGCCCGCGCCCGCGCCGCCGAGCGCCGGGCGCGGCTGCTCTCCGAGGGTCGCGCCGGCCAGGCCGTCGCCACCGCCGTGACCTTCGTGCTCGACCGGCTGGAGCGCTCGATCGAGGCGGCCACCGCGCGCCGCCAGTCCGTCGAGGACTCCCGTCGCGGCCGCGAGCAGGAGCTGATGGTGGTGCGGCAGACGCTGCGCGACCTCGGCAAGGAGCACCAGGACCTGGTCAGCTCGGTGCACCGCGACGAGTTGGCCCGCGCCCAGCAGCGGATGCGGATCGAGCAGATCGAGACCAAGGCGCTCGAGGAGCTCGGCCTCGAGCCCGACGCCCTGGTCGCCGACTACGGCCCGGACCAGCCGGTGCCCGTCCTCGAGCCGCCCGCCGAGGGCGAGGCGGCCGCGGCCGAGGGCGAGGACGCGCCCGAGCCCCGGACGGTGCCCTACGTCCGCGAGGAGCAGGTCAAGCGCCTCAAGACCGCGCAGAAGGCGCTCGGCATGCTCGGCCGGGTCAACCCGCTCGCGCTCGAGGAGTTCAGCGCGATGGAGGAGCGCCACCAGTTCCTCTCCGAGCAGCTCGAGGACCTGCGGGCCACCCGCAAGGACCTGCTCGACATCGTCAAGGACGTCGACGCCCGGGTCGAGCAGGTCTTCACCGAGGCGTACGCCGACGTGACCAAGGCCTTCGACCAGACCTTCGCGCGCCTGTTCCCCGGTGGCGAGGGCCGCCTGGTCCTCACCGACCCCTCCGACATGCTCGCCACCGGCGTCGAGGTCGAGGCCCGGCCGCCCGGCAAGAAGGTCAAGCGACTCTCGCTGCTCTCCGGCGGCGAGCGCTCACTGGTCGCGGTCGCCTTCCTGGTCGCCCTGTTCAAGGCCCGGCCCTCGCCGTTCTACATCCTCGACGAGGTCGAGGCCGCGCTCGACGACACCAACCTCGGCCGCCTGCTGGAGATCTACGAGGAGCTGCGCGAGAACTCCCAGCTGCTCGTCATCACCCACCAGAAGCGGACCATGGAGGTCGGCGACGCGCTCTACGGCGTCACCATGCGCGGCGACGGCGTCTCGGCGGTGATCAGCCAGCGGCTGCGGGACGAGTCCGCGTGAGCGAACCGGCCACGGGCACCCCCGACCGCACCCGACCCGACCGGTCGGCGTACCGCGCCTGGCGCACGGCGACGACGCGCTGGTCCGACGACGACGTCTACGGGCACCTCAACAACGCCCGCTACTTCGACCTCATCGACACCGCGGTCAACGCCCACCTGCACGAGGCGACCGGCACCGACATCCGCACACTGCCCGCGATCGGGGTGGTGGCCGAGGTGTCGTGCCGCTATTTCGCCGAGATGGGCTACCCACGCCCGATCGAGCTCGGCCTGGCGGTCGAGCGGCTCGGGACCTCGTCGGTGATCTACCGCGTCGGGCTGTTCCAGGGCGACCCGGAGGGGGAGGGGGCGCTGGCGTCCGCGGAGGGCCGCTTCGTGCACGTCTACGTCGACAACACCGACCCCGCACGTCCCCCGACGCCGATCCCCGAGGTGATCCGGACCGCCGTCGCGCCGCTGGTGGTGTGACCTGTGCCGCCTCTGCGCCGTGGCCCGCGGCGGCGATGCCGTGCCGGTTGGCGCAGGGGTGCAGGATGGAGGGCACAGCGATCCCTACTCGGAGGAGTCGAAGATGCTGTTCGTCGCGCTGGCCGTCGCGCTGAGCCTCGCCGTCTCCGCCGTCGTCGCCCTCTACGTCGCCTACCCGCACCGGGGCGAGCAGATGCCCGTCGTGCCGTGGCTCGGTGACGCGCTCGGTCGTGCGGTCGACTCCGCGCCCGTGCTCGCCGACGACGAGCGGGACCTGCAACGCCTCGGCTGAACCCCCGGCGGGCCTGAGCGGCGCCACCCGATTCTGACTCGGGCGGGCGGCGTGATGGGATGACCGCATGGAGTGGCTCTACCTCGTCATCGGGATCGCCGCCGTCGGCGTCCTCGCGATCGCCGGCCTCGTCACGACCCGGGTCCGGCGTACGCCGCGGGTGCCGGAGGCGCCCGCGGACGTCCTCGCCCCGCCGACCACCCCGGTCGGGACCGAGGCACCCGCTGCCGAGGACGTCGCCGTCGAGGCGGGCGTGGTCGAGGCTCCCGCGGAACCGGCCGCTCCCGCGCTCGAGACCCCGGAGAAGCCGGCCTCGCGCCTGGTCCGGCTGCGCCAGCGGCTTGCCGGCTCCAACGCGCTGGGCCGCGGCCTGCTCGGCCTGCTCAGCCGCGACAAGCTCGACGAGGACACCTGGGAGGCGATCGAGGACCTGCTCCTCGCCGCCGACATCGGCGTCGCGCCCACCCAGGAGCTCGTCGAGAGGCTGCGCACCCGGCTGCGCGTCGAGGGCGGCCAGGCGCCGGACGCGCGTGCCGTGCTCCGCGAGGAGCTGATCAACCTCGTCGACCCGACCATGGACCGCGCGCTCAAGGTGAGCGGTGAGGGCGACGCCCCCGGCGTGGTGCTCGTCGTCGGCGTCAACGGCACCGGCAAGACCACCACGGTCGGCAAGCTGGCCCGGATCCTGGTCGCCGACGACCGGACGGCGCTCCTCGCCGCCGCCGACACCTTCCGCGCCGCCGCGACCGAGCAGCTCGCCACCTGGGGCGAGCGGGTCGGGGTCGAGGTCGTCCGGGGCCCCGAGGCCGGCGACCCGGCCAGCGTCGCGTTCGACGCGGTCAAGCAGGGGGTCGACCGCGGCGTGGACACCGTCGTCGTGGACACCGCGGGCCGGCTGCAGAACAAGCAGGGCCTGATGGACGAGCTCGGCAAGGTCAAGCGGGTCATCGAGAAGCAGGCGCCGGTCACCGAGGTGCTGCTCGTCCTCGACGCCACCACCGGCCAGAACGGCCTGATCCAGGCCAAGGTGTTCTCCGAGGTCGTCGACGTCACCGGCATCGTGCTCACCAAGCTCGACGGCTCCGCGAAGGGCGGCATCGTGATCGCGGTGCAGCGCCAGCTCGGCGTGCCGGTGAAGCTGGTCGGCCTGGGTGAGGGCCCCGACGACCTGGCGCCGTTCGACGCCGCCGCGTTCGTCGACGCGCTGCTCGGCTGAGCCCTCGGCCCGCACCCCGGCGGGTGCCGCCGGCCGCTGTGGTCCGCCTCACGCTGCGGAGGGGTTCATCGGGACGTAACGGCTGTGCGCGACCCGTTACCCGCCCGAAACATCCGGTCGCGTGAGCCGAAACCTCCGCAGCCGAATGTTCGGAGCATGGAAAACGGCTACTACACCTGGATGTTGGTGTCGGCCTCGCTCGTCCTCTTGATGACCGCCCCTGGCTTGGCGCTCTTCTACGGCGGCATGAGCCGGACCAAGTCAGTGCTCAACATGATGATGATGTCCTTCAGCGCCTTGGGCGTGGTGGGCATCGTCTACGCCCTGTGGGGCTGGTCGATGTCGTACAGCACGACGTTCGCCACCTCCAGCGGTGCGACGGGCAAGGAGATCGGCAAGCTCTTCTCGAACCCCTTCACGCAGTTCGGTCTCGAGAGCACGGACCCCGCGAACTACGTCTTCGTCGCCTTCCAGCTGACCTTCGCGGTGATCACCGCGGCGTTGATCAGCGGCGCGGTGGCGGACCGGATGAAGTTCTCCGCGTGGCTGGTGTTCCTGCCGATCTGGGTGACGCTGTCGTACTTCCCCCTCGCGCACATGGTGTGGGGCGGCGGGTTCCTCAGTGGTGTGGAGAACGGTCTCGCCGACCTGGTCTTCCCCGGTGACGGTGGCGCCGAGGTGGCGCCGATCGACTACGCCGGCGGCACGGTCGTCCACATCAACGCCGGTGTCGCGGGCCTGGTCCTCGCGCTCCTGCTCGGCCGGCGCCTCGGCTTCGGCAAGGAGCCGATGAAGCCGCACAACCTGACCCTGACCATGATCGGCGCGGGCCTGCTGTGGTTCGGCTGGTTCGGCTTCAACGTCGGCTCGATCGTCAACCTCGACGCCTACACGACCGAGACCGGCCTGGTCTGGCTCAACACCACGCTGGCCACCTGCGCGGCGATGATGGGCTGGCTGCTCGTGGAGAAGATCCGCGACGGCCACGCGACCTCTCTCGGTGCCGCCTCCGGCGTCGTCGCCGGTCTGGTCGCGATCACCCCGGCCTGCGGCAACCTGGTGCCCTGGAGCTCGATCGTGCTCGGCCTCGTCGCCGGTGGCGTCTGCGCCCTCGCGGTCGGCCTGAAGTACCGCTTCGGGTACGACGACTCTCTCGACGTCGTGGGTGTCCACCTCGTCGGCGGCCTGATCGGTACCGTCGGGGTCGGCTTCCTCGCCTCGAACGAGGGCGGCCTGCTCACCGGTGGTGGCGCCAAGCAGCTCGTCATCCAGGTCCTGGTCGCGGCGTTCGCGATGGTCTGGTCGGCGATCGCGACCCTGGTCGTGGGCCTCGGCATCAAGGCCGTGATGGGCCTGCGGCTCCCGGAGGAGGACGAGGTCGACGGAATCGACTTCGCCGAGCACGGTGAGGCGGCCTACGATCTCACCACCGGCGGCGGCGCTGCTCGCCGTACCTCGCTCCTGAGCACGTCCACCCCTTCGGAGGTAAGCGCATGAAGCTGGTCACCGCGGTCATCAAGCCGCACAAGTGGGAGGACGTCCGGGAGGCGCTCGAGGCCTTCGGCGTCACCGGGATGACGGTCAGCGAGGTCAGCGGCTACGGCCGGCAGAAGGGCCACACCGAGGTCTACCGCGGCGCGGAGTACGACATCGCGCTGGTCCCCAAGATCCGGATCGAGATCGTCGTCGACGACGCCGACGCGGCCGACATCGTCGGGATCATCACCAAGACGGCCCACACCGGCCGGATCGGTGACGGCAAGGTCTGGGTCAGCCCGGTCGAGTCGGTGGTGCGGGTCCGCACCGGCGACACGGACACCGCGGCGCTCTGACTCTCGTTCGCCGCACCCCATACGAATCGGTCCTCTGATCGCTCAGATCACGACCAATACGTATGGGGTGCGGCAACGCTCCGGCCGGCTTCACCGTCGTGTAACCGATGCCGGGAGACGCGTTACACCAGCGAAACAATCGGACCGCACAGTGTCCGAGTGCCCGATCTGCTCCTCCTCACCGCTGCCGCAGCCCCCGCCTCGGCGGCCGGTGACACCGCCTGGCTCCTCGCCGCGGCCGCCCTGGTCCTGCTGATGGCGCCGGGCCTGGCGTTCTTCTACGGCGGCATGGTGCGCTCCAAGAGCGTCCTCAACATGATGATGATGGTCTTCGGAGCCCTCGCCGTGGTCATGGTCGTGTGGGTCGTCGTCGGCTACTCGCTGGCCTTCGGCGACGACCTCGGGGGCGGGCTCATCGGCGACCCGACGCAGTTCCTCGGCTTCCGGGGGATGCTCGAGGCGGATCCCGACGCGTCGTACCCGATCACGTTGTTCGCGGCCTTCCAGGGCCTGTTCGCGGTGATCACCGTCGGCCTGATCGCGGGTGCGATCGCCGACCGCACCCGGTTCGGGACCTGGCTGCTGTTCGCGGCGCTGTGGACGCTGCTGGTCTACGCCCCGGTCGCGCACTGGATCTTCGGCGGCGGCTGGATGATGGGCAAGCTCGGCGCCCTCGACTTCGCCGGCGGTACGGCGGTCGAGATCAACTCCGGTGCCGCCGGACTGGCCGCGGCGCTCGTGCTCGGCCGCCGGGTCGGCTTCGGGCGCGACCCGATGAAGCCGCACAACCTGACCCTGGTCATGGTCGGTGCCGGCCTGCTGTGGTTCGGCTGGTTCGGGTTCAACGCCGGCTCGGCGCTCGCGGCGAACAACACCGCCGCGATCGTCTTCGTCAACACGCTGCTCGCCGGCTGCACCGGCCTGCTGGCCTGGCTCGCGGTCGAGCGCTACCGCGACGGCCACGCCACCTCCTTCGGTGCCGCGTCCGGCGTGGTCGCCGGCCTGGTCGCGATCACCCCGTCCTGCGGCGCGGTCACCCCGATCGGCGCGATGTTGGTCGGTGTCGCGGCCGGCGCGATCTGCGCGCTGGCGGTCGGCCTCAAGTACACCTTCAGGTACGACGACTCGCTCGACGTGGTCGGCGTCCACCTCGTCGGCGGCCTGGTCGGCACGATCGTCATCGGCCTGCTGGCGTCGTCCTCGGTGACCGGCGTCGACGGCCTGTTCTACGGCGGGGGAACGCAGCAGCTCGGCAAGCAGCTGGTTGCGGCCGGCGTCACGCTCGTGTTCTCGTTCAGCATGACCGCGCTGCTGGTGTGGATGCTGGAGCGGACCGTCGGCTTCCGGGTGGAGCCGGAGCACGAGGTCGCCGGCGTCGACCTGGTCATCCACGCCGAGACCGCCTACGACCTGCACCTCGCCACCGGCGGTCCGCGACCGCACTTCGGCCAGGGATGACCGCAGCCGAGCGGGCCGCGCGGACGGAGGCGGCCGACGCCCTGTGCCTGGGGGCGTACGACGCCGCGGCCGGCCCCGACTCCGGGGTCGCCCTGGTGGCGGTCGGCGGCTACGGGCGGGGCGAGCTGGCGCCGTACTCCGACCTCGACGTGGTGCTGGTGGCCGACGAGGGCGTCGACGAGCAGCGGTGGCACGAGCTCGCCAGCCAGGTCTGGTACCCGCTGTGGGACTCCGGCGCCAAGCTCGACCATGCTGTGCGCACCCTGCCGGAGATGCTGTCGGCCGCCGAGGCCGACGTGCGGGTCGCGTCCGGGCTGCTCGACGCGCGACACGTCGCGGGGGACCACAGCATCGCGCTGCGGCTGCGGACCACGACGCTGGCGCTGTGGCGCCGGCAGGCTCGCGAGCGGCTGCCCGAGCTGCGGGAGCTGGTCCGCAGCCGGCACCGCCTGGTCGGCGAGCTGGCCCACCTCTCCTTGCCCGACCTCAAGGAGGCCGAGGGAGGCCTGCGCGACGCGACGGTCCTCAAGAGCCTCACCGCTACCTGGCTGGTCGACGTGCCGGCCGCCGACCTCGAGCGGTGCCGCCAGCAGCTGCTCGACGTGCGCGACCTGCTGCACGCCGCCGCCGGGCGCGGCTCGGACCGGATCGCTCCCGAGCACTGGGAGCCGTTGGCCGAGGGGCTCGGCCTGCCCGACGAGGCGGCCGCGCAGCGCTACGTCCGTGAGCTCGGGCGCCGGGTCACCCACCTGTCGCGGCTGGCCTGGCGCCGCACCGACGACGCGCTCCGCCGTACGCCGGCCGCCCGACCCCGGCGCCCCGAGCTGGAGCGGGTGGCTCCCGGGATCGCGCTCTCGCGCGGCGAGATCGTCCTCCAGGCCGGGGTGAAGCCCGCATCCGACTCGGTCCTGCTGCTCCGGGCAGCGGCCGAGGCGGCCACGCGCGACGTGGTGCTCGCGCCGCCGACCGCGGCGCGGCTGGTCCGGGAGTGCCCGCCGCTGCCCGATCCGTGGCCCGACGAGGCTCGTCAACAGCTGGTGCGGCTGCTCGCCGCCGGTCCCGGCCTGTTGCCGGTCTGGGAGACCCTCGACGAGACCGGTGCGCTCGACCGGATCCTGCCCGAGTGGGAGCGGATCCGGCTGCTCCCGCACGCGTCGGTGATCCACCGGTTCACGGTCGACCGCCACGTCGTCGAGACCTGTGTCGAGGCGGCGGCGCTGATCCGTGACGTGTCGCGCCCCGACGTCCTCGTGGTGGCGGCGCTGCTGCACGACATCGGCAAGGGCGAGCTGACCGAGCACAGCGTCGCCGGAGCGCCGATCGCACGGGCGATCGCGACCCGGATGGGCTTCGGGCCGCGCGAGGTCGACCTGATCGGCCAGCTGGTGCGCTGGCACCTGCTGCTCGCCGACATCGCCACCACGCGCGACCCCGACGACCCCGCCACCATCGACGCGCTCCTCGAGCACGTCGACAGCCTCGACGCGCTGGCCCTGCTGACCGCGCTGAGCGAGGCCGACGCGAAGGCCGTCTCGCCCAAGGCCTGGTCGTCGTGGCGCGCGGGTCTGGTGCTCGACCTGTCCCGGCGGGCGCGGGCCGCGCTGGAGCGAGGCAGCGTGCCACCGGCCTTCACCGCCGAGGAGATCCCGATCCCGGCCGGTGTCGCCGGGGGGGAGGTCTCGATCGTCGTGGAGCCGGTCGCGGACGGCTCGCGGGTCACCGTCGTGGCCCTCGACCGGGTCGGCCTGCTCGCCGACGTGGCCGCGGTGCTCGCGCTGCGCCGGGTCACCGTGCGCGCGGCCCGGCTCTGGTCGCAGGGGGAGCACGGCGTCTCGGTGTGGGACGTCGCCGAGCCCGACCTCGACGCCCGGGCCCTGAACGACCAGCTGGACGCGATCACGTCGCGGCGCGTCGACCCCGCGGCCCGGCTCGCCGCGCGACCCGTCGCAGGCGACCTCGACCCGGCGGTCGTCGTACGGCCGGAGGCGAGCGACCACGCGACGGTGATCGAGATCCGGGCGGCCGACCGCCTCGGGGTGGTGTACCTCGTGAGCGCGGCGCTGGCGGGACTCGACATGACGGTGCGCTCGGCCCACATCTCGACGCTGGGCCCGCAGGCCGTGGACGTCTTCTACGTCCAGGAGGCCGCGGCGGGTGCGTTGTCGGAGACGCGGGCGGCCGAGGCCGTGCGCGTCGTCCGGAAGGCGATCAGCGCCGGCTGACCACGCGGCGCAGCAGTGGGCGCCGCTGCGGAGGACGCGGTTGCCTGCTGCCACGAGCGGCACGCGACCCGTGCCGCCGAACACCGGCCGGGGCCACTCCCGACCACCGCGCTGGGTGGACGGCACGCGCGCAGTACTCTCGGACGTCCACCGCAGACGTCGGGCCCCGCGGGTCCGGCGGTTACGATCGGTGTTCGAAGAACCCACCTCCACCGACGAATCCGACGAGGACGCAACGCTCTTGTTCGCCACACTTTCCGATCGCCTCAATGCGACCTTCAAGAACCTGCGCGGCAAGGGACGGCTCTCCGAGGCCGACATCGACGCGACCGCCCGGGAGATCCGGATCGCCCTGCTCGAGGCCGACGTCGCGCTGCCCGTCGTCAAGGAGTTCGTCGCCGCGGTCAAGGAGCGGGCCCGGGGCGAGGAGGTCAGCGGCGCGCTGAACCCGGCCCAGCAGGTCGTCAAGATCGTCAACGACGAGCTCGTCGAGATCCTCGGCGGCGAGACCCGCCGGCTGCGGTACGCCAAGACCGGCCCGACCGTGATCATGCTTGCCGGCCTCCAGGGTGCCGGCAAGACCACGCTCGCGGCCAAGCTCGCGCTGTACCTCAAGGACCAGGGCAAGACCCCGATCCTGGTGGCCTGCGACCTGCAGCGTCCCAACGCCGTCCAGCAGCTCCAGGTCAACGGCGAGAAGGTCGGCGTCCCCGTCTACGCCCCTGAGCCGGGCAACGGCGTCGGCGACCCGGTCTCCGTCGCGAAGGCGTCGATCGAGGAGGCGAAGCGCAGGCTGCACGACGTCGTCATCGTCGACACCGCGGGCCGCCTCGGCGTCGACGCCGAGATGATGGGCCAGGCCGCGGCGATCCGCGACGCCGTCCAGCCCGACGAGGTCCTCTTCGTCGTCGACGCGATGATCGGTCAGGACGCCCTCGTCACGGCGCAGGCGTTCCTCGACGGCGTCGGGTACGACGGCGTCGTGCTCACCAAGCTCGACGGCGACGCGCGCGGTGGTGCCGCGCTGTCGATCCGTCAGGTCACCGGCAAGCCGGTCATGTTCGCCTCGTCGGGCGAGAAGATGACCGACTTCGACGTCTTCCACCCCGACCGGATGGCCTCGCGCATCCTCGACATGGGCGACGTCCTCACCCTGATCGAGCAGGCCGAGAAGGCGTTCGACCAGGAGGAGGCCCTCAAGGCCGCGGAGAAGCTCACCCAGGGTGACTTCACGCTCGACGACTTCCTCGCGCAGATGCAGCAGCTGAAGAAGCTCGGCTCGATGCAGAAGATCCTCGGGATGCTGCCCGGCATGGGTCAGATCCGCGAGCAGCTCGAGAACTTCGACGAGCGTGAGATCGACCGGGTCGAGGCGATCATCCGCTCGATGACGCCGGCCGAGCGCGCCAACCCCAAGCTGATCGACGGCTCGCGCCGGGCCCGCATCGCCAAGGGCTCGGGCCGCGCCGTCTCCGATGTCAACAACCTCGTCGACCGCTTCTTCGAGGCACGCAAGATGATGATGCAGATGGCCCGTGGTGGCGGCATGCCCGGCATGCCGGGCATGCCCGGGATCCCCGGCATGGGTGGCCCCGGCGGCGGCAAGCGCGCCAGCGCCAAGCAGAAGGCGAAGCAGACCAAGGGCAAGGGTGCACGCCGCTCCGGCAACCCCGCCAAGGCCGCGCAGGACGCTGCCGCGGCAAGGGCGAAGGCCGCCGAGGCCAAGCCGAACCCGTTCGGCATCGGCCAGGACGTCGACTACGAGGCGGCCGCCGAGAACCTGCAGCTTCCGAAGGACTTCTCCAAGTTCCTGCGCTGACCGCGAGCGCAGCGAGCCTGGTCAGGGCAGAGGGAAGAGCGTCCGAGCGAAGCGAGGTCCGATGGCGAGCGCAGCGAGCCAGTCGCCGAAGGCGACCATCATCGTCGACGGCGCCAACGTCGTCGGCGCGCGCCCGGACGGCTGGTGGAAGGACCGCGCCGGCGCGGCCACCCGCCTCCACGAGCAGCTCCTGGTCGCCGACATCGAGTACGACGTCGTCGTCCTCGTGCTCGAGGGCCAGGCCAAGGGCGGGGTCCGCGCGGGCCGGGACGCGCACGTGCGGACCGTGCACGCCCCGAAGGACGGCGACACCACGATCGTGGCCGAAGCCCGCAAGGCCGCCGAGAAGGGCGGCCGGGTCGTGGTCGTCACCGCCGACCGCGCGCTGGACGCCCGCGTCCACGGTGTCGGCGCGACGACGGTCTCGCCGACCTGGCTGTTGGCGCACCTGTGACACCGGCGCCGGCCCCGGGCCGGCGCGGCTCGTGCCTCCTTCGGGGGGTGCAGGCGGGGCAGCCCGCGTTGGTAGCGTCGGCCGCGTGAGTGCGCTGCGGTTCTCCGGTCCTGTCCTGCCCGACGGCGAGGTGCGGGAGGTGTACGTCGTCGACGGCCGGATCACCTACGAGCGCCCGGCCGGCCTGGCCGGGGCCGAGAGCGCCGGCGAGGGCTGGATCGTGCCGGGCCTGGTCGACGCGCACAACCACCTCGGCCTCGAGGACGGGGGAGCGGTCGACGAGGCCGAGATCGAGCGGACCGCCATCGCCGACCGCGACAACGGCGTGCTGCTGACCCGCGACTGCGGCTCCCCGGCCGACACCCGCTGGGTGCACGAGCGGGAGGACCTGCCGCGCCTGATCCGCTGCGGCCGCCACATCGCCCGGACCCGCCGCTACCTGCGCAACTACGGTGTCGAGGTCGAGCCCGACGGCCTCCTCGACACCGTCACCGAGCAGGCGCTCGACGGCGACGGCTGGGTGAAGCTGGTCGGCGACTGGATCTCCCGTGAGGAGGGCGACCTGACGCCGTCCTTCCCGGCCGACGCCGTCACCGCCGCGATCGAGGCGGCCCACGCCCAGGGCGCCAAGGTGACCGCCCACTGCTTCGGCGAGGCCTCCATCAGCCCGCTCCTCGACGCCGGCATCGACTGCATCGAGCACGGCACCGGCCTCACCGCCGCGCACCTCGAGCAGATGGTGGCCCGCGGCGTCGCGCTGGTCCCCACGGTGCTGCAGACCAGCAAGTTCCCCGAGTTCGTCTCGGCGGCGCGCGACAAGTTCCCGACGTACAGCGCGACCATGGAGTCGCTGTACGCCGGGCGCCGCGAGGTCCTGATGAACGCCTACGACGCCGGCGTGGCGCTCTACGTCGGCAGCGACGGCGGCGGCTCGGCCCGCCACGGTGTGCTCCACGAGGAGATCCTCGCGATGGCGGCGATGGGCCTGCCGAACGAGTACGTCCTCGGCGCCGCCTCGTGGCGCGGCCGCTCCTGGCTCGGCTGGAACCCCGGCCTCGACGAGGGCGACCCGGCCGACTTCGTGGTCTACCCGCGCAACCCGGTCGAGGACCTGTCGGTGCTCGCCGAGCCCTCCCGCGTGGTGCTGCGGGGCAAGGTCGTCGCCTGACCCAGGGTGCACGGAGCGGCGGGGGCAGGCCGGATTCGTCCGGGACGTCGGGCGTCTGGCAGACTGTTCGACTGAGTTCTGCGACGTCCGGTCCCTCTCAACCGGTGGTGGCAGAACCCGTCCGAGTCCGGGCGCCGGTGTCCCCACCTGGCGGTCCCTGCCTCACCCCACCACGAGTTCCAAGGAGACACCACAAACGTGGCCGTCAAGATCCGTCTGAAGCGCCTGGGCAAGGTCCGGGTTCCGCAGTACCGCATCGTCATCGTCGACTCGCGCAAGAAGCGCGACGGCGCGGTGATCGAGGAGATCGGCAAGTACCACCCCAAGGAGGACCCGTCGTACATCGACGTCGTCTCCGAGCGGGCCCAGTACTGGCTCGGCGTCGGCGCGCAGCCGTCCGAGGCCGTCGAGGCGATCCTCAAGGTCACCGGTGACTGGCAGAAGTTCAAGGGCATCGACGGCGCCGAGGGCACCCTCAAGGTCAAGGAGCCCAAGCGCGACAAGCTCGAGATCTTCAACGAGGCCCTCAAGGACGCCGCCAACGAGCCCAAGGGCGCCGCGGTGACGGCCAAGAAGACCGAGAAGAAGGCCAAGGCCGAGGAGAAGGTCGAGGAGGCGCCGGCCGAGGCCGCCGCCGACGAGGCCCCCGCCGAGACCCCGGCCGACGAGAACGCCGAGGCCTGAGCCGATGCTGGCTGACGCGCTGGAGCACCTCGTCCGCGGAGTGGTCGACCACCCCGACGACGTCGTCGTGCGCGACAAGCAGCTGCGCCGCGGCGCCGTGCTCGAGGTCCGGGTCCACCCCGACGACCTCGGCAAGGTGATCGGCCGGAGCGGTCGCACCGCGACCGCCTTCCGCACCGTGATCTCCGCGATCGCCGGCAACGGCGGCACCCGGATCGACTTCGTCGACACCGACCGCCGCTGAGCTGAACCGTCCGAACGGGCGTCTCCCCTCCGGGGGAGGCGCCCGTTCGCCGTTCCCGGGCGCGCACCTCTAACCTCGGGGACGTGGAGAGCATCGAGGTCGTCGTGGGCCGGATCGGCAAGCCGCACGGCATCCGGGGCGAGGTGACCGTCGACGTCCGTACGGACGAGCCCGAGCGCCGGTACGCCGACGGGGCGGTGCTCCTGGTCGAGGCGCCCCGCGGCTCGGCGTTCGCCTCGCGCACCCTCACCGTGAGCCGTACCCGCTGGCACCAGGGCGTGCTGCTGGCCAGCTTCGCCGAGCTGCCCGACCGCACGGCGGCGGAGTCGGCTCGCGGTGTGGTCCTGCGCGCCGTCGTACCCGCGGACGAGACGCCGGAGGACCCCGACGAGTTCTACGACCACCAGCTGGTCGGCCTCGCGGCCTACGACCTCGAGGGCGTGCACCTCGGCGAGGTCGTCGGCCTGACCCACGGCGCCCAGGACCTGCTCCGGATCCGGACCCTGGACCGCCGCGAGGCCCTCGTCCCGTTCGTGAGCGCGCTGGTGCCCGAGGTCGACGTCGCCGGCGGCCGCGTCGTGATCGCCGACCGGCCCGGCCTGGTCACCCCGTTCCCCGGCGGCGAGGAGGACGCGGACGGGGGAGCCGAGGCGTGAGGCTCGACTACGTCTCGATCTTCCCCGACTTCTTCACGCCCCTCGAGCTCTCCTTGCCGGGCAAGGCCGCCGACAAGGGCCTGCTCGCGTTCGGCGTCCACGACCTGCGGCAGTGGACCCACGACCGGCACCGCACCGTCGACGACACGCCCTATGGCGGCGGCGCCGGCATGGTGATGAAGCCCGAGCCGTGGGGTGAGGCGTTCGACGAGCTGCTCACCCCCGCCACGACCGTCGTCTTCACCACTCCGTCGGGCGAGCCGTTCGACCAGCGCCTCGCCGAGGAGCTCGCGACCCGCGAGCACCTCGTCTTCGCGTGCGGCCGCTACGAGGGCATCGACCAGCGGGTGATCGACCACGCCCGCGGGGTCGCGGAGGTCCGCGAGGTCAGCCTCGGCGACTATGTCCTCAACGGCGGCGAGGTCGCCGCGCTGGCCATCACCGAGGCCGTGGTCCGGCTGCTGCCGGGGTTCATGGGCAACGCCGCGTCGCTCGTCGAGGAGTCGCACGCGGAGGGCGGTCTGCTGGAGTACCCCGTCTACACCAAACCGCCGGCCTGGCGCGGCCACGAGGTGCCCGCCGTGCTCCGCTCCGGCGACCACGGCAAGGTCGCCGCCTGGCGCCACGAGCAGGCCGTACGACGCACCGCCGAACGTCGTCCCGACCTGCTCGCGCCGTCCGTGCTCGACGACGGCACGCCCATCGTCCGGGCCACTCCCGGCGACGCCGGCGAGCTGCTCACCCTGCAGCGCGCCTGCTGGGTGCAGGAGGCGCTGGCCAACGACATGCTCGACATCCCGGCCCTGCATGAGTCGCTCGACGACGTCCGCGCGTGGCTGGGGGAGTGGGACACCTGGGTCGTGCGCCGTGCCGGCCGGCTGGTCGGCGCCGTCCGCGGGCGTCTCGAGGGCGAGCACACCTGGGACATCGGCCGGATCATGGTCGCGCCCGACCTCCAGGGCAGCGGTCTGGGCCGGGTCCTGCTCGAGCACATCCAGGCGGTCGCGCCGGCCGGGGTGACGTCGTACGTCCTGTTCACGGGGGCGGCCAGCGCCCGCAACCAGCAGATGTACAAGCGGGCCGGGTTCCGGCTGCGCCGGGACCTGGCGTCGCCGCCGGGCGCCGTGGTCCTGACCAAGCGTCGCTGAGCGTCGCTGATTTCCGGCCCCGACCCCGGTGTGGGAGGATCGCTGGTCGGTGTCGCGGACGCTTCTGCCACAGGGGAACCGCCGACCGTGACGCCTGATTCCGAGACCACCACCAACCGCGGCTGACCTGTGTGCACTCGCGAGGAGAATCATGAGCAACCCGAGCCCCGCCCTGGTCACCGACCTCGGCAACGCCGCCAAGCGCGACGACGTCCCCGCCTTCCGTGCCGGCGACACCATCAAGGTCCACGTCAAGGTCATCGAGGGCAGCCGCTCCCGTGTCCAGGTGTTCCAGGGCGTCGTGATCCGCGTCCACGGTTCCGGCATCGGCCGTACCTTCACCGTCCGCAAGGTCTCCTTCGGCGTCGGTGTCGAGCGGACCTTCCCGCTCCACTCGCCGATCTTCGAGTCCATCGAGGTCGTCACCCGCGGTGACGTGCGTCGCGCGAAGCTCTACTACCTGCGCAACCTCACGGGCAAGAAGGCCAAGATCAAGGAGCGTCGCGAGATCTGATCCTCGCTCCGACCGCGTGATCACGAAGGCCCGACCGGCATGGTCGGGCCTTCGTGCTGTCCGGCTGGGAGGTGCTCCTAGACTCCTACCTCGTGACGACCGACGACTCCGCTCCGGACTCCGCCGCCGAGCTTTCCGACCCGAAGGCGGCCGACGGTGCGGGCTCCCGGTCCTCCTCCGCACAGCGCAAGCACCTGCCGGTCTGGCAGGAGAGCATCCTGCTGCTCGCGGTGGCGCTGGGCCTGGCGGTGGTGATCAAGGCGCTGTTCGTGCAGGCCTTCTACATCCCCTCGGAGTCCATGGAGCCGGGTCTGGTCAAGAACGACCGGATCCTGGTCCAGAAGGTCTCCTACTGGTTCGGCCGCACGCCCCAGCGCGGCGACGTCATCGTCTTCGAGGACCCGGGCCAGTGGCTCGGCCCGACCGACAGTCAGGGGCCCACCGGCTTCGCCAACGTGCTCTCCAAGGTCGGGCTCTACCCGACCGGCGGGCACCTCGTGAAGCGCGTCATCGGCACCGAGGGCGACGTCGTCGAGTGCTGCGACGCCGAGGGCCGGATCAAGGTCAACGGCAAGGCGATCGACGAGTCCGACTATCTCGGCGCCCGCGACGGCGCGGCCTGCAACGCCGAGATCAGCGACTGGTTCAGTGAGCGCGAGACCGCCCTGTCCCGCCCGTGCGACTGGGTGATCGGGCCGATCCCCGAGGGCAAGCTGCTCGTCCTCGGCGACAACCGCAACCACTCCGCCGACTCGCGCGCACATCTGTGCAGTCCCGACGAGGACCCCTGCACGGAGAGTCCGTGGGTCGACACCGACCTCGTCGTCGGCAAGGTCTTCACCCTGATCTGGCCCCGCGACCGGTGGCGCTGGATCAGCCGCCCCGAGGTGTTCGAGGGCGTCCCCGACAGTCCGTCGGCCGAGCTGCTGGAGAAGGCGAAGAAGGCCGACGCCGTCCCCGGCACGTAGGGGGCGAGGGGCATGTCCACGCTGCCCAGGGGAGCGACGGTACGCCGCGACGCCGGCCTCTACGGCTACGAGCGGGCGCTGCGTCGCCACGGGTTCGAGCCGGTCGCGGGCGTCGACGAGGCCGGGCGGGGCGCCTGCGCCGGTCCGCTCGTCGCAGGCGCGGCGATCCTGCCCGCCGGCCGGGCCGGGATCATCCCGGGCCTCGCCGACTCCAAGCTGCTGACCGCCGCCGCGCGCGAGCGCTGCTACGACCAGGTCGTGCGCCGGGCGCTCGCGTGGTCCGTCGTGGTGATCTCGCACGACGAGTGCGACCGTCTCGGGATGCACGTCGCCAACGTCGAGGCGCTGCGCCGGGCCGTGGCGAAGCTGGACCTTCCGGCGTCGTACGTGCTGACCGACGGGTTCCCGGTCGACGGGCTCGGCGTCCCCGGCCTCGCGGTCTGGAAGGGCGACCGCGTCGCGGCATGCGTCGCCGCGGCCTCGGTGCTGGCCAAGGTCACCCGGGACCGGATCATGGTCGACCTCGACGAGCAGTGGCCGGCGTACGACTTCAAGACGCACAAGGGCTACATCACCGCCACCCACACCGCGGCGCTGGAGGAGCACGGTCCTTCGCCGGTCCATCGGATGCGGTTCGTCAACGTGCGACGCGCGGCCGGACTCGAGCCGCTGCCCGGCGATCCGTAGCAGCGGGGGCTAGGGTGGTCGCGTGAGTGCCGAGGAGCTCGAGAAGTACGAGACCGAGCAGGAGCTGAACCTCTACCGGGAGTACCGCGACGTCGTCGGCATCTTCAAGTACGTCGTCGAGACCGACCGCCGCTTCTACCTGTGCAACTCGGTCGACGTGAAGGCCCGCTCCGAGGGCGGTGACGTCTTCTTCGAGGTCACCATCGCCGACGCCTGGGTGTGGGACATGTACCGCCCGGCGCGCTTCGCCAAGAACGTCAAGGTGCTCACCTTCAAGGACGTCAACGTCGAGGAGCTCGCGACGTCCGACCTGGAGCTGCCGAAGCCGTAGCCCGGGGCTAGGACCTAGGTCCTGATTACCGTCGTTCCCCTCCATCCGCGACCGTTTCGGCCGTATCCATGGGATGGAGGGTTGAGCAGCGGCCCTCTTGCGTGACAGCGCACGGGGGAGGACGCCATGCGGCTGCAGCCATGGCAGCGGTTCCGGGAGCGGTCGGACGAGCGGGGAGCGGTGACGCTGCTGGCTGCCCTCATGATCGTCGTGCTGATGGTCAGCGGCGCGTTCGCGGTCGACCTGGGCATGACTCGCGTCGCCCGCGCGGACGTCCAGGCGCTGGCTGACGTGGTGGCGCTCGACCTCGCCCGGAACATCGACGGGCGTACCGCGCAGGAGCTCGAGCCCGTCCTCGACGCGGCGCTGGCGGCCAGTGTCGCCCGCAACAAGACCGTGCTGGGCGACGGCGATCCCGACGTCCGCTACGAGCTGGGCACCATGACGGGCGGCCGGTTCGCGCCGGTCACCAGCGCCACCGCGGTCCCCTCGACCGTGGAGGTCGAGGCCCACGCGAGCGTCAGCTACGGCTTCGCACGGGTCTTCAGCTCCGAGGAGCACGGCGACGCGACGCAGACCGCGGACGCTCAGAGCTCCTCGACCGCCTGCTTCAAGCTCGGCACGTTCGTGGCCGCGGTCCGCTCCGGCGACAGCACCGTCCTCGCGCCGCTCGACGACCTGTTCGGGGTCAACCTGGACCTGGTCAGCTACCAGGGGCTCGCGAACGCCGACCTGCGCCTCGAGCAGCTCGCCGCCGTCGCCAGCATCGGCAGCCCCGAGCACCTGCTGACCAGCACCATCACCTACGCGGACCTGCTCCAGGCGATGGCCGAGGCGTTGACCAGGGAGAACAACGGCAGCAACACCGTCGCGCTCCAGGCGCTCGACAAGCTGATCAGCTCCAGTACCACGGCCTCGGTGGGCCTGATCAGGCTCGGCGACGTGCTCCACGTCTCGCCGACCGACGTCGCCGCGCTCCAGGCCGAGCTGAACGTCCTCGACATCATCGGCACCGCACGGCTGGCCGACGGCGACTACTTCCTCGGTGTGCCCAACATCCAGGGCCAGGTGCCCGGGGTCGGCTTCCAGTTCTCCGGGGGCATCTACCTCGTGGCCGCGGCGCGGATGGCCTGTGGCGCGCCGAACACGGTCGACGCCAAGGCCAAGACCGCGCAGCTGGACGGCTCGGTGCACATCGACTTCACGAACCTGCCCTCCCTCAACGTCGCCGGCCTGGGCACCTTGCAGACCCCGAAGGGGGATGGCTCGATCACCGTCGTCGGTGGCGGCGGCGAGGGGCAGCTGATCGCGCCGCCGGCCGTGCACTGCGGGGCCAACACGGTCGCCGACCCCACCACCTTCAGCGTCCGGGTCGCGACCCAGCTGGCGGCGTACAAGATGGCGGCGAACGTCACGATCGCCGCCGACGTGAAGGTCAGCGACCTGCTCGGTCAGGTCGGACTCGGCGCGTTGACGAACCTGCTCGGTGCCCTGCTGCCGCTGAAGGCGACCTTGGAGGTCAAGGTCGCGCTGAACGTCGGCACGCAGAGCTCCCCGCCCGCCACCACCGTCGGCCTGAAGATCCCGCCGAACGACCAGACCCCCGTCAGCACGGGCGGCTCGATGTACCTCGACCCGAGCAGCGTCGTCCCGGCGGTCACGAGCATCACCATCAACGGAAAGGTGCTGGCGCTGGCTGACGGGGCCAACATCGTGAACCTCGTCGTCCAGGCCCTGCTCGACCCGAGCAAGGGCTTCATCGACAAGTCCCTGACGCCGCTGATCAACAACATCAACCAGGAGTTCATCGGTCCCGTCGCCCGGATGATCGGGCTGCGGCTCGCGGGCGCCGACGTCTACGCCGTCAAGGCGCGGTGCGGTGCTCCGCGCCTCGTCGGGTGACCGCACGGCGGGTACCCGGGGGTGACTAGTCCGAAGGGACTAGGCCTCGTCGTTCGTCCGAGCCGAATGCGCCGGGATTCGTTCCCAGGCAGATCAGGCACCACTACTGTGGGCGCAACGCCGCTCGGGGGCGTCATGGGAGCGAGGCGGGGGAGGCCGGCCGATGGGGCGTTGTGTGCTGTGGACAGGTGTGTCGTCGCGCCCTGAACGGGGAGCGGCCGCCGTCGAGTTCGCGCTGATCCTCCCGATCCTGATGCTCATCGTGATGGGCATCATCAACTACGGCGACATGCTGAGCGTGCGCCAGTCGGTGAGCCAGGCGGCGTCCGAGGGCGCGCGCGCCGCCGCCGTCGAGATCGACGCGACCAAGCGCGACGCGGCGGCCGCGTCCGCCCGGGACGCCGCGCTCAAGGCGCAGAACCAGGCGTGCAACGCGAACTGCAAGGTCGTCGTGGACGACTGCGCCGACGCCACCGGCCTGGCGTCGGGCGCCCTGCCGCCGGGGACCAACTCGGCCGCCGACACGGTCGACTGCGTGTGGGTCAAGGTCGAGATCAACTACCGGGGGCTGGTCCCGGGGTTCGGTGTCGTGCTCCCCGACAAGCTGCGGTACACCGCCGTGGCGCGGGTGAGCTGAGGTGCGGGTGCGTCGGCGCACCCGGCGCCCGGACGAGCGCGGCGCGACGTCGGTCCTGGTCGCCGTACTGATGTCCGGGGTGCTGCTGCTGTCCGCCGCCTTCGCTGTGGACCTCGGCCAGCAGCGCGTCGTCCGCCGCGACATGCAGGCCGTCGCGGACGTGGTGGCCCTCGACCTCGCGCGCCAGCTCGACGGGCGCACCAAGCAGCAGCTGACCTCGTCCGGCGTCGTCGCGGATGCGGCGCGGGCCTCGGTCGCCCGCAACGCCAGCTCCTTCGGTGACAAGCCCACCGTGACGTGGCGTCTGGGCACGATCGCCGACGACGGCGCCTTCGTCGAGGTCGCGGACGACAAGGTCCCGACCGCGGTCGAGGTGAGCGCCCATTCCTCCACCGGCCTCGCCTTCGCCCCGGCCGGCGGCGCCGGTAGTCGTGGCGAAGCGACCAGGAGAGCGGTCGCCCGGGCCGATGCGGGCGCGTGCTTCGCCGTCGGCACGTACGCCGCCCGGGTCAGGCTGGGCGACAGCACCATCCTCGGTCCGCTGGTCAAGGCCCTCGGGACCGATGTCGGCCTCACCGTGCTGGACTGGCAGGGCCTGGCCGGAGCCGACATCAAGCTCCTCGACCTCGTCGACACCGATCTCACGGCCGGTGGCTTCGACGAGCTCCTCGGCTCGAACGTGAAGCTCGGCGACCTCTACCTGGCCGCCGCCGACGTGCTGCAGAAGCAGGGCGGCCACGCTGCCCAGGTGGCCGTGCTGCAGCGTCTGGCCACGGTCGCGGCCAAGGACGTGATCATCAAGGTCTCCGACCTCGTCGCGCTCGACTCGACCAACGAGGCGGGGCTGGACGCGGCGGTGAACCTGTTCGACCTGGTCAGCACCGCGGCCTTCGTCGCCAACGGCACCAACGCGATCTCGGTGCCCGACCTGGACGTCAACGTCCTCGGGCTCAGCAAGCTCAACGCCAACGTGAAGATCGGCCAGAAGCCCATCCGCTACTGCGGACGGCCGAGGTCGCCGTCGACGACCGGGCACTCCAACCAGGTCGAGATCAACCTCAAGGGCAACCTGGCGAACCTCGACCTCGGCCTGGTGTCCATCTCGGCGCCGATCACGCTGACCCTCAAGTTGGCGCCGGCCGACGTCCTCCTCGACGCCGTCGCCTGCGTCCCGGGCGAGAAGCGGCTCGACTTCCTCGTCACCAGCGGCCTGGTCAGCCTCGAGATCACCATCGGGGACCCCGCCAACCGCAACAGCCTGTCGGTCAAGGCGCTGCTGGGGCTGCTCCCGCTCGTCGACGGCTACATCCGGCTCTACTCCTCGCCGGCACCGGTGCAGACCGAGGCGAAGTCGCTGAGCGTCGCCGACGAGGACTACGACGGCACCGCTCCGCTCGAGTTCGGGCAGAACTCGCTCGGCGTGCCCTTCCTGAACCAGGACAGCCATCTCAACGTGCTCGGGATCCTGCCGGTCGGTGGCCTGCTCGGAGCGGTCATCACCCCGTTGCTGACCATCGTGGTCAACCCGCTGGTGTCGGTGCTGGACACCGTCCTGCTCACGCCGCTGCTGCGCGCGCTCGGCATCAACGTGGCGGGCGCGGACGTGTACGCCAAGGCGAAGGCCGACTGTGGCATCCCTTCACTCGTCGGCTGAGCGTCACTCCCGCCCCACCCGTCACCGCACAGGCCGTCAGTCGTCCACACCTCGCCCCTGAGGGCGCGGTCGTGCACAGCCCACCTCGCCGCCGGCGCCCTGGGTCGCTCCCGCCGACCACCATCGGCCCATGACGACAGCACAGGCTCGCCGGGCGATCGGCGCCTACGGCGAAGACGTGGCGGCCCGCCACCTGACCGGCCTCGGGATGGTCATCCTCGAGCGCAACTGGCGGTGCTCCGAGGGCGAGGTCGACATCGTGTTGCGCGACGGGGCGACGCTCGTCGTGTGCGAGGTGAAGACCCGTACGTCGCTCGAGGCCGGGACCCCGCACGAGGCGATCACCGACGCCAAGCTCGACCGGCTCCGGCGGCTGGGTGAGCGGTGGGTGCTCGAGCGGGGCATCCGGCCCGACGGCATCCGCGTCGACCTCGTCGCCGTGCTGCGTCCCCCGCGCGGCGCGGCGGTCGTCGACCACGTGCCGGGGTTGTGCTGATGCCGTTCGCCACCGCCTGCTGCGTGGCGCTCAACGGCGCGCTGGGCCACCTGATCGACGTACAGACCGACGTGTCGGCGGGCCAGGCGACGGTGGTCGTCGTCGGTCGGGCCGACCCGGCGCTGCGCGAGGGTGTCGACCGGGTCCGGATGGCGATCCTCAACAGCGATCTCCTCTGGCCGGCCGCCAAGCGCAGCACCTTCCTGCTCTCGCCCGCCGACCTGCGCAAGAGCGGCACCCATTTCGACCTCGCGATGGCCGTGAGCCTGCTCGCTGCCGACGGGCAGCTCGAGCCGGCCCAGGTCGCCGGCACCGTCTTCCTCGGCGAGCTCACCCTCGCCGGCGGACTGCGCCCGGCTCTCGGTGTGCTCCCGATGACCCTTGCTGCCGCCGCGGGCGGCGTCCGCCGGATCTACGTCCCCGAGCCCCAGGCCGCCGAGGCCGCGATGGTGCCCGACATGGAGGTGATCGGGGTGCGCTCGCTCGCCCAGGTGGTGGCCGTCCTGCGCGGCCTCGAACCGCCCGACGCGCCCCCGGTGGCAGCCGCCACCGGGCGACCGCTGATCAGCTGGCGCGGCGACGAGCGGCTCGACGAGGTCGACCTCGCCGACCTCCACGGGCTGGTCGAGGAGAAGTACGCCGTCGAGGTCGCTGCCGCCGGCGGCCATGCCGTGCTGCTCTCGGGGGCCAAGGGCTGCGGCAAGACCAGCCTGGCCGAGCGGATCCCGACGATCCTGCCCGACCTGACGCCCGAGGAGTCGCTCGAGCTGACCGCCCTGTACTCCCTGGCCGGCGTCCTCGACCCGGGGGAGGGGATGGTGCTCCGCCCGCCCTTCGTCGCCCCGCACCACGATGCGAGCAAGGCGAGCGTGATCGGCGGTGGCAGCGGCCGGGTGCAACCGGGCGAGATCAGCCGGGCTCACTGCGGCGTCCTGCTGATGGACGAGTTCCCGCTCTTCCGTGCCGACGTCATCGAGGCGCTGCGCCAGCCGCTCGAGAGCAGGGAGATCACCATCGCCCGGCGTGACGAGTCCGTCACGCTGCCGGCGGGCGGGATGCTCGTGCTCGCCTCCAACCCGTGCCCCTGCGGCGGCTGGACCCGGTCGGCCCGGGCCAACCGCTGCACCTGCGCCGAGACCGTCCGCCGCGCCTACCAGGCGCGCATCTCCGGCCCGATCGCGGACCGGATCGACATCGTCCGCAACGTCCAGCCCGCCTCGCCGTCCAGCCGTGACCCGTTCGTGGCGACGGAAACCTCGCGCGAGGTCCGCGCCCGGATCGCCGCCGCTCGCCAGCGTCAGCACGACCGGTACGCCGGCCGGGGTTGGCGCCTCAACGCCCACGTCCCCGGGCCTCGCCTCAAGGACACCTGGCCGCTCCCGGCGGCCGCACAGCAGCTGATCGACGCCGAGATGCTGGCCGGACGCCTCAGCGCGCGCGGCGCCGTCCGCGTCCAGCGCCTCGCCTGGACCGTGGCTGACCTGCGCTCGGTGCGCTCCGGGCGCGACCTCACCCCCGGCACCGACGAGACCCGGACCGCCCTGCGCCTACGCACCGGGCTCGCCCTCGACCTCGCGATGGTCCGCGCTGTCCCGGACACCCAGCCGGGCTCCGCGACGGAAGGAGCGGCATGAGCGTGACCGACGAGGAGCGCCTCGCCCGCGCCACCATCAGCCTGGTCACCGAGCCGGGCGACGTCCGCTGTCTCGGCCTGACCCGCGAGCTGGGCGGCGTGCAGTTCCTCGAGGTGCTGCGCGACCACGCCGACCTCCGCGCCGAGCTGACCGCGGCGGCCGGGCGGCTGGCCGGGGTGCAGCCCGAACGCATCCTCGAGCGGGCCCACCGCCAGGGCATCCGGTTCGTGGTCCCCGGCGACGACGAGTGGCCGTCCTCGCTCGACGACCTCGGCGGCGCGGGTGCCCTCCAGGCGCGGGGCGAGGTCCCGGTCGGCCTGTGGGTGCGCGGCCCGCTCCGCCTCGACCGGCTGGCGCCCTCGCTCGCCGTCGTCGGCTCCCGCTCCTCCACGACCTACGGCGACCAGCTCGCCGGCGACGTCGCCGCGGTCGTCGGCCGAGCCGGGCGCCCGGTGGTGTCCGGCGCGGCCTACGGCATCGACTACGCCGCGCACCGGGGCGCGCTGAGCGCCGATGCTCCGACGCTCGCCGTCCTGGCCTGCGGTGTCGACCGGGTCTACCCGGAGGCGCACCGCCGCCTCCTCGAACACCTCGCCACCCACCACGCCGTCGTGTCGGAGTCCCCGCCAGGTGCGGCTCCCTTCCGGATCCGGTTCCTCGCCCGCAACCGGCTCATCGCGGCCCTGTCCCGCGGGACGGTCGTCGTCGAGGCGGCCCTGCGCAGCGGCGCCCTCCACACCGCGGCCTGGGCCGACCGCCTCCACCGGGTCGTGATGGGGACGCCCGGCCTCGTCACCAGTGCCGCCTCCGAGGGCGTCCACGAGCTGCTCCGCTCCGGTGGCGCGACGCTCGTCACCCGGGGAGAGGACGTCCTCGAGCTGCTCGGACATTCCGGCGAGCACCTCAGCGAGCCGGCCCGCGGCCCGGAGGGCCCGCGCGACCGGCTCACCGTTCGGGCCCGCCAGGTCCTCGACGCGGTCCCGGCCGCCTCGCCCGCGCCGAGCAGCTCCGTGGCCCTCGTGGCCGGGCTCGGGGTGTCCGAGGTCGACCGGCTGCTCCACGGCCTGGCCGCGGACGGCTTCGTCGAGCGGTACCCCGCCGGCTGGCGACTCGGCGAGCGTGCCCGGTGAGGCGGGCCACCCGGCCGTGCTCGCCCCCTGCCCTGCGGCGCGCCCGCGTCGCCTGCGGTGGCCGGCTGCCTACGATCGGTCGGTGAGCACGAACGCCGGGGCCGACGGGCGCGACGAGGCGCTGCCGGAGGCGTTCGCGCGGACCTTGGGCGACTACGAACGCCACCTGGTGGCCGAACGCGACCTGACCCCGCACAGCGTGCGGGCCTACCTCGGCGACATCGCCGGGCTGCTCGACCACGCCGGGCGACTCGGGCTCCACGACGTCGCGGAGCTCGACCTGCGGACCCTGCGCAGCTGGTTGGCCAAGCAGCAGACCCTCGGCCTGTCCCGGACAACGCTGGCCCGGCGGGCGACGGCCGCGCGCGTGTTCACCGGATGGTTGGCCCGGACCGGTCGGACGCCGAACGACGTCGGTTCCGCTCTCGGCTCGCCCCGCCCGCACCGCACCCTGCCCGACGTCCTCCGGGTCGAGGAGGCCACCCGGCTGATCGGCGCTGCCGCCGAGATCGCCGACGACGGCAGTCCGGTGGGGTTGCGCGACGTCGCCATGCTCGAGCTGCTGTACGCGACCGGGATGCGCGTCGGCGAGCTCTGCGGCCTCGATGTCGACGATGTCGACCGCGACCGCAACGTCGTGCGCGTCTTCGGCAAGGGGCGCAAGGAGCGCACCGTGCCGTTCGGCCAGCCGGCCGCGACCGCCCTCGACCGGTGGCTCGGCCAGGGCCGGTCGGCGCTGGCCCGCCCGGGGTCGGGACCAGCCCTGTTCCTCGGCGCCCGCGGCGGCCGCATCGACCAACGGGCGGTCCGCACCCTGGTGCACCGACGGCTCGCCGACGTCCCGGGCGCGCCCGACCTCGGTCCGCACGGGCTGCGGCACACCGCCGCGACCCACCTCCTCGAGGGCGGGGCCGACCTGCGGTCCGTCCAGGAGCTGCTGGGGCACGCGTCCCTGGCGACCACCCAGCGCTACACCCACGTCACCACCGACCGGCTGCGGCGGGCCTACCAGCAGGCACACCCCAGAGCCTGAGCATCGGCCCGACCCACGGCCCGACCCGGGGAGCGGGCTGGGGAGTGCCGGAGCAAGGCGCGGTGTCCTCGTCGTCACCGGCGAGGGCCATCTGGCACACTCGATCAGCAACGCAGCCGCCGAGGGCAAGTACATCGAGTTCCGTGAGGTCTTCGACCAACCTCACTCACGGGAAGACTGAGAGTTGCCGATGTCGATTCACCTGACGAAGGCCGAGGTCATGGCCCTTGCCGGGATGTGGGTGGCGATCCTCGTCACAGCAACGGCCGTGATCGATACGCCGCCCGTTCGTGCCTGGATGTTCGTCATCGCGGCCTTGGTGACCGCCACGGCGGTCGGTCGCGGGGGCGACGCCAGCCGGAAGCGTCGCTGAGCCCCGAGACGCGCCCACCGCGTCAACGTCGGTGCCCGGGACGCATGCGTCCGGAAGGACTCGGCCAGCGCGGGTCCGGATCGTCGGACGCTCAGCGCTAGACCCACGTCACCACCGACCCGCTGCGGCGGGCCTACCAGCAAGCACACCCCAGGGCCTGAGCAGCGGCCCGACCCACGGCCCGACCCGGGGAACGGGCCGGGACCTCCACAGCGGCAGCAGACGGACCGGGGCGGCTGCGACCAGGCGCAGCGGGTCGAGATAGGTCTCCCCGCGGATCCAGCCCCAGTGCAGGCAGGCGCGTGGGAAGCAGTGGGAGCCGGCCAGCTCGAGCGTCCCGACCACGGCTCCGGCGGCGAGGGTGGTGCCGACGGTGACCGAGGCCGTGACCGGTTCGTAGGTCGTCCGGGTGGTGCCGTGCCCGACGACCACGACGCCGCGCCCGGCGAGCCGCCCGGCGAAGACCACCGTCCCGGCGAGGGCGGTGTGAACCGGCGCTCCGACGTGGCCGGCGAGATCCACGCCCCGGTGCCCGGAGCCGTAGGGAGACTCCGGTGGGTCGAAGGACCGCACGACCTCCGGCACCGGCTGGAGGGGCCACACGCCGACCGGGTCGGGGTCCGCTCGCGCCGCGGACGGCACCAGGAGCAGCGCAAGGAGCAGGGGGAGCAGGAGGGCCAGGCGCGGGCACGGTCGGCGCATGGGACGAGGGTGGGGGAGGGGGCCGACGGGGCGCGGGGAGGGGCAGTGGGGCTGTGGAGGAGGGCTGGGGAGAACGGGGGGTGTGGAGAGTCCAGGTCACGGATTGGTACGACGACCGCCCGACGCCGTAGGCTTGCAGGAACCGGTCCGCCCTGGGCCGGAATTCGCTCGTCCGCAGACCACGACGGCTCCGCTCCGGAGCCGATCGCCCGTGGGCGTCGATCCTCAGTCCGCCAGACCTTCCGGTCGGGCGGTCGGATCGCGTGCAGACGACAGGACCAACTGAAACAAGCACATAGGAGAAATCATGGCTGTCGTGACCATGCGCCAGCTCCTCGAGAGCGGCGTCCACTTCGGACACCAGACCCGTCGTTGGAATCCGAAGATGAAGCGGTTCATCCTCACCGACCGCAACGGCATCTACATCATCGACCTGCAGCAGTCGCTGGCCTACATCGACCGCAGCTACGCCTTCGTCAAGGAGACGGTGGCCAAGGGCGGGACGATCATGTTCATCGGCACCAAGAAGCAGGCGCAGGAGTCGATCGCCGAGCAGGCGACCCGGGTCGGCATGCCCTACGTCAACCAGCGCTGGCTGGGTGGCATGCTCACCAACTTCGCGACCATGAACCAGCGGATCAACCGGCTCAAGGAGCTCGACGACGTCGACTTCGACGACGTGGCCGGCTCGAACCGCACCAAGAAGGAGCTCCTGCAGATGAAGCGGGAGCACACGAAGCTGGAGAAGACCCTGGGCGGCATCCGCGAGATGTCCCGGGTCCCGTCGGCGGTGTGGATCGTCGACACCAACAAGGAGCACCTCGCCGTCGAGGAGGCGCGCAAGCTGCGCATCCCGATCATCGCGATCCTCGACTCCAACTGCGACCCGGACGACGTCGACTTCCCGATCCCGGGCAACGACGACGCCATCCGCGCGGTGGGCCTGCTGACCCGCGTCATCGCGGACGCCGCCGCCGACGGCCTCATGTCCCGCTCGGGTGCCGGCTCGGCCGCCACCCCCGCCGCCGAGGAGCCCCTCGCCGCGTGGGAGCGCGAGCTCCTCGAGGGTGACGCTGCCGCGCCGGCCGCCGCCACGGAGGCGCCCGCCGAGGCCGCCACCGAGGCGCCCGCCGAGGAGGCCCCGGTCGCCGAGGCTGCTGCCGAGGAGACCCCCGCGGCCGACGCTCCGGCCGAGGCCTGAGTCTCTTCCCGTCCACCCCTTCGAGAAACCAACGAGGATCCATGGCATTCACTGCTGCTGACGTCAAGAAGCTCCGCGAGCTGACCAGCGCCGGCATGATGGACTGCAAGAAGGCGCTCGACGAGACCGACGGCGACTTCGACAAGGCCGTCGAGCTGCTCCGCGTCAAGGGTGCCGCCAAGGCGGCCGCCCGCGGCGCCGAGCGTGAGGCCTCGGCCGGCCTGGTGGCCAACGCCGGTGGCGCGCTCGTCGAGCTGAAGTCGGAGACCGACTTCGTCGCGAAGAACGAGGAGTTCATCAAGGCCGCCCAGCAGATCGCCGAGGCGATCGACGCGGGCAAGGCCACCGACACCGAGTCGGCCAAGGCGCTGCCGCTGGGCGACAGCACCGTCGGTGCGGTCGTCGAGGGTCTCGCCATCACCATCGGCGAGAAGATCGAGCTCGGCAACGTCGCGTACTTCGACGGTCCGGTCGCGGTCTACCTGCACAAGCGTGCGGCCGACCTCCCGCCGGCTGTCGGCGTCATCGTCGAGTACGAGGGTGACGAGGCGGCCGCCCGCGGCGCCGCCATGCAGGTGGCGGCCCTCAAGGCCCAGTACCTCACCCGCGACGAGGTCCCCGCCGACATCGTCGAGGCCGAGAAGGACGTCCTGACCAAGAAGACGATCGAGGAGGGCAAGCCGGAGGCTGCCGTCGCGAAGATCGTCGAGGGTCGCCTGGGCGGCTTCTTCAAGGAGCTCGTGCTCCTCGAGCAGGAGTCGGTCTCGGAGTCGAAGAAGACGGTCAAGGCCGTCCTCGACGCCGCCGGCACCACCGTCAAGCGTTTCGCCCGCTTCGAGGTCGGCGCCTGACCTGACGGTCAGGAACCCTGATCGCACCGACGGCCGGGGGGGCCCCGCGGGGGGCCCCCCGCCCGCTGCGTTTTCGGCGGGGCCGCCCGGGGGCCCCGGGTAGGTTGGTGACCCCCGGCCATCGGACATGTGTCGGACCTGCGCGCCCGCACTCACGGGCGCACTTCGGTTCCAGAAGGAGAGCGTCAAGTGGGACTCATCCAGGCTGCAGTCGGTGCGATCGGCGGGACCCTCGCCGACCAGTGGGTCGACTTCTACGGCGTCCCGGACGGCGTCGGCTCGACGGTCGCGGTCTTCCCGGCCGTCGCCAAGGGCCAGAACGCCGGCCGCGGCAGCAACACGCAGGGCTCCGAGGGCGTCATCACCAACGGGTCCAAGATCATCGTGCCCGAGGGCTACGGCCTGGTCCTGATGGAGGACGGCGCCTTCACCGGGTTCGCCGCCGAGCCCGGCGCCTACATCTGGAACTCCGACGACCCGGCCTCGCAGTCGATCTTCACCGGCGGCGGCCTCGTCGACTCGCTCATCAAGCAGAGCTGGGAGCGCTTCAAGTTCGGCGGTCGTCCCTCCGCGCAGCAGTCCGCGATCTTCGTGACGCTCAAGGAGCTGCCCAACAACAAGTTCGGCACCCAGTCGGAGATCTACTGGGACGACGCGTTCCTCAACACCCAGGTCGGCGCGATCACCCGCGGCACCTACACGCTGAAGATCACCGACCCGCTGACCTTCATCCGCAACTTCGTGCCGGCCGAGGTCATCACCGGCCGCCGCACCTTCGACTTCACCGACATGGACAACCCCGCCGGGGAGCAGCTGTTCAACGAGGTCGTCGGCTCGCTCGCGCCGGCGTTCTCGATGTACACCAACGACCCGGCCAAGGGGAACCGGATCTCGCGCCTCCAGCAGGACTCGATCGGATTCGCCCAGTCGCTGTCCGCGGCGGTCGAGCAGAACTACCAGTGGCGCACCGACCGCGGCCTCGAGATCGTCAAGACCGCGATCATCTCGATCGAGTACGACGCCAACACCCGTGAGCTTCTCAAGAACGTCCAGCGGGCCGATGCCCTGTCCGGGTCGCGCGGCAACTCCAACCTCCAGGCGTCGGTGGCGGCCGGCATCGAGGCGGCGGGCGAGAACGCCGGCCCGGGTGGCCTGATCGGGATGGGCATGGCGACCGGTGGCATGGGTCTGGGCGGCCTGCAGCAGCCCGTCGCGCCCGCCGCCCCGGCTCCGGCAGCCCCTGCCGCCCCTGCGGCCCCTGCGGCTCCGGCTGCCCCCGCCGCCGAGGACCCGATGGCGGTCCTCAAGCGTGCCAAGGAGATGCTCGACGCCGGGCTGATCACCCAGGCCGACTACGACGCGGCGAAGGCGAAGGCGCTCGGTCTCTGAGATGACCCAGGAATCCCCGGAGCCGCAGCAGCCCACCTTCGACGGGCCACCCCTGTCGCTGGAGGAGGAGCTGGCCGCGGCCAAGGCCGAGCCCGAGCCCGGCCCCAGCATCGAGACCGTCAACGAGTCGCTCAAGGACGGGCTCAACCGCTGCCCGAGGTGCGGCTCGACCGACGTCCAGCTGCGGGCGTCGACAGGCATGCTCGTGTGCCTGTTCTGCCGCCACGAGTGGCAGGAGGCGCGGGTCGAGGAGGAGTTCGGGCTCGGCGAGGGCATCGACCAGCTCGAGGGCACGGTCATCGCCAGCGGCGCGGGGGACATCGCGGCCGACGCGGCCGACCAGCTCACCTTCAAGTGCGAGGCCTGCGGTGCCGAGGTGGTCGTCGACACGGCCCACGCGCTCAACGCGCGCTGCCACTGGTGCCGGCACACGCTCAACGTCAACCAGCAGATCCCCAACGGCGCCGTCCCCGACGCCGTGCTGCCGTTCCGGCTGACCCAGCAGGAGGCGGTCGCGAAGATCCGCGAGTTCGCCTCCAAGCGCCGGCTCTTCGCGCACAAGCGCTTCAAGAAGGAGTTCGTGCCGGAGAACGTCCTCGGGGTCTACCTGCCCTACCTGGTCATCGACGCCCGAGCGGAGTCGCAGTACTGGGGCAAGGGCGAGATCCAGACCCGGCGGTGGACGGAGAAGCAGGGCGACAACAACGTCACCTACTACGCCGCCGACGTCTACCAGGTGGCCCGGCAGGTGTCGTTCACGGTGGACGACCTGACCGTCGAGGGTTCCTCCGAGCGTGCCCAGATCGGACCGGCGAACACCAACAACATCATCAACACGATCCTGCCGTTCGACACGAAGAACGCGGTCAAGTGGAACGCCAACTACCTGGTCGGCTTCACCAGCGAGAAGCGGGACCTCAACGTGGAGGCGGTCCGCCCCCTCCTCGAGGACCAGCTGCTCTCGATCGGCCGTTCGCAGGTGCGCGCGTCGCTGGGACGGTTCGACCGCGGTGTGCGGTGGGAGCAGGAGAAGCTCGACGTCGGCGGATCGCGCTGGGTGTCGATGTACCTCCCGGTGTGGCTCTACAGCTACCGCCAGGAGAGCAACGGCCTGCTCCACTACATCGCGGTCAACGCCCGCACGGGGGAGACCATGGGCAGCATCCCGGTCTCCCAGCCCAAGCTGCTCCTCGCGGCATTCACGGTCGGCACCTTCCTCGAGGGCATCGCCGGCGCGATCCTGGTGGCGATGGCATGATCCGCCCCACTCGCATCTTCGCCGCTCCGCTTCGCTACTGCGCGAACAGACGATCGGGGACCCCGCAATGACACTCGACCTGATCACGGCGCTCATCCCGCTGGCCTCCGACGACGGTGCGGTCTGGCTGCTCGCGGCCGGACCCGCGGGCGGCGTCGCGACGTACTGGGCCTTCTACCGCTATTACCGCAACACGGACAAGTCCCACCAGTTCGAACGAGACACGATCATCGAGGCGCAGCCCGTCCAGGGCGGTGAGGAGAAGGTCGGCCACATCTCCAGGACGCGCGACTCCGACATCGACGGTGACAACAGCGACAAGTACCGCCAGCGGGTGCAGCGGGTGCAATGAGGAGGTGTCGCGCCGACCCCGGTAAGGTCGCCCCGTGCCCGGTTACAAGCGCGTCCTCCTGAAGCTGTCCGGTGAGGTGTTCGGTGGTGGCAAGGTCGGGATCGACCCCGACGTCGTGCAGGCCATCGCCCACGAGGTGAAGGCCGTCGTGGACGCCGGCGTCCAGATCGCCGTCGTCACCGGCGGTGGCAACTTCTTCCGCGGCGCCGAGCTCCAGACCCGAGGCATGGACCGCGTCCGGGCCGACTACATGGGCATGCTCGGCATCGTCATGAACTGCCTCGCGCTCCAGGACTTCTTGGAGAAGCAGGGCGTCGAGACCCGCGTGCAGACCGCCATCACCATGGGTCAGGTCGCCGAGCCCTACATCCCGCGGCGGGCGATCCGCCACATGGAGAAGGGGCGCGTGGTCATCTTCGGTGCCGGCATGGGCATGCCGTACTTCTCGACCGACACCGTCGCCGTCCAGCGCGCGCTGGAGAGCAAGTGCGACGTCGTGCTGGTCGCGAAGAGCGGTGTCGACGGCGTCTACAGCGCCGACCCGAACCTCGACCCGACCGCCACGAAGTACGACGAGCTGACCTACGACGACGCGATCGCCCAGGGCCTGCGGATCATGGACCAGACGGCCTTCGCCCTGTGCGGCGAGAACAAGCTTCCGATGATCGTCTTCGGCATGGAGCCCGAGGGCAACATCCTGCGGGTCGTGCAGGGTGAGAAGATCGGCACGCGGGTCAGCGCAGGCTGAGCAGAAGGCAACGAAGGAGAACCGGTGATCAACGACACCCTCAACGAGGCCGACCAGAAGATGGGCAAGTCGGTCGACGCGACCCGTGAGGAGTTCGCGGCGATCCGCGCCGGGCGTGCGCACCCGAGCATGTTCAGCAAGATCCTGGTCGACTACTACGGCACCCCGACGCCGCTCCAGCAGCTGGCGTCGTTCGCCTCGCCCGAGGCGCGGATCATCATCGTTTCGCCCTACGACGTGGGCGCGCTCAACAACGTCGAGAAGGCGATCCGGGACTCCGACCTGGGTGTGAACCCGTCCAGCGACGGCAAGCAGCTGCGCTGCGTCTTCCCCGAGCTCACCGAGGAGCGCCGCAAGGAGTTCATCAAGCTCGCCAAGGAGAAGGCCGAGGGCGGCAAGGTCGCCGTGCGCCAGGTGCGGCAGAAGGCCAAGCAGAGCCTGGAGAAGCTCGAGAAGGACGGCGAGGTCGGCAAGGACGACGTCACCGGCGCCGAGAAGCGTCTCGACGGTCTCACCAAGAAGCACACCGACGCGATCGACGAGCTGCTCAAGAACAAGGAAGCCGAGCTGCTCGAGGTCTGACCTCGAACGCGCTCCCACCCATGTCCTCGACGTCGACCCCGTCCTCGAACGGCGCTGCCCCGAAGAAGGACCACGGCCGCGCCGGCCGGGACCTCAAGGCGGCGGTCGGGTCCGCGGTCGTGCTGCTCAGCGCGATCGCGGCCTCGCTGCTGTTCTGGAAGCCGGCATTCATGGTGATCGTCGCGATCGCCGTGGTCGTCGCGGTGTGGGAGCTGCGCAAGGGGCTGCTCGCCAAGGACATCGACCTGCCCGAGCAGCCGCTGATGATCGGCGGCGTCGTGATGGTCGTCGTCGCGTACCTCTGGGGCTCCGCGGCCCTGGTCACGGCGACGGCCGTCAGCGCGCTGGTGATCATGCTGTGGCTGCTGCGCCGCGGCATCGACGGCTACGTCAAGAACGCGACCGCGTCGGTGTTCGCGCTGGTCTACGTGCCCTTCCTGGGCTCGTTCGTCGCGCTGATGCTCGCCGAGGGCGGTCGTGACGGTGGTGGCCTCGACGACCCGGGCGTGAAGGGCATCATCACCTTCATCCTGGTGACGATCGCCTCCGACATCGGCGGGTACGTCGCCGGCGTGCTCTTCGGCAAGCACCCCATGGCGCCGGTCATCTCGCCCAAGAAGTCCTGGGAGGGCTTCGCCGGCTCCACCCTGGCCACCGTCGGCGCCGGGGTGGCGCTCGTGGTCTATCTCCTCGACGGCGAGTGGTGGATCGGTGTCGCGCTCGGCGTGATCGCCGTGGTCATGGCCACCCTCGGCGACCTGTGCGAGTCGGTCATCAAGCGCGACCTCGGCATCAAGGACATGAGCCAGGTCATCCCGGGCCACGGCGGCCTGATGGATCGCCTCGACTCGCTGCTCGCCACGATCGCCCCGATCTGGCTGCTGCTGCACTACGGCATCTTCACCTGAGTCACCGCACCGAGGCCGCGGCCTCTCCGAGCAGTCCCATCGCCTCGGTGAGCTGCTCGTCGGTGAGGTACGGCGCCGGCCCCAGCCGCAGGTGCTGCCCGCGATGGTCCGCGTGCACGCCGCGCTCGGCCAACCCGTCGCGCAGCCGCGCCGCTTGCGGTGAGGCGAGCGCGAGGAAGCCCCCGAACGCCTCGGCCGGGGTGTCCCGGTCACGCGTGACGAGCTCGTCGGGCAGGCCGAGTGCGTCGAACTCACGGGCCAGCAGACCGCGCTGGTGCAGCGAGATCTCGCGCAGCCGCGGGGGAGTCAGGTCCTGCTCGACGAAGAAGTTCAGGACCCGGGCCGCGCGGTAGTGGCTGGTCGGGTCGTACGTCGACCCGGCGAACCGGTCTCCGCCGTGGGCGAACCAGCCGGTGACCACCGGCTCGGCGCCGCGGGCGTGCGGCGGGACCCGCAGGAAGCAGTTGCCCTCACCGAGCTGGAGGTACTTGTAGCCGCCGCCGACGACCCAGGCCTCGGCGAGTCCCGCCGCTCCCACGGACCAGGGCACGACGCCGAGCTGGTGGTAGGCGTCGACGAGCAGCTCGGCGCCGGTGCGCTCGCAGGCCTCGGCCACCGCCGCGAGGCCCGGCACGATCCGGGAGGTCTCGAACAGGACGGACGAGACCACGACGGCGGCGGTGCGGGTGTCGACGAGAGCGGCCACCCGCTCGGCCAGGGTCCCCAGAGGCGCGGTCGGCACCCGCACCAGCTCGATCCCGGCGTCGGCGAGCCGGTCGAGCTGGCGCCGCGCCGAGTCGAACTCGCCGTCGGTGGTGACCACCCGCGGGCGGGACCGCAGGGGGAGGGCGGACAAGAAGCGCACCAGCAGCTCGTGCGCGCTGGCGCCGAGGGCCACCTCGGCGACGGGATCGTCGAGGAGCATCCGTACGCCGGCGCGCAGCCGCTCCGCGCGGACCTCGGCCCGAGCCCACTTGCCCTCCACGGCGAGAGCGGCGTCGTCGTACGCCTCGATCACGCCGTCCCGGGCGACGTCGGGCCAGGCCTGGTGGGAGTGGCCGGTGAGCAGCAGCCGGTCGGCGACGCGGAACCGGGTGTAGTGCTCGGCCAGTTCGGCGGCGGGGCTCACATCTCGCTCCGGATCGCCCACAGGTCGGGGAACAGCGAGCGGGTGACGGTGCCCCACAGATAGCTCGCACCGGAGGAACCACCCGTGCCAGGCTTCGCGCCGATGGTGCGCTCGACCATCTTCACGTGCCGGTAGCGCCACTCCTGGAGTCCCTCGTCGAGGTCGACCAGCCGCTCGGCGACCTGGGCGGCGCCGCCGTCGTCGTCGTAGGCCGCGAGCAGCAGGCGCTGCACCTCGCGCGAGGGCTCCCACGGGGTGGTGAGGTCGCGGTCGAGGGCGGCCGCCGGGACGGCGTAGCCCTGGGTGAGGAGGTAGCGCAGGAACGAGTCGAACACCGACCGGCGTGACATCGCCGCCGAGATCCGGGCCCGGTCGTCGCTGCCCTCGGGGTAGTGCTCGAAGACGCGCGGATCGCGGCGACCGAGGGTGGCCTCGAGCTCGCGGAACTGGGCGGACTGGAAGCCGCTGGACGCGTCGAGGCGGCCGCGGAAGCTGGTGAACTGGCGCGGGGTCATCGTCTCCAGCACGTCGACCTGGGCGACGGTGACCTTGAGGATGCTGCGCACCCGGCCGAGGGTGTGCAGTGCGCGCGGGGTGTCGCCGTCCTCGAGCCGCTGCTGGAGCCCGGTGATCTCGTGCAGCAGCTGCTTGAACCACAGCTCGTAGACCTGGTGGATCACGATGAAGAGGAGCTCGTCGTGCTCGTCGGAGCGCGGGTGTTGCGCGGACAGGACGTCGTGGAGAGCGAGGTAGTCGCTGTAGGTGAGCGACGGGTATGGATCGGTCACCTCCCCACTCTCACAGAGCGGCCGTCCTGGCTGCCACAACGACGCGTCCGGACCGGCGGCTCCCGCTCCGCCCGGGAGGCCGACGACGTCCCCCGGGCGGGCGGCGGCCCGCTTTCGGTCGTGTCGGATCCGGCAGATGCCGGAACCTTCGGGTGCGGCCGCTACGATCGCCCGGACATGAGTGAGGCAGGCAGCGACCGCGTGGGCGGTGAGGTGGAGGCAGCGGACGAGAAGTCCCGGCGCCCCGACTGGTTCCACCGCGGGCACCCTGTGTTCTTCCCGCTCGCCGGGTTCTTCGCCGGCATGGTCGCGGTCATCGTCGTCCCCGGTCTGTACGCCGCCATCGTCAAGTGGGTCGCCGGCTACAAGCGGGCCGAGGAGCTGTTCCCGTTCGTGCTGCTCATGTTCGTCGTGCCGATCGGGTTGCTGGTGCCCCAGCACACCCGCCGGTTCGGGCGCTACATGCTGCTCGGGATGGTCTCCACGGTGGTGGTGGTCGTGAGCGTGGGCGGCGCGGTCGCCTGGTTCCTGCTCAACAAGGACGCCTGAGCCTCCTCCGGCGCCGGCCAGGGGATTGGGTCCCCGCGCTCCCGGGTGGGAGAATCGTCGGGATGTCCGACCAGTTCGACGCGCAGCCGCGCCCGCTTCCCCTCGTCTTCGCCGAACCCCGGGGGCGCAAGAAGCCACCCCGGCACCTGGCGGACCTGACCGAGGCGGAGCGCAAGGACCTGCTGGTCGAGATGGGACTCCCCGGCTTCCGGGCCAAGCAGCTCGGCATGCACTACTTCGGCCGGCTGGTCCACGACCCCGCCGAGATGACCGACCTGCCGGCCGCGCAGCGTGCCGACCTGGTCGGTGCCCTCCTGCCGGACCTGATGGACCCGATCCGGCAGCAGAGCGCGGACAAGGGCAAGACCGTCAAGACGCTGTGGAAGCTCTTCGACGGCTCCCTGGTCGAGTCGGTGCTGATGCGCTACAAGGACCGCGCCACGATCTGCATCTCGAGCCAGGCCGGTTGCGGCATGGCCTGCCCGTTCTGTGCGACCGGACAAGGTGGCCTGCAGCGCAACATGTCGACCGCCGAGATCGTCCACCAGGTCGTCGTCGGCGCCCGAGCCATGGCCAACGGCGACGTCGCCGGCGGACCCGGTCGGCTCTCGAACGTCGTCTTCATGGGGATGGGCGAGCCGCTCGCCAACTACAAGGCGACGCTGGGCGCCGTACGCCGTCTCACCGAGCCGGCGCCGTCCGGGCTCGGCCTGTCGGCGCGCCACGTGACGGTCTCGACCGTCGGTCTCGTGCCCCGGATCAAGCAGCTCGCCGACGAGGGCATCCCCGTCACGCTCGCGCTGTCGCTGCACGCCCCCGACGACGAGCTGCGCAACGACCTGGTGCCGATCAACACGCGCTTCTCCGTCGCAGAGACGGTGGACGCGGCGTACGAGTACTTCGCGAAGACCGGTCGGCGGGTATCGATCGAGTACGCCCTGATGCGCGACATCAACGACCAGGGCTGGCGCGCCGACCTGCTCGCCGACGTGCTGTCCGCCGACGGCCGCGGCACGGGCTGGGTCCACATCAACCCGATCCCGCTCAACGAGGTGAAGGGTTCCCGCTTCACCCGCTCGCGCGAGGAGGACATGGACGAGTTCGTCCGCCGCCTCGAGGCCAAGGGGATCGCGACGACGATGCGCGACACCCGGGGCAGCGAGATCGACGCGGCCTGCGGCCAGCTGGCGGCCGCCGAGTAGCGCCTTGCGGGCTCCTTCTCGGCTTGTAACTAAGTGTTACAGCGCGGATGGGCGTGCAACAGCGCCCGGGTAGGTGTCACAGCACCCTGGCAGCTGCCCGGCCTGCCGGGCCTGCCCGGCAGGCCGGGTCCGATGTCGGTACGGAATCCCCTACCGCTGACGGCGTAGCCCCTGGGAGCGTCTACCTCGGCGTTGTGACACCTACCCGGGTGCTGTGGCAGCGCTTTTTGCGTTGCAACACTTAGTTACAAGCGACCGACCCCTCAGCCCAGCGGGTTGGTGACGAGCAGCTCGACGTTGCGGTCCTCGGCGGTGCCGAGCCCGGCGCCGTGGTCGTGCCAGTCGTTGGCGGCGAGCTCGCGGGCCAGGCCGGCGAGGCGCTCGGCGCTCTCGGTGCCGGCGCCGGCGGAGACGGGGCCGGCGTGGTCGACCATGGTGGTGAAGATCGACAGGGTGCCGTCGCGGTTGTCGGCGACCTCGATGATCCGGGCCTGCTGCGGCCAGTCGATGTGGGAGGCGGTGGTGATCTCCCAGAGGCCACCGCCGCCGGTGCGCGGGCGCGGGGTGATCTTGTTGCGGTGGGTGTGGCCGTTGACCCAGGCGACGACCGACGGCGTCGCGAGGAGGGCGTCGAGGACCTTGGCGCCGGTGACCCGGGTCTCCAGGGACCCGCCGGTGGCGATGAGCGGGTTGCCCATCGTGTCGGAGGTGTGGTGGCTGAAGACGAGCACCACCTTGTCGGAGGACTGCGCGAGCAAGGCGGTGAGCCAGGCGAACTGGGTCTGGTCGAGCGAGCCGTCGGCGTACCCGTTGGGGTTGACGGTGTCGAGCACGATGAAGCGGACCTGGCCCTGGTCGAAGGAGTAGTACGCCGTGCCCTGCTGCCGGTTCGTGCTCGTGAAGCCGTGGCCGAAGGGGGCACCGCCGAGCAGGAAGTGCTGCTCCACGACCTGCTTGCGGGTGAGCAGCCGGCGGTTGAGGTCGGGGGTCACGGCGCGGACGCCGGCATTGGTGACGCCGCTGAGCAGGCCGGTCAGGACGTCGCCGGGGTCCGTGGTGAGGTCCTGGAGCAGCTGGCCCGGGTCGAGGCCGATCGGGGGCGAGATGATCTTGAGCGCGCCGAGGGCGATCAGGTTCAGCTGCAACGTGGACGCGGGGAAGTTGCCCTGGGCGAGTCCGTCGTGGTTGCCGAAGACGGAGTACCAGGGGATGGTCAGGCCCTCCGCGGTGAACGGACGACGGGCGGCGTCGAGCAGCCCGGGGACGACGGGGAAGCCGTACTCCGAGCGGGGGCGGTCGACCGGCTTGCCGAGCGGGTTGCCCTCGGGGTGCCAGTACGCCGCGTCGTACGTCGCCCGGGTGCTGTCGGCCACGCCCTCCCAGGTGCCGAGGTTGCCGGAGTCGACGCGCACCGGGCCGCCGTTGAGGAGGTTGATGTTCCAGCGGACCTCGTTGAGCTGCGAGTTGTCGGAGTTGTCGCCGGTCTGGATCGCGAGCGCGAACGGCTTGCCGGTGACCGGGCCGCTGCCGATCCGGTTGATCGCCTTGACCATCGAGTCGGCGACCTGGCCGGTGAGCATCTCCTGGGGCCGGTACGACGAGGTGAACAGCCCGGTCGAGGGGAGCGGGCTCGGGTCGTCGAGCCGGTCGGTCCACTCCAGGCGCAGTGGAGACTGGGCGTCGACGACGTGGATGTCGCTGAGCTGGACGAAGGAGATCAGCCCCTGGCGGCGGGTCGCGCGGCCGGCGTCGCTGAGCACGCCGAGCGCGGTGCGCGCCTGGTGCGGCTCGCCGGAGGCGGCGATCACGGTGCGGTAGCCGCTCGCGCCGGCAGGGCCGGTCGCGTAGGTCCGGCCGAGGGTGGCGGGCGGGAGCGGGTCCGCCGAGGCGGCGGAGCGGAGCACGCCCGGGAGCGTGGTGGCCGCGGCGGCGAGACCGCCGGCGGCGACGGCGTTGCGGATCAGGTTTCGGCGAGAGATCTCCACGAGGGATGCAACGAGGCGAGGGTGAGCGGGGTCACGTGCCCGCAGCGATCCGCGCCCGCGCGGCGCCGTACGCCTGTCGTTCACGAACGGGTCGCCGGACACTCGCGCAAACCTGCCTTGCCGTTGACGCGCGCTGCCTAGCGTCCCTGCCATGAACGAGCTCATGGGGGAGACGGAGAGCAGGCTCCGCGTCCTGGTGGTCGCCGAGTCCTTCCTCCCGCAGATCAACGGAGTGACCAACTCGGTGCGCCGGGTGCTCGAGCACCTCGCCGCCCAGGGACACCACGCCGAGCTCGTGGCGCCGACCGGCCCGGACACCTACGCCGGCTTCCGGGTCCGTCGCGCCCGCGGCGCCAACCTGCCGTTCTACCCGGACTTCCGGCTCGGCCTGGAGACCCGTCGGCGCCTGCGTCAGCGGATGCTCGAGTTCCGGCCGGATGTCGTCCACATCGCCTCGCCCGCGACACTCGGCTACCAGGCCGCGCGGGCGGCCGCGGAGCTCGGCATCCCGACGGTCGCGATCTACCAGACGGACCTGGTCGGCTTCGCGGAGCGGTACGACGTCCCGGGCGGTGCCCGCGCGGCGGCGGGCCTCACCCGGCGGATCCACCAGCACGTCGACCGCACGCTCGCCCCGTCGACGGCCAGCATCGAGCAGCTCCGGGCGCTCGGCGTCCCCGAGGTGCACCGCTGGGGCCGGGGCGTCGACCTGGTCGCCTTCCACCCGCGGCACCGCGACGAGGCGCTGCGGCAGCGGCTCGCCCCGGACGGTCGCCTCCTCGTCGGGTACGTCGGCCGGCTGGCCGCCGAGAAGGAGCTGGACCTGCTGACGCACCTGGCCGGCGACCCGCGCTACGCGCTCGTGCTCGTGGGTGGCGGGCCCGAGGAGCAGCGCCTGCGCGGGCTGTTCGGTGCCCGCGCGAGCTTCCTCGGCCTGTTGCACGGCGACGAGCTGAGCCGGGCGTACGCCTCGCTCGACCTCTTCGTCCACACCGGCCGCTACGAGACCTACTGCCAGTCGGCGCAGGAGGCGCTCGCCTCCGGTGTGCCGGTGGTCGCTCCCGCCGCCGGTGGCCCGGTCGACGTCGTCGCGCACGGCGCCTCGGGCCTGCTCTACCGGCCCGGGGACGGTGTCGACCTGGCCGCCTGCGTCGACCGGCTCGCCCGAAGTCCCGAGCTGCGGGGCCGGATGGCAGCGACCGCGGTCCGGGCCGTGCAGGAGCGGTCCTGGTACGCGATCAACGAGCAGCTCGTCGCCCACTACCGAGCGGCGGTCGGCGGCGAGATCAGCGCGCGGGCTGCCTGACGAACAGCGCGGCGGCCTCCTCGACCGTGTCGACGAGATGGACGTGTTGCTCCATCGCGCGATCGCGGGCCAGGGCCTGCAGCAGCGGCCAGGCCGGCAGGTCCTCGGTCCAGTACTGCCGGCCGACGAGCACCATCGGCGCGACGGCGTCGTCGCTCGCGTAGTAGTTCTCGCACGCGTCCTGGAAGATCTCCTGGACGGTGCCGCCGGCGCCGGGCAGGAACACGATGCCGGCGTCGCACGCCAGGAGCAGGATCGCCTCGCGCAGCGCGTTGCGGAAGTACTTCGCGATCGCGGTCGCGAACAGGTTCGGCGGCTCGTGGCCGTAGTGCCAGGTCGGCACGCCGAGCGAGGGGCTCGGGTCAGCGGCGAGGGAGAGGGCGTCACGGGCCGCGGCGACCCAGTCGTCGACCGAGGGCTGGAAGGACGGTACGGCGGCCAGCCGGCGCAGCGCCTCGGCCAGCGCCTCCGGGGCGGTCGTCGCCATCCGGCAGCCGAGGTTGGCCGCCTCCATCGCGCCTGGCCCGCCGCCGGTGGCGACGACGTGGTCGCGACCGAGCAGGGCGCCGAGGCGGGCCGCGTCGGCGTACCCGGCGGTGCCGCGGTGGGCGGCGTGCCCGCCCATCACGCCGACCAGGCCGCGGTCGAGCCCGGCGACCCAGGTGCCGAGCGCGTTGTCGATGGCCTGGTCGTGCAGCACCTCGGCCAGTGCCTCGGCGGGCCCCGAGGTCGCGAGCGCCCAGCGGTAGGCCTGGCCGTCGAGGGAGTCGGAGTAGCGCGGGGCGTCGTAGAGCTCGTCGGGGGTGTAGAGGCGGGTGCGGGTGATGTCGAGGGCAGCGACGTGGCTGCCGGCGGCGAGTCTCGCCCCGGCCTCGAGGGCGTGATCGGCGTCGGTGCGGCACTGGACGACGACGCTGCGGGTGCGGGGTCTCCTCACCTCGGCGACGCTACTCCCGCCCCCGGAGGGGTGTCTGATCCGTGGGACGGCCTTTGTGTAGCAACTAACTTGACTTTAATCTTGGTGAGATCCCGCCCCGCTCCGCCGGGGCCGTCGACAGGAGCCCCCGATGACCTACCGTCCCGAGACCCTCGCCGTCCACGCCGGCCAGGAGCAGGCCGACCCCGCCACCAACGCGCGGGCCGTGCCGATCTACCAGACGACCTCGTACGTCTTCAACGACACCGAGCACGCCGCCAACCTGTTCGCGCTGGCGGAGCCGGGCAACATCTACACCCGGATCATGAACCCGACCCAGTCGGTCTTCGAGGACCGGATGACCCAGCTCGAGGGCGGAGTCGGCGCCCTCGCGACGGCCTCCGGGTCGGCCGCGGTCACCTACTCCGTGCTCAACCTGACCTACGCCGGCGACAACATCGTCGCGCTCTCGACGCTGTACGGCGGCACCTACGCGCTGTTCGCGCACACGCTGCCCCAGTTCGGCATCGAGGTCCGCTTCGTCGACCCGGAGAAGCCCGAGGACCTCGCCCGGTACGTCGACGACAAGACCAAGCTGGTCTTCGCCGAGACCGTCGGCAACCCGAAGATCAACGTGGTCGACATCCGCGCCTGGGCCGACGCCGCCCACGCGCAGGGCCTGCCGCTGATCGTCGACAACACCGCGGCGACGCCGTACCTCGCCCGCGTCTTCGACCAGGGCGCCGACGTCGCGGTGCACGCGGCGACCAAGTACATCGGCGGCCACGGGACCTCCATCGGCGGCATCATCGTCGACTCGGGCAACTTCGACTGGGCCGCCCACTCCGAGCGCTTCCCCGGGCTCACCCAGCCCGACGGCGCCTACCACGGTGTGGTGTGGACCGAGGCGGTCGGCAACCTCGCCTACATCATCCGGGCTCGCACGGTGCTGCTGCGCAACACCGGCGCGGCCGTCGCGCCGCTCAACTCGTGGCTCTTCCTCCAGGGCCTGGAGACCCTCCACCTGCGCATGGAGCGGCACAGCGCCAACGCGCTCGCGGTCGCGGAGTTCCTGCAGGGGCACGACGCCGTGTCCTGGGTCAGCTACCCCGGCCTGGCCGACAGCCCCTACAAGGCCGTCGCCGACCGCACCTTCACCGGCAAGGGGTACGGCGGCCTGGTCAGCTTCGGCGTGAAGACCGGCCGCGACGGCGGCAAGCGCTTCGTCGAGGCGCTCGAGCTGTTCAGCCACCTGGCCAACATCGGCGACGCCAAGTCGCTGGCGATCCACAACGCGACCACGACGCACTCGCAGCTGACCCCCGACGAGCTCGACGCGGCCGGCGTGCCCGAGGACATGGTTCGGCTCTCCATCGGCATCGAGAACGTCGAGGACATCATCGCCGACCTCGAGCAGGCGCTCGCGGCATCGAAGTGAGGAGCCGGTAGGTTCCTCGCCCGTGGGCACGATCGGATACGTCGAGACCCAGCGGGTCGTGCTCGCCACCGAGTGCGACCCGCTGGTCCTGACCAGTGGGGCGGTGCTGGAGCACGTCGAGGTCGCCTACGAGACCTACGGCGTGCTCAACGAGGCCCGCGACAACGCCGTCATGGTGTGCCATGCGCTCACCGGTGACGCGCACGCCGCGGGCCTGCACCTGGGGGCGAAGAAGCGCGGCTGGTGGGACAACCTGATCGGCCCCGGCAAGGCCGTGGACACCGACCGGTTCTTCGTCGTCAGCGCCAACCTGCTCGGCGGCTGCTCCGGCACCACCGGGCCGGCCTCGATCGACCCCGCGACCGGACGCGTCCACGGCCCCGACTTCCCGCTGCTGGACATGGCCGACTTCGTCGCCGTGCACCGGCGGCTGCTCGACCACCTCGGCATCGGTCGGTTGCACGCGGCGGTCGGGGGATCGCTGGGCGGCATGCAGGTGCTGGAGTGGGCGCTGGAGGAGCCGGACCGGATCGACCGCGCAGTCGTCGTCGCCGCGAGCTCCCGGCTGACCACCGAGAACATCGCCTTCTCCGCGGTCGCCCGGGCCGCGATCCTGGAGGACCCCGACTTCCACGGCGGCCGGTACGCCGAGCACGGCGTCGCGCCGCGCCACGGGCTCAAGGTCGCCCGGATGATGGCCCACGTCACCTACGTGTCCGGCCAGTCGCTCGCCGAGAAGTTCGGCCACGCCCGGGACACGTCCGGGACCGGGAAGCGGCTGGCCGCCGACTTCGAGGTCGAGCACTACCTCCAGCACCAGGGGGAGAGCTTCCTGCAGCGCTTCGACGCGCTGTCCTACCTCCACCTCACCCGCCCGATGGACTACTTCGACCCCTTCGCCGCCCATCCCGACGTGGTGCCCTCGACCCGGTTCCGGCTGGTCTCCTTCGACTCCGACTGGCGGTTCCCGACCGCCCACTCGCTGCGGATCCGCGACCAGCTGCTCGCCCGCGGCGTCGCCGTGGACCACACCGAGGTGGTCTCGCCGTGGGGACACGACTCGTTCCTGCTCGAGCCGCCCGGCTACCACGACCTGGTGCGCTCCTTCCTCGGCTGAGCCTTCGGGCACACTGGGCCCGTGTTCGTCCATGACGCCCTGCCGATGCGGGTGGTGTTCGGCCCGGGGGCCCTCGACCGCGTGGCCGAGGAGGTCGACCTGCTCGGCCTGCACCGGGTGCTCGTGCTCTCCACGCCCCGGCAGGGTGCGCTCGCCGCACGGGTGACGGCGCTGCTCGGCGAGCGGGCCGCCGGAACCTTCGACGGCGCCCGGATGCACGTCCCGTCGGCCACGGTGGCCGCCGCGGAGGACGTCGCCGCCTCGGTCCGCGCCGACGGGTGCCTCGCCATCGGCGGCGGGTCGACGATCGGGCTGGCCAAGGCACTCTCGCTGCGGCAGGGGCTGCCGTCGGTGGTCGTGCCGACGACCTACGCCGGCTCCGAGATGACCCCGGTCTGGGGCCTGACCGAGGACGGCCGGAAGACCACCGGTCGCGACCCCGTCGTGCTGCCGCGCTCGGTGGTCTACGACCCCGACCTCACCCACGCCCTGCCCGCCGCGGTGTCCGGGCCCAGCGGGCTGAACGCGATCGCCCACGCCGTCGAGGCGCTGTACGCGCCGAACGCGACCCCGGTGATCAGCGCGATGGCCGAGCGCGGGGTCCGCGACCTCGCGGCCGCGCTGCCGCTGGTCGTCGCCGACGGCTCGGACGGCGCCGCACGGAGCCTCGCGCTGGAGGGGGCCTGGCTGTGCGGCGCCTGCCTCGGCGCGACCACGATGGGCCTGCACCACAAGCTGTGCCACGTCCTCGGCGGCATGCTCGACCTCCCGCACGCCGAGACCCATGCGATCGTGCTGCCGCACGTCGCCGCGTTCAACCTGCCGGCCGCGCCCGAGGCCGATGCCGTGCTGCGCCGCGCCCTCGGCACCGACGACGTCCCCGCCGCGCTGCGTGACCTGGCCACCACGCTCGGGGTGCCCGACGGGCTGCGGGCCCTGGGCGTCGCGCACGCGGACCTGGCCCGCGTTGCGGACGAGGTGCTCGCGGCGCCGTACAGCAACCCGGTCGCGGCCACGCGCGCCGACATCGAGGCGATCGTGGAGGCGGCCTGGCGGTCCCGGTGACCGGATCCGGTCGGGACATGCGTGCCCCTGGCCGAGTCTGGTCCGGTACACGCTCGGCGTCGGCGGTAGCCTGCTGGAGCGTTCATGGGTCGACGGATCGGGATGCCGGATGCCGGCGTCCGGTCACCTGAGCGTGACGACCGAGAGCACCAGGAGGGACGCGTGCCGCGAATCGCCGTGGCCCGGCAGCCCGCCGAGCCCACCTCTGCGGAGCAGAAGGACCGCCACCGACGGATCCTGCGCGCCGCCAGCAGGCTCGGGGCCGAGCACGGCATGGAGCGGATGCAGATGAACGACGTGGCCAAGGAGGCCGGCGTCGCGATCGCCACGCTCTACCGCTACTTCCCCTCCAAGACCGACCTCTTCGTCGGCGTCCTGCACAGCCAGATCCAGCGGCTCAGCGACGCCGCCGCTGACCAGGCGCCCCCGGCCGCGCCCGGCCAGCGGGCCGCGGCGGTGGCCGACGTCCTCATCGGCGCCGGCCGCGAGATGCTCGCGCGCCCGCAGCTGGCCACCGCCATGTTGCAGGCCAACAACGCCGCCCAGCTCCAGGGCGGCCGGGAGCTCGCCGAGGCCAACGCGGTCTTCCACCGTGTCCTGCTCCGCGCCCTCGGCGTCGCCGAGCCCGGCGACGAGGACCTCCGGATGGTCCGCATCGTCGAGCAGACCTGGTACGGCGTGCTCGTGTCGGTCCTCCACGGCGTGATCACCCTCGACCAGGCCGACGCCGACATCCGGCTGGCGACGAAGCTGCTCCTCGGCCCCCGGTACGACGACGCGACGGCCTCGTGAGCGGGTGGTCGGCGCCGCCGAAAAGACCGTTTCACCGGCCGGCCGGTGAAACTCACGCTGGGACGAGGAAACTTCCTCGTCCCAGCGTGAGTTTCGTCGTTCAACCCCCGACAGTTTCACCGGCCGGCCGGTGAAACTGTCGCGCCCTCAGAACGCGTGGGCCATCAGGTCGCCGAACAGGTCCTGCGAATCGACCTCGAGCCCTCGCCGCTGGAACCACGTGCACACGTTGGTGCAGTCACGCAGCAGGAAGTCGAAGCCCTGGACGTTGCCGACCAGGTCGACGAGCTGGGGCAGGTCGATGACCACGAGCCGCTCGCCCGCCGCCAGGATGTTGTACGGCGACAGGTCGCCGTGCACCAGCCCGGACCGGACCAGCGTGAGCATGGCCTCCCTCAGCTGCTCGAAGTACGACGCCAGCAGCGCCGGCTCGGGCCGCGTCTGCGCCAGCCGGGGCGCGGTCTGCGTCCCGTCGGCCCCGTCGACGCTGATCCACTCCATCAGGATCTCGGTGCCGTCGATCTGTACCGGGTAGGGGACGGGCAGGCCGAGCGACCAGCAGCGGTTGAGCGCCGACCACTCCGAGTTCGCCCACTCGCCGGCGGCGACCTCGCGGCCGAACGTGCTCTTGCGCTTGAGCGCGCGCTCGTCGCGGGAGCGCTTCATGCTGCGACCCTCGGTGTAGGTGGCCGAGCGGTGGAAGCTGCGGTGGTCGGGGGAGCGGTACCGCTTCGCCGCCATCACGACGCTCTGCTCCGGGTCGTGCGGGTCGGTGCGGTCGAGCAGGAAGACGTCGGCCTCCTTGCCGGTCTTCAAGATGCCGAGGTCGGTGTCGATCGCGCCCTGGGACGTGACGACCCAGTCGGGGCGCGGCTCGGGGCCGCGGGACAGCGGCTCGACGTCGAGCCAGGTGGACCAGCGCTGGCCCGCGTCGAGGTCGTCGTACGCCTCGAACTCGAAGACGAAGCGTGGGTCGATGTCGGAGGTGGTGACGTCGGTGCGGACGTCAGGGGTGGAGGTGTTCTCCTGGTGCAAGGTGGTTCCTCGAGGTCGAGAGGGTGCGGACTGAGGGCAGGCCGACGACAACGATCGACATGTCACGCTCCTCTCGACGGGTCCGCGGGGCGCCGCGGACGGATGGACCCCACTGTGGCGGGCGGGCGCGGGGTGCGGCAACTCATTTATCGCCTCGACCGGCGCCGCGTAGATTGACCGGGTGCGCCGACTCGTAGCCCCCCTGGGCCTCCTGCTCGCCCTCCTGCTGTGCCTGCCCGGCGTGCCTGGGCTCTCCGTCGCGGGCCCCAGTCCCGCCGCGGCGAGCGAGGCGGGCGAGGCGGGCGACGTCGGCGACGGCTCCGCGCAGGGCACCGACCCGTACTGGCCGCTCGACGGCAACGGCGGCACCGACGCGCAGCACTACGACGTCCGGGTGCGCTACGACTTCGCCAGCGGGAAGCTGTGGGGGCGCACCGCGATCGCGATGACGGCGACCGCCGACCTGCGCAGCTTCTCCCTCGACCTGCTCCTGCCGGCCACCGCGGTCCGGGTCGACGGCCGCAAGGCCCGCTTCCGCAGGGCCGGCAAGCACGAGCTGCGGGTGGTGCCGAAGGCGCCGATCGCCGCGGGGACGTCGTTCCGTGTCGTCGTGCGGTACGCCGGGAAGCCGGGTTCGTACCGCTATGCCGGCGAGCGCAACTGGCTCGCCAGCGGTACCGAGGTGGTCGCCATGAACCAGCCGCACATGGCGCCGTGGTGGTTCCCGTCCAACGACCACCCCAGCGACAAGGCGACCTTCGACGTGCGGGTCACCGTGCCGCGGGGCAAGCAGGTGGTCGGCAACGGCGTCCGCGTGGGCCGCAAGGTCCGCGGTGGGCTCGCCACCACCCACTGGCGGATGAGCGACCCGATGGCGACCTACCTGGCGTTCTTCGCCGCGGGGCGCTACGCGATCGACCGGGGCACCACCGCCGCCGGGATCCCGTACTACAACGCGGTCTCGCGCGGCCTCGAGCCGCGACTGCGCAGCTACGTGCGCAACGTGCTGAACCGCACCGGCGCGATCACCGACTGGCTGCAGGCGACGCTCGGCAGCTACCCGTTCGCCACCACCGGCGGCCTGGTCACCGGCCTCGACGTCGGGTTCGCGCTGGAGAACCAGACCCGGCCGACGTACGGCGCCTGGATCTACCCGGGGGTGATCGTGCACGAGCTCGCCCACCAGTGGTTCGGTGACAGCGTCGCCGTCCAGCGCTGGCGCGACATCTGGCTCAACGAGGGCTTCGCGACCTACCTGGAGGCCGCGTACGCCGCCGAGCACGGCGGGCCGGCGGTCCCGGTCTACCTGGAGCGGATGTACGACAAGACCTGCGCTGACCCGACGTCGGCCTTCTGGCGGCTGAACATCGCCGACCCCGGCGCCGCCCGTGTCTTCGACGAGGCGGTCTACGACCGCGGCGCGATGACGCTTGCCGCCCTGCGCAACCGGATCGGCGCCGGCCCGTTCGCGGCGCTGCTGCGCCGGTGGGTCGCCGAGCACCACGACGGCAACGTCACGGTCGAGCAGTTCCAGGCGCTCGCGGAGACGGTCTCCGGTGACAGCGACCTGGACGGCTTCTTCGACACCTGGCTGCGCAGCGGCACCGTCCCGGCGCCGACACCGGCCAACGGCCTGAGGGACGTGACCTGCGGCTGATCCGGGGCGGGGCCGGGCGCGCCTCCCGTGGGACACGTGGTGCCTTTGGTACCAATGGGGGATCTGCGCCTCGGGAGCGCACCTGCACACGGATGGAGAAGCCCGCACATGGACACCAAGAAGCTGATCGCGCTCGTGGTGATCGTGTTCCTCGGGTTCTGGATGTTCACCGACCCGGCCGGCCTCGCGGACACCTCGAAGTCCGCGGCCAGCAGCGGGTGGGACCTGACGACCCAGGCGTTCAGCGGGGTCATCGACTTCGTCGGCGCGATGGACTGACCCGCGCGGCCGCGCCATGGTGCTGTCCTTCGTCTCCGGCGTGGTCACCCGGCTCGGTGACCCGAACATCGGCAAGCACCTGCTGCGCGACGAGGGCGAGGTCGTCGTCGACGAGGTGACCCACCACTGGTTCGCCTACGTCCGCCCGCTGGTCGAGACCGCGCTGGCGCTGGCGCTCCTCGTCGGCAGCTGGTTCGTGTCCGTCCACGTCGCCTGGGCGCTGATCATCGCCGCGGTGGTGCTGATGGTCCGTGCCGGCTGGATGGCGCTCGGCGTCGTCCGCGACCGGTTCGTGGTGACCAACATGCGCGTCTTCCGGGTCCACGGTGTGCTCTCCCAGAGCCTGGCGACCATGCCGTTGAGCCGGATCCTCGACATCTCGGTGCAAAAGCCGCTCCACGGCCGGCTGCTCGGCTTCGGCCACTTCTGCTTCGAGTCCGCGGCCCAGGAGCAGGGCCTGCGTGACATCCGGTACGTCGGTCGCCCCGACGACCGTGACCTCGCCATCCAGCGCGTGGTCCAGCGGGCGGGCCTGCGGGGACCGCGCGTCCCGAACTGAGTCGAGTCGGGTGGGTGAGGGTGACCTATCGACCACTCTCACCCACCCGACTCGGGTGTTCGTAGGATTGCGCCCATGACGCAGCAGCCGTTCTCCCGTCCCGGTGCGATCGACCTGTCCGCGCTGAGGCGCACCCCGCCGGCCGGTGCCGGTGCCGGTGCGGCTGGCGCGCCCGCGGGTGGCGGCGGCGCGGGCGGCGGGTCGACGTCGGCGTACTCCGTCGCGGTGGACGAGGCGAACTTCCAGGCGGTGCTCGAGGCGTCGATGACGGCGCCGGTCGTGCTCGTCTTCTCCTCGCCCTCCCAGTCGCCGGAGAGCGCCCAGCTCGCGCTCGACGTGGCCACCGTCGCCGACGAGTACGACGGCCGGTTCCTCGCCGCGACGATCGACGTCGACGCAGTGCCGCAGATCGCGCAGGCGATGCAGATCCCGCAGGTCCCGCTGATGCTGGTGCTGCTCGACGGTCGTCCGGCGACGCAGCCGATCCCCGGCGCCGCGCCGATCGACGACATCCGCGCGCTGTTCAACCAGCTCGCCCAGCAGCTCACCGCGCAGGGCATCGCCGGGCGCCACCAGCCCAACGCCTTCGGGACCGCGGGCGGCGGGCTCGCCGAGGGCGAGGAGCCGGAGATCGACCCGCGCTACGTCCCCGCGCAGGACGCGCTGGCGGCCGGCGACATCGACGCCGCGGTCGCGGAGTACCAGAAGCTCGTCGACGCCAACCCCGCCGACCACGAGGCCGCGGCCGGGCTGGCGATGGCGAAGGTGCTGCAGCGCACCCAGGGCGTCGACCTCAACGCCGCCCGGGCTGCGGCCGCCGCCCACCCCGACGACGTCGACGCGCAGACCATGGTCGCCGACATGGACATGCTCGGTGGCCACGTCGAGGACGCCTTCGCGCGGCTCGTCGAGCTGGTCCGGCGTACGTCGGGCAAGGAGCGCGACCAGGCCCGCGAGCACCTCGTCGGCCTGTTCGGTGCCGTCGGCAACGACGACCCGCGGGTCCTCAAGGGCCGCCAGGCGCTCGCTTCCGCGCTGTTCTGACGCGGGCTCCTGGCATGGGTTTCGGGCGCGGCGCCGGGTATCTCCTGCGCGGGCTGCGCCTGTGGCGCGAGCGTCCCGCGCTGATGCTGCTGGGCATCGTCCCCGCCGTGATCGTGGCGGCCCTCGTGGCGGCGCTGTTCGTCGTCCTCGTGCTGTACGTCGACGACGTGGTCGGCTGGGCGACGCCGTTCGCCGACGGCTGGGACGAGACGGTCCGTGGCCTGTTCCGTGCCGCGCTCTACGTGCTGGTCCTCGCGGGCGCCGGGATGCTCGCGATCGTCACCTACACCGGCCTGACCCTGGCCGTGGGCGATCCCTTCTACGAGAAGATCTGGAAGGAGGTCGAGCTCTCGCTCGGCGGTGACGTCCCCGACCGGGGGGTCGGCTGGGTCCGCGGCGCGACCGACGGGCTGGCGCTCGTCGTGCTCGGCCTGGCCACGGCGATCGGCGTCTTCCTGATCGGGCTGCTGCCCGTCGTCGGCACGGTGGTCGGCGCCGTGCTCGGGCTCGCCGTCTCCGGCCGGCTGCTCGCCGGCGAGCTCGTCTCCCGACCGCTCGAGGCTCGGGGCATGGACCGCGCCGCCCGGGCGGCGCTGATGCGCCGGCACCGCGGCGCGATGCTCGGCTTCGGCGTGTGCGTCCAGGCCTGCTTCCTGGTGCCCTTCGGCGGCATCCTGGTCATGCCGGCGGCGGTCGCCGGCGCGACCTACCTGGCCCGGGAGGCGCTGGAGCCCGGCGCCGGGCTCAGCCCGCGCTGACCCCGTCGAACGCCGCCAGCACCGCCCGGACCGCCGGCGAGTCGGCCATCGTGCGCCGGTGCAGCGCGTCGATGAGCCGGACCGGCTCGGGATCGGCCACCGGTACGGCGACCAGGTCGGCGCCGAGCGCCGCGCGCCCCATACGGGGGACCAGCGCGACGCCGAGCCCGGCTCGCACCAGGGCGAGGTGGGACTCGAACTCCGCGGAGACGTGGGCGATGCGGGGAGGACGGCCGGTGCCGTCGTACATCCGGGAGAGCCACTGGCGACAGATCGTGCCCTCGGGGGTGGCGATCCAGCCGACGTCGACCAGGTCGTGCGGCGTGACCCGGGTGCGGGTGGCGAGCGGGTCCTCGCGGTGCACGATCAGGTCGGCGACGTCGCCGTGCAGGGGAGTGGCGGCGACGTGGTCGGGGACGGCGAGCGGGACGCCGCCCCAGCGATGCACGATCCCGAGCTCGACCTGACCGCTCGCGACCAGCTCGACGACGTCCCACGGCTCGGCCTCGCGCAGCGTGAGGGTGAGGCCGGGGTGGGCGTCGCGCAGGCTGCGGGCGATCGGTGCCACCAGGCCACGCATGGCGGTGGAGAAGGCGGCGAGCCGGATCCGACCGGCCACGACGCCGGCGCGCTGCTGCAAGGTGGCCTCGAGCTGCTCGAGGTCCGCGAGGACCTGCTCGCCGGCGTCGACGAGGTGCTGGCCGTGGCTGGTCAGCATCACCCCGCGACCGACCCGCTCGAGCAGGGGGACGCCGGTCTGCTTCTCCAGGCGCTTGACCTGCTGGGAGATGGCGCTCGGGGTGTACCCGGTCGCGGTGGCCGCGCCGACCACCGAGCCGTGGGTGGCGACGGCGCGGAGGCCGGCGAGCGCGTCCAGATCGATCATGCAGCAACGCTACATCGTTCGCCGCAGTTCTGTTTGCTGGTGCTTCAACGTCGGGCCCGGGATGCTGGACGACGTGAGCCGCCGTGACCAGTCCCTCGCCGCCCTCGTCGCCGCGATCTGGGGCTTCAACTTCGTCGTCATCGACTGGGGCATGGGCGAGGTGCCGCCGCTGCTGTTCCTCGCCGCCCGTTTCCTCGCCGTCGTCGTCCCGGCGGTCTTCCTGCTCGACCCGCCGCCGGTGCCGTGGCGCACCGTCGCCGCGGTCGGCACCTTCATGTCGCTGGGCCAGTTCGCGTTCCTCTACGTCGCCATGGACGCCGGGATGCCGCCCGGGCTCGCCGGGCTGGTGCTCCAGGCGCAGGTGGTGCTCACCATCGTGCTGGCCGCCGCGGTGCTGCGCGAGCGGCCGACCGGCCCGCAGGTGGCCGGTGTCGTGCTCGGCGTCCTCGGGCTCGTGGTCGTCGGCCTCGGCCGCGGCGGCCACGTCCCCGCGGTGGCCCTGCTGCTGTGCCTGACGGCCGCCCTCATGTGGGCGATCGGCAACGTCGTCTCGCGCGCCTCGGGCGCCACCGGCGGGCTGTCGCTGACCGTGTGGTCCGCGCTCGTCGTACCGGTGCCGCTCGTGCTGCTCTCCCTCGTGGTCGACGGCCCGGCGGCGGTGGTCGACGGGATCGGCGCCTTCGGGTGGCGGGCGGCGGTCTCGACGCTCTACACCGCCGGCCTCGCCTCGCTGGTGGGCTACGGGATCTTCAACACCCTGCTCTCGCGCAACCCGTCGGCCGCGGTGGTGCCGTGGATCCTGCTCGTGCCGCCCGTCGCCATCGGCTCGGCGTGGGCGCTGCTCGACGAGGTGCCCTCGACCGGGGAGCTGGTCGGGGGAGCGGTGCTGGTGCTCGGGGTGGCCGTGTCGGCGCGCCCCATGCGGTTCGGTCGTGGCCAGGCGGAATCGGCGACCAGAACGGATGGGGTGCGGGAGGTCAGCGACCAGACTCCGTGTACGCCGGCCCCGTCCCGGCCAGGCTCGCCAGGGCGGCCCGCACCCGCCGGGCGGTGAAGTCGGCCGCCCGCTCGTCGATCTCGGCGAGGGTGAGGAAGTCGGCCGTCTTGATCTCCCTGGCCTGCGGGACGATCTGTTGCACGATCGACGCCGGGTGCACGCCGCCGTCGAACACCAGGCACAGGGCGTCGTCCCAGCCGCCCCACGGCGGCAGCCAGTCGGTGAGGAGCAGCCGGCCCGCCTCGATGGTGAGGTCGAGCTCCTCCTCGACCTCGCGGGAGACCGCGACCCGGGGCGACTCACCGACCTCGACCACGCCGCCGGGCAGGTCCCAGTCGGCCTTGTAGGTCAGGTTGCACAGGAGCACCCGTGGCTCGGACCCGTCGGCCCCGTCGGAGTCGCGCACCAGCATCTGGCCGATCCCGCGCTTGCGCGGCAGGAAGGAGTTGAGCAGCGCCCGGAACCCGCCCGGCTCGTGCACCGGGACGTCGTCGACCAGCCGCGCGTAGACCACCACGTCGCCCGCCCGGCCCCGCTGGACGCCCTCGCGCCGCAGCCCCGACCAGGTCGCGATCCGCTGCGCCTCCGCGTCGTCGATGGCGACCTTCACCTCGACCCGATCGTGGTCGGTGAGGGCGGCGGCCACCTGGTGGCGCACGACATCGACGGCGGCCTGCCAGCCGCGCTCGGTCAGGTCCGAGGTCCAGGTCAGCCGGGCGATCCCGTCATCGACGGTCCAGTGGCTGATCTCGGGCTCGGACACGGGGTCACCCTACGGGTGAGCGCAACCAGAGCGTGGCGAGAGGGGGCACCACGAGGTCGGCGTACGCCGGGCTGCCGCCGGGCGCGCCCGACTCGAGCGGACCGGCCGCCCGCGCCTGCACCACGCCGAGGTTGCCGACCCCGCTGCCGCCGTACGCCGTGGCGTCGGAGTTGAGCAGCTCGGTCCACTCGCCGGCGACCGGGAGGCCGAGCCGGTAGTCGTGGGGGACGGCGGCGAAGTTGGTGACGCAGACCAGGTCCGGTGAGCCGGCGTCACCGGCGCGGCGTACGAACGAGAAGACGTTGTGGCCGGCGTCCTGCGCGTCGATCCAGGCGAACCCGGCCGGGTCGTTGTCGAGGCGCCACAGCGCGGGCTCCTCGCGGTAGCGGGCGTTGAGGTCGCGCACGAAGTCACGCACGCCGGCGTGGTCGGGCTTCTGCAGCAGCCACCAGTCGAGCTCGCGTGCCTCGGCCCACTCGGTCTCCTGCGCGAGCTCGGTGCCCATCATCACCAGCTGCTTGCCGGGGTGCGCCCACATGTAGGCGAGGTAGGCGCGCAGCGTCGCGAGCTGCTGCCACCGGTCGCCGGGCATCTTGCGCACCAGCGAACCCTTGCCGTGGACCACCTCGTCGTGGCTGAGCGGCAGCACGTAGTTCTCCGAGAACGCATAGACGAGCGAGAACGCCATCTCGCCGTGGTGGTACGAGCGGTGCACCGGGTCGTGCGCGAGGTAGCGCAGGCTGTCGTGCATCCAGCCCATGTTCCACTTGAACCCGAACCCCAGCCCGCCGCCCGACGTCGCCCCCGTCACGCCCGGCCACGCGGTGGACTCCTCGGCGATCGTGACGATCCCCGGCACCCGCTTGTAGGCCGTCGCGTTCAGCTCCTGCAGGAACTGCACGGCCTCGAGGTGCTCGTGACCGCCGTACCGGTTGGGGGTCCACGCGCCGTCCTTGCGGCCGTAGTCGAGGTAGAGCATCGAGGCGACGCCGTCGACCCGCAGGCCGTCGACGTGGAACTCCTCGAGCCAGTACAGCGCGTTGGCGACCAGGAAGTTGCGGACCTCGGGCCGGCCGAAGTCGAAGATGTAGGAGCCCCACTCGGGATGCCAGCCGCGCTGCGGGTCGGGGTGCTCGTAGAGCGGCGTCCCGTCGAAGCGGACCAGCGCCCAGTCGTCGGTCGCGAAGTGGCCGGGCACCCAGTCGAGGATCACCGCGATGCCGGCCTGGTGCAGGGCGTCGACGAGGCGCCGGAAGCCGTCGGGGTCGCCGAACCGGGCGTCGGGGGCGAAGTAGCCGGTCACGTGGTAGCCCCAGGAGCCGCCGAACGGGTGCTGCATGACCGGCATCAGCTCGACGTGGGTGAACCCCAGGTCGGCGAGGTAGCCGGGCAGGTCGGCGGCGAGCTCGTCGTACGACCAGAAGGAGCCGTCGGGGTGGCGCTTCCACGAGCCGAGGTGGAGCTCGTACGTCGCCATCGGCTCGTTGACCGGTTGCCTGGTCGCGCGCGCGGCGAGCCAGGCGTCGTCCTGCCAGGTGTGGGCGCTGGAGAAGACGCGCGACGCCGTCGCCGGCGGGGCCTCCGCGTGGAACGCCATCGGGTCGGCCTTGTGGCGCCAGATGCCGTCGGCGCCCTCGACGACGTACTTGTAGGAGGCGCCGGACCCGACGCCCGGTACGAAGACCTCCCAGAGGCCGGAGCCGATCGTGGTCAGCCGGTGGGCGTTGCCGTCCCAGCCGTTGAAGTCGCCGACGACGCTGACGTTGCGGGCGTTGGGGGCCCAGACGACGAAGCTGGTCCCTGGTTCGGGCTCGGCGCGGACGTGGGCACCGAGGACGTGCCACAGCTGCTCGTGCCGACCCTCGCCGACGAGGTGGAGGTCCATCTCGCCGAGGAAGGACGCTGCGGTTGCGGATGGGGTGCTGCGCTCAGTGGGCGGCATCTCGTTGAGTCTAGCCCGTGGGGAATGATGCGCGGGTGAGCGAACGCATCGGCTGGAGATACACGGTCCTCGTCCCCGCCGTGTTGGCGCTGCTCTCGATGATCGGGCCCTTCAGCATCGACACGCCGTTCCCGGCGTTCCCGGAGATGGGCCGCGACCTCGGCGTCGACACCGGTGCGCTGCAGCTGATCGTCACCGTCTACCTCGGCTCGTTCGCGCTGATGAGCGTCTTCCACGGCCCGCTGTCGGACGCCGTCGGTCGGCGCCCGGTCATGGTCGGCGGGGTCGCGGTCTACGTCCTCGCGTCCCTGGGCTGCATGGTCGCGGGCAGCCTGCCGGTCCTGCTGGCGTTCCGCGCCCTGCAGGGGCTGAGCGCCGGCGGGGCGACGATCGTCAGCCGGACCGTGATCCGCGACCTGTTCGACGGTCCGCAGGCCCAGAAGCTGATGAGCCGGGTCGCGGTCATCTTCGGTCTCGCGCCGGCGATCGGTCCGATCCTCGGCGGCGCGCTGCTCCAGCTCGGCCCGTGGGAGCTGATCTTCGGCTTCCAGGCCGGCCTCGGCGTGCTGCTGATCCTGGCCGTGGTCTTCCTCCTGCCCGAGACACACCCGCGCGAGCGGCGGGTCCCCCTACGGGTCGGCGCCGTCCTCGGCGGCCTGGTCGAGGTCGGCCGGGTCGGCGCCTTCCACCGCCTCGGCTGGGCGACCGCACTGGTCTTCGGCGCCCAGTTCCTCTACATCGGCGGCGCCGCGATCTTCGTCGTCGACGTGCTCGGCGAGGGCGAGCTCGACTTCTGGAAGCTCTTCGTCCCCATGATCGGCTCGATGATGCTCGGCTCCTGGCTCTGCGGTCGCGCCGCCGGGCGGATCTCCGCCCGCCGCCTCGTCTCCTGGGGCTGCACGACGTCCTTCGCCGGCGGTGTGATCGGCGTGGTCGTCGCGGCGCTCGGCGCCGGTGACGAGCTGCCCTGGGCCGTCGTCGGCGTCTCCCTCATCGCCCTCGGCAACGGCGTCACCTACCCGACCCTGCAGCTGATGATGCTCGACCGCTTCCCGCTCCGCCGCGGCGCCGTGGTCTCGCTGGCCACCTTCGTCGCCCTTCTGCTCAACGCCGTGACGGCCGTGGCCGTCGTCCCCGTGATCGGTGGCTCGGGCCTCGGCTTCGCCGTCGCCGCACTGATCGGCGTCGGCGCCGGCCAGCTGTGCTGGAGCTGGCACTGCGCCGTCGAGGACCGGGACTGCGCGGTGTCCGGGGACGTGGGTGAGCGGGAGCCGGTCGAGCTGCTGTAGGCGGCTGCATGGATCCCCGGACGTCCGGGGATCCATGCGCTTGTCAGGGGTTGCAACGCCTGACAGGCGCATGGATTGCGTCTCCGTGGTGACGCCTGGGGCTGGTGGGAGCTCGACGCTGCCGAGGTCGCGCGCCCTGGACGCTCGCGCCGAGCCTGCGCAACCGCTGGAGCGCTGTGCTGCGGGGACCTTCAGGACATGGGTCAGCGCGAGCCGGTCGAGCTGCGGTCGACGCAGAATCAGTCCCCGCGTCGCCAGGTCTGCCGTGGCGCGTAGCCGCCGCGCCGCAGCCAGTGCTCGGTGTACACGATCCGGTCCGGCGTGATCACGGTCAGCGGATCCGAGGGTGGCTCGGACAGCGAGCGCCCGCGCTCGACGTGGTCGGCCTGCCAGCGCACCGCCTCCCAGTAGCCGTCGGCATCGGGGTGATCGCGCTCGAGGGTGCGTGCGGTGCCGAACAGCTGGACGCCGCGGCTGCTGGCCTGGCCGACGAGCGGGGCCACGATCCCGGCCGAGACCCGCGGGTCGCGGGCCAGGTTGCGCGACTTCGGCGACGCGTTCCAGCTGGTGTAGAAGATCTCGAGCCCCAGGCTGAAGAAGCGGACCGGCGTGGCTGCGGGGGAGCCGTCGGCGTTGACGGTGGCGATCACCGCGGTGTTCTGGCTCGAGAGCAGGTTGAGGATCCGTTCCTCGAGCTGGTCGCGGGGGAGCGCGGCGTCGGGGGACGGGCCGGCGAGCCAGGGGTTGGTGACGGGCATGCCCGATCCTCTCGCGGCCGGATGGACCATCATGCGGGTATGGCCCGTCTCGTGGTGCTCGCCGTCCTCGCCGCCCTGCTCACGCCCGCCACTCCAGCACCGGCGCAACCGTCGGCGGCGACCCGCGCCGAGCTGCCGCTCGCCGGACGGGTGGTCGTCATCGACCCGGGCCACCAGCTCGGCAACTCCCGGCACCGCGCCGAGATCAACCAGCCCGTCGACGCCGGCAACGGCCAGCGCAAGCCCTGCAACACCACGGGTACGGCGACCAACGGCGGCTTCCCCGAGGCGACGTTCGTCTGGCGCGTGGCCCGCGCGCTCACCCGGCGGCTGCGCGCGCTCGGCGCCGAGGTCGTGCTCACCCGCACCACCAACAGCCGCGACGACTGGGGCCCGTGCGTCGACGTCCGCGGCCGGCTCGGCAACGCGGGCTTCCGCGGCTGGGACCGGCCGGCCGACCTCAAGCTCAGCATCCACGGCGACGGCTCGCTGAGCGGCGGCCACGGGTTCCACGTCATCGTCGCGGCCAAGCCGGACGGTCGCGCCGCCTCGACGTCCTTCGGCCGCACCGTCCGCGGCGCCCTCCACGACCGCGGATTCCGCGACGCCACCTACACGGCCGGCGGCCGTGGCTTCACCTACCGCTCCGACCTCGCCACGCTCAACCTGTCCGAGGTCCCGACCGCGATGGTCGAGCTCGGCAACATGCGCAGCGCCGCCGACGCCCGGGTGATGGCCTCGGCGAAGGGGCAGCGGAGGTACGCCGCGGCGCTCGCCGCAGCCGTCCGCCGCCACCTGCGCTGAGTCGCGCCACCCCCGCGAGCGGGATCGGCAGCCAGGTGGGGCGGTTGCGCGCCTCGTAGACGCACTCGTAGACCGCCTTGTCGACGACGTAGGCGGTGAGCAGGGCCCGGCCGGTCGGGGAGAGCCCCGCCTCGCCGCAGTACGCCGCCAGGAACGCCTTGCGGTTGCGCCGCGCCCACTCGTCGGCGCGGACGCCGCGCTGGTGCAGCACGTCCGGATCCTCCTCGGGCATCGCCTCCGCGACCGCGTGCGGGGCGTAGTCGAAGGAGCGGAGCATGCCGGCGACGTCGCGCCAGGGGGAGTCGGGGAGCACCCGCTCGGCCAGCGGCTTGGCGGGCTCACCCTCGAAGTCGACCAGCTTCCAGCCGAGCACGGTGCGCAGGGTCTGGCCGAGGTGGAGATCGCCGTGCACCCGCTGGACGGGTACGGCGCCCAGGTCGGCCACCGCCGCGAAGACGCGCTGCGCGGCGGAGGCGTGTTCCGCGAGCTGGGGAACCACCTCGACGGAGGCCGCCAGCCGGGTGCGCATCGCCGCGGCCAGGTCGGCGCCGTCGACGGAGGAGACCGGGAACGACGTCGCCAGCTGCGCGTGCACCTCGGCGAGCGCGGTGCCGAGCCGGGCGGCCTCGCTGGCGAAGTCGCCGCCGACCTCCTCGGCGTGCAGGTCGGCCTCGGCGAACAGGTCACGGACGCTGGCCAGGGCCAGGTCCCAGCCGTCGCTGGCGGTGCGCAGGAACTGTTGGAGCATCCCGAGCTGGAGGTCCTCGACCTCGATCCAGCCGTAGAGCTGGGCGACGTGGGTCGACCCGGCCTCGGTCAGCACCCGGTGGGTGGTGATGTCCGGGTTCTCGCCGGGCGTCACCTTCCGGAACAGCTTGAGCACCGAGTCCTCGCCGAACAGCACCGACGAGTTCGACTGCTCGCCGCTGAACAGGCTGCCGGGCGCGTCGAGGTCGAGGTCGTGCCCCGAGAGTCGCACGAAGCCGGGACGTTCACCGAAGGCCCGCAGCAGGTGCGCCATCGCGGCCCGGTCAGCCGGGGCGTCGTACGCCGGCCGGCCGGTCCCGTCGTCGGGCCAGTGCCCGACCAGGGCGTGCTCCAGACGCTCCTGCGGCTCGTCGTACAGCGCGAGGGGGACCTGGTAGAGCTCACGCTGGTCCTCGGCCTGACCGGAGCCCGTCGACGGGTAGGTGACCTCGACCAGGAGCAGCACCACCTCCGGCGCGGCGCCCAGGCGCAGCAGTTCGCGGGTGCCCGTGACGGTGAACGCGCGCCCCTTGCCGCCGAACCAGCGGCTGCGCTCGAGGAACGGGGCGAGGAACGAGTCGGTCACAGCACCGGCCTTCCGGTCGTCTCCGGATCCGTCAACCGGAACCAGTAGAAGCCGTGCCCGCTCAGCGTCAGGAGATACGGGAGCTCGCCGATCCGGGGGAACGGGACGCCGCCGAGCAGCTCGACCGGGACCCGGCCCTCGAAGCGGCGCAGGTCGAGCTCCACCGGCTGCGGGAAGCGGGAGAGGTTGTTGACGCAGAGGATCACGTCGTCCTCCGCGTGCTCGCGGACGTAGGACAGCACCGTCGGGTTCGAGCCGCCGAGGTCGGCGAACGTGCCGAGCCCGAACGCGTCGTGCTGCCGGCGGATGTGGATCATCCGCCGGGTCCAGTGCAGCAGCGAGGAGGGGTTCTCCAGCTGCGCCTCGACATTGACGCTCTGGTAGCCGTAGACCGGGTCCTGGATCGCTGGCAGGTGCAGCTTGCCGGGGGTGGCCGAGGAGAAGCCGGCGTTGCGGTCGGGGGTCCACTGCATCGGCGTGCGGACGCCGTCGCGGTCACCGAGCCAGATGTTGTCGCCCATCCCGATCTCGTCGCCGTAGTAGAGGACGGGCGAGCCCGGCAGCGAGAGCAGCAGCGCGGTGAACAGCTCGATCTGGTTGGTGTCGTTGTCGAGCAGCGGCGCCAGCCGGCGGCGGATGCCGATGTTGGCCTTCATCCGGGGGTCCTTGGCGTACTCGCCCCACATGTAGTCGCGGTCCTCGTCGGCGACCATCTCCAGGGTCAGCTCGTCGTGGTTGCGCAAGAAGATGCCCCACTGACAGCCGGACGGGATGTCCGGTGTCTGGTCCATGATCTCCGAGATCGGGAAGCGGGACTCGCGCCGCACCGCCATGAAGATGCGAGGCATCACCGGGAAGTGGAAGGCCATGTGGCACTCGTCGCCGCCGACGGCCGGGTCGCCGAAGTACTCGACGACGTCGGTCGGCCACTGGTTGGCCTCGCACAGCAGCACCCGGCCCGGGTAGTTGTCGTCGACGAACCTGCGGACCTTGCGCAGGAACTCGTGGGTCTCGGGGAGGTTCTCGCCGTTGGTCCCCGGTCGCTCGTAGAGGTACGGCACCGCGTCGAGCCGGAACCCGTCGAGGCCCATGTCGAGCCAGAACGCCATCGCCTCCAGCATCGCGTCGTGGACCTTGGGGTTGTCGAAGTTGAGGTCGGGCTGGTGGTGGAAGAACCGGTGCCAGTAGTACTGGCCGCGGGTCTGGTCCCAGGTCCAGTTCGACGGCTCGGTGTCGACGAAGATGATCCGCGCGTCCTGGTAGAGCTCATCGGTGTCGGACCAGACGTAGAAGTCGCCGTACGGGCCGTCGGGGTCGGTGCGCGAGGCCTGGAACCACGGGTGCGCGTCACTGGTGTGGTTCATCACGAAGTCGATGATCACCCGGATCCCGCGCTCGTGCGCGGCGTCGAGGAAGGCGTGGAAGTCCTCGACCGTGCCGCACTCGGGGAGGATGTTCGTGTAGTCGGCGACGTCGTACCCGCCGTCACGCAGCGGCGAGGTGAAGAACGGCGGCACCCACAGGCAGTCGACGCCCAGCCACTGCAGGTAGTCGAGCTTCTCGGTCAGTCCCCGGAAGTCACCCGTGCCGTCGGCGTTGGAGTCGCGGAACGAGCGGACCAGCACCTCGTAGAAGACGGCGGTGCGGAACCACTCGGGCTCCTCGTTGAGGACGATCGACTCGGCCCTGGTCATGAGTGCCCCTTCACGGTCAGGATGTGCGCCGGCTGCGCAGGATCGAGCCGGACGTAGTTGTGCTCGCCCCAGGTCCACGAAGCTCCGGTGAGCTCGTCGTGGACCGTGAACGAGGTCCCGGGCTCGAGGCCGAGCGCGGCGAGGTCGAGGTGGACCATCGACTCGCGGACCTGGTGCGGGTCGAGGCTGAGCACCACGACCACCGTGTCGTTCCCCGCCCGCTTCGACCAGGCCACGACGTGGTCGTCCTCGGCCTGGTGCAGGCGCAGGTTGCGCAGGAGCTGCAGCGCCGGGTGGGCCCGCCGGATCGCGTTGAGCCGGGTGACGTACGACGTCAGGCCGCTGCCGTCCGTCGTGCCGCTGGTGGCGGACGCCCAGTCCCGGACCCGGATCTGGTACTTCTCCGAGTCGAGGTACTCCTCGCTGCCCGGTCTGACCGCGACGTGCTCGCCGAGCTCGTAGCCGGCGTACATGCCCCAGCTGGGCGAGGACATCGCCGCCAGCACGGCGCGGATCCGGAAGGCGGCCGGGCCGCCGTACTGCAGGAACTCGTGGAGGATGTCGGGGGTGTTGACGAAGAAGTTCGGCCGGATCCGGTGCGCCGACTCCTGCGACACCTCGCGCAGGTAGTCCTCGACGTCGACCTTCTCGGTGCGCCAGGTGAAGTACGTGTAGGACTGGTGGAACCCGATCGCTCCGAGGGTCTGCAGCATCGGCGGCTTGGTGAACGCCTCGGCGAGGAAGAGCACGTCGGGGTCGGTACGACGGACCTCGGCCAGCAGCCACTGCCAGAACGCGACCGGCTTGGTGTGGGGGTTGTCGACGCGGAAGATCCGCACGCCGTGGTCCATCCAGTGCCGGACGACGCGCAGCACCTCGGCGGCGATGCCGGCGGGGTCGTTGTCGAAGTTGACCGGGTAGATGTCCTGGTACTTCTTCGGCGGGTTCTCGGCGTAGGCGATCGTCCCGTCGGCACGGGTGGTGAACCACTCCGGGTGCGCGGCGACCCACGGATGGTCGGGTGCGCACTGCAGGGCGAGGTCGAGCGCGACCTCCAGGTCGAGCTCCTTGGCCGCCGCGACGAAGGCGTCGAAGTCCGTGATCGTGCCGAGGTCGGGGTGGACGGCGTCGTGACCGCCGTCCTTGCTGCCGATCGCCCAGGGCGAGCCCTTCCAGTCCGGGGGAGTGGGCTCGCCGTCGGGCAGCACGGTGTTGTTGGGGCCCTTGCGGTTGACCTCGCCGATCGGGTGGATCGGCGGCAGGTAGACGACGTCGAAGCCCATCGCGGCGACCGCGGGAAGCCGCTCGGCGGCCGTGCGGAAGGTGCCGCTGGTGACCTCGCCCGTCGCCGGGTCGTAGGTCGCGCCCTCGGAGCGCGGGAACAGCTCGTACCAGCTGCCGAACAGGGCGCGGGAGCGGTCGACGAAGACCGGGTACGGCCCCTCGACGGTGAGCAGGTCGCGCAGCGGGTGGGCCTCGAGGGTGGTGACCACCTCGGGCGACTCGAGCTGCGCGAGGCGGGCCTCGACCGGCCTCGTGTCGTCGCCGGCCGCGGCGATCGCGGCGCGCACGGTCTTCCCCTCGGCCTTCGTGAGACCGCCGCCGGCGAGAACCCGCTCGAACAGCAGCCGGCCCTCGGCGAACATCAGCTCCACGTCGACCCCGGCGCGGATCTTGATGCCGGCGTCGTGGAACCAGGTGCCGAGCGGGCTCGACCAGGCGTGGATCTCGAAGGACCACGCGCCCTCGGCATCGGCGCTGACCCAGGCCTCGTACCGGTCCACGCTGAACCGGTCGCGCACCGGCAGGGCGTGCATCCGCACCGGCGGTCGTCGTACGCCGTCGGGGCCGACGAGCACCACCTCGGCCCCGAGGCGGTCGTGTCCCTCGCGGAACACGGTCGCCCGCACCGGGAAGGGCTCGCCCAGGCTGGCCTTGACGGGCAGGCGGCCGTTCTCGGGGGGATTGCTGGTTCCGGCCTCGAGGACCGGCGCGACGTCGATCACGGGGATGCGTCCGACCATGACTCGAACCTATCGAGTCCGTGATGGGGTGCGTCTAGCCGGACGTCAGGTCCCACACCTCCACGGCGTCGCCGGCGGCGAGCGGAGCGCCGTCGGCGGGGAGGTCGATGAGCGCGTCGGCGCCGGCGAACCAGCCGAGGAAGCCCGAGCCCGGCGGGCCCCAGGGGGCGACCGTCCCGGTGGTGCGGTCCAGGCGGGCGCGGCGCAGCTGGCGCTTGCCCCTCAGCGGCTGCAGCGGCTCGGTGAGCGTGGCGCGCACGACGGTGCGCTGCGGGCGCGGGTGCCCGAACGCCCGCCGCAGCGCGGGGCGGACGAACACCTCCCACGACGTCAGCGCGCTGACCGGGTTGCCGGGCAGGCAGACGACCGGTGTGTTGTCGACGAGGCCCGAGCCCTGGGGCATCCCGGGCTGCATCGCGACCTTCACGAACTCGACCCCGCGGGGCCCGAGGCCGTCCTTGACCACCTCGTAGGCCCCCGCGCTGACGCCGCCGCTCGTGATGACGAGGTCGATGTCGCCGGCGGCCAGCTCGCCGTCGAGCAGGGCGAGGAAGGTCGGCACGTCGTCCTCGACCCACAGCTTGCGCACCGCGACCCCGCCGGCCTCCTCGACGGCCGCCGCGAGCAGGACGCCGTTGGCGTCGCGGATCTGACCGGAGCCCGGGGCGGGGTCCTCGGCCAGCTCGGAGCCGGTCGAGACGACCAGCACCCGCGGCCGGCGTCGTACGACGACCTCGCGGACGCCGAACGCCGCCAGCACGCCCAGCTGGGCCGGTCCCAGCGTCACGCCCGCGGGGAGGACCTCCTGGCCCTGCGCGACGTCGGAGCCGGCAGTGCGCACGAAGCTGCCCGTGGGTCGAGCCGCACGGATCTCGACCGTCTCGGTGCCGCCGTCGGTCACCTCCACCTCGACCACCGCGTCGGCGCCCCGGGGCACGGCGGCGCCGGTCATGATCCGCCGCACCGTGCCCGGGGCCAGCTCGCCCACCGGTGCCCCGGCGGGGATGTCCTCCCCGACGCTCAACCGGACAGGGGAGTCCGCAGTGGCGGTCGCGACGTCGACCGCGCGGACGGCGTACCCGTCCATCCCGGAGTTGTCGAACGCCGGCAGCGGCTCCGGCGCCGTCACCGGCTCGACGAGGACCCGCCCGCGCGCCTGGTCCAGCGCGACCGTCTCGGTCGGCCACGGCCGGTCCGGTCCGTGGCCCGCGGCGAGGAGGGCGGCGACGTGGCGCTGGTGCTCGGGGACCGGGCGCAGGGGTGCGGTAGTCATCGGCGCCAGCCTAGGGCGCGGTCCGAGGTCGTCGCGTCGCCCGAGCCCGGGCCTTGAGTCCGTCGAGTAGCCCGAGGCGCTAGCCGAGGGCGTATCGAGACGCGGTGACGTGCTGCAGCAAACCGCCCTGCGCGACGAGATGGATCTCGATACGGCGGTCGCAGCGCCTCGCAAGCTCGGCGCTGCGCGCCTACTCGATCTCCCTGCCTGATCCGGTGCGGCGCGAGCGCGCGAGCCCCGCCCCCCCGCCCCGCCCGGGGGCGCGGCGCGCCCCCCCCCCCCCCACCGGGACAGTGAACGACGGGCGAGGCGGCCCCCATGACTCCACCCCGCCCGTCGGTACCACCCCAACGGCCTGGGGCGGGTCCGCGTTACGCGGAACCCCGTGTCGCATCTAACCCCGCGTTCACGGACACGTATTGGATCGTTCAAGTCAGATTGGTTACCGTCGGTCCATGCGTGCGATCCGGAGGTTCACGGTCCGCCCCGTCCTGCCCGACGCGCTCGCCTCGCTGGGCGAGCTCGCGGCCAACCTGCGCTGGTCCTGGCACCCGCCGACCCAGGCGCTGTTCGCCGACATCGATCCCGAGCTGTGGCGCGCCGCCGGGCACGACCCGCTGCGGATGCTCGGCGAGGTCAGCGCGCAGCGGTGGGACGAGCTGGTCGGCGACGAGGACTACGTCCGACGGGTGGGGGAGGTGCGGGCCGACCTGGCGTCGTACCTCGCCGAGGACCGCTGGTACCAGCGCGCCCGGTCGGCCGAGCCCGACCGGACCTGGCCGGCGTCGATCGCCTACTTCTCGCCGGAGTACGGGATCACCGCCGTGCTGCCCCAGTACTCCGGCGGCCTCGGCATCCTCGCCGGTGACCACCTCAAGGCGGCCAGCGACCTGGGTGTGCCGATCGTCGGGGTCGGGCTGCTCTACCGGCACGGCTACTTCAAGCAGGCGCTCTCGCGTGACGGCTGGCAGCAGGAGAGCTACCCGGTCCTCGACCCCGACGAGCTGCCGCTGTCGCTGCTCCACGAGCACGACGGCAGCCGGACGACGATCGCGATCCGGATGCCCGACGGCCCGGACCTGCTCGCGCGGGTGTTCGTGGCCAGTGTCGGCCGGGTGCCGCTGCTGCTGCTCGACACCGACGTCGAGGAGAACCCCGAGGCCTACCGCCTGGTCACCGACCGGCTCTACGGCGGCAACACCGAGCACCGCCTGCGTCAGGAGCTGCTGCTCGGGGTGGGCGGGGTCCGCGCGCTCCGGGCGTACTCCCGGATCACCGGTGCCCCGGCGCCGGAGGTGTTCCACACCAACGAGGGCCACGCCGGGTTCCTCGGCGTGGAGCGGATCCGCGAGCTGAGCGCCGAGAGCGACGTCGACTTCGCCACTGCGCTGGAGGCGGGGCGCGCGTCGACCGTCTTCACCACGCACACCCCGGTTCCGGCGGGCATCGACCGGTTCCCGCGCACCCTCGTCGAGCAGTACCTCGGCGAGCACGGCGCCACCCCGGGCGTGCCCGTCGACCAGGTGCTGGCGCTCGGCGCCGAGGACTACGAGGGCGGCGACCCCGGCGTGTTCAACATGGCGGTCATGGGATTCCGGCTCGCGCAGCGCGCCAACGGCGTCTCCCAGCTGCACGGCCACGTCAGCCGCGGCATGTTCAACGGCCTGTGGCCGGCCTTCGACGAGGCCGAGGTGCCGATCACCTCGATCACCAACGGCGTGCACGCGCCGACCTGGGTCGCGCCCGAGGTCGCCGCGCTCGCCGAGGCGCAGGGCGCCGACTACCACGGTGACGATGCGGCCGCGTTCTGGGCGGCCTTCGACAAGGTGCCTGGCACCGAGGTGTGGCGCACCAAGCGGCTGCTGCGCCAGCGGCTCGTCGACGACGCCCGCCGTCGGTTGCGCAAGTCGTGGGAGAAGCGCGGCGCCTCGCCCGCCGAGCTCGGCTGGATCGACGACGCGCTCGACCCCGACGTGCTGACGATCGGCTTCGCGCGCCGGGTGCCGTCGTACAAGCGGCTGACGCTGATGCTGCGCGACCCCGACCGCCTCAAGGCGCTGCTGCTGCACCCCGAGCGCCCGGTCCAGCTGGTCGTCGCTGGCAAGGCGCACCCCGCCGACGACGGCGGCAAGCGGCTGATCCAGGAGCTGGTCCGCTTCGCCGACGCCGAGGACGTGCGGCACCGGATCGTGTTCCTGCCCAACTACGACATCGCGCTCGCGCAGCCGCTCTACCCGGGCTGCGACGTGTGGCTCAACAACCCGCTGCGCCCCTACGAGGCCTGCGGCACCTCGGGCATGAAGGCGGCGCTCAACGGCGGCCTCAACCTGTCGATCCTCGACGGTTGGTGGGACGAGTGGTACGAGCCGGAGTTCGGCTGGCCGATCCCGTCCGCCGACGGCCTGGAGGACTACTCCGACCAGCGCGACGACCTCGAGGCGGCCGCCCTCTACGACCTGATCGAGAACGAGGTCACGCCGCGGTTCTACGACCACGACCACGAGGGTGTGCCCGCCGGCTGGGTCGAGATGCTGCGCCACACCTGGGCGAACCTCGGTCCCAAGGTGCTGGCCACCCGGATGGTCCGCGACTACGTCGAGCAGCTCTACGCGCCCGCCGCCCACAACGCCCGGGCGCTCGCGGCGGTCGAGAACGGCGCCCGCGACCTCGCCGCCTGGAAGGCCCACGTGCGCGACGCCTGGGACGGCGTCCGCGTCGAGCACGTCGAGGCCGAGGGCATCGGCGACGTCGCCGAGGTCGGCGCCGTGCTCCACGTCCGCTCCTACGTCGCCCTCGGCGACCTGGCGCCGCACGACGTCGAGGTCCAGCTGGTCCACGGCCGGGTCGACGCCGAGGACGACATCGTCGCCGCGTCCGTCGTCCCGCTCCGCCTGGTCGAGTCGTACGACGGCGGCCGGCACCGCTTCGACGGCGACGTCGAGCTCGGCCGCTCCGGCCCGTTCGGCTACACCGTCCGGGTGCTCCCGGCGAACCCGCTGCTCGTCGCGCCCGCCGAGTTGGGGGTCGTCGCCCTCGCCTGACTCCGTCGGTGGCCGAGGTGCGAGGCCGCCCGCGGTCGAGTGCGCTGCCGGTGGTTGAGGTGCGAGGCCGCCCGCGGCCGAGTGCGCTGCCGGTGGTTGAGGTGCGAGGCCGCCCGCGGCCGAGCCTCGAAACCGCCGGACCGACCTCGCGAACCCGCCTGCGGTGGGCTCGTCGGATCGGGTGGTTTCGAGGCTCCTCGCTGGCGCTCGTCGCACCTCAACCACCGGAGTGCTGGGGCTCGTCGCGCCTCAACCACCGGAGGGCTGGCACTGGTCGCGCCTCGACCACCGGATCTCAGGCGTCGCTCTCCTGCATGACCACCACGCTGCGCGCACCGATCGACACCAGCGCGCCGACGGCGACCCGGGTGCCCTCGGGCAGCCCCGGGTCGGTCGAGAGCACGACGGAGCCCGCGTGCACCCAGTCGTTGTCGGGCAGGTGCACCTCGACCGCATCCGGGCCGGCGTGGAACCAGATCAGGAAGGACGTGTCGATCTGCTGCTCGCCACGCGGGCCGGGCTCGCGCAGCGGCCTGCCGGACACGAACATCCCGATCGTGTGCAGCGTGGAGTCGTGCCAGTCCTCGTCGGTCATCTCGCGGCCCGACGGGTGCAGCCAGGCGAGGTCCTTGGGGCCGCCGACGATGGCTGGACGCCCCTCGAACCAGTGCCGCTGGCGCAGCGCGGGGTGCTCGCGGCGCAGCCGCAGGGCGGCCCGCGTCACCTCGTAGACGTCGAGCCACGCGCCGGGCTCGCCGTCGGCGCGCCACTCGAGCCACGAGATCTCGTTGTCCTGGCAGTAGGCGTTGTTGTTGCCGCGCTGGGTGCGGCCGCGCTCGTCGCCGGCGGTGAGCATCGGGACACCGTTGGACAGACACAGGGTGGCCATCAGGTTTGCGGCCTGGCGCCGCCGCAGCGCGACCACGGCAGGGTCCGAGGTCTCGCCCTCGACCCCGTGGTTCCAGGACCGGTTGTTGTCGGTGCCGTCGCGGTTGTCCTCGCCGTTGGCCTCGTTGTGCTTGGCGTCGTAGGACACCAGGTCGCGCACGGTGAACCCGTCGTGGGCGGTCACGAAGTTGACCGAGTTGTACGCCGAGCGGCCGTCGTCGGCGTACAGGTCCGAGGAACCGGCGAGCCGGGTGGCGACGGCGTGGGTGCCGTCGGAGCGGCCGCGCCAGAAGTCGCGGATGGTGTCGCGGTACTGGTCGTTCCACTCCACCCACGGCGGCGGCATCCCGCCGACCAGGTATCCGTCCATCGAGGTGTCCCACGGCTCGGCGATCAGCTTCACGTGCCGCAGCACCGGGTCCTGGCCGATCGCGATCAGGAGCTTGCACGCCATGTCGACCGGGATCCCGTCGGTCCCCGCAGTGCGGGTGAGGGCGGACATCAAGTCGAAGCGGAAGCCGTCGACGTGCATCTCGGTGACCCAGTACCGCAGCGAGTCGAGGATCAGCCGCAGCGCCAGCGGGTCCTCGGTGTTGACCGTGTTGCCGCACCCGGTGACGTCCCAGTAGGTGTCGTCGTACCCGTCGGCCGAGGGCATCCGGCGGTAGAAGCCGCGGTCGTCCAGTCCCCGGAAGGAGTACGTCGGACCGTCGGCCCCGGCCTCGGCGGTGTGGTTGTAGACGACGTCGAGGATCACCTCGAGCCCCGCGGCGTGCAGCGAGCGCACCATCTGCTTGAACTCGGTGACCTGGCCGCCCCGGTCGCCGGAGGAGGAGTACGACGCGTCGGGGGCGAAGTAGCCGATCGGGTTGTAGCCCCAGTAGTTCACCGTCCCGCGCTCCAGCAGCGCCGGCTCCGAGAAGAACTGCTGCACCGGCAACAGCTCGACCGCGGTGACCCCGAGGTCTTGGAGGTACTGGGTCACCACCGGGTGGCCCAGCCCGGCGTAGGTGCCCCTCAGCTCGGGAGGGATCCGGTCGTGCAGCCTCGTGAACCCCTTGACGTGCAGCTCGTAGATCACGGTGTCGCGCCAGCGTCGCCGCATCGGGGCGTCGTCGCCCCAGTCGAACGCCGGGTCCACCACCACGCTCTGCGCGTCGTCCTGGGTGCCGGCGACCGCGAGGCCGTAGGGGTCGAGGAGCAGCGTGTCCGGGTCGAAGCGCAGGCCCTCGTCGGGCTGCCACGGTCCCTCGACCCGGAAGCCGTAGCGCGTGCCGGGCGCGACGTCGGGCACGGCGCCGTGCCAGATGCCCAGGGACTGCTCGGTCAGGGGGAGCCGCCGCTCGCCGGGCTCGCCGGGCTCGTCGTCGTACAGGCACAGCCACACGGCGGTGGCGGCGGGGGAGTGGACGGCGAAGTTGGTCGCCTCCGGCGACCAGGTCGCCCCCAGCGGCCAGTTGCGGCCGGGCCACACCGGTGCATGCTCTCCGAGGGTGCGCCAGAGGCCGAGGGTCACCCGGCCATTGTGCCCGGGCACGGTGACGGCGTGCCCAAAGGGCGGGTTCAGGTGACCGCAGCGGTCCGGGCGCGGCAGAATGCGGCAGGGGACGGGGTCCCCACCTCACCTTGAGGGACCGGTACGTGACGAGAGGGAGCAGATGACTGCGGAGTTCGTGCGCCTGGAGGTTGCCGACGGGGTCGGGACGATCCGGCTCGACCGGGCCAAGGCGATGAACGCGATCAGCATCCAGGTCCAAGACGAGCTGGCGCTCGCCGCGGCCGAGGCCACCGACCGCAGCGACGTCCGCGCGGTGGTCGTGTGGGGCGGCGAGAAGGTCTTCGCCGCCGGCAACGACGTCAAGGAGATGGCCGACATGTCCTACACGGACATGGTCGACCGCGTGCAGAAGCTGCAGGACGCCGTCAACGCGGTGGCGCGGATCCCGAAGCCGGTGGTCGCGGCCGTCAACGGCTACGCCCTCGGTGGCGGCTGCGAGCTCGCGCTGGCCGCCGACGTGCGCTTCGCCGCCGACAATGCGGTGCTCGGCCAGCCCGAGGTCCTGCTCGGCATCATCCCCGGCGCCGGGGGTACCCAGCGGCTGCCCCGGCTCGTCGGCCCCAGCAAGGCCAAGGACCTGCTCTACACCGGTCGCTTCGTGAAGGCCGAGGAGGCGCTCGCGATCGGCCTGGTCGACCGCGTGGTCCCCGCTGCCGACGTGTACGCCGAGGCGGTGGCCTGGGCCTCGAAGTTCGCCACCGCGGCGCCGTACGCGCTGCGGGCGATCAAGGAGACCGTCGACCGCGGCCTCGAGGTCGACATCGAGACCGGCCTGCAGGTCGAGCGGCACAGCTTCGCGGCGATCTTCGCGACCGGCGACAGCCGCACCGGCATGCAGTCGTTCATCGAGAACGGGCCGGGCAAGGCCACCTTCGAGGGGCGGTGACTGCGATGAGCTCCAGCGACGAGCCGAAGACCGCGGCCGGCGAGGCCGCCGGCCGCGATGCCCCGGCACCGCCGGTCAGCCGTTCGCTGAGCGCCGCGCGGATGCGCGACAACGTCGCCCGCGTCGTGTGGATCGTCTGCATGAGCCTCGCCCTGGTGCTCGCCGTCGCGGCGTTCACGTACGCCCTGGAGGCCAACGAGGACAACGGTCTGGTCAAGCTGGTGCGTGACCTCGCCGACGTCTTCGACCTCAGCTTCTTCGACCTCGACAACCCGGTGAAGGCGTTCGAGGGCAAGAACGCCGGGGTCAAGACCGCGTTGTTCAACTACGGCCTCGCCTCGGTGGTCTACCTCGTGATCGGACGGGCGCTCGAGCGCGTCATCCGCCCGTGAGGTCCCTGTGGCGGACGCCACGTGGACCAGGGTCCCGCCGCTGGTGACCGGGCGGTAGCCTGCGAGACGCTGTCCTCAGCGGACCAGAGCTGTTCCCTGCCCGATCACGCGGCAGGGCTCACGTTGCACAGGAAGGGGCCGGTCCGGCCACAACCATGACTCTCTCCAACATTGTCGTTCTTGTGAAGTACGTCCCCGACGCCACGGGTGACCGGAAGTTCGAGGCGGACAACACTGTCGACCGCGTCGGTGTCGACGGTCTCCTCTCCGAGCTCGACGAGTACGCGGTCGAGCAGGCCCTCCAGATCAAGGAGAAGCGCGCCGACGAGGAGATCACCGTCACCGCGCTGACCGTGGGCCCGGCCGAGGCCGAGGCCGCGGTCCGCAAGGCGCTGCAGATGGGTGCCGACAAGGCGGTCCACGTGCAGGACGACGCGATCGCCGGCTCGGACGCCGTCGCGACCTCGCTCGTGCTCGCCAAGGCGATCGAGAAGATCGGTGTCCCGGAGCTCGTCGTCGGCGGCCTCGCGTCCACCGACGGTGGCCTGAGCGTCGTTCCCGCGATGCTCGCCGAGCGCCTCGGCCTGCCGCAGGTCACCCTCGCGGCCGTCGTCGAGACCCAGGGCGACCAGGTCCGCATCAAGCGTGACGGCGACACCGCCACCGAGGTCATCGGCGGCACCCTGCCGCTCGTCCTCTCGGTCACCGACCAGTCGGGCGAGGCGCGCTACCCCTCCTTCAAGGGCATCATGGCCGCGAAGAAGAAGCCGCTGGAGTCGCTCACCCTCGCCGACATCGGCGTGGACGCCTCCGAGGTCGGCCTCGACGCCGCGTGGACGAAGGTCGAGTCCGTGACCGCCCGTCCCGCGCGCACCGCCGGCGAGATCGTCAAGGACGAGGACGGCTCGGGCGCCACGGCGCTGGTCGACTTCCTCGCGTCGAAGAAGTTCATCTGAGGAGCCTGATCCATGTCTGAAGTTCTCGTTCTGGTCGACCACGTCGACGGCGCGGTCCGCAAGCCCACCTACGAGCTGCTCGCGATCGCCAAGCGCATCGGTTCCCCCTCGGCCGTCTTCATCGGCGGTGCCGACAAGGCCGCTGCCGCCGCCGACGCGGTCAAGGCCTACGGCGCCGACAAGGTCTACGTCGTCGACGACGCCGAGATCAAGGGCTACCTCGTGGCCCCCAAGGCCGAGGTGCTCCAGCAGCTCGCCGAGAAGACCTCGCCGGCCGCGATCCTGCTCCCGGCCTCGGCCGAAGGCAAGGAGATCGCCGGCCGCCTCGCGATCAAGCTCTCCTCGGGCCTGATCACCGACGCCGTCGACGTCCAGGTGAACGGTGGCGAGATCGTCACCACCCAGTCGGTCTTCGCCGGCAACTTCACCGTCGACGCCAAGGTCGTCAAGGGCACGCCGATCATCGCGGTCAAGCCCAACGCCGCCGCTCCCGAGGAGGGTGCGGGCGCCGGTGCCGTCGAGCAGTTCGCCGCCGCGATCTCCGACGCTGCCAAGACCGCCCAGATCGTGGCCTCGCAGCCGCGCCAGGCCACCGGTCGTCCCGAGCTCACCGAGGCCGCGATCGTGGTCTCCGGCGGTCGTGGCACCGGCGGTGACTTCACCGCGGTCGAGGGCCTCGCCGACGCGCTCGGTGCCGCGGTCGGCGCCTCGCGTGCCGCGGTCGACTCCGGCTGGAAGCCGCACACCTTCCAGGTCGGCCAGACCGGCAAGGTCGTCTCGCCGCAGCTGTACGTCGCCAACGGCATCTCCGGTGCGATCCAGCACCGCGCCGGCATGCAGACCTCGAAGACCATCGTGGCCGTCAACAAGGACGAGGAGGCCCCGATCTTCGAGCTCGTCGACTTCGGCGTCGTGGGCGACCTCCACACCGTCCTCCCGGCCGCGACCGCGGAGATCGAGAAGCGCAAGGGCTGAGCCGCCCGCTCACCCGGCCGCGGGACGTCGTACTCCGGTACGGCGTCCCGCGCTGCATTTCGCCCGGCCGGCACGTGCGGCGGTGCGCTGTAACACGCTGTCCACCCGACTACCTCGCGGTTCTCAGCGGCGACACGCCGTAGGGAGGCCTACTTCTCGCCGACAACCGCCGACCAGACAGGTGGACAGCGTGTTACATGACGCCGCCGCACCCGCCGCCAGCGCGCCCATCGCCCGCACGGTTTCGTCCATTAAATGCAGTCGTTTAGTGTTCTTCGAGTGAAAAACCTCGCCGCTGCGCTCCTGGTGCTGACCGCCCTGCTGCTCGGACTCGTCGCCCCCGCCCCGGCCGCGCGGGCCGACGACACCTGGCTGCCCACGACGGGGCCGACCTTCAACGACCCGACGGGCGGGTTCAAGGCGCGCACCAAGGTGGTCAGGCGGGTGCACGAGGCGATCCGGCACACCCCGCCCGGCGCCACGATCCGGATCGCGACGTACAACATCGACCGCTCCGACACCGCACGGCTGCTGGTGGCGGCCCACCGGCGCGGCGTCCACGTGCAGATCGTCGTGAACGACAACATCGTCGGCCGGGTGATCCGCGGCCTGCGCAGCCGGTTGGGCGACGACCGCAGGGCGCAGAGCTTCCTCCACGTCTGCACCAGCGCCTGCCGCAACGGCTCGCGCACCGGCAACCTGCACATGAAGGTCTACTCCTTCAGCCAGACCGGCGCCGCGCGCTCGGTCGTGATCAGCAGCTCGAGCAACCTCGGGTACGGCGCCGCGGCCGGCCAGTGGAACGACGCGCTGACCGTCAGCGGCGACGACGCGCTCTTCGCCGCGTGGACCACCGTCTTCGGTCAGCTCAAGCGCGACCGGACGGCGAAGCCACGGCACCTGGAGTACGACGGCGAGACCGTCGGCGCGGACTTCCAGCGGGTCCTGCTCCGGCGGGCGACGGGCGACCCGCAGCTCCAGCGGCTGCGCCGGGTCGACTGCGCCGCCCCGGCCGGGTTCGGCGACGGCCAGGGGCACAGCGTGGTCCGGGTCAACATGTACGCCTGGTACGCCGGCCGCGGGGAGGCGCTGGCCCGCGAGCTGGCCTCGATGCGGGCCGAGGGCTGCGACATCGCGGTCGTCGGCTCGGTGGTGAGCGGGCCGGTGGTCCGGATCCTGCAGAAGGCCGGGATCCCGGTCCGGATCGCCGACTGGGACTGGGGCGAGAAGCTGTCGACCGCCGGCGACGAGATCGTCTTCGGCGCCCGCTGCTACTCGCACCTGAAGTACGTCACGGTCGACGGGACCTTCCGCGGAGCCGGCACCCACGTGGTGTGGACCGGCTCGGAGAACTGGTCGCCGCCCGGCCTGAGCAGCGACGAGGTCACCTTCGAGGTGCACGACCCCGCCGTCGTGGCGGCGTACGACGCCCAGTGGCACAAGATGTTCGCCAGCACCCGGATCACCCACAAGCCCGGCATCCAGCCCAAGAGCCGCCCCTGTGCCTGACGCTCCTATCCTTGGTGTCATGACTGCCGAGGTCGAGGTCCGCCAGGTCGCCCAGCGTGCCAGGGTCGCCAGCCGCTCGCTGGCGTTGGCGACGCGCGCCCAGAAGGACGCCACGCTGCACGCCATGGCCGACGCCCTGCTGGCGCGTGCCGACGAGATCCTCGCCGGCAACGCCGAGGACGTGGCCCGCGCAGAGGCCCCTTCGACAGGCTCAGGACAAGCGCCGCTAGCGGCCAACATCATCGACCGGCTCCGGCTGACCACCGAACGGCTCGAGGGCATGGCCCAGGGCCTGCGCGAGGTCGCCGGCCTGGCCGACCCGGTCGGCGAGGTGGTCCGCGGCAGCCTGCTGGCCAACGGCCTCGAGCTGCGCCAGGTGCGGGTCCCGTTCGGCGTCGTCGGCATGATCTACGAGGCCCGGCCCAACGTGACCGCCGACGCCGCCGGCATCTGCCTCAAGTCCGGCAACGCCGTGCTGCTGCGCGGCAGCTCGTCCGCGCGCTCCAGCAACGCCGCCATCGTCGCGGTGCTCCGCGACGCGATCACCGAGTCCGGCCTCGAGGCGGACGTCGTCCAGCTCGTCCCCGGCGAGACCCATGACAGCGTCAAGGCCCTGATGCGTGCCCGCGGCCAGGTCGACGTGCTGATCCCGCGCGGGGGAGCGGGCCTGATCCAGTCGGTCGTCAACGAGTCCACGGTCCCCGTGATCGAGACCGGCGTCGGCAACTGCCACGTGTACGTCGACCGCGCCGCCGACCTCGACAAGGCGCTGGCCATCGTGCTCAACGCCAAGACCCACCGCACCAGCGTCTGCAACGCCGCCGAGTCGCTGCTCGTGCACGCGGAGGTGGCCGACGCGTTCCTGCCGCGCGTGGTGGCGGCGCTGCAGGGCGAGGGCGTCACCATCCACGGCGACGCCACCTTCGGCGCCCACGACGGGGTCGTCGCGGCCACCGATGACGACTGGGCGACCGAGTATCTCTCGCTCGACATCGCCGCTCGCGTCGTACCGGACCTCGACGGGGCGCTCGAGCACATCCGCACCTGGTCGAGTGGTCACTCCGACGCGATCGTCACCGAGGACCTCGCCGCCTCGCGGCGCTTCGTGGCCGAGGTCGACTCAGCCGCGGTGCTGGTCAACGCCTCGACCCGGTTCACCGACGGCGGCGAGTTCGGCTTCGGCGCCGAGATCGGGATCAGCACCCAGAAGCTGCACGCCCGCGGCCCGATGGGCCTGCCCGAGATGACCTCGACCAAGTACGTCGTCATCGGCGACGGCCACGTCCGCTGACGCCAGGCGCCACAGTCCCCAGCCCATCGCGGCCAGGGCGAGCACCGACACCGCGGTCGACGCCGGCGTGCGGTGCGGCACCTCGCCGAGCACGAGGTGCGCGAAGGCGAGAGTGAGCAGGCAGTTCACGACGTTGAGCACGGGCATCGACGCCGACAGCCGGGCGGCCCGGTAGGCGAGCTGGTTGACCACCACCCCGCCGACGCCGCAGGCCGCGAGCGCGACGTACAGCCGGTCGGCCTCGACCAGCACGGACATCAGCGCGAACAGGATCCCCGAGGCGCTGCCGAGCAGGAACGCCCGCCCGGCCGGCTGCGGCACGCCGCTCGCCACCGCGATCAGCAGCGCCGCCACCGCTGCGCAGGCGCCGACCGCGACGACCAGCTGCCCCGTGTCCACCGGCGTGGCGCTCTCGCGGGCGTCGGTGGCCAGCAGCAGCGCGGCGATCGCGAGCCCCGTGACTCCGACGGCGGCCACCTCGGTCCGTGCGGGGCGGGCCCGGGCCAGGGCCGCCCGGAGCGGTACGGCGAGCACGATGCCCAGGATCGCGATCGGCTGCACCAGTCCGATCGGGCCGTGGTCGAGCGCCAGTACGTGGAAGGTGAATCCCACCGGTCCGAGCACCGCTGCCAGGAGCAGCGCCACCAGTGGTGCACGAGTCGCGGCGAGGTGCTGCGTCGACGTCGACACCGCCGTCGTCAGCGCGCTCGCGAGCGCGAACGCCACGGCCAGCCAGATCACGTAGCGAGGCTACGAGCGCCAGGTGGACGGCCGGTGAATGCCTGCGGGTCGTGGGGGGTCTGGCGTCCGGACGGTTCCGGCAACCGGGTAGGTTTCGCGACATGGCAGGCTCCCCGGACCGGATCTACGCCGACCCGTCGGTCGAGCGACTCTTCACCGGGGCGACCGTCATCACGTTCGTGCGCACCGTCATCACGCTCGCGATCGCGGTGTGGGCGGCGTACGAGGGCAGCCTGACCCTGATCGTGGTCGGCCTGGTCACGTACTGGGTCGGCGACAGCATCGACGGCGAGTGGGCGCGCTGGCGCGACTGCGAGACCCGGATGGGCGCGGTCGTCGACATGATGTGCGACCGGCTCAGCTGCGGCGCGCTGTACGTAGGGCTCGTGTGGCTGCAGCCCGGAGGCTGGATCAGCGACGAGCCGATGACCTGGATCGGCATCCCGATCGGGATCTACCTCTTCGAGTTCATGGTCATCGACATGTACCTGTCGCTGGCCTTCCTCGCCTGGCCGATCCGCAGCCCCAACTACTTCCACGTGATCGACCGCAGGATCTACCTGTGGAACTGGTCGCGGATCGGCAAGGCCGCCAACTCCGGAGCCTTCGCCGTCATCCTGCTCGTCAGCGGCTGGGTCTGGCTCGGCACGCTGATCGCGATCGGGCTGCTCGTCCTCAAGTGCGTCTCGCTGCGCTGGCTGCTCCGGCTCGGCCTGCCGGTGCCGACGCGCGAGGTCAGCCCCGAAGGAGCCCCGGCGGCATGATCCTGTGGCTGACGACGTTCGCCTTCAGCATCGCGTCCGCCCTGCTTCCGTTCCTGCCGATCGAGGTCTACATCCTCGGCGCCGGTGCCACCGAGGCCGGTACGGCGGCCGCGATCTCCCTCGGCATCGCCGCCGGTGCGGGCGCCACCATCGGCAAGATCATCTGGTACGAGCTGGCCCGCCGCGGTGCGGAGTCCGCCTGGGCGCAGAAGAAGCTGTCGCAGCCCAAGGTCAAGGCGTCGTACGAGAAGTGGGTCGCCCGGATGCACGGCAGGCCCTGGTACGCCGCCGGGATCATGTTCGTCGCCGCCTCCGCCGGGGTCCCGCCGCTGCTCGCGATGGCGGCCGTCGGCGGGCTGCTCAAGATGCCGATGTGGGTGTTCGTCCCCACCGTCTTCCTCGGCCGCAGTCTCCGGTTCTCGCTGCTCTTCTTGGGGGTCGACTTCGCGCTGCACTGAGCCGAGGCGAGGATCCGGCCGCCGGTTGGATACGATGCCGCCATGCTCAGCCAGATCAGCCAGGTCGCCCTCCTTGTCGCCCGCGCCGCGGAGGAGCACGGCGAGCCCGCCGTGAACCCGTGGTTCATCGGTGGGGGCGTGCTGACCTTCCTCCTGTTCCTGCTCGTCGGCCTCGTCTGGTTCGGCGGCGGCCGCGACCACAGCTGATCCCGGTCGAGACAGTGGTGGACCGGTGACGGGGGCGCCCCGCCGTACCCGGATCGGGGTGATGGGCGGCACCTTCGACCCCATCCACCACGGTCACCTCGTGGCCGCCTCGGAGGTCCAGGGCTGGTTCGGCCTCGACGAGGTCGTCTTCGTGCCGACCGGTCGGCCCTGGCAGAAGGCCGATCGCCAGGTCGCCCCCGCCGAGCACCGGTACCTGATGACCGTGATCGCCACCGCGGCCAACCCGCGGTTCACGGTCAGCCGGGTCGACATCGACCGGGACGGGCCGACGTACACCATCGACACGCTGCGCGACCTGCGCGCCCTGCGGCCCGAGGCGGACCTCTACTTCATCACGGGCGCCGACGCGCTCACCGAGATCTTCAGCTGGCGCGACGCCGACGAGCTCTTCGAGCTGGCGCACTTCGTCGGCTGCACCCGGCCCGGTTCGGAGATGGACCCGGCCACCCTGGCCCGGATCCCGCACGACCGGGTCACCATGGTCGAGATCCCCGCGCTGGCGATCTCGTCCACCGACTGCCGTGAGCGACAGCGGGCCGGTCAGCCGGTCTGGTACCTCGTTCCCGACGGCGTCGTCCAGTACATCACCAAGCACGGCCTCTACCCGGCCGCCCTCGCCCCGGAGGTCGAGGAGGTTGCCCAGCAGCCCTCACGACATCCCGGAGCCTCCACCGGAACGGAAACACCATGACCGCCACCGACCACGCCGTCCGGCTCGTCCAGGCCGCCGCCCTCGCGGCCGCCGACAAGCTCGCGACCGACCAGCTGGCCTTCGACGTCAGCGAGCAGCTCGCCATCACCGACGCCTTCCTCCTCGCGACCGGTGCCAACGACCGTCAGGTCCGCGCCATCGTCGACGAGATCGAGGACAAGCTCCGCGAGCTGGACGCCAAGCCGATCCGCCGCGAGGGCCACCGCGACGGCCGCTGGGTGCTGCTCGACTACGGCGACGTCGTCATCCACGTCCAGCACGCCGAGGAGCGCGAGTTCTACGCCCTCGAGCGTCTGTGGCGCGACTGCCCGACCATCGACCTCCCCGCCGAGGTCCACGGTCCGACGCCCACCGACGGCTGAGGTGCGCGCCTCGACGCCGGTGACCGGGCGCCGCATCGTCCTGCTCCGCCACGGTCGGACCGCCTGGAACGCCGAGCGCCGGATCCAGGGCCAGCTCGACGTCGAGCTCGACGCCACCGGCGTGGAGCAGGCCCGCGTCGTCGCTCCGCTCATCGCGGCCCTCGAGCCCGTGCTGGTCTGGTCCAGCGACCTGGCCCGCGCCCGGCAGACCGCCGAGATCGTCGCCAAGGAGGCCGGGCTGGTTCCGGCGTACGACGAGCGGCTGCGCGAGTTCCGCCTCGGCGACTACCAGGGCCTGACCCACGCCGAGCTCGACGCCCGCGACCCCGCGGCGTTCGCGCGCTTCCAACGAGGCGAGTGGGACGCCATCCCCGGCGCCGAGGCTCCCCGCGACGTGTCGGCCCGGTTCGCCGCCGTCGTCACCGACCTGGCCGCCACGCTCGCGCCCGGTGAGACCGGTGTCGCCGTGTCCCACGGCGCGGCCACCCGCTCGGGCCTGGTGAGCTTCCTGGGCTGGCCCCTCGAGCTCGCGCACGACCTGCGCGCCCTCGGCAACTGCGGCCGCGTGGTGCTCGAGGAGCGCTCGACGGGGCAGTGGGCGCTGGCCGCGTACAACCTCTGAGCGAGCGCCGGCGAGCGGCCGCGGTGGTTGAGGTGCGAGCGCCAGCGAGCGGTCGCGGTGGTTGAGGTGCGAGCGCCAGCGAGCGGTCGCGGTGGTTGAGGTGCGAGCGCCAGCGAGCGGCCGCGGTGGTTGAGGTGCGAGCGCCAGCGAGCGGCCGCGGTGGTTGAGGTGCGAGCGCCAGCGAGCGGCCGCGGTGGTTGAGGTGCGAGCGCCAGCGAGCCTCGAAACCCACCCCGATTTCACCTTCGCCGGAGGCTGTGGCTAGTATTTCCGTCGTTGCCCCGCCTCCGGGTGGAGCACAGACCCCGGGGGTGTGGCGCAGCTGGTAGCGCACCTGCATGGCATGCAGGGGGTCAGGGGTTCGAGTCCCCTCACCTCCACCGGAGAGAGTCGGCGGTCGACCTGCGGGAACGCGGGGAGGCCGCCGATTCGCATTTGGCCTCGTGACGGCAAGTGCCACGATGTCGACCACGGGCCACGCGTGGTGAGCCTCGTTCCACGCGTGAACGCTCCCGCCCGGCCTGCCTCGCCGCGAGAGTGGCACCCTGCCGAGCGGACCTGCCAGGGAGGTCGAGATCGACGGGTTGCACGGTCGGCACCGGGTCCGCACCTTCCCGTGACGGCCGGTGGCGGGCAGGGGTCAGGACCGTCGCCCGAGGGACCGGTACAGCTGCAGCTCATCACGCAGTCTCGGAGGCAGCGGTGCCCCGGAGCGTGCAACCGCTGCGGCATAGCTCTCCAAGGACGCCAACAAGCGGTCGCGAAGCTGATCAGGGTGCTGCCGGTCTCCACGGCGTCGAGCCTCCACGACGAGCTCTCGTGCCGAGGTCACTTCCGCCAAGCCGGCGGCCAGTGCGGCGCGCTCGTTGCTCTGGCTGCGACGTGCAGGATCCATCATGTCAAGCCCCCGACCGCCTCGCCGACATTCCGCGCGCGATGCACAGGTGCGGCAAGGTCCAGCAGCCACACTAGATGCTCGCGTCCGAGTTCCGTACGTCTGAGTCCGACGCGGCTTCGAGAAGGGCGCGGTCGTCGGATGGCGGCCTGCGTCGTGGTGCTCGCCCGGATCTACGAACCCGTCTCGGTCTCGCCTCTCCCCAGGAGCAGAACGTGCGGCGCGGGCCCTTGTGTTCTTCCTCCTGGCCGCGTCCGGCTTGCAGAGCAGGGCGGCACCACCACCCGAGGCTGGTTGCCGAGTCCCTGGCGGCCCGCCTGCTCGGTGGCCGTCGCATCGCTGGACCCGCGGCCGGGGTGTGGCCCCGGGGGAGAACGCACGCGGCAACGTGGTGCTGGCCGTGCCTCGCCGGCGTCGCAGGCGAGGCATGGCCAACTGGTCACCTGACGGAGAAGACCGCCTTGCCGCCGTGTCCGCTCGTGACACCGATCGCGGTGACCCGCCACTTCCCGCGGGCGGCGCCCTTGAGCCTCAAGTTCGTCTTGATGGATCCAGCCGCGTTGGCGTACACGACCTTGTTGAACGACCGGGCGCCGCGGCCCTTGCCGCCGCGAGCCTTGATGATGACAGCCTCGCCCGGCGCGAAGCCGGCACCGCCGAGCTTGAGCTTCTTGCCCGAGCGGATCTTCTTGGCCGCGACCTTGAGCGTGGCGACGTGGTCGACGGCGCCGCTCTGCGCGTTTGGATGCCAGGTCGAGGGGTCGTTGACGTCGACACCTCCGGCTCCGCCCCCGGCTGGGGAGACGGAGAGCAGTGCGCTGGCGGACCTCGGGCCGTTGGCGACCCGAACCTCGACGGTGCCGGCGAGGCCCGCCGGCACGACCACCGTGCCCTGGACGCTGCCGGAGTCGTCGACCTCGACGGTCCCGACCGCCCTGCCGCCGATGGTGACGCTGGCGGTGGCCCGGGGGTTCGCCGGCGCGGCCGCCAGCAGGTTCATGCCGGTGAAGCCGACGCCCTCACCGACCTGGGCCGTTGTCCGGTCGAGGACGAGCTCGGGGGTCGCGGACAGGTCGTAGACGGCAGTCGTCAGGATCGGTTGCGGGTTGACGACCTGATCGCACTCGTAGGAGTACTCGACGAAGTCTCCGTTGCCGTCCTTGCCGGTGAAGAGCAGCTCGATGCTCTTGACCTTGTGGTGGTAGATGCCGGGGTCCACATAGTCGGTGTCGTACTCCAGGGCCGGGAACACGAGAGCGCTGTCCTTGTCGAAGGACGCCAGGTAGAACTGGTCATAGAGCCGCAGCGGGTTCCAGTGCTCGCTGGTGATCTCCAGGTTCCAGACCGAGACCCATACGTCGGTCATGTCCTCAGGCAGCGTCTGAGCCGGCAACGCCCCGAGCTGTGCGTCGACCGTGATGGTGTCGTGAGCGGCGATGGGTGTCGGCATGGCGAAGGTGAGGGACGGGCTCCACGCCGTTTCGGCGCCGACCTGCGTGTTCGTCGTGTACGGCATGTGCCGCACCTCGCATCCCGAGAAGGCAACAGTCGTGGTGACCTGCGCGGCATCGGCGGCCGGCGAGACGGGGGACAGTGCGGAGGAGAGGCCGAGCGCGAGAAGTGCGCCGCACCGGCTGAGATGACGTGCTGATGGTCTCATGGGCCGCGAGCGTGGCAGCGGCTGGAGCGATGGGCGATAGGTAGGACCTACTCACTGCGGGACAGCAGCCGTCGCGACACCGCCCTCGGGCGGCCACCAGGCCGACCGGGCGACCGACCAGGCTCGGGCACTGGGTAGTTCCTACTCAGTGCAGGGGCTGCCGGGGTCGACCAGGCTCGTGCCATGCCGATGTCACGTCGCTCAGCCCTGCTGCTCCGAAGGACTCCCGTGCGCCCGATCGCGGCGTGTGCCCTCGTCCTGTCCGTCACGGCGCTGGGCGCCTGCGGTGACGGGGCGGCCGATCGGGTCGACGGCGAGGTGGAGAAGGTGACGAGGGACAGGGACGTCGATCTGAAGGGGAACTCGCCGCTTGACGCCATCGGATACGCGATCGTGGCGACACAGAGTTCGAAGTACCGCGACTACGAGATCGACGGCGAGACGGTCCGGCTTCTGGTGCACGACGGGGTCGAGCTCGCTGGGAGCGAATGCCTCATCATCGACGCGGCGACCAGCGCGGACCACCCCGACGCGTTCTTCGTCATCGTTACCGACGGGGAGGAGATCGCCTGCTGATCACCGGCTTGCCGATTCCGGCTCTCTCGCCGCTCGATGCTCGCTACATTGGCGGGCATGGACTGGCCGATCCTCGACCGACCAGCCCTGCTCGATGACGTGCAGCATCACCTCGCGAGGCGGCCGTTCGGAGCAGTGCTCCTCACCGGGCCCTCCGGGGTGGGCAAGACGACCATCGCTCGGTGCGTCGCTGAGCGCCAGCGGGATTCCGGGCTCCGAATCCTCGAGATCGTCGGGATGGCCGAGCTGGGCCACGCCCCCTTGGCGGCGTTCGCGCGGCATAGTGCTGATCTGGGGCTGCGGTCGGACGACTCGGCCCGAGCGCTGATCGCTGCCATCGGAGAGCTCGCGTCGTCGGCACTGCTCGTCGTCGACGACGCCCCGTTGCTCGACCCTGCCTCGGCTGCGGTCGTCTACCAGCTGGTCCGCGTGCTCGGCGTCCCGGCGGTGCTCACGGCGCGTACCGACCACGACCTGGTGGGTCCTGTCGAGCGACTTCTCCACGAGCAGGTCGCAAGCACGATCGAGGTGCCCGCGCTGCTCGGGGCGGAGATCGAACGACTGCTGCGGCTGCGGTTCGGTGCTCCGCCGCGGCCGGACGACGTGGCTCGTCTGACGCGCCAGACGTCCGGGAACGCCCTGCTGCTGCGCGATGTGGTGGTCCGCACGGAACGCTGGGGCGGGGTGCATCGCGTCGAGGCAGGCATCGAACTCGATCCGATCGACATCCCGGCTGACGCTGCTGCCTCCGCGGGTTCCCGGGTGGCCGAGCTCGAACCCGCCCAGCTGTACGTCGTCGCCCGCGCGGCGCTCGGCGCGGGCGCACCTGCTGCCACCGTGCTGGCGGGTCCGGAGCACCGCATCGCCTCGCGGTTGGTCGACGACGGCGTCTTGGCTCGTGAAGGAGACGTGGTCCGGCCGATGCATCCCCTCGTGGGCGAGGCAGCGTTGCGGCGGCTGACCGACGACGAGCACGGTGCTTTGGTCGATGAGGTCGCGGACCGCCTCACCGGCACCGGTGTCGCGGGGCTCCGGTTCGCTGCGCTCGTGCTCCGGACCGCCGCAGGGCGGCCCGTTGCCGGCGACGAGCTCGGCTGGGCAGTCGGACACGCCTACGGGCAGGGTGAGTACCTGGTGGCTGTTGACCTGCACGACCGTCTGCGGGCCGGACTCTGCGACGACGGGCCGAGCGGCTCACGCGCGGCGGCGTGGTTGGTCCAGGGGGCGAGTGCTCTGTCCTGGCTGGGGCGTCTGGAGGCCGCTGACGAAGCCTTCGAGAGAGCCCGCGAACAGATCACCTCGGCCAGCGAGCTGGCGCTGCTCGCGTCGTGCTGGGGTGCACACCTGGCCTACCGGCGTTTCGACGTAGAAGCGGCCTTGGCGACCGCGGCGGAGATCGGCCCGCTGCTCGGCCCGGCGGAAGAGGCGCTGCTCGCTCCTGAGATACGTACCTGGCGCACCCTCGCTGGGCAGATCGCCCGCACCGAGAGCCCGTCCGACGGCCGTCGGACCAGCCAGGCGTCCGGAGCGCCTGCGGTCGCCGTGCGCGGCGCCATCGCCGACGTCATGCTGCACGCCATGGCGGGACGGGCCGACGGCGAGGCGGCCGGAATGCTCGTCGACCTCGAACGCCGGCACGGGGTGCTCGAGCCGCACGCGTCCGCGATGGTCCAGCTGCAGGCCTACTTCACCCTCCTCGGCCGGGGCCGGGGCGAGGACGCGCGGCAGCTCGTCGAGGCTCAGCGCGTCACGTCGAGTGTCGACGCCGCAGGTATCTGGAGCTACACGCTGGCCATCCACCTCATGTACGGCGGTCGCTTGGGCCGTGCCGCGGCCCTGGCCACGCTCGCGGTCGACCAGCTGGGCTGGCGTGACCCGATCGGTCTGATGGGTGCGGCGCGGGCTTTGGAGGCGGTGATCGCGGTCCAGCGCGGCGACGCAGCGGGCGCTCGGTCGAGGCTGGACTCGATCCCGGAGTCGCACCGTGGTGATCCGAAGGCGGCGGTGCTCCTCGCCGAGGCCGAGGCGTTGCTGCTTGTTGCCGCTGGGGAGGTCACGGCCGCCGCAGAGAGACTCGAGCAGGCGGCCGAGCAGGCACACGCCCACGGGTTCAGCCTGGTCGCGGCGATCTCGCTGGGCACCTGTCTGCGCATGGGCGTTCCGGAACGTGCTGGTGCCCTGCTCCGCGAGATGGCCTCAGGCGTCTCGTCAGAGCTCGGCCTCTACCACGCCCTGTGCGATGCCGCCACCGGGCTGGCCGACCGTGACCCAGCCCGGGTCCTGGCCGCTGCCTGCGTGCTGGATGCGGCCGGGATGACCGTCGCCGCGATCGATGTGCTCCGTCAGGCCGAGCCCATGGCACCACCCCGGGGCGCGGGAGAGCTGCGGCGGCGCCTGCAGGAGGCACGCTTCCGGATGCAGGCGACGTGCGAGGCCGTCCCTCTTCACGGACCTGGGCGGGACGGGCTCAGTGACCGCGAGTGGGAGGTCGCCGGCCTCGCGTGTGCTCGGCGGACCAGCCGAGAGATCGCCGCCGAGCTGGGCATCTCGGTGCGTACGGTCGACAACCACCTGCACAACATCTATCGCACGCTCGGCGTCGCCGGGCGGGCCGGCCTGCGTAGTGCCCTGGGCGCCGAGTGAGTACTTGAGGGGCGGTGACGGAACCCGCGAGCCTCGGCGTAGCCACCGGCGAGTGACCCACAGCCCCGGCCTCCGCTCTCGCCGTGGTGTGGTGGCCGGTGGCGGTCATCTTCTCGCTCTCCGGCGTCGGCTGCGGCGTCCTGCGCGCGAATGGTTCCGGCCGGGCCGGCCATGATGGGACGCGGCGCTGTCGGGCGGGCCACGCCTGCCGGTGCAGACCATGCCAAGCCGGCCGAGAAGCAGCAGGCGAGGACGTCAGCGCAGGAAGTCGGGGGTTCGATCCCCCTCGCCTCCATCGAACCATGAGGGCCGGATCCGAGACGGATCCGGCCCTCTGCTTCGTTCGGTCTGCTCGGCTCGCGGTGGTCGAGCGACGCTCGTTCAGCGCAGGACGGGGAAGCGGCGCACCAGCGCCGACTGCGACCACAGGTGGCCCAGACCCCAGGTCGCACCGGCGCCGGTGAGGCCGAGGACGACCATGCTCGCCGCGCCGAGCAGGTGCTCGTCGAGGACCGGGTTGTTCTCCGGGGGCAGGACGACGGTCCACATCAGGACGTACATCACGAACCCGGCCACGGTGCCGGCGCGCATCGCGATGCCGAAGGTGAGGGAGACGCCGATCGCCAGCAGGCCGAGCATGAACGCCCAGTCGATGACGGCGACGCCGCCGAGGTTGTTCCAGAAGTCCTTGAACGGGCCGTCGGCGCCGAACTTCAAGAAGCCCTCCGTGGGGCTGCCGCCGTTGATCCAGGCGGCCGGTCCGAAGCGGTCCAGCGTGCCGTCCTGGGCGTAGCCGGTGTGGTAGCCGAGGGCGAGCAGCTTGTCGAAGAACGCCCAGAGGAAGGTCAGGCCGAAGCCGATCCTGAGGGCTGCCAGCGCGCGGCGCGCTGCGTGGTCGGCAACGGCCGACTCCTCGTCGTGCTCGACGATGTGGTGGAGGTGGGCGGAGATCGTGGCCATGGTCTTTTCCTCTCGTGGTAGTAGCTCGATTCCACCAGTGCCGGGGCGGGCCCAGCAGGGCCGCAGGTCGCCGCAGTGCAGGGCAGAAGGTCCTGCTGGTGTCGGGAGGCGGGTCAGGCGGCCGGGTCACGCGGGATGGGTCAGGCGGGATGGGCGCGCTCGAAGGCCTCGACCGCGGTGGGCAGCGTGGGGAAGACGTGCTCCTCGCCGACGCGCTCGAGGAAGCCGGATGGTTCGAGGAGCTCGTGCAACTCGTGCTTGAGCCTCGCCAGTCCGAGCACGATCCCGCGGTCGGACAGCTCGCGGCGGACCGCCTCGAGGGCACCCAGCGCCGTGAAGTCGATGTCGGTGAAGGCCTCGGCGTTGATCACGAACCAGGCGACCGGATGCTCGGCTTCCGCGACGGCGGCCAGGGCGCGGGTGCGGAAGTCCTCGGCGTTCGCGAAGCACAGGGGCGAGTCGTAGCGGTAGACGACCAGGCCGGGGACCACGCGCACCTCGGGGTAGTCGGCCGTGTCGTGCATCCCGGCCAGCCCGTCGACGTACCCGAGGACGGCGTCGTGGGGGCGCGCGACCCGGCGCAACAGGTCGAGGATGGACAGGGCGATAGCGACCACGATCGCCTCGAGGACGCCGATGACGACCACCGACGCGGTGGTCGCGAGGGCGATGGCGAGCTCCGAGTGCCGGAACCGGTACAGGCGCCGGAACCCGTCGAGGTCCACCAGCCGCACGGCGGCGTACACGACGACGGCGCCGAGCGCCGCGGACGGGAACGCCTCGAGCAGCGGACGGGCGGCGAGCAGCGCGGCGGCAGTGACAGCCAGGGTGAACCAGCCGGCGAAGCGGGTGCGGGCGCCCACCGCCGAGGCGATGGCGGTGCGGCTGCCGCTGCTGCTGACGGGGAAGCCGTGCAGGACCGCGGAGCCGAGGTTGGCCATCCCGAGCCCGATCATCTCGCGGTGCGGGTCGATCCGGTGGTCGCCCCGGTGCGCGAACGCGCGCGCGGTGAGCACGTTGTCGGTGAACCCGACGAACGCGATCCCGAGCGCCGGGACGAGGGCGGCCCGCAGGAGCTCCGGGTCGAGGGAAGGAAGTCCGGGGCTGGGCAGCGCGGCCGGGATCTCGCCCACCAGCGCGACGCCGTGGTCGGGCAGGGAGAGTAGGGCCGAGGCCGCGGTGGCGCCGAGCATGCCCAGCAGTGCCACGGGGGCGTGCGGCCACCGTCGGGAGCCGAGCAGCATGGCGACCAGGGTCAGCGTGCTGAGAGCGAGCGTGGCCGGTTGCACCTCGCCGAGGTGGCGCAGCGTGTTGGCCGCCCGGTGCAGGGTGTCGCCGTCGCCGACGTCGAGGCCACCGAGTCGGCCGAGCTGGGAGACGACCATCGTGACCGCGATGCCGGCCATGTAGCCCACCAGGACCGGCCGCGAGAGGAGCTCGGCCACCACGCTGAGGCGGGTCGCCCAGCCGATCGCGCACATCAGCGCGACGACGAGGGCCAGGGTCGCGGCGAAGCTCGCCGCCTCGTGGTGCGCGACTCCCGCGGCGCCGATGGCGGTGGCCGTCATCAGGGCGGTGCTCGACTCCGGGCCGACCGAGAGCACGGGGGAGGAGCCGACGAGGGCGTAGAGCGCCAGTGCGCCCAGCGCGGCCCAGAGCCCGGTCGCCGGTGGCAGCCCGGCGAGCTCGGCGTACGCCATGACCTGCGGGACGAGGTACGCCGTGACCGTGACACCGGCCAACGCGTCGCCACGCCAACGGCTCAGGGCGTGTGACCGGTCCACGATGCGCCGACGATACGCCACTCCCGCTCCCAGTCGGCCAGGCGGCGGTGCTCCATCCCGGTGCGGACCGCGCCGACGACCGCCGCCACGAGGATCCAGCCCAGGATCAGCGCCAGGAACGCGGTGGTGACCGCGACCAGGACGTCGTCGGTGGGGCTCGCCGGGGCCGGGTGCGCCCGGCCCTCGTCGTCGATCCACACCCGAGCTCGCCCGTCCGCCCCGACGTCTGCGCCTGGGGGCAACACTCCCGAGTGGGCGCGGCCGGCGTCGTCGAGCCAGGCCGCCGAAGTGATCGGGCGGGTGAGCACACCACTCGGTGCGGCCAGGTGGTCGCCGATGACCGTCGCGGTGACGACGTGGAGGCTGTCGCGCTCCTCCGCGGCCCGCTGGACGGCGGTGGCATGGACACTCGTCCCGATCGCGCACGCGACCGGGACGAGCAGCAGCGCGACGACCATCGCGGCCAGCAGCAGGATCGACTCCGCGTGATCGGTCCGCCGACGCAGCGGATTCCGGTCCAGTCCGAGCAGGCGGAGCAGTCGGTGCGTGCGGAACGTCGCCGCGGGGTGGTCGGGGTCGTCCACGATCTGCTCCCTTCGCGCCGGACCTGTCCATCGTCGGACCGGGCCCGACGACGGGAGCAGGGGCCGCAGCCCTGCCTTGCCGGGTCCTTGGACCCTGCCGTCGTCCGGCGGCACGGCTCCTCGGTCGGTGGCGTCGACCGGGGTGCCGCAGCCCCCTAGGCTCCTCGCATGACGCCGGAGTCCGCCGCGAGCGCACGTCGCTCCGGAGGGGTGTCCTACTGGTGGTCCGAGCTCGGCATCCCGGAGCCGCAGGACCCGCTGACCGGGGACGCCGAGGCCGACGTCGTCATCGTCGGCGCGGGCTACACCGGGCTGTGGACGGCGTACTACCTCGCGGAGATCCGCCCGGACCTCGACGTCCGGGTGGTCGAGCAGCGGTTCGCGGGCTACGGGGCGTCGGGCCGCAACGGCGGCTGGCTGTCGGCATCGGTGACCGGTGGGCTCGACGGGTATGCGCGCACCCACCCGCGCGCGGACGTGGCCCGCTTCCAGCTGGCCATGATCGACGCCGTCGACGAGGTGATCCGGGTCGCGGAGCGGCACGCCATCGACGCCGAGGTACGCCGGGGCGGGACCCTGCTGGTCGCCCGGAACGCCGCGCAGGCCGGGCGGGCGCGCCAGGCCGCCGTGAGCGCCGAACGGTGGCCGGAGACCGGCGCGCGGCTGCTGAGCGCCGCCGAGGCGGACGCCCGGATCCGCGTGGCCGGGACCCGGGCGGCCCTCTGGGAGCCGCACTGCGCGCGGATCAACCCGGCGCGGCTGGCCCAGGGCCTGACCCGGGTGGTGCGCGAGCGCGGGGTGCGGATCCACGAGGCCACCACCGTCCGGTCGATCGCCCCCGGCCGCGTCGAGACCGACCGGGGCACGGTCCGGGCCCGGCACGTCATCCGCGCGACCGAGGGCTTCACGGCCGGGCTCGCCGGCGAGCGTCGTACCTGGGTCCCGATGAACTCCTCGATGATCGTCACCGAGCCGCTGCCCGAGGCGACCTGGGCCGGGATCGGTTGGGAGCACCACGACACGCTCGAGGACCTCGCCCACGTCTACTCCTATGCCCAGCGCACCCCGGACGGCCGGATCGCGATCGGTGGGCGCGGCAACCCGTACCGCTTCGGATCGCGCACCGACCTCGACGGCGACATCCCCGACCGCACCGTCCAGCACCTGCGGGCCGTGCTCTGCGCGTGGTTCCCGCAGCTGCGTGAGGTCGAGCTCGCCCACGCGTGGAGCGGTGTGCTCGGCGTGCCCCGCAACTGGCGCGCCACGGTCGCGTACGACGCCGCGAGCGGCCAGGGCTGGGCCGGCGGGTACGTCGGCACCGGGGTCACCGCCACCAACCTGGCCGGACGCACCCTGGCCGACCTGGTGGCGGGGGAGCGGACCGACCGCACCACGCTGCCCTGGGTCGACCAGCGCGCGCGGGCGTGGGAGCCCGAGCCGTTGCGGTGGCTCGGCATCCACGGCCTGTACCGCGCCTACGGACTGGCCGACCGGCTGGAGGCGCGTGGCGGGCGTCGTACGTCGCGCATCGCGACCCTCGCCAACCGGGTCAGCGGTCGGTAGGACCCTCGGCGCTCTCCTCGCGCAACCGCGGCTCGGTGCGGTTCTCCGGCTTGATGCCGAGCTTGTCGGCGTAGAAGGCGCGCACCAGGTCCATGTCGGCGACCACGTCGCCGGTCGGGTGGAAGGTCGGGCCCATGCCGAGCGTGCGGGTCGGGCCGTCGACGAACCCGAGCGTGATGGGGAGGCCGGTCTGCTGGGAGATCCGGTAGAAGCCCGGCTTCCAGTACTCGCCCTTGCTGCGGGTGCCCTCCGGGGCGATGACCAGCTGGAAGGCGTCGTCCCCCTCGGCGGCCTGCAGCAGCGACCGGATGGTCGCGCCGGGGCTGGAGCGGTCGAGCGGGATGCCGCCGGTGCGACGCAACACCCAGCCGACGACGCCCTTGAAGTAGTGGGCGGCGACGAGCACCCGCGGGCGGGCGCCGTTGGCCCAGGCGATCATGAGCATCGCCACCCAGTCCCACTGGGAGGTGTGCGGGGCGCCGACCAGGATCCCGGCCTCGGGAACGTCGCCGACGAGGCGCCACCGCGAGAGCCTGAGCGCGCCGCGGGCGAACGTACGACGGACCCGCATCCTGTGTGCCATGACGCGACGGTAGCGCGTGACCGGCCTCGTGTGACGTCCGCCATCATCGGTGGACCTCAAGTAGCGTTGAGGTTCTAGCCTCTGTTCCGTGACCGGATCGCTCGCAGACCAGCTCAAGGCCGGCTTCCGCCGGCATGCCGCCGGCGTCGCGCTCGTCGTCGGGGACGCCTCGACCGGGCTCGTCGGCGCCACCGTGTCGAGCCTCGCCTCCGTGAGCGTCGACCCACCGCTGCTCTCCTTCTCGCTGGCGCGCACGAGCAGCGTGGGACCGCAGCTGGTCGGCTGCGACGAGCTGTCCGTGTTCGTGCTCGCTGCGACGCAGGTCGAGCTCGCCGCGGCGTACGCAGACCGGGATGCGGAGCGGTTCACCCAGGAGCAGGGCTGGGTGCGTGAGGGCGGCAGATTGCTGCTGCCGGAAGCGGTGACCACCTTTCGCGGTCGCCCCGCCCACGTGATCCCCGCCGGAGGCTCCTGGCTGGTGCTGCTCGAGGTCGACCGGGTCGAGCTCGGGCCGTCGGCTGCGCCGCTGGTCCACCATGACCGCGCCTACCGGGTCCCGGCCGAGCTGCCGCGGAGCCGGGTGCTGCGCGTGGCCGAGGGCTGAGAGGGGCCGAGCGCCGCGCGAGCGCACGCCTCCGGGGAGTGGGGGTCAGGCGTCGCCCGCCGGGCCGCGGTGGCGGTGATCCACGTCGAAGCGGTCGGCGGGGTCAGCAGGCTGGTCGAAGCGCTCGGGGTCGTGGGCGACCTCCTCGTTGCGCCGTCGGTCTGCGACGAAGGCCCACACGAGCCCCAGCACGATGAAGGCGGCGACGACGACGCCGAGGATGAGCCAGGCGGGTGAGATGTCCATGGCGCGTCGGTACCCCGGCGCGTCCCCGGCAGTCCCGACACGCCAGTGCAGAGTCTTGACTCGTTCAAGAAAAGTGGCATGCTGGGTCCCATGACGGCGCCCGACTTCCAGCAGCAGCTGCGGGACGTCGAGCTCCGGGTCACCCGGCCCCGGCTCGCGGTCCTCGAGGCGGTGCACGCGCACCCCCATGCGGACACCGAGTCGATCATCTCCGCGGCACGTTCGCTGCTGCCGGAGGTGTCCCACCAGGCGGTGTACGACTCGCTGCACACGCTGACCCACGCCGGCCTGGTGCGCAGCATCAAGCCGGCCGGGTCGGTCGCTCGTTACGAGACGCGCACCGGCGACAACCACCACCACGTCGTGTGCCGGTCCTGCGGGTCCATCGCCGACGTGGACTGCGCGGTCGGCGACGTGCCGTGCCTGACCGCGTCCGACTCCCACGGATTCGTCATCGACGAAGCCGAGGTCATCTATTGGGGCCTCTGCCCCGAGTGCACATCCGCCCCCAGTCGGTCCTGAAAGGATCCTGATGTCTGACAGCAACCAGCACACCGAGCCCCTCGTGACGGAGGAGCCGCAGGACGCGGAGCAGTCGGCCGGCAAGTGCCCGGTCATGCACGGTCTGACCCACCCGACCCAGGGTTCGCCCAACCAGCAGTGGTGGCCCAACAAGCTCAACCTGAAGGTCCTGGCCAAGAACCCGGCCGTGGCCGACCCCTACGGCAGCGACTTCGACTACAAGTCCGCCTTCCTCGGTCTGGACCTCGCCGCGGTCAAGGCCGACATCGCCGCCACGCTGACCGACTCCAAGGACTTCTGGCCGGCCGACTTCGGCAACTACGGCCCGCTCTACGTCCGGATGGCCTGGCACTCGGCCGGCACCTACCGCGCCCAGGACGGCCGCGGCGGCGGTGGGCACGGCCAGCAGCGCTTCGCCCCGATCAACTCCTGGCCGGACAACGGCAACCTCGACAAGGCCCGCCGCCTGCTGTGGCCGGTCAAGAAGAAGTACGGCCGCGCGCTGTCGTGGGGCGACCTGATGATCCTGGCCGGCAACGTCGCACTCGAGGAGATGGGCTTCCCGACCTTCGGCTTCGGCGGCGGCCGTCCCGACGTCTGGGAGGCCGACGACGACGTCTACTGGGGTCCGGAGTCGGAGTGGCTCGACGACCAGCGCTACACCGGTGAGCGCGACCTCGAGGACCCGCTCGCCGCGGTCCAGATGGGCCTGATCTACGTCAACCCCGAGGGCCCCAACGGCAACCCCGACCCGCTGGCGTCGGCCGTCGACATCAAGGACACCTTCACCCGGATGGGCATGACGGTCGAGGAGACCGTCGCGCTGATCGCCGGTGGCCACACCTTCGGCAAGACCCACGGTGCCGGTGACGCCGCGAACGTCGGTCCGGAGCCCGAGGCCGCCCCGATCGAGGAGCAGGGCCTGGGCTGGCGCTCGTCGTACAAGTCCGGCAAGGGCATCGACGCCATCACCTCCGGTCTCGAGGTCACCTGGACCTACCACCCGACCCGCTGGGACAACGAGTTCTTCCACATCCTCTTCGCCTACGAGTGGGAGCTGTTCACCTCGCCCGCCGGTGCCCACCAGTGGCGTCCGAAGAACAACGGCGGCGCTGACCTGGTGCCCGAGTCGTTCGGCGACGCCAAGCGCGAGCCCCGGATGCTGACCTCGGACCTCGCGCTGCGCGAGGACCCGGAGATGCGGGAGATCTCGCTGCGGTTCAAGGACGACCAGGACGCCTTCACCGACGCCTTCGCCCGCGCCTGGTTCAAGCTGACCCACCGCGACATGGGCCCGAAGTCGCGCTACCTCGGCGCCGAGGTCCCGGCGGAGGACTTCGTCTGGCAGGACCCGATCCCGGCCGGCACGCCGCTGACCGACGCGCAGGTCGCCGACCTCAAGGCCGCGATCGCCGGCGCGGGCCTGTCGGTGTCGCAGCTCGTCTCGACGGCGTGGGCCTCGGCGTCGACGTACCGCAGCTCCGACAAGCGGGGCGGCGCCAACGGTGCCCGGATCGCCCTCGAGCCGCAGAAGTCGTGGGCGATCAACCGTCCGGCCGAGCTGGCCGTCGTGCTCGCGAAACTCCAGGAGATCGCCACCGCGCAGGGTGCCTCGCTCGCGGACACGATCGTCGTCGCCGGTTCGGTGGGCGTCGAGCAGGCGGCCAAGGCCGCCGGTGTCGACGTGACCGTCACGACCACCACCGGTCGCGGCGATGCCACCCAGGAGCAGACCGACATCGAGCTGACCAGCTTCCTCGAGCCCAAGGCCGACGGCTTCCGCAACTACCTCGCGAAGTCGAGCAAGTTCCCGGCCGAGTTCACCCTGGTCGACCGCGCCAACCTGCTCGGCGTCAGCGCCCCGGAGCTCACCGCCCTCGTCGGCGGCCTCCGCGTGCTCGGCACCAACTGGGACGGCTCGGACCTCGGTGTGTTCACCGATACCCCCGGTGTGCTGACGAACGACTTCTTCGTCAACCTGCTGGAGCTCGGCACGACCTGGACCGCGACGGACGACTCGGAGGAGGTCTTCGCGGGCACCACCGCCGACGGCCGCACCTGGACCGGCTCCCGCAACGACCTGGTGTTCGGCTCGAACTCCGAGCTGCGGGCCCTCGCCGAGGTCTACGCCAGCGACGACGCCAAGGAGAAGTTCGTCCACGACTTCGTCGCCGCCTGGACCAAGGTCATGGACGCGGACCGCTGGGACCTGCGCTGAGCGCATGACCCGCTGAGGCGCTGAGCGGAGGCCGCCCCCCCGGGGGGCGGCCTCCGTGGCGTTTTCCGGCGCTACGGCAGGATGTGCGCCATGACCGACGCTCCGGACAACAGCGGCATCGCCTACGTCCACGCCCCCGACAAGCACCGCTACGAGATCCGCGACGGCGAGACCCTCGCCGGGTTCACGCAGTACCGCCTGCCCGACGACGTGCACGTCGACTTCGTCCACACCGAGGTCGACGACGCGTACGGCGGCCGCGGCCTCGCGGGCGAGCTGGTGGCCGCGGCGCTGGCCGACGTCCGCTCGCAGGGCAAGCGGATCATCGCGCACTGCCCCTACGTCGCCCGGTGGCTGACCAAGCACCACGACTACGACGACATCACCGACCCGGCGTCATGAGCCCGGCCGAGCGGCGCCGCAACGTCTACCTCGACAAGTCGCACCCGGCGTCGTACCAGGCCGCGGCGGCGCTCGCCCTCGAGGTCGGGGCGGCGGCGGAGGCGGCCGGGCTCGACCGGGTGCTCGTCGAGCTGGTCAACATGCGGGTCTCCCAGATCAATGGGTGCGCCTACTGCCTCGACCTCCACCGGCGTCGTGCCGTGGAGGCGGGGGAGTCGGAGCGCCGGCTGATCGTGCTCGACGCCTGGGCCGAGACCGGGCTGTTCACCGAGCAGGAGCGGGCCGCACTGCAGCTCGCCGAGTCGATCACCCGCCTGCCCGAGCCCGACGAGCGCAGGTACGCCGAGGACGAGGCCCGGGCCGTGCTCGGGGATGCTGCCTACAGCGCGGTCGCGTGGGTCGCGATCACGATGAACGCCTTCAACCGGATCTCGATCACCAGCCACCACCCGGTGAGGTAGGCCGGCGCTCAGGTGATGGTCAGGCCGCCGTCGACCGCCAGGGTCTGGCCGGTGACGTAGCCGGCCGCGTCGGAGGCGAGGAAGACCACGGTGGCGGCGAGCTCGCGCGGGTCGCCCTTGCGGCCGGCGGGGATCCGCGCCTGCTGCGCCTCGAGGTAGCCGGGCGGGTAGCTGTCGGTCATCTCGGAGGCGAAGAAGCCCGGCGCGATCGCGTTGACCCGGATGCCCTTGCGCCCCGTCCACTGCTGGGCGAGGTCGCGGGTCATCCCGATGACACCGGCCTTCGACGCCGCGTACGCCGCCTGGGGGAGCCCGGCGGTGGTGATGCCGAGCACCGAGGAGATGTTGATGATGCTCGAGCCCGGCTGCATCACGCGGCCGCAGGCCTGCGCCATCCAGTAGCTGCCGTTGAGGTTGATGTCGATCACCTGGGTGAACTGCTCGGGCGTCTCCCGGGTCGCGGGTACGGCGGTGCCGACGCCGGCGTTGTTGACGAGGATGTCGACCCGGCCGAACGCGTCCATCGCGGCGTCGACCAGCGCCTGGCAGGACGCCGGGTCGGCGACGTCGGTCGCGACGCTGAGCGCCCGGCGGCCGGCGGCCTCGACGAGCGCGGCGGTGTCGGCGAGCCGGTCGACGCGACGCGCGCCCATGGCGACGTCCGCGCCTGCCTCGGCCAGCGCCTTGGCGAAGTCGACGCCCAGTCCGGAGCTGGCGCCGGTGACGACGGCGACCTTGCCGTCGAGTCGGAAGAGATCGGTGACGGTCATGACCGCACGGTAGCGGGCCGCGACCCGGGGGCGCGGGGTCGGGCGGGTCCGACCCGGTGAGGCCGTGGCCCGACCGGCGCGCGGCGACGACTATCCTTGGGCCGTGAGTGAAACGGTCGCATCCTCCGAGGTCCGCTACGACGCCCATGCCGTCGAGGAGAAGTGGCTTCCGGTCTGGGAGCGCCTCGATGCCTTCCGCGCCGACGACGCGTCCGTGGTGGCAGGGGAGAAGCCCAAGTTCTACGGGCTGACGATGTTCCCGTACCCGAGCGGTGACCTGCACATGGGCCACGCCGAGGTCATGGCGCTGCACGACGTGCTGTGCCGCTACAAGAAGTTCCGCGGGTTCGAGGTCCTCAACCCGATGGGCTGGGACTCCTTCGGCCTGCCCGCCGAGAACGCCGCGATCAAGAACGACGAGCACCCGGCGACCTACACCTACGCCAACATCGAGACCCAGTTCGCCTCGTTCAAGAAGTACGGCCTGAGCTTCGACTGGTCGCGCCGCCTGCACACCTCGGACCCCGAGTACTACCACTGGACGCAGTGGCTGTTCCTCAAGCTGCGCGAGCAGGGCCTGGCCTACCGGAAGAACTCGCCGGTCAACTGGTGCCCCAACGACCAGACCGTGTTGGCCAACGAGCAGGTGCTGGCCGACGGCACCTGCGAGCGCTGCGGCGCCGAGGTCACCAAGAAGGAGCTGACGCAGTGGTACTTCAAGACCACCGCGTACGCCCAGGAGCTCTACGACTCGCTCGACGACCTGCAGGACACCTGGATCCCCAAGGTCGTCAACGCGCAGCGCAACTGGATCGGCCGCTCCGAGGGCGCCCACGTCACCTTCGACATCGAGGGCCATGACCCGGTCGCCGTGTTCACGACCCGCCCCGACACGCTCTGGGGCGCGACCTTCATGGTCGTCGCCGCCGACGCGAAGCTGGCCGCCGAGCTGGTCTCCGACGAGCAGCGGCAGGCGCTCGAGGACTACCTGGTCGACGTACGCAAGGCCTCCGACATCGACCGGCTGTCGACCGAGCGGCCCAAGACCGGCGTGTTCCTGGGCGTCCACGCGACCAACCCGGTCAACGGCGAGCGCATCCCGGTCTGGGCCTCCGACTACGTGCTGGCCGACTACGGCACCGGCGCGATCATGGCGGTGCCCGCCCACGACCAGCGCGACCTCGACTTCGCGCGCGTGATGGACCTGCCCGTGCGCCGGGTGGTCGACACCGGGGAGGAGAACCCCGAGGAGTCGGGCGTCGCGACCAACGGCAACGGCAGCTACGTCAACTCCGGTCCGCTCGACGGCCTCACGGACAAGACCGAGGGCATCCGCCGGGCCATCGAGCTGCTGGAGGCCGACGGTCACGGCACCGGCACGGTCAACTTCCGGCTGCGTGACTGGCTGCTGTCGCGGCAGCGCTACTGGGGCGCGCCCATCCCGGTCATCCACTGCCCGGTCGACGGCGAGGTCGCGGTCCCCGAGGACCAGCTGCCCGTCGAGCTGCCCGAGCTGCGCGGCGCCGACCTCAAGCCCAAGGGCACCTCGCCGTTGGGTGCGGCGAGCGAGTGGGTCAACGTCAGCTGCCCGACCTGTGGCGGACCCGCGACGCGCGACACCGACACCATGGACACCTTCGTCGACTCGTCATGGTACTTCTTCCGCTACCTCTCGCCCCACGACGGCACGCAGGCCTTCGACCCCGCGCTGGCCAAGGCATGGGGGCCGGTCGACTTCTACCTCGGCGGCTCGGAGCACGCCGTGCTCCACCTGCTCTACGCGCGGTTCTTCACCAAGGCGATGCGCGACATGGGGCTGATCGACTGGGACGAGCCGTTCTCGGCGTACCTGTCGCAGGGCACGGTCATCAACAACGGCCACAAGATGAGCAAGTCGCTCGGCAACGGCGTCGCGCTCGGGGCCCAGCTCGACGAGTACGGCGTCGACGCCGTCCGGCTCACGCTGGTCTTCGCCAGCCCGCCCGAGGACAACATCGACTGGGCCGACGTCTCGCCGGCCGGGTCGGCGAAGTTCCTGCAGCGTGCCTGGCGTCTGGCCGGCGACGTGACCTCGGCCCCCGGTACCGACGCCGCCGGGGGTGACGTCGCGCTGCGCAAGGTCACCCACAAGACGGTGCACGAGGCGGCACAGCTGCTGGACACCTACCGGTTCAACGTGGTGGTGGCGCGCACCATGGAGCTCGTCAACGCGACTCGCAAGGCCATCGACTCGGGCTGCGGCCCCGAGGACCCGGCGGTCCGTGAGGCCGCCGAGACCGTCGCGATCCTGCTGTCCCTGGTCGCGCCGTACACCGCTGAGGAGATGTGGGAGCGGCTCGGTCACCAGCCGTCCGTCGCCCAGGCCGCCTGGCCCACGGTCGACCCGGCGCTGCTGGTCGAGGACGCGGTCACCGCCGTCGTCCAGATCCAGGGCAAGGTCCGCGGCCGGCTGGAGGTCTCGCCCGACATCAGCGAGGCCGACCTCGAGTCGGTGGCCCTCGCCGACCCGGCGGTCGTGAAGGCGATCGACGGCCGCCCGGTCCGCAAGGTGATCGTGCGGGCGCCGAAGCTGGTCAACATCGTCGTCTGAGCACCCTCGCCGCCGTCGGGCGCGGGACGGGGACCCGACGGCTACCGATAGCCTTCAGCGCATGTCGATCGTCGTGGTCACCGACTCCACCTCGACCGTCCCGGCCGAGGTCGCGGAGGCCAGCGGGGTGCACGTCGTCCCGTTGCAGGTGGTCATCGACGACGACGTCTACGACGAGGGCGCCGAGGAGGTCACCCCCGAGCGGCTCGCGGTCGCGCTGAAGGAGAAGCGCGCCGTGAGCACCTCCCGGGCCTCGCCCGCGGTGTTCGCGGACCTGTACGAGCGCCTCGCCGCGGAGGGCGCGACCGAGATCGTCTCGATCCACCTCTCCGCGGAGGTGAGCGGCACCTTCGAGTCGGCCCTCGTCGCGTCCCGGCAGGCGCCGGTCCCGGTCATCTGCGTCGACACCCGGCAGGTCGGCGTCGCGAGCGGGTACGCGGTCGAGTCGGCCCTCGACGTCATCGCCGCCGGCGGTACGGCGGCCGAGGCGGCCGAGGCGGCGCGCGACCGCGCCGCCGGCGCGACCTCCCTGTTCTACGTCAACAACCTCGAGTACCTCCGCCGCGGGGGGCGGGTCGGCGCGGCCGCCGCCGTCTTCGGCGGGGCGCTCGCGGTCAAGCCGCTGCTCGGCATCGTCGACGGCGTGATCTCACCGCAGGCCAAGGTCCGCACCGCCGCCAAGGCGATCGCCCGCCTCGAGGCGCTCGCCGTCGAGGCGGCCGCGGACCGGCGGGTGGAGGTCTGTGTCGCCCACCTGGCGGCCGAGGAGCGGGCCATGGCGATGGCGCAGCGGCTGGCCGAGGAGCTGGGCGAGCAGCTGGTGCCGGCGCGCTCCGGCGAGCCGGTGCGGTGCGTCGAGCTCGGCGGCGTGCTCGGCGCGCATGTCGGCCCGGGCATGCTGGCGATCTGCGTGGCGCCGGTTCTCTGAGCTCTCCAGGTCTCCTGCGTCCCTCTGGTCACGGACGGGTGCGTCGGCCGTCCACAGACGGGTTCTCGACGGTGGTGGTCCCCAGGCGGGTCGGCGCCGGCAGCCGGTGGGCCGGAGGCGGGCCTAGCGTGCCGCCATGTCCGTTCGCCGCTCCGCCGCCCGCCCCGACTCGCCCGGTGCCGACGCCGCGGCGCGCCGCCTCGCGCTGATCGCGGCCGACCTCGGCGTCACCCCCGCCACTGACGCGGATCCCGAGCCCTGGTGGGCCGACCACACCCGGGTCGCCGACGCCCCCGGGCCCGAGCGGGTGGGCCCCGGGGCACCGGCCGCGGTGACCCCGCTCCCGGTCGAGCGGGAGGCGCCGGCACTGCCGGTGCCGGGCCGGCACGCGTCCCGCCGACGACGCCCCCGTCCCGATCCCCGCGACGCCCTCGCTCCGCTCGCCGGCCGGTTGCCCGCCCTCGGCCTGCCGCAGGTCGCGGTCGTCGCGCTCGCGGTGGCCCTCGGGCTCGCCGTCACCACCTGGTGGGTGCTCCGCGACCGCACCGAGCCGCTCGCGCCCGTGTCCGCCGGCGCAGCCGCGCCCCTCGTCGCCACCGCCCCGTCCGCCTCCCTGTCCATCGCCCCGTCCGTCTCCCCGTCCACCTCCCGGCAGCCCACCCCCGGTTCCGCGGACCCGTCGAGCGGCTCGGCCACCGTCACCGTCGACGTCGCGGGGAAGGTGCGCCGTCCGGGGATCGTGGTCCTCAGCGCGGGGGCGAGGGTCACCGACGCCCTCGCGGCCGCCGGCGGCGCCCGCAGGGGCGTCGACCTGACCCCGCTCAACCTGGCCCGGGTGCTCGTCGACGGCGAGCAGATCGTGGTCGGCGCTCGGTCTCCCGGTGGGGCGGTCGCGCCGACCGGGGGGAGCGGTGCGGGCGCGAGTGGGCCGGCCGGGCCGCTGGTCAACCTCAACACCGCTGGTCAGGCCGAGCTGGAGGGCCTGCCCGAGGTGGGGCCGGTCACCGCGCAGTCGATCATCGCCTGGCGCGAGGCCCACGGCGGGTTCACCAGCATCGACGAGCTGCTCGAGGTCGACGGGATCGGGCCCAGGACGCTCGAGCAGATCACCCCGCACGTGACGGTGTGAGTCGCAACGATGTCGACGGACGGGTCAGGTGGCGCCGAGGAGCGCACGGTGCAGCACCGCGATCAGCTCGCCACGGGTGATCATGCCGACGAGCCGCCCCGCGTCGTCGACGACGGGGAGGTTCTTGTAGCCCTCGGCGGTCATGAGCGGCACCAGCTCGGCCACCGGGGTGCCGGCCGCGATCGTGGTGACGTCGGTCCGCATGATCGACTCGACCGGCTCGAGCTCGACGATGTCGCGGGTGAACAGGTCGATGATCGACACCACCCCGACCACCCGCCGCTCGTCGTCGACGACGGGGAGCGTCTTGACCTGGCGCTGGACGAGCAGGGTCCGCGCCCGGTAGATCGACTCGAACGGGTGCACCACGACGACGTCGGTGCTCATGATCCCCGAGACGGGGATCGCGCCCAGGCGCCGGTCGAGGGCGTGGGTCTCGGCGTCCCGCACGATCGAGACGATGTCGGCCGGCAGTACGTCGAGCCGGTCGGCGATCCGGTTCATCGCCTGCTCGACGTCGGGCGTCGTGATGCCGAGGGCGGCGGCCGCGGGGGAGGTGTCCGCCGGCAGGGCGGGCCGGTGCGGGTACCTCCGGCCGGTCAGGTTGTTGACGACGACCGCGACCAGCAGCAGCACCACCGTGTTGACCGCGACCGGCGTGAGCACGAAGAGCGGGCCCTGCTCGGCGATGGCCGGGGTCGCGGTCGCGGCCAGCAGCGCGCAGGCGCCGCCGGGCGGGTGCAGGCAGCCGAGCAGCATCATGGCGCCGATCGCGGTGCCCACGCCGACGGCGGCGGCGAGGAGGACGTCGTCGACGATCCAGTGCGCCGTCAGGCCGATCGCCGTCGAGACCAGGTTGCCGCCGAGAACCGGCCACGGCTGGGCGAGCGGACTGGCCGGCACCGCGAAGAGCAGGACCGCACAGGCGCCCATCGGTGCGACGATGAACGGCAGCAGCTCGGGACCACCCGGGACGGCCCGCGCGGTCGCGCCGGCGACGGCGATCCCGAGCAGCGCGCCGAGCGCGCCGCGGGCGAGCTCGGCGGAGGTGTAGCGGGTCACCTGCCCGACCCTAGGGCAACCCGCCCCGACCTGCGGATGCCCGTGCTGGGTGCCGCGGCCTGGGTCGGCGGCATCACTGCCCGGCAGGGCGGGAACGTCGCGTACGCCGGCCTGCTGGGTCTCGCCGGCCTGCTCTGGGCGACCGCACCCCGACTCCCGCCGGGCCTGGTCCGGCTGCTGCTCGCCGCTCTGCTGGTCGCCGCCGCGGCCGTCACCGGGACCGTGCTGCGCCACGACGCGGTCCGCGGGTCGCCGCTCCACGACCTCGCCGCCGAGCGGGCGACCGCGGACCTGGTCGGCACGGTCGTGTCCGATCCGCGGGTGATCGTGGGGCGGGCCGGTCCGCAGGTCGTGGTCCGGCTGCGGGTGCAGGAGGTGACGTCGCGCGGCCGCCGGTTGCGCACGGGCGGCAGCGTCGTCGTCATCGGCTCCCCGGCCTGGTCGGCCTCGGGGCTGGGCGAGCGGGTGGTGGCCGAGGGCCGGCTCGCGGAGTCCGACGAACCGGGCACGGCAGCGTTGCTCACCGGCGCCCGCGACCCCGTCCGGGTCCGCGGCGCCGACCCGTGGTGGCGGGCCTCCGCCGCGGTCCGTGCCTCGATCCGGCACGCTGTCGCGCACCGGCCGCCCGACCAGGCCGGACTCGTCCCGGCGCTGGTCGATGGTGACGACGCCAGCCTGCCGGACGACCTCGAACGCGACTTCCGGACGACCGGACTGACCCACCTGACCGCGGTGAGCGGCACCAACCTGACCCTGGTCGTCGGCTCGCTGCTGCTGGTCGCCCGGGCTGCGGGGGTGCGCCGCCGCTGGCTCGCGGTGGTCGGCCTGGCCGGGATCGTCGGGTTCGTGCTGCTCGCCCGGACCGAGCCGAGTGTGCTCCGCGCGGCGGTGATGGGCGTCGTCGGCCTGTTCGCCTTCGGCCCCGACGGCCGCCGCCGCGGGCTGCGCGCCCTCGGCGTGGCGGTCGCCGCGCTGGTCCTGGTCCAGCCCGACCTCGCCGTCGCGGCGGGGTTCGCGCTGTCGGTGCTCGCGACCGCCGGGATCGTGCTGCTGGGCCCGCCGCTGGCCACGGCGCTGGCGCGATGGCTGCCGCGCCCGGTGGCCGAGGCGATCGCGGTCCCGACCGCGGCCCAGCTGGCCTGCACGCCCGTGATCGCCGGCCTGTCCGGCGAGGTGAGCCTGGTGGCGATCGGCGCCAACCTGCTCGCGGGGCCGGCGGTCGGCCCGGCCACCGTGCTGGGCCTGGCCGGCGGCCTGGTCGGGCTGGTCTGGCCGTGGGCCGGGCGGCTGTGCGGCACGCTCGCGGGCTGGAGCGTGGGCTGGATCATCGCCGTCGCCGAGCACGCCGCCGCCCTGCCCGGGGCCGCCGTCGGCTGGGGGAGCGGCGCGTTCGCCCTCGGCGGGCTCGTCGTGCTCTGCCTGCTGGCCGGCCTCGTCCTGCCGCGGCTGGTACGCCACCGCGCCGCCGGCGCGGTCCTCGCCGTGCTGCTCCTGCTCGTCGTGCTCGGGGTGCCGGGCCGGCTGTGGTCGGCGGCGTCGGGCGGGTGGCCGCCGCCGGGATGGGTCCTGGTCGCCTGTGACGTCGGCCAGGGCGACGCGCTCGCGCTCGCGGTCGGCAGTGGAGCGGCGATCGTGATCGACGCCGGGCCGGACCCGCGGGCCGTCGACGGGTGCCTCGACCGGCTGGGCGTCGAGCAGGTGCCGCTGGTCGTGATCACCCACTTCCACGCCGACCACGTCGACGGGCTCGAGGGGGTTCTCGACGGACGCAGCGTGGGCGGGATCGAGACGACGCCACTGGCCGACCCGCCGGGCGGGGTGGACCGGGTCCGGCGGGCGGCGCAGGCGGCGGGCGTGCCGGTCGCGCCGGTGTCGTACGGCGGGACGAGGCGGGTGGGCGCTGCCACGCTGCAGGTGCTCCATCCCGACCTGGCCCGGGCCGGCGACGGCCCGGTCGAGGGACCGGGGGACGGCAGCACCGCCAACGACGCTAGCGTGGTGCTGCTGGTCGTGGTGGCCGGAGTACGGCTGCTGCTGACCGGCGACGTCGAGCCTCCTGGCCAGGCCCAGGTGGCCCGGCTGGTGGGCGACCTCGACGTCGACGTGCTCAAGGTGCCCCACCACGGCAGCCGCCACCAGGACCTCGACTGGTTGACCTCGCTGCGTCCGGAGGTGGCGCTGGTGTCGGTGGGCGCCGACAACGACTACGGCCACCCGTCCGCCGCGGTGCTCCGCGGCCTGCAGGGCGCGGGGGCGCGGGTGCTGCGGACCGACCGAGACGGCGACGTGGCCGTGGTCGCGGACGGCTCGGGTGTCGTCCGGACGGTCAGCCGGGAGTGAGGCCCCGTGTTGTCGGCGACGTGCCGCGTGCCGTGTCGGGGGCGTGTGGGAGGGTGGGCGCATGCGGGCCGAGGACGTGCTGGGCCGGGTCATCCTGGTCACCGGCAAGGAGGAGTTCCTCGGTGCCCGGACCGTCGACGACGTCAAGGCGGCGGTGCGCGCCCACGACGCCGAGGCCGAGTTCGCCGACAGCTCGGCGTCCGACCTGACCCTGGCCACGCTGGGGGAGATGGCGGCGCCGTCGCTGTTCTCCGCGGTGCGTTGCGTCGTGGTCCGCGGCCTGGAGAACCTGCCCGACGAGTCGGTCGAGGGCCTGCTGGGGTACGCCGCGGCGCCGGTCGAGGACGTCGCCCTGGTGCTCGTCCACGGCGGCGGCCAGAAGGGCAGCGGCGTGCTCACCAAGCTCCGCAAGCTGAAGACCGTCACCGAGCACAAGTCCGAGGAGCTCAAGGCCTCGGACTACCCGGGCTTCGTGGCCAACGAGGTCCGCCGCCACGGCGCGGGGATCGACCGCGAGGCGGCCGACGTGCTGATCGAGGCGGTCGGCCGCGACCTGCGCTCCCTCGCCGGCGCCGCCCACCAGCTCACCAGCGACTTCCCCGGCGAGCGGATCAGCGAGGACCAGGTCCGCCGCTACTTCGGCGGCCGGGCCGAGGCGAAGTCCTTCGCCGTCGCCGACGCCGCCTTCGCCGGTCGCGACCGGGTCGCGCTGGAGGAGCTGCGCTGGGCCCTCGACGCCGGCACCGCGGCCGTCCTGATCACCTCCGCGTTCGCCGGCAGCGCCCGCGGCCTGGCCCGGCTGGTCAGCGCCCCCCGCGGCATGCGCGACGCCGACCTGGCCCGCGAGGTCGGCGTCCCGCCGTGGAAGCTGCGCTCGCTGCGCGACCAGGCCCGCGGCTGGACCGACGCCGGCCTGGCCCGCGCCATCCGGGCCGTCGCCCACGCCGACGCCGACATCAAGGGCGCGGCCAGCGACTCGTCGTACGCCCTCGAGCGGCTGGTCCTCACCGTGACCTCCCTGCGCCAGCGTTGAGTTGCCACTTTCTCACCGTTGAGTTGCCCCTTCCTCGCCGTCGAGATGCGTTCGCCGGCCGCACCCGACCGCCGTTCCCGACAACTCAACGGTGAGAAAGTGGCAACTCAACGCCACGGGCCGGTGAGAAATCACGAAGGGAGCCCCCGCGAGCGGGGACTCCCTTGACGTGATGGCTCAGGACCGGAGCCAGCAGGGTGGTCTCAGAGAGAGGCGGCCTGCTTCGCGATCGACGACTTGCGGTTCGCGGCCTGGTTCTTGTGGATGACGCCCTTGGAGGCGGCCTTGTCGAGCTTCTTGGTGGCCTCACGGCCGAGCGCGACGGCAGCGTCCTTGTCGCCGGCCTCGGCGGCCTCGCGGAACTTGCGGATCGCGGTCTTCAGGCCGGACTTGACGGCCTTGTTGCGCTCGTGACGCTTCTCGTTCTGCTTGTTGCGCTTGATCTGGCTCTTGATGTTCGCCACGGGTTACTCGCCTCTGTAGTCAGGTGGAATGCTGGTTCTGGTCCGGAGCGCGGCTCGGTCACCGTTTCGGCCCACCCCGACGGCTGTCGGAGGGCGGGCGGCAGGGAACGCGTAGTCGCGACCAGCAAGGCTAACAGTGGGTCGATCCGCCTCCCAAATCGGGCAGACCGGGGCCCGCGCGTGAGCTCTCGCGGCCGGCGTTCCCGCCCGGCGTCCCGTTGATCGTGCCGACCATCTCGTCCGGGCTCCGGGGCGATCGGCCGCGGCTGGGGGCCACGGGGGCCACGAGGTCAGTCCACCCAGCCGCGCCGCTCGGCCAGCCAGTGGTCGACGACGTCGCGCTGCCAGGCCTGTGCCGCACGCAGGTGGGGCGAGGTGGCGGGGACCGGCTGGTCGGCGCTGGCGGCGAAGTAGCCGAGGACCAGCGCCAAGAAGACGTCGATGTGCTCGGCGGGCACGCTGGCGAGCAGCGGGTGGCCGGCGATGTGGGCCTCGACGTCGAGACCGTCGCCGCGCGGTCCGATGAGGAGGAGCAGGGAGTCGAGCCAGCGAGCGCCGACGGTGGGCCAGTTCCAGTCGCACAGCAGGGCCGTGCCGTCGGGACGGAGGAGGATGTTGTCGTCGCGGATGTCGGTGTGCACGAGGGTGTCGCCGGCCACGACCTCGGCGTACCGGTCAGCCAGGGCGCGCAGGTCGGTACGGCGCGGGTGGGCGACCCGGTCCCACAGGGCCGGCCATGACGCGAAGTCGTCGACCGCGCTGTCCAGCGCGATGCCCGGCGCCGGGGTCAGCGCCTCGGCGATGGCGAGCGTCATCGCCGACGCCGCGGCCAGGTCGTCGGCCGACCAGGGGCGGTGCGGTGCGCGGGCCTCGACGTGCTCGGTGGCGAGGAGGAACCAGTCGGCGACGTCGTCGGTCCACAGCAACCTCGGTGCAGGTACGGCGGCCGGCAGCCCGGCGAGCTTGCGGGCCTCCTCGCGGTAGGCATCGGCGAAGACCCGCTGCGCCTTGGTGGAGGCCGCCTTCACGAAGGTGCGGGTCCCGTCCGCGCAGGTCAGCACCGAGGCGAAGCCGGGGGTGAACCCGCTGTCCTGCGAGACCGCGTCCACGACCGGCGAGCCGAGCCGCTGCTCGACGGCGCGCCGGACGAGCGGGGGCAGGTGCACCCAGGAGAGCCGCCGGGCGGTCCGGCCGTGGGGGATGACGGTGGGGAACACGCGGCCCATCATGACCGAGGACCCCGCGACGCGCTCAGCGCGCGGCGGGGTCCAGGGTCCTGGTGTAGATCGCCGCGCCGGCGACGTCGCGCAGGGTCACCGTCAGCTGTCCGGTGTGCCCCTCGACCTCGACCTCACCGAAGAACTGGAAGCCCTGGGCCGGCGAGGCGTTGGCGGTCGGCGGCGCCGCGACGAAGTCGGCGACCGGTCCGAACGTGGCGTCGAGGGCGTTCGGCCCGAAGCCGCCCGCGTTGAGCGGACCGGAGACGAACTCCCAGAACGGGTCGAAGTCCTGGTACGCCGCCCGGTCGGGCGAGTAGTGGTGGGCAGCGGTGTAGTGAACGTCGGCGGTGAGCCACACGTGGTTGCGGATCCCGGCGCGCTGCAGTGCGGTGAGGACCCGCGCGATGTCGATCTCGCGGCCCAGCGGCGCGCCGGGGTCGCCCTGGGCGAGGCCCTCCTGCGCGGCAGCCCCGTCGGGTACGACGAGCCCGAGCGGCAGGTCGTTGGCGATCACCTTCCAGGTGGCCTTCGAGCGCTGCAGCTCGCGGATCAGCCACGCGGTCTGCTCCGCGCCGAGCACGCCGCCGTCGCCGGCTGTCTCGCGGTTGCCGGTGTTGGGGTCCTTGTGGGTGCGCATGTCCAGCACGAACAGGTCGAGGTGGCGGCCGTACCGGATCACCCGGTACACGCGGCCCTCGGTATCGGGGGAGATCGGCGCCACGGGGACGTACTCGTGGAAGGCCTGGTGCGCGCGGGCCGCCAGGACGTCGATCCGCTTCTCGGTGTAGCGCGCGTCCTCGAGGACCTGGCCGGGGAACCAGTTGTTGCGCACCTCGTGGTCGTCCCACTGGGAGACCTGCGCGGTCTCGGCGAGGAAGGCGCGCCAGTTGTCGGCCATCAGGTTGTAGCGGTATTGCCCGCGGTACTCGTCGAGCGTCTCGGCGACCTTGGTCTTCTCCGGGATCACCAGGTTGGTCCAGACCTCGCCGCCGGGCAGCGTCACCGACGCCTGGAGCGGGCCGTCGGCGTACACGTTGTCGCCGCTGCACAAGAAGAAGTCGGCGTTGCGCGACCGCATCGCGTCGGCGATCCGGAAGCCGCCGTACGCCGGGTTGACGCCCCAGCCCTGGCCGGCGATGTCGCCCGACCACAAGAAGCGGACGTCGTCGCGGCGCCCCGGCGCGGTCCGCAGTCGGCCGACGGTCGGGGCACTGGCCGCTCGGTGGTCGCGGAGGTCGACGGCGCGGATCCGGTAGTGGAGGTCGGCGCCCGGCGGCAGGTCGCCGAGGCGCAGCATGCCGGTGAGGTCGGTCTCGGGAGTGACGACGGGGCCGCGGACCGTGCGCGCCTTGCGGAAGGAGGGGTCACGGCTGATCTCGGCGACCAGCCGTGAGGGCCGGTCGGCCTTCGCCCAGAGCACGGCGGAGCCCGGCCGGACGTCGCCGGACTGGACCCCGAGCGGGAGCGCCGGCCGGTCGCCGCGGACGAGGAGGGGGGCAGCGGAGGCGCGACCGGGGAGGCGGCCGGTGACCAGGCCCGTGGTGGCGGCGGTACCGGCGACGAGGGCAGCACCCCGCAGGAGGGCGCGGCGGGAGGCGGGGGCGGGAATGTCCGAGGGCATGGCGCCAGCCCACCGTTCGCGAGCGAACGGCGCGGGGTCGGCCGGGGGAGCCGGGGGTGAACCGCGGACGGCGAATTCCTGAACCCGTCCGGCTTTGGGAGGATGGAGCCACCATGTCTGCCGCCGCCCCGCAGCCGGGTCACACCGACCCCGCGATCATCCGCAACTTCTGCATCATCGCGCACATCGACCACGGCAAGTCGACGCTCGCCGACCGGATGCTGCAGCTCACCGGCGTCGTCGGCGAGCGCGAGGCGAAGGCGCAGTACCTCGACCGGATGGACATCGAGCGCGAGCGCGGCATCACGATCAAGAGCCAGGCCGTCCGGATGCCGTGGACGGTGGCCGCCGACAACGAGGCGGGCGCCGAGCCGGGCACCTACATCCTCAACATGATCGACACCCCGGGCCACGTCGACTTCACCTACGAGGTGTCCCGCTCGCTGCAGGCATGCGAGGCCGCGATCCTGCTGGTCGACGCGGCCCAGGGCATCGAGGCGCAGACGCTGGCGAACCTCTACCTCGCGATGGGCGCCGACCTCCACATCATCCCGGTGCTCAACAAGATCGACCTGCCGAGCGCCAACGTCGAGAAGTACGCCGCCGAGCTGGCCAACCTGGTCGGCTGCGAGCCCGAGGACGTGCTCCTCACCTCGGCCAAGACCGGCGTCGGCGTCGAGGCGCTGCTCAACGAGATCGTGAAGTCGGTCCCGGCGCCGGTCGGCGATGCCGACGCCCCGGCCCGCGCGCTGATCTTCGACTCGGTCTACGACACCTACCGCGGCGTGGTCACCTACGTCCGGGTCTTCGACGGCGAGCTGTCCCACCGCGACAAGATCAAGATGATGTCGACCGGCGCGCTGCACGAGATGCTCGAGGTTGGCGTGATCAGCCCCGAGCCGATGAAGGCCGGCAAGCTGGGCGTCGGCGAGACCGGCTACCTGATCACCGGCGTGAAGGACGTGCGCCAGTCCCGGGTCGGCGACACCGTGACCGTGAGCTCGCGACCCGCCGCCGAGCCGCTCGGCGGCTACGAGCACCCGAACCCGATGGTCTTCGCGGGGCTGTACCCGATCGACGGCGACGACTACCCGACGCTGCGCGACGCGCTCGAGAAGCTGCAGCTCAACGACGCCGCCCTCACCTTCGAGCCGGAGACGTCCGGCGCGCTGGGCTTCGGCTTCCGTTGCGGCTTCCTGGGTCTGCTCCACATGGAGATCACCCGCGAGCGGCTGGAGCGCGAGTTCAACCTCGACCTGATCTCGACCGCGCCCAACGTGGTCTACGAGGTGGTCATGGAGGACGGCACCAAGCTCACGGTCACCAACCCGAGCGAGTACCCCGACGGCAAGATCGCCGAGGTCCGTGAGCCGATCGTCGACGCCACCGTCCTCGCGCCGGCCGACTACATCGGCACGATCATGGAGCTGTGCCAGCAGAAGCGTGGCAACCTGCAGGGCATGGACTACCTGTCCGAGGACCGGGTCGAGATGCGCTACACGCTGCCGATGGGCGAGATCGCCTTCGACTTCTTCGACCAGCTCAAGTCCAAGACCAAGGGCTACGCCTCGCTCAACTACGAGTTCTCCGGCGACCAGGCCTCCGACCTGGTGAAGGTCGACATCCTGCTCCAGGGCGAGCCGGTCGACGCGTTCTCGGCGATCGTCCACAAGGACGCCGCCTACTCCTACGGCGTGATGATGGCCGGCAAGCTCAAGGAGCTCATCCCCCGGCAGCAGTTCGAGGTGCCGATCCAGGCCGCGATCGGCGCCCGGGTGATCGCGCGCGAGAACATCCGCGCCATCCGCAAGGACGTCCTCGCCAAGTGCTACGGCGGTGACATCACCCGCAAGCGCAAGCTGTTGGAGAAGCAGAAGGAAGGCAAGAAGCGGATGAAGATGGTCGGCCGCGTCGAGGTGCCCCAGGAGGCCTTCGTCGCCGCGCTGTCCACCACCGGGCCGGCCGGGGACAAGCCCAAGAAGTAGCGACCGTGCCTGCCGCCACGCCGGCCCTGCTCGAGGAGTGGGGGCTCACGCCCGACGGCGAGGCATGGCGCGGCTCGCGCTCGCTCGTCGTGCCGGTCAGGACGGCCGACGGCACGCCGGCGGCGCTCAAGACCGCGCTGCCCGACGGCGGCTCCGCGCACGAGCACCTCGCCCTCCAGCACTGGCACGGGCGCGGTGCGGTGCGTCTGCTGCGGGCCGATCCCGCCCGGCACGCGCTGCTCCTGGAGCGGTTGCCCGGTCCTGACCTCGCCGAGCACTGGGACGTCGAGGCGTGCGAGGTCGTCGCAGGCCTGTACCGCGACCTGCACCGGCCGGCCTTCCCGCAGCTGCCCCTCCTGTCCCGGTACGCCGGCGAGGTGGCCCGGGCGCTCGCGGACCTGCCGCGCGACGTGCCGCTGCCGCCGCGGCTGGTCGTCCAGGCGCGTCACCTGGCCGAGCGGTTCGCGGCGGACCCCGCGACGGACGGCACGGTGGTGCACACCGACCTCCACTACGGCAACGTGCTCGCGGGCGACCGGGCGCCCTGGCTCGCCATCGCCCCGAAGGCGCTGAGCGGCGACCCGCACTACGAGGTCGCGCCCCTGCTCTGGACGAGGTACGACGAGCTCGCCGGCCGGGTGCGAGACGGCCTCCGCGCCCGCTTCCACGCCGCGGTCGACACCGCAGGGCTCGACGAGCACCGAGCCCGCGACTGGGTGGTCGTCCGAGCGCTGGACCTGGCCCGTCAGCGCCTCGCCGACCGCTCGGGGCCGGCGTTCCTCACGATGTGCGTGTCGATCGCGAAGGCGGTCCAGGACTAGGGCGTGTCTCCCAAGTGAGCGCCGTCGCGAGCGGCGTTTGCGGCCGATCTGGCAAGGCGGCGGAGCGAAGTCGTGCCGGATCGCCCTTCGAGCGACGCCAACGCCGTCAGCCCGGTGCCGGCACCGCGCAGGTCCGGGCAGAGCACGCCGCGGAACCGGGTGGCACCCGAGTGCCCGCGCCAGCCACGAAAACCCGGGGAGCCGAGCCATGCCCCACCGGTAGCCTCGCGCCATGGCGTTCGTGCGGAGCATCAGTGTCGGGCAACCACAGGACAGGGACTGGGCGGGGATCGGCCGCACCTCGATCGACAAGCGCCCCGTGGGCGGCCCGGTCGCCGTCCACGAGCTCGGCGTCGCGGGTGACTCCGTCTCCGACACCCGGCACCACGGTGGCCCCGACCAGGCCGTCTACGCCTACGCCCGCGAGGACCTGGACTTCTGGGAAGCCGAGCTCGGCAGGCCCGTCCGTGACGGCCAGTTCGGCGAGAACCTGACCACCGAGGGCATCGACCTCAACGCGTTGGAGGTCGGGACCCGGCTGCGGATCGGGGAGCCCGGCGTCGGCGTCGTGCTGGAGGCGGTCTACGTCCGCACGCCCTGCAACGACTTCAAGGGCTGGATGGGGGAGAGCGGCTTCGACCCGCGCGCCTGGGTCAAGAGGTTCACCGCCGCGGCCCGGCCCGGCCCCTACCTGCGGGTGCTCGAGACCGGGACGATCGCTCCCGGCGACGCGATCGCCGTGGTCCACCGCCCGGGGCACGGGGTGACGATCAGGGACATGTTCGTGGCGCTCAACACCGACCGCAGCCGGCTCCCGGAGCTGCTGGTCATCGAGGACCTGCTGCCCAAGGTGCGCGCGAAAGCGGAGGAAATAGTCTCGCGGACGGCCCGTCCGCTACCCCCCGCGGAGCCTGTGGCCTAGGTTACTGCCCAGTCACCCCGTCTCGGACGAGCACCACAGGGAGCGTCATGCCCGTCAACCACGACACCGATTTCCTCGAGCACATGCCGACGAACTGCGCGGTGCAGTTCCTCGACCGCGTCGAGAAGAGCGCCGACCGGGAGGCCTTCCGCTTCCCACGGGGTGAGGCAGAGGCATGGGAGTCGGTGACCTGGCGCCAGGCCGGCGATCGGGTACGCCGCCTCGCTGCCGGTCTGCTCTCGCTCGGGCTCGAGCAGGAGGATCGTGTCGCCATCGCCTCGTCCACCCGCTACGAGTGGATCGCGGCCGACCTGGCGGTCATGTGTGCCGGCGGCGCGACCACGACGGTCTACCCGACGACCGGCAGCGACGACACCGCCTACATCATCGGCGACTCCGGCAGCCGGGTGGTCTTCGCCGAGGACGCCGACCAGGTCGCCAAGCTGCAGGAGCATCGCGCCGAGCTGCCCGAGGTCATGAAGGTGGTCGTCTTCGACCCCGCGGTCGCGGACGGCGAGTGGATCATCTCCCTCGACGACCTCGCCGCGCTCGGCGAGGCCCTGCTCGCTGAGCGGCCCACCGCCGTGGACGAGGTCGCCCGCTCCATCGAGCCCGACCACCTGGCCACGCTGATCTACACCTCGGGGACGACCGGTCGGCCCAAGGGGGTGCGCACCCTGCACCGCGGCTGGGTCTTCGAGGGCGAGGCGATCAAGGCCCAGAACATCCTCGACGAGACCGACCTGCAGTTCCTGTGGCTGCCGATGGCGCACGCCTTCGGCAAGGTGCTGCTGTCCACCCAGCTCGCGTGCGGCTTCGCCACGGCGATCGACGGCCGGGTCGACAAGATCGTCGACAACCTCGCGGTCGTGCGGCCGACCTTCATGGGCGCCGCGCCCCGCATCTTCGAGAAGGCGCACGCCCGGATCGTCACCATGCAGTCCGCCGAGGGCGGGCTGAAGGAGAAGATCTTCCTCAAGGCGTTCGAGGTCGGCCGCAAGGTCGACGCGCTGCGCCTCGCCGGCCGGTCCGTGCCGCTGCCGTTGAGGCTCCAGCACGCGCTGTTCGACAAGCTGGTCTTCAGCAAGGTCCGCGAGCGCTTCGGTGGTCGGGTCCGCTTCTTCATCTCCGGGTCGGCCGCGCTCAACGCCGACATCGCCACCTGGTTCCACGCGGCCGGCGTCCTCATCCTCGAGGGCTACGGCATGACGGAGAACTCCGCGGGCGCGACGGTCAACCACCCGGACGCCTACAAGATCGGCACCGTCGGTCAGCCGTTCCCCGGCACCGAGGTCCGCATCGGCGAGGGCGGCGAGGTCCAGCTCAAGGGCCCGCACGTCATGGCCGGCTACCACAACCGTCCGGAGGCGACCGCCGAGGCGATCACCGCCGACGGCTGGCTGCGCACGGGCGACAAGGGCTCGCTCGACGCCGACGGCTTCCTCACCATCACCGGCCGGATCAAGGAGCTCTTCAAGACCTCCGGCGGCAAGTACATCGCGCCGCCGGCGATCGAGGCCAAGTTCAAGGCGATCTGCCCGTACGTCAGCCAGTTCATGGTGTTCGGCGCGGAGCGCAACTTCGTCTCGGCGCTGATCACCCTGGACCCCGACGCGATGGCCGGCTGGGCCGTCGAGAACGGCAAGGAGGGCAAGGACTACACCGCCCTCGTCAACGACGACGCCGTCCAGGCGATGGTCCAGGAGTACGTCGAGGAGCTCAACGCCCAGCTCAACCGCTGGGAGACGATCAAGAAGTGGAAGCTGCTCGACCACGACCTGACGATCGAGTCCGGTGAGCTCACCCCCTCGCTGAAGGTGAAGCGCAACGTGGTCGAGAGCAACAACGCCGACCTGATCGCCTCCTTCTACTCCTGACCTTCGCCTGACGGGCCGGCGGTCCGGGTCACCTGCGCGGGACCCGGACCGTCCGCACCGCCGGCAGGGTTCCGGCGTCCCCGGACCAGCTGACGACGTACGACGTGGCGCGGGCGCGCTGCTTGCGGAGCACGACCACGGCTCGTCCGGACGCGTCCACGGTGGCCGTCGCGAGGACCTTGGTCCCGCGGGTCACCACGACGGTCCCGCTGGACGCGGTCGCGCCGACCTGGACGGCGAGGCGCACCTTCCGCTTGCGCGCCTTGCCGGCCGGCCGGGTCTTCGAGGTCGTGACGACCAGGTCGGCGGTGGCCCGCGCGACCGGTGGGGTGGCGCCGCTCGTCGTGGTCAGCGGCTCGTAGCCGGTGCTGGTCAGCACCACCCGGACCCGGATCGCGCGGCCCGCCTGTGCCGGGCCCAACAGCAGGCTCGGCTGGGTGGCGCCGGGGATCGCGACGTCGTCGGCCAGCCACTGGTAGCCGGCCTCGACGCCCTCGGGCAGGGCCGGGAGGCCCGCGGTGAGGCGCTGTCCGACCACGGGCTGCCCGGTCACGGCTGCGCTGACGTCGAGGTCACGGACCGCGGCGCGGACCGGAGTGCTCGGCTCGGACGCGGGCCACCGGGTCGCGTAGCCGGCCCGTTGCAGGGTCGCCTCCGCCACGAGGCGCTTCCCGGCGTCGGCCGGCTGGATGACGTACGTCGCACCGGTCCCGCGGACCTCTCCGTCGACCTTCCAGCTCCACGCGGTCCCGTACGGCTGCGGGGTCACGTCGATGCTCGCGGTGACGGTGCCGCCGACCACCAGGTCGCCGGTGATGACCGGTGTGGAGTAGGTCGGCGCGTTGAGGCCGACGTAGCTGGCTGCAGAGGTGGTGACGACGTCCGCGTAGCCGGCGCGGGACGAGGTCGCCCGGACCGAGAGCCGGGTGAGGGTGTCGGCTGCGGAGGTCTGGTACGTCGCGCCGGTGGCGCCCGGGATGGGAGTGCCGTCGCGCAGCCACTGGTAGGACACGGAGGTCGCGGCGGGGGTCGTGCGCGGCGGCGTGACCTCGGCGAGGTCGTCGGTCTGGAGGTTGCCGGTGACCCGGGGAGGCTCCTGGACGGTGAAGTCGCCGGTGACCACCTCGTAGGTGGCGGTGGTCGTGCTCGTCCGGCCGGCGCGGTCGGTGGCGGTCACCTCGACGTGGTGGGTGCCCGGCTGCGAGGTGTCGACGGCGGTGCCGCTCGGTGCGGGGCCGGAGCATGACGCGATGCCGGAGACGGCGTCGGCGCAGGTGTAGGTGAGCGCGACGTCGCTGTGCTGGACGACGCGGGCGCCGTCGAGAGGCGCGCTGATCGTCACGGTCGGGGCACCTCGGTCGACGCCGAACCACGCGATCCGGCTGGCCTCGTTGTCCGCGCGGTCGATGGCGGTGACGGTCACCTCGGTGACCCCCTCGGTGCCGAGCGTGATCGTGCCGCCGCTGCGACCGAGCGGCGCGCTGGACTCCTGGGCGCCGGTCAGCTGGTAGTCGGCGGACGACACCGATCCACCCGGGTCGGACACGGCCGCGTTGAGCGTGACGGTGTCCTGGAACCACTGGTTGCCGGCGGGGTCGAACGCGATGAGCGGCGCCTGGAAGTCGTCGCCGGGGTCGATCTCGGCGTGGGCGGGGGCGGTTCCGAGCAGCAGCGCGGCGGCGGTCAGTGCGCCGGCGGCGGTCGGGAGGGTGGCTCGCACAGGGCTCTCCTGGGGGTCGGGACAGGTGCCCCGGTCGGGGACACATGAGGCCTGTGCCGGCGAGGAGGTCGATCGGTTCGCCGACCTGCGGCCGGCGACCTCCTCCGGTCCCGACAGCGAGCCGACAGCAGGCGCACAGGCAGGCTCGCGAGACTCGCGGCATGAGCCACCACCGCCACGCGGCCGACCAGACCGAGAAGACCGAGGAGCACGACCTCGGGCTCGCCCACGACCTGCCGAGGATCATGGCCCGGCGCGGGCTGCTCGGCCTGCTGGGTGGCGTCGGCGCCGCCGCGGCGCTGACCGCCTGCGGTGCCGACGACACGTCCGGTACGACGGGCCGGGGCCAGCCGCCCAACGGCGCGCCGCCCGGCGGCATGGACGGGGACAGCAGCGTCGAGGTCGCCGAGGGGGAGATCCCCGAGGAGACCGCCGGCCCGTACCCGGGCGACGGCAGCAACGGTCCCGACGTGCTGGGCGAGTCGGGTGTCGTGCGCAGCGACATCACCTCGAGCTTCGGCTCCGGCACCGGGGTCGCCGAGGGGATCGCGACGACCGTGAGGCTCAAGGTCTACGACCTCGACGGTGACGAGGTGACCCCGCTGGCCGGGGCCGCGGTCTACCTGTGGCACTGCGACCGCGAGGGCCGCTACTCGATGTACGACGACGAGATCGCCGAGGAGAACTACCTGCGCGGCGTCCAGGCGGCCGACGCCGACGGTGCCATCACCTTCACCACGATCTTCCCGGCCTGCTACGCCGGCCGCTGGCCGCACATGCACTTCGAGGTCTACGAGAGCCTCGACGCCGCCACCGGCGCGGCCGACAAGCTGCGTACCTCCCAGCTGGCGCTGCCCGAGGACGTGTGCCGCGACGTCTACGCGAGCGAGGGCTACGAGCAGAGCGTGCAGAACCTGGCGCAGCTGAGCCTCGAGACCGACGGCGTCTTCAGCGACGGGTACTCCCTCCAGCTCGCCAAGGTCACCGGCTCGGTCGAGGACGGCTACACGGTGAGCCTCAACGTGCCGGTCTGAGGTCCGGGCTGGGAGACTGGCTCCGTGCCGTCCGCCCTCCCCGAAGGTGACCCCGTCCCGACCGACGGGTCGCTCCCGCCCGAGGCGCTGGCCGAGGCCGGCACCCGCCCGTTCGCGTTCTACGTGCACGTCCCGTTCTGTCGGGTGCGCTGCGGCTACTGCGACTTCAACACCTACACCGCCGAGGAGCTCGGCCCCGGCGTCTCGCGGGCGTCGTACGCCGACCAGGTGGTCGCCGAGGTCCGGCTGGCCCGGCGCGTGCTGGGCGAGCGTGACCTGCCGGTCGACACGGTCTTCCTGGGCGGCGGCACCCCGACGCTGCTGCCGCCGGAGGACCTCGGTCGGGTGCTGCGCGCGATCGACGACGAGTTCGGCCTGGCGCCGCACGCCGAGGTGACCACCGAGGCCAACCCCGACTCGGTCGACCTGTCCTCCCTCGAGCGGCTGCGGGAGGCGGGCTACACGCGCGTCTCCTTCGGCGTGCAGTCCGCCGTGCCGCACGTGCTGGCCGTGCTCGACCGCACCCACGACCCGCTGCGGGTCCCCCGCATGGTCGAGGCGGCGCGGGCGGCCGGGTTCGAACAGGTGAGCCTGGACCTGATCTACGGGACGCCGGGGGAGAGCAACGACGACTGGGAGGAGACGCTGGAGGCGGCGCTCGCGTGCGCGCCGGACCACGTGTCGGCGTACTCCCTCATCGTCGAGGACGGCACCGCGCTGGCCCGCCGGGTGCGGCGCGGCGAGCTGCCGATGCCGGACGACGACGACCTGGCGGACAAGTACGTCCAGGCCGACGAGCGGCTCGCCGCGGCCGGGCTCGGCTGGTACGAGGTCTCGAACTGGGCGCGCGACGACGCCGCCCGCTGTCGGCACAACCTCGGCTACTGGGCGGGCGCGGACTGGTGGGGGATCGGCCCGGGTGCCCACTCCCACGTGGGCGGGGTGCGCTGGTGGAACGTCAAGCACCCGGTGGCGTACGCCGGCCGGCTGGCCGAGGGCGTGACGCCCGCCCACGCACGGGAGGTCCTCGACCCGCAGACCCGCCGCGTGGAGCGGGTGCTGCTGGAGGTCCGGCTGCGGACCGGCCTGCCGGTCGACGTCCTCGACGGCCTCGGCGACGGCACGGCGCGAGCCGTGCTGCCGGGCCTGGTCGCCGACGGACTGGTCGAGGACCGGGCCGACCGCGTGGTGCTCACGCTGCGCGGCCGGCTGCTCGCGGACGGGGTCGTGCACCGGCTCCTGGCATGAACTTGTATTAAATATAGTGTTACACTCGACTTTATGAAGAAGTCGGGTGATGTCGTCGGCCCCGTGATCGGGTACGTCCCGGGTGCCTTCGACCTGTTCCACGTCGGGCACCTCAACGCGCTGCGCCAGGCGCGGCAGTGGTGCGACGTGCTGGTGGCCGGCGTCGTCGCCGACGAGGTGTGCGTCGCGACCAAGGGCGTGCTCCCGACCGTCCCGCTCGCCGAGCGGCTCGAGATCGTCGAGGCGATCGGCATCGTCGACGCCGTCTACGCCGAGAACAGCGCCGACAAGACCGACTCGTGGCGCGACGTCGGCTTCCACCGGATCTTCAAGGGCGACGACTGGCAGGGGACCGCCAAGGGGCAGCGGCTCGAGGCGCAGATGGCCGCGCTCGGCGTCGAGGTCACCTACTTCCCCTACACGCTGCAGACCTCCTCCACCGCGCTGCGCAAGGCGCTCGCCCACCGCGGGGCCTCCTCGGCATGACGGTCGCCGTTTCCGACGACGGCCTGCTCGTCCCGCCCGGCGGCGCGCCGCTCGTGGTCGAGATCGACGGTCACTACGTCTGGTCGCTGACCCCGCTGCGCGACGGCCGACCCTCCGGCGGGGGTTTCCTGGTGCCGTGGCCCGGTGTGCTCCGTCCCCACCTCAGCGGTCGGGGCCGGGTCCGGGTGACCGACGCCTCCGGCGCGGCCGTCCTGTACGACGACGAGGTCGGCCTCGGCACCGGAGAGGGCCCGCTCGCCGTCGTCGACCGGGCCGGCCACCGGCTCAGCGTCGACAAGGTCGGCCACCTGGCCCGCTCCTTCGCCGCCACCGACGCGGCCGTCCGCGACGAGATCCTCGCCGGCACCCGCCGCGCGATCGACGACCTGCGCGAGCACGCCGGCGTCGCGGCGTACCTCAACTACGGGGCGCTGCTCGGCGCCGTACGCGAGGGGCGGATGCTCGCGCACGACTCCGACACCGACCTGTGCTACCTGTCGGCCCACACCTCGCCCGCGGACATCGCCACCGAGTCCTACCGGATCACCCGCGCGATGCGGGCCCGCGGCTGGCGGGTGCTGCGGATGTCGGGCGGCGACGTGAAGCTGCTGCTGCCGCTCTCCGACGGCCGGGTCTGCCACATCGACGTGTTCTCCGCCTTCCACGTCGGGGACACCTTCTACCAGTTCGGCAACCGCAGCGGCCGCCTGCCGCGGGAGGCGATCGTGCCGTTCTCGACGATCACCCTGCACGGCCACGCGTTCCCGGCGCCGCGCGACCCCGAGGCGATGCTCGCCTTCCTCTACGGTCCGCACTGGCGCCGCCCGGACCCGTCCTTCAAGTACGCCGACCCACCCGCCGGCGTCCGCCGCCTCGACGGGTGGCTGCGCGGCTTCCGCACCGAGATGGGCCGCTGGACCGAGTTCCACAACGGTCCACGAAGAGCCGCGGTGCCGAAGCAGCCCTCGGCGTTCGCCCAGTGGGTCGCGCCCCAGCTCGGCGCCCTGCCGGTGGCCGACCTCGGCACCGGCACCGGGCGGGACGCGCTCTGGTTCGCCTCGTCGGGGCGCCGGGTCGCGGCGCTCGACTTCTCCCGCGCCAGCATCGGCGTCGTGCGCCGCCGCGCCCGCCACCGCGGCCTCTCCCTCGAGGTGGACCAGCTGATCCTCGGCGAGCTCCGCTCCACCCTGCTGCACGGCACCCGCCTGGCCCGCGACCCCCACCACCTCCACGCCCGCCACCTCGTCGGCTGCCTCGACCCCGCCGCCCTCGACCAGCTCTGGCTGCTCGCCCGGATGGCGCTGCGCCCCGGCGGCGGCCGGCTGTTCCTCGAGTTCGCCGTCGGCGAGCCGGGCCCCGACGACGGCCTGGTCCGTCGTACCCCGGTCGAGGTGGTGCGCCGCGGCATCGAGGCCTCCGGCGGGGTCGTCGAGCGCCTCACCACCGGCCCCGGCGACGACATGTTCGACCTGCCCGACCCGGCCGTGTGCCGGATCCGCGCCGCCTGGCCGGCGCCCGCTGCCCCGAAGGAGACCCGATGACCACCACCGACCTCGCCCACCGCGCCCGCCAGGCCCGGCGCCGGCTCCGCGCGCACGCCGGTCTGCGCGAGCGGGTCCGCGTCCTCGAGGCGGAGGTGCAGGAGAACCGTCAGCTGAACCGGCGCATCGCCGAGCTCACCGACGTCGTCACCGAGCTGCTGATCCCGCTCGAGGCCCGGGACCAGCGACGGGTGGACGAGGTGCTCGCGAGGTTCCGCTCTGGGCTGTGACTGCTGCGGTTTGGTCCCAAACCGCGGCATTTCGGCCCCGATCGTTGCGGTTTGGGACCAAACCGCAACTGGTCAGACCAGCGTGACGAAGTCGATCAGCTCCTCGACCCGCCCCAGCAGCGCCGGGTCGAGGTCCTGGAACCCGCGCACGCCGCCGAGGATGTGCTTCCACGCCCGGGCGATGTCGGCCTGGTCGCGGTGCGGCCAGCCGAGCTGCTGGCAGGTGCCCGTCTTCCAGTCGATGCCCTTGGGGACCTTCGGCCAGGCCGCGAAGCCGAGCCGCTCGGGCTTCACCGCCTGCCAGATGTCGATGAACGGGTGGCCGACGATGAGGACGTCCTTGCCGACCGGTGACTTCATGATGTTCTGCGCGATCCGGCTCTCCTTGGAGCCCGCGACCAGGTGGTCGACCAGGACGCCGACGCGCCGCTGGGGGCCGGGCTTGAAGTCGCGCAGGTGGTCGGCGAGGTCGTCGACGCCGCCGAGGTACTCCACGACGACGCCCTCGATGCGCAGGTCGTCGCCCCACACCTTCTCGACGAGTTCGGCGTCGTGTCGGCCCTCGACGAAGATCCGGCTCGCCCGCGCGACCCGCGCCTTGGCGTCGTGCACGGCGATCGAGCCGCTCGCCGTGCGGGTCGGCTTCACCGGGCCGGCCTTGGTGATCGGCGCGGTCAGGATGACCGGCTTGCCCTCGAGGAGGAATCCGGTGCCGAGGGGGAAGGTACGACGCTTGCCGTGCCGGTCCTCGAGCGTGACGGTGTCCAGGTCGCGGTCGACGGCGACGATCTCGCCGCACCAGTCGGTGGTGACCTCCTCGACCACGAGCCCCGGGTCGGCCGGCGTCTCCACCGCCCGGCCCCGCTTGGGGACCTTCCAGTCACCCGCCAGCACGTCGGTCCCGTAGCGATCCACGACGGACCACCTTAGGCCGAACCGCCGCGACTCCCGGGGCGAACACGCGGCAGCGTCAGGGTTGTGACGGGTCCTTCAGTGCTGCCCGGATCGCCGCGCCACCGCGTCCGGGTGGACCCGGGTCATGACGAGGAGATCGTCGTCCTGCCGGAAGCCGAGCGTGTTGGCCAGCGCGTTGCCGACGCCGAGCACGCTGGACGCGAGAACTCAGGCCAGGGGCAGCTGGCGGCGCGCCCGGGGGACCTGTGCGTAGCCGCGCGGGATCGCGTGGTGCAGGGCCTCGACGGGGAAGGGCCAGGTGGCGGAGCCGAGCGCCTCGGCCTCCGGGACGCCACGGGTGGCGAGGTCGCGGATGGTCTCGGCGACGGCACGCAGGTCGTCGCACTGGTCCTCGACGAAGCGGCGGTCGACCACGCCGCCGTGGCCGGGGACGACGACGGTCGAGGGCGTGGTGAGGCCGAGGACCAGGTCGAGTGTCTGCGGCCAGTCGAGCGGCCACGAGTCGCTGCCCAGGGACGGCGGCGCGGCCTCCTCGACCAGGTCGCCGGCCAGCAGCACGTCGGCGTCGGGCACCCGGACGACGAGGTCGCCCGCGGTGTGGCCGCGGCCGGGATGGACCAGCTCGACCTGGCGGTCGCCGAGGTCGATGACCGAGGCGCTGGAGAAGGTGTGGTCGGCGGGCGGCGCCGCGGGATCGGTGCGGGCGGCCGCCTCCTCGGTCGCGTGGACCGGCGGGTCGTCGTACCGTTCCTTGAAGGCGGCGTTGCCGAGCACGTGGTCGAAGTGGTCGTGGGTGTTGACCACGGCGACGACCGGGCCGGCGCGCAGGTCGCCGATCGCCGCGATCGCGGCGCGGGCCTCCGCGGCCGTGGCGAGGGTGTCGACGACGACCAGGCCGCGCTCGCCCCCCACGACGACCAGGTTGACGTCGTACGACGCAACACGGCGGACCCAGACCCGGTCCGCGACCTCGGTGAACGGCATCGGTCCACCGTAGCGACCGGCCGATCGGGGGCGAGCGCCCTGTCCGCTCCCTGCCGGTCGTGACCGCGAGACGAGGTGGGCGACCTCATGGATCGGCCAGGCGTCGGGAGGGCACGTCCCGTGGGTCCGTGCATTCGAGCGGGTCCGGGCTAGGATTGGCACTCCCGATGGTGGAGTGCCAAGTTCAGGAGGTGGGCATGCAGGAGGAGCGCAGGCTCGCCGTGCTGCGTGCGATCGTCGAGGACTACGTCTCGACGGAGGAGCCCGTCGGCTCCAAGGCGCTCGTCGAGCGCCACCACCTCAACGTCTCGCCGGCCACGATCCGCAACGACATGGCCGCGCTGGAGGACGAGGGCTACCTCCACCAGCCCCACACGAGTGCCGGCCGGGTGCCGACCGACAAGGGCTACCGGCTCTTCGTCGACCGGCTCTCCACGGTCAAGCCGACCACCCAGGCCGAGCGTCGCGCCATCGCGGGCTTCCTCGAGGGCGCGGTCGACCTCGACGACGTCGTGCACCGCTCGGTGCGGCTGCTCGCGCAGCTGACCCGCCAGGTCGCCGTCGTCCAGTACCCCACGCTCTCGCGTTCCACCGTGCGCCACATCGAGGTCGTCGCCCTGACGCCGATGCGTCTGCTGCTGGTGCTCATCCTCAGCTCCGGACGGGTCGAGCAGCGCCTCGTCGAGCTCGACGCCGACATCAGCGACGACGAGCTCGCGACCCTGCGCACCCGGATCAACCTCGCGGCCACCGGCGAGGTCATCGCCGACGCCGCCGCCGCGCTCCACGCGCTGGTCCGCGGCAGCGGCGAGGAGGACGCCCCCATCGCCTCGCCCGCGACCGTCGCCGTCGTCGACACCCTGGTCGAGGCGATGAGCGACCACCGCTCCGACGAGCGCGTCGTCGTCGGCGGTACGGCGAACCTGGCCCGGTTCGGCGACAGCTTCGAGACCTCGGTCCGCCCGCTGCTCGAGGCGCTCGAGGAGCAGGTCGTGCTCCTCAAGCTGCTCGGCGAGGCGACGACCGGCGGCGCGGTGACGGTCCGGATCGGCGCCGAGGGCCCGATCCAGGAGCTCGCCTCGACCAGTGTCGTGGCCACCGGCTACGGCCCCGACGACGCGCTCGCCGCGCTCGGGATCGTCGGCCCCACCCGCATGGACTACCCCGGAACGATGGCGGCGGTGCGCGCCGTGGCGCGCTACGTCTCCCGCATCCTCGACGAGAGCTGAGAAGAAGAGAAGTGAGCCAAGACCCGTACGAGCTGCTGGGCGTCGAGCGTGACGCCGACGCCGACACCATCAAGAAGGCCTACCGCAAGCTCGCCCGCCAGCTGCACCCCGACGTCAACCCCGACCCGGAGAGCCAGGAGCGGTTCAAGCAGGTCACCGCCGCCTACGAGGTCCTGTCCGACCCGCAGAAGCGCGCGGCCTACGACCGCGGCGGCGACCCGTTCGGCGGCGGCTTCGGCGGCCAGGGCGCGGGCTTCTCGTTCACCGACATCATGGACGCGTTCTTCGGCGGCAGTCCCGGTGGTGGGGGCGGCGGCCGCGGCCCGCGGCCGCGGGTGCGCCGCGGCCAGGACGCGCTGATCCGGATCGAGGTCGAGCTGGCCGATGCGGCCTTCGGCGTCTCCCGCGAGCTCAAGGTCGACACCGCCGTGCGCTGCACCACCTGCGACGGCGAGGGCGCCGCCCCCGGCAGCCACCCGGTGCCGTGCGAGACCTGCCGCGGCGCCGGCGAGGTCGCCCACGTCCAGCGCTCCTTCCTCGGCGAGATCCGCACGCTGCGTCCGTGCGCGGCCTGCCGCGGGTTCGGCACCGTTATCCCCGACCCGTGCCGCGAGTGCGCGGGCGACGGCCGGGTCCGCTCGCGCCGTACCCTCACCGTCAAGATCCCCGCCGGCGTCGACAACGGCACCCGGGTCCAGCTCAGCGAGCAGGGCGAGGTCGGCCCCGGCGGCGGCCCCGCCGGCGACCTGTACGTCGAGATCCACGTCGCCCCCCACGAGGTCTTCGAGCGTCACGGCAACGACCTGCACTGCACCGTGTCGGTGCCGATGACCGCCGCCGCGCTCGGGACGACGATCACGCTGCCCACCCTGGAGGCCGACCTCGAGCACGAGGAGGACGCGGGGGTCGAGACCTCCTTCGAGCTGCAGGTCCCGGCCGGCACGCAGTCCGGGCACCAGGTCCTGCTGCGCGGGCGCGGTGTCCCCGGGCTGCGTGGCGGCCGCGGCGACCTCGCGGTCACCGTCGCCGTCGAGACCCCGACCCGGCTCGACCCCCGCCAGGAGGAGCTGCTGCGCGAGCTGGCGGCGATCCGGGGCGAGGAGCAGCCCACCGGCGACGTCCGGCCGGCGCACAAGTCCGTGTTCGGTCGGCTCCGCGACGCGTTCACCCACTGAGCCGCCGGGCCACCGAGCATGACCCTGCCCCAGCACCTGGTGCCGACGCTCGACGGCGTCCGCCCCGGTGACCCCGTGACCGTCGAGGGCGACGAGGCGCACCACGCGGTCGTCGTACGCCGGCTCCGGGTGGGGGAGCGGCTGCTGCTCGCCGACGGGCTGGGCCGGGTCGCGACCGGCGAGGTGAGCGCCACCACCAAGCGTTCGTTCACGGTGGCGGTCACCGACATCGCGGACCACCCCGAGCCGCGGCCCTCGGTCACCGTCGTCCAGGCGCTGCCCAAGGGCGAGCGCGGCGAGCTCGCGGTCGAGGTGCTCACCGAGATCGGCGTCGCGCGGATCGTGCCGTGGGCCGCCGCGCGCAGCGTCGCGGTCTGGAAGGGTGAGCGTGCCACGAAGTCCCACGCGAAGTGGCAGGCCACGGCCCGCGAGGCCGCCAAGCAGGCCCGCCGCGCCTGGCATCCCGAGGTGCTGCCGCTCGCCACGAGCGACGACGTGGCCGACCTGATCGCCTCGGCCGACGTCGCGATCGTGCTGCACGAGGACGCCACCGAGCCCCTCGGCGCCCTCGCCCTGCCGGCCGACGGCCACCTGGTCGTCGTCGTGGGCCCCGAGGGCGGGCTCACCGACGACGAGGTCGCCCGGTTCGTTGCGCACGGCGCGGTCGCCGTACGCCTCGGGGCCGAGGTGCTGCGTACCTCCACCGCCGGCGTCGCCGCCGTCGCCGCCCTGCTCGCGCGCACCCCGCGCTGGGGTGGTCTGACCAGCTGACGATTGGGCACAAACCGCACGTCAGCGGCCCCGAATCGCACGGTTTGGTCCCAAACCGCATCACCTCAGTGGGCCAGCAGGGTCTCCACGCGCGCGATCTCCTCGTCCAGCCCGGCCCGCTCGGTCCGGGTCAGGTCGCGGACCATCTCCACGACCGTGACCCGCCCGTCCTCGACCCGCCACAGACCGGCGAGCCAGCCGTCGACGTAGATCGACAGCGCCTGCGCGCCGTTGGCGCCCATCCACAGCCGGCGGTGCTCCGGTGCGGTGACCCGGTCCCGGCCCGCGTGGGAGAGCCAGACGTTGTCGTAGTTGCCGAGCAGGCGCACTGGCGCCGGTGCGTCCTCGTCGGCGACCGGGGCGCCGGGGACGTCGTAGAGGACCTTGCCGTCCTCGTCCTCGTGGACCTCGAGGTCCGCCATCGCCTTCACGACCGGTCCCAGGCGGGTGATCCCGGACCACGCCGTCATGTCGGCGGCGGTGCTGGGGCCGAACGCCGCCAGGTAGCGACGCACGATCGCGGGCACGTCGGGCTCGGTCAGCGAGAGACCGGTCCATCGCTCCGCGTGGTCGTAGGCGACGGCGGTCGACCCGGTCGGCTTCCAGCAGCCGCGCGGGGGCAGCTGGACGAGCACCTCGGCGATCCGGGCCACCTGCCCGAGCTGGGTGGCGGTGTACGCCGGGAAGCGTTCGGCCAGGGCGGCCCCGAGCCGGCGCTGGGGGAGCGGGCCGTCGGCGAGGACGTCGTGGACCGCCGTCGAGAACGCCGACCGGTCGACCTCGCGCGCCGTCCCGATCGTCTGGCTGACCTTCATCTCCCGCTCGCGCACCGGCGCCGCCCAGACCGGGAGCGTCACGGCATCGGCGGGCAGGTGCAGGTGGACGGTGTCGCGCAGGCTGAGGACCCGCACCAGTGAGCGGTCCTCGATCGCCGCGCTCACCGCGACCGGGTCGAGGTCGGTGAGCCGGGCCGCCAGGGAGAGGTACGGCGACAGCGGCTCCTGGGCCTGCAGCCCGACCAGGTGTCCGATCATGTCGGTCGGGTCCATCGCGACCCGCTCGAGGAGGTGCTGGCGCAGCAGCAGGGTCCGGTTGAGCCGGAGCCGGCTGAACCTCACCGGACCGTGATCCGCTTGGTGTCCTCGGTCGGCCCGCCGCCCTCGCCGCCCGACGGGTCGTCGGTGCGGGCGACGAACGTGTACGTGCCGGCCGGCAGCTCGCTCACGTCGACCTCGCTGGTCCACGGGTAGAGCTTGTCGATCCAGCCCTCGGCGGTGGCGAAGCCGTCGAGGACGACCTTGCCGGAGGAGTCCTGGACCTCCCACGGGACCGTGGCCTCGAACGAGCTGGCCCGTCCGGTCGCGGTGAAGGTGTCCCCGACGGCGGTGCCCTCGGCGGGCTCGGTGACGTTGACGCCGGCGAGCACGTCGAGCTCCGGCTGGGCGGCGGCACCGCTCGGGACGCCGAGGTAGGAGACCTCCTTGCCGTCGAGGTAGAAGTCGACGGGCGCCGCGGTCCGCACCGGTTCCGCGGATCCCTCGGGCAGCGGTGAGCTCTGCACTGTCCACACCAGCTGCTGGACAGCCAGCTCCGCGTCCTTGGCGCTCATCCCGTCGGGCCGCTCGGTCCAGGACGCGTCGGTGAGCTCGACGCTGAAGGAGCCGTCCTCTCCGGTGCCGTCGAAATGGACCTTCGGCAGGAGGCTCCCGGGAGGCACCAGCGTCCGGTAGTCGGGGTCGGCCGGCGCCTGCTGCAGCACCGTGGCGGAATCGCCGACCGCGGGCACGACGTGCACCTCGGCGTACAGGGCGGCGCCGTGAGGCGTGTCGCCGACGAAGTACGCCCAAACGGTCTGTTCCGGGGCAGGTTCCTCGGAGGGCGACGGGGTGGCTGCCGTCGACGGGGCGGGCGACGGCGTTTCCTGCGTGGTGCGCTCGTCGTCGCCGCAGCCGGCCAGCGCGCCCAGGGCGAGGACGGCGCCGACGGCGGAGAGGGTGCGGGGGAGGCTCATGCCACGATCCTCCCCGATGCCGTCGACACTGGATGGAGGGCAGGACGGCCGCGCGTGTCGGTGCGACTAGGGTCGGTCCCGTGACGGATCCCGACTGCCTGTTCTGCAAGATCGTGGCCGGTGACATCCCGGCCGAGGTCGTCCACACCGGCGAGCGAACGGTCGCCTTCCGCGACATCAACCCGCAGGCGCCGCTGCACGTGCTCGTCGTGCCCCGCGACCACGAGCCGAACGCCGCCGCCTCCGCCGACGCCGACGCCTCCATGTTCGCCGAGATCGCCACCACGGCGCGTGCGGTCGCCACCGGGGAGGGGTACGACGACTACCGCCTCGTCTTCAACACCGGCTCCGGCGTCGGGCAGACCGTGTTCCACACCCACTGCCACGTGCTCGCCGGCCGCCCGATGGGCTGGCCGCCGGGCTGAGCCTGCTCCGGCCGACGGCCCGAGCGTTGGTGGGGGTCCGGCAAACGAGTGGGCGCGACACGGCCCTGCCACGTACGATGGTGGGGCCGAACCGTCGTCCCTGAAAGGCCGCCCGTCCCGGGCATCCATGACCGACTCATCCACCTCCGTCACCGCAACCTCCTCGGCTGCTTCCGCCCGCCACACCGTCGTCGTGCCCAACAGCATCGACATGGTGACCCTGTTCGGTCCGGGCGACGAGCACCTCGGCATCATCGAGAGGAAGTTCGGCGTCACCCTCCATGTCCGGGGCAACCGGATCACGCTCAGCGGTGACGTCCTCGAGGTCGAGCTCGCCGAGAAGCTGATCGACGAGCTCGTCGCGATCCTGCGCACCGGCCAGGGCATCACCACCGAGGTCGTCGAGCGCGTCGAGGCGATGCTGCGGGTCCAGACCGCCACCTCCGAGCGGCCCGCCGACATCCTCTCCCTCAACATCCTCAGCAACCGCGGCCGCTCCATCCGGCCCAAGACGCTCAACCAGAAGCGCTACGTCGAGACCATCGACAAGCACACGGTCACCTTCGGCATCGGCCCGGCCGGCACCGGCAAGACCTACCTCGCCATGGCCAAGGCCGTGCAGGCGCTGCAGGCCAAGCAGGTCAACCGGATCATCCTCACCCGCCCGGCGGTCGAGGCGGGCGAGCGGCTCGGCTACCTGCCGGGCACGCTGAGCGAGAAGATCGACCCCTACCTGCGCCCGCTCTACGACGCGCTGCACGACATGCTCGACCCCGAGTCGATCCCCAAGCTGCTCGCGGCCGGCACGATCGAGGTCGCGCCGCTGGCCTACATGCGCGGCCGCTCGCTCAACGACTCCTTCATCATCCTCGACGAGGCGCAGAACACGACGCCCGAGCAGATGAAGATGTTCCTCACCCGGCTCGGGTTCGGCTCCAAGATCGTGGTGACCGGTGACGTCACCCAGGTCGACCTGCCCTCGGGCACCACCTCGGGCCTGCGGATCGTGGAGAAGATCCTCGACGGCGTCGAGGACCTCGCGTTCGTGCGACTGACCAGCCACGACGTCGTGCGCCACCAGCTGGTGGCGCGGATCGTGGCGGCGTACGACGACTTCGACGCCAAGTTGGAATCGCAGAAGGAATCGCAGAAGGTGGCCAGGAAGGCCGTCAAGAAGGGCGAGCAGGAGTGAGCATCGAGATCCTCGACGAGTCCGGCAGCGGGCTCGACGTGAAGCACTTCTCCCAGCTGGCGCGGTTCGTGATGGACCAGATGCGCGTCCACCCGCTCGCCGAGCTGTGCATCAAGGCGGTCGACGAGGACACCATCGCCGAGCTCAACGAGCGGTGGATGGAGAAGGAGGGCCCGACCGACGTGCTGGCCTTCCCCATGGACGAGCTGCGTCCCGGCCTGGTCAACGAGGAGCCCGAGGAGGGCGTCCTCGGTGACCTCGTGCTGTGCCCGGCCGTCGCCGAGCGTCAGGGCGAGGCCGCCGGCCACGGCACCCTCGCCGAGCTCGAGCTGCTGACCACCCACGGGATCTTGCACCTGCTCGGCTACGACCACGCCGAGCCGGAGGAGCACAAGGTGATGTTCGGTCTGCAGGACCAGCTGCTGGCCCAGTGGCGGGCGCAGCCGGCCACATGATCGCCGACAGTCTCTGGCCGCTGGGTGCAGCGGCCGTCCTGGTGGTGCTTGCCGGGCTGTTCGCGGCAGCGGACGCGGCCCTCGCGGGGTTCTCGCGCGCCCGCGCTCAGGAGATGGTGGGCGAGGGAAGGGCCGGCGCCGGGCGTCTCGTCGCCGTCCTCGAGGACGCCCCGCGGCACCTCAACACCGCGCTGCTGCTGCAGCTGCTGTGCGAGATCGCGGCCATCGTCGTCGTCACGCTGTACGTCGACGACCGGCTCGACTCCTCCTGGTGGGCCCGTGCCGGCGTGGCCCTCGCGATCATGCTGGTCGTGTCGTTCGTCGTCGTCGGCGTCGCGCCGCGCACCGTCGGCAGGCAGCACGCCGAGACGGTCGCGTTGTGGTGCGCGTGGCCGCTGTCGGCGCTGACCACGGTGCTCGGCCCGCTCCCGCGGCTGCTCATCCTGGTCGGCAACGCGATCACGCCGGGCCGTGGGTTCCGTGAAGGCCCGTTCCAGACCGAGACCGAGCTGCGCGAGCTGGTCGACATCGCCGAGGCCTCCGAGCTGATCGAGGCCGACGAGCGCAAGATGATCCACTCCGTCTTCGAGCTCGGCGACACCACCGTGCGCGAGGTGATGGTCCCGCGCGGCGACGTGGTCTACATCGAGAGCCACAAGAACCTGCGCCAGACCATGTCGCTGTTCCTGCGCTCGGGCTTCTCCCGGGTGCCCGTCGTGGGGGAGAACCTCGACGACGTCCGCGGCATGGCCTACCTCAAGGACGTCGTGCGCCGCGACTTCGAGGCGCCCGACGTCGAGCTCACCCAGAAGGTCGAGGAGGTCATGCGCCCGGCTGTCTGGGTGCCCGAGTCGAAGCCGGTCGACGACCTGCTGCGCGAGATGCAGCTGCGCCGCCTCCACGTGGCGATCGTCGTCGACGAGTACGGCGGTACCGCCGGCCTGATCACGATCGAGGACCTGCTCGAGGAGATCGTCGGCGAGATCACCGACGAGTACGACGAGGCGGAGATCGAGGTCGAGCACCTCGGCGACGGCGGCGACGACCCGAACGCGAAGGTCCGGGTCTCCTCGCGCTACCCCGTCGACGACCTCGACGAGCTGTTCGGCTTCTCCATCGAGGAGGAGGACGTCGACTCGGTCGGCGGCCTGCTCGCCAAGCACCTGGGCCGGGTCCCGATCCCCGGCTCGGTCGTCGAGGCACACGGCCTGCGCTTCGAGGCCGAGCATGCCGCCGGACGCCGCAACAAGATCGGCACCGTGCTCATCTCCCGGGTTCTCGACGAGGACCCCGAGGACGACTGAGACCACCCGGCCTCCGGGGGTGCCGTGTTCGGTTCACCTACCAGAACTGTCGTCGGTTCGCCGCGGAGGCGACGAGTCCGGTAGGTGAACCGTCGGAGCGGGCCCGGTCAGTCAGGCAGCAGCGCCCACGGGTCCTCGGGGCGCCACACTGTCGGGAAGTGCAGACCGACACCCTGCCGGTCCGCCAGGCGGGTCAGGACCGCCATCGTCGCGTCGAGGTCGTCGCCGAGGTAGGGGAGAGCACGCAGCGGCCGGTCGAGCGGGCGGAAGAAGTCGTCCCAGTGGATCAGCACGACCTCCCGGGCGCCCACCGCGCCGACCGTCTCGGCCCAGTACTGCTCGATGTACCCGGTGTCCTGGACGCCGAGCTGGCCGATGCCGAGGTACGCGACGTCGGCATGCCGGCCGGCGAGGGCACCCGGCCGGAACCCGGCACTGCCCTGGACCAGGGCCGTGCGGCCGCTGGCGTGCTCCACGAGGATCGACCAGGCCTCGCCGCACCGGTAGGCGTCGGTCCGAGTGGGCGGTACGACGGGCGCGGTGATCGCTCCGGGATACCGGTCCGGCGGGCAGTGCTCGCCCTCCACCCAGGTCAGCCGGAACCCGCCGACCGTCACTGCCTCGCCCGGCACCACGACCCCGATCCGCTCGTCGGGCAGCCCGCCGCCGCGACCGATCTGCGCGACCGACGTACCCCCGAGGAGTCGGGCGCCGGTCCGCTGCGCGACGACGGCGGAGTCCATCGCGTGGTCGAAGTGGGTGTGCACCGGCGCGACCACCGCGACCCGCTCGATCCCGGCGCGGGCCAAGGTCGCGTCGATCCGCGCCTCGTCCGGCGCGATCCTCCCGAGCGCGACGCGGGGGAGGGAGGGGCGGGAGAAGAACCCGTCGGTGAGCACGGCCGTCGTACCGTCCTGGATCAGCAGGCTGGCCACGCCGAGGAAGGTCACCGTGACGCCGGCCGTCCCGGTCGTGGCCTGCGGGAGCCCGAACCGGTCGGCGTACCGCCCGATCTCGGGGCGCCCCAGCCGCAGCCGCAGGCTCAGCCCCATCTCAGGCCCCCGGGACGATCCGGATGTCGCGGTCGGCGCCGTCGCCTAGGGCGGCCAGCGCCTCCTGGTAGGCCGGGGTGAGGTACGCCGCCCGTGCGGCCTCGACGCTGTCGAACTCGATGAGCACCGTGCGCTCCTGCAGCCCGGCCTCGTAGACCTGCTCCGGCAGGCCGCGGGCCAGGAACCGGCCGCCGGCCGCGGTCAGGGCGGGAACGGAGAGGGCTGCGTAGGCGGCCATCTTCTCGGCGTCGTTGATGGCGCGGTAGGCGCCGATCCAGTAGGCAGGCATGGCGTCATCCTGCCGCAGCTCGGGAGGCGCAGCTCGGGAGGCGCCGCGCGCCGGTGATGCGCCCGGTGGTCGGGGGAGGCCTGGGCGGAGCGGGGAGGTCGGGCTCTGGGATCATGGTCCCCATGCCCGACCTCTCCGCCGAGGACCAGAAACTCGTCACCCTCGCCCGCGCCACCCGGGCCCGCATCCGGGCCGCGGAGGGCGCCGCGGTGCGCGACACCGACGGCCGCACGTACGCCGCCGCGACGATCGACCTGCCCTCCCTTCACCTGACCGCGGTCCAGGCCGTCGTCGCGATGGCCGTCGCCTCGGGCTCCACGGGCGTCGAGGCGTGCGTCGTCCTGGGCGACGCGCAGGACCTCACCGAGCCAGACGCCGCCGTCCTCTCGGACTTCGCCGGCGCCGACGGCGTCGTCGTCCACCTCGGCGACGCCCGCGGCACCATCGCCGCCACCGTCCGTGCCTGAGCGGCTGACATAAGGCGAACCTGGACGACGAAACTGGCGCTGGGACGAGGAAGTTTCCTCGTCCCAGCGCCAGTTTCACCGGCCGGCCGGTGAAACTCCCTCATCGTCGGGAACGGATGGCCCCGAAATCCACTTGGCCAAGGACACGACAACTGGTTGAGTGAGGTCAACCACCGGAGACTCGTCGTCCCCGACAGGAGTAGTTTCGAACCATGGCCATCCGCTCTTGGGAGGATCACGAGCGCGCCGTGCGCCGGCTCGGCGACTCCTACGCCGCCATCCCCGCCGGCCAGCCCGTGCGCCTCGCGAAGCGGACGACCAACCTGTTCCGGGCCCGTGCCGCCACCCGTGCGCCGGGTCTCGACGTCAGTGGCCTGGCCGGCGTGATCGAGGTGCGCCCGGACGGCCCGGACGGCCCGGTCGCCGAGGTCCAGGGCATGTGCACCTACGAGGACCTGGTCGACGCGACCCTGCCCCACGGTCTCGTCCCCTACGTCGTCCCCCAGCTGCGCACGATCACCCTGGGCGGTGCGGTGAGCGGTCTCGGCATCGAGTCGACCAGCTTCCGTCTCGGCCTGCCCCACGAGTCGGTGCTGGAGATGGACGTCTTCACCGGCAGCGGACAGGTCGTCACGACGCGTCCCGGCGACGACCTCTTCGACGCCTTCCCCAACTCCTACGGCTCGCTCGGCTACGCCACCCGGCTGCGGATCAAGCTGGCCCCGGTGCCGCCGTACGTCGCCCTGCGCCACGTCCGCATCGACGACGCCGACCTGCTGGCCAAGACGATCGCCGAGGTCGCCGCCACCCGCGAGTACGACGGCGAGCCGGTCCACGGCCTCGACGGCGTCTCCTTCGGCCCGGGGGAGCACGTCTTGACTCTCGCGCGCTGGACCGACGAGCCGGGCCCGACGTCGGACTACACCGGGCAGCAGGTCTTCTACCGCTCGCTGCAGACCTGCGACCGCGATCGGCTGACCTTCCACGACTACCTGTGGCGCTGGGACACCGACTGGTTCTGGTGCTCGGGCGCCTTCGGCGCGCAGAACCCGCGGATCCGCCGGTTCTGGCCGCGCCGCTACCGCCGCTCCGACGTCTACATGCGCCTGCTTCACCTCGACCGTCGCTTCGGCATCGCCGACCGGCTCGACCGCCGCGCCGGACGGCCGCTGCGCGAGCGGGTGGTGCAGGACATCGAGGTGCCCGTCGAACGGCTGGGGGAGTTCCTCACCTGGTTCGACGAGGAGGTCGGCATGCGCCCGGTGTGGCTGTGCCCGCTCGCCACGACCCGGTCCTGGCCGCTCTACCCCCTCGACGCCGGCAAGGTCTACGTCAACGTCGGCTTCTGGGGCACCGTCCACGTCGGCCCCGAGGCCGTCGACGGCCCGCGCAACCGGGCGATCGAGGCCAAGGTCCACGAGCTCGGCGGCCACAAGTCGCTCTACTCCGACGCTTTCTACGACAAGGCCACCTTCGACGCGCTCTACAACACCGCCCGGCTCGAGGCGGTCAAGCGCATCCACGATCCCGACGACCGACTGACGACCCTCTACGACAAGGCGGTGAGGAGCCGATGACGACGGCACATTCCGGCAAGGGCATCGCGCCCACGATCACGTCCCTGTTCGCCGGCGGTCTGCCGGTGTGGTTCAAGGCGTACGACGGCTCGTCCGCCGGGGATCTCGACCTGCCCTACGGCATCGAGCTGGTCAACGAGCGCGGCCTGGCCTACCTGATGAGTGCGCCCGGCGACCTCGGCCTGGCTCGTGCCTACGTGGCCGGCGACCTGGTCCTGCACGGCGCCCACCCCGGGGACCCGTACCCCGCCTTCTCGCTGCTCAAGGACCACACCGATTTCGGCATCCCCGGTCCGCGCGAGCTGGTCGGCGTCCTGCGCTCGCTGGGCCTGAGCCACCTGGTCCCGCCGCCGCCCCCGCCGCAGGAGCACCTGCCGGCCTGGCGCACCCGGCTGGAGGGTCTGCGTTCGCTCAGCTGGTGGGGCCGCCACTCGCACGAGCGCGATGCCGACGCGATCCGCCACCACTACGACGTCTCGAACACCTTCTACGAGCACGTGCTCGGCCCGTCGATGACCTACACCTGCGCGGTGTTCCCCACGCCGGACGCCACCCTCGAGGAAGCGCAGGAGCACAAGTACGACCTGGTCTGCCGCAAGCTCGGGCTGCAGCCGGGCCAGCGGCTGCTCGACATCGGCTGCGGCTGGGGCGGCATGGTCCGCCACGCCGCCCAGCACTACGGCGTCCAGGTGCTGGGCGTGACGCTGTCGCGCGAGCAAGCCACCTGGGCGCAGGAGGAGATCAAGAGGCAGGGCCTCGACGACCTCGCCGAGGTCCGCCACTCCGACTACCGACTGGTCGAGGAGGGCGACTTCGACGCGGTCAGCTCGATCGGCCTGACCGAGCACATCGGCATCGCCAACTACCCTGCCTACTTCTCCTTCATCCACGACAAGCTCAAGCCCCAGGGCCGGCTGCTCAACCACTGCATCACCCGCCACGACAACGTCGATCGTCGGACCGGCGCGTTCATCGACCGCTACGTGTTCCCCGACGGTGAGCTCGCCGGCTCGGGCACCATCGTCGAGGCGGTCGAGAACGCCGGGCTCGAGGTCCAGCACCACGAGAACCTCCGTGTCCACTACGCGAAGACCCTCGCCGGGTGGTGCCAGAACCTGGCCGACAACTGGGACGCCTGCGTCGCCGAGACCGACGAGGGCACGGCCCGGGTCTGGGGCCTCTACATGGCGGGCTCCCGGATCGCGTTCGAGCGCAACGAGATCCAGCTCCACCACGTGCTGGCCACCCGCACCGACGACGGGGTCAGCGGCTACCCGCTGCGGCACGACTTCTGAGCCGGAGCTCCGCGACAGGTGAGGACCGGGGACTTTGGTCCCGGGTCCTCACCTTTCGCCTCGCCCGACGCCCGAGCCTGCAAGACTCTGTCCTCGGGGGCGGTGCTGCGCTGTGCGCACCGGAGTGCCGACACAGCTTGGGGACGTCATGACGATCGGTCGCGGGATCACGCGCGCAGCCAAGGTGACGAGCTGGGGCGGGGCGGGGGTGCTCCTGCTCGCCACCGCGCTGCCGGCCACGGCAGTGGCGCCCTCGGCGCCGGCGCGCAGCTCTTGCACCATCGCCGGCACCCCCGGCCCCGACGTGCTCGTCGGCACGCCGGGTCGCGACGTGATCTGCGGGCGCGGCGGTGACGACCGGATCACGGGCGGGGCAGGCGACGACGTGATCAGCGGCGGTCCCGGCGACGACGTCATCGACGGCGGGGCCGGCGACGACGTGCTGTGGGGCAGCGCAGGCGACGACGTGCTGCGCGGGGGGAGCGGGGCCGACCAGCTCCGCGGCGGAGCGGGCGACGACGCCCTGCGCGGCCAGGCCGGCGACGACGAGCTCCGCGGCGGTGCGGGCAGCGACGACCTGCAGGGCGGCCGCGGCGATGACAGCCTGTACGCCGGCCGCGGGGACGACCGGCTCGCCGGTGGCCCGGGCGCCGACGACCTCGGCTGCGGCCGCGGCACCGACACCACCGTCGGCTCGGCCGGCGACCACCTCGCGCGCAGCTGCGACGACCACGGGACCCCGCCGACGCCACCCACGCCGCCGCGGCAGCCGGGTGCGCCGGTGGCCGTCGACGACACGGTCAGCGGCGACGAGGACGCCGTCCTGGAGCTGCCCGTGGGCGGGGCCGGGAGCCCGGTCGCCAACGACTCCGACCCGGACGGCGATCCGCTCACGGTGACCGCGGTCGCCGACGCGCTCGGCGGCACCGTCAGCATCGTGGGAGCGGTCATCCGGTTCACCCCGACGCCCGACCGCTGCGGCAGCGGGGCCGGCCGGTTCGACTACACCGTCGGTGACGGGACGGGGCGCACCGACGTCGGTCGCGTCACCGTCGACCTCGGCTGCCTGCCCGACGACCCGACGGCTGCTGACGACGTCGCGACGCTCGCCGAGGACGCGCCGGCCACGGCGATCCCGGTCCTCGCCAACGACGCCGACGTCGACGCGGACCCGCTCGTCATCGGGTCCGTGACCCAGCCGGGGCACGGCACGGTCGTCGTCACCGGGGCAGGGACGGGCCTGACCTACCAGCCCGATCCCGACTTCTGCACCACGCCGCCCGGGACCACGCCGGACACCTTCACCTACACCCTGACGCCCGGCGGCGTGACCGCCTCCGTGGCCGTCGAGGTGACCTGTGTCGACGACGCTCCGGCCGCGATCGACGACGTCGCGACCGTGGCCGAGGACGCCCCGGCCAGCGCGATCGACGTCCTGGCCAACGACACCGACGTCGACGGCGGCCCCAAGAGCGTCGTGTCGGTGACCCAGCCCGACCACGGCACGGTGGCGATCACCGGTGGGGGGACGGGGCTGACCTACGAGCCGGCCGACGACTACTGCAACACCCAGGCCGGTGGCACCCCGGACACGTTCGGCTACACCCTCACCCCCGGCGCCGACGAGGCCACGGTGAGCGTCACCGTGACCTGCGTGGACGACGCTCCGGCCGCGATCGACGACGTCGCGACCGTGGCCGAGGACGCCCCGGCCAGCGCGATCGACGTCCTGGCCAACGACGCCGACGTCGACGGCGACCCCTTCGCCATCGGCTCCGTCACGCAGCCCGCGAACGGCACGGTGGTGATCACCGGTGGCGGGACCGGCCTGACCTATGCCCCGGCGGCGAACTACTGCAACGCGCCGCCGGCGACGTCGCTCGACACCTTCACCTACACGCTGTCCCCGGGGGGCGATGTCGCGACCGTGAGCGTCACCGTCACCTGCGTCGGCGACGCCCCGGTGGCGGTGAACGACAGCGCGACGGTCCTCGAGGACGCGTCCGCGAGCGCGGTCGCGGTGCTGGCCAACGACCTGGACCCTGACGCCGGCGGGGTGCAGGTCACCTCGCTCACCCAGCCCGCGAACGGCACTGCCGCGATCACCGGCGGCGGCACCGGCGTGACCTACACCCCGGCGGCCAACTACTGCAACGCCCCGCCGGGCACGATCCTGGACACGTTCACCTACACGATCACCGGCGGCTCGACCGCGACGGTGACGATGACCGTCACCTGTGTCGACGACCCGTCGACGGCCGTCGCCGACCAGGTCACCATCGACGAGGACACCGGCGGTCCGATCACGGTGCTGGCCAACGACCAGGTCGGTGACACCCCGCCCTCCGTCACCTCCGTGACCCAGCCCGCGCACGGCGTCGCGACGACCAACGGCGCGACGGTGAGCTACACCCCGGCGGCGAACTACTGCAACGCGCCTCCCGGCACGGCCCTCGACACGTTCACCTACACGATCACGGGCGGCTCGACGGCCACCGTCACCGTCACCGTCACCTGCGTCAACGACGCACCGATCGCCGCCTCCCTGACCCTCCCGGCCGGCTCGGGCGCCATCGGCAACACCCTCCTGGTGGTCGACGACCCCACCGACGGTGCGCCGAGCGCCACCGGCCCCCGCAAGAGCGTGACCGCCGACCTGCTCGCCGGTGCGAGCGACATCGAGACGAACGCCGACGTCGCCGTCGTCGCCGCCACCGTCACGACCGCGCAGGGCGGCTCGGCCACGCTCCAGGCCGACGGGGACTTCACCTACAGCCCGCCGGCGGGGTGCGCAGTCGCCAGCGACAGCTTCATGTACACCGTCACCGACCAGGATCCCGCCGGTGCCGTCACCAGCACGGCGACCGTGACCGTCCCGGTCAGCGGCTGCGTCTGGTACGTCGCCAACGACGCCGCCGGCAACAGCGGCACCTCGTCCGCGCCGTTCGACACCCTCGCCCAGGCCGCGAGCGCCTCGAGCGCCGGACAGACCATCTACGTCGACGCCGGTGACGGCACCAGCACCGGCTACGACGCCGGCATCGTCCTCAAGTCCGGCCAGCGGCTGGTCGGCGAGGCGCAGGACCTGGTCGTCGGGGGCGTCACGCTCGCCGCGGGCGTCGCGGGCCAGCGTCCGCTGCTGACGGCGACCGGCGCCGACGTGGTCACGATGGCCGCGGCCAACGACGTGACCGGTGTGCGGATCGACCCCTCGGGCGCGGGAGGCGGTATCGCCGCCGGCGCCGGGGACGGCGGCACGATCGACGACGTCCGGATCATCGACACCGGCAACGCCGGCACCCAGCCGGCGCTGGAGGTCGACGGACTCACCACGGGGATCGCGGTCAGCGACCTGGTCGTCGACACGTCGGCCGCGACCGGCCAGGCGAGCACCTCGATCGGGGTCCGGCTCAACGCCGCCGGCACGGTGACGTTCGACCCGGCGAGCACGATCCAGGTCACCACCAAGGGTGCGCGGGCGCTGTCCGCCACGAGCACCGGGCTCGGCACCAGCGTCTTCGACGCGATCACGGTGACCGGCTCGGGCAGCGGCGCCGTCGAGCTGGTGTCGACCACCGGCACCACTACCTTCGGCGACCTGTCCCTGACCACCACGGGCAGCACCGTTGCCGCCTTCCGGCTGCAGTCCGCGGGCTCGGTGACGGTTCCCGCCGGCGCGGCGGCCGACATCTCGGCCGGCGGCGGTCCCGCCGTCGACGTCAGCGCGACGACCGCCCCGCAGCTCGCCTTCGACACGGTGACCTCGACGTCCAGCACCACCACGGGCCTCAACCTCGACGGGCTCGGGGCCGGCTCGTTCACCGCCACCGGCGGCACGATCGGCGGCGCCCAGGGCACCGCCGTGGACGTCAACGGGGGCAGCGGGACGATCACCTACCCCGGCGCGATCACCGACGGCACCGGCGGCACCCTCGAGGTCACCGCCCGCTCCGGCGGCACCGTGACCCTCAGCGGGTCCCTCACCGACGGTCCCGACAACGGCGGCGGGATCGTGCTGACCGGCAACACCGGCGGCTCGACCGTGGTCAGCGGAGCGACCAAGACGTTCAGCACCGGAACCAGCGCTGCCCTCACGATGAACGGCAGCGACGGTCACACCCTGAACGTCACCGGGGGCAACCTCGCGCTGACCACCACCAGCGGCGAGGGCCTCAAGGCCACGACGAGCGGCTCGCTCACCGTGACCGGCTCCGGCAACACGATCGCCTCGGGCACGGGTCGTGCGCTGTGGGTGAGCGACACCGACATCGGCGCCGCGGGGCTCACCCTCGCGCGGGTCGACGCGGCCGGCGGCGTCGGCGGCATCTTGGTGTCCAACACGGGCAGCGCCGGTTCGCTCACCGTCACCGGGACCGGCGGCACCTGCACCGCGGCCACCACCAGTGGCTGCACCGGCGGTGTCATCAGCGGCACCACCGGGGCCGACAGCTCGAGCACGACGCCGGACGGCGCGGGCATCGTCCTCGCGAGCACCAAGGCGCCGTCGCTGACCCGGATGTGGATCCACGACCACGCCAACTACGGCATCCGGGGGTCCGGCGTCGCCGGGCTCACGATCGCCAACAGCGTGGTGAACGGCAGCAACGGCACCACCGAAGCCTCGCCGTACGACGACTCCAGCATCCGGCTCGACAGCGCGAGCGGAGCGGTGTCGGTCTCCGACAGCCACGTCAGCGGCGGCTACGAGGACAACCTGCGGGTCACCGGCACCGGTGGGGCGCTCGACGTGAGCGTCACCAACGTCACGTTCGGCGCCAACGGCAGCCGGCCCAACAACGACGCGCTCGCGATCGAGAGCACCCTCACGGCCGGCTCCCTGCACACCACCATCACCGGCAACACGTTCAGCAGCGCCGCGGGCGACCTGCTGTCGGTCTACCACTCGGGCAGCGGCGCCGGCGACGTCGCCGTCACCGGCAACACCTTCGCCAACACCCACCCGGCGATCGCGACCGGGGGCGGCGGCGTGACGATCTACCAGGACGGTCTCGCCGGCGGGACGACGATGGACGTGTCCGGCAACTCCTTCCGCGGTGCGGTGGGTCCGGGGGTCCTCGTGGCCAAGGGCCAGGGGGCGGCGCGGCAGAAGGGCACCTTCGCCAACAACACCATCGGTGTCTCCGGCGTCCCCAACTCGGGATCCGCCGAGGGGTCGGGGCTCAAGCTCCAGCAGGTCGGCGCAGGGTCGACCGAGTGGGCCGTCACCGGCAACCAGATCCGTGGCTACAACAACTTCGGCATCGAGGTCGTCGCCGGTGGCGGGGCCTCCGCCCAGGGCGGCATCGTCAGCACCGTCGTGACCGGCAACACGATCGCGGAGCCCGGCACCACCGCCGGCACGCTGAGCTTCCCGAAGCAGGGTGTCCACTACAACGTCGGGACGTTCCCGGGTGACACCTTCGACGTGTGTGCCGACGTGCGCGCCAACACCCTGGCGGCGAGCGGTGCCGACGCCGTCCCGTCGGCCGCCTACGACTACGACGTCCGGCTGCGCCAGCGCCAGTCCACGACGATCCGGGTCCCGGGCTACGCCGGCGCGAACAACAACGACGCGGCCGTCCAGGCGTTCGTCGCGGCACAGAACCCCGCGGGATCGCCCACGGTGATCACGTCCAACACCGTCGGCACCGGGGGAGGCGGGTTCGTCGGGACCGCCTGCCCGGTGCTGCCCGCACCCTGACGCATGACCATGACCCCGACGCCCAGGAGCCACCGTGGCTGAACCGTACCTTGCCGAGATCCGGCTGATGTCCTTCGTCTTTCCCCCCAAGGGCTGGGCGCTCTGCAACGGACAGTTCCTGCCGATCAACCAGAACCAGGCGCTCTTCTCCCTGCTCGGCACCACCTACGGCGGAAACGGCCAGACCAACTTCGCCCTGCCCGACCTGCGGGGCCGCGTGCCGATCCACGAGGGTGCCGGCTTCGTCCTCGGCGAGCGCGGCGGCCAGGAGGCGCACACGCTCACCCAGCCCGAGCTGCCGATCCACACCCACCCGGTCGCCGTCTCTGCGACGGCCACCGGCGGCACCGCCAGCCCCAACGGTGCCTTCCTCGGCGGCGGCAACAATGCGTACCGCGCCGGGCCGGGGTCGACCACGTTCCACCCGGGGAGCGTCACCTCCGTCGGCGGCAACCAGGCCCACGAGAACCGGCAGCCCTTCCTCACCCTCAGCTTCTGCATCGCGCTGCAGGGCATCTACCCGAGCCAGAGCTAGGAGCGCACCGTGGGACAGCCCTATGTCGGCGAGATCCGCATGTTCGCCGGAAACTTCGCACCCTCCGGCTGGATGTTCTGCCAGGGACAGACCCTGGCGATCAGCGAGAACGACACCCTGTTCAACCTGATCGGGACCACCTACGGCGGCGACGGACAGGAGACCTTCCGCCTGCCCGACCTGCAAGGACGCATCCCGATCCACCAGGGCACCGGGGGCTCGGGGACGACCTACACGATAGGGGAGAACGGCGGTGTCGAGACCGTGACGCTCAGCAGCCAGCAGATCCCCGTGCACTCCCACCCGCTCACCGCGGTGGCCGGGCAGCCGGGCAACCAGGTCAGCCCCGCGGGCAACCTGCCGGCGATGTCCCTCAACGTCGTGCCCTACGTCAACGAGGCACCGACGGGGAACTTCGCGGCGTCCGCGATCGGGCCGGTCGGCGGCAACCAGCCGCACGAGAACATGCAGCCCTATCTGTGCGTCAGCTTCATCATCTCCCTGTTCGGCATCTACCCGAGCCAGACCTAGGACCACCCCATGGCCGACCAGTTCCTCGCGGAGATCCGCGTGTTCCCCTTCAACTTCGCGCCCGCCGGGTGGGCGTTCTGCAACGGGCAGCTGATGCCGATCTCGCAGAACACCGCACTGTTCTCCCTGCTCGGCACGACCTACGGCGGCGACGGGAAGTCGACCTTCGCCCTGCCGAACCTGCAGGGCCAGGCGCCGCTCCAGCACGGCCAGGGGCCGGGGCTCAGCGACCGTTTCCTCGGCGAGTCCTCGGGCTCCTCGACCGTCACGCTGCTGCAGTCCGAGATGCCCGTCCACAGCCACACGCTGCGGGGCGACCTGGTCGACCCGGCCGACACGAGCACCCCCAACCCGAACGCGTCGTACGGCCTGTCGGCCGGCGGCACGCTCTACCAGGCGTCCTCGAACGCGCAGCTGGACCCGGCGGCCCTGGTGCCGGCCGGCGGCTCCCTGCCGCACAACAACATGCAGCCCTACCTGACCCTGCACTTCTGCATCGCCCTGCAGGGCATCTTCCCGGCGCGACCGTGACGAGCGCCGCCGGCGAGCCGACCCTCCGTCCGGTGCGGCCGGAGGACGCCCCGTTCCTGCTGGAGCTGTACGGCGCCAGCCGGGCCGACGAGCTGGACCAGGTGACCTGGGCACCGGGCCAGCGGGAGGCGTTCTTGCGGATGCAGCACGACATCCAGACCGCCCAGTACCGCGCGGCGTACCCCGACGGTGCGTTCTGGGTGGTGGAGGTGGCGGGCCGCGCGGCCGGTCGGCTCACCCTCGCCCGCTGGCCGGACCGGATCCACGTGGTCGACCTCGCCCTGCTGCCCGAGGTCCGCGGCCAGGGGATCGGCAGCACCCTGCTCCGCGACGTCCTCGACGAGGCGGCGGCCACCGGCCGCGGCGTCAGCCTGCACGTGGAGGTGACCAACCTGCGGGCAGCACGCCTCTACGAACGGCTCGGCTTCACCGACGCGGGGCAGCGCGGGATCCACCGGCTCCTCGAGTGGCGCCCGACGTCAGGCGAAGGCGGCCTCGTAGCGCGGCCCGTCGCTGCCGGTGCCGAGCGGCACGAGGAAGAGCGCGAGGGTGCCGAGGCCGGCATGGCTCAGCTCGCGGGTGCCCTGGCCGAGCGCGGGCTCTCGTGGGCCGGTGAAGACCAGGGAGAACTGGTGGCGGGACGTGCCGTCGGGGGCGGTGCCGCCGAGCTGCCCGCCCAGGGTCGCCTCGGAGAGCACGAGGGGCACCTCCGCGCCGTCCGGCAGCACCAGCACGAACGGGTCGCCCACGAGCCCGGAGAAGTCGTCGAAGTCCCACCACGCAGTCACGTCCCCAGCCTAGGAGAGCGCCGATGACCGAGCTGACCCGCCGTACCGTGCTCGGTGCGACCGCCACCGGCGTGGCCGTTGCCGCCGTCGGTGTACCCGCACCCCGCGTGGCCGCCGCGCCCCTCGGCGCGGTACCGGCCGCGGCGCCGAGGTTCACCGCGAACCGCAAGCTCTACCGCCGCAAGCGGTTCAAGGCCCACCGTGGGTCGCGCTTCACGGTGAGCGGCCCCGGGATGCGGATGCGGATGAAGCTGGTGAAGGTCACCAACCTGCCGGCCGCCGAGAAGGGCTCCGAGCGCAGCTTCGCCCTCACCTTCACCGCGCCACGGCCCGGGCCCGACCAGGGCACCTTCCAGCTGCGCCGGCGCCGGTTCAAGGCGACGTCGCTGTTCCTGGTGGCCACCGACGACACCCGACGGACCTACCGGGCGGTGGTCAACAACCGGTGAGTGGGTGTGCGGGCGCTCGCCCCACTAGCCTGGGCCGGTGAGCACCCGGGCCCAGCAGTATGACGCCACGGTCCTCGGCCGTGAGCAGGTGACGCCGCACCTCGTGCGGCTGACGCTCGACGTACCGGGCTTCGCCTCGACCGGAATCGCCGACGAGTGGGTCGGGCTGGTCGTGCCCGGTCAGTTCCAGAGCCGCTACTACACGGTGCGCTCCTTCGACGCGGGCCGGATGGTGCTCGACGTCGTCGTGCACGACGTCGGGCTCGTGACCGAGTGGGCGTCCGGCGATCCCGTGGGCCAGCAGGTCGTGCTCACCGAGGCCAAGGGCTCGTTCCTGCCGCCCGACGACGCGCAGTGGCTGCTGCTGGTCGGCGACCTCACCGCGCTGCCCGCCATGGCTCGGATCGCGGCCGAGCACGGCGAGCGGCTGCCGGTCCGGATCCACGCCGAGGTTCCTGCCGACTCCCGGATCGAGGGCTACTTCCCGGCCGGCGCCGAGGTCAGCTGGCTCCCGCTCGGTCCCGAGAGCCGGCTCGCCGAGGTCGTCGAGGAGATCGACTGGCCCGCGGGCGAGGGCTACTTCTGGATGGCCGGGGAGTCCGCCCAGATGCGGGCGATCCGCAAGCACCTGATGCGCGAGCGCAAGCTCCCGAGCACCCACTACGACGTCATGGGCTACTGGCGCTCGGTCGCGAAGCGCCAGCCGCGTGCCGTGGACCCGGGCCCGATCTGGCGAGCCGGCAAGGCCGCCGGGAAGTCCGACGAGGAGATCTGGGCCGACTACGACGCAGCGCAGGCAGGGGTGGAGCAGTGAACGACCAGCACGAGGCCGACCAGCACGAGGCGGAGCAGCACGAGGCAGCCGAGCTCGACGAGCTCGACGAGCTCGACGAGCTCGAGGACGACGAGGACTTCGACGAGGACGAGTTCGACGAGGACTTCGGCGCCCTGCCGCCGCCGGCCGCGCCGGTGTTCGGCACCGGCGACGTGCCGGACGGCTACCGCAGCGGCTTCGCCTGCTTCGTCGGGCGCCCCAACGTCGGCAAGTCGACGCTGACCAACGCCCTGGTCGGCCAGAAGATCGTGATCACCTCCGACAAGCCGCAGACGACCCGCACCGTCGTGCGCGGCATCGTGCACCGCCCCGACGGCCAGCTGGTCCTGGTCGACACCCCCGGCCTGCACCGGCCCCGCACCCTGCTCGGCGAACGCCTCAACGACCTGGTCAAGACCACCTGGGCCGAGGTCGACGTCGTCGCGGTCTGCTTCCCGGCCGACGAGAAGATCGGTCCCGGCGACAAGTTCCTGGTCAACGAGCTGGCCAAGGTCCGGCGTACGACGAAGATCGCCGTCGCCACCAAGACCGACCTCGTCACCGCCGAGCGGATCGGCGAGCACCTGCTCGACATCGCCGAGCTCGGCCGCGAGACCGGCACCGACTGGGCCGAGATCGTCCCCGTCTCCTCGGTCGGCGGCGACCAGATCGACCTGCTCGGCGACCTGCTGGTCGGCCTGATGCCCGAGGGCCCGCCGCTGTACCCCGACGGCGACCTCACCGACGCGCCCGAGGAGATCCTCGCCGCCGAGCTGATCCGCGAGGCGGCCCTCGACGGCGTGCGTGACGAGCTCCCGCACTCCATCGCCGTCGTCGTCGAGGAGATGGGCCTGCGCGAGGGCCGCCCCGACGACAAGCCGCTCCTCGACATCCACGCCAACCTGTACGTCGAGCGCGACTCCCAGAAGGGCATCGTGATCGGCAGGAAGGGCGCGCGGCTGCGCGAGGTCGGCACCGCCGCCCGCAAGCAGATCGAGGCGCTGCTCGGCACGCCGGTCTACCTCGACCTGCACGTCAAGATCGCCAAGGACTGGCAGCGCGACCCGCGCCAGCTGCGCAAGCTCGGCTTCTGAGCCGGCGGTCTCCTCGGCGGACTACTCGGCGGTCCAGCAGCGGCCGAACCGCTGGCCCATCGCCCACTGCTCCTTCGTGGGCCACTCGTAGCCCCACTTGAACGTCAGCGGGTCCTCGGCGACGCCGGCGGCGGCGTCCTCGCACTTCGTCCGGCCGGCAGCCTGGACCACCTTGGCGCCGGGGTAGTCGGTCTCGTCGAAGGCGACGACGTCGATCGCGCGCCACGAGTGCTTGGCCGAGCAGCGGACCCGCTCGAAGGCAGGGGCGTCGGGCGCGGCGGTGCCGCACATGGCGTACTGGTCGGGCACGGTCTTGCCGCCGAGCACGCCCGAGAGATCGCCGTCGAGCTCGGCGAGCTTCGAGGCGCCGTCGAGGAGGACGGCGTCGCAGCGGTACCAGCTGGCGCCGGCGTCGGACTGCTCGACGGTGGGGGTGAACCAGATCGAGCGGATCATGCTCAGCCGCAGGTGGGTGAGGGTGCCGCCGACGTAGGTGAGCAGCTGGGCGGGGCAGGCCGTCGAGACCTGCGCCTGCACCCGCTCGGAGTCGACCGCGAGCAGGTGACCGTCGAGGACCGCGTCGATGGTGCCGACCGCGAAGGTGACGCTGGTGTGCGGCTGGCCGCAGTCGACGGCGGCGGCCGTGGAGGTCGGGGCGAGCGCGGCGTCGTACGGCAGCGAGTAGCAGGCGTCGGTGGCGGGCCCGGGGTCGGGCGCGGCCGCCGTGGTCTGCGTCGTCGGCTCCTGCTTCGGCGCCGTGCTGTCGTCGTCGCCACCGTTGCTGCAGGCGGCGAGCCCGGTCAGCGCGAGGAGGGCAGCGGCGATGGTGCCGGTACGGCGCAGGAGGGGTGTCCGGTTGCTCATCGGGTCACTCACTCGTCCTCGCCCAGCACACCGAGCGGCGGATCCCGGCGTCCCACTCGGCCTGGTGGAAGAAGGTGTAGCCGTACTCGAACTCGGACGGGTAGTTCAGCCAGGCCTTGACCGACCCCGAGCAGAACGACTCGGTGCGGCTCTCCATCACCCGGTCGCCGGGATAGGGGTCCTCCGGCTGCCCGAGCTTCACGGTCGTCACCGCGCGCCAGTCGTGCTTCTGCGAGCACGGCACCTTCTCGCCCTCACCCACCGACGGGCCGCGGGCGCAGCTGAGCCACACGTCCGGCGGGCGGCCGGCGAGCATGCCCTTGGCCGTCTCCGGGAGAGGGCGGTACGACGTGCTCGCGGTGCTCCCGCCCAGCACGTCGCAGCGGTACCAGCGCGCGCCCTTGCCCCATGCCTTCTCCGAGGGCCGGAACCAGGCCCAGCTCAGCGTGGTGCGCAGCGCCAGGCTCTCGTCGGCCGCGACGAACTCGGCGAACGCGGCCGAGCAGGTCCGGTAGGCGAACCGGCCGAGCTCCTTGTCGTCGTACGTCGCGTCGTCGAACTCCTCGGGCAGCTCTCCGGTGGCGAAGGTCTCGGCCGTGTGCTCCTTCGAGCAGGCGACGGTCCGGGTCGCGTTCGCGGGCAGGGCGACGTCGTCGGGCGTCAGCGAGCGGCACACGCCGTTCGCGGGGACCTCGAGCGAGTCGACCTGGTCGTCGTCGGTGTTGCTGCCCTGGTCCTGCGTGCCGCATGCGGCGAGGACAGGAGCCAGCAGGGCGAGGGCGAGCAGCACGACCACTCGGTGCAGCACGCGGTCCAGCCCCTCTCGGTGGTCAGTCGGCCAGGAGTGCCGCGATCGTAGCGCCCAACGCATAGGCCGCCGCCAACGCCGTGTCGTCGACGTCACCGAGGACGCCGAGCACGTCGTACCCCTGCCGCCAGCCGAGCGCGCCCACGATCGAGTGCACCGACCGCTCGGCGCCGGTGAGGTCGTAGCGTCCGTGCAACCACAGCCCGTAGGGCCGCCCCGCGGTCGCACCGGCTCCGTCGGCCGGCGCCCCCGTCGGGTCGAGGGCGCCGCCGACGGCGAGGAAGGTCGAGTCGAAGAAGTGCTTGAGGGCCCCGCTCATGTAGCCGAAGTTGGCGGTGGTGCCGAGGACGTAGCCGTCGGCCGTCGAGACGTCGTCGGCCGTGGCCTCCAGCGCCGGCCGGACGACGACCTCCACCGCCGCGGTCGCCTGGACGTCCTCGTCGTGGGCCCCGGCCACGACCTGCTTGAGCAGCGCCCGCATCGAGCGGGTGGGGGAGTGGTGGACGATCAGGAGCCGGGGCACCCCGTCAGGCTAGACCGACGTGCCCCGGCCTACCCGACCGTCACGAACCGCTCCCAGGCCCGGTGCGTCCCTGCCAGGGCGAGGACCTCGTCCAGCACGCCGATACCCGCGCTGCCGGTGACGACACCGGAGACGTCCTCGGGAACGCCCGAGACGGTCAGCGCGCGGACACCGTCGCCCCACGCGCCGATGACCTTCGCGTGGCGGTAGGCCTCCTCCACCAGCAGCACCACCCGGGGGTCGAGCGTCGAGGTGGGCGCGGCGCCAGCCTTGGCGTCGCGCGCGGGCAGCGCGTCCGGGGCGGCCACCGGGGAGCCGGCGAGGAGCACCGCGTCGAGCTCGACGGAACGCACCGTCGCGAAGGTCCGTTGCACGGCCAGCTCGTCCACGGTTCCGCCGTGCGGCGCGATCACCAGGGGCACCATGCCGGCCGCCAGGATCGCGGAGCGCACCTCGGACACGTCCGTGAGGTCGCCGTCGGGGTCGACGACGATCCCGACGACCCGACCGTCGCCCGGCCAGGGTCCGCCGGAGAGCTGGGAGAGCGCGGGGCTGGGCGTCACCACGGCCAGCTCGCCGGTGGGCTTCGGCGCGGGGAGGCCCAGCGCGGTCGCGACCTCGGCGCAGAGTCGGGGATCGATGTTGGCCAGGGCCTGGAGCTGTCGTTCCTTGACGGCCCGCTCGAAGCACTTGCCCAGCTCGAAGCTGTAGGCCCGGATGATGTGCTCCTGCTCGACCGGGCTCATGCTCTGCCAGAACAGCCGCGGCTGGGTGAAGTGGTCGTCGAAGGTCGCCGGTCGGGTGCGCACCTTCGGACCGGCCACGTTGTGGGCCGCGTCCACGAACGCGCGGGTCTGGTCGTCGGACAGGTCGCCTCCTGCCGTGAACGGGCAGCCACCGTCGAGCGAGTTCGGCCGGTACGGCGCGACCCCGGAATGCACCGCGTGCTGGTGGAACCCGTCGCGGAGCATGTCGTTCACGGGTGCGTGGGTGCGGTTGACCGGGATCTGGTTGAAGTTCGGGCCGCCGAGGCGGGTGAGCTGCGTGTCGACGTACGAGAACAGCCGGGCCTGGACCAGCGGGTCGTCGGTCACGTCGATGCCCGGCACGAGGTGCCCGACGTGGAAGGCGACCTGCTCGGTCTCGGCGAAGAAGTTGGTGGGGTTGCGATCGAGAACCATCCGCCCGATCGGCTGGACCGGCGCGAACTCCTCGGGCACCAGCTTGGTGGGATCGAGCAGGTCGATGCCCTCGAAGAGCTGGTCGTCGGTGTCCTCGAAGACCTGGATCCCGAGCTCCCACTCCGGGTGGGCTCCCGTCTCGATGGCGTCGGCCAGGTCCCGGCGGTGGAAGTCCGGGTCCAGCCCGCCGATCAGCTGCGCCTCCTCCCAGGTCAGGGAGTGGATGCCGAGCCGCGGCTTCCAGTGGAACTTCACCAGCGAGGTCTCGCCCGCCGCGTTGATCATCCGGAAGGTGTGGACCCCGAACCCCTCCATCATCCGGTAGGAGCGCGGGATGCCGCGGTCGGACATGTTCCACAGGGCGTGGTGCTGGGCCTCGGTGTGCAGCGACACGAAGTCCCAGAAGGTGTCGTGGGCGCTCTGGGCCTGGGGGATCTCGCGGTCGGGGTGCGGCTTGCCGGCGTGGATGATGTCGGGGAACTTGATGCCGTCCTGGATGAAGAACACCGGCATGTTGTTGCCGACGAGGTCCCAGACCCCCTCGTCGGTGTAGAACTTCGTCGCGAACCCGCGGGTGTCACGCACCGTGTCAGCCGACCCGCGCGAGCCGAGCACGGTCGAGAACCGCACGAACACCGGTGTTCGCTTGCCCGCCGCGAACAGGCCGGCGACGGTCACGGACGCGGCGGTGCCGTAGCCCTCGAAGTAGCCATGGGCGCCCGCGCCGCGGGCGTGCACCACACGCTCGGGGATCCGCTCGTGGTCGAAGTGGGTGACCTTCTCGCGCAGGTGGTGGTCCTGCAGCAGCGTGGGACCGCGTTCTCCGGCCTTGAGCGAGTGGTCGGTGTCGCGCAACCGGGTGCCGGTCGACGTCGTCAGCCACCGTCCCTGCTGCCCGGCGGACCGCGGGTCTTCGCTCGCGGGGGCTCCGGTCGGCGTCCGGGTGTCGGGCGTCGCCTGGTCCGGCTTCGACGGCAGCGGATCGACCGGCTCGGTCGGCTCGGCGAGGCTCGGCGGCGCGGCTGCGGGAGCGCCCGGGATCTCCGGGTCTTCCGCGGCGAGCGCCTTGTCGGCGACACGCTCGGCGGCGTCGGCCACCTTGTCGAGGGCGTCCTTGGCGACCTGCTTCGGGTCCATGGGGGGTTCCTTCCGGTCGGGGTCCCCGCGTGGTACCCGCGGCTCCCGGCCGGAGACCGGGTGCTGCTACCCTGGATCCATCATGACGCGAGCCCTCCTTCTTAGCGGCCGCAGCGAGGTCTGAAAGCCGGACCCCTCGTTGCGGAGTGAGTCGCGCGCCCGGCGCCCCTCTCGAAACTCACAACCCGAGGAAGTCATGACCATCAACCCGCGCCCGAGCGTCACCGTCCCGCAGCAGCAGCCCAGCGGGATGCCGTACCACCGCTACACGGCCTTCGAGCCCGTCACCGTGCCCGACCGCACCTGGCCGGACCAGAAGATCACCCGCGCGCCCCGGTGGCTGTCCACCGACCTGCGCGACGGCAACCAGGCGCTGATCGACCCGATGAGCCCGTCGCGCAAGATGAAGATGTTCGAGCTCCTGGTGAAGATGGGCTACAAGGAGATCGAGATCGGGTTCCCGGCCGCGAGCCAGACCGACTTCGACTTCGTGCGCCAGCTCGTCGAGGAGGACCGGATCCCCGACGACGTCCGCATCTCCGTGCTGACCCAGGCCCGCGAGGACCTGATCGCCCGGACCGTCGAGTCGCTGCAGGGCGCCGACAAGGCGACCGTCCACCTCTACAACGCCACCGCGCCGCTGTTCCGGCGCGTGGTGTTCGGGGTGAGCGAGGCCGAGTGCATCGCGATCGCGATCCGCGGCACCGAGTGGGTGATGAAGTACGCCGACCAGATGCTCGAGGGCACCGACTTCGGCTACCAGTACAGCCCGGAGATCTTCACCCAGACCCCGACCGACTTCGCCCTCGAGGTCTGCGAGCGCGTCTCCGACGTGTGGCAGCCGGAGGCCGGGCGCGAGATCATCCTCAACCTGCCGGCGACCGTCGAGATGTCGACGCCCAACACCTACGCCGACCAGATCGAGTACTTCTCACGCAACCTGACCCGCCGCGCCCACTCGGTGATCAGCCTGCACCCCCACAACGACCGGGGCACCGCGGTCGCCGCGACCGAGCTCGGCCTGATGGCCGGCGCCGACCGCGTCGAGGGCTGCCTGTTCGGCCACGGCGAGCGCACCGGCAACGTCGACCTGGTCACCTTGGCGATGAACCTGTTCAGCCAGGGCGTCGACCCGCAGGTCGACCTGTCCGACATCGACGAGGTCCGCCGCACGGTCGAGTACTGCACGCAGCTGCCGGTCCACCCGCGCCACCCCTACGCCGGCGACCTCGTGTACACGGCCTTCTCCGGCTCCCACCAGGACGCGATCAAGAAGGGTCTGGAGGACCTGGAGCGGATCGCGGCCGAGCAGGGCAAGCCGGTCGGCGAGATCCCGTGGGAGGCGCCGTACCTGCCGATCGACCCGAAGGACGTCGGCCGGACCTACGAGGCGGTCATCCGGGTCAACAGCCAGTCCGGCAAGGGCGGTGTCGCCTACGTCCTCAAGGCCGAGCACAGCCTCGACCTGCCGCGCCGCGCGCAGATCGAGTTCAGCCGGGTGATCCAGCAGCACACCGACAGCCAGGGCGGGGAGGTCACGCCGGAGGCGATCTGGGCGATCTTCCGCGAGGAGTACCTCGACCGCGAGACGCCGTACAGCCTGGTCTCCTTCTCCTCGATGACCGACGAGGACGGCGACGACCGCCAGGAGGTGCACCTCGTCGTCCGTGGCGAGCAGCAGACGTTCACCGGGATGGGCAACGGTCCGGTCGCGGCGTTCGTCGACGGCATGCGCCAGGCGGGCGCCGACATCCGGGTGCTCGACTACGCCGAGCACGCGCTCTCCTCGGGTGGTGACGCCGTGGCCGCGGCGTACGTCGAGTGCGAGATCGCCGGCGAGATCGTCTGGGGCATCGGGATCCACCACAACATCGTCACCGCCTCGCTGCGTGCGGTGGTCTGCGCCGCCAACCGCGCGCAGGCGATCACGATCCCCTCGTCGCCGGCGGGAAGCTGACCTCGGTGGTCGAGGAGCGCGCGCGGCGGGCCCCGCGGCCCGCCGCGCTGGCCTCCGAGCAGGTCGGACAGGTCTTCGTCGAGGGCCGGCGCGGTCGCGACCGGCTCGAGTACACCGAGTACGGCGCCGGCGAGGCCTGGTTCGTGCTGGTCCCGCCGCTGCTCGTGCCGCGGCGGGTGCACGACCGGACGGCGCGGATGCTCGCGTCCAACGGCCTGCACGTCGTGGTGCTCGACCCGCTCGGTCACGGCCGCTCGGACCGGCCCGCCGACCCGTTGTCCTACTCGGTGACGGCGTTCGCCGACCAGGTGATCGCGCTGCTCGACCACGTCGGTGCGGCGCGGGCGGTGGTCGGCGGCAGCTCGATCGGCGCCAACGTCGCCCTCGAGGTCGCCGTCCGGGCCCCCGAGCGGGTGGCCGGCCTGCTGCTCGACGGCCCGGTGCTCGAGAACGCGCTCGGCGCGCAGCTCTCGGTGCTCACCCCGGTCCTCGCGACCACCCGGTTCGCGCCCTTCGCCCTGAGCGCGCTGCGCCTGGTCACCCGCCCGCTCCCGCGCCGGCTGGCGCCGGAGTGGGTCCGGCTGGTGCTCGAGACCCTCGACGCGCGTCCGGGTCCGGTGGCTGCCGTCGTGCACGGCGTGCTGTTCGGCGGACTGGCGCCGTCCGCTGCCGCGCGGGCGGCGCTCACGGTGCCCACCCTGGTGCTCGCCCGCACCGCCGACCCGTTCCACCCGGTCGGCGACGCCGAGACGGCGGCCGCCGAGATCTCGGGTTCCGTGCTCGAGCGGGCCGCGGCGCCGCTGGAGTGGCGGCGGCGTCCCGAGCGGCTCGACCTGGTCGTCACCCGGTTCGCCCTCGAGTGCACCCGTCCGGCACGGCGCGGGCGGCGTACCTCATGACCGCACCCCATGCGTTCTGGTTGTGATCTTGCCGGATCAGCGACCAAATCGTACGGGGCGACGTGGCGGGGCGGCGGGCCTCGTGACGCCCGAGGCCGCACAATGGACTCGTGCCCCTCTACCGTGACGAGGCGATCGTCCTGCGCACCCGCAAGCTGGGTGAGGCGGACCGCATCGTCACGCTGCTGACCCGCGAGCACGGCGTGGTCCGTGCGGTCGCCAAGGGCGTGCGCCGGACGACGTCGCGGTGGGGCTCCCGCCTCGAGCCGTTCACCCACGTCGACCTGCAGCTCGCCGAGGGCCGCAACCTCGACACGATCACCCAGGCCGAGACTCGCGCCGCGTACGCCGCCCCGCTGGGGGCCGACTACGACCGCTACACCGCCGGGACCGCGATGCTCGAGACCGCCGAGCGGCTCGTCGTCGAGGAGCGCGAGCCCGCGCGCCAGCAGTTCACGCTGCTGCTCGGCGGGCTCAACGCGATGGCGGCGGGGACCCGCCACCAGTGCCACGTGCTCGACTCCTACCTGCTGCGCGCGCTGGCCATCGCCGGGTATGCGCCGGCGTTCGTCGACTGCGCCCACTGCGGCCGCCCGCCGGTCACCGCGACCGGCGAGCTCGGTCACCACCGCTGGTTCAACCCGTCGATGGGCGGCGTGCTCTGCTCGACCTGCCGCATCCCCGGCTCCGCCACCCCCGCCCCCGAGACGCTCACCCTGCTGGGCGGCCTGCTCTCCGGCGACTGGTCGGTCATCGAGGCCGCCGACCCGCGCCACGTCCGCGAGGCGAGCGGCCTGGTCGCCGCGTTCGTGCAATGGCAGCTGGAGCGGGGGCTCCGGTCGCTGGCGTACGTCGAGCGCTGAGGGAGCTGCATGAATCCCCGGACATCCGGGGATTCATGCGCTGGTCAGGTGTTGCAACACCTGACCAGCGCATGAGCTGCCTCTCCGCGTCGACGCGTGGGACTGATGGGACCGCGCCCGCCGCCTGACAGACTGCTCCCCGTGACCCGCTCGACCCGTCGTACCCGTGCCGCCGCGGCGGCTGCCGCCGCCCGAGGCCCGGTCCGCCCGCCCACGCCGCACCCCTCGGGCGCCCGCCCGCCCGCCGTACCCGCCGAGCTGGTCCCGCACCACGTCGCGGTCGTGATGGACGGCAACGGCCGCTGGGCCCAGGAGCGGGGGCTGCCGCGCACGAAGGGCCACGAGGAGGGGGAGTCGAGCCTGTTCGACGTGGTCGAGGGCGCGATCGAGATCGGCGTGAAGGCGATCTCGGCGTACGCCTTCTCCACCGAGAACTGGTCCCGCAGCCCCGAGGAGGTCAAGTTCCTCATGGGCTTCAACCGCGACGTGATCCGCCGCCGCCGCGACGAGATGCACGAGCTCGGGGTCCGGGTCCGCTGGGCCGGCCGCGCGCCGCGGCTGTGGAAGTCGGTGATCACCGAGCTCCAGGTCGCCGAGGAGATGACGAAGCACAACGACGTGCTGACCCTCACCATGTGCGTCAACTACGGCGGCCGCGCCGAGCTCGGCGACGCCGCCAAGGCGCTGGCGCGCGACGTCGCCGCCGGCAGGATCAACCCCGAGAGGGTCGACGAGCGCACCCTCGGCCGCTACCTCTACGTCCCCGAGCTGCCCGACGCCGACCTGATCTGGCGCACGTCGGGCGAGCAGCGGCTCTCCAACTTCATGCTCTACCAGGCGGCGTACGCCGAGTTCGTCTTCTCCGACGTGCTCTGGCCCGACGTCGACCGGCGCCACCTGTGGGCGGCCATCGACGAGTACGCCCGGCGCGACCGGCGCTACGGCGGCGCGGAGCCGAATCCGGTCTGACCCGTCACCGAGTCTTTCCGCGAGCCGACCGTGTTGCCGCCAGGCGAAGCCTGCTTCTACGGATGTCGACCGCGGGCCGGCAGCGTGGCGGAGCGAAGCGACGACACGCTCGGCCGATCAGGCTAGTGCTCGTCGTAGTGCGCGCCGTGGACGGCGTGGCGGTGCCCGTCGTGCACGTAGTCGACGTGGTCGTCGTGGGGTACGGCGAGGTGGCCGCAGCCGGGGCCGTGGGCGTGCGGGTGCTCGCCACAGGCGTCGTGGGACACGGCGGCCTCGCCGGGCGCGAACGGCTCGAGCAGCCGGGCGCGCCGGCGCTGCCAGATGCCGATCGGCCAGGCGACGGTGTAGCAGGCGAGGGCGAGCAGGACGATGGTCGGGCCGGGCGCGACGTTGACCTGGTACGACGCGAAGGTGGCCGTGACGAGACCGCCGACGGAGGCGAGGGTGCCGAGCACCATGGCGGCACCGATGGTGGTGCGGAACGACCGGGTCAACTGCTGGGCGGTGGCGACGGGGACGACCATGAGCGCGGAGACCAGGAGCAGACCGACGGTGCGCATCGCGACGGTGACCGACACGGCGGCGAGCACGGCGACGAGCACGTTGTAGGCGCGGACCCGCAGCCCGGCGACCCGGGCGAACTCCTGGTCCTGGGCGACCGCGAACAGCTGTGGGGCGAGCCCGACGCACAGCGTGACGACGGTGATCGCGAGCCCCATCGTGATCAGCACGTCCCCGGAGGAGATGGTGGTCAGCGAGCCGAACAGGAAGCGGTTGAGTGCCGCCGCGCTCTGTCCGGCCAGTCCGCTGACGAAGACACCGCCGGCGAGGCCGCCGTAGAACAGCAGCGCCAGCGCGACGTCGCCGTTGGTCTGGCCGCGCTCGCGGATCACCTCGATCAGCACCGCGCCGAGGACGGCGACCAGGACCGCGGTCCACAACGGGGAGGCGCCGGTGGCGAGGCCGAGCGCGACACCGGTCACGGCGACGTGGCCGATCCCGTCGCCCATCAGTGCGAGCCGGCGCTGGACGAGGAAGGTGCCGATCGCGGGGGCGGCGAGTCCGGTGAGCAGCGCGGCGATGAGCGCGCGCTGCATGAACGGTTCGCCGAACAGCTCGAGCGGGGTCACGAGAGGTCTCCCGGCAGGTGAGGGTCGGCGCCGAGCGGGGCCGACGGGTGGGGGACGTGGTCGTGATGGTGATGGTGCGTGTGCGGCTCGGCGAACCAGGGCTGGTGCACCTCGTGGTCGCGCAGGGCGGCGCCGTCGTAGGCCACCCGGCCGTCGCGGAGCACGACGGCCCGGTCGACGAGGGGCGCGAGCGGCCCCAGCTCGTGGGCGACGAGCACGATGGTCGCGCCGCGCTCCTTGAGCCGGCGCAGGGTGTCGGCGAGCACCTGCTGGTTGGGCAGGTCGACGCCGGCAGTGGGCTCGTCGAGGAAGAACAGCTCCGGCTCGCCGGCGAGCGCGCGGGCGATGAGGACGCGCTGCTGCTGGCCGCCGGACAGGTTGGTCACGGCCTCGCGGCGCCGGTCGGTCAGCCCGACCACCTCGAGCGCCTCGTCGATGGCCGCGCGGTCCGCGGTGGACAGCGGCCGCAGCAGCCGGCGCCGGGTGAGCCGCCCGGCCGCGACGACCTCCCAGACCGAGGCGGGGATGCCCGACCCGGCGGTGGCGCGCTGGGGGACGTAGCCGATCCGGCTCCACGCGTCGTACTCGTCGAGCGGGGTCCCGAACAGCCGCACCTCGCCGTCGACGAGCGGTCGGAGCCCGACCATCGCGCGCACCAGCGTGGACTTGCCGGATCCGTTGGCGCCCATCAGTGCCACGAAGTCACCGGGTACGACGGCCAGGTCGATGCCGCGCAGCACTGGCCGCCCGCCCAGGGCGACGCTCGCGTTGCGGACCTCGACGGCGGGGGTGGCGCTCATCGGCAGTCGTTCGCGGTGCGCAAGGTGGCGAGGTTGGTCTTCATCAGCGAGAGGTAGTCCTCCTCGGCGGTGGCGTCGGTGAGTCCCTCGACCGGGTCGAGCACCCCGTTGGTCAGGCCGAGGTCGTGGGCGAAGCTCTCGCCGAGCGCCGGCTTGAGCGGCTCGCTGAACACCGTGGTGATGCCTTCCGTCCGGATGAGCTCCTGCAGCTCCCCGAGGACCGCGCCGGTCGGCTCGGCGTCGGGGGAGAGGCCCACGATCGAGGCGACGTGCAGGCCGTACTTCTCCAGGTAGCCGAACGCGTCGTGGGACACCACGATGGTGTCACGCGCGCAGTCGGCGAGGCCAGCGGCGTAGTCCTCGTCGAGGGCGGTCAGCTCGGCCCGCAGCGCCTGCGCGTTGGTGCGGTAGCGCTCGGCGTGGGCGTCGTCGACGTCGGCGAGCCGGTCCGCGACGGCGTCGGCGAGGTCCGCCATCCGGAGCGGGTCCTGCCAGAAGTGCGGGTCGAGGTCGCCGTGGTCGTGGTGCTCGCCCTCCTCCGAGCCCTCGTCGGCGTGCTCCGCGTGGTCGTCGGCCCGCTCCTCCAGCGCGATGGGGTCGACGACCTTGGTGGCGTCGAGCGTCGCGCCGGACGCGTTCTGCTCGACCGCGTCGTCGACGGCGGGCTGGAACCCCGACTCGTAGACGACGAGGTCGGCGTCGGAGAGCTCGGCGGTCTCCTTGATCGTGAGCTCGAGGTCGTGCGGCTCGGTACCGGGCTGGGTGAGCAGGTCGACCTGGGTGCCGGTGCCGTCGACCACCTGCTCGGCGACGTAGGCCAGCGGGTAGAACGCCGCCGCGACACTCACCTGGCCGTCGCCGGTGTCGTCGCTGAATGCCGAGCAGCCCGCGAGGAACGGGGCGGTGAGGGCGAGGGCGGACAGCGTGACGAGACCGGAAGACAAGCGCATGAGAATCATTCTCAACAACGCGAGGCCTGCGGTCAAGTCGACGCGACCCCGCCCCGAGCGCACCGGTCCGGGGAGGGGGCGCCCGGACCTGCGTAGAGTGCCGCCGTGCTCGTCGTGAACCGCTTCCGCGCCGGGGGGGACCCGGCCGCGCTCCGGGCCGACCTCGAGCTCGTGCACGGGCTGCTCGCCGCCCAGGTCGGGTACGTCGAGGGCTGGGTCGGTCGCAACGTCGACGACCCGGACCTGTGGACGCTGACCACCCGCTGGGCCAACGTCGGCGCCTACCGGCGGGCCCTGTCGGCCTACGAGCTCAAGCTGCATGGCGTCCCGGTGCTCAGCCGTGCTCTCGACGAGCCCGGTGCCTACGAGGTCGTGGAGCCCGGCGGAGTGCTCAACGTCGCGGGGTCTCGCGTAACCTAGGGCCTTCGCCGACGGCTCGCTCCGCGAGCAGTTCACACACCCGCCCGACAGCCAGCCGGGCTCGTCCCACAAGGAATCCAACGTGGCCAAGCCGCCCCCGTCCACCGTCGACCAGGTCGTCTCCCTCGCGAAGCGCCGAGGCTTCGTCTACCCCTGTGGCGAGATCTACGGAGGCACCCGCTCGGCGTGGGACTACGGCCCGCTGGGCGTCGAGCTCAAGGAGAACATCAAGCGCCAGTGGTGGCGCTCGATGGTGCAGAGCCGCGACGACGTCGTCGGCCTCGACTCCAGCGTGATCCTCCCGCGCCAGACCTGGGAGGCCTCCGGCCACGTCGCGACGTTCACCGACCCGCTGACCGAGTGCCAGTCGTGCCACAAGCGGTTCCGCGCCGACCACCTGCAGGAGGCGTACGCCGAGAAGAAGGGCATCGATGACCCCGACACGGTCCCGATGTCCGACATCGCCTGCCCCAACTGCGGCAGCCGCGGCGCGTGGACCGAGCCGCGCCAGTTCTCCGGTCTGCTCAAGACCTACCTCGGTGTCATCGAGGACGAGTCGGGCCTGCACTACCTGCGCCCCGAGACCGCGCAGGGCATCTTCCTCAACTTCGCCAACGTGGTGACCTCGCAGCGGATGAAGCCCCCGTTCGGCATCGCGCAGATCGGCAAGAGCTTCCGCAACGAGATCACGCCGGGCAACTTCATCTTCCGCACCCGTGAGTTCGAGCAGATGGAGATGGAGTTCTTCGTCAAGCCGGGTGAGGACGAGGAGTGGCACCAGTACTGGATCGACACCCGCACGAAGTGGTACACCGACCTCGGCATCAACCCCGACAACCTGCGCCACTACGAGCACGCCAAGGAGAAGCTCTCCCACTACTCCAAGCGCACCGTCGACATCGAGTACCGCTTCAACTTCGCCGGCTCCGAGTGGGGTGAGCTCGAGGGCATCGCCAACCGCACCGACTTCGACCTGTCGACCCACGCCGAGGCCTCGGGCAAGGACCTGTCGTACTTCGACCAGGCCTCCAACACCCGCTACGTCCCCTACGTCATCGAGCCCGCAGCCGGTCTCTCGCGCAGCCTGATGACCTTCCTCGTCGACGCCTACGCCGAGGACGAGGCGCCCAACACCAAGGGCGGCGTCGACAAGCGGACCGTGCTGCGCCTCGACCCGCGCCTGGCCCCGACCAAGGTCGCGGTGCTGCCGCTGAGCCGCAACGAGGACCTCACGCCCAAGGCCAAGGCCGTCGCCACCGAGCTGCGCGCCCTGTGGAACGTCGACTTCGACGACGCCGGCGCGATCGGCAAGCGCTACCGCCGCCAGGACGAGATCGGTACGCCGTACTGCGTCACGGTCGACTTCGACACCCTCGAGGACCAGGCCGTGACCGTCCGCGATCGCGACACCATGTCCCAGGAGCGGGTCTCGCTGACCAAGCTGAGCGCGTACTTCGCCGAGCGGCTCGTCGGGTGCTGACGATCCGGTCCGTCGCCGTGCCGGTGGCCGCCCTCGTGGCGGCCGCCGGCCTCGCGGGCTGCGGATCGGACGACCCGAAGGGCGCCAAGTCGGCGAAGCCGAGCGCCACGGCGACCTCGACCGCGCCGGCCAGCTACCTGCCGGTGCCCGACGGCGTCACCCTCACCGCGCCGGGCACGCAGCTCGGGCTCGGCGAGGAGGGCGTCGTGGCGTTCGAGCGGCGCCAGGGCGAGGTCGGCGTGCTCGCGGTCGACGTCCAGCGGATCGAGCGCACGTCGTTCCAGAAGTCGTTCGCGGGCTGGAACGTCGACGCGGCGACGGCCGCGCGCACGCCGTACTTCGTCCGGGTCAAGGTCACCAACGTCGGCGACGTCGACCTCGGTGGGCTGCGGCTCGACAGCGTGCTGTGGGGCGACGACGGCACGACGCTCGAGGCGCCCAACTACTACAAGCCCCGCCAGCTCCCGGTCTGCAGCGGCGAGCCGCTGCCGACCCCGTTCGCCGCCGACGCGACCGCCGAGCTGTGCCAGGTCTACTTCATCGCCCCGAGCCGGAGCCTGGAGAACGTGTCCTTCCCGCCGTTCGGCGGACTCGACCCGGTCACCTGGAGCGGTGAGCTGAGCCCGGTCCTCAAGCCCGGCAAGAAGGACAAGTCGGCCAAGCCGGGCCAGCAGGCGTCGGAGTCGACGTCGTCGTCGGCCACCGCGTCGCCGTCCGGCACCGCCGACGGGTCGTCGTGACCGGCCTGCGCCTGGGCTCGCTCGAGGTGCCGACCCCGGTGGTGCTGGCGCCGATGGCGGGCATCACCAACGCCGCCTACCGCACGCTGTGCGCCGAGCACGGCGCCGGACTCTACGTCTGCGAGATGATCACCAGCCGCGGGCTGGTCGAGGGCGACGAGACCACCCGCCGGATGCTCGTCTTCGACGACTCCGAGGAGGTGCGCTCGGTCCAGCTCTACGGCACCGACCCGACCTACGTCGGCCAGGCGACCAAGATCCTGTGCGAGGAGTACGGCGTCGCCCACGTCGACCTCAACTTCGGCTGCCCCGTCCCCAAGGTGACCCGCAAGGGTGGCGGCGGGGCGCTGCCGTGGAAGCGCAACCTGCTGGGCCGGATCCTCGAGGAGGCGGTGGCGGCCGCGGCGCCGTACGACGTCCCGGTGACCATGAAGACCCGCAAGGGCCTCGACGACGACCACCTGACCTACCTCGACGCGGGCCGGATCGCCCAGGACGCCGGGTGCGCCGCGATCGCCCTGCACGGCCGGACCGTCGCGCAGGCCTACTCCGGCCAGGCCGACTGGGCCGCGATCGCCGAGCTGGTCGCGCACGTCGACATCCCGGTGCTCGGCAACGGTGACATCTGGGAGGCCGCCGACGCGCTGCGGATGGTCGAGGAGACCGGTGCCGCCGGCGTCGTCGTCGGCCGCGGCTGCCTCGGTCGGCCCTGGCTGTTCCGCGACCTGGCCGTGGCGTTCTCGGAGCAGACCCCCGGGGCGACGGTGCTGCCGAACCTCGGCGAGGTGGCCGCGATGATGCGCCGGCACGCCGAGCTGCTCAGCCAGCACATGGGGGAGGAGCGGGGCTGCAAGGAGTTCCGCAAGCACGTCACCTGGTACCTCAAGGGCTTCCGTGCCGGTGGCGAGCTGCGCCGCTCGCTCGGCCTCGTCGACTCGCTGGCCGCCCTGGACCGGCTGCTCGCCGAGCTCGACCCGGCCGAGCCGTTCCCGGCCTCCGAGCTGGGCGCGCCGCGCGGCCGGCAGGGTGCTCCGCGCCACAAGGTGGTCCTCCCGGAGGGCTGGTTGGACGACACCGACGGGCTCGGCGAGGGCGGTTGCGGGGTGCTCGAGGACGTCAACGAGACGACCGGCGGCTGAGCCGCGGGTGAGGGGACTCACCTCTGGAGCGGTCTCACCAATTGGTTGACGTCTTGATCACTGTGCTCTACTCGCACGATGCTCTGGCGAAGGTCAGGGTTCTCGGGATGCCTCTGTAAGCGACAGCAAAGGATCAGCGCGTGGCCACCAGCCACAAGCGGGAAACCGCGCGACGTACGCCCCGAGCCGCCGTCCTGGCCGGCTCCCTCGCCGCCCTCGCGACCACCGCGGTCGTCACGGGAGGCGTCCTCAACTCCTCGGCCCCCGAGGCCGACCTCGTGGCGGTCGACCGCTCGAAGGCCGCCGCCGGCTCGATCGGCGACACCGGGACCCGGCTCCCGCTGCTGTCGCGCAGCACGGACCGCTCCGCCGACGCGATCGGCACCGAGCTCGACGCCCTGCTCGCCGACGACGCGACCGCCCAGGCGCTCGCCGGGGCGACGAAGCGCCGCTGGACCGATGCCGTCCTCAACTTGTGGAACCGCCCCGACCAGCGGGCCAAGCAGCTCGGCGAGGTCGAGGAGGGCGAGAAGGTCCTCCTCACCGGCCGCACGTACGGCGACCGCGCCGAGATCGTCCTCGACGGCAAGGCGCGCTGGGTCACCGCGGGCCACTTCACCGACGAGAAGCCCCCCACGCTCGGCGGCGCCTGCACCAACGGCACCACCGTCCCGGGTGGCGTCAGCGCGAGCATCAAGAAGGTCCACGAGGCCGTCTGCGCCAACTTCCCCGACGTCAGCGTCTACGGCACGCTGCGCGGCGGCGGCGGTGACCACCCGCGCGGCAAGGCCGTCGACATCATGATCTCGGGCCCCGAGGGCTGGCGGATCGCCGAGTTCGTGCGCGCCAACTACTCGGCCCTCGGCGTCGCCTACGTTATCTACGCGCAGAAGATCTGGTCGGTGGAGCGCTCCGGCGAGGGCTGGCGGGGCATGCCGAACCGCGGCTCGGCCACCGCCAACCACTTCGACCACGTGCACGTGTCGGTCTACTGATCCCTCGCGGTGCCGGCGGCGCCGCTAGGGTCGCAGCGTGGACCCCGTCGAGCAGCGGTACGACGCGCACGCCCGCGAGCGGATCGTGCCCGAGCCGCCCAAGCGGGTCGAGGCGCCGGAGCGGTTGCCGTTCGAGCGCGACCGGGCGCGGGTGGTGCACGCGGCGTCCTTCCGGCGGCTGGCGGCCAAGACCCAGGTGGTCGGGCCGCAGAGCGACGACTTCGTCCGCAACCGGCTGACCCACAGCCTGGAGGTCGCCCAGATCGCGCGGGACCTGTCGCGCGCGTTGGGCACCCATCCCGACATCACCGAGACGGCGGCGCTGGCGCATGACCTCGGCCACCCGCCGTTCGGTCACAACGGCGAGCGGGCGCTGGCCGAGCTCGCCGCCGGCTGCGGCGGGTTCGAGGGCAACGCCCAGACGCTGCGGCTGCTGACCCGGCTCGAGGCCAAGACGCCCGGCGCCGGGCTCAACCTGACCCGGGCGACGCTCGACGCCTGCACGAAGTACCCCTGGGGCCGCTCGGCGGCCGCGGACCACGCCGGCAAGTTCGGGGTGTACGACGACGACCTGCCCGCGTTCGCGTGGCTGCGGGCCGGGGCGCCGGCGGGCGCGCGCTGCCTCGAGGCGCAGGTGATGGATCTCGCCGACGACGTCGCCTACTCGGTCCACGACGTCGAGGACGGCACCGTCGCCGGCAAGGTCGACCTCGCCCGCCTCGACACCGCCGCCCTGTGGGACACGGTCCGGGTCTGGTACCGCCCCGACGCGACCGACGCCGAGCTCGACGCCGTCCTCGACCGGCTGCGTGCGGTCGGCAGCTGGCCCCGGGCGCCGTACGACGGCGGGCGGGCCGGTCTCGCCGCGCTGAAGAACCTGACCAGCGACCTGATCGGCCGGTTCTGCGGCGCGGTCCAGCAGGCCACCTTCGCCGCGGCCGAGGGACCGTTCGTGCGTTACGCCGGCGACCTCGTGATCCCGGCCGACACGTGGGCCGAGATCACCGTGCTCAAGGGGATCGCGGCGTACTACGTCATGGAGGCCGCGGACCGGGTGGCCCTGCAGGTCCGGCAGCGCGAGCTGCTGGCGGCCCTGGTCGAGGTGCTGGTCGACCGTGCCCCGGACGCCCTCGACGACACCTACGCCGCCGACTGGAAGGCGGCCGGCGACGACGCGGCCCGCACCCGGGTCGTCATCGACCAGGTCGCGTCGCTCACCGACGCCAGCGCCGTCGCCTGGCACCAGCGGCTGCTGGGCTGACGCCTGCCTGCCGGAGGGAGCCTAGGAGCCTGCTGACTGCCGCCCCAGCACCAGCGCGAGCTGCAGGGTCAGGGCGTCGCGGGGGACCGACGGCGTGAGGCCGGTCAGGTCGGCGATCTGGCCGAGGCGGTAGCGCACGGTGTTGGCGTGGACGAAGAGTGCCCGGGCGGTGGCCTCGATGCCGGCGCCGTTGGCGAAGTACGCCACCAGCGTCTCGACCAGCTCGCCCCGCGACTCGGCCAGGGGGCGGTAGAGGTCGTCGATCGCCTCCCGGCGGGCGAGGTCGTCGCCGGCGAGGATCCGCTCCGGGAGCAGGTCGTGGGCCGAGACCGGACGGGGGGCGTCGGGCCAGCCGACGGCCGCGCGCAGGGCGTCGAGGGCGACCTGCGCCGAGACGTGGGCGTGGGCGAGGTCGGTGGCGGACGGCCCGACGACGACGGCGCCCTCGCCGAAGAGGTGGACGACGGTGCTCGCGTCCTTCTCGAGCTCCTTGACGCCGCCGAGGATCACCACGAGCAGGTGACCCTGGACGGCACTGAGCGCGTCGAGCCCGCCCACGCGCGCCGCCCGGCGGACCTCCTCGAACACGCCCGTCTGGGGGCCGGAGGCCTCCGGCGGGGCGGTGCCGACGACGACGGCGACCTCACCGCGCGAGGACCAGCCGACCGCGCTGGCGCGGGAGAGCACGGCCTCGTCGGTCTCGGCGCGCAGCACCGCGTCGACCGCGAGCGCCTCGAGCCGGGCGTCCCAGCGGCCCCGGACCTCGGCCGCGCGCGCGTAGACCTCGGCGGTCGCGAAGGCGACCTCGCGGCCGTAGCGCAGGACGGCCCCGTGCACGTCCGGCAGCACCTCGGGGTCGAGCAGTCGCTCGATGTTGGCCTCGACCTCGTCGATGGTGAGCTTGATCAGGTCCACGGTCTGGTGGAGGTCGACCGTGCCGGCCATCGCCCGCGGCGCCGCGCCGAAGACCTGGCCGACCAGTGCGTGGTCCTGCAGGTCGGAGCCGCCGCCGTCGGCGAACCAGTCGACGAAGCCCTTCACGCCGGCCTGGACGATCATCGCGACGTACGAGCGCTCCTCGGCGCTCAGGTCGCGGAACCACGGCAGGTCGCTGTCCATCCGCGACGTCGCGGCGGTGCTCAGCGAGCCGGTCGCGGCGCGCAGCTGCCGGGTGGCCTCGGCTCGCTGTGCCGAACCGGTGGGGGACATGACGCCAGCCTAGGGGGCGAGCCCCTGCCCGGGATGCGGAGGTGGGGTGTCCGCCGACCGGCTCCCCGTGGTTGAATCGTGCACCATTGCTAGCAGAAGTAAGCGTTTGCTAGCCCAGCGCGGAGGGAGCGCAGCGATGTCGGTGGGGGTCGACGTGCAGCACGAGGTCCAGCAGGGCGTCCAGCCGGGCCAGCCGGGCCAGCAGGACGTCGAGTACGTCACGCTGCACGGCAAGCGCCGCGCGTACGTCAAGAAGGGCGCCGGTCCGGCACTGCTGCTGCTCCACGGCCTGGCCTGCGACCACACCACGTGGTCGCACGTCGTCGACGACCTGGCCGAGCGCTACACCGTGATCGCCCCCGACCTGCTCGGGCATGGGCTGTCCGACAAGCCGCGGGCCGACTACACGCTCGGCGGCTACGCCAACGGCATGCGCGACCTGCTCACCGTGCTCGGCATCGACAAGGTGACCGTCGTCGGCCACAGCTTCGGCGGCGGCGTCGCGATGCAGTTCGCCTACCAGTTCCCCGAGCGCACCCAGCGGGTGATGCTCGTCTCGACCGGCGGTCTCGGACCCGAGGTGTCGCCGATGATCCGCCTGATCCAGGCGCCCGGCTGGTTCCGCACCATCGGGCTGCTCACCCTGCCGGGCATCCGGCACGTGGAGACCGCCGCGTTGCGGGCCGCGTCCGGACACCTCACCTTCGGGCCGCTGCGCAAGTACACCCGCGACCTCGACGAGGTCGCCGACATCGTCGAGTCCTGGAAGGACCGTCGCACCCGGTTCGCCATCCGCCACCTGGTCCGCGCGGTGATCGACTGGCGCGGCCAGATCGTCACCATGGCGGACCGCGCCTACCTCAGCGAGGCCATGCCGATGGCCGTGCTGTGGGGCGCGGAGGACCAGGTGATCCCGGTCGCGCACGCGGAGAACGCGCGGGCGCTGGCTCCCGACGTCCGGGTCGACGTGCTGGCCGACGCCGGGCACTTCCCGCACAAGGACCACCCCGAGGAGTTCGTCCGCCTGCTCGACGACTTCATCTCCACCACCGAGCCGGCGGCCTACAACCGCGCCCGGTTCCGGCGGATGCTCAAGGCCGGTGCCTCCGCTCCGCTCGGCCCGCTCGCGGCGGCTGCCGCCGCCGAGGCGCGCGACGAGACGGTCACCTCCGCCTGAGCCGGGCCTGCCCGTCCCCGCCGCCTTCGGCCGGCCCGACGTCTCGCCAGCTCGACGTCGGGGCCCTCGGGTTTCGATACGCCAGTCGTTGCCGCTCGCAGGCTCGCGCCAACGTGGCTACTCAACCTTCGGGCCCGATCCGACGTCTCGCCAGCTCGACGTCGGGGCCCTCGGGTTTCGATACGCCAGTCGTTGCCGCTCGCAGGCTCGCGCCAACGTGGCTACTCAACCTTCGGGCCCGATCCGACGTCTCGCAAGCTCGACGTCGGGGCCCTCACGCGTCGCCGCCCTCCTGGAGGACGCCGGCGACCGCGGTCGGGTCGTCGATCCGGTAGCGCTCGACGGCCTCCTTGACCCGGGCCGGGTCGATCTCGCCGGCGTCGGCCAGCGCGGCGAGCGCCTGCACCACGACGGACTGGGCGTCGACCTGGAAGAACCGGCGGGCAGCAGGACGGGTGTCGGCGAAGCCGAAGCCGTCGGCGCCGAGCACGTGGTAGTCGGCGGGCACCCACTGCGCGATCTGCAGCGGCACGGCGGTCATGTAGTCGGAGACCGCGACGACCGGCGCGGCCGCGGCCGGGCCCTCGCCCAGCGCCCGGGTGACGTACGGCGTCCGGTGCGCCTCGTCGGGGTGCAGGAGGTTCCACTTGCCGGTCTCGATGCCGTCGCGGGCCAGCTCGTTCCAGGAGGTGACCGACCAGGTCTCGGCCCGGACGCCCCACTCCTCGGCGAGGATCCGCTTGGCCTCCTCGATCCAGGGGAAGCCGACGCCGGAGGCGAGCAGCCGGACCGTCGGGCCCTCCGCGGCGCCGTCGAGCCCGGAGACCCGGTAGATGCCCTTGAGCAGGCCGGCCACGTCGAGGTCCGCGGGCTCCGCGGGCTGGGCGACCGGCTCGTTGTAGACGGTGAGGTAGTAGATGACGTTCTCGCCGCGCGGGTGGTCCGCGCTGGCGCCGTACATCCGCTCCAGACCGGCGCGCATGATGTGCCCGACCTCGTAGCCGAAAGCGGGGTCGTAGTGGACCACCGCGGGGTTGGTGGCGGCGAGCAGCGGCGAGTGGCCGTCGGCGTGCTGCAGGCCCTCGCCGGTGAGCGTCGTACGCCCGGCGGTGGCGCCGATGAGGAAGCCGCGGGCGAGCTGGTCGGCCATCGCCCAGATCGAGTCGCCGGTGCGCTGGAAGCCGAACATCGAGTAGAAGATGTAGAACGGGATCATCGGCTCGCCGTGGGTGGCGTAGGACGAGCCCGCGGCGATCGCCGACGCCATCGCGCCGGCCTCGGAGATGCCCTCGTGGAGCATCTGGCCGCTCGTCGACATCTTGTACTGCAGCAGCATGTTGCGGTCGACGGACTCGAACTGCTGGCCGTGCGGGTCGTAGACCTTGGCCGAGGGGAACATCGCGTCCATGCCGAAGGTGCGGTACTCGTCGGGTGCGATCGGGACGATCCGCTGCCCGATGCCCGGGTCCTTCATCCAGTCCTTGAGCAGCCGGACCGCGGCCATCGTGGTGGCCACCTTGTGGGCGCCGGCACCCTTCTTCAGCTCGGCGTAGACGCTGTCGCCGGGCAGGGTGAGCATGGCCGAGCGGTCGACGCGCTGGGGGAGCGAGCCGCCGAGCTGGCGGCGCCGCTCGAGCATGTACTCGATCTCGGGGGAGTCCGCGCCCGGGTGGAAGAAGGGAGCGGCGCCGGTGGCCTCGTAGGCCGTCTCGAGGTCCCGGTCGCTGATCGGCAGGTAGAGCCGGTCGCGGAACTTCTTGAGGTCGTCCTGGGTCAGCTTCTTCATCTGGTGGGTGGCGTTGCGGCCCTCCAGGGCGTCGATCGTCCAGCCCTTGACCGTGTGGGCCAGGATCACCGTCGGCTGGCCGACGTGCTTGGTGGCGGCGTCGAAGGCGGCGTACACCTTCCGGTAGTCGTGGCCGCCGCGCGGCAGCTTCTCGATCTGCCGGTCGGTCATGTGCTCGACCATCGCGCGCAGCCGCGGGTCGGGGCCGAAGAAGTACTCACGGTTGTAGGCGCCGGACTCGACCGAGAACGTCTGGAAGGCGCCGTCGGGCGTGGAGTTCATCTTGTTGACCAGCACGCCGTCGACGTCACGCGCGAGCATGGCGTCCCACTCGCGTCCCCACACGACCTTGATCACGTTCCAGCCGGCGCCACGGAAGTTGGCCTCGAGCTCCTGGATGATCTTGCCGTTGCCCGTCACCGGGCCGTCGAGCTGCTGCAGGTTGCAGTTGACGACCCAGGTGAGGTTGTCGAGCTCCTCGCGGGCAGCGGTCCGGATCGCGCCCAGCGACTCGGGCTCGGCCATCTCGCCGTCGCCGAGGAAGGCCCAGACGTGCTGCTGGCTGGTGTCCTTGATGCCGCGGTTGTGCAGGTAGCGGTTGAACCGCGCCTGGTAGATCGAGTTGATGCCGGTCAGGCCCATGGAGACCGTCGGGAACTCCCAGAACTCCGGCATCAGCCGCGGGTGCGGGTACGACGACAGGCCGGCGCCCTTGCCGTGCTGGACCTCCTGGCGGAACCGGAACAGCTGCTCCTCCGACAACCGGCCCTCGAGGAACGCGCGGGCGTAGATGCCGGGGGAGGCGTGGCCCTGGATGAAGACCTGGTCACCGCCGCCCGGGTGGTCCTTGCCGCGGAAGAAGTGGTTGAAGCCGACCTCGTAGAGGCTGGCGCTCGACTGGTAGGTCGCGATGTGGCCGCCGACCTCGAGGCCCTTGCGGTTGGCGCTGGACACCATGACCGCGGCGTTCCACCGGATGAACGCCCGGATCCGGCGCTCCACGTCCTCGTCGCCGGGGAACCAGGGCTCCCGCTCCGGGGGGATGGTGTTGATGTAGTCGGTGCTGCGCAGCGCGGGCACGCCGACCTGGGCCTCGCGGGCGCGTTCGAGCAGGCGCAGCATGACGTACCGGGCCCGCTCACGCCCGCGCTCGTCGACGAGCGCGTTGAACGAGTCGATCCAGTCCTGGGTCTCGTCGGGGTCGATGTCGGGCAGCTGGGTCGGCAGGCCCTCGTGGATGACCGAGGGGGTCGACGCCGCGCGCACGGCCGGGGTGGTGCCGTCGGGGTTCGTGTCGGAGGTCACGTCGCCCATCGTTGCACCTCTCCCGAAGGCAGAAAATCTACCCATGAGTATCGACTTCGGGACCGTTGTGCAGGCGTGAGGGTTGCGCCGCGGGCCCTGACTCCGCTGGACTACTCCTCGACCCGCACCCCGCGGGACGTTCGTCGTACCCGAACCACTGGAGGACTCACCGTGACTTCGACCGCCACTGGCGGCACCAGCGCATCCGGCCCGACCGGACCCGCCGAGAGGATGGGACTCAAGCAGGGGCAGGTGGTCCAGGAGCTCGGCTGGGACAACGACACCGACGACCAGCTGAGGGTCGCGATCGAGGACGCCATCGACGGCGACATGGTCGACGGCGACTACGGCAACGTGGTCGACGCCGTCCTGCTGTGGTGGCGCAACGACGACGGCGACCTCGTCGACGGCCTCGTCGACGCCCTCACCGACCTCGTCGGCGGCGGCGTGATCTGGCTGCTGACGCCCAAGATCGGGCGTCCGGGAGCGGTCGACGCCGCAGACATCGCGGAGGCGGCCCCCATCGCCGGCCTGTCGCAGACGAGCGCCGCCGCGGTCAGCAAGGACTGGGCCGCGACCCGGCTGGTGGCACCCAAGTCCGTCGCCTGACGGCGTGGGCTTGAATAGGGGTATGGGGAAGCTCGCGCATCTGGTCGCCGACCGGGTCAAGGACACCGGAACAAGCCTCAAGATCCTGACCGAGTCGGGGATCGTGCGCCCCTACTCGCCGCTCGTGATCGCCGGGATGGCGAACGCCCTGCGCCGCTGGAGCACCACGCCCGCGGGCGGGTTCAAGAGCATCGCGCTGCGCATGCCCCAGCAGGTCGCGATCATCGACGAGCGCGGCTCGCTCACCTTCGGTGAGCTCCAGGAGCGCACCAACGCGCTCGCCCACGGGCTGCGCGCCCGCGGCGTGAAGCCCGGCGACGGCGTCGCCGTCATGTGCCGCAACCACCGCGGCTTCATCGAGGCGTCCATCGCGATCAGCAAGCTCGGCGCCGACGTCCTCTACCTCAACACCGCCTTCGCCGGCCCGCAGCTGGCCGAGGTCATCGGGCGGGAGAAGCCGCGCGTCGTCGTCCACGACGAGGAGTTCACCGGACTGCTCGCCGGCGCCGACATCGCCGACCGCGTGCTCGGCTGGACCGACGGCGAGGCGGGCGACGACAGCCTCGAGGGCATGATCTCCGCCGGCCTCGCGGCCGGCCGTACCGCGGACCTCGCGCCCCCGGGCACCAAGGGCCGGACCATCATCCTGACGTCCGGCACCACGGGCACGCCGAAGGGCGCGCCGCGCCCCCAGGGCGGCCTGCCGGCGGCGATCTCGCTGCTGTCGCGGATGCCGCTCAAGAGCGGCTGGAAGTGCCACGTGGCCGCGCCGCTGTTCCACACCTGGGGTTTTGCCCACTACCAGCTCGCGATGATGCTCGGCACCACGCTCGTGCTCACCCGCAGGTTCGACCCCGCTGACGCGCTGCGCATCCTCCACGAGGAGGAGTGCGACTCGTTCGCGGTGATCCCGGTCATGCTGCAGCGGATCCTCGCGTTGCCGCAGGAGACCCTCGACCGCTACCCGCTGCCGCACCTCAAGGCCGTCGCGTCCTCCGGCTCCGCCCTGCCCGGCGACCTGCCGACGCAGTGGATGGACCGGTTCGGCGACAACCTGTACTCGGTCTACGGCTCCACCGAGGTCGCCTGGGCCTCGATCGCCTCCCCGCAGGACCTGCGCGAGGCGCCGGGCTGCGCCGGGCGGCTGCCGCACCAGACCGTCGTCCGGATCCTCGACGCCGAGGGCCGTGAGCTGCCGGTGGGGCAGTCGGGCCGGATCTTCGTCGGCAACAGCCTGCAGATCGACGGCTACACCGGCGGCGGCGGCAAGGAGATGGTCGACGGCCTGATGTCCTCCGGCGACGTCGGCCGCTTCGACCACGAGGGTCGGCTCTACGTCGAGGGTCGCGACGACGAGATGATCGTCTCCGGTGGCGAGAACGTCTTCCCCAAGGAGGTCGAGGACTGCCTCGCCGCCGACGACCGGGTCGCGGAGGTCGCCGCCATCGGCGTGGAGGACCCCGACTTCGGCAAGCGGCTGCGCGCCTTCGTGGTCCGCGTCCCCGACGGGGAGCCGGTCTCGGCCGACGAGCTCAAGGACCTGGTCAAGCAGAACCTGGCCCGGTACAAGGTGCCGCGCGAGATCGTCTTCCTCGACGAGCTGCCCCGCAACGCCACTGGCAAGGTCCTCAAGCGCGAGCTGGCCGCCATCGCCCCGACGGACACCGCCCCGTGAGGCCGGACGTGGCAGGGCCGCCCAGCGCCGCGACCGGCATCGAGCTCGGGGGACTCGCCCCCGACTTCACGCTGCGCGACCAGTTCGGCCAGGACACCACCCTGTCGTCGTACCGCGGGGTCAAGGCGGTCGCGCTCGTGTTCTACCCGTTCGCGTTCAGCGGCGTGTGCAGCGGTGAGATGCACGGCATCCGCACCCGCCTCGACGAGTTCCTCACCTTCGACACCGAGGTGCTGGCGATCTCCTGCGACCCGGTCTACGCGCTGCGGGCGTTCAGCGACGCCGACGGCCTGAACTTCGGCCTGCTCAGCGACTTCTGGCCGCACGGCGAGGTCGCGCGGGCCTACGGCGTGTTCGACGAGCGTGGAGGCAGCGCCGAGCGGTCGTCGTACGTCGTCGACAAGGCGGGCCGGCTGACCTGGTCGGTGCACAACCCCAAGCCCGCTGCCCGCAGCGCCGACGAGCTGCTCGCCGCCCTGCGTGCGGCCGCTGTCTAGACGTTCGACCGGGCGGCATAGTCCATTTGAGTCATTTTTCAACCAATTTTGCGCGACCGGTTGGAGCGACGGCGGCTGGCCGCTATTGTTCTACTCGTTGAACCGCTGGTGACCCGAGACGCCGGCGGTTCAACTCATTTTTGCCGCGTGCTGCAGGTCGGCGGCACTGGGCGTTTCGGTCCTGTGGTGCGCTCTTCGGTACGCTGTCCCGGCTTTCCGGGCGTATAGCTCAGCGGTAGAGCCCCTCGCTTACAACGAGGTGGTCGGGGGTTCGATCCCCTCTGCGCCCACCGGCCCAAGCGGTTTTGGTGACGAGTCATCGACAACTGTGCGAGGGTGAGCGCCATGTCGATCTCGATGACGCGGGCCGTTCCCGCCGTCCTGCTGTCCGTCCTCCTCTCCGGGAGCACGCTCGCGCTCGCCGCGCCGGCACACGCCGACCGGTGGACGTACGACGACGCCGCGGGCGACGTGACCCGCACCGTCGAGACCGACACCTCGATCTCGCTCGAGACGCTGCCGGAGCAGGCGAACGGCGACATCACCCAGGTCGTCGTGGAGCATCGCCGGACGAAGGTGGTCCTCGAGCTGCGGACCCGCGCCCGGGTCACCGGGTTCTTCGGCGTCAGCGCGGTGCTGCGCACGCCCGGTCATCCCTTCATGATGATGTCGATGCGGGCGCCCGGGTTGGGTGGGACGGACCTGATGGACTTCAGCCCGCACAGCAAGGACGGCACGGTCCGGTGCCCCGGACTGAAGCGCAAGTTGCTGGCCGGACACACGACCATCCGGTTCGCGATCCCGCGCTCGTGCCTCGGTCACCCGCGCTGGGTCCGGGTCGGGGTGTCGATGGTGGCGGGCAGCATGTTCTCCGCGGAGATCAACGAGGACGACGGCCTGCGCACCGCGATGACGCTGAGTGGCATGCCCGCGATGTCGCCGAAGATCAGGCGCTGACCAGCTCGACGGCCATGGCCGCACCCTAGGAGATGAGAACCCTCTCATCGCGGACTCATGCCTGCCTCACCCCGGTTCGGGAGGGTGGCTGCGTCGACGGACGTCGACGTCCACCGATCGAGGAGGTACCCATGCACAAGCCCCTGATGGTCGCGATCAGCAGCCTGGCCGGCGTCACGGCGGCCGGCGTCGCCGTGAGCGTGCTCGCCTGGCCGGCCCAGGCCAGCGGCGACGACACGCAGCTGGCGTTCAAGCGCGAGCAGGACACGCCCGACGTCGTCCTCGTCGACGACGACGACCCGGACGACGACCCCACCGGCGCCGACACCGGCACCCGTACCCGCACCGGCACCAGCACCGGCGCGGTCACCAACACCCGCGGCGACGACAGCCGCACCGGCGCCCGCAGCGGCCGGGACGACAGCCGCACCGGCCGGGCGGTGCGGGACTGGACCAACGACGGGCCTGGCCCGAAGGTGCGGGACTGGACCCGGAACCACACCAACGACAACAGCCGCCACAACACGCGCGGCTGAGCGATGAGCACCCCGCTGTCCTCCTGGGGCTTCGCCGAGGGTGACGCGATCACCCCCGAGCTGACCGCGCTGCGGTCGCTCGGGGGTGGCTCGGCGTACGAGGCCGTCCTCGCCTTCGACGAGGTCACCTACGGACCCGTCGTCGTCAAGGTGGTCCGCCCCGCCGAGGTCGACGACGAGCACACCCTGGCCGGCCTGCTGCGGGAGGCGACGGCGCTCGACGTGGCGCACCACCCGGTCACGGTGCGATGCCTGCGGCACGACGTCGCCGGGCCGCGACCGCACCTGGTGCTCGAGCACGTGGAGGGCCCCAGCCTGTCCCGGCTGATCCGCCGGCACCGACGGCTCTCGCCGCAGCAGTACCTGCCGCTCGCGGTCGACCTCGCCTCCGCGCTGCACTTCTTCCGGCACGCCGACGTGTGCCACCTCGACGTCAAGCCCAGCAACGTGATCATGGGCGCGCCCGCCCGGCTGATCGACTTCTCGGTCGCGCGCCAGGCCGCCCACGCCGCCGAGCTGACCGGGCACATCGGCACCGATGCCTACATGGCGCCCGAGCAGGCCGCTCCCGGAGGCGCGTACGGCGTGCCCGGCCACGCGAGCGACGTCTGGGGTCTCGGGACGACCCTGTTCCACGCGATCGCCGGCTACCGCCCGTTCCGCGACGGCGTCCCGAACGCCGCCGAGCCCGCCGACCGGTTCCCGCAGCTCGTGGACCCGCCGGCGGAGCTGCCGGGCGACGTACCCGCGGCCGTGGCGAAGCTCGTGCACGCGTTGCTGGAGCCCGACCCCACCGACCGGCCGCTGCCGCGCGAGGTCGCCGAGGCGCTCGAACCCGAGCTCGCCGCCCTGCCCGCGCCGCGCCTGCACTGGAAGGGTTGAGCTTCCCGTTCCTGGCAGGTCAACGTTCGAAGCGGTAGCCCATCCCGCGCACCGTGGTGATCGAGCGGGCGCCGAGCTTGCGGCGCAGGTAGCCGACGTACACGTCGACGACGTTGGAGCCGGGGTCGAAGTCCAGGCCCCAGACGTGGTCGAGGAGCTGCTCGCGGGAGAGGACCTGGCCGGCGTTGCTCAAGAAGATCTCGGCGAGCGCGAACTCCCGTGCCGAGAGCTCCACCTCGCGCCCGGACACGGTGGCCCGGCGGGTGCGCAGGTCGAGCTCGACACCACCGGAGACCAGCGGCTCGGCCGCGCCGTTCGACGCGGTCGCCCGGGTCGCGGCCTGCCGCAGCCGCAGGCGGACCCGGGCGCTCAGCTCGGCGAACCGGAACGGCTTGGGCATGTAGTCGTCCGCGCCGCCCTCGAGCGCGGAGACCGTGTCGGTGACCGAGTCGCGGGCGGTGAGCACGATGACCGGGATCCGCGAGCCCTGCGAGCGCAGCTGGTCGAGCAGCTCGAAGCCGTCGATGCCGGGCAGGCCGATGTCGAGGACCACGAGGTCGACGTCCCCGGCCAGGGCGTGGTCGAGGCCGGTCGTGCCGTCGGCGGCGACGGTGGTGCGGTGCCCCTCCGCGCGCAGGCCCTTGGCCACGAACGAGGCGATCCGCTCCTCGTCCTCGACGATCAGGATGTGGGCCACGTCAGCACCTGGGTCTGCTCGGCATCGCCGGGGGGCGCGCCGGGGGAGGCCGGCGGGACGGGGGTCGGGAGGACCGCGGGTACGTCGAGCACGAACCGCGCGCCGGACCGCGCGTCGGACCCGGCGCCGCTGCGGTCGACGTACACGGTGCCGCCGTGGGCCTGCGCGATCGCGTTGACGATGGACAGCCCGAGCCCGAAGCCCTCGTCGCCGTCCGGGACCGCGGCGCGGCCGAACCGCCCGAAGATCCGGGCCTCGTCGCCGGGCGCCACACCGGCCCCGTCGTCGTGCACCCAGCAGCGCAGGGTGGAGCCGACGACGGCCGCGCCGATCGCGATCCGGCCGCGCGGCGCGGTGTGCTTGACCGCGTTGTCGGCGAGCGCGAGCAGCGCCTGGGTGATCCGCTGGCCGTCGAGGACCAGCTCGGCCGGCAGCTGCGGCGACGCCTCGAGGACCCAGGTCCGCTCGCCGAGGGCGCTGGCCTTGGTGAGGACGGCGGCGAGCAGCGCGGACGGGTCGGTGGGGCTGGGGGCGAGGAAGTCGGGCCGGTCGCTCTTGGCGAGCACGATCAGGTCGCCGACCAGGCGCGCCATCCGGTCGACCTCGTCGAGCAGCAGCGCCCGGGTCTCGGCGACCTCCTGCGGATCGCCGGTGTCGAGCAGCTCGAGGTGGCCGCGCAGCACGGTGAGCGGGGTCCGCAGCTCGTGGCCGGCGTCGTCGAGGAACTGCCGCTGGCCGGCGAAGGCGTGCTCGAGACGGTCCAGCATCCCGTTGACCGTGCGGGTGAGGGCCGTGATGTCGTCGTTGCCGCGTTCCGGCAGCCGCCGCGCCAGGTCGGTCGCGGTGATCGAGTCCGCAGCGAGGTGCAGGGTGCGCAGCGGCCGCAGCAGCCGCCCCGAGACCCAGGCCGCGGTCGCGGTGACCAGCACGGCGGAGAGCAGGGCGACCACCAGGTAGGTCCGCATGGTCTGGCCGAGCTCGCTGCGGTCCTCGGCGAGGTAGGTGACCACGAGCAGCGCGCCGCGCTGGCTGCCCTGCGCGACCGGCTGCCCGGTGATCCGGACCTCGCCGCGGTCGGTGTCGAGGTAGGTCGTCCCGCCGTCGACGACCACGGGCGCCACCGCCTCGCGGAAGGCGGGGTCGTCGACCAGGTCGTCCGCCGGGAACTGCACGAGCGTCCCGTCGCCCACCCAGCCGACGAGGAGCTCGTCGTCGTCGGGCACGTTGCGGGTCAAGAAGCCCTCGAGCAGGTCGCGGACGGTGGCGAAGTCGCCGGTGCGCTGCAGGGCGACGAACTCGTCGAGCTCCTGCTCGACCTCGCGCTGCATGGTGTCGGCGAGTGCGTGGCCCTCGACCCAGTAGACGATCAGGCCGGCGCCCGCGAGGGCAGCGGTGACCAGGACCGCGACGGCCGCGGTGATCCGGGTCCGGACGGACAGGCCGGCCCGGCCCGGTGGGTCGGTCGCGGGACCAGGCGCGGGACCAGGCGCGGGACCAGGCGCGGGAACGGTCGGCGGATCAGTCGTCATCGTGGCCGCGGTCGCCCCGGTCGTCGTCGCCGTCGTCCCCGCTGTGACCGCGCCGGTCGTCGCCGTCCTCGTCGCGGCCGTCGTCATCGTCGTCGTCGTCGAGGTCCGGCTGGGGCGTGATCACCTCGGCCTGCGGGGTGGTCGGCTGCTCCGCCGGCGTCGGGGGCGCCGCGGGTGTGGTGGGGGTCGTCGCTGTCTCGCCGGGGGGCACCGAGCCGAGTTCGATGGGCGCCCGCGCGGGCGGCTCCTCGGCACCCGCGCCGACCACGGCACCGGCCGCGAAGCCGGCCAGCACCATCAGCGCTGCGACCGGCAGCAGGATCTTCCACGCGCGACTCATGACCGGATCATCCTGCCCGATCGTGGACGCTGCGTGAGAGGTGGATGAGAGTCCTCTCATCCGGGCGACCCCCTCTTTCGAAGGGGGCGCGAGGAGGGACGGGGGCCTAGGGTGGTGACAGTCACATCCGGGTCACTCGCTGACCCGCGTCCGAGCCCTGGGAGGCCCCGCGTGTTCGTCCCGTTCAGCGTCAACGACTTCCTTGCCCGAGCCGTCCAGGTGTACGGCGAGCGGGTGGGTGTCGTCGACGAGCCGACCCAGCCCGCCCCGAGCCAGGGCGAGCTCACCTATGCGCAGATCGGCGAGCTCGCCCGCCGCCAGGCCGCGAAGCTCGACGAGCTCGGCATCGGCGTGGGGGAGCGGGTCGCGATCGTCAGCCACAACAGCAGCCGCCTGTTGACCTCGTTCTTCGGCGTCAGCGGCTGGGGCCGGGTCCTGGTGCCGGTGAACTTCCGGCTCAGCCCCGAGGAGGTGCAGTACATCGTCGACCAGTCCGGGTCCCGGGTGCTGTACGTCGACCCCGAGATCGCCGAGCACCTCGCGGGCGTCACCTGCGAGCACAAGTTCCTCCTCGGCGACGACGAGGACCTCTACGCGGCCCCGGGTGCCGAGCCGCGGGCGTGGGAGCACGACGAGACGGCGACCGCCACGATCAACTACACCTCGGGTACGACCGCCCGACCCAAGGGCGTGCAGATCACGCACCGCAACATCTGGACCAACGCGCTGACCTTCGGTCTGCACGCGCAGGCCAACGACCGTGACGTCTACCTGCACACCCTGCCGATGTTCCACGCGAACGGGTGGGGCTGGCCGTTCATCGCCACCGGTGTCGGCGCCAAGCACGTGGTGATCCGCAAGATCGACGGCGCCGAGATCCTGCGCCGGGTGCGCGACCACGGCGTGACCGTGATGTGTGCGGCGCCCGCGGTCGCCGCGGCGGTCCTCGAGGCCGCGCAGACCTGGGAGGGCGAGATCCCCGGCCGGGACCGGGTGCGGATCATCATGGCCGGCGCCCCGCCGCCGACGAAGACCGTGATCCGGGTCCAGGAGGAGCTCGGCTGGGAGTTCATCCAGATCTACGGCCTCACCGAGACCTCGCCGCTGCTCACCTTCAACCGCACCCGCGCCGAGTGGGACGACCTGAGCGCCGAGGACCGAGCCGGGAAGCTGACCCGCGCGGGGGCGCCGGCGATCGGCGTCACCCTGCGCATCGACGAGTCCGAGGAGGGTGCCGGCGAGGTGCTGGCCCGCTCGAACGTGATCCTCGAGGGCTACTGGGAGAAGCCGGAGGAGACCGACGCCGCGCTGTCCGGCGGCTGGTTCCACACCGGCGACGGTGGCGTGCTCGGTGACGACGGCTACCTCACCATCGCCGACCGCAAGAAGGACGTCATCATCACCGGCGGCGAGAACGTCACCTCGATCGAGGTGGAGGACACGCTCTTCTCCCACCCGGCGGTGGCCGAGGTCGCCGTCATCGGCGTCCCGAGCGAGAAGTGGGGCGAGACCATCAAGGCGCTCGTCGTGCTCACCGCCGAGTCGAGCGCCGACGCGGAGATGGAGGCCGAGCTGATCCGCTGGTGCAAGGACCGGCTCGCCGGCTACAAGTCACCGACGTCGATCGAGTTCCGCACCGAGCTGGCCCGCACCGCGACCGGCAAGCTGCAGAAGTTCAAGCTGCGTGCGCCCTACTGGGAGGGCTACAGCCGCCAGGTGAACTGATCGGCGGCGACCAGCGTGGCGGCCCAGCCTGCGGCCTGCCACGCGGTCGCCGTCGCCTCCGCCCAGCCGGGGGCCGTCGACGCGACGACGTCGACCGCGGTGTCTGCCGGCGCAGATGGGGGCGCGGCCAGCGGCCGCCCGCTGATCGGGTCGACGAGGTCGGCTGCGCCGTCGACGCAGGTCACCCGGCGCAGGCCGATGCCGAGGCGCCGCTGGTGCTGGGCCAGGCTGAGCGCCGCGATCCCGGCGGCGCCGTACCCGACGACGGAGAGCTGGTCCGGCGGGTGCACCGCCGATCCCCGGGCGTAGCGCACGGAGCGGAGCAGGTCGCGCCCGTCCTCCCACGTCGGTACGACGACCCGGATCCCGCTGCGGGTGGCGATCCGGCTCGCCAGCGCGCCGACGGCGTCGGCGTCCGTGCGGACCGCCGGGTGCCACAGGAGGAGGGTGTCCAGGTTGGGGTGACCGTGCACGGCCACGGGGAGGCCGGGCGCCTGCTGATCCTGCATGCCACCACCGTAGGCTGAGCCTCCACAGGTCCGCGGCCCAGGAACCCGGTGTGAGACCGGGGCGGTTCCGCCACTGTGATCCCTGCCGCGACCAGCGGTGGGGAGAGCCAGACACTGGCCGCGGACGACACCTACCGATGAGGGGCGCGAACCCCGAGGAGGCCTTGAGCGTCATGGCGCGCATCGCACTGCTGTCCACGTCCGACACCGACCTGCTGTCCGCGCGCACGAGTGGTGCCGACTACCGCTGGGCCAACCCGAGTCGTACGGACCGCGACGGCCTCGTCGCCCTGGCCACGGACGCCGACCTGGTGCTCGTCCGGCTGCTGGGCTCCCCGCAGCAGTACGACGCCGAGCTGGCCGCGCTGCGCGGCACCGGCCGTCCGCTCGTGGTGCTCGGCGGCGAGCTGACGCCCAGCGCCGAGCTGATGGAGGCCTCGAGCGTGCCGGTCGGGATCGCCGCGCAGGCGCACCGCTACCTGGCCGAGGGAGGTCCGCGCAACCTCGCCGAGCTGCACCGGTTCCTGTCCGACACCGTGCTGTTGACCGGCGAGGGCTTCGAGGCGCCCGAGGTGATCCCGGCGTGGGGGATCGTGGAGCGGGAGCGTCTCGATACGCCGTCGCTCGTTCCTCACGACGGCTACTCGACGAGCTCGGGTACGGCGAAGGTCGGCGTGCTGTTCTACCGGGCCCACCAGGCCAGCGGGAACACGGCCTTCGTGCACGCGCTGTGCGACGCGATCGACGCGACCGGCGAGGCCGTCGGCGTGCCGATCTTCGCCGGCTCCCTGCGTTCCGCGCCCGACGAGCTGTTCACTGCGCTCGGCGACCTCGACGCGCTGGTCGTGACCGTGCTGGCCGCCGGGGGCTCGACGCCCGCCTCGGTCAGCGCCGGCGGAGAGGACGAGACCTGGGACGTGGAGCGGATCGCCGCGCTCGACATCCCGGTGCTGCAGGGCCTGTGCCTGACCAGCAGCCGCGCGGAGTGGGAGGAGTCGGACGACGGCGTCACGCCGCTCGACTACGCCAACCAGGTGGCGATCCCCGAGTTCGACGGGCGGATCAGCACGGCGCCGTTCTCGTTCAAGGAGATCGACCCCCGTGATCCCGCCGGGCTGCCGTCGTACGTCGCCGACCCCGAGCGCGCGGCGCGCGTCGCCGGGCTCGCGGTCGGCTACGCCCGGCTGCGGAAGGTGCCGAACGCCGAGAAGCGGATCGCGCTGATGCTCTCGGCGTACCCGACCAAGCACTCCCGGATCGGCAACGCCGTCGGCCTCGACACCCCGGTCTCCGCGGTGCGGATGCTGCGCCGGCTGCGCGATGCCGGGTACGACGTCGGCGACGGCTTCGGCGTGCTGGACCTCGACGACGACACCGTCGCCGGCGACACCCTGATCCACGCACTGATCGCCGCCGGCGGCCAGGACGAGGAGTGGCTGACGTCGGTGCAGCTCACGGACGCGCACGTGCGGATCTCGGCCGAGGACTACGCGACCTGGACCGCCGACCTGCCCGACGACCTGCGCGACGCGATGGTCGAGGCGTGGGGGCCCGCGCCGGGCCGGCTGTTCGTCAACGACAGCGACGAGATCGTGCTCGCCACCCTGCAGGCCGGCAACGTCGTGCTGATGATCCAGCCGCCCCGGGGCTTCGGGGAGAACCCGGTCGCGATCTACCACGACCCCGACCTGGCGCCCTCGCACCACTACCTGGCGGCGTACCGCTGGGTGGAGCACGGCTTCGGCGCCCACGCGGTCGTGCATCTCGGCAAGCACGGCTCGATGGAGTGGCTGCCCGGCAAGAACGCCGCCCTGTCGGCGTCGTGTGCCACCGACGCGGCGATCGGCAGCATGCCGTTGATCTACCCGTTCCTCGTCAACGACCCCGGTGAGGGCGCGCAGGCCAAGCGCCGCGCGCATGCGACGATCATCGACCACCTGGTGCCGCCGATGGCGCGCGCGGAGGCGTACGGCGACATCGCGCGCCTCGAGGGCCTGCTCGAGGAGTACGACAAGATCTCCGCGATGGACCCGGCCAAGCTCGCCGCGATCCGCGGTGAGATCTGGCAGCTGATGCACGCCGCCGAGCTGCACCGCGACCTCGGTCTGGACGAGCAGCCCGAGGACGACGACTTCGACGACTTCCTGCTCCACGTCGACGGCTGGCTGTGCGAGATCAAGGACGTCCAGATCCGCGACGGGCTGCACGTCCTCGGCCAGGCGCCGGAGGGGGAGGCGCGGGTCAACCTGGTGCTCGCCATCCTGCGGGCAGCGCAGGTGTGGGGCGGGCAGGCGCAGGCCGTGCCGGGCCTGCGCACCGCGCTGGGACTGGCGCCGGACGCCCCGACCGTCGAGGTCGACCGGGTCGAGGCCGAGGCGCGGGCCCTGGTCGAGGCGATGGAGAAGTCCGGCTGGGACCCGGCCCGTGTCGCGGACCTGCACCAGGATGCCGACGTACGGCGGGTGCTGGCCTTCGCCGCCACCGAGGTGGTGCCGCGGCTGTCGCGGACCACCGACGAGCTCGACCACACGCTGCACGCGCTGGCCGGCGGCTTCGTGCCCGCCGGCCCGTCGGGCTCGCCGCTGCGTGGCCTGGTCAACGTGCTGCCGACCGGACGGAACTTCTACACGGTCGACCCGCGTGCGGTGCCCTCGCGCCTCGCGTGGCAGACGGGCCAGGCGATGGCCGACTCCCTGCTCGAGCGCTACGTGTCGGACGAGGGCGCCTACCCCGAGTCGGTGGGCCTCTCGGTGTGGGGAACCTCGGCGATGCGTACCTCCGGTGACGACGTGGCCGAGGTGCTTGCGCTGCTCGGCGTGCGCCCCGAGTGGGACGAGGCCTCCAAGCGGGTGCACGCGCTGAGCGTCGTACCTCTCGAGGAGCTCGGCCGGCCGCGGATCGACGTGACGGTGCGGATCTCCGGCTTCTTCCGCGACGCCTTCCCGCACGTGGTGGCGATGCTCGACGACGCAGTCCGGATGGTCGCCGAGCTCGACGAGCCGCTCGAGGCCAACTTCGTGCGCGCCCACGCGCAGGCCGACCTGGCCGAGCACGGCGACGCCCGGCGCGCCACCACCCGGATCTTCGGCTCCAAGCCGGGCTCCTACGGCGCCGGCATCCTGCAGGCCGTCGAGTCCGGCTCCTGGCGCGACGACGCCGACCTCGCCGAGGTCTACACCGCCTGGGGCGGCTTCGCCTACGGACGCGGCCTCGACGGCGTACCCGCCTCCGACGACATGCGGGCCAACTACCGCCGGATCAAGGTCGCCGCCAAGAACATCGACACCCGCGAGCACGACATCGCCGACAGTGACGACTACTTCCAGTACCACGGCGGCATGGTCGCCACGATCCGCGCGCTGACCGGCACTGCCCCCCGCGCCTACGTGGGGGACTCCACGACGCCGGACGCCGTGCGCACCCGGACCCTGCAGGAGGAGACCAACCGGGTCTTCCGCGCCCGCGTCGTCAACCCGCGCTGGATCGGCGCGATGCAGCGCCACGGCTACAAGGGCGCCTTCGAGCTGGCCGCGACCGTCGACTACCTGTTCGGCTTCGACGCCACCGCCGGGGTCGTGCACGACTGGATGTACGAGTCGCTGGCCAAGGAGTACGTGCTCGACGAGACCAACCAGGAGTTCCTGCGCCGGTCGAACCCGTGGGCGCTGCGCAGCATCGTCGAGCGGCTGCACGAGGCGAAGGACCGTGGGCTGTGGGCGGCTCCTGATCCCGACGTGCTGGCCGCCCTCCAGGCGGCGTACCTCGAGGTCGAGGGCGACCTGGAGGACCGATGAGTGCCGCTCGGGATGTTGCGGTTTGGGACCAAACCGCAACGACACGCCGTACGAGGCTGCGGTTTGTGCCCAATCGGCGCCTTGCCGGAGCAGCCCGGTGACCGCCGCCGAGGTCCGCATCGTCGGCTTCGGGATGGGGCCGCAGCACGTCACGCCGGAGGCCGCCGCGGCCCTGGCGGGCTGCGACTACGCGCTGGCCGTGGCCAAGAGCGCCGCGGATCCGCTGCTGGCCGTCCGGCGGGCGGTGGCGTCCGAGCACGGGCTGGAGCTGGTCGTCGTACCGGACCCGGAGCGGGACCGCTCCCCGGGCCTGGACCGCGCGGGGTATCAGGGCGCCGTCGCCGACTGGTACGCCGCCCGGCTGGCCGCCTACCGCGACGTGCTGTCGGCGCGGGGCGGCGTGTGCGCCTTCCTGGTGTGGGGCGACCCGTCGCTGTACGACGGTGCGATCCGGGTCTTCCAGGAGCTCGGCGTCGCGTACGACGTGCTGCCCGGGATCAGCGCGCCGCAGGTGCTGGCCGCCCGGCACGGCATCGTGCTGCACGAGGTCGGACAGCCGGTGCACGTCACGACCGCGCGCCGGCTGCGGTCCGACGTCGCTTCGGGGCAGCGCAACCTGGTCGTCATGCTGACCGCGGGGGTCGACCTCGACGGCTTCGAGGACTGGACGATCTGGTGGGGCGCCAACCTGGGCGGCGTGGGGGAGCGGCTCGTGTCCGGTCGGGTCGGCGCGGTGGTCGCGGAGATCGAGGCGGCGCGGGCCGCGGCGAAGGCCGAGGCCGGCTGGGTGATGGACCTGTTCCTGCTGCGGGCGCCGGCGACCGGGGGCGACGATGGCGCTGCCTGAGCGTGACGTGCTGCTGTGCCGCGACTGCTGCTGCGGCACCACGAAGAAGCACCCGGACGCCGACCACCGCGGCCAGCGCGACGAGATCGAGGCGCTCGACGACCCGGCCGGGCGGCGGGGGCCGCGGGTGCGGGTGCGGGTGGTCGACTGCCTCGACGAGTGCGACCGGTCGAACGTCGTCCTCGTCCGGGACTTCACCTGGTTCCCCGGTGGCCGGCGGCCGAAGGACACCTGGCTCGGCGGCGTGCTGTCGCCGTCGGCCACGGATGCGGTCGTCGACTGGGTGCGCGAGGGTGGGCCGGTGCCGACCACGCTGCAGCGCCACGTCTTCCGGGGGAAGCGCGGATGAGTCCCACGGGCCCCACGCGTCACCGCCGGGATGCGATTCCTGCGCTTGTCAGGTGTTGCAACCCCCGACAAGCGCATGAATCCCCGGATGTCCGGGGATCCATGCAGCTCCCCGGGAGCGCGCGATGAGCGGCCGCGCACTCCTCGTCGCGGGGATGACCTCCGACGCGGGCAAGAGCGTGCTGACGACCGGGCTGTGCCGGGCGTTCGCGCGGCGGGGGATCCGGGTCGCGCCGTACAAGGCGCAGAACATGTCGAACAACTCGATGGTGGTCCGCGGGCCCGGCGGTGAGGCCGGCGAGATCGGGCGCGCCCAGTGGGCGCAGGCGATCGCGGCCGGGGCCGAGCCCGAGGTCGCGATGAACCCGGTCCTGCTCAAGCCGGGCAGCGACCGGCGCAGCCACGTCGTGCTGATGGGGCAGCCCGACGGCGAGGTGTCGGCGCGCAACTGGCACGACGGCCGGGCGCGGCTGGCCGCCACCGCCTTCGAGGCGTTCGACGACCTGCGCTCCCGCTACGACCTCGTCGTGGCCGAGGGCGCCGGCAGCCCGGCGGAGATCAACCTGCGCGCCACCGACTACGTCAACATGGGTCTGGCGCGGCACGGCGACGTGCCGACGATCGTGGTCGGCGACATCGACCGCGGCGGCTGGTTCGCCGCGGCCTACGGCACGCTGATGCTGCTCGACCCGGAGGACCGGGCGCTGATCAGGGGGTACGTCGTCAACAAGTTCCGCGGCGACGTCGACCTGCTCCGGCCGGGTCTCGCCGACCTCGAGCAGCGCACCGGCCGGCCGACGTACGGCGTGCTGCCGTGGCACCCCGACCTGTGGCTGGACTCCGAGGACGCGCTCGACCTTGCCGGCCGCCGGGCCGAGGTGGGGGCCGGCGTGCGGAGGGTCGCGGTGGTGCGGCTGCCGCGGATCAGCAACTTCACCGACGTCGACGCGCTGGGGCTGGAGCCGGCGCTGGACGTCGAGTTCGTCTCCGACCCGGCGCGGCTCGCCGACGCCGACCTGGTCGTGCTGCCGGGGTCGCGTGCGACGCTCGCCGACCTGGCGTGGGTCCGCGAGCGCGGGCTCGACGCCGCGATCCTGCGTCACGCCCGGGCCGGCCGCCCGGTGCTGGGGATCTGCGGGGGCTGCCAGATGTTGGGCCGGCGGATCGAGGACCCCGACGGCATCGAGGGCACGGCCGGCGCCGGCGCCGACGGGCTCGGCCTGCTGGACCTGACCACGCGGTTCGGTGCGGAGAAGCGGCTGGTGCTGCACGAGCCGGCGGGCTACGAGATCCACCACGGCCGGATCAGCGGCGAGACCACGGCGGGAGCGGTGACCGGGACGATGGTGCACGGCAGCCTGGAGGACGACGCCACCCGGGCGGCGTACCTCGCCCAGAGCCTCGGTGTCGCGAGCGGCGCCTCCTTCCCGGCGGCGCGCGCGGCCCGCCTGGACCTGCTCGGTGACCTCGTCGAGGAGCACCTCGACCTCGACGCGATCGTGGAGCTGACCCGGTGAGCGGGCCGCGGGTGCTGCTGCTGGGCGGCACGGGGGAGGCCCGTGAACTCGCCACGCGGCTGGTCGACGCCGGCGTCCCCGTCGTGTCGTCGCTGGCCGGCCGGGTCGCCCGGCCCCGGCTGCCCCTCGGTGAGGTCCGGATCGGCGGCTTCGGTGGCGTCGCCGGCCTGCAGGCGGCGCTGGCCGACTTCGACCTGGTCGTCGACGCCACCCACCCGTTCGCGGCCGGCATCTCGCGCAACGCCGCGGCCGCCTGCGCCGCGTCGGGAAAGCCGCTGATCCGGCTGCAGCGGCCGGGCTGGGCCGACCGCGCCACCCCGTCCTGGATCTGGGTCCACACCCACGAGCAGGCTGCGACCGTCGCCGGCGAGCTCGGCAGCCGCCCGTTCCTCACCGTCGGGCGCCAGGAGCTCGCCCGGTTCGTGCCGGCGCTCGCCGAGCGCCAGGTGCTCGCCCGGGTCGTCGACCCGCCCGACGTCGAGATCCCGCCCGCGTGGGAGCTGCTGACCTCACGCGGGCCCTACACGCTCGCGCGCGAGCTGGACCTGATGGCCGACCGGGACGTCCTCGTCACGAAGGACTCCGGCGGCGAGCACACGTGGCCCAAGATGGAGGCCGCCGCCGAGCTGGGCATCCCCGTGGTCGTCGTACGCCGGCCGGCCGCGCCGGAGGGCGTCAGGACGGTGCCCGACGTCGACGCGGCGATGGCCTGGCTCGTCGAGGTGTAGCCGGAGGTTTCGAGGCTCGGCGCTGGCGCGCCTCGCACCTCAACCACCGGCAGCGTCGGGCCTGCGCTCGTGGCCGGGCCGGCCGTGGGTACGCCGGTCCTCCTTCATCTCAGCTTCGTAGAGGTGCCGGCGGCCCGCGACGAGCGCGTCGCGGGCCTCCTGCTCGAGCTGCTTGAAGTCGGCGTAGTAGCCGTCGTCGTACTCCTCGACGACCTGGAAGGTCCACCGGCCGTGCAGCACGTTGCGGCCGACGAGCGCGGTCTGCAGCCGGTCGGCGAGCTCGGTGTGGCCGGCCTCCCGGAGCTGGTCGACACCCTTGCCGAGGGTGAGGTCGGCGGTGCCGCTCATCCGGTGGAACGCGTAGAGGTGCCCGCGGGCGACCTCGACGGCCTCCAGCGCCTCGGAGATGTTGCCGAGCGCCTCGACCGTCAGGTCGTCGACGCCGTCGGGACGGACGTGCTCCTCATCGATCGCCATGCATCGGTGATGCCCGCGACCGAGGAGGAGCACACGCCCAGGATCTCAGCGGGCTGCGCGCAACGCCTCGGCGAGCGAGGTCGCCGGGCGGCCGAGCAGCTCCGCGAGGTCGGTGGGCTCGACGTACAGCTCGCCCCGGCCCAGGCCCAGGTCGGCGTCGGCGAGGGTGGCGGCGAAGGGCTCCGGCAGGCCGGCGGCGACCAGGACCTTCGTCAGCTCGGCGGCCGGGAGGTCGGTGTAGGTGACGTCCTTGCCGAGGACCTCGCCGAGCGTCGCGGCGAGCTCCTTGAGGCTGAACGCGGCGCCGCCGAGCTCGTAGACCTCCTTCGGCTGCTCGAGCAGCAGCGCTGCGGCCGCCGCCTCGGCGAGGTCGGCGCGCGTGGCGGCGCTGACCTGACCGTCGCCGGCGGCCCCGAGGACGGTGCCGTGCTCGGCGTACGTCGCGAGCTGGTCGGTGTAGTTCTCGAGGTACCAGCTGTTGCGCAGGAAGGTGTGCGGCAGCCCCGAGGCGAGGATCGCCTCCTCGGTCGCCCGATGCTCGGCGGCGAGCGCGAGGCCGCTGGTGTCGGCGTGCGGGATGCTCGTGTAGGCGAGCAGGCCGACGCCGGCGGCCTGCGCCGCGTCGATGACGTTCTGGTGCTGGGGCAGACGGTGGCCGACCTCGCTGCCGGAGATCAGCAGCACGCGGTCGGCGCCCTCGAACGCGGCGGCGAGGGCGGCGGTGTCCGCGTAGTCGACCTTGCGGGTGGTGACGCCGAGCGCGGCGAGACCGGCGAGGCGCTCCTCGTCGCGGCCCAGCGCGACGACCTGGTCGGCCGGGACGCCCTTGGCGAGGAGGGACGCGACGACGTGGCGGCCGAGCTGGCCGGTGGCTCCGGTGACGACGAGGGACATGGTGGGGTTCCTTCCGGGAACGGGGTGGGGTCGTGCTTGTCGACGTCCTCAACGGGCCGTTCGGGAAGTTACTTCCCATTGGTTAGTACGCACTTTGAAGTAAGGTACTACCGTGGCGGAAAGTACCGAGACGATCTTCGAGCAGGTCCCCGGCGGCGTGTTCCCGGCCGCCTGCTCGAGCCGGGTGCTGCTCGACCACGTGATGAGCAAGTGGGGCGTGCTGGTGCTCGTCTCGCTCACCGACGGGCCGCAGCGCTGGAGCGACCTGCGCCGCCGGGCGCAGGGGATCAGCGAGAAGATGCTGGCCCAGACCCTGAGGACCCTCGAGGCCGACGGCCTGGTCCACCGCGAGCAGCAGCCGGTGATGCCGCCGCGGGTCGACTACAGCCTGACCCCGCTCGGCGAGGAGCTGGCCGAGGTGCTGGTCCCGCTGCTGCGCTGGGTGGGCCGCAACGCCGAGGCGATCATCGACGGCCCCGCAGGGACGCCGGGGCCGGTCGCCCCGGCCGACGCCGGCTGAGGAGCGCTGCCACCACGACCGCCGCGGCGCCGACCCGCCGGGCCAGCACGCGGGCCCGCTCCAGGTCGGCCCGGTCGGGCGCCGGTCCGCTGCCCAGCACCGCACGGTGCTCGATCCGGCCGGCGTAGTCGTTGGTGCCGCCGAGCCGGACACCCAACGAGCCGGCGAAGGCGGCCTCGACCGGCCCGGCGTTGGGGCTCGGGTGGGCCGCGGCGTCACGACGCCAGGCCCGAAGCGCGCCGCGCCGGTCGGGGCCCAGGACCGTGGCGAGCGCGGCCGCCAGTCGCGAGCCGGGCAGGTTGAGCAGGTCGTCGAGGCGCGCCGCCGCCCAGCCGAAGCGCTCGTAGCGGGCGCTGCGGTGCCCGACCATGGCGTCGAGGGTGTTGGCGGCGCGGTAGCCGAGCAGGCCCGGTAGGCCGGCGACAGCACCCCACACCAGCGGCGCCACCACCGCGTCGGAGGTGTTCTCGGCCAGCGACTCGAGGGTCGCCCGGACGACCTCCGACTCGTCGAGCTCCCGGGTGTCGCGGCCGACCAGGTGGGTGAGCTGCACCCGCGCCTGTGGCAGGTGGCCGGCCGCGAGCAGGCGGGAGACCTCCGCGGCCTCCCGGTCCAGGGAGGTGCCGCCGAGCACCGCCCAGGTCGCGACGGCTGTACCGAACGTGCGGGGAAGCGGCCCCGGGAGGGCCCGCTGCGCCGCGACGCCGAGGACGACGGCACCGCCGACCAGGACGCCGACGTGGACGACTCCCGCGGAGCGGGCGTCGCGCCACAGGCGTCTCTCCAACGCCGACGCCAGGTGGCCGAAGCCCGCCACCGGATGACCCCGCCGCGGATCGGCGAGGAGCCGATCCGCGGCGTATCCGAGCAGGAGACCCGCAGCCCTCGCGCCGGCCCTCACAGGCTGGCGGCGAGCTCGCGCCGGGCGAGGTCCGCCGCCGCACGGTCGTGCATCCGGCCGACCAGGACGGTCAGGCCGACGCCGATGCTCGCCCACAGCGCGGCCAGCGTGACCAGCGAGGAGCGGCGGAAGTACCAGAGCGTGTCGGCCGGGAAGTCGCCGAGCTCGTTGACCGTCGGCAGCAGGAGGCCGGTGCCGGTCACGACCACCAGGTAGACCCCGGCGCCCACGAAGGCGGCCGTCCAGCCGTCGTACCGGGCCCGGAGCCGGTTGGCCAGCACGACCACCGCGATCGCGGCGAGCACGGAGACCAGCAGCAGGGCGAAGTACGACGCCGTGCGGCCGCCGATCGTCTCGCCGCTGCCGACCGCGGGCGGCGTGGCGGGGTACTTCGTGAACGGCACGAGGGTGACCGCCACGAACCCGACCAGCGCCACCAGCGCGGTGGATCCGCGTGCCGACAGACCGAGCCGGCCGAGCACGGCGGCCGCGGCCAGCGCGGCCAGGCCGCCGAGGGCCGCACCGATGGCGAGGGTGCCGGTCAGCAGCCCCCAGCTCTTCTGGTTCTCGCGCGAGATCTCGACCATGCCGTCCTGGCCGGCCGGCTCCTGCGCTTCCTCGGCGTGCTCGGGGTGCTCGGCGGGCGGCTGCGCGGCCGCCGCCTCCTCGAGCGCGATGGCGTCGTCGACGTACGGCTCACCGAGGGCGAACGCCACGACGAAGGCGATCAGGCCGGCCGCCAGCCCCACCGCGAGCCCGCGGAGGAGGAAGGCAGCCGGGCTGAGGACAGACCTGTCCCTGGGAACGGTGCCCACGAGGGGATCCGGCTCAGTGGCAGGGGTAGCCGAGCAGGTGCCGCGCGTCGTGGACCCACTCGTGCACCGCGTTGCCGGCGAACAGCGAGAGGGCGCCCTGGTCGGCGCTCACGAAGAAGATCGCCAGCATGGCGAGCAGGCCGAAGAAGACGACCCAGGTGCCGAGCTGCAGCAGCGGGACGGCCGGGACCTGGATGGCCGGGACCTGGATGGCCGGCGCGGCGAGAGGGGTGGCAGAGGACTGCGACATTGTTGCCTCCTCAGGGATTCAGCGTCCCTGGTCAATGGGTGTGAGGTGTGTGCAGACACTCGTTCCTGACTTCACCGCACCCGATCCCTGCTGTGGTTGCTGGGGGCGGAGGCGGTGTCACAGTAGCGCGACTGTGCCGGAGTCTCACCGGCTTCCTCGTGCCTGCTCGAAGGACTCTAGGGCATCGCGCGTCCTCGTGGCGGGAGTGACCGGATCGCGTCGGGGTCCACGTGTTCGCGGGAGGTGTCCTCCCAAAGGACTATTGCGGTCGCGGAGACGCCTCTGGGATCGTCTGACCGGCACTTGCCGGACACCATGGGGGACAACACAACATGCGTGCGTGGGGACTCATCTGTGTGCTTTCGATCGGCCTGTCCTTGGGTGTGTTGTCCGGCTGCGGCGAGGGCGAACCGGACCCCGACCGGCCGACGGCGGCGACCGCCTCGGACGGAAGTGATGCCGGAGCCCCTGTCCCTGAGACGCCGGATGTGAGCGCGTCGGACGCGGGCACACCAGGCGCCGAGGACCCCGTGCCCGACGAGATCCGGCTTCGGGCCAGTCCCGAGGCACGGGTGGTCCAGGAATGGGCGGCGGCGTACGCCGAGATCGTCAACGCGGGCGACGGGACGCAGTCGGCGGCCAAGAAGGTCATGACGCGCGAGGGCCTGGAGCGGATGAGGTTCTACACCCAGCAGGACTGGGGTCGGTACTTCCCGGGGCCGCTTCCCATCACCGTGACCAAGATCGGCAAGCCGTCGGGCGACGGGGTGACCTGGGTCCAGGCCTGCGCCTGGATGCGGGGGTGGTCGCAGAGGTCCGCGACCGACCCGCAACGCGACGAGCGCGAGATCACGCCGGTCAGGCTGGGCCTGAAGCGGAAGGGCGACGCCTGGCTCGTCGACGGCATGAGCAATGGCAAGGCGGGCACGTGCGCGGGCGTGCGGGTCGAGGGTCGGGCCGAAGAACAGGCAGGGTGATGACGCCCACGTCGGTCGTCCGCCGCCTCAGGTGGGTCCTCGCTCTCGCGCTGGTGGCCGGCGTGCTGGCCATCAGCCCCGGCGCGCTCGCCGCGGACGGCGACGGTGTCGTCTCTGGGACGGTGACCGAGGCCGGGGCGGGAACCCCCGTCGGCGGGGTCCGGGTGACCCTGGAGTGCGAGTACGTCGAGGACGCCGGCACCGAGTACGAGTACTCCTACTGGGGCTGGTGCGAGGACGCGTCAGGAGAGCCGGCCGGCCAGACCACGACCGGTCCCGACGGCAGCTACTCGCTGACGGTCGTGCCCGGGACCTACCGCCTGTGGTTCGACACGGACGAGGTCGACGACGAGGGCGACTCCACCAACGGTCCGTACGCCAGCCACGAGAGCGGGACCGTCACCGTCACGGCGGGAGGCACGACGTCGGGGGTCGACGCCGCGCTGACCAGACGAGGCTCTCTCTCCGGCACGGTCCAGGCGGCGGGCGGGGCACCGCTCGGCGGCGTCCTGGTGTGCGCCTACCTCCACGACAGCGACGACGACTGGTACTGCGAGGCATCGACGCGGACGAGTCCCACCGGGGCGTACCGCCTCTACGTCGCCCCGGGGGAGTACCGGGTCCGCTTCTCGCACGACGCCTGGAAGACCAGGTTCTACGACGGCGCCGACACCCTGGCGCAGGCGCAGACCCTCACCGTCGCGGGCTCCGCGGGCCTCACCGGGATCGACGCCACGCTCAGCCTGCGCGGCTCGATCCGCGGCCACGTGCAGGCCGCGGGCGGCACGCCTCTCGAGGGCGTCGAGGTGCGGGCCTACCGGCGCTACGTCGAGGAGTACGACGGCGAGACCTACTCCTACTGGGACTACGACGGCAACGTGGTCACCGACGACCAGGGCGACTACACCCTCGGCGTCGACGCCGGTGAGTGGCGGGTCGGGTTCTTCGACCCCGCCTGGAAGCCCGAGTACTACGACGACGCGACGACGGTGGAGGACGGCCAGACCCTGACCGTCGCGGACGGTGTCGCGACCTCGGCCATCGACGCCACGCTCGCGCCACGAGGGGCGATCGAGGGATCCGTCACGAACGTCGAGGGCCAGCAGTTGGAGGACATCCTCGTCCGCGCCTACGGGGACGAGGACTCCGAGTGGGAGAGCTCGTTCTCCACCTACACCGACAGCGACGGGAACTATCGGCTGCCCGTCGACGACGGCACGTGGCGCGTGGGCTTCTCCGACGACGACGGCACCCATGCCACGGAGTTCTACGACGACGCGGCGATCCTCGACGAGGGCGCCGACCTCACCGTCGCGGATGCGGCCACGGTCCCCGGCATCGATGCCGTGCTGGGGCCGGCAGCGCGGATCAGCGGCACGGTGACGGACCACGACGGCACGGCGGTCCGGTGGGCCGACGTCGCGGTCTACCAGCTCAGGCCAGACGGAGCCTGGAACTGGGTCACGGACGACTCCACGGACGCCGCCGGGGCCTACGCGGTCGGTGGCCTCGCCCCCGGCACGTATCGAGTGCGGTTCTCCGACTACGACACCAATCCGGAGCGGATCCGCTGGTTCGGCGGCGGTTCGACCCTCGAGTCCGCCACCGACATCGTGCTCGAGGCGGGCGAGGCGTTCACGGCCGACCAGGCCTTCACGCTGGGCACCGGGATCGCGGGCACGGTCACGGGCGCTGACGGGTCCCCGCTCAGCGGTGTGGACGTCACCCTCTACTACCGCTACACCAGCGGGTCCTACTCCTACTGGGCGTACACGGACTCGCGGACGACGGGTGCCGACGGCAGGTACGCCTTCGGCAACCTCGCCGCAGGCACCCCCTACCGGCTGCAGTACCAGCCGCAGGGCGCCGGCGACACCGTCTCCGAGTACTACGACGACGCGGCGAGCCAGGACACGGCGACGACCATCGTCCCGGTCCTGGACGAGGTCACCACCGCCGACGCCGTGCTCGACACCGGCGGATCGATCACCGGCACCGTCACCGGCGCCGACGGCCAGGCGCTCAGCGGCGTCTACGTCACCGCCTACCGGTTCGGGGCGAACGAGTCGTGGACCACCGAGCGGTCGGCGACCACCGACGAGTCCGGCGGCTACACGGTGCGTGGCCTGCGCGCGGGCTCCTACCGCCTCTACTTCCAGCCGCAGGGCGGCGTCCACCACGACACCTACTTCGGCGGCACCACCGACTTCTACGAGTCGGGGACCCTGAGCGTGGTGGTCGGGCAGTCCACATCGGCCGACCAGCAGCTGGCGCTCGCGGGGTCGATCTCCGGGACGATCACCGCTGCCGACGGCACGCCACTGAGCGACGTGATCGCCCATGCCTCTCCGGTCGAGTCGGGGACCGGCCGGAGCGCGTACACCGACGCAGCGGGCCACTACACGATCGACGGACTCGCCCCGGGCGACTACCGGCTCCAGTTCACGCCGCCCTACGACACGGCCTACCTCGATGAGTACTACGACAACGTCCGGTCCTGGGAGGACGCCGCCACGCTCACCGTGACGTCGGGGGGAAGCACCACGGCCGACGCCGCTCTCGGGACCGGCGGCACGATCTCGGGCACGGTCACCGACGGCGACGGCAACCCGGCCTCGGACGCCTGGATCTCGGTGTACGACGAAAGCGGGGCGCAGGTCGCGAACGCGTATGTCCTCAACGACGGGACCTACTCCGTCAACGTGCTGCCCGGCACCTATCGCGTCGGCTTCAACGGGTACGTCGACGGGGTCCACCTGGACGAGTACCACCCGGCAGCCACGACCCTGGCCGACGCGACCCCTGTCGAGGTCGCGGACGGCGCGACGGTGACCATCGACCACCAGCTGGGGGTCCCCGGCACGATCTCGGGTCTGGTGACGAGTGCCGGAGGCGAGCCCCTGGCCGATGTCCGGGTCCTCGTGGGCACGGGTTCGTCGGACGACTACCGCTCGTTCCTGGTGACGACCGGCACCGACGGGCGCTACTCCGTCTCGCTGGCTCCCGGCACCTACTGGCTGACCTTCGAGTCCACCGACGGACGCTACGAGGACGGCACCGCCGACGCCGTCGCAGTGACGGCGGGCACCACGGTCACCGTCGACAACGCGCTGACCATGCAGTACGGCCGGATCACCGGCACCCTCACGGGTCTCGACGACGGACCGGTCGCCAACGTGTGGGTGTACGCCTACCGCCAGACCGGCGCCGACAGTTGGACCTACGCGACGGCGACCAGCACCGACAGCGGTGGAGCGTACGTCCTCGGCAAGCTGGCGGCCGGTAGCTACCGGGTCAGGTTCGACACCTCCAACGAGGACTTCCACACCGGCGAGTACTTCGACGACACCCAGGACGCGGCCAGCGCCTCCCCGATCACCGTCGCCGTCGGCGACTCGGCCACCGCCGACGCCGCACTCGCCGCGACCGGTGGCGTCGTCGCCGGCACCATCACGTTGCCCGGATCGCAGGCCTCGACCGGCACCTACGGATACGCCTACCTCTACCGGGAAATGGGCGACGGAGAGTGGAGCCATGCCCACACGGCGTCGTTCTACCGATCCACCGGCCAGACCACCGCGAGCTACCGCTTCCGGCACGTCGAGCCGGGCAGCTACCGGCTGCACGTCGTCCCGGACGACGGCACCCACGTCGAGCGCTACTACCCGGCGAGCAGCACGCTCGCCGACGGGTCGGACGTCGAGGTCACGATCGGTCACGTCACGACGGCCGACGTCACGACACCGGTCGGCGCGTCCATCAGCGGGTCGGTGACCGGCACCGACGGTGCTCCGGCGGTCAGCCTGTACGCCCACGTCCACCGGGTGGACCCGCTGACCGGGATCGACACGTACGTCGGCGGCGACTACACGGACGCCCAGGGCAGCTACCGGGTGGGCGGTCTCCCGGCAGGAATGTACGTCGTCCAGTTCAGCTCGACCTCCGTGCACGTCGGCGAGTACTTCGACGACGCTGCCACGCAAGCGGAGGCACACCGATTCAGCCTGACCCTCGGCGACTCGGTGACCGCGGACGCCGAGCTCGATCTCCAGCTCGCCAACACCTCAGCGCCGACCATCACCGGCGAGCTGCGTGTCGGCGAGGAGCTGAGCGCCGACCCGGGGACCTGGACGTATCCGGACGCGACGTTCACGTATCGGTGGATCCGCGGCTCCAGCTACATCTGGGGAGCCACCTCCCCGACATACGCGACCGTCGCGGCCGACCTGAACCAGCAGATCCGCGTCGAGGTGACGGCCTCGAGGCTGCGACACAACGACCGGGCCGCCCAGTCGGCAGCCGTCGGTCCGATCGACTACGGTGTCATCGCCAACCCGACCCCGCCGGCGATCTCGGGAACGGCGCGGGTGGGCGAGACGCTCTCCGTCAGCGCGGGCACCTGGAAGCCGTCGTCCCCGTCGCTGACCTACCAGTGGCTGCGTGACGGCGAGCCGATCGAGGGCGCCACCGCGACGACGTACCGCCTCGGCGCAGCCGACCTGGACGGACGCATCTCGGTCCGCGTCGACGCAGCCCAGACCGGCTACCACCCGACGACCGTCACGACGACGCCGACCGACCAGGTCGGGCTCGGCGTCATCGACAACCTGAGCCCACCGACCATCGAGGGCACTCCCCGGGCGGGCGAGACCCTCACCGCGAGCAGTGACCGGTGGCTGGCCGCCGGCTTCACCGAGCAGCAGTCCCAGGTGGACGTCGCCTACCAGTGGCTGCGCGACGGCACCCCCATCGCCGGCGCGACCGGGCAGACCCATCAGCTCACCGTCGACGACGCGACCCACCGCATCTCGGTGGTGGCCACGGCGACGAAGGCCGGGTACGCCCCGACCGAGGCGATTTCCGGGGCGAGCGAGAAGGTCACCTACGGCCTGGTCGCCAACACGGCGGCCGCGACGGTGAAGGGAACGCCGCAGGTCGGGAAGGCGCTCAGCGTCGACCTGGGCGACTGGAACACGACAGGCATCGACTTCTGGTACACCTGGCTCCGCGACGACGGGACGACGCTGGGCTCGGGCGCCACCTACACGCCGGGGCCCGACGACATCGACCACCTGGTGTCGGTGCGCGTGCGGGGCACGAAGCCCGACTGGGACCCGGGGGAGACGACCACCGGACAGGTCGGTCCGGTGCTCGTCGGTCAGTTCGACAACCGGACCGCACCCAGCATCGCGGGCACCTCGCAGGTCGGAGTCGCGCTCGAGGTGTCCACGGGTGACTGGGAGCCGAGCCCGGCGGACACGACCTATCGGTGGCTCAGCGACGGGGAGCCGATCGCCGACGCGACCACCAGCCGGTTCACGCCGGGGGCCGAGCACGTCGGTACGACGATCTCGGTCGAGATGACGCTGTCGCGCAGCGGGTACGAGTCGACGACGGCCACGGCCGCGACGTCGGCCCCCGTGGCGCCGGGCGTGATCGTGAACGAGCAGCGTCCGGTGATCTCGGGCCCCACCCGCGTCGGTGAGACCCTGACGACCGACGGCGGCTCCTGGGACCTCGACGACGTGGACCTCGGCTACCAGTGGCGACGCGACGGGGAGGCCATCGCCGACGCCACCGGCCCGAGCTACGTCCTGGTCCCCGCCGACGCACAGGCGGCGATCTCCGTGGTCGTGACGGCTGCGAAGGCCGGGTACGCGCCCACGTCCCGCGCCTCCGTGGCGACCGATCCGATCACCTACGACGTCGTCCACAACGTCACCCCACCCACCGTCAGCGGCGACGCCACGGTGGGGGAGACCCTGGTGGCCACCGCGGGCGAGTGGGACCAGGACGACGTTGCCGTGACCTGGCAGTGGCTCCGTGACGGCGAGGTCGTCGCCGGAGCCACCGGGCCCTCCCGCACCCTGGTCGCCGCCGATCTCGGCACGCGGATCAGCGTGCGGGCCACGGCGGCCAAGGCGACCTACGACTCCGGCAGCGCCGACTCCGGCGAGACGGACGCCGTCGTCGAGGGCTACCTCGCCAACACCGCGCTCCCGGCCGTGTCGGGATCCGTGCGGGTCGGCGAGACGCTGAGCGCGACGCGCGGCGGCTGGAGCCCGGAGCCGACCGCGTTCGGCTACGAGTGGCTCCGCGACGGGACGCCCGTCGACGGGGCGACGTCCTCGACGTACACCCTGACCGAGAGCGACCTCGGCGCCCGGCTCTCCGTCACGGTCACGGCCAGCAGCGACGGCTATCACCCGGCCACCGCGACTTCGGAGCCCACGGGCGCCGTCGCCGGGCCCAACCACGCCCCCGTGCTGACGGTCGACATCTCGCCCACGACGACGGGGGCCGCACCCTTCGACGTCGGTCTGCTGTTCGGCGCGACCGACGACGACGGGGACACCCTGTCCTACAAGGTCGAGTACGGCGACGGCTCGCCCGTCATGACCGGCTCGCAGCCGCCGGTCACGCCGCTGCCCCACACCTACGGCCAGCCCGGCACGTACCAGCTGAAGGTGTCGGTTACCGACGGCATCCGGACCGTCGCCAGGACGACCACCATCTCCGCCGTGCTCCCCGAGCCGGTGGCCGCCAACGCCGGAGATGACCAGGTCGCCGTCGAGGGCGAGGCGGTCGCGTTCGACGGCTCCGGGTCACGGCCGGTCGGCATGATCGCGTCGTACCACTGGGACTTCGGGGACGGCACCACCGGCTCCGGCCCCCGGCCCAGCCACACCTACGGTGCGCCGGGCGACTACGTGGTGACGTTGACCGCCGAGGTCGCGGGCGAGTCGAGCACCGACGAGGCGGCGGTGTCGGTCACCGCCGAGCCGCCGTTCGAGGGCATCGTCGCCACGGTCACCGGCGCCGGCGCGGTCCCGTTGGCCAGCGCGACGGTCCTCCTGATCAACGGTGACGGGTCCCGGCTCACGGCGCGGTCGGACGCCGACGGCGAAGCACGGCTGCGCGGCCTCGACGACGGCCAGTACACCGTGTTCGCGGTCGCTGACGGCTTCCGTCCCGGCCAGGCGGTCGCCGAGGTCTCCGGGGGGAGCGCCGAGGTGACGATCGAGCTGGAGGAGGGGCCGGCCGCCACGGCCGAGGTGAGCACCGAGCGGATGACGCCCGAGCAGATCGAGGCCGTGGGCATCGACCCCGCCGACCCGGCCAACCAGAACGTCGTGGAGTTCGAGATCCACCTGCCGTTCCGGCCGACCGGCGAGGCACCGCCTCCGGTCACCGGTGTCGCCAACTCCTCGGGCTTCATCGGCTGCCCCGCCATCGACGGCATCCAGGTGACCTGCGGTGGCGGCTGGGGCGGCGGCGGTGGCGGCGGTGGCGCGTGCACCTGCACCGGGTCGTTCTCGGCCGGTGGGTACGACTACGAGTTCTGGGGCACCAGCGAGTACCTCGTGTGGCTGGTCATCCCCGGCCGCGCGTCGTGGCTGAAGGAGTTCTTCGACGTCTCGCTCATGGTGACGAACCTCAGCGAGGGCGCGGACTTCGTGCTGACCGACGGTGCCGCCAGCCTGGAGCTGCCGAGCGGCCTGGCCCTCGCGCCGACGTCCTTCGCGCAGTCGACGACCGCCGACTTCCCCGACATCCCCGCAGGGGAGAGCCGCACGATCCACTGGTACGTGCGCGGTGACGTCGAGGGTGAGTACCCGATCAAGGCGTCGTACGCCGGCTTCCTCCAGCCCTTCGACCTGCCGATCAACATCACGGCGCTCGCCAAGAACCCGATCAAGGTGTGGGGCGGGTCGGCGTTCAAACTCAAGGTGCACGCCGACAAGTACGTCACCAGAGACCACCCGTACCACGTCCGCGTCGGCATCGAGAACGTCGCCGACGTGCCGATGTACAACGTCACCTTGGAGCTGCTGACCGGCGGTGCCCAGCTCAACTACATCTACCAGCCACGTGAGCAGCTGGCCCACACCAAGGCGGTGGTCGCCGCCGGCGAGACGCTGGAGTACGACTACATCCTGGTGCCCCGGATCACCGGGACCCTCGTGCTCGACAAGGCCTTCGTCGCCTACACGACCGGCCTCGAGCTCGACAGCGCCGTGATCACCCAGAACGACGTCGAGCGCGATCGGCCCGACATCGAGCCGGCGGCGCTGAACCACAAGGTCGGGCTGATCTTCGAGAACGTGCCGGGGTCCTCGGACCTCCAGGTGTTCAGCACGCCCGACGAGGCCACCGAGTTCCCCGCGGAGTCGGAGGGCGTCACCTGGGTGCGCGACACGGCCGACGGACGCAAGCGCGGGTTCGTGTCCGACGTCGATCCTGCCGACGAGAGGTACTTCGCGGTCAGCCCGATCGTGGCGGCGAAGCCCGAGATGAGCCATGCCATGGTGCTGGCGCGCTCGAACTCGCTCCCGTCGTCCGTCATCGCCGGCGCGAGCTACTCGACGAAGAGCGGGCAGCCCCACTCCTGCGGCGAGACCGGGCCCTTCGCGGCCACGGTCAGCGCCTCGGACGACTTCGGGCTGGAGTGGGTGGAGTACGAGGTCACCGACGCGACCGGCACGCACCCCGTCGAGCGCGTGGTCGTCCCGGCGGATGCCGACGACACCGCGTTCGCGAAGGAGATCTCCGTCGAGCTGGTCGACGGCTCGACCGTCTCGATCAGGGTGCGGGCGAAGAACCTCGCCGGTGACGTCGGTGAGTGGACCGGGCCGATCACCCTCGACCAGCTGTGTCCCGTGCACCGGGCCGTGGTCCTCGCCGCCGGCCTCACCTCCTCGCTTGACGACAACTCCTCGGTGGTCACCGGCTCCGACTGCGCCCTCGACGGCGACGAGCGGGACGGTTGGAACAAGACCTGGGCGGCAAACGCCTGCGACGAGTCGGGCAGCAAGGGCTACGGCCCGGGCGCGGGCGTGAAGGGCAACGTCCTGGCCCAGCTGGAGGACGCCGGCTACGACCCCGGCCAGGCCCGAGGCTCCTTCTTCCGTGACGTGCTGGAGTTCTCCTACACGGGCGCCATCAGCGACGGGCAGAACGGGCAGTGCTGGTTCATCCCGCAGGACTACGCCGCCTGGAACACCGTCGTCGAGCTCACCGAGGTGGGGACCCGGATGACGGAGGCGGCCAACGAGTTCTACGACGAGCTGGTCAAGTACAGCAACTGCTGGCGTGAGCAGCGCGGCGAGATCCTCGACTTCGCCTTTGTCGGACACTCGGAGGGCGGCTACGAGTCGTTGGCCCTGGCGAGGATCGCGGCAGGCAAGGCGCAGAACGACGACCCCACGGACGACGTCCGGGTGTCCGGCGTCCTCACGGTCGACGGGGCCGTCCACGGGGCGACCATCCTCACCCAGTTCGCGCTCCAGGACTGCGCGCTGCCGCTCGTCGGGATCCCCCGTGACGTCATCAAGGCGTCGATGGCGGTCAACAGCGTCACGGTCCCCACGGTCGTGGCGGCAGCCACCCGTGGCCAGACCCTGCAGCTGATGCTCGCCGACCAGCTCGCGGCAGCGGCGGATATCGCGACCATCCGGGCCAACGGGACCTACGTCATGAACGTGACCAACGCCTACGACGGCTGCCTGAAGTCGCAGGCCACGATCAGCGGCGCCGCCAGCGACAGTCACATCTACGAGGTCTGGGGCGACGGCTGGAGCGGCATCAACGCGCATGGGGCCCTCAACAAGCAGCGGGTGGACCCGGCCGGGCCGGATGCCGGCTACCCGCTGGTCGAGGTCGTCGGTGGAGTCTCGCCCGCGCCGCTCCCACGCATCCTGGGCCATGGCCCTGATCTGCTCGGCGCCGACGGACGTCCGCTCCCGCCGGAGCCGACCGCGCGCAGCGGCGGATCGGCTCGCTCCCGGGCCGCCGCCCCGGAGACCGCCACCGCTCCGGCCGGAGTGGGCGCGAGCCTGCGAGTGCTCGTCGGTGACGACACCGGCCAGCCGCTGCCGCACACGCAGGCGGCCCTCGTGGACGCTCTCGGGAACGTCCGGAGCATCGCCGTGTCCGACGACGCGGGGTGGCTGGAGCTGGCTGCCGACCCCGGTGACTACGCCCTGGTGACGGCCGCGGACGGGTACCAGGGTGGCGAGCGGCAAATCACCCTGGACGAGGGCGCCAACGTCGACGTGACGGTGTCCCTCGCGCCGGGCGCGGTGATCACCTCGGTCCTGAAGGACGCCGCGGGTGCCCCGAAGCCGAACGCCATCGCGGCCCTGTACGACGGCAACACGCTGGTGGCTGCCACGTTCACCGACGGGAGCGGCCGGGCCGTGTTCGTCGTTCCGCCCGACAAGTACGGGCTGCGCTACTTCGACCCGGTGCAGGACGACGAGGTCGGCCCGGGGGCGCTCCCGGTGACGCCCGAGATCGGCAACCCCGCCGCGGGTGAGATCACCTACTTGGTCGGCTCGCCGCTGCCTCCGACGATCACCTCCGGGGCGCCGCCTGCGACGGCGACGGTCGGGACGCCGTACGCCTTCCAGGTCACGGCCACCGGCTCACCGCAGCTGTCGGTCGTCGGCGACCTGCCGCCGGGGCTCTCCCTCTCGGCCGCCGGCCTGCTGGGTGGCACCCCGAGCGCGGCAGGGGTCTTCGAGTTCAAGATCCGGGCGACCAATGCCGGTGGCGCGGTGGACTCCTCGACCTACGCCGTGACCGTGGCGGAGGGGCCGGACGGCGGCACTCCCGCGCCGACGATCACCTCCGCGGCCCCACCCGCGACGGCACAGTGCGGCGTTCCCTACACGTTCCAGGTGACAGGGACCGGCGACCCGACGTACTCGGTCCAGGGCAGCCTGCCGCCGGGACTGACCCTGTCCCCGAACGGTCTGCTGAGCGGCTCGCCGACCAGCGCCGGCACCTACGACTTCGGGGTGCGCGCGGCCAACGCAGGCGGACACGTGGACTCGCCGGCCTACCGGATCGTCGTCTCCGCGCCGCCGGGGAGCCCGGGCCCGAAGCAGTTCACGACCACGGTCCTGCCGAGGCTCAAGGGCAAGGCGCGGGTCGGGGCGAAGCTGCGGGTCACCCACCCGGCGGGGCTGCCGGCCGGGTGGACGGCGACCTACGTCTGGCTGCGGAACGGGAAGACCATCAAGGGGGCCAAGAAGGCGGCCTACAAGGTCTCCCGGTCGGACCGGGGGAAGCAGCTGTCGGTGCGGATCGTCTACACCGCGTCGGCGTACCTGCCGTGGACGGTGACGACGGCGGGGTCGAAGAAGGTCAGGTAGCCAGTCGCCGACGGGGGTGGACGGCGGCGAGTGCGGCCAGCAACTGGTCCGTCGTCTCCGGTGGCCGGACCGCGACCCGCACCCAGCTGCCGTCGAGGCCGGGGAAGGTGTCGGCCCGGCGGACCGCGATGCCGCGCTCCCGCAGCCGGGCGTGCACGCCGTCGCCGACCCGGGCGAGCACGAACGACGCCGCCGACGGCAGGTGGGGGATGCCGAGGTCGGCGAGGCCCTTCTCGAGGTTCTCGCGCCAGTCCCGGATCTGCTCGGCCCTGCGGCGCGCCTCCTGCGCGGCCTCGGCGCCGGTGCAGGCGACGACGGCCGCCGAGGCGGTGGTGCCGACCGACCACGGGGTCTGCGCCTGCGCCAGGCCGGCCACGACGCGCGGGTCGCCGACGACGTAGCCGGCGCGGATGCCGGGGATTCCCCAGTGCTTGGTGAGGGAGCGCAGCACCACCAGTCCGTCGAGGGGTACGCCGGCCAGCGACTCCGGCTCACCCGGGACGCAGTCCATGAACGCCTCGTCGACCACCACCAGCCGCCCGGGCCGGCGCAGCGCCGCCAGGACGGCGGCGGGGTGCAGGACGCCCGTCGGGTTGGTGGGGTTGCCCACGACCACCAGATCGGCGTCCGCCGGGACCAGGGCCGGGTCGAGGGTGAACGGCTCGCGCAGCACGACCGGGGTCACGTCTTGGCCGGCCTGCTCCAGCGCGGCGTGCGGCTCGGTGAACTGCGGGTGCACGACCACCGGGCGCCGCCACGGTCGCAGCCGCGCGACCAGGGTGAATGCCTCCGCCGCGCCCGCGGTCACGAGCACCTCGTCCTCGGCGCGCCCGTGGTGGGCGGCGACGGCCGTGGTCGCCGCGGTCGGGTCCGGGTAGGCGCCAACCGCGTCCAGGGAGGCGCGCAGGGCTGCGTCGAGCCAGGGCGGTCGCGGGCCGTCGTACACGTTGACGGCGAGGTCGATCATCCCGCGGGCCTCGACGTCGCCGTGGTGGCGCAGCGGGTCAGCCACGGTGCACCGCGTCCGCGAAGCGCGCGGCCAGCTGGGGGTGGCCGGCCCAGTGCGTGTGGAGGTACGACGCGTGCAGGGTCTCCGACGCGAAGCCGACCGGGTCGCCGTCGATCTCCCAGGCGGGGGTGCCGGTGAGGGCAGGGGTGACGGTGGTGCGGTGGAACTCGTGCCCGGTCACCTCCTCGCCGGCGCGCGTCAGCAGGGTGTCGGCGGGCGCGGTGGCGACGGGGTAGCGCAGCGTGAGCCGCTGGGTCATCGTGGCGTCGGCGGCGAGGACCCCGGCCATGGGGGCGCCGTCGAGGGTGCGGCACAGGTAGAGCAGGCCCGCGCACTCGGCGACCGTGGGCAGCCCGTCGAGGACGGCCTCCCTGACCTGGCCGAGCAGGGCGGTGTTGGCGGCCAGGTCGGCGGCGTGCACCTCCGGGAAGCCGCCGCCGAGGTACAGGCCGGCCGTGCCCGCCGGCAGGGCGGGATCCACTGCTGGGTCGAACGGCACGACGTCGCAGCCGTGCGCGGCGAGGAGCTCGGCGGTCTCGGCGTAGCGGAAGGTGAAGGCGCGGCCGGCCGCGACGGCCACTCTGCGCCGGGTCGGCGGGATCGCGGAGTCCCCGAGCTCGTCGAGTAGCTCCGTCGCGAGGAACGAGCGACGGGGCGTATCGAGACGTGGTGAGGCGCCTCGATACGCCCCCTCCGCTCGTTCCTCGCTCCGGCGGCTACTCGACGAGCTCGACGGACCGGGCGACCACGGGTGGGCGTCGAGTGCGGGAGCCGACCGGGCGATCGCCAGCACCGCGTCGAGGTCGACGTGCTCCGCCACGACCGAGGCCAGCCGCGCGACGACCGCCTCGGACTCGCCGCGCTCGGCGGCGGTGACCAGGCCGAGGTGCCGCGAGGGGGTGGCGATGGACGCGTCGCGGGGGATCACGCCCAGCACGGGCAGGGCGATGGACGAGCGGACCTCCTCGGCGTGCCGTGCCGACCCGGCCTGGTTGAGGATCACGCCCGCCACCGTCACGGTCGGGTCCCAGGTCGCCATCCCGTGCACGACCGCGCCGATCGAGCGCGAGGCGCGGGAGATGTCGACCACGAGCACGACCGGGGTGCGGGTCAGCGCCGCGACGTGCGCGGTGGAGGAGAACCCGTGGCCGCCGATCCGGCCGTCGTAGAGGCCCATCACGCCCTCGACGACAGCGACGTCCGCGCCCCGCGCGCCGTGCAGCAGCAGCGGGGCGACCAGCGACTCGCCGACCAGGTGCGGGTCCAGGTTGCGGCCCGGGCGCCCGCAGGCGAGCGCGTGGTAGCCGGGGTCGATGTAGTCGGGACCGACCTTGTGCCCGCTCACCGCGTGCCCCGCGGCCGCCAGCGCGGCCATCAGTCCGGTGGCGACGGTGGTCTTGCCCTGCCCGGTGGCGGGCGCGGCGACGACGACCCGGGGGAGGTCACCCATGAGCGCTCACCACTCGATGCCTTTCTGGCCCTTCTGCCCGACGTCCATCGGGTGCTTGACCTTGGTCATCTCGGTGACGAGGTCGGCGAGCTCGACCAGCTTGGGGTCCGCGCGACGCCCGGTGATGACCACGTGCTGGTGTCCCGGGCGGTTCGCGAGGGTCTCGACGACGTCGTCGACGTCGACCCAGCCCCAGTTGATCGGGTACGTGAACTCATCGAGCAGGTACAGGTCGTGCTGCTCGGCCGCGATCCGCCGCTTGATCTCCGCCCAGCCCTCGGCGGCGTCGGCGGCGTGGTCCTCCTCGGACCCGGCCTTGCGCGACCACGACCAGCCGGAGCCCATCTTGTGCCACTCGATGCCGAGCTTCTCGAACGCGGTCTGCTCGCCGAGGCGCCACTTCGCGGACTTCACGAACTGGAACACCCCGATGTCCCAGCCCTGGTTCCAGCCGCGCAGCGCCAGCCCGAAGGCCGCGGTCGACTTCCCCTTGCCGTCGCCGGTGTGCACCATCACGAGGGGGCGGTTGCGACGCTGGCGGGTGGTGAGCCCGTCGTCCGGTACGACGAGCGGCTGGCCCTCAGGCACGGTTGGTCTCCTTCATCTGCCAGGTGTCCTGGTGGACGGCGTCGGCGAGCGGACGGCGTGAGCGCCAGCCGTGCCGCTCCAGGTCGGGCACGGTCTCCAGGTGGCTGACGGTGCCGAGGCACAGCCAGGCGACGGGCCGCACGTCGGTGGGGATCCCCAGCAGCTGCTGGAGGAAGTCCTCGTGGTAGAAGGAGACCCAGCCCAGGCCGAGCCCCTCCGCGGTGGCGGCCAGCCAGAGGTTCTGGATCGCCAGCACGGTGGAGTAGAGGCCGGCGTCGGCGATCGCGTGCCGGCCGAGCACGTGGGTGCCGCCGCGGGACTGGCTGTGGGTGACCACGACGCCGAGCGACGACTCGCAGATCCCCTCGACCTTGATCCGGTCGAAGGTCGTGCGCCGCTCGGGTGGGAGCGAGGCCGCGAAGGTGTCCCGTTCGGTGGCGACGTGGTCGCGGAAGGCGCGCCGCAGCGCGGGGTCGCGTACCAGCACGAAGTCCCACGGCTGGCTCATCCCGACGCTCGGGGCGCGGTGCGCGGCCTCGAGCACGCGGTGCAGCACGTCGTCGGGAACGGGGGAGCCGGTGAACTCGGCCCGAACGTCGCGGCGGCGCGCGATGACGTCGTACAGGCCGGCGGCGACGGTGGACGTGGTGCTCATGCGGCCCTCCGGGTCACGTCGACCAGCGCCTCGGCGCTGACCTCGCCGATCGGGACGTGCTCGGCGCCGAGGTGCGCGGCCAGCGTGGCGGCCAGGCCCATCCGCATCGGGCCGGACTCGCAGTCGACGACGACGCTGGCGATGCCGGCCTCGGCCAGCAGGCCCGCGGCCAGCCGGGAGCGGACCACCGCGTCGGCCCCCGCGGTCGCGCGGCCGTCGGTGACCACGACGAGCAGGGCTCGGCGCTGGGGGTCCCGGGTGCGCTCGACGGCGAGCAGGTGGGCGGCCTCCAGGAGTCCCTCGGCGAGCGGCGTCCGGCCGCCGGACGGCAGGTCCTCGAGCCGCTGGGCCGCCGCGTCGACGGAGTGCGTCGGCGGCAGCGCCACCTCGGCGCCGGTGCCGCGGAAGGTGACCAGCCCGACCTTGTCGCGGCGCTGGTAGGCGTCGAGCAGCAGGCTCAGCACGGCGGTCTTCACCTGCTCCATCCGCCGCCGCGCAGCCATCGACCCGGAGGCGTCGACGCAGAAGAGGACCAGGTTCGACTCCCGGCCCTCCCGTACGGCGACCCGCAGGTCGGCCGGCTCCAGCAGCAGCCGGCCCTCGGTCCGTCCGCGAGCGACCTGGTGGCGCGCCGCGGCCCGGATGGTCTCGGTCAGGTGGATCGCGCCGCCGCTCCCGCCCTGTCGATCGGGGGTGGTGGCGCCGACCCGGCGGCCGTTGCTGGTGCGCGCCCGGCTGCGGCGTCCCGCCGTGCCGGTGCCGACGCCGCGCACGCTCAGCAGCCGGGTGCGGTACGCCGGCCCGGTCCCCGCCACGCTCGACCCACCCCCCGGTGACGACTCAACGGGAGTCTGTGACGACTCAACCGAAGTTTGTGACGACTCAACGGTTGAGTCGTCACTTTCTCCGGTTGAGTCGTCGGATCCTTCGGTCGAGTTGCCGGGGCCGTCGTTGCCGGGGCCGTCGTTGCCGGGGCCGTCGTCGTCCGGGCCCTCCGGCTCGGGCGGCTCCGGTGGCAGCTCGTCGTCGCCGAGCACCTGGTCGAGCAGGTCCTCGTCCAGCCCGGGCGCGTCGAACGGCTTGCGGCGCCGCCGGTGCGGCAGTGCGAGCCGGGCGGCCACCCGGATGTCGTCGAGGGTCACCTGCGAGCGGCCGGACCAGGCGGCGTGGGCGAGCGCGGTGCGGGCGGTGACGATGTCGGCGCGCAGGCCGTCGACGTCGAAGGCCGCGCAGACCTCGGCGATCTTGAGCAGCCCGGCGTCGGTGAGCCGGACCTCGCCGACGAGCCCACGGGCGGCGGCGATCCGTGCCTGCAGCGCCTCCTCGGCGGCGGCGTAGCGGGCGGCGAACCCGGCCGGGTCGGCGTCGTACGCCATCCGCCGGCGGACCACCTCGGCGCGCAGCGCCGGGTCGCGGGGTGCGGCGACCTCGACGGTCAGGCCGAACCGGTCGAGCAGCTGCGGGCGCAGCTCGCCCTCCTCGGGGTTCATCGTGCCGACGAGCACGAACCGCGCCTCGTGCGTCATCGAGACCCCGTCGCGCTCGACGGTCGCGCGGCCCATCGCGGCCGCGTCGAGGAGGAGGTCGACCAGGTGGTCGTGGAGCAGGTTGACCTCGTCGACGTACAGGATCCCGCGGTGCGCCTTGGCCAGCAGCCCGGGCTCGTACTCCGCCTTTCCCTCCGCCAGCGCGCTCTCGAGGTTGATCGAGCCGGTGACCCGGTCCTCGGTGGCGCCGATCGGCAGCTCGACGAGGGGCACCGGCCGGTCGTCGACGGGCGGCAGCACGGCGGCCAGCGCCCGCACGATCGTCGACTTTGCGGTCCCCTTCTCGCCGCGGACCAGTACGCCGCCGACGTCGGGGGCGATGGTGGTGAGGATCAGGGCGAGGGCCATCGGGTCCGGTCCCTCGGGGCCGTCGGCGCCGACCACGGCGCTGAACGGGAAGTGGTGGCTCTGGGGCGAGCTCATCGGAGGCGCTCCTTCCGGGCGACGCGTTCGGGGGAGTAGAGGTAGGACTCGGCGGCCCGGGGGTCGGCGGTCGACGCCAGCGCGGGGCCGATCAGGATGACCGCGGCCTGACGCAGGCCCGCGTCCTCGACGAGTCCGGCGACGGTGGCGACGGTGCCGCGCAGCACCAGCTCCTCGGGCTGGGAGGCGCGGGAGACCACGGCGACCGGGCAGTCCTCGCCGTAGAACGGCGCCAGCTCGGCCATCAGCGTGCGGGTGCGGGTGATCGCGAGGTGGAGCACGAGGGTCGCGCCCGTCGCCGCGTACGCCGCCAGCGACTCGCGCTGCGGCATCGCCGTCGAGCGGGCCTGCGTGCGGGTCAGCACCACCGACTGCGCGACCAGCGGCACGGTGAGCTCGCGGCCCACGATCGCGGCCGCGGCGGCGTACGCCGGCACGCCGGGCGTGACGTCCCACGGCACGCCGGCCGCATCGAGCCTCCGGGTCTGCTCGTGCAGGGCGGAGTAGAGCGACGGGTCGCCCGAGGTCAGCCGCACGACCTCGCGCCCGGCGACGTGCGCCTCGACCATGACCGCGCTGATCCGGTCGAGGTCGAGGTCCTGGGTGTCGACCCGCTGCACGTCCGCGCGGCAGTGCGAGAGGACCTCGGCATCGATGTAGGTGCCGGGGAAGAGCACGACGTCCGCACTGCCCAGCAGGGAGGCGGCCCGCAGGGTGATCAGGTCGGCCGCGCCCGGCCCGGCGCCGACGAAGTGCACCGTCATCGCGTGGCTCCCTCGGTCGACCTGGTCCAGGCCCACTGCACGACGGCGCGGGCCGGCGTCCATCCGGTGAACCGCCCGCCCAGCGGGGTCGCCTGCTCGACGGCCAGCCGGGTCAGCTCGCCGCCGTAGGTGTGCCAGGCGCCGACGAGCAGCCGCTCGGTCTCCAGGGTCACGCCGTGCGCGACCAACCGGCCGCCGGGTGCGAGGGCGTCGCGGCACCGGTCGAGCAGGCCGTCGGCGGTCGCGCCGCCGCCGACGAAGACCGCGTCCGGCGTGGGCAGTCCGGCCAGCGCCTCGGGGGCGCGGCCGATGACGACCTCGAGGCGGGGTACGCCGAGGCGGCTCGCGTTGCGGCGGATCCGGGCGGCACGGTCCTCGTCGCCCTCGACGGCGACCGCGGTGGTGAGCGGGTGCGCGCGCAGCCACTCGATCGCGACCGATCCGGCGCCGGCGCCGACGTCCCAGAGGTGGTCGCCGGGCCGCGGCGCGAGCCGGGCCAGGGCGCTGGCGCGGACGTCGCGCTTGGTGAGCTGGCCGTCGTGCTCGAAGGCGTCGTCGGGCAGCCCGGTCGCCCAGGACGCGGTTCCGGTTCCGGCGACCTCGAGGGCGAGGAGGTGCAGCCGCGGCACCGGACAGGGGTACACGGCGTGGGTCTCCGCGCCGCCCGGGCCGCCCAGGTCGCCGAGGACGTGGATCGCGGTCGCGCCGAAGCCGGCGTCCTCCAGCAGCGTGGCGACGGCCGCGGGCGTGGTCTCGTCCGAGGACAGCACGAGCAGCCGGCGCCCGGGCGCGAGCTCGCGGCGCAGCGCGTCGACGTCGCGGCCGACCAGCGTGACGACCGTGGACTCCTCGGCCGACCAGCCCATCCGGGCCCTCGCGAGGGACACCGAGGACACGGCCGGCACGACGTCGACGGCGTCGGCGCCGAGCAGCCGGATCAGCGTCGTACCGATGCCGGAGACCAGGGGGTCGCCCGACGCCAGTGCGACGATGCTGTGGCCGTCGTGCTCTGACAGCACGCCGGGCAGTGCGGACAGCGGGCGCGGCCACGGGCGGCGAACCTGGCCGGGGACGGCGGGCACCAGGGCGAGGTGCCGCTCACCCCCGAGCAGCACCTCGGCGCCGCCCACCAGGGTGCGCGCCGCGGGCGGGAGGTGACCGTCGGCGCCGATGCCGACGACGGTGATCACGGCGCCCATCAGTCGACCCACCGTGGCGTCCAGACAATGCCGTTCGGCTCCACCCGCGTCGACGAGGCGCCCACGAGCAGGAGGCACTTCATGTCGATGCCGTCGGTGTCGAGCGCGCCGAGGGTGGTGACCGTCAGCGACTCCTCGGCCCGGCCGACGTCGCGGCCGACGACGACCACCGTGTCGGGGGAGCGGTGCTCCAGCAGGATCTTCTGCATCTCCACCACCTGGTCCCGGCGCGAGCGGGAGGCCGGGTTGTAGACGCCCAGCACCAGGTCGGCCTCGGCGATCGCCCGGAGCCGGCGCTCGACGACCGGCCACGGCTTGAGGCGGTCCGAGAGGCTCACCACGGCGAAGTCGGCGCCGATCGGGGCGCCCGCCCGGGCCGCGACGGCCTGGACCGCGCTGACGCCGGGCAGCACCCGCACGGGCACGGTGGCGTGCTCCGGGTGGGCCGGGTCGGCGGTGGCCTCGAACACCGCCGCCGCCATGCCGAAGACCCCCGCGTCGCCGCCGGACACCACGGCCACCCGCTCGCCGCGCAGCGCGAGGTCGAGCGCGAACCGGGCCCGGTCCACCTCCACCGTGTTGCCCGACGCGTGCCGCTGGAGACCGGGACGCTGCGGCACCCGGTTGACGTACGGCGCGTAGCCGACCACGTGCTCCACCTCGGCCAGCGCGGCCGACGCCTCCGGGGTCAGCCAGCCGTCCGGGCCGGGGCCGAGACCGACGACGAGCAGCTCCGCGGGTTGCGGTTTGGTCCCAAACCGCACGTTTTCGGGCTCAGAACCTGCGGTTTGGGACCAAACCGCAGACCCACGCATCCGCTCGGGGGAAGCCGGCCGGGCGGTGTCGCCGGGCACCACGATGAGCGAGAAGTACGGCACCGAGTCGGCGTCGACGTCGGCGACGGGCAGCCAGCGCTCCTCGGGCTGGGAGGCGCGCTCGACGTACAGCGCGCCCTCGAGCCGTCCCGCGGCGGCGAGGGCGGACCGGACGGCGGGGAAGGTCCGGCCGAGCTTCATGATGATCGCGCCGTCGGTGTCGGCGAGGCGGCGGGCCAGCTCCGGCTCCGGGAGGGTGCCGGGGAGCACGGTGAGCACGTCGGTCTGTCGGACCAGGGGCGCCGGGATGGTGGCGGTGGCGGCGGCGAAGGCCGGGATGCCGGGGACCACCTCGACCGGGAACCGGTCGCGGAAGCGGTCGACGAGGTACATCGACGAGCCGTAGAACAGCGGGTCGCCCTCGGCGAGGAGGACGACGTCGCGGCCGGCGTCGAGGTGGACGGCGAGCCGGGCCTCGCACTCGTCGTAGAAGGCGGCCAGTGCGCCGACGTACCCACCCGGGTGGTCGGTGGTCCCGGTGGTGACCGGGTAGCGCAGCTCCTCCTCGATCGCGTCGGCCGGGATCAGCTCGGCGGCGATCCGGCGCGCGTGGGACTCCTTGCGGACGCCGGCGTGGAACGCGACGACGGAGGCCGCGCCGATCAGCCGCTCGGCCTTGCGGGTGATCAGCTCGGGGTCGCCGGGGCCGATGCCGACGACGGAGAAGCTGCCGGTGGTCGTGGTGGTCACTCCGCCTCCTGGGCCAGCGCGTTGACGGCCGACGACGCCATCGCGGAGCCGCCGCGGCGGCCGCGGACGGTGACGAACGGGAGGTCGATGCCGTGCTCGTCGGCGAAGGAGGCGAGCGCGTCCTTGGACTCGGCGGCCCCGATGAACCCGACCGGACAGCCGATGACCGCGGCGGGCCGCGGGCCGCCGGCGAGGATCATCTCGAGCAGGTGGAAGAGCGCCGTGGGGGCGTTGCCGATCGCCACGACCGCACCGTCGAGCAGCGGCTCCCACAGCGACACCGCGGCCGCGGTGCGGGTCGTCGACCACGCGGCCGCCAGCGCCGGGACCCGCTCGTCGGTGAGGAAGCAGTGCACCGGGTTGTCGGCGGGCAGCCGGCCGGCGGTGATGCCCATCGCGACCATCCGGGCGTCGCACAGGATCGGGGCGCCCGCGTTCAGCGCCGCGCGGGCGGCAGGGACCAGCCGCGGGTGGATGACCAGGTCTTGCACGAGGTCGGTCTGCCCGCTGCCGTGGATCATCCGGACCGCGACCTTCTCGGCCTCGGGAGGGACCGCGGACAGGTCGGACTCGCGGCGGATGGTCGCGAACGAGTCGAGGTAGATCGCCGGTCCGTCGGCGATGTAGTCGTAGCGGCGCGGGGGAGCGGTGAGTTCGGTCATGCGCCCTTCCTCGGGGATTCAGGCTCGGGGACGAGCACGCCCTGCCAGGGCGTCACGATCACGGTCGGTGCGGCCCAGGCCGCGATGGTGGTCAGGTCCAGCCCGTCGTCGGGTACGGCGACGTGCCGGCCGCCGGCGACCGGGCCGAGGGGGAGCGGCCCGGTCGCGACGGCGGCGCCGGGGGCGGGCGGAGCCGCGGCGACGAGGGGACGTTCGAGCTCGGGCACGTGCCAGGGCGCTTCCGGCCCGGTCCCGCGGGCGTCCAGGAACGCCCGGGCCAGGGCGGCGAGCGCGGCCGGGGCGTCGGTCAGGGCGACCACCTCGCCCCACGCCGAGCCGACCCGGAGCTGCGCGGTGGCGTCGTCGAGCGCCACCAGACCGAGGTCGAGGTGCTTGTCGGCGAGGTCGCCGCGGCCGTCGTCGAGGGTGAACAGGAACCGGCCCGGCAGGTCCGCCAGGGCGGGGTCGGCCAGCAGCAGCGCGTCCAGCGCCGCGAGCACCGGCCGCAGGTCGGCTCGGCCGCCGGCGAGCCCGGTCTGCGGCGAGACCAGCACGTTGCGGACCCGGTCGTGGGCCCGGGACGGCAGCAGCCCGGTGGCCTCCAGGGCCGCCAGCGCCGCCTCGTCGAGCAGGCCGGAGGGCGCGAGCGGCATCGCGCGCAGCTGCAGGTTGGCGCGGCCCGTCACGCGGACCCGCCCGTCGCCGTACTCCTCGGCGACCGCGGCCAGCGCCCTCAGCGCGGTGATCGGCACCCGGCCGCCGGGCACCCGGATCCGGACCAGTCCGCCGTCGTCGGCCGGCCAGGGGTGCACGACACCGGGGCACCGGTCGGGTCGGGTGCGCATCCGCGCCATCGGGGGTCCTTCGAGGCCGGGGCTCCTCGCGATCGCCCCTCATCGACCTCGCGACGGATGGCCGCAAGGGCCAGCAGGTCTTCGGACTCGGGATCACCCGGCTCGGAGCGTCTTCCCAGACCCCGGAGGGTCCAGTGACATGTCCTGATCTCTCAGGGCTCCGGCCGTCACCCACACCGCTGCGCGTCAGTCCCGGACTCTCACCGGGTTCCCTTCGCTGGCACCGGCACCCTAGCAACCTCCGCCCCCGGGCTCGGCACCCGTCGGTAGCCTGACCGCCATGGCCACGCTCAAGGACGTCGTCGACCTGGTCCACGGTTGGTACCCGCCCGCGACCGCAGACAGCTGGGACGCCGTCGGGCTCGTGTACGGCGACCCCGAGCAACCCGTGAAGAGGATCCTGCTGGCGGTCGACCCCACCCCGCAGGTCGCGGCGGAGGCTGCCGAGTGGAAGGCCGACCTGCTGCTCGTGCACCACCCGCTCTTCCTCAAGGGCGTGCACGGCGTCGCGGCGACCACCCCCAAGGGCCGGACCCTGCACACGCTGGCGAAGGCCGACTGCGCGCTGCTCACCGCCCACACCAACGCCGACCAGGCGGTCGGCGGCGTGTCCGAGGCGTTCGCCGTCGCGCTCGGCCTCAAGGACCTGCGTCCCATCGTCCCGGCGCCGAGCGAGCCCCTCGACAAGCTCACCGTCTTCGTCCCGGCCGACGCCGCCGCCCCGGTCCGGGCCGCGGTCGCGGAGGCCGGTGCCGGCCGGATCGGCGACTACGACTTCGCCTCCTTCACCAGCGCGCCCGGCGAGGGCAGGTTCCGCCCCCTCGACGGCGCGACCCCGATGATCGGGACCGTCGGCGAGCTGGCGACCGTCGAGGAGGTCCGGGTCGAGGTGGTCCTCCCACGGTCGCGGCGGGCGGGCGTCGTCCGGGCGATGCTGAGCGCCCATCCCTACGAGGAGCCGGCGTACGACGTCGTCGAGGTCGCCGACCCGCAGCTCGTCGAGGTCGGGACCGGGCGGATCGGCAGCGTCGAGCCGACGACGCTGGCGGGGTTCGCCGAGGTGGTGGCCGCCGCGCTGCCGTCGACCCACCACGGGGTCCGGGTGGCCGGCGACCCCGAGCGCCCGGTGCGGCGGGTCGCGGTCTGCGGCGGCGCCGGCGACTTCCTGCTCGACCGGCTCGCCGGGTCCGACGCCGATGTCTACGTGACCAGCGACCTGCGCCACCATCCGGCCGCGGAGTTCCTCGAGAAGGGCGGCCCGGCGCTGGTCGACGTGGCCCACTGGGCGGCGGAGTGGACCTGGCTGCCGGTGGTCGACGGGTTGCTCCGCGATGCCCTCGGCGACGCGGTCGAGACCCGGGTGAGTGCGATCTCCACCGATCCTTGGACAATGCACCTGTGAACGCCGATCCCGCCGCCCAGCTCCGCCTGCTCGACCTGCAGGCCCTCGACGCCCAGGTCGACCAGCTGCGCCACCAGCGCAACAACCCGGCCGAGGCCGCGGAGATCAAGGACCTGCTCGGCAAGCGGGTCGACGTCGACGGGCGGCTGCGCGACCAGCGCATCGTCGTCGACGACCTCGCCGCCGCCCAGGCGAAGGCCGACGCCGACGTGGAGCAGGTCAAGGCCCGCCGTACCCGTGATCGGGAGCGGATGGACTCCGGCGCCGTCGGCGACCCCAAGGCCCTCGAGCGGATGCAGCACGAGCTGGAGTCCCTGGAGCGCCGGATCGCGACCCTGGAGGACGAGGAGCTCGAGGTGATGGAGCAGCTCGAGGAGGCGCAGTCCGCGCTCGCCGAGCTCACCTCCGCCATCGAGGACATCGACGCCCGGCTCGGCGCCCTGACCACCTCGCGCGACGAGAAGGTCGCCGCCCTCGACGCCGAGATCTCCTCCGTGAGCGCCGGCCGAGGCGACATCGCAGGCGCGATCCCCGACGACCTGCTCGCCCTCTACGAGAAGCTCCGGGCGAGCAAGGGCGGGATCGGCGTCGGCGCCCTGCGCGCCCGCCAGTGCGGCGGCTGCCAGCTCACCCTCGACGCCGGCGAGCTCGCCGAGATCCGGGCCACGCCCGCCGACACGGTGCTGCGCCACGAGGAGTGCCAGCGGATCCTGGTCCGCACTGCCGAGAGCGGCCTGTGACCGCTGCGACCGGCCCGGTCGACCGGGTCGTCGTCGAGGCCGACGGCGGCTCGCGGGGCAACCCCGGGCCGGCGGCGTACGGCGCCGTGCTGCGCGACGCCGCGACCGGGGCCGTCCTCGCCGAGGACGCCCGCACCCTGGGGATCGCGACCAACAACGTCGCGGAGTACTCCGGCCTCGTCGCCGGCCTCGCCCTGGCGGCCGAGCACGCGCCCGGCGCGCTCGTCGAGGTGCGGATGGACTCCAAGCTGGTCGTCGAGCAGATGTCCGGGCGCTGGAAGATCAAGCACCCCGACATGGCGGTGCTCGCCGCGCAGGCGCGCGACCTCGCGCCCGCCGGTACGACGTACACCTGGGTGCCGCGCGCCCGCAACGCCCACGCCGACCGGCTTGCCAACGAGGCCCTCGACGGCAGGCGGTCGGGCGTCAGCGTCCCCGGGGACCACGTCCCCGACGAGCCGGAGTCCGCGGTCGAGGAGGCCGAGTCGCCCTCCTTCGTCCCCGGGCAGCCGACGACGATCGTGCTGGTGCGCCACGGCGTCACCGTGCACACGACCGGCCGCCGGTTCTCCGGGGGGCTCGGCGGCGACAACCCGCCGCTCTCGGAGGAGGGTCGCGCCCAGGCCGCCGAGGTCGCCGCGTGGCTCACCGAGCTCAAGGACAGCGTCGACGTCGTCGTGGCGTCACCGGTCCGCCGTACCCGCGAGACGGCCGACATCGTCGCCACCGCCCTCGGCCTCGCGGTCGAGGAGGAGCCCGCCTTCGCCGAGATGGAGTTCGGCGAGTGGGACGGCCTGAGCTTCACCGAGGTCGCCGAGCGGGACCGCGAGCGGTTGGACGCCTGGTTCGCGGACATGTCCGCCGCACCGCCGGGCGGCGAGTCGTTCGTCGTCGTGCGGGAGCGGGTGCTGGCCGGCCTGGCCCGGCTGCTCGAGACCCATGCCGGGCGCACCGTCGTCCTGGTCAGCCACGTCACGCCGATCAAGACCCTGGTCGCCCACGCCCTGGACGCTCCGCTGGAGACGCTGTTCCGGATGGAGCTCGCACCCGCCGCCGTCTCGGTGCTCGCGTTCTACCCCGACCCCGGAACCGGTGAGCAGAAGGGGTCGATGAGGTTCTTCAACGCCCTCGCCCCCGGCCGCCGGACCCTGCGCGACACCGGCCGCTGGTAGTCGCGGACCTCAGAGCTCGCCGACCACCACGTCCAGCTGCGTGCCGGTCCTGCCGGGCGCGCCGACCTCGACGGTCCAGCCGAGCCGGCGCAGCGTGTCGGCGAACGCGGCGGGGGTGCGCGGGTCGGCGCCGTCCTCGAGCAGCGCCCGCACGATGCGGCCCTTGGTGGCCTTGTTGAAGTGGCTGACCACCTTGCGGGTGCCGTTGTGCTCGTGCAGCACCCGCACCGTCGCGACCCGGGTGGCCAGCTCGGGGCCGGGCCGCCAGAAGTTGGCATACATGCCCGAGCGCAGGTCGACCAGCAGCCCGCGCCCCAGCGCCTCGGTCATCACCGTGGGCAGGGCCTCGCGCCACAGCGCGGCCACGGGGCCGACGCCGGGCAGGGACGCGTCGCCCGAGAGCCGGTACGACGGGATCCGGTCGCCGAGCCGCACCGTCCCGAACAGGCTGGACGCGACGGCGACCCGCGCGCTCGCGCGACGCTTGGCGGCGGCCGAGAGCGTGGCGACGTCGAGGGCGTCGTACAGGACGCCGGTGTAGATCCGGTCCGCCCGCGCGCTCGGCGCGTCCGGCAGGCCGGCGTTGCGCTCGACGAGGTCGGCCTGGCCGGCCGACAGGCCGAGCACCTCGGCCGCCTTGGCCGGGTCCTCGCGGCACAGCGTGACCAGGGCGTCGAGCACCTCGCGGCGCGCGCCGGTCAGGGCGGGGGAGGACAGCGCGGCGAGGTCGAGCGGCTGGCCCCGCCGCGGAACGGCCTTGCCCTCGCTCGGCGGCAACAGGATCAGCACGGGGCCAACGATAAAGTCACGGGCATGCCGAGCAACCTCGTGGTCCGGGTCAGGGCGAGCTCCCCCGTGATCGGGGTGGGCCTGGCAGCCATCGCGAAGGAGCTCGAGCTCCCCGGCGAGTTCCCGGCGGACGTGACGGCCGCTGCCGAGCACGCGGCCTCCGGCGTCGAGCTCCCTGCGTTGGACCGCACCGACCTCGCGTTCGTCACCATCGACCCCGCCGGCTCGATGGACCTCGACCAGGCCGTCCACATCGAGCGCGACGGCGACGGGTTCGTCGTGCACTACGCGATCGCCGACGTCGCGGCGTTCGTGCGGCCCGGCGACCCGATCGACGTCGAGGCCAACAAACGCGGCGAGACGCTGTACGGCGCGGGCACCCGGATCCCGTTGCACCCGCCGGCCCTCTCCGAGGGGGCTGCCTCGTTGCTGCCCGACCAGGTGCGCCCGGCCCTGCTGTGGACGATCCGTGTCGACGGGCGCGGCGCCACCACCGACGTCCGCGTCGAGCGGGCGCGGGTGCGCTCGACCGCCCGGTGGTCGTACGTCGACGCGCAGGCCGCGCTCGACGACGGCACCGCCGGTGAGGTGCTCGAGCTGCTCCGCGAGGTCGGCACGCTGCGCGAGCAGCAGGAGGTCGCCCGCGGCGGCATCTCGCTGCCGCTGCCCGAGCAGGAGGTCGACGAGTCCGACGGCGGCTTCGAGCTGGTGTTCCGCGAGCAGCTGCCGGTGGAGCTCTGGAACGCCCAGATCTCGCTGCTGACCGGGATGGGCGCGGCGTCGCTCATGGTCGACGCGAAGGTCGGCATGCTGCGCACCCTGCCGCCCGCCGACGCGCGTGACGTGGCCCGGCTGCGACGCATCGCCAAGGGCCTGCGGATCTCGTGGCCGCCGGACCTGGACTACCCGGCGTTCGTCCGCTCGCTCGACCCGACGCTGTCGCGACACCAGGCGATGGTCGTGGCCTGCACCCGGCTGCTGCGCGGCAGCGGGTATGCCGCCTTCGACGGCGAGCTCCCCGAGCAGACCCGGCACTCGGCGATCGCCGCCGAGTACGCCCACGTCACCGCGCCCCTGCGCCGCCTCGGCGACCGGTACGCCGGCGAGGTCTGCCTCGCGATCTGTGCCGGCACGCCGGTTCCGGACTGGGTCGCCGCGGCTCTTCCGGGGCTGCCCAAGACGCTCCAGGACTCCGCGCGTCGCGCCGGCTCCTACCAGCGTGCGGTGCTCGACCTGGTCGAGGCCGCGGTGCTCGCCGACCGGGTCGGCCAGCAGTTCGCGGGCGTCGTCACCAGCGTCCGCGACGACGAGGCGACCTCCGGCGTCGTGGTCCTCGCCGATGTCGGCGTCGAGGCGCCGGTCACCTCCGCCCGGCCGCTGCCCCTCGGCGAGGAGGTCGCCGTCACCCTCGCCGCCGCCGACCTCGCGGCCCGCAAAGTCGCCTTCACGCTCCCGTGAACGCACCCGTGAAGGTCCTCGTCACCGGTGGCGTCCGGTCCGGCAAGTCCCGGCACGCCGAGTTGCTGCTCGCCGACGCCTCGGGCGTCACCTACGTCGCCGCCGGACCGGTGTACGACGACGCCGACTGGGCCGCGCGCATCGAGGTCCACCGAGCCCGCCGGCCGGACACCTGGTCCACCGAGGAGACCCGCGACGTGGCGGGCGTGCTCGCCACCGCCGCGGAGCCCGTCCTCGTCGACTGCCTCGGGACCTGGCTCACCGGCGTCATCGACGACGCCGGGCTGTGGGAGGCCCCGGTCGAGCAGGTCGAGGCCCACGTCCTCGGACATCTCGACGCGCTCCTTGTGGCCCTCACAGGCACGGCGGAGCAGGTCGTGCTGGTCACGAACGAGGTCGGCCTGGGCGTCGTACCGGAGCACCGGTCGGCGCGCCTCTTCCGCGACCTGCTCGGCACCATCAACCAGCGGGTGGCGGCGGCCTGCGACGAGGTGCACCTGGTGATCGCCGGCCGGGTCCTGCGGCTCTAGCGGCCTCGACCTGCGCGGGACTCAAGTAACACGCTGTCCACCCGTCTGGTCGGCGGTTGTCAGCGGGATCGGGCCGATATTGCGGGCGAATCTGCTGACCAGCGACAAGTAGTCGGGTGGACAGCGTGTTACAGCGACGCCTACGCTCCGGCCAGCCCGACGAGCAGGACCGCGAGCGCGAGCTCGATCCCGGCGCCGAACACGTCGCCGGTGACCCCGCCGAACCGACGCACGGCGTGGGCGGTCAGGGCGGCGACGACGAGGGCGGCCGCGGCGACGCTCACCGGTCCGCGGACCGGGTCGACCAGCGCGGCCAGCGCGGCCAGGCCCGCCCAGCCGACGACCGTGACCACCACCGGCACCCGGCGGGTGAAGGTGACGCCCAGCCCGTCGGGCCGGGCCGGGGGAGCCAGCGTGCAGGCCGTGATCCACAGCGCGGCCCGCGACGCACACACGGCGGAGCCGGCGACGACGGCGGAGCGCACCTCGCCGCCGGAGGACACCGACGAGGCGAGCGCGGCGGCCTGGGCCCCGAGCACGAGGACGAGGGCGGCGACGCCCGCCGGACCCGCCGTACCGCTCTTCATGACGGCCAGCGACCGCTCCCGGTCGTACGACGACGTGAGGCCGTCCGCGACGTCGGAGAGCCCGTCGAGGTGGAGCGCGCGGCTGCCGACGGCGAGCACGGCCAGCGCGGCGAAGGCGAGGGCCAGCGCGGGCAGGTCGAGGCGGCCACCGGCCCACACGACGAGCCCGACCAGCGCACCCAGCGGCAGGACGGCGAGGGGAGCGAGCAGCATCGCGCCGGTCGCCACCGCGGGGGAGACCTTCAGCACCGCGGGGACCCGCAGCGCCGTCAGCATCCCGATCGACAGCCGCAGGCTGCGGCCGACGACCGCGACGCTCACGACTCCTCGGGCGGCATCAGGTCGGCGAGCAGGGCGACGTCGCGCAGCAGCGCGACCGCCGAGCGCAGCACCGGGACGGCAGCCACGGCTCCGGATCCCTCGCCGAGGCGAAGCCCGAGGTCGAGGACCGGCTCCAGGCCGAGCTTCTCCAGCGCCAGGGCCTGCGCCGGCTCGGTCGAGCGGTGGCCGGCCGCGAACCAGGCGGCGGCGCCGGGCACGATCCGGTCGGCGTAAAGCGCGCAGGCGACGGACATCAGGCCGTCGAGCAGCACGGGGACGCCGCTCTCGGCGGCCTGGACGAGGTAGCCGACCGTCGCGGCCAGGTCGGCGCTGCTGAGCGCGGTGAGGGCGTCCATCGGGTCGGCGACCCGGTCGCCGGCGCGGTCGAGCGCCTGCTGGACGACGACCTGCTTGTGGCGCAGCGCGGCGTCGTCGACGCCGGTGCCACGACCGGTCACCTCGGCGGCGGGCAGGCCGAGCGCGGCCGCGACCATGGCGGCGGCGGGCGTGGTGTTTCCGATCCCCATGTCGCCGGACAGCAGCAGCTGGGCGCCCGCTGCGATCTCCTCGCGGGCGACGGTGCGGCCGACCTCGAACGCCTGGGCGGCCTCGTCGGCGCTCAGCGCGTCCTCGACGTGGATGGCGCCGCTGCTGCGCCGCACCTTGTGGGCCCGGACGTCGGCCGGGACGCCGTCGAGGTCGTCGTCGACACCGAGGTCGAGCACCCGGACATGGACGCCGTGGGCGGCCGCGAGCGCCGAGACGCCGGCCTTGCCCATCACGAACGTGCGCACCATCGCCGGCGTGATGGCCGGCGGGTAGGCGGAGACGCCGTGCTGCGCCACGCCGTGGTCGCCCGCGAAGATCACCAGCCGCACGTTGTCCAGCGGCCGCGGCGGCACCACGCCCTGGGTGGCGGCCACCCACACGCCGAGCTCGCCGAGGCGGCCCAGCGCCCCGGTCGGGGTGGCCAGCCCGGCCAGGCGCTCGGCAGCGGCCGAGCGGACGTCGGGGTCGGGTACGGCGAGGGCGCTCATGGGGCCGAACGCTACCGCCGTCGGGTCCGCCCGCCGTCGTCCGCTCAGGTGAAGAGCATCACCAGCAGCCCGGCCAGCGCGAGCATCGTGAGCACGAGCACCAGGCCCGCCCACTCATGCTCCTCGGTGTCCTCCAGGTCGTGCGGGTGCGCGGTCATGGTTCCCCCAGGTGGCGTCCGAGTGTCGCTAGGGCTCCAGCGAGCCGGCGCCGGGAACCGCACGCGCTCGGAGCGCCACTAGTGTCCGCGTGTGGCCCACACCGTGCTCGTCGTCCCGGTACCCGCGCTGGAGAGCTACATCCGCGGCCGGTGGGAGCACTACGACGCCGCCTGGGTCTCCCGCGACCCGGCCTTCACCCATGCCCACATCACGGCGCTGGCGCCGTTCCTGCCGACGCCGTCCGAGGAGGACCTCGCCCGGGTGGCCGCGATCGCCCGCGCCACGGCGGCCTTCGAGTTCGACCTCGACGAGGTCACCGCGTTCCCGGACGGCATCGTCCACGTCGTGCCCGAGCCCGCCGCGCCCTTCGCCGCGCTCACCGCGGCGCTGTGGCAGGCCTTCCCGGACTGCCCGCCGTACGCCGGGGAGTACGCGGACGTCGTACCCCACCTCACGCTGGACCGCCTCGCCCGCGACGTGTCGATCGCGTCCGTGACCGCGGACCTCGCCGGGACCCTGCCGCTGCGGACCCGGGCCGAGCGCCTCGAGCTGCACCGGTACGCCGAGGGCGACTGCCGCGTCCTGGCGACCTGGTCGCTGACCGGCGCGGCGGCGCCGGTCAGTGCGCCAGCTTGAGCCCGATCACGCACCCGACCAGCCCGACCAGCAGCAGGATCCGCACCACGCTCACCGGCTCCTCGCCGCCCACCATCGCGATCGCGACGGTCAGTGCGGCGCCGACCCCGACCCACACGGCGTACGCCGTCCCGACCGGCAGGGTGCGCATCGCGTACGCCAGTCCGGCCATGCTGGCCCCCAGCGCGACGAAGAAGACCACCGACGGAACCAGCCTGCTGAACCCCTCGGACCGCGCCAGGGCCGTCGCCCACGCCGCCTCGAGGACCCCGGAGAGCACCAGCACCAACCACGCCATCACGGCCACATCCTTCGTGGCCGTCTTGTCGCGCACCGGGTACGGCTCCCTCGTCCGGCAACCGGTCACCGGTTGTATCCCGATCGTACGCCGCGTCGATCCACACCGGTCGCCTGCACACTGCTAGTGTTGGTCTCGTTGAAGAGTGCTCCGCATGGAGCGCTCCTGCTCTCTCGGTGGGGGCAGAACATCTTGTCGCTCTTGGTATTCGGTTCAGCTGGGCATCAGGCAAGGGATGTCTTCAGCACCATCGGCCCAGCAGCTCGCCGGGTCGGAACTCGAAAACCAAGGAGAAAATCATGGCTCAGGGCACCGTCAAGTGGTTCAACAGCGAGAAGGGCTTCGGCTTCATCGCCCCGGCCGACGGCACCCCGGACGTCTTCGTCCACTTCTCGGCCATCCAGGGCAACGGCTACAAGTCGCTCGACGAGAACCAGCAGGTCGAGTTCGACGTCACCCAGGGCCCGAAGGGCCCGCAGGCGGAGAACGTCCGCGCGATCTGACGATCATCGTCTGAACGCCTCGCGAGGCCCCCGGCACTTCGGTGCCGGGGGCCTTCGTGCGTCCAGACCTGCCTACCAGCGGGGCAGGACCGCTGTCGGCATCCCGCCGTGCACCGCGGTGGCCAGGTTGGCGGCCACCTCGTAGGCGTCTGCGAACCGCGGGAACTCCGCCCGCGACAGCAGCACCCGGCTGTGCACCCGGGCCAGGCGCCCGGCCTGGACGTCGTCGTGGCGGCTGGTGAACACGTCGAAGGCGTAGACGTCGTAGTCCTCGCGCTCCGCCACCTCGGCCACCTCCGCCACCTCCGCCACGTCCCGCAGCCTAGGCTGCCGCTGGCCTACCCTCGGACCGTGGCCGACCTGACCGACCCCTGTCCGAACTGCGGCACCCTGATGCGGTGGGAGACGTCCCACGAGCGGTGCGACGGCTGCGGCTACATCCGGCCCTGCTGCGAGGGCGCGCCCTGCCACTGAGCCCCGCCGAGGTGTCGGCCAGGCGGCGGCTCAGACGTGGCCGCTGAGCTGTGCCAGCCGGGTGGCGAGCCTGTCCACCAAGGCGTTCGCCTGCTTCGTGGTCAGCTGGGCGCTGTCGCCGACGCTCGACACGGGCAGCACGTCGACTGAGAGCCGGGCACCGCCCGCGAGGGCGCGCAGCTCGTCGACCTTGTCGCCGAACGGTGACCCGCTGCCGGGGGAGTAGGAGCGGACCACCTCGTCGAGGTCCTCGGCGAACAGGTCCGCCTTGGTCACGGCGATGACCAGCCAGACCGGCTTCGGGCGGCGTACGGCCATCGAGGCGATCCGGTGGGCGGTGATCGTCCAGTCCTCGAGCTCGGCGGCCAGCTGGTCGGCCCGCGACGCGGTCGCCGACCCCGTCGTTCCACCGGCACGCCGGGGCGTCGCGTAGCCGTTGGCCACCACGTGGATCACCCCGTCGACCGGCTCGTCGTGGAACACCTCGTCGAGCGCACCCAGGCGGGTCGCGGCGTTGTCGCCGGGAACGACGAGGAACCGGAAGCCGTGCAGCCGGCGCGAGCGACGGGTACGGCGCTCCAGCACCGCCGAGCCCACCTCCGCCGCGTCGGCGGCCGGGCTGCGGCGTGCGAGCCGGTCGGCCAGCTGGGTCTTCCCGACCCCCGTCATCCCCGTCACGGCCACCGTCGGGTAGCGGCGGCGCAGGGCACGGTTCACCCGCTCGGGCGCGGCGGCCAGCGCGCCGAGCACGCCGGTCGCGACGGTGGCGCTGAGGGCGGCCAGCCCCGGCTTGGGCAGGACCGGGCGGGAAGGACCACTCGGCGACACGACGCCTCCTCGGGTGCGGACGTTGGGTGCTCCTGAGCCTACGTTCCGCGGCACAGGGCGCCGAGGGGGTGCCGCGCGGCCCCTTCCTTCTCCTAGCCTCGGTCCATGGCCACCTTCACGCTCACCTGCATCGGCGACGACCGGCCCGGTCTCGTCTCCGACCTCTCGGCCCGCCTCCACGCGCACGGCGCGAGCTGGAACCGCAGCCAGATGGCGCGGCTGGCCGGGAAGTTCGCCGGGATCCTGCTGCTGGAGGTCCCGGACGCGCGCGCCGACGAGCTGGTCGCCGAGCTGGCGGACCTGGAGGGCGTCGGCCTGCAGGTGACCCTCGCCCGGACCGACGCCCCGGCCGACGGGCCCGGGCTCCGGTTCAGCCTGGACCTGCTCGGCGCCGACCGCCCCGGCATCGTCGCCGAGATCTCCGCCGTGCTCGCCCGCGAGCAGGTGAGCATCCGGGACCTGGTCACCGACGTCCGGGACGCGCCGATGGCCGGGGGGCACCTGTTCGAGGCGCAGGCGCTGCTCGAGGCACCACTGGGGAGCCGGATCGAGGACCTGCGCGCCACCCTCGAGGCGATCGCGGACGAGCTGATGGTCGAGGTGACCCTCTCGGAGTCCGACAGCCCGGACCGGGGCTCGGCTGAGGCGCACTGATCGCATGCCCTTCTGGTCGCTCCGTCCCGACACCACGCTCGACTGGGCGCTGTGGACGCTCGGGGCCGCGTTCGTGGTGCTGACCGTCATGGTCATCGCGCGTGACACCCGCGGGCGGAAGGTCACCGGGTGGGACGGCCTGGCCGTGGCGTTCGTCGTGCTCGGCGGACCGGGAGCGGCCTTCCTGTTCCTGTCGGTCTACTGGGTGCTCGCCGGTCGAGCGGACCGGCGAGCCCGGCGGGCCCGACTCAGCCCGCGAGACGGGGGCGCCTGATCTGGGGGCGAGCCCGAGCAACGCTCCCCGCGAGGCCGATGGCTCCGGCCCGGCTCGTCGCCTCGTGGCGACCGGGTCAGGCGAACTGGGTGGCGGTGACGCGCCCGTCCTGGACCTGCCAGCGCTGGTCGAGTCGGACGTTGTCGAGCAGCCGACGGTCGTGGGTGACGAGCAGCAGCGCGCCGTCGTACGACTCGAGGGCCTGCTCGAGCTGTTCGATCGCCGGCAGGTCGAGGTGGTTGGTGGGCTCGTCGAGGACGAGCAGGTTGACCCCGCGGGCCTGCAGGAGCGCCATCGCGGCGCGGGTGCGCTCGCCGGGGGACAGGCGCCCGACGAGGCTGGTGACCTGGTCGGCCTTGAGGCCGAACTTCGCCAGCAGGGTGCGGACGTCGGCCGGCGCCAGGTCAGGCATGGCGGCCTCGAACGCGGCTCCGAGCGGCAGGTCGTCGTCCAGGCCGGTGCGGGTCTGGTCGATCTCGCCGATCGCGACCGAGGCGCCGAGGCCCGACCTGCCGGTGGCCGGGGCGAGACGACCGAGGAGGAGCCGTAGCAGCGTCGTCTTGCCTGCCCCGTTGGGGCCGACGATGCCGATGCGGTCGCCGGCGCTGACCTGGAGCGAGGCCGGTCCGAACGTGAAGTCGCCGAGTCGGGCGGTGGCCTCGTCGAGCGTGGCGACGACCGAGCTGGACCGCGGCGCCGCGGCGATCGAGAACCGCAGCTCCCACTCCTTGCGCGGCTCCTCGACCTCCTCCAGGCGCGCGATCCGCGACTCCATCTGCCGAACCTTCTGGGCCTGCTTCTCCGAGGACTCCGACTGCGCCCGCCGTCGGATCTTGTCGTTGTCGGGGGACTTCCGCATCGCGTTCCGCACGCCCTGCGAGCTCCACTCCCGCTGCACCCGCGCGCGGCTGACCAGGTCGGCCTTCTTGTCGGCGAACTCCTCGTAGGCCTCCCGCGCGTGCCGCCGCGCGATGGCCCGCTCCTCCAGGAAGGCGTCGTAGCCGCCGTCGTACACGGCCACCTGGTGCTGGGCGAGGTCGAGCTCGACCACGCGGGTCACCACGCGGGACAGGAACTCGCGGTCGTGCGAGACCAGCACGACACCAGCCCGGAGCCCCCGCACGAACGTCTCCAGGCGCTCCAGTCCGGCGAGGTCGAGGTCGTTGGTCGGCTCGTCGAGGAGCACCAGGTCGAAGCGGCTGAGCATCAGCACCGCCAGCGCCGCGCGCGCCGCCTGGCCTCCCGACAGGGAGGTCATCAGGGCGTCGGGACCGACCTCGAGGCCGAGGTCGGCCAGCATCGGTGCCAGCCGTTCGTCGAGGTCCGGGGCGCCACTGGCCAGCCAGTGGTCGAGGCTGTGGGCGTAGGCATCCGCCGTGGCCGGCGAGTCGTCGCCGCTCCCCAGCGCCGCCGCGGCCTCCTCCATCGCCACCGTCGCGGCGGCGGCCCCGGTACGGCGCGCGACGTACTCGCCGACCGTCTCGCCCTCGATCCGTTCGTGCTCCTGGGGGAGCCATCCGACGAACGCGTCCGAAGGAGCGGTCGACACGACGCCGTCGAGCGGAGCCAGGTCGCCCGCCAGGATCCGCAGCAGGGTGGACTTGCCCGCGCCGTTGGCGCCGACCACCCCGACCACGTCGCCCGGCGCGACCGTCAGGTCGAGGGACTCGAACAGGGTGCGGTGAGCGTGGCCCCCGGCAAGGTCCTTGGCAACGAGGGTGGCGCTCATGGGGCGATCGTAGTGAGCGACCGGGCGTTCAGCTCAGCCAGTTCCGGTCCTCGCGGGGGACCGCGTCGAGCAGCTCCTGGGTGTAGGGGTGCGTGGGAGCGTCCAGCACCTGCGAGGTGCTCCCGGCCTCGACGCACCGACCGCCGCGGAGCACGTAGACCCGCTGCGTCGCCTGCCGGACGACCGCGAGGTCGTGGGTGACGAAGAGCAGGGCCATGTCGAGCTCACGGACGAGCCGGGCGAGCAGGTCGAGGACCTGGGCCTGCACCGAGACGTCGAGCGCCGACACCGACTCGTCGCAGACGAGCAGCTCCGGCTCGGGGGCGAGCGCACGGGCGATCGCGACGCGTTGGCGCTCGCCGCCCGACAGGGCCGCGGGCCGCCGCCGGGCGTGAGCCGGTGTCAGGCCGACGAGCTCGAGCAGCGCGGCGACGTCGGACGCACCGTGCGGGCGCCCGAACGCCGCCAGCGAGTCCGCGAGCGTCGCGCCGACCGAGCGCACGGGATGCAGGCTGGAGTACGGGTCCTGGAAGACCATCTGGACGACGCCGCGCAACCGGCGCGCCTCACCCCCGTCCAGGTCGTCCCACGACGAGAACGTCCGGCCGGACAGCTCGATCGTGCCGGCGGTCGGCGTCTCGAGTCCCACGACGCAGCGGGCCAGCGTCGTCTTGCCGGAGCCGGACTCGCCGACCAGGCCGACGGTCTCGCCGCGGGCGACGAGGAGGTCGACGGCGTCGAGCGCCGGCGCGGCCGCCCCGTGGAAGGACTTGCCGAGACCGGTCACGCGCAGCAGCGCCCGGTCGCCGGCGGACACCGGCGCGGGCGGCGCAGCGGCCTCGCCGCGGTCGCGGCGAAGCGGCCCGAGCTCCCGGATGCGAGCACAGGCGCTCACGTGGCCGGCGCCGACCTCGAGGAGCGGCGGCGGTCCGGCGGTGCAGACGGTGGTCACGTGGGCGCAGCGGTCGGCGAACGGGCAGCGGTCGGCCACCTCGTCGTGCGCCGGGACCGACCCGGGCGGCGCCGGGAGCGACGCGAGCCGCTCGTCGACCGGCGGCTCCGCGTCGAGCAGCGCGGCCGTGTAGGGGTGGCGCGGCTCGGCCTGGATCTGGGCCGTCGGTCCGACCTCCAGCATCCTGCCGGCGTACATCACCATCACGCGCTCGCACATCGAGAACGCGACGCGCAGGTCGTGGGTGATCATCACGAAGGACATGCCGCGGTCGTGCTGGATCCGGCGGACCAGGCGCAGGATCTCGCGCTGGGTGGTCACGTCGAGCGCGGTCGTCGGCTCGTCGGCCACGAGCACCTCGGGGTCGCTGACCAGGGCGGCGGCGATGCCGACCCGCTGTCGCATGCCGCCCGAGAGCTGGATCGGGTAGCGGTCGGCGACCTCGGGGGAGAGGCCGACCTCCTCGAGGCGCCGGGCCACCTCCTCGCGGCGCCGACGTCGGTCGCGGCGTACGGCGCGCGGCATCCCGTCGGCGAGCTGGGCTCCGACCCGGCGCAACGGGTTGAGCATCGTGAAGGGGTCCTGCATCAGCAGCGCGATCCGGCGCCCGTGCAGCGGGCGCGCGAGCCGGGGGTCGCTGATGAGGGTGCCGGCGACCTCGACGTGCCCCTCGGCGACCAGCCCGGCCGGCAGCAGGGCCAGCAGGGAACGGGCGGTGAGGCTCTTGCCGGACCCGGACTCGCCCACGATCGCGAGCGACTCACCGGGTGCCAGCGCGAGGTCGACGCCCGACACGAGGACCCGGTCGGCCCCGTCGGCGCCGGGCATGCGCACCCGGAGCCCGCGTACGTCGACGCAGAGTGCGCTCATCGTCGGAGTCCTCTCTCGTCGAGGCGTCGGTGCAGCCAGTCGCCGACCACGTTGACGGCCGCGGCGGTGAGGATGATGGCCAGGCCGGGGGTGACGACGGCCCAGGTGTTGGAGAGCAGCAGGCTGCGGTTGTCGGCGAGCATGCGGCCCCAGTCGGCCGATCCGGGCGCGATGCCGAGACCGAGGAACGACAGTGACGACAGCGCGACGAGCGCGAAGCCGAAGTTGAGGAAGGCGTTGCCGGTCACGACCGGGGCGATGTTGGGCCAGACGTAGCGCAGTGCGATGGTCCGGTCGCGCAGGTTGGAGAGCCGGGCCGCCTCGACGTAGGGCCGCTGCCGCTGCTCGAGCACGGCGGCGCGGACCACCCGCGTGTCGCCCGGTGAGAACAGCACGACCAGGGTGAGGACGGCGAGCAGGTAGCCGCCGCCGACCACGCCGGTGACGACGATGGCGACGAGCAGTGCCGGGAGGGAGAACATCAGGTCCGTCCAGCGCATCGCGACCTGGTCGACCCAGCCCCCGCGATAGCCGGCGGGCAGGCCGATCAGGTGGCCCAGGAGCAGCGAGCCCGCGGCGATCAGCAACGCTCCGAGCACGGAGCTGCGCGCGCCGACGGCGACCATCTGCAGCACGTCGCGCCCGAGGTCGTCGGTGCCGAGCGGGTGGGCGGCGCTGGGCTGCGAGACGCCGAGCAGCACGTCCTGCTGGGTGGCGTCGGGAAGGAACAGCGGACCGACGAGCGCGGCGAGCAGAGCGAGGCCGGAGACGACCAGGCCCACGGCGACGACGGTGCCCGGCCACCGGCGGGGGCGTGCGCGGCGACGGCGCCCGCCGGGAACGGCTGCGGACGGATCGGTGGGCAGCGGCGTGCTCATCGCTTCCTCCTCACGAGCGAGACCCGCGGGTCCGCTGCGGCGTACGCCGCGTCGACGGCGAGGTTGACCAGCGCGATCAGGATCGTGAGCAGCAGCGCCACTCCCTGCACGACGGGCACGTCCTTGAAGGTGACCGAGTCGACCAGCAGCGAGCCCAGACCCGGCAGGGCGAAGACCACCTCGACGAGCACCGATCCGACCAGGATGGAGGTGAGCACCAGGCCGGTCGCCGTCAGGATCGGCACGGCGCAGTTGCGCAGCGCGTAGCGCAGCACCCGTACGCCGCCGAGGCCGCGGGCCCGGGCGAAGACGACGTAGTCCTGGTCGAGCTCACGCACGAGTGAGGTCCGGGTGAAGCGGACCAGCAGGCCGGCGCCGCCGATCGCCAGGGCGGTCGCGGGGAGCACCAGGTGCCACCACCGGTCGAGCCCACCGTCCCCGGCGCCGTACACGGGGAACCAGCCGAGCTTCACCGCGAGCAGGCCGAGCAGGAGCAGGCCGACGGCGAACGGCGGCGCGCTCAGACCGGCGACGCTCAGCACGACGATGCCCTGGTCGGCGGCGCGGCCCCGGCGCAGGGCGGCGGCGATGCCGGCGGGGATCCCGAGCAGGAGCGCGAAGAGCGTGCCGAGCGTCGAGAGCTGCAGCGTCAGCGTGGCCCGCGACGAGATCGCCACGTCGACCGGCTCGCCCGAGCGGATGGAGGTGCCGAGGTCGCCGTGCAGGGCGCCGGCGAGCCAGTTCCAGTACTGCACGAGCAGGGGGTCGTCGAGGTGGTACTGCGCGCGGATCGCGGCGCGGGTCTCCTCCGTGGCCGGGCGGTTGCCGAGCAGGGTGTGCTCGACCGAGCCCGGGGCCAGGTAGACGAGGCAGTAGATGCCGAAGGAGAGGACCAGCAGCACGACCGCCGTGCCGGCCAGCCGGCCGAGCAGGAACCGGAGCCACGCGGTGGCCATGTCAGTCCTCCGTGCCGTCGAGCACGCCGTGGTCGCGCAACCAGCTCGCCACCCGGGCCGCGGCGTCGCGACGGTGCTCGGGCTCGATCAGCTCGTGTCCCTCGCGGGGATAGACGACCAGCTCGCTCGGTACGCCGAGCCGAGCCAGCTCGCCGAAGAGCTGCTCGGCCTGGGCCAGCGGTGTGATCCGGTCGAGGGCGCCGTGCAGGAACAGGGTGGGCACGGCGCTGGAGGTGACCCGGTAGAGCGGGGAGGGCCCGACGAGGGCGTCTCGGCCGGCAGCCGAGCCGAGGTCGCCGGCCGGGTGGTAGACGGCGTCGTAGCCGCCCCCGATCGCGCTCGTCGTGACGAAGCCGAGCCAGTCGCTGACGCCCGACATCACCACCGCCGCCCGGAAGCGGGGCTGGGTCACGGCGGCCTGGGCGGACAGGTAGCCGCCGTAGCTCAGGCCCATGACCGCCGTCCGGTCGGGGTCGGCGAGACCTCGCTCCACCAGGTGGTCGGCTCCGGCGAGCACGTCGGCAAGGTCGGCGCCGCCCGTGTCGCCGCGGACCTGGGTGGCATACGCCTGGCCGCGACCGCTGCTGCCGCGGGGGTTGGGCAGCAGGACCACGGCCCCGGCGGCAGCCAGGGGGAGGGCGAGCTGGTTGGACTCGGCCGGGGCGAAGGACGCCGACCACAGCCAGGTCGGGCCGCCGTGCAGGAGCAGCACGAGCGGCAGCGGGCCGCTGGCCGCGGCGGGCCGCAGCACCAGACCGTGCACCTCGGTCCCGTCGGGCGAGGTCCAGGTGGCTCGCTCGGTGAGGACCTCCGGCGCCTCCTTGCGCAGGGTCGCGTTGTGGTCGGTGAGCCGCGTGGTGCCCGGCTCGTCCAGGCACAGGGAGACGACCTCCGGCGGCTGTCCGGGCTCCTCCCAGACGGTGTACGCCGTGGCGCCGTCGGGGGCGACCGCGAGCGCGGGCTGGCCGGCGTCGCCGTGCATGCTGGCCAGGTGCGTCCAGCGGCCGGTCACGGTGGCCGCTTCTCCCGGACCAGGGACGGCGATCCGACCGACCTGCACCCCGAGATCCTCCCAGCCGGCGAACCACAGCCGGTCCTCGTCCAGCCAGCCGACGTCGGTGGCGTCGTCGAGGTCGGCGACGGTCCGCCAGGCGCCGGTGGGCAGGTCGTGGACGTGCACCACGCCCGAGACGATCGACTGACCCTCGATGACGGCGACGCGGTCGCCGGTCGGTGCGAGTCGGGGGCGGGCCAGCTGGCCGTCGGTGCGGTAGAGCTCGCGCACCGTCGCGCGCTCGGAGGTGAGGCCGTCGACGAGGAGGAGGGTGGGCCGGTAGTACCCGGCCGGGGCCGGGTCCTGGGAGGCGACGACGACGGCGCGCTCGCCGACCGCGTGGACATCCCACGCCGACCAGCGACCCAGGTCGATGGCCGCGTGGTGCACCGCGCCGTCGGCGACGGCGACGTGCACCAGGCGGCGGAGCGGGAGCGCGTCGCCGCGCCGTACCTCGGGGTCGTCGGGGTCGGTGCCGCGCACGCGCAGTCCGAGGTGCATGCCGTCGCGCTCGGATCCGACGTCGGCGACCCGCAGCAGCGCGCTGCCCGGGCCGAGCGGGACGAGGTCCTCGATCGCGCCGGCGAGCTGCGTGGTGGCGATCGTCGAGCCGTCCGGGGCGAGCAGCGAGAGCCGGGTCGGCTCGCCGTGCTCACCCAGGGTGACCACCCACAGCTCGGCGCTCCCGACCGACCAGCGCACGAGCGTCGGCTCGGCCGACAGCGGCCAGGTGGTCGCTGCGCCGCCCGGCAGCGTCGGGTCCAGGAGGTGCACCTCGGGGTCGGCGCCCACGCCGATGAGGGCCAGGCGGCGACCGTCCTGGTCGAGGGTGAGGGAGGCGGGATAGGCGAGCTCGACGAGCGCGTCGTGCAGCGGGAGCGGGGTCATGCGGTCGTGACGTGCTGGACCCACGGGCCGAGGAAGAAGTAGGGCCCGAAGTCCTCGGCCTGCAGACCGGGTCCGAAGGCGGTCGCCGTCTTCGCCCACCACAGCGGCTGGTAGGCCACGTCGGCGGCCGCCTTGACCAGCGCCTGGCCGAGCAGGTCGCCGCGCTTGGCCGGGTCGGTCTGGGCGACCTCCTGGTCCAGCAGGGCGGTCACCTCCGCGTTCCGGTACTCCGCGAGGTTGGTGCCGCCCGACTCGGCGTACGCGCCGTTGAGCAGGAGCTGGACGTACTCCGCGGGGTCGCCGGTGCCGGGGAAGTACCAACCCACAGCGATGCCGGCGTGCTTGCCGAGGTCCGCGATCCACTGCTCGAGCGTGATCTCCTGGACCTTCAAGTCGATCCCGAGCCCCTTGAGGTTCTCCGCGAGCGTGAGCAGCGCCCGGCCGATCAACGGCCCGCTGTTGGGGTAGGTGAGCGTCGCCGAGAAGCCGTCGGGCACGGAGGACTCCGCGAGCAGCGACGCGGCCGCGTCGAGGTCGAAGTCGACCTGGGGGATGCTCGCATAGAGGTCGTCGACCTGGCTCTTGGTGAGCAGGCCGCCCCATTGCTCGGTCGTCGGGATCGTCAGCGCCACCTCGGCGTTGCCGCGCAGCACGCTCTCGACGACGGCGGGGCGATCGATGCAGTGGGCGACCGCGGTGCGGACCTTGGGGTCGGACCACGGAGCGACCGAGGTGTTGAAGGCCAGCGTGACCAGGGAGTTGTCGGTGGCGGTCTCGATGCTGACACCGTCGATCGCCTGCCAGTCCTTGACCTGGTTCGGCGGGACCGAGAGCGCGATGTCCACGGAGCCGTCGCGCATGGCCAGCAGCCGGGTGTTCTCGTCGGTGATGAAGTCGAGCCGGACCTTGGCGACCTCGACCCGGCCGCCCCACCACGCGTCGTTGCGCTCGAGCACGACGTGCGAGTCGGGCGCGAACTCGGTGACGACGTAGGGGCCGGTGCCGAGGAGCAGTGCCTGCGGGGTGCCGACCTTGTCGCCGTGCTCGTCGAGGAAGGCGCGGCTCGACACCTGCAGCGTGCTGGGGCTGGGCACCCAGCCGAAGCCCGACGTCGGCGTCGAGAGGGTGAAGGTGATCTCGTCGTCGGCCGTCGCCTTCACCGACTTCATCGGCGCATACGCGTAGGCCAGCGCGGAGGTGGATCCCTTGCGGCTGTTGACCTCGATCGAGGCGATCACGTCGTCGGCGGTGAGCGGGTTGCCGTCGGAGAAGGTGACGTCCGGGCGCAGCTTGTAGACGTAGGTGAGCGGGTCGGGCTGGGTCCACGCGGTGGCGAGCGACGGCGCGAGCGCGCCGTCGGCGCCGATCGCCGTGAGACCCTCGAGGCACAGCAAGGCGATGACGTAGTTGATGATCCCCGCCTCGCGGGTGACGTCGAGGGTGCTGATCGAGGAGGGGAGGGCGACGGTGAGGCTGTCCAGCCGCCTGCCCGCGCCGTCCGACTCGTCGTCAGGGGAGCAGGCGGCGAGCGCCGGACCGGCGACGGCGAGGCCGCCGGCCAGGCCGATCACCTGCAGGAGGCGGCGCCGGCTGAAGCCGGGACCGCCCGGCATCGTGGCGCCGGTGGCGGTGGAGGTGGCGCGAGCAAACGGGGTCATGGGGGCCTGCCTTGGAGGAGTCGCGTTTACCAGTTGTTCCCGATTGGGAACGTACGATATACAGCAGCCCATCGGCCGTCAACGAGTTGCAGGAGATTCCGTGAACCCGCAAGCGATCGTCTATTCCGCCACCTGGTGCGGTCACTGCACCCGGCTGAAGTCCCAGCTCGACCGGGCCCAGGTGTCCTACGTCGTGGTCGACGTCGACGAGCACCCCGAGCACCTCGACCGGCTCGCCGAGCTCAACGGTGGCTCGTGGCTGATCCCCACGGTGGAGCTGCCCGACGGCACGGCGCTGGTCAACCCGCCCGCGGCGGCCGTCGCGGCTGCGCTGGCGGCCGGCTCGTGACGGCCTCCTCCGACCGGGCCTGGGCCCACGAGGCGGTTCGGCGGATCGAGGCCGACGCCAACCGCTCGGCCGACACCCACCTGCACGTGCTGCCGCTGCCCGAGGACTGGGGCGTCCGCATCTACCTCAAGGACGAGTCGGTGCACCCCACCGGCAGTCTCAAGCACCGGCTGGCGCGGTCGCTGTTCCTCTACGCCCTCTGCAACGGGTGGCTGGGTCCCGACAGCGTCGTCGTCGAGGCCAGCTCGGGATCGACCGCGGTCTCGGAGGCCTACTTCGCCCGCCTGCTCGGGCTGCGCTTCGTCGCGGTGGTGCCGCGGTCGACGTCGCAGGAGAAGATCGAGCTGATCGGCTTCTACGGCGGTGAGTGCCGCTTCGTCGACGACCCCACCACGGTCTACGCCGAGGCCGCGCGGATCGCGAGGGAGTGCGGCGGGCACTACCTCGACCAGTTCACCTACGCCGAGCGCGCGACCGACTGGCGCGGCAACAACAACATCGCGGAGTCGATCCTCCAGCAGCTGGCGCTCGAGCCGCACCCGGTGCCTGCGTGGGTCGTCGTGGGGGCCGGCACGGGCGGCACCGCGGCGACCATCGGTCGCTACCTGCGGCACCGTCGCCTCGACACCCGGCTGAGCGTGGTCGACCCGGAAGGATCGGCGTTCTACCAGGCCTGGCGCGATGGCGACCGGGCCGTCACCGGCGCCGGGTCGGCGATCGAGGGCATCGGCCGGCCGCGCGTGGAGCCGTCGTTCGAGCCGAACGTCGTCGACCACATGGCGCGGGTCCCCGACGCTGCGTCGCTGGCCGCGATGCACTGGTGCAGCGAGGCGATCGGTCGCCCGGTCGGCGGCTCCACCGGCACGTCGGTCTGGGGCGCGCTCGTGCTCGCCGCGCAGATGCGTCGCGCAGGCGTGCGTGGCAGCGTCGTGACCCTGATCTGCGACGGCGGCGACCGCTACCGCAAGACCTACTACGACCCGGACTGGCTCGCTGCGTCGGGGCTCGACCTCGCGATGTACCGGGCCGCGCTGGACGCCTTCGTGGCCGGCCACGCCGACGACCTGCCCGTCCTGGAGCAGGCGCACCGGCCCGGATCTGTGCGAGCATCGGGTCCGACAGGAGGTGGGTGATGAGCAGTCGCCAGGAGCCGCAGCCGGACCTCGCCGAGGCCGGTGCGGGTGAGGACGCGGCGAAGGAGGCGCTCGCCGGCAACGTCCGCCGGCTGCGCCTGGCGCGGGGCATGAGTCTGCGCGACCTCGCCGACGCCACCGGCTCGAGCAAGGGCCTGCTCTCCCAGGTCGAGCGTGGTCTCGCGAACCCGACGCTCGGCGTGCTCACCCGGATCTCCGAGGCCCTCGACGTCACCCTGCACGAGCTCGTGCGCAGCCCCCTCCTCGCGCCCGAGGTGGTCTCCGGCGACTGGGGCGACCTCGCCGAGATCGACGACGTCGCGGTCCGCACCCTGTTCACCTCCTTCGAGCGCCGCCGCCTCGAGATCTCCGAGTCGGCCGTCCCTGCGGACCATCCCAGCTCCAAGAGCTCCCACGGGCGCGGCTCGGTCGAGTACGCCTACGTGCTCGACGGATCGGTCGTCGTCGCCTCCAACGGTTGGAGCGTCGCCCTGTCGCGAGGCGACGGGCTGCGCTTCTCCGCGGAGTTCGAGCACGTGTACACCGGCGGACGCCACGGCGCCCGGCTGCTCACCGTCGTCGCGTTCACCGACGACTGAGCGTCCCCAAGGCGTCAGTGGTCCTCGCCCCAGTTGGCGATGATCACGGCGATGGGCGGGAGCACGGCGGCGATCGCCGACATGATGACGGCGGCCGTCGTCGACCACAGCCGGACCAGGTTCCAGGCGAGCAGCACCAGCAGCAGGCACGTGCCCATGAGTGCGAAGTACCAGCGCTTGCGCCGACGCAGCCGCTCGCTCTGCGAGCGGCGCGCTTGGCTGATCGTGAACCGCTGACGTCGTGCCATCGCCTTCCACCCAACCACGTGGCTCAGGCGCTGTCCTCGGTCAGCGCGGTGGTGGGCAGCCAGTCGGCGCCGAGGAGCCCGGCGAGGTCGGCGAGCCCCGTGGTGTCGCTGCCCACGGTGTCGGCGGCGGCGGCGATCCGCTCCACCATCACCTTGCCGACCTGCTCCTCGACGGTGCCCTCGGCGTACGCGATGTGCCAGGGCGAGACCTGGTGGTCGCGATGGGTGCGGCCGGTGACCTGGCGTCCGGCGATGCCCGAGAAGCGGGCCTGGTGGAAGACGCCGACCCGCGGCTCGGTGCTCGCCTGGCGCCCGTCGGCGAGGGTCTCGCCGGCGTGGAGGCTGATCGAGGCGACGGTGGTGAAGACGCAGACCTTCGCCTCACCGGTCTGGAACCGCAGCCGCTCCGCCTCGGCGTCGAACCGGTCCCTGCCGTAGACCGAGGCCACCGCGATGCCGGCGTCGCGCAGCCGGTCGGCGATCGGGTCGGCGGCGGTCGCGACGAACTCCACCGAGCACGCCACCTGCCGCTCGGCCCGCACCTGCTGGGCGATCCAGTCGACCGTCGAGTCGACCCGGATCAGGCCCGCCTTCTGCCGGAACCGCAGCAGCGCCGCCCGGCCCTTCGCGACATTGCGGCCGCGCCGGGCGATGTCCATCTCGCGGCAGAACTCACCCCACTCCGCCTCGTACGCCGATCGCTCGGCCGGTGTCAGTGCCACCGGCATCCCGGAGATCGGCACCGGTCCCCACGGCGCCGCGCGGTGCAGCATCGCTGCGGGCCGCTCCTCGGCGAGCCAGCCCCGCACGAGCTTCAGGTCCGCGGCCCGCCGCGCGGGATCGGTGGTCCACGTGGCGCCGTACCGCCCGGGCTCGACGGCGACCCCGTGGCGTTGCAACGCCTCGGCGAACGCGGCCGCGGGCTGGGTGGCCGTCGTCCACCCCTTCATCGACTCGCCGAGGACCTGTGCATAGGCCGGCGCGAGGTACGGCAGCTCGAGCGGGGTGTGGCCGGGCGTCGCGGTCGTCGCGATGACGAACGGCGCCTTGTCGTGGGGCAGGGCATGCCCGGAGATGCGGGTCCAGTGCTTCCAGCGCTTGGTGGTCGTGCGCCGCAACGCGTGCGCCTCGTCCGCGATGATCACGTCCCACGGGTGGTCCTTGACCTTCTCCAGTCGGTCCCACGTGATCACGACCCACTCCAGGCCGCCGTCGCCGAGCGCCGTGATCGTGCGGCACCAGTGGCCGATCGTGATCGCGGCCGGTCGGTCGGCCACGACCAGCACCCGCCGGGCGCCGCGCAGGTCGCCCACCGCCATCGCCCCGAGCACTGCCGAGATGGTCTTGCCGACGCCGGGCTCGTCGGCCAGCAGGAACATCCGTCCTCCCGCCTCGGCACGGGCCGCGATCGCGTCGGCCGCCTCGAACTGGAGCCTCCGGGGCTCGAGCGCGTCGGTGGCCACGGGAGGGGGGACGGGGCTGTCGGGGTTGAGGGTGTTCTCGATGAACCGGCCGAGGGTGTGGGGGCCGGGGGAGTACGGCGCGAGGTGGGCGGGGAGCCGGCTGCCGACGTACAGGTGGGTCTTGACCGCCGGGTGCCAGGTGGCGCCGTCGACCTGCGTCCCGTACGGGACGTCGAGGACCCACACTCGCTCGCCGGGCCCCGCCACGGGCAGGGGCCGCGGTTGGCGCGTCCCGCTACGGCGCGTCCCGCTGCGGCGGCGGGCGCTGGATCGGCGAGAGCTGGCCACCCCCGGACGCTACCGGGAGCGGGCCCTCGGACCGGTGTCCGGCACGCCGTCGTACGTCGGGGCGGTGACGTCGGCCGGCTCGAGCCCGCTAGCCTCACGCGCGTGGATGTCGCAACGTGCATCGAGGAAGGGCGCGGAGGCTTCGTCCTCTTCGCGATCACGCCACCACGGCAGTCCACACCGGCCGAGCGGCTCCCGCAGATCGCGCGTGCCACCCTGGAGCGGCTCGAGCACCTCGATCTCGACGGACTCGTCCTCTACGACATCGACGACGAGAGCGCCCGCAACCCGGCGGAGCGCCCGTTCCCGTTCAGCCCGACGGTCGACCCGTCGGCGTACCGCGCCGAGTACCTCTCGTCGTGGCCGACGCCGGTCATCGTCTACCGCGCCGTCGGCAAGTACCAGCGCGAGGAGCTGCGCACCTGGCTCGCCGCGCAGGACGCCCGCCGTACCTTGACCGTGATGGTCGGCGCCTCGTCCAGCAGCACGTCCACGCCCGTGACCCTCCTCGACGCGCAAGCCCTGCGAGCCGAGGAGAACCCGCAGCTGCTTCTCGGCGGGGTCGCGATCCCCGAGCGGCACAGCCGTCGCGAGGACGAGCACCTGCGCCTGATCGCCAAGCAGGAGGCCGGCTGCCGGTTCTTCGTCACACAGGTGGTGTACGACCTCAACGCCGCCAAGAACCTGGTCTCCGACTACCGCTACGCGTGCCAGGAGCGGGGGCTGACCCCGGTGCCGATCGTCTTCACCTTCTCGGTCTGCGGCTCGATGCGGACCCTGGAGTTCCTGCGCTGGCTCGGCGTCGACGTGCCCCGCTGGATCGAGAACGACCTCCGGCACTCGACGAACCCCCTCGGCGCGTCCTTCGAGCAAGCGGCCGCCACCGCCGCCGAGCTCGCCGAGTTCTGCCACCGACTCGACGTACCGTTCGGGCTCAACGTGGAGAGCGTCTCCATCCGGCGGGAGGAGATCGAGGCCTCGGTGGACCTTGCGGCGAGGCTGGGCGGGCTGGTTCGTCCTGGGTGAGGGCGGCGACTCCTCGCGGAGTCAGCCGGTGATGTCGCGTCCGATGAGGCGCCGGGCCACGATCCACTGCTGGAGCTCGTTGGCGCCCTCGAAGATCTCCAGGATCTTGGCGTCGCGGTACATCTCCTCGAGCCGGACGGCTTCGCCGGTCTCGCCGACCTGGCGGGCGAAGCCGACGGCGCCGTGGATCTGGATCGCCTCGCGGACCAGGTCGTTGGCCAGGCGGGTGCCGTAGGCCTTGGCCATGGCGGCCTCGGGCTCGGCGGTGCGGTCGCCGCGGTCGAGCAGGACGGCGGCCTTCTGGTAGAGGCTGCGCGCGCACTCGAGCTCGGTGGCGCGCTGCGCCATCTGGAACTGCCAGTGCTGCATGGCGCCGAGCGGGCGTCCGAAGACCTCGCGGGTCTGCAGGCGATGGACGGCGAGGTCGAGGGCGGCCTGGGCGACACCCACGCCGGCGGCGCCGATGCCGATGCGGCCGCGGACGAGGGCGCCGAGTGCGACGGCCATGCCCTGGCCCGGGTCGCCGAGCAGGTTCTCGCGGGGGACGTGGACGTCCTCGAGGACGATGTCGGCGGTGATCTGGCCGCGGTGACCCATCTTCAGGTCGGGGGTGCCGATCCGGATGCCGGGGCTGGTGAGGTCGATCAGCAGCATGTGTGCCCGCTCGCCGTCGCGACCGGCGCGCACGAGCATCGAGACGTGGCCGGCGACGACGCTGTTGGTGATCCAGCGCTTGCGGCCGTTGACGACGAAGCCGTCGGCGGTCTCCTCCGCCCAGGTGCTGAGCCGGCTCGCGGTCAGATCCGAGCTCGTCTCGGGCTCGGTGGTGGCGAAGGCGAAGGCCTGTCGGCCGGAGACCAGGTCCGGTACCAGCCGGTCCCGGACGGCGGGGGAGGCGTGGGCCAGCGTCGCGGGGACGAGGATGCACTGGCCGTCGTACACGCCGGCGAGGGAGGAGGACTCGTAGGCGATCTCCTCGGCGACCGTGCACACGCCGAGCATGGGGTGCTCGAGGTCGCCGAAAGGGACGCCGAACAGGCCGTCGGAGGCCAGGCCGCGGAACGCCGCCCAGGGGAAGCTGTCGGCCGACTCCTCGCGGCTGCCGATCTCGCGGGCCACCGGAGCGACGTGACGGGCGACCGAGGCGCGAGCACGCGCCCGCAGCTCGACGATCTCGGCGGGGAGGAAGACGTCGTGCGACATCCGGTCCTGGGTTCGGGTGAGGGTCATGGTCGCTCCTGGAATCGGACATGTGTACGATTCTGAGCATAATCGTACGACTGTCCGATTCGCTAGAGTGCCCCCGTGAGCGCAGAGACCAAGGCCGAGCGGACGCGGCGGCGGATCCTCGACGCCTCGGCACGGGAGTTCGCGCTCCACGGGTACGGCGGCGCCAGCCTGCGCCGCATCGCCGAGGCCGCGGACCTGAAGGTCGGCAGCCTCGCCTTCCACTTCCCGACGAAGGACGACCTGGTGGCGGCGACCCTCCGAGACGGCGTCGAGGCGGCGACGGCCGCCCTGCGACACGCGGTCGACGCGGTGAGCGAGGACGCGGACCCCGTCGAGCGGCTGCGGGCCGCTGCCCGCGGTCACCTCGACGCGCTGCACGCCAGCGACGACCGGGCGGCCGCGGTGGTGCGCATGGTCGAGACGTTGCCGCCGTCGCTGCGTGCCGACCACGTCGCGCACGAGCGTGGCTTCGCGCGCGTGTGGCTCGACGTCCTCCAGCGGGGGAGGCGCGAGGGCGTGGTGCGCGACGACGTGGACCTGAGGGTGCTGCGCGACCTGGTCGTCGGGGCCCTCAACAGCACCTCGACGTCGAGCCCGCGTGCCCACCCCGACCTCGAGGCGGTGGTGGCGACGGTGCTGCGACTGCTGGCGCCCCCGCGGCGGTGACGGCGTGCGCAGTGGTCGGTGGACCGCCGGGGGCGCGCTCGCGGTTGAGGGACGGGCTGGCCTGTAAGCCGGGTTCTGTGATCGGCGACCATCCATCTAGGGCTGCCGTTGCCGACAGCCTCGAGCGACCTACCCGCACACTCGGACGAGCCGCCCTCGAACGTGTGCTGTCTGGTCTTGCTCCGGGTGGGGTTTGCCTAGCTGCTCCGGTCGCCCGGCGCACTGGTGGGCTCTTGCCCCACCGTTTCACCCTTACCCCGCCCACGAGGAGCGAGGCGGTCTGTTCTCTGTGGCACTGTCCCGCGGGTCACCCCGGGTGGGTGTTACCCACCACCCTGCTCTGTGGAGCCCGGACTTTCCTCGGGACCCGACGCCTCGCGGCGATGGGTCACGCGGTCGCCCGGCCAGCCCGTCCGCCGCTCACTCTAGGGAACAACCACATCCCCGGGACAGTTGAGGGCGACATGAACGAGATGCCCGAGATCAAGGTGCTGCCGCCGATCGTGTTCCCGGGTACGACGGCACGGCACGAGGCGGCGTACCGGACCGCCCACGACTTCTTGTCCCGCCGCGCTCCGCGCGAGGCGCTCCAGGTGCTGGAGCCGGCGCTCGAGCAGGAGCCGGACAACCGGGGGCTGCGCTCGCTGCGGGCGTGGGCGTACCTGATGCGCGCCCAGCTGCAGAAGGCCACCGACGAGCTGACCGCGCTGGTCGCCGACGACCCGGTCGACGTGTGGAGCCGGCACGCGCTGGGCCGTTCGCTGGAGCGCCAGTCGAGGTACGACGACGCGCTCCCGCACCTGCGCCTGGCGGCCGCGATGACCGGCGACCCCGAGCACGAGTACGACGTCCTGCGGGTCGAGCGGCTGGCAGGTCGCCTGCAGTAGGTTCGGGGCATGTCCGCGGACAACGAGTACTGGTTCTGTCTGACCCATCACCAGGTCGAGGGCGTCGAGGGCTGCCCCAACAAGGACCGCCTCGGTCCGTACCCCACGCAGGCCGAGGCGGCGCGGGCGCTGGAGAAGGCGGCCGAGCGGACCGAGGCCTGGGACCACGACCCGGCCTGGCACGACGACGCCGAGGACGAGTAGTCCGTTGGCGTACTCCCGCCGCCGCCGGATCCGTCCGGTGGCGATCGACCCTGCGACCGGACGGCGGATCTCGCCGTGGCCGTTCGTCGGCCTGGTGCTGCTGGTCTCGTCCTTCTTCCTCTACGCCGCGTCGGGGCTGCTCGCGCCGGCCTGGGCGGTCGTCGTCCTGCTGCTGACCTGGCTGGCGATGTTCGTGCTCTGCTTCGTGTGGTGGACCTCGCACCCGAGGCGCACGGTCGCGCTGGGGATCGTGTCCTTCGTGTGGTGGTGGGTCGCCGTCACGGCCGGCGGGATCTTCTTGGACTGGACGGCCTGAGATGGCCAAGGTGGCCGAGCCGCGGCGTCGGCTGGCGCCGGAGGTACGGCGGGCGCAGCTGATCGCCGTCGCGGAGGACGTGTTCGTGCAGCACGGCTACCAGGGCACCGCCATCGAGGACATCGCCGCCGCGGCGGGGGTGACCCGGACCCTGGTCTACAAGTACTTCGCCGACAAGGACGAGATCTACCTCGAGTGCCTGCGGGCCGCCCGCGACGAGCTCGACCGGGCCATCGTCGCGGCGGCCGGGGGAGAGGTGGAGATCGGGGCGCAGCTGCGCGCCGGGTTCACGGCCTACTACGCGTTCGTCCGCGACCGCGGTACGACCTGGGGGGTGCTGTTCGGCGGCGGGGCAGCGGTGGCGGGCAAGGTGGCCGCGTCGGCGGCCGAGCACCGCTACCAGACCGCGGAGGTGATCGCCGGGCTGGTGCGGGCCGCGGCCCCCCACGTCGCCGAGGACGCCGCGTCGGCGTACGCCCACGCCATCTCGGGCGCCGCCGAGCAGCTCGCCAAGTGGTGGCGGCGCCACCCCGACGTCGAGCTCGAGGCGATGGTCGAGCGGACCATGGACACCCTGTGGACCGGTCTTCGGACGATCGCCCAGGAAGGTTGAGGGTCAGCCCCGCTTCGCCCGGAACGCCCCCGGCCCGTTGCGCAGGCCCAGCAAGAGCGCGGCCGCGGCCCAGGAGTGGTCGGGGTCGGGCTCCTTGCCGGCGCCGAGCCGGTGCAGCTGGTCGGTGTGCCACGACAGGTCGAGGGCGCCGTCGAGCTGCTTGAGGTTCGCGACCTTGCCGAGCACCGGGCGCAGCCCGGCCTTGATGTTCGAGCTGGGCAGCGCGGCCAGCCCCTCCTGGAGGATCGCGCGCGGCGCCTCCGGCAGCAGGCAGGTGGGTCGGCCGAGGCCGACGACGTCGCAGTCGCCGGACGCGACCGCCGCCTCCATGGCCGCCGTCGAGCGGAAGCCGCCGGTCACGGCGATGGGTACGTCGCCCGCGAGGTCGCGCACCGAGGCGGCGTACTCCAGGAAGTAGGCCTCGCGCGCGGCCGTCGAGGCGGCCATCGTGCCCATCATGGCGGGAGCCTCGTAGGAGCCGCCGCTGATCTCGATCAGGTCGATGCCCTCGGCGACGAGGGCCTCGACGACCTCGCGGGACTCGTCCTCGCTGAACCCGCCGCGCTGGAAGTCCGCGGAGTTGAGCTTGATGCCGACGCCGAAGGTCCGCGACGTCGTGGCGCGGATCGCGCGCAGAACCTCGAGCACGAACCGCCGTCGGCGCTCGGCGTCGCCGCCCCACGCGTCGTCGCGCCGGTTGGTGCGCGGGGAGAGGAACTGAGTGACGAGGTAGCCGTGCGCGCCGTGGATCTGCACGCCCGCGAAGCCGGCCTGCTCGGCGACCGCGGCGGCCGTGGCGTACCGGTCGACGATCTCGCGGATCTCCGCGTCCGCCAACGCCCGCGGCCTCGAGGCGCCCGGCACCTTGGCCTGGATCGCGCTCGGCGCGACCGGACGGTGGCGGCCGACGAGGGCGTTGGCCTGCCGGCCCGGGTGGTTGACCTGCATCCACAGCGGGGTGCCGCCGTCCTGGAAGCCGGATGCCCACGCGCGCAGCCGGTCGAGGTGCCGGTCGTCCTCGATGACCACGTTGCCGGGCTCGCCGAGGTGGCGGCGGTCGACCATCACGTTGCCGGTCACGACCAGGCCGTAGCTGCCGCCCGCCCAGCGGCTGTAGAGCCGCTCGAGCTTCGCCGAGGGCCCGCCGTCGCGCTCGCCGAGCGACTCGCTCAGCGCCGACTTCATGAACCGATTGGCCAGCTTCGCTCCGTTGGGCAGGGCGATCGGGGAGCCGAGGTGGGTGGTCATGCGGAGACCTTCTTCCGGGATGCCGGAGCAGCGAGGGAGGTGGTGAGGCGGCGGGAGACGGCCGCGAACGGGCGCTGGTACGACGCCCCGAGGACCCGCACGAGCAGGTCGACCGCGACGGCGTCGGCGCCGATCAGCACCTTGGGCCGGCCGCGCCGCACGCCGCGCAGGATGGTGCGCGCGGCGGCCTCGGGCGTCGTTCGGGTGAGCTTCTCGTTGAAGACCCGCGCGATGCCGGCGGTGTCGGCGGCGTTGCTCGCGGTGGCGTTGTTGACGATGTTCGTCTTGATCCCGCCGGGGTGGACGCAGGTGACGCCGACCGGCTGGCCGGAGATGAGCAGCTCCTGGCGCAGTGCCTCGGTGAACCCGCGCACCGCGAACTTGGCCGCGTTGTAGGAGCTCTGGGTCGGGACGCCGAACAGGCCGAAGATGCTCGATACGTTGACGACGTGGCCCTCGCCCGACGCCGCGAGATGGGGGAGGAACGCCTTGGTGCCGTGCACGACGCCCCAGAAGTCGACGTCGAGGACCTTCTCGATGTCCTCGTACGGGCTCTCCTCGACCGTGCCGAAGATGGTGATACCGGCGTTGTTGACGACCAGGTGGACCGCGCCGAAGTGGGCGGCGACCGCGTCGGCCCACGCGTGCACGGCGGCGCGGTCGCGGACGTCGAGGACCGTGCTGTGCGGCTTCGCGCCCTGGTCCCTCAGCATCAGTGCGGTCTCGGCGAGGCCGTCGGCGTCCCAGTCGCTGATCGCGACGCGGGCGCCCTCGGCGACGAGCTGGAGGGCGAGCGCGCGGCCGATGCCGGACCCTGCGCCGGTGATCGCGGCGACCTTGGCCTGGAAGTCCTTCATGGCCGGGAACCTAGTTCCCAGTCAGGTGACTTGACAAGTCATCTGACTTGCAAAGGTTGCGAGACGTGCGCCACGATCGGCCCATGGCAGCGGCGGCGAAGGTGACAGCGGGGCGACGACGGCAGGTCGAGCGCCGCGCCGCGACCACCGAACGCCTCCTCGACGCGACCATCGAGTGCCTCGCCGAGGACGGGTACGTCGCCACGACCACGCGCCGCGTCGCCGAGCGCGCCGGCGTCAGCCAGGGCGCCCAGCAGCACTACTTCCCGACCAAGGCCGCCCTCGTCGACGCCGCGATGCTCCGCCTCGTCGACCAGCTCCTCGCCGACGCCGCCACCCGCGGCCTCGACGTCGGCACGGAGCAGGAGCGGGCCGGCGCGCTGCTCGACCTGATCTGGGAGATCCACCACCTCCCGGTCACGCCGGCGGTCCTCGAGCTGTTCAACGTCGCGCGCACCGAACCGGCCCTGGCGGCGCGGGTCGCCGAGATCGTGTGCAGCGGCATGAGCGAGATCCAGGGGATCGCCGCGGCCCTGCTGCCGTCGTACGCCGGGCGCGAGGGGTTCGCCGAGCTCATCCAGATCGCGATGGCCACCGTCCGCGGCACGGTCGTGGTCGCCAACATCCCCGGCGCCACCGACGCGTACCCGGGCTGGCCGGTCCTGCGCGCCCACCTCCTCGCGAGCCTCGAGCGGCTCGGCCCGCCCGCATGACCTTCGAGAACGGCGCCGCCGCGGTCGCGCTGGGGTGCGGCAGGATGTCCCCATGGCCATCCACATCACCGACGACGCCGCCGCTGACGAGCTCCTGACGGACAACCCGTTCGCGCTGCTGGTGGGGATGATGCTCGACCAGCAGTACCCGATGGAGCACGCCTTCCTGGGTCCGCAGAAGGTGGTCGGCCGGTTCGGCAGCTTCGACCCGGCGGCCATCGCGGCCGCCGACCCGGAGGAGTTCGCGGCGCTGTGCTCGACCACCCCGGCGATCCACCGGTTCCCGGGCTCGATGGCGGCGCGACTGCAGGAGCTGGCCCGCATCGTCGTCGAGCAGTACGACGGCGACGCCTCGCGGCTGTGGACGGAGGCGGCTGACGGGAAGGACCTGCTCAAGCGGATCCAGGCGCTGCCGGGCTTCGGGGCGCAGAAGGCCAAGATCTTCACCGCGCTGGTGGCCAAGCAGCTCGGCGTACGCCCCGCCGGGTGGGAGAAGGCGGCGGGCGACTACGCGCTCGACGGCTTCCGGTCCGTCGCCGACGTGGTCGACCCGGTGTCGCTGCAGAAGGTGCGCGACTACAAGAAGGCGGCCAAGGCCGCCGCCAAGGTGAAGGCATAGCCGCCGACGACCGGCCCGGCGACCGGGCGATGACGACCCGATGACGCCCCGGTGACCGAGGGGTTGGGGGATCCGTGGCAGAATGACCACAGCGGTCTTGACGCCTCCGGTCTTTGCCGCGCCCTAGAATCGTCAGCATCGAGAGGTGTTCGTGTCCTCGAACCATCGTTCGGTCCCGCCCGCCCTGCTCAGCCACCCGTCGATCGCCGCGCTGATCGAGCGCGCCGCGCCGGTTGGCCGCGTCGCGGCGGAGGACCTCCGCCAGGCATTCGCCGCGGCTGATGTCGCTCCCGCCCAGCTCAAGGGCCTGATGGCCCACCTGGCGGGCCTCGGCATCTCTGTCGAGCTCGGTACGCCGGCCGACCAGCGCGCCGTCGCGGCGGCCGCGCGCAAGACGGCGTCGGCCACGGCCACCACCGCCAAGAAGGCGGCCGCGGCGCCGGCCAAGAAGGCGGCGCCGGCGGCCAAGGCCCCGGCGAAGAAGGCGGCGCCTGCGAAGGCAGCGCCCGCGAAGGCCGCCGACGACGAGGACGCACCCGTCGACCTGGGCGACCTCGAGACCGAGGCCGAGGTGCAGGCCCCCGTGGTCGGCCCCGACGGCAAGAAGGTCCTGCCGGACATCCCCGACGACCAGTTCGAGAAGGACGTCGCGGCGGACCCGACGATCAAGGAGGACGAGAAGAACGCGTCCTTCATCGTCTCCTCCGCCGACGAGACCGACGAGCCCGCTCAGCAGGTCATGGTCGCCGGCGCGACCGCCGACCCGGTCAAGGACTACCTCAAGCAGATCGGCAAGGTGCCGCTCCTCAACGCCGAGATGGAGGTCGAGCTCGCCAAGCGGATCGAGGCGGGCCTGTTCTCGGAGGAGAAGCTCGGCAAGGGCGGCAAGCTCTCCCCGAAGGTGCACGAGGAGCTCGAGTGGATCGCGGAGGACGGTCGCCGCGCCAAGAACCACCTGCTCGAGGCCAACCTGCGTCTGGTCGTCTCGCTCGCCAAGCGCTACACCGGCCGCGGCATGCTGTTCTTGGACCTGATCCAGGAGGGCAACCTCGGTCTGATCCGCGCGGTCGAGAAGTTCGACTACACCAAGGGCTACAAGTTCTCGACGTACGCCACCTGGTGGATCCGGCAGGCGATCACCCGGGCCATGGCCGACCAGGCCCGCACCATCCGCATCCCGGTGCACATGGTCGAGGTCATCAACAAGCTCGCCCGCGTCCAGCGCCAGATGCTGCAGGACCTCGGCCGCGAGCCCACGCCGGAGGAGCTCGCCAAGGAGCTCGACATGACCCCGGAGAAGGTCGTCGAGGTCCAGAAGTACGGCCGCGAGCCGATCTCGCTGCACACCCCGCTGGGTGAGGACGGCGACTCCGAGTTCGGTGACCTGATCGAGGACTCCGAGGCGATCGTCCCGGCCGACGCGGTCAGCTTCACGCTGCTGCAGGAGCAGCTGCACGCGGTCCTCGACACGCTCTCCGAGCGCGAGGCGGGCGTCGTCTCCATGCGCTTCGGCCTCACCGACGGCCAGCCCAAGACCCTCGACGAGATCGGCAAGGTCTACGGCGTCACGCGCGAGCGGATCCGCCAGATCGAGTCGAAGACGATGTCGAAGCTGCGGCACCCCTCGCGCTCGCAGGTGCTGCGCGACTACCTCGACTGAGCCTCGACCGAGCCTCGACCGAGCACAGCTGATCGGCCCCGCCGGGTTCCCGGCGGGGCCTTTCTGCTCCTCCGGCCACGCTGTCCGGTCGACGGCCCCGAAAACGCACGAGGCCCCGAGCGGGTGCTCGGGGCCTCGGCTCGGGACCGCGTCAGTCGGCGGCCGGCGTCGGCTTGGTGGTGAGCTTGTGGGTCTCGTCGTGGAAGCGGACGGCGATGTCCTTGAGCGCGTCGCCGTGCTCACGGGCGTGGTGGGCGCAGAACAGGAGCTCCCCGCCGGAGGTGAGCTCTACGCGGAGGTAGGCCTGGGCACCACAACGGTCGCAGCGGTCCTCCGCGGTCAGCGTGGCGCTGGGAGCAACAGCAGTTGTCATCTCGGGCCTCTCTCTCATGCGATCACCACCCTCATCGGGTGTCGTCCGGATCAACGTAGCGACTGGAACAAAGATTCCCGTCGCCGTGTGTTCCATTCCACTTCTGCATTCCCTGTCATCCAACCACCCGATGGGGGAAGCTTCTGTGATTTTCCACCGCCCGAAACAAGCTTGTGACCATCCGATCGGCCGGACCGCCTGACCCGTCCGGGTCCTGCCTGTCCTCCTCTCGCTCCGAGCCGTGTCCCTGTGCGGGCTCCCGGCGTGTCGAAGGTAGATTCGTGCCCTCAGAAGTACCCGTGATCCACCGTGAGGAGCCGGTCATCGCCGACAACACCTACAACGCCGCCCACCTCCTGGTCCTCGAGGGCCTCGAAGCCGTGCGGAAGCGTCCCGGGATGTACATCGGCTCCACCGACACCCGGGGGCTGATGCACTGTCTCTGGGAGATCATCGACAACGGCGTCGACGAGGCCCTCGGTGGCTTCGCCCGCCGGGTCGAGGTGATCCTCCACGCGGACGACTCGGTCGAGGTCTACGACGACGGCCGCGGCATCCCGACCGACAAGGAGCCCAAGACCGGGCTCCCCGGCGTCGAGGTCGTGGCGACCAAGCTGCACGCCGGCGGCAAGTTCGGTGGGGGCTCCTACGTCGCCACCGGCGGTCTGCACGGCGTCGGCCTGTCCGTCGTCAACGCGCTGTCGAGCCGGATGGACATCGATGTCGACCGCTCGCCGGCCAGCCAGGGCATCAGCTTCCAGCGCGGCGTGCCCGGCGTCTTCGACGGCGAGGGCCCCACGGCGGCCTTCACCCCCCGGTCCGGCCTGACCCGCAAGGGCGGTCGGGTCGCGAAGGGCAGGTCCGGGACCCGGATCCGGTTCTGGCCGGACCGTCAGATCTTCACCAAGGACGCCGACTTCGTCCTCGACGGGCTGATCGGGCGCGCCCGGCAGACGTCGTTCATCGTGCCCGGCCTCGAGCTGGTCATCAGCGACCAGCGGGCCGCCGACAAGGCGGAGTGGACCGAGGAGAAGTTCCGCCACGACGGCGGCATCGGCGAGTTCTGCGACTACCTCGCCACCGGAGAGCCGGTCACCGAGGTGCTGCGGCTGCAGGGCAGCGACGTGTTCACCGAGACCGTCCCGCTGCTCGACGACAAGGGCCACATGACCCCGCAGGACGTCGAGCGCGAGCTCACCGTCGACGTCGCGGTGCGCTGGGGCACCGGCTACGAGTCCGAGCTGCGCTCCTTCGTCAACGTGATCGCCACCCCCAAGGGCGGCACCCACGTGTCCGGCTTCGAGAGCGCCCTGACCAAGACGTTCAACGACGCCATGCGTGCCTCGAAGGCGCTCAAGGTCAACGACGACGACGTAATCAAGGACGACATCCTCGAGGGCATGACGGCCGTCGTCACGGTGCGCCTCGCGGAGCCCCAGTTCGAGGGCCAGACCAAGGAGATCCTCGGGACGCCGGCCGCGCGGACCGTCGTACGCAAGGTCGTGGCCAAGGAGCTCAAGGAGTTCCTGACCTCCACCAAGCGGGCCGAGAAGGCGCAGGCCAAGCTCCTGATGGAGAAGGTGGTCGCGGCGTCCAAGACCCGGATCGCGGCCCGCCAGCACAAGGAGACCCAGCGCCGGAAGAACGCGCTGGAGTCCTCGACGCTGCCCGCCAAGCTCGCCGACTGCCGCTCCGGCGACAACGAGCGCACCGAGCTGTTCATCGTCGAGGGTGACTCCGCGCTCGGCACCGCCAAGCTCGCCCGCAACGCCGAGTTCCAGGCGCTGCTCCCGATCCGGGGCAAGATCCTCAACGTCCAGAAGGCGTCCGTGGGCGACATGCTCAAGAACGCCGAGTGCGCCTCGATCATCCAGGTCGTCGGCGCCGGGTCCGGACGCACCTTCGACCTCGACGCCCGCCGCTACGGCCGGATCATCTTCATGGCCGACGCCGACTCCGACGGCGCCCACATCCGCACCCTGCTCGCGACGCTGTTCTTCAAGTACATGCCCGACCTGGTCAAGGCCGGTCGCGTCTACTCCGCCGTCCCGCCCCTGCACCGGATCGAGATCTCGAACCCGAGGAAGGGCCAGGAGAAGTACGTCTACACCTACTCCGACGACGAGCTGCAGCGAAAGCTCGCCGAGCTCAAGAAGAAGAACGTGCGCTGGAAGGACCCGGTCCAGCGCTACAAGGGCCTCGGCGAGATGGACGCCGACCAGCTGGCCGAGACCACGATGGACCCGCGCCGTCGTACCCTGCGCCGGCTGACGGTCGACGAGCTCGAGGTGGCCTCCGAGGTCTTCGAGCTGCTCATGGGCAGCGACGTCGCGCCGCGCAAGGAGTTCATCATCCAGGGCGCCTACGAGGTCGACATGGAGACGCTCGACGCGTGATCCTCGACGACCCGGTCGGTGCGTCCCTGCGGGGAGCCCACGCAGGCTTCGCCGTGGGCGCCGGTCGCGTGCTGCGGTACGACGCCGGCGTCGCCTCGTTCGCGGCGGTCCCGGCCGACCCGACGCCGGCCGACTGGGCGGACCTGGCCGCGATGCTGGGGCCGGGCGGGTTCGCGGACCTGTTCAGCTCGCCGGCGACGCCGCCGGCCGACTGGGCGCCGGTGTTCACGCTGCCGGGGTTGCAGCTGGTGGCAGGCTCTGCGGTCGCTGTTGCGGACAGGGGAGTCGAGGTCGTCGAGCTCGGGGCGGGCGACGTGCCGGACATGCTCGCGCTCGTCGAGCAGTCCCGGCCCGGCCCGTTCTGGCCGCGGACGCACGAGATGGGCACCTACCTCGGGATCCGTGAGGGCGGCGTCCTCGTCGCCATGGCCGGCGAACGGCTCCGGCCGCCGGGGTGGAGCGAGATCAGCGCGGTGACGACCGCGCCTCAGGCGCGCGGGCGCGGGCTCGCGGGCCTGCTCGTGACCGAGGTGGCCGGGCGGGTCCGGGCCCGCGGCGAGGAGGCGTTCCTCCACGTCGCGGCCGACAACGGGCCCGCGATCGGTCTCTACGAGGCGCTCGGGTTCGAGGTCCGGCGCGAGGTCACCTTCCGCGGCTTCCGCGTACCGGGCTGAGGGCTCGACCGGGGTCGCGGGTCGCGAGCCGCCCCGCGTGGGCCACGAGCGCCGCGTGGAGGTCGCGGACCGCGGCCCGGACGTGGTGGGTCTTGCGTTGCAGCAGGACCAGGGTGACCCGAGTGGCGTCGCCGGCGATCGGGCGGGCGGTGATCAGCCCGGCGAGCTCCAGCGGGTCGCCGGCGACGCTGTAGTCGGGGAGCACCGTCACGCCCAGGCCCTGGGAGACCATGAACTTGCCCATCTCGGCGCCGTCGGTGGTGTGGCACACCCGAGGCAGCTGGCTGCCGAAGATGCGGTGCGCGAAGCGGTGCATGACGTAGCCGGCCCGCATGGCGACGAAGCGCTCCTCGCGCAGCTGCTCGACGCTCACCTCGTCGAACGCCGCCAGCGGGTGGTCGGCCGGCATCACGACGACGGGGCGCCCGTGCAGCAGGTCGGTGCCCAGCAGGTCGTGGGCCGGCTCGTCGCCGGCCAGCAGGTTGACCAGGCCGAGATCCAGTGAGCCCTCGGCGAGGCCCTGGCGGATCTCGGACTGCTGCACGTTGAGCACCTCGACGGTCGCGTTCGGGGCCGACTCCTGGAACTCCCGTGAGGCGGGCACCAGCAGGGTCGAGGTGGCCGCGCTGACCGTCCCGATCCGCACGGTGCGGCTCACGTTGTGCTGGTCGCCCGCCGAGGTCCGGAGCTGGTCGACCGCGTCCAGGACCGCGACCATGCTCGGCAGCAGGTCCAGGCCCTGGCGACTGATCCGGGCGCCGGTACGACGGCGATCGAGCAGGGTCACCCCGAGCTCCCGCTCGAGCTTGCTCACGGCCTCGCTGAGCGCGGGCTGCGAGATGTGCAGGCTCTCGCTCGCGCGCCGCAGCGACCCGTGCTGCGTCACGGCGGCGACGTACTCCAGCTGCTCGATCCTCATGACGGCCCCTTCAATTGCAGTAAGTAGAGTTAGTTACTATGAAAATCGTAGCGCAGTGCGCTGCGGGCCGGGCCTGGGCGGAGTGGAAGGCGCTGCCGATGGCTCCGTCGTCCATGGCGACGGCGAATCGGGCGGTTCCGCCTTGCCTGGCGACTCAAAGTCAAGCAATCTGATCGACATACGCGAATTGAGGAGTACTGATGACCAGCAGCCCGACCCGTGCACCCGAGCCGTTGAAGTTCGCCTACTGGGTGCCCAACGTGAGCGGCGGACTCGTGGTGAGCAAGATCGAGCAGCGCACCGACTGGAGCCTCGACTACAACATCGAGCTGGCCCGGCTCGCCGAGGCGAACGGCTTCGACTACGCCCTGTCGCAGGTGCGCTACATCGCGTCGTACGGCGCCGCCTACCAGCACGAGTCGACCTCGATCAGCCTCGCCATCGCCCTGGCGACCGAGCGGCTCAAGGTGATCGCCGCCGTCCACCCCGGCCTGTGGCAGCCCGGCGTGCTGGCCAAGCTGGTCGCGAGCTCCGACCAGTACACGAAGGGCCGGTTCTGCGTGAACGTCGTCAGCGGGTGGTTCAAGGACGAGTTCACCAAGCTCGGCGAGCCGTGGCTCGAGCACGGCGAGCGCTACCGCCGCTCGGAGGAGTTCATTGCCTACCTGCGCGAGATCTGGACCAGCGAGCACGCCGAGCTCAACGGCGACTTCTACCGGCTGCACGACTTCGACCTCAAGCCGAAGCCGTACGAGGTGCCCGGCCGCGCGCACCCCGAGATCTTCATGGGCGGCAACTCCACCGACGCCCGCGGCATGGGTGGCCGGGTCGCCGACTGGTACTTCATGAACGGCAACACCCCCGACGGCATCGCCGAGCAGGTCCGTGACGTCAGCGACGTCGCCGCCGTCAACGGCCGGGCCGGGCAGGTGCGCTTCGGCGTCAACGGCTTCCTCATCGGCCGCGGCACCGAGGCTGAGGCGCGCGACGTGCTGCGCGAGATCGTCGACAAGGCCGACCGCGAGGCGGTCGAGGGCTTCGGCTCCGCGGTCAAGCAGGCCGGGCAGTCGACGGGGGACAAGGTCGGCATGTGGCAGGACTCGGAGTTCGCCGACCTGGTGCAGTACAACGACGGCTTCCGCACCGGCCTGATCGGCACGCCGGAGCAGATCGCCCACCGGATGCTGGAGTACAAGCGCCGCGGCGTGGACCTGTTCCTGCTCGGCTTCCTGCACTTCCAGGAGGACGTGCAGTACTTCGGGCGTGAGGTGCTCCCGATCGTGCGCGAGCTCGAGGCCGCGGAGCTGGAGCGGGTCTGATGCCGGTCCCCGTGCTGTCCTCCCACGAGGTGCTCGCCGTCGCGGCCGAGCTGGGTGAGCGGTTCGCGAAGGGCGCTGCCGCGCGCGACGCCGACCGGGTGCTGCCCGTGGCCGAGCTCGCCGAGTTGTCGGCGTCCGGTCTGCTCGCGGTGACCGTGCCCGCGGCGTACGGCGGGGCCGGACTCCCGGCGTCCGCGGTGGCCGAGGTGTTCCGCCGGCTGGCCCTCGGCGACCCGAGCATCGCGCAGATCCCGCACAGCCACTTCGTCTACGTCAACGCGCTGTGCCACCAGGGCACGCCCGACCAGCAGTCGTTCTTCTTCGGCGAGGTCCTGGAGGGGAAGCGGTTCGGCAACGCCCAGTCCGAGATCGGCACCCGCCACGTGCGCGAGTTCCGGACGACGTTGCGGCCCGACGGCTCCGGCAGCTGGGTCCTGGACGGGGAGAAGGGCTATGCCACCGGCGCCCTGCTCGCCGACTGGATCCCGGTGCTGAGCCACCTCGACGTCGACGGCCCCCTGCACGTGGCCTGGGTGGAGCGACACGCCGCCGGCGTGACGGTCGTCGACGACTGGAACGGCATGGGCCAACGGACCACGGCCAGCGGCACGGTCCGGCTCGCCGGGGTCGCCGTCGGCGCGGACCGGATCACGCCGTACCACCTGACCTTCGAGGGTCCGCAGACCTACGGCGCCTTCGCCCAGCTGCTGCACGCAGCCATCGACGCGGGCATCGCCCGGGCCGCCCTTGCCGACGCGGCGGAGTTCGTCACCACGAAGAGCCGGCCCCACCCGGATGCGCTCGCGGAGCTCGGCATCTCCCGGCACGCGGACGACCCCACGGTCGTGCAGGCGTTCGGGGAGCTCGAGCTCGCGGTGCGGGCCGCGGAGGCGCTGCTCGCCGAGGCCGGTCGCGCGGTCGACCGGGCCGACGCCGACCTCGATGCCGCGTCGGCCGGCGCCGCGAGCCTCGCGGTCGCGGCGGCGCGGGCCGCGACGACCAGCGCGAGCCTGGAGGCGAGCACCCGGCTCTTCGAGGTCAGCGGGACCCGGTCCGCGCTCGACTCCCTCAACCTGCATCGCCACTGGCGCAATGCGCGCACCCACACGCTCCACGACCCGGCTGCCTGGAAGGTGCGCCACCTGGGGCGGTGGGCCCTCGAGGGCCGGCTGCCTCCCCACCACGGCCAGCTCTGAGTGACCCGCCCCCAGATCCACCCGCAGACCCGCAGAAGGACGACATGACTCAACAGCTCAAGTTCCACTGGTTCCTGCCCACCAACGGCGGCGACGGACGGCACGTGGTCGGCGGCGGACACGGCGTCAGCTCGTTCACGGGGGAGCGCCCGAACTCGGTCGCCTACCTCGGCCAGATCGCACGCAGCGCCGAGCAGCTCGGCTTCGAGGCGGCACTCACCCCGACGGGGGCGTGGTGCGAGGACGCCTGGATCTCGACGGCGATGCTGAGCTCGCTGTCGGACCGGCTGAAGTTCCTCGTCGCCTTCCGGCCCGGTCTCACCTCGCCGTTCCTCGCCGCGCAGATGGCCGGCACCTTCCAGAACCTGTCCGGCGGGCGGCTGCTGCTGAACGTGGTGACCGGCGGCGAGTCCCACGAGCAGCGGATGTACGGCGACCACCTCGACAAGGAGGGCCGCTACGAGCGCTGCGACGAGTTCCTGCACCTCGTCCGCGCGCTCTGGGCGGGAGAGACCGTCACCCACGAGGGCGAGCACTACCGGCTCGACGACGCCGTGCTGGCGCAGATCCCCGACCCGCTGCCGGAGATCTACTTCGGAGGCTCGTCGCCGGCCGCGGGCCGGGTGGCTGCCCAGCACGCCGACGTCTACCTGACCTGGGGCGAGCAGCCGGCCGCCGTACGGGAGAAGGTCGAGTGGCTCTCCAAGCTGGCCGCCGACGAGGGGCGCGAGCTGCGGTACGGCATCCGGCTCCACTCGATCGCCCGCGAGACGTCCGAGGCCGCCTGGGACGAGGCGGACCGGCTGCTCGCCGGCATCGACGACGAGCAGATCGCGCAGGTCCAGGCCGGGCTGCGGCGCAGCGAGTCGGTCGGGCAGGCCCGGATGCTGGAGCTCAACGGCGGCAGCCGGGACTCGCTGGAGATCCACCCGAACCTGTGGGCCGGTGTGGGTCTGGTGCGCGGTGGCGCCGGCACGGCGATGGTCGGCAGCTTCGGCGAGATCGCGGACCTCGTCGAGCAGTACGTCGAGGTGGGGATCTCGGAGTTCGTGATGTCCGGCTATCCCCACCTCGAGGAGTCCTATTGGTTCGGCGAGGGCGTGCTGCCCGAGCTCGCCCGGCGGGGCCTGTGGTCGCACCCGGCGCCGGCCCGGCACGCGCCCGCCGCGGTGCCCTTCGGCGGCCGGCGGGTCGTGTCGTGACCACCGCTGTCGTCGTCGGCAATCCCCGGCCGGCCTCCCGCACCCTCGGTGCGGCCACCCGGCTCGCCTCGGAGCTGACCGGTACGCCGCCCGACCTGGTCGTCGACCTCGCTGCGGCGGGAGCCGGGCTGCTGGAGTGGGACGACCCCGAGACGGGGCGCCTGGTCGAGCAGGTGGGGGAGGCGGACGTCGTGGTGTTCGCGTGCCCGACCTACAAGGGGACGTACACCGGGTTGCTCAAGCTCTTCCTCGACCGATTCGAGGCCCGGCCCCGGCCGGCGGTCGCCGTCCCGCTGATGCTGGGCGCGGGGCCGGGCCATGCCCTCGCCGCCGAGCTGAGCCTGCGCCCGGTGCTGGCCGAGCTCGGCTTCACCACCGTGCGCGGCCTGTACGTCCTCGACAGCCAGCACGACGACCCGGCCGCCTTCGCGGCCTGGCTGGAGCAGGTCCGGCCGGTCGTCTCCGCCCTCCACCGATCGGGAGCCCCCGCATGAGCATCCCCGCACTGACCACCAACCAGGACCTCGACCCGGGCCGGCTCCGCGAGGCCTTCGGCGTCTACCCGAGCGGCGTCGTCGCAGTGGCCGCCGAGGTCGACGGTGCCCTCACCGGGCTCGCGGCGAGCTCCTTCACCTCCGTCAGCCTGGACCCGCCGCTGGTCTCGTTCTCGGTGGCGAACACCTCGAAGACCTGGCCGGACCTGCGCCGCGCCGACCACCTCGGACTCACCGTGCTGGCCGAGCACCACGGCGACGTGTGCCGGCGGCTGGCGGGTCCGGTCGAGCACCGCTTCGACGACGTCGAGGTGACGGTGAGCCCCGAGGGCGCCGTGCTCCTGGCCGACGGGCTCGCGCGCTTCGACTGCACGATCCACCACGAGGTCGAGGCCGGCGACCACACCCTCGTGCTGCTCGAGCTGCACGCCGTCGAGCACGCCGACACGGCACAGCCACTGGTGTTCCACCGCAGCGGTTTCGGACGGCTCACTGCCTCAGTGTGACCTGTGCCAGCATGAGGCCATGAGCGCCGTCGACCGCACCGCCGTCGTCAAGCTGCTCAAGGCCCGTGGCGCCAAGGCCCGGCGGGGTCACCTGCGGATCCCGGTCGGCGAGCTGTTCTGGTACGTCGACGTGCTGGCCGACGGCGTCGGCCCGACCGCGCCGCTGCGGCTGGAGGTGGGCTGCTGGACGGATGCGTTGCCGCCCGAGCCGGACGGCGGCGCCGTCGACTGCCCGCTCCTGATGGACGTCCCGCTCGGCAGGGACGCCGTCGGTGCGGCGACGAGCCTGCTCGACCAGGTCACCGCGATCGGGGACCTCGCCACCCTCGGGGGCAGCCTCGACGACCTGCGCGGCGCGCTGGTGGACCAGCGGCTGCGCGAGCTGCTCTGATCGACCGCCTCACCGGACGACACGTACGGCAGGTCTCCGTTGCCCGAGACCTGCCGTGCGTGTCAGACCTCCTGGCTGAGCAGGCCCGTGTCGACGTCGTAGATGAACCCGCCGACCTTGACCGAGTCGGGGATGAGCGGGTGCGCGGCGACCTTCCGGACGTCCTCGGCGAGCGCCGTCCTCTGGTCGGCGATGACGTGGAACGCGTGCCAGGAGACGTCCTGGCCGACCGCGGCGCCGATCTTGTCGTGGATCTCGGCCTCGGTGCTGGACGCCATCGCGCAACGGGTGTGCGGGATGACCAGGATCCGGTCCACGTTGAGCAGGTGCGTGCCGAGGACGAGCGCCTCGAGCGCGGCCTCGGTCACGCGGCCACCGGGGTTGCGGAAGATCTTCGCGTCGCCGTACTCGAGCCCGAGCATGCGCAGGGGGTCGATCCGGGAGTCCATGCAGGTCACGATGGCGACGCCCGCGTGGGCCTTGCCGTCGAAGCCGCCCTGGTCGAAGGTCTCGGCGAAGTCGCGATTCGCCTTCAGCAGGTCGTCGAAGTCACCCATGGCACTCAGGTTAGCCGCCCGCGCGGAGCACCTCGGCGGTGTCCACGTCGCGGGTGTGTGCCCTCGACAACACCGCCAGGGCCAGGACGGCGGCTGCGAACGCCGCCGCGGACGCACCGCGGAAGACCGCCTGCTCCTGGACGATGCCGAGCTCGCTGATCCCGAGGCTGGGATCGGCGGCCTGGGCGGCGTAGAGCCGGCGCAGGCCGATCGTCGTCAGCGCGGAGATGCCGACGAGCATGCCGACCATCCGGGCGACGACGACCAGGGCGCTGGCCAGGCCATGGGTGTCGTCGTCGGTGGTCGCCAGGATGGCCGCGTTGACCGGAGCCAGGGCCAGGCCGAAGCCGAAGCCCCCGACGACGAGCGGGACGTTGGCGGCGAACCCGTCGAGGCTGTGGGCGTCCCACTGACCCATCACGAGGAAGGAGCCGCTGGCGGCGAGCATGCCGACGGCGGTGAGCACCCCGGCGTTGGTACGCCGCAGCAGCCAGCCGCCCACCACGGCACCGACCGGCAGGGCGGCCAGGAAGCGCAGCAGGACCAGCGCGGCACCGAGCTGGGACTCCTGCTCGGTCGTCGTCCGGGCGAAGAGCGGGATGTCGACCAGGGCGGCGATCAGGGCCCAGCCGACCAGGAAGCTGACGACCAGCGCGCCCCAGGCGGGGACCGGGCGCAGCGTGCCGCGGGGCACGATCGGGGCGTCGGCCCGGCGCAGGTGGACGAGGAGCAGGACCACGGCGACCGCGGACCCGGTGAGGAACCACGGCCCCTGCGGGGAGAAGACCGCCACCTCGGGATCGGCGGTGGCGAAGGCCAGCACGATGCCGCCGAGCACGACGGCGAGCAGGCCGGCGCCGAGCAGGTCGGCGGCGAGCAGGTGGCCGAACCAGCCGCGCAGATCCACGATCGCGTGCGGTCGCCACCAGCACCACGCCACCAGCAGCCCGAAAGCGGCGAGCGTCGCGACGCCGACCGGGGTGACCCAGCGGCTGCCGCCGTCGACGTACGGGATGAAGAGCTGGCCCCAGGTGAGGTCGCGCTGCAGGCCGCCGGGCTGGACGAAGGTGAGGAAGCCCGCGAGCAGGGTCGTGGCCAGGAGCAGGAGGCCGATGACGTCGGGGAGCCGGCGGCGGGTGGTTCCAAGGCTCGGCGCCGGGCCGCCTCGCACCTCGACCACCGGCGGGCGGCGGGCGACGAGGCCGACGGCGACGACGAGCAGCGCGCCGACGGCGAGGTTGATCGCGAAGATCCCGCGCCACGAGGTGAACGACAGCACGAGGGCGCCGAACAGCGGCCCGAGCACGCTGCCGAACTCCTGGACGGCCGACACGACGCCGAGGGGGAGGCCGCGCCGCTCGACGGGGTACAGCGCCGCGACCAGCGACATGGTCGCGGGGACCAGCCCGCCGCCGCCGACACCCTGCAGGAACCGGCCGACGACCATGCTGGGCAGGTCGTAGGAGATCGCGGTGACCAGGGAGCCGGCGGAGAACACCACCAGCGACATGGCCAGGACCGGGACCTGGCCGCGCAGGTCGGCGATCCGGCCGATCAGCGGCAGGATCGCGACGTACCCGAGCAGGAAGCCGGAGACGATCGGCGCGGCGCGCTGCAGCTCCTCGACGGGGATCCCGGCGCCCGCCATCATGTCGGGCAGCGCGAGGACGACGACGTAGGTGTCGACCGCCGCGAAGGCGACGGCCACCGTGCAGAAGGCCAGCAGCAGCCGGTTCGCCGTGCTCATCGGTGCCGGCTCACCGGGGAGCCGAGATGTCCTTCTCCACGTCGTACGCCGTGACGTCGATCGTGTACGTCATCGGCTCGGAGTCGGGGAAGAAGGTGCCGGTGAGCCGGGCGGTGCGCAGGTAGCCCGAGTCGTCGACACGGTAGGTCGCCTCGAAGGCGTCACCCTCGGCGCAGGGCAGGATCTTGCGGATCGAGTCGCCCGTGGCGGTGCCGGCGTAGGTGTGGAAGATCTCCTTGTTGTCCTTGCCGCCGCGCTCGGACTTGCCGGCCTTCACGCCCGTGCTGCTGGTGAGCACCGATGAGACGCCGCTCGACGGGTCGAGCAGCTCGGCGGGGTCCGGGGCGCACAGCGCCTCGGGCTGGTACTTGTCGGTCCAGCCGATGATCGGGGCGTCGATCCACAGCGTGCCGTCGACGGAGACCACGTCGATCGAGCTCGCCTCGAAGCCGCTCACCCGGCCGGCGACGCTGCCCTCGAAGGCGGGCGGGTCGGCGACGATGGTGCCGCTCGCGGCCGAGAGGTAGTCGGTGCCCGGGTCGTCGCCGGTCGACAGCGAGACCTCGATGCCGCTGGTGCCGTCGAGCAGCTCCTTGGCCTTGGCGCCGGCGTCGGACCACGGCGCGGCGGTGGAGCCGCCGTCGTCGCCCGAGCAGGCGGTCAGGCCGCCGACGGCGACGAGGGCGGAGAGCAGGCCGGCGGCCACGCGGATCGGGGTCGTCATGCGCTCACCCTGACACATCGCCGGAAGGCGCCGCCGGGGCCTCCCGCGAGCCGGGAGCTGCGAGGACGGTGGCCAGGCTGGCGACGAGCGGACCGGCCGCGGCGGCCAGGGCCTGGCTGCTCGGCGTACCGGAGCCGTCGCGGCGGCCGTTGGCCTCGGGCAGGTCGACGGGGGCGCCGCTGGCGGCCGCGGCCCGGGCGGGTGCGGGGCCGGCCCAGGCGAACACCAGGGTGTCCTCGCCCTTGAGGAACCGGTGGCAGCGGACGCCGCCGGTCGCCCGGCCCTTGGCGGGGTACTCCCAGAAGTCGGTCACCTTGACCGAACCGGGCTCGGTGCCGGGCAGGGCGGTCGAGGAGCCGGACGAGGTCACCAGGACCACGCCGCCGGGGGAGTTGAGGTCGAGCACGCCGAACCACACGACCCGCTCGCGTTCGGTGACCCGGACGCCGGCCATGCCGCCGCCGGAGCGACCCTGCGGACGCACCGAGTCGGCGGGGTAGTGGAGCAGCTGGGCGTCGGAGGTGACGAAGCACAGCTCCTCCTGCCCGGTGCGCAGCTCGACCGCGCCGACGACCTCGTCGCCGTCCTTGAGGGTGATGACGTCCCACTCGTCCTTGCCGATCACCTCGGGGTTGACCCGCTTCACGACGCCCTGCTTCGTGCCGAGCGCGAGACCGGGGCCGTCGGTGGTGAGGGTGGTCAGCGCGAGTGCGCGCTCCCCGGCGGCCAGCTCGATCACCTCGGTGAGCGGCAGGCCCCCTTGGAGGTTGGGCTCGTTGGCCGACGGCGGGATCGCCGGCAGGTCGAGGACCGCGAGCCGGATCAGTCGGCCGGCGGAGGTCAGCACGCCGATGTCGGCGCGAGCCGTCGTCCGGACCGCGGACACCACGACGTCGTGGTTGGCCCGGCCGCCGCCGGTGCCGATCTCGTCGGCGTTGCTGGTGCGGGCGAGCAGGCCGGTGGAGGACAGCAGGGCGAAGCACGGGTCGTCGGCGACCTCGAGCGGCGCGGCGGCCGCGGCGACGGCGGTGGTGCCGGCCGACTCGAGCAGGACGGTACGCCGCGGCGTGCCGAACGTCTTGGCGACGTCGGCGAGCTCGGAGGAGACGAGCTTCTTCAGGAGCGCCTCGTCGCCGAGGATGGCGTCGAGCTCCTCGATCTCGCGGCGCAGCTGCTCCTGCTCCTTCTCCAGCTCGATGCGGGAGAACCGCGTGAGCCGGCGCAGCTGCATCTCCAAGATGTACTCGGCCTGGGTCTGCGAGAGCTCGAAGACCGACATCAGGCGCTCGCGCGCGGCAGCCGAGTCGTCGCTGGTGCGGATGACCTGGATGACCTCGTCGATGTCGAGCAGCGCGATGAGCAGGCCGTCGACGAGGTGCAGCCGGTCGGCCTTCTTGCCGCGGCGGAACGCGGATCGGCGTCGGACGACCTCGTAGCGGTGGTCGAGGAAGACCTCGAGCATCTCCTTGAGGCCCATGGTGCGGGGTTGGCCGTCGACCAGGGCGACGTTGTTGATGCCGAAGGAGTCCTCGAGCGGCGTCAGCTTGTAGAGCTGCTCGAGCAGGGCCTCGGGGACGAACCCGTTCTTGACCTCGATGACCAGGCGCAACCCGTTCTCGCGGTCGGTGAGGTCCTTGATGTCGGCGATGCCCTGGAGCTTCTTGGACTGGACGAGCACCTTGATCCGCTCGACGACCTTCTCGGTGCCGACGCCGTAGGGGAGCTCGGTGACCACGATGCCCTTGCGGCGCCCGATCGTCTCCACCCGGGCGGTCGCGCGCATCTTGAACACGCCCCGGCCCGACTCGTAGGCGTCGCGGATGCCGTCGAGGCCGACGATCTTGCCGCCCGTCGGCAGGTCGGGGCCCGGGATGAACCTCATCAGGCCGTCGATGTCGGTGTGGGGGTGCTGGATCAGGTGGCGCAGCGCCTGGACCACCTCGACCAGGTTGTGGGGTGCCATGTTGGTCGCCATCCCGACCGCGATGCCCGTCGTACCGTTGACGACCAGGCTCGGGATCGCGGAGGGGAGCACGGTGGGCTCGTACTCGCGGCTGTCGTAGTTGGGCTTGAAGTCGACCGTGTCCTCGTCGATCGACTCCGTCATCGCCAGCGCCGCGGGCGCCATCCGGCACTCCGTGTAACGCATGGCGGCCGGCGGGTCGTCGGGCGAGCCGAAGTTGCCGTGGCCGTCGATGTAGGGCAGCCGCAGCGACCAGGACTGGGCGGTGCGGACCAGGGCGTCGTAGATCGCCCCGTCGCCGTGGGGGTGCAGCCGACCCATGACCTCACCGACGACACGGGCGGACTTCACGTGCCCCCGGTCGGGCCGGAGGTTCATGTCGTTCATCGTGTAGAGGATCCGGCGCTGCACCGGCTTCAGTCCGTCGCGTGCGTCGGGCAGCGCCCGGGAGTAGATGACGGAGTAGGCGTACTCCAGGAACGACGACTGCATCTCGTCGCGGATGTCGGTGTCGAGGATGTGCTCCTCGAAGTCCTCCGGGAGGGGTTCTGCCTTGGTACGCCGTGCCATGGAGGGCATTCTTCCGGGTGCCCCCGACAAGCCGACCGGGGGCTCGCGGGGGACCCGATAGATTTCTCCCTGTGAGCCCCGGCGACCCCACCCCCACCGACGAGATCGAGCCGCCCCCGGCGCACTGGGAGGGTGACGTCGTGCTCCGCGACGGGCGTACGGCGCACATCCGGCCGATCCGCCCCGAGGACGACGAGCTGCTGGTCGAGTTCTACGCGCGGGTGTCCGACGAGTCGAAGTACTACCGCTTCTTCTCCCCGATGCCGGTGCTGTCCGAGCGCGACGTGCGCCGGTTCACCCACGTCGACCACCGCGACCGGGTGGCGCTGGTGCTGATCCTCCAGGAGCGGATGATCGCCGTCGGCCGCTACGACGTCGTGGCCAACCGCGAGGCCGAGGTCGCCTTCCTCGTCGAGGACGAGCACCAGGGTCGGGGCATCGCCCAGCTGCTCCTCGAGCACCTGGCCCAGGCGGGGCGGGAGCGTGGCGTCGAGCGGTTCACCGCCGAGGTGCTGCCCGACAACTCGCGGATGATCCAGACCTTCCGCGACGCCGGCTACAAGGTGGTCAGCGGCTACCACGACGGCGTGATCACCCTCGAGTTCCCGATCGACCCGACCGAGACGGCGATCGGCGTGATGCGCGACCGGGAGCACGCCGCCGAGGCCGAGTCGATCGACCGCTTCTTCCACCCGCGCTCGGTCGCGATCATCGGCGCCAGCCGCCGCCAGGACACGATCGGCCAGGTGCTGGTGCGCAACCTGGTCAACGGCGGCTTCACGGGCCGGGTCCACGTCGTCAACCCGAGCGCGCCCGCGGTGTCGGGCTTCCCGGCGTACAAGAACGTCAACGAGGTCCCCGACGACGTCGACGTCGCGATCGTCGCCGTTCCGGCGGACGCGGTCACCGACGTGGTGCTCGACTGCGCCAACAAGGGCGTGCACGGCCTGGTCGTCATCTCGTCGGGCTTCGCCGAGACCGGTGAGGAGGGCCGCAAGCGGCAGCGTCACCTGGCCGGGCTGTGCCGGTCCTACGGCCTGCGCCTGATCGGCCCCAACTGCCTGGGCGTGATCAACACCGAGCCGGCCGTGCAGGTCAACGCGTCGCTGTCGTCGGTGATGCCGGCCCGCGGCCGTGCGGGCTTCTTCTGCCAGTCCGGTGCCCTCGGCTCGGCGATCTTGGAGAAGGTCAAGAACCGGGGTCTCGGCATCTCGACGTTCGTCAGCGCGGGCAACCGCGCCGACGTCTCCGGCAACGACCTCCTGCAGTACTGGGAGGAGGACGACGCCACCGAGGTCGTCATGATGTACCTCGAGTCGATCGGTAACCCGCGCAAGTTCTCCCGGATCGCGCGCCGGGTCTCGGCCCGCAAGCCGATCGTGGCCGTCCGTTCCGGGCGTACGACGCAGGGCGTGCCGATGGGCCACGCGGTGCGTCGCATCGGCGCCCCGCAGGCCGCCGTCGACGCCATGTTCCGCCAGGCCGGCGTGATCCAGGTCGACACCCTCGACGACATGTTCGACGTCGCCCAGCTGCTCGCCCACCAGCCGCTGCCGCGCGGGCGCCGGGTCGCGATCGTCGGGAACTCCGACGCGCTCGGGCTGCTCGCCGCCGACGCCGCCTCAGCGGTCGGCCTCGTCGTCAACCGTTCGGTCGCCCTCGGCGCCGACGCCACCGCCGAGGACTTCGAGGACGCCCTCGACAACGCCATCGACGACCCCGACGTCGACTCGGTCATCGCCGTCTACATCCCGCCGCTCGACGTGTCCGGCGAGGAGGTCGCCAACGTGCTGGCGGCGGTGGGGGAGCAGTCCGACAAGCCGCTCGTGTCCTCCTTCCTCGGTGCCGAGGGCATCCCCGAGCTGCTGCGGGTCCCCGACGTCGCGGGCTCGTCGGCGGGACGCGGCTCGGTGCCGTCGTACCCGGCCGTGGAGGCGGCGGTCCGTGCGCTGGCGCGGGTCGTGGACTACGCCGTGTGGCTGCACGCCCCCGACGGCCCGGTGGCGGACGCGGGCGAGGTCGACGCGCGCGGCGCCCGGCGGCTCGTCGACCGGGTCCTCGCCGACGCCGACCTCGGTGCCGCCGACCGCGAGGTCGACCTCGACCAGGACCAGGTCCGCGCGCTGCTGAACGCCTACGGCATCGAGCTGTGGTCCTCCGAGCCGGTCGCCGACGTCGACGCCGCGGTCGCCGCCGGGGAGCGGCTCGGCTGGGACGTCGTGCTCAAGTCGACCCTCGCCTCGGTGCGCGAGCGACCCGACCAGATCCACGTGTGGCGCAGCATCACCGACGCGCACGAGATGGAGGAGGCATGGGACTACCTGGCCGGCCTGATCGATCCCGCCGTGGGGCGGTTCGTCGTGCAGCGCAACGCGCCGACCGGAGTACCCATCTCGGTGCGCTCCTTCGAGGACCCGCTGTTCGGGCCGGTCGTCTCGTTCGGCATCTCCGGGCCGGTCATCGACCTGCTGGGGGACTGGTCCTACCGGATCCCGCCGCTGAACGCGCACGAGGTGTCGTCGATGGTGCGGGAGGTGAAGAGCTCGCCGCTGCTGTTCGGCTACCGCGGCGCGGACCCGGTCCAGGTCTCGGCGATCGAGGACCTGATCACCCGGGTGGCGGTGCTCCAGGGCGACCTGCCCCAGGTGAGTGCGCTGGAGCTGTCGCTGGTCCTCGCCGGGGTCGACTCGGCCGCGGTGCTGACCGCCTCGGTCCGGGTCGCGGCGGTGAAGGACCCGCGGCCGGACTCGCTGGTGCGCCGGATGCCCGACCTCATCACGACGATCGCGGAGTAGGTCCGCCGCAGGTTCGGGCGTCCTGGCGTGCGAGGATGCGGCCATGACTGACCGGGACCGGAGCACCGAGCTGAGTCGTGCGATCAACCGCACCGGCTACTACCCGGAGGTCGTCGCCGACGCCGTCGTCGACGCGGTCGCGGGCGAGAGCGTGGTGTCCTACTACGTCCACCACGAGCCGACCTTCGAGCGCGACGAGGTGCGTCGGCACCAGACGGTGATCGTGCTGACCCCGTCGCGCCTGATCCTCGCGCACACCGACGAGCACGCGGGCGACGACCTGCTGCCCGAGCCGTACACCTCGACCTCGACCGAGGCGGTCAGCCTGCGCTCGGTGGCCTCGGTCGTCGTCACCCGGATGACGACCAACCCCACCGCCGGTCCGCGCCCGCCCGCCGAGGCCGTGCTCACCATCGGCTGGGGTGCGGTCAACCGGGTCGACCTCGAGCCGGCCGGCTGCAACGACCCGCAGTGCGAGGCCGACCACGGCTACACCGGCACGCTGTCCTCCGACGACTTCTCGCTGCGGGTCTCGGCCGCCGCCGACGGCACCGACGCGGTGGGTGGGCTGCTCTCCTTCGCCGCGTCCCTCTCGGCGCTCACCCGGGGCTGACGCGTTGGCAGGGGAGCGGGAGGGCGCCGCCGCGTTCTGCGAGCCGGCGTACGGCGTCCGCTCGCTCGGCGACATCGTCCCGGCAGCGGCGCACGCCCTCGGCAGCCCGCTCGGCCCGGCGCCCACCGGCCTGACGCTGCCCGGCGCCTCGTCGTACGTCGTCTTCCTGATCGACGGGCTCGGCGCCCGGCTGCTGGACCGCTACGCGCACGCGGCGCCGTACCTGTCGTCGCTGCTGGTGACCTCGACGCCCGCGACCGCGAGCGTGCCGTCGACGACCTCGACGTCGCTGACCACGCTCGGGACCGGGCTGATGCCGGGCGCACACGGGCTGGTCGGCTTCACCACCCGGATCCCCGGCACCAACGACCTCCTCAACGCGCTGGTCTGGGACAGCGACGTCGACCCGGTCCAGTGGCAGCCGCACCAGACCGCGTTCTCGTCGCTGCAGGCGGCGGGGGTGCGGGTCAGCGTGGTCAACAAGCGCGAGTTCAACGGCAGCGGGCTGACGGTCGCGGCCCACCGCGGCGCGGAGTACGTCGGTGTCGACCGGGTCGGCGAGCGGATCGCCGCCGTCGTGGCCGCCTCCACCCCGGCACCGCGGCAGCCTGCGCTGACCTACGTCTACGACGGCGACCTCGACTGGACCGGCCACCGCTGGGGCGTCGCCTCGAGCCAGTGGCTGCAGCAGCTCGCCATGATCGACCACGAGGCCGAGCAGCTGCGCGAGGCCCTGCCGGCCGACCGCCGCCTGGTCGTGATCGCGGACCACGGCATGGTCGACGTACCCGCGGCGTCCCGGGTCGACGTCTCCGCCGACGACGACCTGCGCTCCGGTGTCGCGCTGGTCGGTGGCGAGGCACGGTTCCGTCACCTCTACTGCACCGGCGGCGCGGTGCCCGACGTCGTCGCCACCTGGCGCGAGCGGCTGGGGGAGCGGGCCGAGGTGCTCAGTCGCTCCGAGGCGATCGCTCGCGGCTGGTTCGGTCCGGTCGACCCGGCGGTGCTGCCGCGGATCGGTGACGTCGTCGTGGCCTGCCGCGGCGACTTCGCAGTGCTGTCGACCGACGGCTTCCCCTACGAGAACAAGCTGATCGGCATGCACGGCTCGCTCACCGCGGACGAGATGCTGATCCCGGTCCTCGTCGACTGAGCAGGCCGCACGCCCGGCGAAACCGCTGACAGCGCGGGCGGGACCCCTTAGCGTCAGTGCCATGAAGTTCCCTCATGCGCTCGCGGCCCTTGGTGCTGCCGTCCTGATCCCGCTCACTGTCGCCGTGCCGGCCCACGCCGATGAGTCGTACACGGGCGTCGTGACCTCCGCGGACCCGATTGCCGCCATCATCCAGCCCGACCCCGACACGGATGCCTGCGTCAAGGCCGTCGACCCGGGGAACGCAGTGGCTCACTACGACGACGTCAACTATGTCTCGCAGTCGAGCGGCCCCCGCCGCTTCGCCCTCCAGGTGCCGCCTGGGATGGGTGCGGTCATCTACGTGTACCGCAACGGCACTTGTGTCGCGGCGGAGTATCAACCGGACTCGGAGGCCGAAGCGCTCGCTGGAGTCGTCGACGTCGAGGGCGTCAACCTGGCGGTCGGCGACCAGGTCAGGGTCCAGATCGCCTACCTCGGAGACCCGGCGACGGCCATGCCGTGGAGCCTCACCATCCAGCAGGCAGGTACTGCGAACGGACCGGAGACGGGCAACGCCGGCAAGTACGCCCACCTCGGCTACCAGGTCGACTGCGGCGCCCACACCACGACCGTCGCCTTCACCAAGAAGCTCGCGAAGAAGGTCGACGGCGTGCACTGGGTCAAGATCAAGGCCAACGGTGCAACGGTGAAGACGCTGAAGGGAAGGAAGCTCGCCAAGGCCCTGAAGAAGGCCCGGCGCGGCAAGCCCTACGTCGTCGCCGGTGTCCCGTCGGTCGCGACCCAGCTGTCGGTCGAGATCAAGCTCGACAACGGCAAGAAGAAGATCCTCGCGCGGGCCTACAGCGCCTGCTGATCAGGTGAACGGCAGCGGCTCGGGCGACAGGCTCACGGCCCTCGCCCGGGCCGCGGTCATGCCGCGCCGGTGGTGCTGGCGGCACAGGACCTCGTAGGCGACCTCGACGTCGTCGTCCGCGGCGGGCGGGTGCGCGACGTCGTCGGCGTCCTCGACGTCGCCGACCACGATCACCTCGCCCTCGGTGACCATGACCCCGTTCTCGGTGCGGGCGTTGTGGGTGGCGCGCTTGCCGCACCAGCACAGCGCCTCGACCTGCAGCACCTCGGTGCGGTCCGCGAGCTCGACCAGGCGGGCCGCGCCGGGGAACAGGCGGGTGCGGAAGTCGGTGAGGATGCCGAAGCAGAAGACGTCGATCTGCAGCTCGTCGACGACCTTGGCGAGCTGGTCGATCTGCTCGGCGGTGTAGAACTGCGCCTCGTCGCAGATCATGTAGTCGATCCGGGCGCCCCGGGTGAGGGCGTCGACGGTGTAGCGCCAGAAGTCGAAGTCGGCGGCGACCTCCTCGGCCTCGGCAACCAGGCCCAGGCGTGAGGACACCATCGCGGTGCCGGCGCGGTCGTGGCTGGTGAACAGCCGCCCCCGGCGCCCGCGCGCGGCGTGGTTGTGGTTGGTCTGCAGAGCCAGCGTCGACTTCCCGGCGTCCATCGTCCCGGTACGGAAGATCAGCTCGGCCACCGGCGCATCCTCTCACCCATCTTGGGGACAAATCGCATCGCAACCGGTGGAGAAGCGCCCATTCCCGTGCGCGACGGCGATCGGGAGGAGAACACTGGACCTCCCAGACCAGGAAGCAGGTGGACCATGGGGGTCGGCGCCGGCCCTGTCGGGCGCCGTGTCCGTCGGGCCATCACCATCATCTCGGTGCTCGCGGCCATCGCCGTCGTCGTGACCACGACCGGCGTCGTCGGCCGGCGCACGTCGCCGTCCGTCGACACGGACGTCGGCCGTTCCGCGGTCGCCACCGGCCCCGGCGGCCCGGCACCTGCGCAGCCCGTGGCCCCGCCCGCCGCGGTCGAGCCGGCCCCGGCAACGGCCCCGGCCGTCGTCGTACGCAATGTCGCGACGGTCGGTGCGGACGCTGACCGGCTGATGGACGCGCCCGACGAGGCCCTGATGGCCTACCAACGGGCCGCGACCGTCATCAACTCCGCCGCGCCCTGCAACCTCGACTGGCTGGTGCTCGCCGCCATCGGCCGGCTCGCCTCCAACCACGGCCAGGGCACCGACCTCAGCCACCGGATCACGGCCGGCGGCGAGGTGAAGCCGGCCCTGGTCGGCCGGCCGCTCAACGGCAGGGCCGGACGCAGCGAGGTGTCCGACACCGACGCCGGCGAGATCGACGGCAACCCGCGCTGGGACGCGCCGGCCGGGCCGATGGGCCTGCTGCCGCAGACCTGGTCGCAGGTCGCGGTCGACGCCGACGGCGACACGGTCCGCAACGTGCAGGACCTCGACGACGCGACCCTCGGTGCCGCGGTGCTGCTGTGCGCGAGCGGCAAGGACCTCGCACGGCCCAAGGCGCTGCGCACAGCCCTGCGTGGGTACGACGCCACGCCGGACTTCGCCCGGACCGTACGCCTCCTCGTCGCCGACTACGCGGCCGAGACCACGGCGATGGCCGTCCTCGGGACGCCGGTGACGGTGCCGGTCGACCTGCCGGTCGACCTGCCCGGCGAGTGCGGGTGCACGGGCATCGAGCTCGTCCGGGTCCGGGTCGCGGCCGTCCTCGGCGCCGCGCCCGACCCGAGCCGGGAGGAGCAGCCCGCCGCGACCGGCGTACCGCCGTCCACCGAGCCGCAGCCCGAGCCGACACCCGAGCCGACACCCGAGCCGACACCCGAGCCGACCCCCGAACCGACCCCCGAACCGACCCCCGAACCGACACCCGAGCCGACACCCGAGCCGACACCCGAGCCGACCCCCGAATCCTTGCCGGCGCCGCCGGGGGAGACGCCCCCGGACGAGGTGCCGCCCGTGGACCAGCCGCCGGCCGGGATCCCGCCGGCCACCGAGCCCGGCAGCGAACCCGGTGCGCAGGGTGGTGCGACCTCCTAGGGTGAGGGAGTGACGACGGACGCACTTCTCGGGACCAGCGACCTGCCCCACCAGCTGCCGCGGTTCGCGGACATCGAGGACCAGGACTATGCCCCGGCGATCGAGGCGGCCATGGCCGAGCAGCTCGCCGCGGTCGCAGCGATCAGCGCCGACCCGGCGCCACCCACCTTCGCCAACACGCTCGTCCCGCTCGAGCTGAGCGGGGTCACCCTGGCACGGGTGCTGCGGGTGTTCTGGAACAAGGCGAGCGCCGACGCCAACCCGCAGATCGACGCGGTCCGGGCGGCGTTCGCGCCACGACTGGCCGCCCACGGCGACGCGATCCTGCTCGACCCGGCGCTGTGGGCCCGGCTCCGCGCGGTCGACGCCGACCGCGCGGGCCTGGACCCCGAGGCGGCCTACCTCGTCGAGCGTTACGTGACCGAGTTCCGCCTCGCCGGCGCCGCGCTGGGCGACGACGACAAGGCGCGACTGCGGGCGCTCAACGAGCGGATCTCCAGCCAGGAGACCGCCTTCGAGCTGGCACTGCAGGCCGACAGCAACGACCTCGCGGTCGTCGTCGACGACCCGGCGTCCCTGGCCGGGCTGACCCCGGGGGAGGTGTCGGCGGCCGCAGCGGCCGCGGAGGCTCGCGGCCTCACCGGGCGGCACCTGCTCACCCTGGTGCTGCCGACCGCGCACCCGCACCTCGCCTCGCTCACCGACCGCGACCTGCGCCGTCGGCTCTCCGAGGCCCAGCGCAGCCGCGGCAGCCGCGGCGGCGAGCACGACACCCGTGCCGTCGCGCTCGACATCCTGCGGCTGCGCGCGGAGCGGGCCCGGCTGCTCGGCTTCGACAACCACGCCGCGGCGGTCACCGCCGACAACACGGCCGGGACGCCCAAGGCCGTGCGCTCCCTGCTCGAGCGGCTGGCCATACCCGCTGCCCGCAACGCGCGCGCCGAGCAGGACGCCATGTCCGAGCTGGCCGGCTTCCCGGTCGAGCCGTGGGACTGGCCGTTCTACGCCGAGCGCGTCCGCAGCGCCCGGTACGACGTCGACCTGGCCGCGCTGCGCCCCTGGTTCGAGTCCGAGCGGGTCCTGCGCGACGGCGTGTTCTTCGCCGCCGGGCGGCTCTACGGGCTGGCCTTCGAGGAGCGCCCGGACCTGCCGGGCTACCACCCCGACGTCCGGGTCTTCGAGGTGAGCCGCGACGGCACGCCGATCGGGCTGTACCTGCTCGACCTCTACACCCGCGACGCCAAGCGGGGCGGAGCCTGGATGAGCAGCTTCGTCACCCAGTCCGGGCTGCTCGGCGTCGACACCTCCGTCGTGGTCAACAACCTCAACGTGCCCAAGCCGGCGGCGGGGGAGGCGACGCTGCTGACCTGGGACGAGACCAGGACCCTCTTCCACGAGTTCGGCCACGCCCTACACGGTCTGCTCGCGCGGGCGACGTACCCCAAGTTCGGTGGGACCGCCGTCTTCCGCGACTTCGTCGAGTACCCCTCGCAGGTCAACGAGATGTGGGTGCTGTGGCCCGAGGTGCTCGCCAGCTACGCCGTCCACCACGAGACCGGCGAGCCGATCCCCGCGGACGTCGTCGAGCGGCTGCGGGCGGCCGAGACGTTCAACGAGGGCTTCGCGACCAGCGGGTACCTCGCCGCCGCGCTGCTCGACCTAGCGTGGCACGAGCTCGGCCCCGACGACGTCCCCACCGACCCGGCCGAGGTCGCCGGCTTCGAGCAGCGCGCCCTCGCGGCCGCCGGGCTCGACAACCCTGCCGTCCCACCGCGCTACTCCACGCCGTACTTCGCCCACAGCTTCAGCTCCGGATACGCCGCGGCCTACTACTCCTACATCTGGAGCGAGGTCCTCGACGCCGACACGGTCGCGTGGTTCCGCGACAACGGCGGGTTGACCCGCGAGAACGGCGAGGCCTACCTGCGCCACGTCATCGGCATCGGCGGCACCCGCGACCCGCTCGAGTCCTACGAGCAGTGGCGCGGCCGGCCGGCGCCGATCGAGCCGCTGCTCACCCGGCGCGGACTGGCCTGACTCGGCCGCCTGTGGAGGACCCGAGCGCGATCGCGCGCGAGGGCGGATCCTTCCGGCATGGTGACGGAGGAGTGGCTGGGCGGTTCGCCACCGGCTCACCACGCAACGGTGGGTCGCGCACACCTCGACCGTCATCGGCACGACGACCGGTGAGCTGTCCCGCGAACAGCTGCGGTGGCTCGGCGTGCTGCACGGTGGTCCGGAGGCGGTCGTCGGGGACCTGTCCGCGGCGGAGGTGGCCGGACTGCGGAACTGGCAGCGCGACGACGTGACGGTGCTGGTCCCGCACGGCACCTTCGTGGGTGCCGGTCACCCGGGTGTCGTGTTCGTGCGGACTCGTCGGCCGCTGCGCGACTGGCGCCGTCCCGGCGGTGGCCTGCCGGTGTGTCGGCTCGAGCCCGCGGTGCTGCGCTTCGCTTCGGTCCAGCGGGCCCCGCGGGTCGCGGAGGGGGTGCTCGCTGCGGTAGTCCAGCAGCAGCTGACCTCCCCGGACCGGCTCCTCGAGTGGATCGAACGGATGCAGCCACTGCGGGCCGCCGCCCGGTTCCGTCGCGTGGTGGCCGAGATCGCCGGCGGCGCCCACTCCGCGGCCGAGCTCGACGTGCGCCGGATGTGCCGGTCGGCCGGTCTGGCCCAGCCGGCGCGTCAGGTGCGGCGCAGGGACGCCGACGGGCGACTCCGGTTCACCGACTGCGAGTGGCGCCTGGCCGGCGGTCGGGTCCTGGTGCTCGAGGTCGATGGCGGCTTCCACCGCGAGGTCGAGCACTGGGAGGAGGACATCGCTCGCCAGCGCGCGCTCACGTCGCCGTACCGGATGGTCGTCCGGTGCACCGCGCGGGAGCTGCGGGACGAGCCCGAACGGGTGGCCCGGGATCTGCGGCTGCTCGGCGTGCCCGCGGCCTGAGTCGGGTGGGTGAGAGTGGTCCAGAGATCACTCTCACCCACCCAACTCACGCAGGGCGGGGCCAGGTCAGCTCAGAAGGTGTGCTCGGGCGCGGGGAAGGTGCCGTCCTTGACCTCGGAGTCGTAGGCGCGGGCGGCGTCGAGGAGGACCGAGCGCAGGTCGGCGTACTGCTTGACGAAGCGCGGCAGCCTGCCCGTGCGCAGGCCGAAGGCGTCCTGCCAGACGAGGACCTGGCCGTCGCACTGGTTGCCGGCCCCGATGCCGATCGTCGGGATCTCGAGCTTGGCGGTGACCTCGGCGGCGACGTCGCCGGGGACCATCTCCATGACGACGGCGAACGCGCCGGCCTCCTGCACGGCGAGCGCGTCGCGCAGGACCCGCTCGGCGGCGTCGCCGCGACCTTGGACCCGGTAGCCGCCGAGGGCGTGCTCGGACTGGGGCGTGAAGCCGATGTGCGCCATGACGGGGATGCCGCCGCGGGCCATCTTCTCGATCTGCGGAGCCATCTCGACGCCGCCCTCGAGCTTCACGCAGTGGGCGCCGCCCTCCTTCATGAAGCGGACCGCGGTCAGGTAGCCCTGCTCCGGCGACGCCTGGTAGGAGCCGAACGGGAGGTCGCCGACCACGAGGGCGCGCGACACCGAGCGGCTCACGGCCCGGGTGAGAGGGAGCAGCTCGTCGACCGTGACGGGGATCGAGGTGCTGTTGCCGAGGACGTTGTTGGAGGCGCTGTCGCCGACGAGGAGGACCTCGACGCCGGCCTCGTCGAAGATCTGCGCGGTCAGCTGGTCGTAGCTGGTGAGCATCGAGAAGCGCTCGCCGCGCTGCTTGAGCTCGCGCAGGTGATGGGTGCGGACGCGCTTGATCGGCGCGGGTCCGGGCGACCCCGTCGCGGGGGCGGCGCCGCCGCCGTACGGGGCGGTCTCTTCGGGGGTGGTGCTGCTCATCGTCGAGCTCCGTTCTGGGTGACTCGCGGCCCGCAGGTGCGGGTCCACGTTCGTTGACGGGCACTGACGAGGCTAGTCCGGTACGACGGCCCGGCGCGCTGTGTGCTCCGTCACCCCGAAGTCACCCCGAACCGGCGGCGTCGGCGGCCGCTTCCAGCTCCGCGACGACGATCCGGCGCATGCCGAGCAGCGCCCGGCTGGCGGCCTCGGCCCGCCGCGGGTCGGGGTCGGCCAGCAGGTCGTGCAACCGGGTCGGGACGACCTGCCAGGACAGGCCGAACCGGTCCTTGAGCCACCCGCACACCGACTCCTGGCCGCCGTCGGTGAGCGAGTCCCAGTAGTAGTCGACCTCCGACTGGTCGCGGCACACGATCGAGAACGAGACCGCCTCGGAGAACCGGATCTCCGGGCCGCCGTTGACCGCGCGGAAGGTGAGCCCGTCGAGGGTGAACTCGCCGGCCACCGGACCGAGCCGGGTGATCGAGGAGTTCGGGAAGATCGCGGTGTAGAACCGGGCCGCCTCCTCCAGCCGGTCGTCGAACCACAGGCACGGCTGGATGTGGTTGCTCGCGACGCTCATGCGTGGGGAGACCGGCGCCGCGCCGCTGACTCATCGGATCCCTAGACTCGCCTCGTGGACTTCTACTCGGCCTACGCCCACGGGTTCGCCCGGATCGCGGCGGTGACCCTCCCGGTCGCCATCGCCGACCCGGCGACCAACGCCGCGCGGATCCTCGAGCAGGCGCGGGTGCTGCACGAGGACGGGGTGGCGGTCGCGGTGTTCCCCGAGCTGGGCCTGACCGGGTACGCCGTCGACGACCTGTTCTTGCAGGACACGCTGCTCGACGCGGTCCGGGAGGCGGTCCTCGACCTGACCGTGGCCTCCGCCGACCTGCGGCCGGTGCTCGTCGTCGGCGCGCCGTTGGCCAGCGGCAACCGGGTCTACAACTGCGCGGTGGTGATCCACGGCGGGCGGGTGCTTGGGGTGGCGCCGAAGTCCTACCTGCCGACCTACCGCGAGTTCTACGAGGCCCGCTGGTTCGCCGCGGGCGCCACGCAGCGTGCCACCGACGGCGGCGTCATCGAGCTCAACGGCGAGAGCGTCCCGTTCGGCAACGACCTGATCTTCTCGGCGAGCGACGTGCGCGGCCTCGACCTCCACGTAGAGGTCTGCGAGGACATGTGGGTGCCGATCCCGCCGAGCGCCACCGCCGCCCTGGCCGGCGCGACCGTGCTCGCCAACCTGTCCGGCAGCCCGATCACGATCGCGCGCGCCGAGGACCGGCACCTGCTCGCGCGCAGCGCGAGCGCGCGGTGCAACGCGGCCTACGTCTACGCGGCGGCCGGGCAGGGCGAGTCGACGACGGACCTGTCCTGGGACGGCCAGACCATGGTCTACGAGATGGGCGACCTGCTGGGGCAGAGCGAGCGCTTCCCCGACGGGCCGCGCGCGACGGTGGTCGACGTCGACCTCGACCGGCTGCGCCAGGAGCGGATGCGGCAGGGCACCTTCGACGACAACCGCGTGGCCGAGGGCGTCGAGCCGGCGCACTTCACCCGGGTGGAGTTCGAGCTCGAGCCGCCGGCCGGCGACATCGGACTGCGCCGCGAGGTGGCCCGCTTCCCGTTCGTCCCCGACGACCCGGTGCGGCTCTACCAGGACTGCTACGAGGGCTACAACATCCAGGTCTCCGGTCTCGAGCAGCGGCTCTCGGCGATCGGCCAGCCGAAGATCGTGATCGGTGTCAGCGGCGGCCTCGACTCGACGCACGCGCTGATCGTGGCGGCCAAGGCGATGGACCGGCTCGGTCGCCCGCGCAGCGACATCCACGCGTTCACCATGCCGGGCTTCGCGACGGGGGAGACGACCAAGTCGTACGCCACCCGGCTCGCCACCGCGCTGGGATGCACGTTCGCCGAGCTCGACATCACGCCGGCCGCGACCCAGATGCTGCACGACCTCGGCCACCCGTTCAGCGGCGGGGAGCCGGTCTACGACATCACCTTCGAGAACGTGCAGGCAGGGCTGCGCACCGACTACCTGTTCCGGCTGGCCAACCATCGCGGCGGCATCGTGCTCGGCACCGGGGACCTGTCCGAGCTCGCGCTCGGATGGTGCACCTACGGCGTCGGCGACCAGATGTCGCACTACAACGTCAACGCGGGGGTCCCGAAGACCCTGATCCAGTACCTGATCCGCTGGGTGATCGACACCGACCAGCTCCACGACGGGCACTACGACGACGAGGCCGACAAGGTGCTCCAGGCGATCCTCGAGCAGGAGATCACGCCCGAGCTGATCCCCGGCGGCGAGCAGCGGACCGAGGACTCGGTGGGCCCGTACGCGCTGCAGGACTTCACGCTCTACCACGTGCTGCGCCGCGGCTACCGGCCCAGCAAGATCGCGTTCCTCGCCCACCACGCGTGGGGGAGCGGCGAGGCGGCGTACGACCTCGCGACGATCCGCAAGTGGCTCGAGGTGTTCGTCCGGCGCTTCTTCAGCAGCCAGTTCAAGCGCTCGGCCCTGCCGAACGGACCGAAGGTCAGCCCGGGCGGCACCATGTCGCCGCGCGGCGACTGGCGGATGCCGTCCGACGCCAGCCCGGCCGCGTGGCTGGCCGAGCTGGAGGCCGACGTCCCTGCGGGCTGAGCTGCGCCGCCTCGTGAGGGCCGGCGCGGCCCCTACGATGGGTCGCCGTGCATGAGTTCGCGATCGAGGATCGCCACGTACTCGATGCGGTCGCGGGCTGGATCTCGGATCGACTCTCCCACCCGGAGCGGTTCACCTCGCTCGACGGCGTCCCGCGGGCTCCGCTGCCGACGGTGGGGCCGACGGGGATCGGTGTCGAAGCCACCTGGGAGGTGCTGCGCGACGAGGTCCTGCCGACAGCGTTCCCCGCGGACCACCCCCGTTACCTCGCGTTCGTGGGCGGTGCGCCGACCCCGGCGGCCGTGCTCGCCGACGCGGCGCTCTCGGCCGCGGCGATCTACGGCGGCAGCGAGCTCGAGGCCGGCGCGGTCGTGGCGGCGGAGCGTGCGGCGGCTCGTTGGTTGTGCGACCTCGTCGGCTATCCGCGCCAGGCACGAGGAACCTTCGTGAGCGGTGGCTCGATGGCGAACCTGAGCGCGCTGGTCGCGGCGCGCCACGCCCGGACCTCCGCGGGCCGCCCCGTGCCGCGCACCATCGTCGCCGGAGCCGGGGCACACGCGTCCGTGGCAGCCGCGGCGTCGATCATGGGGTGCACGCTCGTCCTGGCCGGGTCGCGGGACCGCGCGCTGCGCGCCGCCGACCTGGCGCCCGTGCTGGACGAGCTCGCGCCCGACGACGTGGTGGCGGTCGTGGCGAGCGCGGGCGCCACCAACAGCGGGGCGGTCGACGCGCTCGACGAGGTCGCCGCGGCGTGTGCGGCACGCCGGACCTGGCTGCACGTCGATGCCGCCTACGGCGGCGCCGCGCTCCTGGCGCCTGCCTCGCGTCGGCTGTTCGAGGGTATCGATCGGGCCGACTCGGTCACCATCGACCCCCACAAGTGGCTCTTCACGCCGTTCGACTGCGCGGCGGTGCTGTACCGCGACCCCCAGGTCGCCCGGGAGGCGCACCGGCAGAGCGCGGACTACCTCGACGCGGCCCAGGACGTCGGCGCGGACAACCCCGCCGACTACGCCGTGCACCTGACCCGCCGCGCTCGCGGGCTGCCGGTGTGGGCCTCGCTGGTCGCGAACGGGACCGAGGCCTATCGCCGGGCCGTCGAGGCGTGCCTGAGCACCGCCCGGTACGCCGCCGAGCGGATCGCGGCGAACCCGGTGCTGGAGCTGGTCGGCGAACCGCAGCTGTCGGTGGTCCTCTTCCGCCGGCGCGGCTGGACCCCGGCCGACTACCAGCAGTGGTCGTCGCACGCGCGCTCGCGTGGGTTCGCCCTGGTCACCCCCACCTCCTTCGGCGGCGAGACCGTCCTGCGACTGTGCTTCGTCAACCCCCGGACCACCCCGCTCGACGTCGACCTGGTGCTGGCCGGCGTGGCGGGCGGCGCGCAGCTGCCCGGCCCCATGGGTGAAAAGGTCTCGGGAATGTGGTAAGGCGGACCCCGGGGCCGCCGACAGGAACCCTAGGCCTCGACGAGCCGAGCGGCAGGAAGGAGGTCGATGACCGTGCGCAGGTGGGGCGCGTCCGAGTCGCGATCTCCGCGCGTCGCCGTGGCCGAGCGCGTCGTGGGACGCCTGTCCTGGGTGTGGCTGATCGTCGGGCTCGCGGCCAACCAGCTGGCACAGTCGGCCACGCACGAGACGAGCCAGGCGATCTTGCTGACCACCCTCTCGATCTTCTTCCCGATGCTGCTCCTGCGCCTCGCCCTGGCGGTGCGCCTGTATCCGGGGCGGAGGACGGGCCTGCTCCTGCTTCTCGGCGCGGTCTTCGCCTGGTCGTTGGGCTCGATGACGGTCAACGCCGAGAGCGCCGCCACGCGGGCGCACTTCCCGGCGCCGGGGGAGTGGCTGTTCCTCGTCTCCTACGTCGGCATGGCCGGCTACCTGATGCTCGACCTCGACCGGCGACAGCTGCGCCCGACGCGGGGGTGGCTCGACATCGCCGTGATCTGCGGCGCGACGTCGTGCCTGGCGTCGCTGCTCCTGGTCACGCCGATCCGGCTGGCGTCCGGCCAGGAGGGAGCACCGCTCCTGCTGGCCCTGATGTACCCGCTGGCCGACCTCGCCCTGGTGCTCGCGGTGCTCGTGCAGGCGCTCCTCCACGCCCGCGGCGACCGGCGCAAGTCGGTCATGCTGGGCCTCGCCTTCACCCTGCTGGCCGCCGCGGACTCGGGGTTCACCCTCCAGGCGTCAGCACGCACCTATGACTTCGCCAATGCCAGCAACGCGCTGTGGGGCGGCGCCTTCGCGCTGCTCGTGGCGGCAGCGTGCCGTCCTCCTCAGGCGGTCATGCGCAGTGTTCCCAAGGCCGCCGGCACCACCGTCCTGCTCAGCGCAGGCGCGGTGGCCGCCGCCGTCCTGATGATCCGGCCGGACGAGACGCTGGCCTACTACACACTGCCCCCGGCACTGCTCACGATGGTCGCGGTCGCCTGGCGGATGGGCCTGGCTCTCAAGGACGCGAACCGGGCCACCGAGGCGTTCGCCCTGTCGCAGACCGACGACCTGACCAAGCTGCCGAACCGGAGGGCGGTGCGCGTCCGGTTGGAGGCGGGGCTGGCCGCCCGCAAGCCGCTGGCACTGATGATGCTGGACCTCGACGGCTTCAAGGAGATCAACGACGCGCTCGGGCACCACGTGGGGGACACGGTGCTCCGCCTGGTGGCGGTGCGGATGCGTGAGACCGTCGAGCCGCACGACCTGGTCGCCCGGCTGGGCGGGGACGAGTTCGCGATCATCCTCGGGACCGACGACGAGATCGAGCTGATGGAGGTCGCGCACCAGGTGTTGCGCGACCTCGGGCAGCCGATCGCCGTGGACGGCATCGAGGTCTGTCCGTCGGGCTCGATCGGGATCACGATCGCCCAGGTCGACGACGCCGACGGCGGTGACATGCTGCGACGTGCGGACGTCGCGATGTACCAGGCGAAGAGCTCGAGCATGGGGGCGGCCCTCTACGACGCCGAGCTGGACGAGTTCTCACGATCACGACTGCAGCTGGCCGAGGATCTCCGCAAGGGCATCGCCGACGACCAGATCGAGGTCTGGTACCAGCCGCAGCTGGACGTGGCCACGATGCAGATCTCCGGGCTGGAGGCGCTGGTCCGCTGGCGCCACCCGGTCGAGGGCGTGCTCAGCCCCGTCTCGTTCCTGCCGGTGGCGCGCCGGGCCGGCCTCATGGGGACGCTGTCGGAGACGGTCGCCCGGCAGGCGGTGCGTGAGCACGTCAACCTGGTCGGGTCGGGCCTGGATCTGCGGGTCGCCATCAACTGCGCCCCGACCGAGCTGCTCGGACAGGCCTTCCTGCCCCACCTCTATGCCGCGGTCGAGGCGAGCGGGGCCCCCGTCGACGGCCTGGTCCTCGAGGTGACCGAGGACTCCTTCCTCGCGGACCCGCAGCGCACCCGCGAGGTCCTGCAGGATCTGCGCAGCCATGGCGTCCAGGTCTCGATCGACGACTACGGCACCGGGTTCTCCTCGCTCACCTATCTGCGCAACCTCCCGGTGCAGGAGCTGAAGATCGACCGCTCCCTCGTCGCCCACGTCGCCACCGACACCCGCAGCCGCAAGATCGTGGCCTCGACGATCCAGCTCGCGCACGCGCTCGACATGCGGATCGTCGCCGAAGGCGTCGAGAACGCCGCCGACCTCGAGGCGCTGGTCGAGATGGGCATCGACACGGTGCAGGGCTACCACCTCGCCCGGCCGATGCCGGCCCGCGAGGTCGAGAGCTGGGTGCGCGGCTGGAGCTCCGCCGCGCTGTCGGGAGAGCGGCACGCCGACGGCCGCCGGATGGCAGGATGAGACCGCGGCGGAGCTGGAGCCCGGCCGCTCCGGACCACGAGGAGGCTGCGATGAGCGCCGCCCCCCTGCGGCTCGTGCTCGACCCCGTCGGTCGGGAGCTGGCCGCCGCCCTGCGGTGCGAGGCCGACGTCTTCTTGGACCGGTACGGCAACACCGCTGCGGAGTTCGAGCGCGAGTACGGGCCCTATCGCGGCGCGACCGGTTTCATGACCGTGCTGGACGAACGGGGCGAAGCGGTCGCCACGGCTCGGGTCATCGCGCCGGGACCGGCGGGCCTGAAGACGCTCAACGACATCTCGCGTCCACCGTGGCAGGTCGACGGCCGGCGCTCGGCCCGGGCGGCCGGCGTCGACCCGGACCGGACCTGGGACATCGCCACGATCGCGGTCAGGCCCGGCGCCGGGCGCGAGGGTCTGTGCGCGGCCGCGCTCTACCACGGCATCGTGACCGCGGCCTTCGCCAACGACATCGAGTTCGTGGTCATGATCATGGACTCGCAGCCGCGACGCCTGCTGACCGAGCTGGGCATGCAGACCCAGGTCCTCCCCGGCACGATGACCGGGGAGTACCTGGGGTCGGACAGCAGCACCCCGCTGTGGGCCAACCTGCACCGGATGTTCGACCGCCAGCGCCAGGAGGTCCCGGACGCCTACCGGCTGATCTTCCAGGGCATCGGGCTGGACGGCATCGCCCTGCCGACGGACTGGTCGTGGCGCCCGGGAAGTGCCGTCAGCCGCGTCCGGCGGTGACCGGAGCCCCGGCGTACGGCGCTGTCACGGGAGCCGGGTCCGGGTCTCCCTGGCGTGGTCGGCCTGCATCATCCGGGCCATCGCGAAGCAGCAGATCGCCAGCGCGACCATGCCGAGGGCGAAGTGGGCCATCTGGTCGACGCTGAACAGGTTCACCGCGAGCAGGGCGAACCAGACGCCGAGGACGTCCCCGCCGACCTGCGGCAGGGCGGCGACGAGCAGTCCGATCACCAGCGTGATCGCTCCGATCCACATCACGGCGTCGGCGGCGTTGCCGGGCAGCAGGTCGTTGACCCAGGTCGAGATCGAGGCCTCCCAGGTGGAGCTCTCGGTGACGGCGTTGGTCATCATGTCGAGCCCCCACAGGACGGGGAGCGCGATGAAGGTCGCCCACAGGACCACTCGGCTCTGGTGGGCGGCGTCGACGGTGGCGAAGTGGGCGAGGTCGTGCATCTCCTCGCGCATGTCGTGGGTGAGGTTGTCCCACGCGTGGGTGCTGGCCATGGCTGGCCCCTTTCTCGAGCGGTCCCCTTGGTGAGGGACATCACGATCGACGGTAGACCTGTGAGGATCTTTCGACAAGACTCGTGTCCGCTAGAGACTCGAGGGCGAGGAACGCGGGAGGGACGGGCGATGGACGAGGCCTTCGGACGGCGGGTGGCACGGGTCGGCTCGCTCGCCGATCCGGTACGGCGAGCCCTGTACCGCTTCGTCGCCGAGCAGCCCGGCGCGGTGAGCCGTGACCAGGCGGCCAGCGGTGTCGACGTACCCCGTCACACGGCGAAGTTCCACCTCGAGCGGCTGGTCGAGGAGGGCCTGCTCGTCACTGAGTTCCGCCGGTTGACCGGCCGCACCGGGCCGGGTGCGGGCCGGCCGGCGAAGCTCTACCGCCGCTCCCGCCGCGAGCTGAGCGTGAGCGTCCCGAGCCGCCGCTACGACCTGGCCGGTCAGGTGCTGGCGGACGCGGTGGAGCGGACCCTCGCCGGCATGCCGATGCCCGACGCGCTGGCCGCCGCCGCGGACGCCGCGGCCGACGCCGTCGCCGGGGGCGCCGCCGAGCCGCTGCTCGAGACCCTCGCGCGGCTCGGCTATGAGCCGGGCGCCGAGGACGACGGCGCACTCTGCCTGGCCAACTGCCCCTTCGACCGGCTCGCCACCGACCACCGCGACCTGGTCTGCGGCGTCAACCGGAGCTTCCTCACCGCGTTGGCCCGCCGCTTCGAAGCCGTGGCCGAGCCGGTCGCCCCGGGGCCGGGATGCTGCGCGCGGGTCCGGCCGCAACTCGGTGATGGTGCACCAAAGGGCCGTGCTGCAACACGCCCGTGACCTGGGATCACTAGGCTGCGGCCATGGGTAAGCAAGAGGACTTCGTCCTGCGCGCTCTCGAGGAGCGCGACGTCCGGTTCGTGCGGCTGTGGTTCACCGACGTCCTGGGCTTCCTCAAGTCCGTGGCGGTCGCGCCGGCCGAGCTCGAGGGCGCCTTCTCCGAGGGCATCGGGTTCGACGGCTCGGCGATCGAGGGCTTCGCGCGGGTCTACGAGGCCGACATGCTGGCGCTGCCCGACCCGACGACCTTCCAGATCCTGCCGTGGCGCAGCATGGAGGGTCCGTCGACGGCGCGGATGTTCTGCGACATCGTGATGCCGGACGGTTCCGCGTCGTACGCCGACCCGCGCAACGTGCTCAAGCGGACCCTCGGCAAGGCGGCGGAGCAGGGGTTCACCTTCTACACCCACCCCGAGATCGAGTTCTACCTGTTCAAGGACGAGCCGCGCGCGGGCGGGGAGCCGGTCCCGATCGACCGCAGCGGCTACTTCGACCACGCGGCCCACTCGCACGGCTCCGACTTCCGCCGCGAGGCGATCACCATGCTCGAGGCGATGGGCATCTCGGTCGAGTTCAGTCACCACGAGGGCGGACCTGGCCAGCAGGAGATCGACCTGCGCTACGCCGACGCGCTGACCACCGCCGACAACATCATGACCTTCCGCACGGTCATCCGTGAGGTCGCGCTCAGCCAGGGGATCTGGGCGACCTTCATGCCCAAGCCGTTCACCACGCACCCCGGCTCGGGCATGCACACGCACCTCTCCCTCTTCGAGGGCGACCAGAACGCCTTCTACGAGGCAGGCGCCGAGTACCAGCTGTCGAAGACCGGACGCCAGTTCATCGCCGGCATCCTGCGTCACGCCAGCGAGATCAGCGTCGTCACCAACCAGTGGGTGAACTCCTACAAGCGGATGATGTTCGGCGGTGAGGCGCCGTCCTACATCTGCTGGGGTCACAACAACCGCTCCGCGATGGTCCGGGTGCCGATGTACAAGCCGATGAAGGGCCAGTCGACCCGGGTCGAGCTGCGCACCATCGACTCGGCGTGCAACCCCTACCTCGCGTACGCCGCCGTGCTGGCCGCGGGCCTGAAGGGCATCGAGAACGACTACGAGCTGCCGCGCGAGGCCGAGGACGACGTGTGGGCGCTGACCGAGCGCGAGCGGCGCAGCCTCGGCATCGAGCCGCTGCCGAAGAGCCTGCACGACGCGATCGCGATCGCGGAGCGCTCCGAGCTGCTCGCCGAGACGTTGGGGGAGCAGGTCTTCGACTACTTCCTGCGCAACAAGCGAGCCGAGTGGGACGAGTACCGCGGCCAGGTCTCGGCCTTCGAGCGGGACCGGATGCTCCCGGTTCTCTAGGACCCCGCCCCAGGACCTGCCGTGAACCGGGCCACCCCGCGCACCGAGCTGCTCCGGCTCGGGTTCGTCGACCTCGATCGCGCGGTCGCGGACCTGGCTCGGCTCGGTCCGGGGGCCGGCGACCTGCTCGCCCTGCTGGGACGCACGGCCGAGCCGGACGCGGCACTGCGCGGTCTGTGCCGGCTCGCCGACGCCGCTGAGCAGACGGGCGAGCGCGCCGAGCTGCTCGCCGCCGTCCGCGACGACGAGGGCACCGCGATGCGGCTGCTCTGCGTCCTCGGCGCGAGCGCCGCGCTGGCCGATCACCTGGCCACCCATCCCGAGCAGTGGCGCGAGCTCGCGGACCCGGACCTCGGCTCCACGCGCCCGGCCGCCTGGGCGGTGCGCGCCGCGCTGATCGAGGCGGTCACCGGCAAGCCCGACCACGAGGCGGTGGACGCGCTGCGGGTGGAGTACCGCCGCCACCTGCTGCGGCTCGCCGCCCGCGACCTCACCCACCACCTCGGCGTCGACGACGCCGCGGCGGAGCTGTCCGACCTCGCCGCCGGCACCCTGGACGCCGCCCTGGTCGTGGCCCGGGCGCGGGTCGGGGAGCCCGCGGCCGGCGTACGGCTGGCGGTGGTGGCGATGGGCAAGTGCGGCGGGCACGAGCTCAACTACGTCTCCGACGTCGACGTGGTCTTCGCCCACGAGGGCGACGAGCGGGTCGCCGCGCGCCTGGCCGCGCAGATGATGCAGGTCTGCGCCGACCACACCGCCGAGGGCACGATCTGGCCGGTCGACGCGGCCCTGCGGCCCGAGGGCAAGGCCGGCCCACTGAGCCGGACCCTGGCCAGTCACCAGAGCTACTACGAGCGCTGGGCCGAGCCGTGGGAGTTCCAGGCCCTGCTCAAGGCCCGGCCGGTCGCCGGCGACCGCGAGCTCGGCCGCGCGTTCGTCGCGATGGTCGCCCCGATGGTCTGGTCGGCGGCGGACCGCGAGGGCTTCGTCGACGCCGCGCGTGCGATGCGTCGCCGGGTCCTCGACCACCTCCCGGCCCGCGAGGCCGACCGTCAGCTCAAGCTCGGGTCCGGCGGCCTGCGTGACGTCGAGTTCGCCGTCCAGCTGCTCCAGCTCGTCCACGGGCGCGGGGACGAGTCGATCCGACTGCCGACGACCCTGAGCGCCCTGGACCGTCTCACCGCGGGCGGGTACGTCGGTCGCGAGGACGGCGAGGCGCTGCACCGCGCGTACGCCTTCCTGCGCCAGCTCGAGCACCGGATCCAGCTGCACCGGCTGCAGCGCACCCACGTCGTCCCCGCCGACGAGGCGGCACTGCGGCGCCTCGGGCGCAGCCTGGGCTTCTTCAAGGAGTCGGGGAAGCAGCTGGAGGAGACCTGGCACGACCACCGCCGCGAGGTCAGCCGGCTGCACCAGAAGATCTTCTACCGGCCGCTCCTCTCCGCGGTCGCGCGGATCGGCGGCGACGAGGTGCGGCTGTCCTCGGAGGCCGCCGGCGCCCGTCTCGCCGCCCTCGGGTACGCCGACCCCCAGGCCGCGCTGCGCAACCTGGAGGCGCTGACCAGCGGCGTGAGCCGCACCGCCGCCATCCAGCGCACCCTGCTGCCGGCGATGCTGCAGTGGTTCGCCGAGTGTCCCGACCCCGACGGCGGCCTGTTCGGGTTCCGCCGGATCAGCGAGGCCCTCGGCCGCACCCCCTGGTACCTGTCCACCCTGCGCGACGAGGGCGAGGTCGCGGAGCGGCTGGCCCACCTGCTGGCCACCTCCCGCTACTGCACCGACCTGCTCGAGCGCGAGCCCGCGGGCGTCCGCCTGCTCGGCGGCGTCCTCCACCCGCTCGGCTCGGCCGCGCTCACCGAGGAGATGCTGGCGACCGGCGGCCGGCAGGACGGCTTCGACAAGGGCGTGCGCGCCGTACGCGCCGTCCGGCGCCGGGAGCTGCTGCGGATCGCCGCCGGCGACGTGCTCGGCCTGGTCGACGTCGCCGACGTCGGCTTCGCGCTCACCCGGCTCACCGACGCCACCCTCGAGGCCACGCTGCGGGGCGCGATCGAGTCGACGGCCCGCTCCCGCGGCACCGAGACCGTCCCGACCCGGATCGCGATCGTCGCCATGGGCCGCTACGGCGGCTTCGAGCTCTCCTACGGCAGCGACGCCGACGTGCTGTTCGTGCACGACCCCGTCGAGGGCGCGGACGCCCACGAGGCCACGACCTTCGCGCGGCTCGTCGCCGAGGAGGTGCGCCGGGGGCTCGCCGTACCCGGGCCGGACCCGGCGCTCGTCGTCGACGCCGACCTGCGCCCCGAGGGCCGCCAGGGGCCGCTGGTCCGCACCCTCGACGCGTATGCCGCCTACTACGCCAAGTGGTCCCACGTGTGGGAGGCCCAGGCACTCCTGCGCGCCGACGCCGTCGTCGGAGACCCGGACCTGCGCGAACGGTTCACCGCCCTCATCGACCCGCTGCGCTACCCGGCGGGTGGGCTGAGTGACGACGACGTCATCGAGGTGCGCCGGATCAAGGGCCGCGTCGACAAGGAGCGGCTCCCGCGCGGCGCCGACCCCGCCCTCCACCTCAAGCTCGGCCGCGGGGGACTGGCCGACATCGAGTGGACCGTCCAGCTGCTGCAGCTGCGCCACGGCGCCGAGGTGCCCGGTCTGCGCACCACCCAGACCCTGGCCGCGCTCACCGCGGCCGCCGAGGCGGACCTGATCACCCACGACGACGCCGTGACCCTCGGCGCGTCGTGGCGGCTCGCCACCCGGGTCCGCAACGCGGTGCTGCTCGCGCGGGGACGCGCCGGCGACGAGTTCCCCCGCACGGTGCTCGAGCGCCGCGCCGTCGCCGGGATCCTCGGCTACCAGCCGACCGAGACGGATCGGCTGCTCGACGACTACCTGCGGGTCACCCGGCACGCGCACGCGGTCGTGGACCGGGTCTTCTGGGAGTAGCCCCGTCCGCTCGTCGCGTCGCCCGAGCCGGGCGGGGCGGGGCGGTGGAAAAGGTGTCGGGCCGCGACCTCTGGGGGGGTCGGTCGCGGCCCGACATCCGACATCATAGACACATCATTGGATCGTGGGGAGGGGAAGGGGGCGGTTGACCTGACACATGTCCACATTTGCCGGCCAGCCTCAGGAGGCTGGCTCGGCCCCCTGCCAGCCGGGCTCAGACGGAGACGTCGATGGTGCCGAGCGAGGCGATGGTGAGCCGGTAGCTGCTGCCGGCTAGGAGGGGCTCGGCGTCGGTGAGGGCGCCGGCGAGGACCAACGAGCCCGCCGGCAGGGCGTCGCCGCGGGCCGCGAGGTGGCCGGAGAGGTGCACGAGCGCGGCGTACGGGTCGCCGAGGATCGCGGCCCCGGTCGCCTCGTGCCGGACCTCGCCGTCCACGCTGAGCGTGCAGCGCAGGGTGGCGAGTTCCGGAACGTCCGCCCCAGGATGCAGGTCGCCGAGAACCACGCCGGCGGCGCTGGTGTTGTCGGCGACGACGTCGGCGAGCCGGAACCGGTAGTCCTCGTACCGGGAGTCGATGATCTCGGCGGCGATCCCGACCGACGCCACCGCGGCCCGCGCCTCGGCGAGGGTGAGCCGGGAGGAGACCGGCCGGCCCAGCACGAACGCGATCTCCGGCTCGATCCGCGGCTGGATCCAGCCCGCGAGTGCGCCGGCGACCACACCGGGGTCGAGCCGCAGGGCGTCGGTGAGGAACCCGACGACCGGCTCGTCGACACCCATCCGCGCCTGCTTCGCCGGGCTGGTCAGGCCCAGCTTGGCGCCGACGGCGGACTCGCCGCTGGCGAGCCGGGCCGCGCGGTCGCAGTCCTGGACGTCGTACGCCCAGCGGGCGTCGAGGGTCGGGTCGGTCGCGGTGAAGGGCGGCAGCGGGACACGGGTGGCCCGTGCCTGCGCGAGGGTGGCGGCCGCCGCGGCGGGATCGAGGCTCACCGGCCCATCATCGTGCGCCCCGCTCAGCGTGGTCCGTCCGGGTGGATGCTGCGGGTCTCGGCCCGCTCGTAGCCGCGGGGCAGGTAGTCGCGGACCCAGATCTTCGGCAGCGCCTTGGCGACCGACAAGGTCACGTAGACCATCGTGTTGATCGCGACGAACGCGGCGAGCACGGCGAACGCGTGGGAACGGACGAGCGACTCGGGGAACAGGATGCCGAGCGTCGAGATCAGCGAGCCGTTCACGCGTGGACCTCCACTCGTGCAGGCGCCGGCGTCGCGTGGCCCCACTGGGCGTTGCGGCCGATGGACATGTCGACGATCCCCTTGAGGTAGACGATGTCGAGGAAGAGCGCGTAGAAGAGCTCGGGGAAGAGGGTCGCGGCCAGCAGCCGTGCCTTCCAGCCGCCGCGCCACACGGTCACGACGCGCTCGATGGTGAAGACCACGCCGGTGCCGAGCCAGAACGGGAACCACACCCAGCTGTCGAAGGACAGCGCCATGACCGTCATCAAGAACAGGTAGGCGAACAGCGCGATCACGCCGTAGCCGATGCCGAGCTGTTGGGCCCAGTAGCGGAAGGTCGAGGGCCGCATGCCGTACTCGCCCAGGTTCTCCAGCGCACCGCGCTGCCAGCGCAGCCGCTGGACCCACAGCGAGCGCCAGGTCGGCATCACCTCGGTGACGACGGTGCAGTCGGCGGGGGAGAGGATCAGTCCGCCGAGGGACTTCAGGGCGAGGGTGATCTCGTTGTCCTCGGTGAGCACCACGGTGTCGTAGACGTCGCCGGGTACGCCGGGCAGCAGCTTGCCGCGCTCGGCGGCGACCGTGCGCAGGGCACGCGGCCGGAACGCCGTGGCGGTGCCGGTGAGCACGAAGACCCGGCCGCGGCGGCGGCGCAGGTCACGGGCGTAACGGGTGTACTCGTTGCGCTGGAACTGCCCGATCAGGCCCTTGCCCTCCTCGCCGTAGAAGAGGCCGCCGATCGCCATCAGGGCGCGGTCGTCGGTCATCCGGCGGACCACGGAGGCCAGGAAGCCGTCGTCGAGGACGGTGTCGGCATCCATCACCATGACCAGGTCGTTCTCGCCCTGACCGGGCAGGATCTTGGCCAGCGCCTGGTTCAGCGCGCCCGCCTTCTTGTGGCGGTTCTCGACGCTCTCGATGACCTCGGCGCCGCACTGGCGGGCGATCGCGACGGTGTCGTCGGTGCAGTTGTCGGCGACCACGATGATCCGCTCGGGCGGCCGGGACTGGCCGGCCAGGGAGCGGAGGGTGGCGCCGATGCCCGCTGCCTCGTTGTGGGCCGGGACGAGGACGGTCAGCGTGACGTCGCCGTGGAAGATGCCGCGGGTCTCGGCCATCACGTGGCGAGGCGACAGCGGCAGGTGGGCGCCGTCGTTGCTCCGCCGGGCCTGGTTGGCGATGCGGCGCTCGAGGGCCGCGACGCCCGCGGCGAACAGCAGGGCGAGACCGGCAGCGGCCGCGAGGGTCGGCAGGGTCGGCGCCTCGGTGTCGTAGAGGACGTGCCACACGCCGAGCACGAGACCGTCCGACGGCTCGGCCCGGCCGTGGGCGGTGTCCGACACCGACCACCACAGCAGGCCGGCTCCGCCCATCGCGGTCCCCAAGATGAACAGTCCCACTGCTCGTTGCAACCAGTGCACGAGATCCCCTTCCCTCGGGCTCGAGCCTAGGTGGCAGGCAGGCGGAACGCCGAAGATCGGCGTGATCCGGTCCGAACGACACGCGGCATCGGGACCTAGGTCCCGATCCGCTCCGATCCTTCGGTCCTGGGCCGATGGGGAGCACATGCTCCGCGACGCGACCGACGACGACGAGCGGCTCCGGCTGATCATCGAGGCCGTGCCGAGCGCGATGGTGCTCATCGACGCGAACGGGCGGATCGTGCTGGTGAACTCCGAGGCGGAGCAGGCGTTCGGCTACTCCCGCGAGGAGCTCCTCACGCTCGGCGTCGAGGACCTGATGCCGGCGCGCTTCCGTGCGCGGCACGGCACCGAGCGGGCGTCGTACGTCCGCCAGCCGAGCCGGCGCGCGATGGGGGTGGGGCGTGAGCTGTTCGGCCTGCGCCGCGACGGCACCGAGATGCCCATCGAGATCGGCCTCAACCCGATCGTGGTGGGCGAGGACCGTTTCGTGCTCGCCTCGATCATCGACATCACCGAGCGGCTGCGCGGCCAGGAGGCGGAGACGCTGGTGCGCCAAGACACCCTGCGCCGCTCGATCCTGGACACGATGCCGTTCAGCATCATCACCACCGACGCCGCCGGCCGGATCCGCACGGCCAACCCGGCTGCGGCGCGGTTGGTCGACCGGCAGCAGGCCGAGCTGATCGGCCGTTCGCTCGTCGAGATCGACGGTGCCGAGCGCCAGCTCTACCCGGACGGGACCCCGGTCCTCGCCCACGCCGTGGAGAACGAGGCCGAGTGGACCTATCGGCGCAAGGACGGCAGCCAGGTCCCCGTGCACGAGGTGATCGTCCCGCTGGCGTCGGAGGACGGGACGCCGGACGGCTTCCTCGCGGTGGCCTACGACATCACGCAACGGATCGAGGCGCGCGCGCGGATCGAGCACATCGTCACCCACGACAGCCTCACCAACCTGCCGAACCGCTCCTTGCTGGTGCGGCACCTCGACCAGGCCCTGGAGGCCGCGGAGCGCGACGCCACCGAGCTCGGGCTCGTGCTGATCGACCTCGACCAGTTCAAGCGGATCAACGACTCACTGGGCCACCACATCGGCGACGAGCTGCTCATCGTCGTCGCCGAACGGCTGTTGGCCTGGACCCGTGCCGACGACGTCGTCGCCCGCCTGGGGGGCGACGAGTTCGTCATCGTGATGGAGGACCTGGTCCCGGGCACCGACCTCGACCGGCGCCTCGAGGAGCTGATGGCCGACGTCCTGGCGCCGGTCGTGGTGCACGGCTACGAGCTCGCCGTCACCGCGAGCATCGGCGGGGCGCGGTTCCCCGCCGACGGCCGGGACGCCGCGACGCTGCTCAAGCATGTCGACATCGCGATGTACCAGGCCAAGGCCGCGGGCCGGAACGGGATCCGCTGGTTCGAGCCGCAGATGCTCGCCGAGAACAACGACAGGCTCGCCCTCTCGGCCGCACTGCGCCAGGCGCTCGACCAGGACGAGCTCTCGCTCGTCTACCAGCCCCAGGTCGACCTCGTCACCGGCGAGGTGGTCGGTGTCGAGGCGCTTGCCCGCTGGACCAGTCCCAGCCTGGGGCCGGTCCCGCCCGATCGGTTCATCCCGGTCGCCGAGGACGGCGGCATGATCGCGCAGCTCGGCGGCTGGGTCCTCTCGACCGCGTGCACGGCGCTCGCCCAGGTCCAAGAGCAGCTCGGCCGCCCGCTGCGGCTCGCGGTCAACGTCTCCCCGCGCCAGCTGCGCGGACGCACCTGGCTCGACGAGATCGCCACCGCGATCGAGGTCGCCGGCATCGAACCCTGCCAGCTCGAGGTCGAGATCACCGAGGGCCTGCTCATCGAGGACCACGGCGACGTCGTCGCCATGCTGGAGTCGCTGCGCACGCTGGGCGTCTCGATCGTCGTCGACGACTTCGGCCGCGGCTACAGCAGCCTGGCCTACCTGACCCAGTTCCCCATCGACAAGCTCAAGATCGACCGCTCCTTCGTGCAGGAGATCGGCACCGCCAAGAACGCCGCCATCGTCGACGCCATCATCGTGATGGCCCATGCCCTCGGGATGACCGTGGTCGCCGAGGGCGTCGAGACCGCCGACCAGGAGCGGTACCTGCGCGAGCGGGGCTGTGACGAGGTGCAGGGCTACCTGTACAGCCCCGGCGTCCCCGCCGGCTCGCTGGAGATGGTGACCCGGGCGCTGTCGCGTCAGTAGCCCGAGGCGATGAGGTCGTCGAGTAGCTGCGAGCGCCAGCGAGCGGCGTATCAAGACGTTGTGGTGGGTGAGGTCGTCGAGTAGCTGCGAGCGCCAGCGAGCGGCGTATCGAGACGTCTCGTCAAACCCCTGTGGATGAACGTTCGACAGCGGCGCGCGGGCACCTCATTGTCGGCGCATGGCTTTCGTCTACATCCTGCGCTGCGCCGACGGCTCCTACTATGTCGGCAGCACCCACCGGCTCGACAAGCGGCTCTGGGAGCACAACGTCGGTCTGGGGTCGGCGTACACGCGCCGTCCCGGACGGCGCCCCGTCGAGCTGGCGTGGTCCTACGAGTGCGCCCACATCCGTGAGGCGTTCAACTTCGAGAAGCAGATCCAGGGCTGGTCGCGCGCCAAGCGCGAAGCGCTGATCCGTGGCGACTACGCCGCCCTGCCTGGACTGGCGAGGAAGAACTTCGGCCGGGGCGAGTAGCCGCGTCTCGATACGCCCTCGGTTAGCGCCTCGGGCTACTCGACGAGCTCGGTTGGGGTCTCGATACGCCCTCGGTTAGCGCCTCGGGCTACTCGACGAGCTCGGTTGGCGTCTCGATACGCCCTCGGTTAGCGCCTCGGGCTACTCGACGAGCTCGGTTGGCGTCTCGATACGCCCTCGGTTAGCGCCTCGGGCTACTCGACGAGCTCGGTTGGCGTCTCGATACGCCCTCGGTTAGCGCCTCGGGCTACTCGACGAGCTCGGTTGGCGTCTCGATACGCCCTCGGCTAGCGCCTCGGGCTACTCGACGAGCTCGGTTGGCGTCTCGATACGCCCTCGGCTAGCGCCTCGGGCTACTCGACGAGCTCGGTCAGTAGCTCTTGGGGAGCCCCAGCATCTGGGTGCCGATGTGGGCGAGCACGAGCTCCTCGGCGACGGGGATGTTCTTGGCGATCCGGGCGTCGCGGAAGATCCGCTCCACCGGGTACTCCTTGGAGTACGCCATGCCGCCGAGGGTCTGGAAGGCCTGGTTGGCGGCCTCCCAGCCGACCTGGGCGCCGGTCAGCTTGGCGACGTTGGCCTCGTTGCCGCAGGGACGGCCCTGGTCGAAGAGCCACGCTGCCTGGTAGGTCATCAGCCGGCCGAGCTCGGTCTTGGCCTTGATCTGGGCGAGCGGGAACTGCAGGCCCTGGTTGGCGCCGATGGGGCGGCCGAAGACCTCGCGCTCGCGGGCGTAGTCGCAGGCGATCCGCAGGGCGGCGTCGGCCGTACCGATGCCGCCGGCGGCCGCGAGGATCCGTTCGGGGTTGAGCACGTCCCACAGCACGCCGAAGCCCGCGTCGACCTCGCCGATCACGTTGGCCGCCGGGACCTGGACGTCGTCGAAGAAGACCTGGCTCGAGGCGAGGACGTTGCTGCCCATCTTGGGGATCGGGGCGTACGACAAGGTGCCGTCGGCCAGCGCCTGCTTCACGTCGACGAGGAACAGCGTGAATCCGGCGGTGCGGGGCAGGCCCCGCTGCTGGGTCTCGGCGGCGGGGATGGTGCGGGTGACGGCAACCATCCAGTCGGCGTTCTCGACGTTGGAGATCCAGACCTTCTGGCCCTTGATCACGAACTCGTCGCCGTCGCGCCGGGCGGCGGTCTTGATCTCGATGGCGTTGCTACCTGCGTCCGGCTCGGTGAGCGCCAGGCAGAACTGCACCGAGCCGTCGGCGAGGCCGGGCAGGATCCGCTGCTTCTGCTCCTGTGAGCCGTGCCGGGTCAGCGTCATCGCGCCGAAGCCGGGCGTCGTCACGTAGAAGAAGGTGCCGGCGACGCCGCCGGAGGCGCACAGGGTCATGTTGGCGACCGCCAGCTCGAGCAGGCCCTGGCCGCCGCCGCCGTACTCCTCGGGGACGCACAGGCCGAACCAGCCGCCGCTGCCGAGGTCGTCGAAGACCTCCTGGGGGAAGCGGTGCTCCTCCTCGCAGCGCGACCAGTAGGCGTGGTCGTAGCGCGCGGCGACGGCGGCGACGCCCTCGCGGACGGCAAGGGCGCTCTCGGGCAGGTCGAAGTCCATGGGTGCTCCTGGTAGCGGGTCAGACGAGGGGACGGCGCAGCCGGCGGCGCAGACGCATGTCGGCGAGCCACAGGTTGAACGGGAAGTTCCGCAGCGCGCGGGGGAGCCGGCGTTCGAGGGTACCGAGGGTCCGCAGCAGCCGGTCGAAGCGGCGCTGCTGGCGAGCCGTCCACGGCAGGCCCATCGCGTCGCGGAACAGCGGCGGCAGGAAGCCGGTCGTCACGAACAGCACGAACGGCGCGAGCAGCCGGAACGGCCGGGGGAAGTTCTCCAGGCGCGTGAGTGAGATCAGGTACGACGCGACCGCGGGGTCGATGTCGACCTCGGCCTCCGCCTCCTCCCAGTAGCGCCGGAAGGCCGCGCGGTCCGCGGGCCAGGCGTCGGCGGGCATCTGCAGCGTGGTGCCGAACCGGGCGCAGTGGGCGTAGAGGGCGTCGGCCTCGGCGTCGGGGAGCGGGCCGTGCATCCTCTCGATCATGTCGGCCGTGCCGTAGTAGAGACAGGCTGCGACCCAGGTCTGCAGCCGCGGGTCCATCGCGCGGTACTGCACCTTCTCGCCGGGCCGCGACACCACCTGGGCGTGCTGCCGGTTGACCTCCTTGCGAAAGGCGGTGCGGTCCTTCTCGGTGCCGAGGAGGGCGACGGCGAGGTAGGTGAAGGTGGTCCGGCCGCGCTTGAAGGGCCGCTTCGTGGCGGCGCCGTCGTGGACCCGGCTGTTCATCACGCCGTAGCCGACGCCGGGCCAGCTCAGCTGCATGATCACGTTGGCCGGGCCGGCGAGGTGCGCGCCGATCCCGGAGACGTGGTCGCGCATGTCGAAGCCCGCGGGGACGGGGAGGTCGCGGACCTTGGTCGTGGTCGCCATGGCGGCAACGCTAGCCTTTTATTGGCAGGCTGCCAATAGTAGGTTGGAGGCATGCCCGAGACGGCCCGACGCCAGCGCCTCGCCCCGGACGAGCGCCGCGAGCAGATCCTCCTCGCGGCCGAGCGGCTGTTCGCCGCGCAGTCGTACGCCGAGGTGTCGACCACGCGGATCGCCCACGAGGCGGGCGTGGCGCGCGGCCTGCTCAACCACTACTTCGGCGACAAGCGCACGCTCTACCTCGAGGTCGTCCGGCGGGCGTCGCTGCTGCCCACGCTGGAGGACGTGTCGCTCCCGTCCGGGTCGCTCACCGACCGGGTCGACGCGGCCGTGCGCTGGTTCCTGGGCTCGATCACGCCCGAGAGGGCGACCTACCTGACGGTGCGCGCGGCCGAGGGGGTGGGGGAGGACGCCGAGGTCCGCTCGATCCTCGACGAGGCCCACGACCTCGCGGCCGGCCGGGTGCTGGAGATGGTCGGCGGCGACCCGCGGGACCCCGCCGCGCGGGCGGTCGTGCGCGCGTTCGGCGAGCTCGCCCGCGGCGCGATCCGCGAGTGGTCGCGCGAGGAGACGCTCAGCCGCGAGCAGGCTCACCTGTTGCTGCGCGAGGCCCTGCTGGCCATCGTGCGGCGCGTGTTGCCTGGCCTCTGACGCCCGGGGCGGCGGCCGCCCGCTTGACGTCGTACATGGCCCGGTCGGCGGCAGCCAGCAATGAGCGCGGGGTGCTGGCGCGCTCGGACACGGCGGTGCCGACACTCGCCGTGATGCGGTCGTACGGCGCGTCCGAGGCCTGGCCGTAGGGCAGCGCCACCCGCTGCCGGACCCGCTCGGCGCGCAGCTCCAGCTCCGCCGGGTCCGCCAGTCCGAGGCAGAGCACGACGAACTCGTCGCCGCCCAGGCGGGCCACCATGTCTCCGGGGCGGGCCACCTCGGTCAGCCGGTCGGCGATCTCGATGAGCAGGAGATCGCCCTCCTCGTGCCCCCAGGCGTCGTTGACGGACTTGAAGCCGTCCAGGTCGAGCAGCAGCACGCCCACCGTGGCGGGCGGCTCGTGCCGCAGCGCCTCCTCCAGGCGCTGGTTGAGCAGCGCCCGGTTGGCCAGGCCGGTGAGGGGATCGCGTTGCGCCAGGTCGCGCAGCTCGGCGATCAGCTCGTTGCGCGAGTCGCGGAACAGGGCGAGGGTGAGGACCACGATCGTCAGGCAGCCGACCATGCCCTGGGCGAGCAGGGCCTGCTGTGTCGGCGCGACGCCGCTGAGGACGCCACGGCCCAGGAGCGTGGCCCACAGGATCGAGACACCGGAGCCGGCGAGGAACATCGTGCTCGTCGTCGTGGTGTAGCGCAGGGACACCCACAAGGCCGGGAGCATCACGCCGAAGGCGTTCGGGTGGCCGGGGTTGAGCCAGAACACCCGGGTGAACACCACGACCGTCGTGGCCAGGAACGCCAGGGTCTCCGCGCCCCGGATCCCCGACAGCGTCGGGCGTCGCCACTGCGCGTCACGCAGCCGGAGCACGACGGCCACGCCGGTCAGCGCGGTGACGCCGTTGCGGATCGCGAACAGGGCGAAGGTCCGCGGCAGGTCCGGTTGCCCCTCGTAGGCGAACCACGAGACCGCGACGGCCGCCGCCACCAGGGTGCCGGCACTGATCGCGCCCACCAGTCGGCCGAGGTCCGCCGGCTCGCGCAGCACGACCGACCGGCCGTCACGGCACAGGACCGCCACCGTGACCGCGCTGAGCGCGACGTTGACGAGGACGAACCAGGCCGAGAGGCCGAGGGTGGCCCCGGTCACCAGGTTCACCGAGAACGTCAGCAGGACGAGCAGTGTCCAGTGGAGCGCGGCCTGCGCGCGGCCGAGTCCGCGCGCGTGGAGCCCCCAGAGCACGGCGACCGCGGCGGCGGGCCACACGAGCGAGACCTCGCTGCCGTCGACCCGGGTCGCCCGGCCCACGAAGATCGCCAGCCCGTACGCCACCGCGAACCCGGCCCCGGGCAGCACGGCACGGGAGACGCGTCCTGCCACGGCTGGTGCTCCCCTCTCCCGTTGACGGCTCTCGAAGAGCACATCGGCAGGCGAGGGGAGCACCCAAGCAGTCGGGCGAGCCGGGGAGATCAGCACTCGATGACGTTGACGGCGAGGCCGCCGCGCGAGGTCTCCTTGTACTTGGTCTTCATGTCGCGTCCGGTCTCGCGCATGGTCTTGAGCGCCTTGTCCAGGCTGACCTTGTGGGAGCCCGTGCCGTGGATGGCCAGCCGGGCCGCGTTGATCGCCTTCACCGACGCGATGGCGTTGCGCTCGATGCAGGGGATCTGGACCAGGCCGCCGACCGGGTCGCAGGTCAGGCCGAGGTTGTGCTCGATCCCGATCTCGGCGGCGTTCTCCACCTGCTCCGGGCTGCCGCCGAGCACCTCGCACAGGGCACCGGCGGCCATCGCGCAGGCCGAGCCGACCTCTCCTTGGCAGCCGACCTCCGCGCCCGAGATGGAGGCGTTCATCTTGGCCAGGATGCCGATCGCGGCGCCGGTCAGCAGGAACCGGACGATGCCGTCGTCGACCTGCTCGGGACTCAGGTCCGACGCCTGGAAGCGCACCCAGTAGTGCAGCACCGCGGGGACGATGCCGGCCGCGCCGTTGGTGGGCGCGGTGACGATCCGGCCGCCGGAGGCGTTCTGCTCGTTGACGGCCAGCGCGAACAGGTTGACCCAGTCGATGACGTCGAGCGGGTCCTGGCTGCCGGCCGCGCACAACGTCGCGAAGAGCTCCGGGGCGCGCCGCGGGACCTTGAGGCCGCCTGGCAGGACGCCGTCGCCACGGCGGCAGCCCTCGTCGACGCAGGCGACCATCACCCGCCAGATCTCCAGCAGGCCGGCCCGGACCTCGGCCTCCGAGCGCCAGGTCAGCTCGTTGGCGAGCATGACGTCGGACACGCTCAGCCGGGCGTCGTGACACACGGCGAGCAGCTCGCCGCCGGTCGTGAACGGGTAGGGCAGCACCGTGTCGTCCACGACCACGCGGTCCGCGCCCACCTGGGTGTCGTCGACGACGAAGCCGCCGCCCACCGAGTAGTAGGTGCGCGCGCGCAGCTCGGCCCCGCTGGCGTCGTACGCCGTGAAGACCATGCCGTTGGGGTGGGCCGGCAGCGACTGGCGCCGGTGCATGACCACGTCGTCGGCCTCGAAGTGGATGACCCGCTCGCCGGCGAGCCGGAGCTGCTCGCGCTCGAGGATGGCCGCCACCCGCGCGTCGTACGTCGTCGTGTCGGTCGTCGCCGGCTCGTCACCCTCGAGCCCGAGGATGACGGCCTTGACCGAGCCGTGGCCGTGCCCGGTGGCGCCCAGCGAGCCGAACAGCTCGGCCCGGACCCGCGCGACCCGCGCCAGCTCCCCGTCGGCGGCGAGGCCGGTGGCGAAGGTGCGGGCGGCGCGCATCGGCCCGACCGTGTGCGACGACGACGGCCCGATGCCGATCGAGTAGAGGTCGAAGACGCTCAGCGCCACGTGATCACAGGCTCCTGTGCTCCATGGCTCGACGGTACAACCGACCTGCACGGTAGGAGGAGCGCACGAGCGGTCCGGCCAGCACCCCGCTGAAGCCGATCTCCTCGGCCTCGGTGGCGAGGTCGACGAACTCCTCGGGCTTGACCCACCGTTCGACGGGGTGGTGGCGGACGGAGGGGCGTAGGTACTGGGTGATGGTGACCAGCTCGCAGCCTGCCTGGTGCAGGTCGCGCAGGGCTTGGGAGACCTCGTCGCGGGTCTCGCCCATGCCGAGGATGAGGTTGGACTTGGTGACCAGGCCGAAGGCGCGGGCCTGGGTGAGGACGTCGAGGGAGCGTTCGTAGCGGAAGGCGGGGCGGATCCGCTTGAAGATGCGGGGCACGGTCTCGAGGTTGTGGGCCAGGACCTCGGGGCGTGCGTCGAAGACCTCGGCGAGCAGGGTGGGGTCGCCGTTGAAGTCGGGGACCAGGTTCTC